>NZ_JAMAXX010000001.1:0-549402 GCF_023712625.1 Curtobacterium sp. ODYSSEY 48 V2
ACGGCCCGGGGGGCGGCGAGGGCGGGGCCCCCCCGCCTCCCGTCCGTCGTGGTGGTGGCGTTCCGCGATCAGGCGCGGAAGAAGTCCTGGTACGACGGGTCGCCCACCGGCTGGGCGTGACCGGGCTGCGCGAGCCGCTCCTCGACCATGGCCTGGAGCGCGTCGGGCGGGGTCAGCCCACGGCGGCGCCACTCCATCGGGTTCGCCCGGAGCTGCATCAGGGAGGTGTGGGATCGCATGACCTCACTCTCCCATCTATTGCCTAGTTTGCCTAACTACATGTCCCATTGCCGCACTCGGGACCACTCCGCTCGACGACCGGGAACGGCGAACGCCCCGCCACCGGACCGGCGACGGGGCGTTCGTGTCGAGAACTACTTGCGGGGTGCCACCTTCGCGGTCTCGGCGGAGGTCGCCGAGCCGTCCTGGTAGCCCGTCGCCTTCGCCGTCACCTCGACGGAGAAGCGGTGCCCCGCGTCCGTCGTGCCGAGCGTGTAGCGCTGGTCCGTCGCACCCTGCACCGCGACGCCGTCACGGAGCCACTGGTACGAGTACGAGACCTTCTTGCCGTCCCACGAGCCGGGCTTCGCCTTGAGCGTCTTGCCGACCTTCGGGGTGCCGGAGATCGTGACGGCGCTGCCCTCGCGGAGGGTGAGCGTCGGCGCGGTCTGCGCCGCCTGGAGCACGTCGGCCTGGTCGCCCACCGCGTTGCCGAGGTGGAGCAGCAGGACCCGGGCGTTCGTGGCGTCGGCCTGTCGCGTGACCTGCAGCGCGCCCTTGTCCGCGTAGAGCACACCGGTTGGGGTGCCCTGCGCGAAGGTGAGCGCCGGTGCCGACGGGTCGTACGTCGCCGGGTCGGTCTCGTCCACGACGTTGGAGCCGCTGGTGGCGAGGGCCGGGGCGTACGCCGACTCGGTCAGGACCGAGTAGTCGAACGGACCGGTCGCACCGATGGTCGACGCCGACACCGTCAGCACCTTGACGGCGCTGTCGAACGTGTTGACGTCCTGTCCCGCGGTGCCGCCGTTGAGCGGCTGCGCGTCGACCGTCTTGCCCGTCGCGAGGTCCACCGTGGTGGCGAGCGTCGCGTCGACCGTGGCCGACTTGGCGTCGTAGACCAGGTAGTCCGGCTCACCGTCGCGGTCCGTGTCGATGAGGACCTCGACGTTGGTCACCGCGCCGGGGTTCGCGTCGGCACCCGCGGTCTGGACGCCGAAGGCGAGCGTGTCGGATGCCTCGTCGTAGTTCGCGCCGTAGGCCCGGACGTCGGCGGCCTGCAGCGACTGCTTCGCCGAACCGGCGGGCAGCGGCTCCTGCGGGTCGGTCCCGCCCAGGACGAACGGTGCGACGGACGAGTGGTACCCGGTCACGGCGTCGCCCTGGTCGACCGAGCGGCCGGTGAGCGCGAGCTCCGCGGTCGTGGTCGAGCCCGAGAACGCGATGTCCTTGCCGTGCACGGCGCTGACCGGCTTCGGCGCGACGTACGCACCGAGGCGCATCGGGTTCAGCTTCGCGTCCGTCGGCGTGAAGGACACGACACCGGACTCGGCGGCGACGAACTCACGCTGGTAGCCGGACTGCACCGACTCCTGCGTGGGGTCGATGACGCGACGCAGCTGCGTCGGGTCGGCGATCGTGTACGTCAGCTTGACGGTCGCGGTGCCGTGCGCCGGAGCGGTGACCCGCTTCGTGCTCAGCGAGAACGCGACACCCGGCTGGTCCACCTGGGCCTGGTACGCCACGTCGTACGTGTGCGGACGGCCGTCGGTGTTCTGGATCTGCAGGGTGCGGGACTCGGTGGTCTTCCCGCTGACCTCGACGACACCGTACGAGGCGGTGACGAGCTGGTCGTTCTCGATGCTGCGCACCGTGGTGCCCGCGGTGACCGCCTGCAGCGCGTCGACGCGGCCGGCGCCCTGGCGCAGCAGCGTGGCGTTCTGGTCACCCTGACGAACGTCGTGCGTCGCGGTGTTCATCACGGCAGCCTTGACCTGCGGGGCCGTCCACGACGGGTGCGACTGGAACGTCAGCGCGACGATGCCGGCCACGTGCGGGGTCGCCATCGAGGTGCCGCTCATCGACATGCGGCCGTCACCGGTGCCGTTGGCCGCGGAGATCACGTTGACCCCGGGGCCGGCGACGTCCGGCTTGACGATGTCGTCGAACGAGCCGTGCACGCCACGGCTGGTGAACGGGGCGAGCGTGTTCACGTTCGCCTGGTCGGTCGCCAGCTGGAAGCCCTTGAGCTCCTGGGCGAACTGCACGTGCAGGGTCCCGGCCGTCGCGGCGGCCTGGAGGCTCGCAGCACTGTCCGAGGTCAGCTCGGCACCCGGGATGGTCGCGTTCCCCGCGATGCCCGAGTCGAAGCTGGTCACCGTCCCGGCCAGCAGGACGCCGACACCGCCGGCTGCCTGCACGTTGGTGAAGCGCACACCGGAGCCGCACTCGAGCGCCCCGTCGGTCCACTTCAGCCAGACGACCTTGCCCTTGATCTTCGCGGCCTCGTCGGCGCTGAACGCTGCGCAGCCGTCGATGTTCGTGGTCGGGACGACGACGTCGCCCTCCACCGGCAGCGTGCCCTGGTAGTTCTGCGAGTACTGCGCTCGGTAGGTGCCGGCGACGTCGGACGGCGCGGTGGCCTTGACACCGTCGAACAGCGACTGCCCGGTGGCGCTCGCGGCGACGGTGAGGGCACCCTCGGCGTTGCCCGGCGAGCCACCGATGTCGGTGAAGTCGTCGGCGTTGCCCGAGGCGATGACGGGCAGGACACCGCGGGCGGTGAGCGCGTCGATCTTCGCGTTGTCGGGGTCGTCCGGTGCGCCGTAGTCGGAACCGAGCGACAGGTTGAGGACGTTGATGTCCTTGCCCTCGGTCAGGGCCTGGCCGACCCAGTCGAGCGCGGCACCGGTCAGGTCGGTCGAGCCGCCGCCGTCACCGAACACCTTGAGGGCGTAGAGGCCGGCGTCCGGCGCGGTGCCCGGGCCGATCCACATGTCCTGGACGGACTGGTTGGTCAGCTTCGTGTAGTCGCCGCGGAACGTCTTCTTGTCCGCGGTCAGGCCGTAGCCCGCGGCGGTGCCGGACACGTGCGTGCCGTGGTCGCCGCCCTTGCCGTCGATCGGGTTCGCGTCCGGCTTCGGGGTCGGGTCGTAGCCCGCGCTCGAGGAGTCGGCGTTGTAGGTGGGGCCGGCGAAGTCGTAGCCACCGAGGTACTTCTTCGCGTCGAACCAGCTCGGGTCCGGCGCGCTCGTGCTCGCGAGGGCCTGCTCGTACGCGGCCGTCGTGCCGGGGCCGCCGAAGTCGGCCTGGGTGTAGTCGAGACCGGTGTCGAGGACGGCGACGTTGACGCCCTTGCCGGTGCGGCCGGTCTGCTGCCACGCGTCGAGCGAGCGCGTGTAGACGTCGCTCGCGGCGTTCTTCGGGCTGACGCCGTCCGCGCCCGGCTGCACGAGGTCGGGGTCGACGCCGCTCGGGGCCTTCGACGCGTCACCCGGGGTCGGGTCGACGATCTTCTTCGGCGTGAGCGGGATGATGCTCTCGACGTCCGACCGGCTGGCGATGTCGCGCAGGGCGTCGACGTCGGCGACGACGGCGACACCGGGGACGGTGTACTCGGTCGAGTACAGCTCCGTCGCCGTCGCGTCGGACCGCTTGACGGCGGCGCGGACGGCGTCGACGGTCGACGTGATCGCCTGCACGCGCTCCTTCGCGGCGGACGACGGGGTCTTCGACTTCGTCAGGTCGCCGCCCTTCGCCTTCGCGTCGACCTCGAGGGCCCCCTGGCCGGTCGTGCGGACGAACGCCGCGACCGTCTTCTGGGGCTTGGCGTCGCGCAGGGGCGCCGCGAGCTTGAGGTCGGCGGCGGAGAGACCGCTCGGCGCGGCGTTCGCTGCGCCGCCCACGGCGAGACCGCCGCACGACAGGGCGACGGCGGCGATGCCGGCGGTCAGGATGCGTGCGACGCGTGACCGCGTGGTGCGCTCCGTGGTGGGTGGTTGCTCGGGTACTGCACGGTTCGGTGTTGCACGTGTCACAGGGCGCACTCCTCGGCTCTGTCCGTGGTGGGAATTCCTGTGAAGTTATGCGTTCGTTCACAGGCGGAACAGTCCGCACTTTGGAGGACTGGCCCTCGTTCGGGGGTACACCACCTCGTAACTTGCACAGCCGTGTGCACGTTATTACGATGGTGCTCGTGACCACCACCGACCAGCCCGGACGCGCGCCCCGACGGGACGCGACGGCGAACCGGGCCGCCCTGATCGAGGCCGCACGGAGCGTCCTGCAGCAGGACCCCGATGCCTCGCTCGAGACCATCGCGTCCGCCGCGGGCCTGTCGCGCCGTGCGGTCTACGGACACTTCCCCTCCCGCGACGACCTCGTGCGCGAGGTCGTGACCGGCGGCGCCGCACGGATCGCCGGCGCGATGCCGTCGTCGTCCGAGCTCGCCGACCTCCCGCCCGCCGCACGGCTCGCGGCGATCGCCGTGACGCTCTGGGCCGAGGTCTCGCACGTGCGCTCCATGGCCCGCGTCGCCCTGCGCAGCCCGTTCGCCGAGTCCGTGGCCGAGGTGTTCGCGCCGCTGCGGGCACAGGTCCGCACGGCCTGCGCGCTCGGCATCGACGAGGGCTCGATGCGCGACGACGTCGACGCGGACACGCTCGCCCGCCTGGTCGAGGCCGCGTGCATCGCCGTCCTCGACGAGGCCACCCGGTCCGGCACGAGCGACGAAGCCGGTCGCCGCACGGTCGTGCTGTCGGCGCTCGGCACCGCCGGAATCGACTGGCGCACCGCGCTGCTGTCCGAACCCGCCGCACCCGCACCCCGTACCGAGCAGGAGACCCGCGCATGACGCTCGAACTCGACCACGTCGGCATCGGCGACGAGCCCGGCGCCGCGCTGCCCGTCGTGTCCGCCGTCGCCGCTCCCGGTCGCCCCGGTGTCGTCGCCGTCGAGACCGAGCAGGCCCCGGTGCTCGCGTCCCTGATCGCCGGCGGGCGGATGCGTCCCGAGTCCGGGCGGGTGCTGCTCGACGGACACGAGGACGCCGCAGCGGTGCGCGCGGCCTTCGCGCTCGTGGACACCCCGGGCGTCGCCGAACCGTTCCCCGTCATGACGCTCCGGAAGGTCGTGCGCGAAGAACTCGCGTTCGCCGGGCAGCGCCCCTCGCGCGACCACGTCGACACCGTGCTCGACGAGCTCGGCATGCGGGACCACGCCGACACGCACGTGCAGCGGGTCCCGACCGACGTGCGGGTGCGGCTGCTCGTCGAGCTCGCGCTGCTGCGGGACGGGGTCACGGGCATCGTGCTCACCTCGCCCGAGCGGCACGGCGGCGCCGTGGCCGACTGGTTCGCGGTCGTGCGCGACGTCGCCCGGCGCGGCGTCACCGTCGTCCTCGTGACGTCGAAGGCCGCCGCAGCCACCGTCGAGCAGCTGCTCGACACGATCCGCACCGAGGGTCCCGACGACGCGACCTCGACCGACGGGGGCGACCAGGGCCTCCCGTCCGGCCCCTCCGACCCCGAAACTCCCGCAACCGTCCCGACGGAGGCACCCGCGTGACCATCCCCTCGCTCATCCGCGCCGAACTGGCGCGCCTCACCGCAACGCCGCTCGCCCGGCTCGCGTTCGTCGCCCTCATGGTGGTGCCGCTGCTCTACGGCGGCGCGTACCTCTGGGCGAACCGCGACCCGTACGCCAAGCTCGACCAGATCCCGGCCGCGATCGTCGACCAGGACGCCGGCGCGACGCTCGACGGCGACCGGGTCGACTACGGCGAGGACGTCACGAAGGAGGCGATCGACGGCGCCGACTTCAAGTGGACCGAGACGACCGCGGCCGACGCGCGCTCGGGCGTGCGGAACGGCAAGTACGACTTCGTCGTGACTATCCCGCACGACTTCTCCGAGGCCCTGGCGTCGGCGCAGGGCGACGACCCGAAGCGTGCCGAACTCGTCATGACGACCGCGGACACGAACTCGTACCTCGCCTCGACCATCGCGGAACAGGCCGGCAAGACCATGCGCACGGCCGTCGCCGAGCGGGTCGGCAAGCAGGCGGCGACGACCCTGCTCGTCGGACTCGCCGACGTGCGGGACAGCCTCGGCGACGCCGTCGACGGTGCGGGACAGCTCGCATCGGGGGCGACCACGGCTGCCGACGGCGCGTCCTCGCTCGCGTCCGGCACCTCCGCGCTGTCCGCCGGGGCATCGCAGCTCGCCTCCGGCACCGCCGCACTGCCGTCGCAGACCGCGCAGCTCGACAGCGGCGCACAGCAGGTCGCGTCCGGGGCCTCGACCCTGGCGTCCGGGCTGCAGTCCGCACAGCAGCAGACCGCGTCGCTGCCCGCGCAGACCGCGCAGCTGAACGACGGCGCGCAGCGGGTCGCCGCGGGGAACGCCGCGCTCGCCGAGAAGGTCGACTCGGTCAGCGCCGACGTCGACGCGGTGCAGCCGGTGGACGCCGCCACGGTGCTCGCGCAGATCACCGCGAACCTGCCGGAGGGCGTCACGCTGACCCCCTCGCAGCAGGAGGCGATCACGAAGGCGGTCGGCGACGTGAACACCGCCGGCGCCTCGGCCAAGGAGACCTACGCGTCGACCAAGTCGGCCGTCGACCAGCTCCGCGACGGGTCGGCCCAGGTCGCGGCCGGCACGTCGGCGCTGGCCTCGGCGTCGCCGCAGCTCGCGGACGGCATCGCATCGGCGTCGAGCGGCGCCTCGCAGCTCGCATCGGGCTCGTCGCAGGTCGCCGCGGGCACGTCGAAGCTCGCCGCCGCGGCACCGACGCTGTCCTCCGGTGCGGCCTCGCTCGCGGACGGTGCCGCGTCGGCCGCGTCCGGTGCCTCGCAGCTCTCGTCGGGTGTCGACCAGCTCGAGGACGGCTCGAAGGAGCTCGCCGCGAAGCTCGACCAGGGACGCACGAGGATCCCGGCGTCGACCGCCGCCCAGCGCTCGTCGCAGGCGTCCGTGATCTCGGACCCGGTCAAGGTCGGCGACGACAACGTCGCCGCCGCGTCGAACTACGGCGCCGGCCTCGCTCCGTTCTTCATCTCGCTCGCCGCCTGGATCGGCATGTACGCGCTGTTCCTCATCCTCAAGCCGATCTCCAAGCGGGCGATCACCGCCGTGCAGAAGCCGCTGCGCGTGGTGCTCGGCGGCTGGCTCACCCCGGCGCTCCTCGGGGTCGTGCAGATGGCGGCGCTGTTCCTGATCGTGCGGTTCGCGCTCGACCTCGACGTGGTGCACGCCGGGTCGACGGTGGCCGTGATGGTGCTCGCCTCGGCGACCTTCGCGGCGATCATCATGGCGCTCAACGTGCTGCTCGGCTCGGTCGGGCAGTTCCTCGGCCTGGTGCTCATGCTCGTGCAGCTCGTGACCGCCGGCGGGACCTTCCCGTGGCAGACGCTGCCGGGGCCGTTGGCGGCGCTGCACTTCGCGCTCCCGATGACCTACTCCGTCGACGCGATCCGGCAGACGATGTACGGCGGGTCGTTCGCGGTGGTGTGGTCGGACGCGGGGGTGCTCGCGTGCTGGTTGCTCGGCGCGCTGCTCGTGTCGTACGTCGTCACGGCGCGGCAGACCCGCTCACGGACGCTGCGCGACCTGCGGCCGAGCCTGATCGGGTAGCGCGGGCGCGGCGCGGAGCGCGGCGGCGCGGGCGGCGCGGGCGCGGCGCGGGCGCGGCGCGGGCGGCGCTCGGCGCTCGGGGCGGCTCGGCCGTCAGCACAACGAGAAGCACGTCGCGCCACGCGGTTCCGTGGCGCGACGTGCTTCCGGTGGTGCGCGAGCACCCAGCACCACACGCCGCCTCCGCGCCACCTCCGCCCCGCGAGCACGCCGGACACCCCGCGCTCGCCCCACCGCACCCCACCCACCCCGGTCGACCCACCATGTCCTGACAACCGCTCGAGTCGGGGCCGCTACGATCGAGGGACACCACGACGGGTCGAGGGAGATCATGGGAGACGGCAGGTCCGCCACCGCAGACGGCAAACCGGCGACCATCTACGACGTCGCCGCCCGCGCAGGGGTCTCGAAGTCCCTCGTCTCGCTCGTGCTCCAGCGGTCCCCGAAGGTCAGCGACCAGCGCCGCGAGGCCGTCCTGCGGGCCATCCAGGAACTCGACTACCGCCCGAGCACCGCGGCCGTGTCCCTCGCCGGCACCCGCAGCCGCACGATCGGCGTCGTGCTCGACGACTTCCGCAACCAGTGGTTCGTCGACCTGCTCACCGGCCTGCGCGAGGCGCTGCAGGACCAGGGGCACCGCCTCGTCGTCGCCGACCGCTTCCTCAACACCGGGCTCGACGCCTCACCCGTCGAGGGCTTCCTGTCCATGCGCGTCGAGGGCATCGTCATCGCCGGCGAGCCCGACACCGACCTCGCGATCCCGGCGAGCATGCCCGTCGTCGTCGCCGGCGGTCGTGCGGTGCTCCCCCGCGCCGACACCGTCGCGAACGACGACCGCGCCGGTGGTCGGATGGCCGCCGAGCACCTGCTCGCGCTCGGCCACACGCGCATCGGCTTCGTCGGCGGGCGCTCGGCTGCGTCCGCGGAGCGGCTCACCGGCCTGGAGGCACGGATCACCTCCGCCCCGTCGCCCGCCTCGCTCGCCACCCACGTCATGCCCGTGGAACCCACCGAGGAGGCCGGCGCCGAGGCCGTCGGGCACCTGCTCGACGCCCACCCCGACGTCACCGCGGTGTTCGCCGCGAACGACGTCATGGCGCTCGGTGCGATGTCGGGGCTCGCCGCACGGGGCTTGCGCGTCCCCGAGGACGTGTCGGTGATGGGCTACGACGACACCCCGCTCGCGGCGTCGTCCTACGTCGGCCTGACGAGCATCGACGACCGCAGCGTGGAGATCGGCCGTGGCGCCGGGGAGCGCCTGCTCGCCCGGATCGCCGACCCGACCGCTCCGGCGCAGGAGACCCTGGTCGAGCCCCGGCTCGTCGCCCGCCGCACGACCGCTCCGCGCTGACGCGAGCAAGCCCGCCCGCGCCGCCCGCGCGCACGAGACTCGTCTGAGCGGACACGTTCGCGGCCCCGGCGTCGCGAACGTGTCCGCGGAGCCGAGTCTCGTGCGCAGCCCCGCCGGCCCGGCGGCCCCGGCGGCCCGGCGGCCCCGCGGCCCCGCGGCGAGCGCGTCAGTCCGTGGGCAGGACCGCGTGCTGGACGACCCACGCGTGCATGACGATCGCCGCCGCGGCCGAGGCGTTGATGCTCCGCGTCGACCCGAACTGCGTGATCTCGAGGTGGGCGTCCGCACCGGCGACGGCCTCGTCGGTGAGCCCGGGTCCCTCCTGCCCGAACAGGAACACGCAGCGCTCCGGGATCGCCGCGGTCTCGATGCGCTCGGCACCCGGGGTGTTGTCGATCGCGACGACCGGCCGGCCCTCCTCGTGCATCGCGGCCAGGAACGCCGCGACGTCCGGGTGGTACCGCACGTGCTGGTACCGGTCGGTGACCATCGCCCCGCGCTTGTTCCAGCGCCGCCGACCGATGACGTGCACGGTGCCGGCGAGGAACGCGTTCGCACTCCGCACGATCGACCCGATGTTGAGGTCGTGCTGCCAGTTCTCGATCGCGACGTCGAAGGCGTGCCGGCGGGTGTCGAGCTCGGCGACGATGGCGTCCATCGACCAGTACCGGAAGCGGTCGACGACGTTGCGGGTGTCCCCGGCGGCGAGCAGCTCCGGGTCGAGCCGGGGGTCGTCCGGCCAGGGCTCGGGGTGCGGCCCGACGCCGTTCGTCGTGGCCTCGTGGGTCGGTGGCAGCGTGGGACCGTCCGGCTGCGCCGGTCCCGTCGACGGGACCAGGGGGTCGGACGGGAGGCGCTCGGTCACGTGACCAGCGTAGGGCGCGTGCCCCGCGCCTCCCGTCCGGCGACCGCCGTCAGCCGACGGTCAGTACGACGTCGGGTACGTGACCGACGGCTCGGACATCGCGACCGCGACGAGCGCGATGAAGAGCACGGCGTAGAAGACCGTGATCACCCCGCCGACGATGACCGCGGCGAGCGCCAGGCCACGGCCGCCCTCGTCACGCTTCTTCGCCTGGGACATCGCGACGAAGCCGAGGACGAACCCGACGATCGGCGCGACGAACGCCGCCACGAGCGCGATGATCGCGAGGGTGTTCGTGCGCTGCGGGGCGGCCGGTGCCGTCGCGTACGGCTGGTACGGGTGCTGCTGGGGCTGGACGTTCTGTTCTGACACGGCTGACGAGCCTAGGAGCGCCGCGTTTTCGTGGAGAAGTGCCAATCTTCGTCCGGCCTCAGGTCGTGCCGGGGCGCAGGTAGTCCTCGGGGTCGTCACCGCTGCCGGTCGTCGTGAAGATGCGCTTGCGGTCGCCGGGGCGGGCCGGGTCGTGGAGCACGGTGACCGTCCCACCGAGCACCGGGGCGGTGCCGTGGGTGAAGCCCTCGGTCCGCTCGACCCAGCGCCGGACGCCGTGCAGATCCACGAACGAGAACGTCCACCGCAGCAGCGTGCGCGACGCGTCCGGGGTCGTGCCGCCGCTGATCGCGGTGACCTCGCCCGTCGTACGACGGCCGTTCGCCAGCACGTCCGTGAGTCGGGCGCGACGGTTCCCGCGGCCGACCCGCGTGGCACCGCCGGCCACGAGCGCGAGGACGGTCACGACGGTGAGGAGCCCCGGCAGCCACCACACGGCGGTGTACAGGATCCAGCTGCCGATGCCCCACGTCTCGTCGTGCCCGAACGTCGGGTCGACGGCCACGCCGACGCGGTCCGGGGCGGGCCACTGCGTGGTCGTGGCCCACCAGGTGCACGCGGTGGCACCGACGAGCCAGAGCGGCAGCGGCCCGAGCCCGACCAGGTCGGTGGTGCGCCCGGACCACCGGTGGTTCCACCGCGTGTACACGCCGACGGCCACCAGGGTTCCGACGACCGCGCTCGGGGCCGCCCACAGGTGCGTCTCCGGGTCGGGGCTGTCGGAGAAGATGCTGTTGACCGTCATCATCCGGAAGCGCAGGACGAAGTCCGACACCGCGAGTCCACCGATCACCCCCGCGGCGACGACCAGCAGTGCACCGACGACGGTCATCGTCAGGGCGGTGGTCGAGCCGCGGTACCGGGCCTCGCGTTCGCGGCGTGCCTGCTGCGGGTCGACCGTGCTCACGACGCGGTGGTGCCGTGCGTGCGGACGCGGGCCTCGATGCCGGCGGTGATGATCTCGAGGCCCAGGGCGAAGCGGTCGTCGTACGAGTGCTCGCCGAGGATCTCACCGACCACGCGGTGCCGCTCGGGGCGCCCGGCCTCGGAGTCGCCGCGGCCGACCTGCACGCCGGCGTGCCCGACGACGAAGTCGTAGACCACGAAGAACGCGTACATGGCCTCGCGCTCCGGCAGACCTGCCTGCTGCAGGGCCCCGACGACCTTCGCCACGACGGCGTCGGACTCGGTGGAGGCGAGCGGGGCGCGCTGGCTGTGCGACTCGAGCACGAGGGGGTGGGTGCGCATGAGGTCGCGGAAGGTGCAGGCGAAGACGTGGACGACCGAACGCCAGTCGTCCGGCCAGACGAAGGTGGCCGTGAACTCGTCGACGGTACGACGGACGAGCTCGGCGTGCAGGTCGTCGAGGCCGCCGATCGTCCGGTGCACGGTCATCGGTGCGACGCCGAGCTTCGCGCCGAGGGCGCGGAAGGACAGGCGGTCGAGGCCCTCCTCGTTGGCGATGGCGGTGGCGGCGTCGACCACCTGCTGTCGGCTCAGGACGTTGGGGCGACCGCGGCGGCGACGGGGCGCGGCGGCGGTTTCGGCTGCCGGTGTCGTCCCGGTGGGGGCGTCGGCCGCTCCCGCGCCGGTACGGCCGTCGGTCGTGGTGCGCGGCTGTGCGGTGGGGCTGCCGGGGTCGACGAGCACGGGGAGGCCTCCTTGATCCGGTACGTGTCCCGAAAATCGTAGCCCAAAGCCGAACGCCGGTCGGTGTCCGGTCGGCCAGTCCTCCACAGTCGGGTGACCACCGGGTCCGGCGAGCGGCGGCCACAGTACGCTGGGCCCATGGCGACCCGCGACGAAGTCGAGTGCTGGCTGACCGACATGGACGGTGTGCTCGTCCACGAGAACCAGGCCCTGCCGGGCGCTCCCGAGCTCATCCAGCAGTGGCTGGACGAAGGGACCGAGTTCCTCGTCCTGACGAACAACTCGATCTTCACGCCGCGTGACCTCAGCGCGCGGCTGCGGTGGTCGGGTCTCGAGGTCCCCGAGGAGCGCATCTGGACGTCGGCGCTCGCCACGGCGGACTTCTGCCGCTCGCAGATGCCGGGGGGCTCCGCGTTCGTGATCGGCGAGGCCGGCATGACGACGGCGCTGCACGAGGCCGGGTTCATCATGACCGAGACCGCGCCCGACTACGTCGTCGTCGGTGAGACCCGCAACTACTCGTTCGAGGCGATCACCAAGGCCGTCCGGCTCATCCGCGACGGTGCCCGGTTCATCGTGACGAACCCCGACGCCACCGGGCCCAGTGCCGAGGGGGTCCTGCCGGCGACCGGGGCCATCGCCGCGATGATCGAGAAGGCCACCGGGAAGCAGCCGTACGTCGTCGGCAAGCCGAACCCGATGATGTTCCGCTCGGCGATGAACCGGATCGGGGCCCACTCCGAGAACACGGGCATGATCGGCGACCGCATGGACACCGACGTGCAGGCGGGCATCGAGGCCGGGCTCCACACCGTCCTGGTGATGACCGGCATCAGCGACCAGGCCGAGATCGACCGGTACCCGTTCCGCCCGAGCGAGGTCATCGCCGGCGTGCACGAGCTCGTCCGCGCGGAGCCGATCGAGGTCGAGCTCTAGCGAGGGCGCGAAGGCGCGCTCAGACCGGGTTCGCCCGGAGCAGCCGCTCCGTCGCGATCATCGCTCCGCCCACGACGGCCGGGATCCCGCCGCCGGGGTGCACCGACGCCCCCACCCGCCACAGCCACGGCCGCCAGCGGTCGTTGTACGAGGGGCGGTGGAACGGCCCGCTCTGCCACGGCGGACGGGCCGCCCCGTAGAGCGCCCCGTGCGGTTCTCCCCCGGTGCCGTAGTACTGCGGGTCGAGGACCACGTGGTCGTCGAGCAGGTCGGTGATCGGTCGGTCGAGGCCCAGCGCTGCCGACACCCGGTCGACCTCCCGCCGCACGAAGGGGTGGTCGATCTCGTAGTGCGCCCCGTCCGCGGGTGCGGTCAGCAGCACGCCCACGGTGCCGTGCGGGTTCGGGGAGAGCTCGCCGGCGCGGTAGTGGTTGACGAACACCATCGTGTCCGCCGGTTCGTCGCCCGCCTCGAGGCTCCGGTGCAGTGCGTCCGGCTTCGTCGGCAGCACCACGCTGTGCGTCGCGAGGTCCTCGGGCAGCTCCTCGCGCAGGACGCCGTAGAGCGCGACGGCGGAGCAGGACAAGGCTCTGGGGCGGGAGCGCGGGCGGGGCAGCGCGGACATCGCGGACATCGCGGACGGACCGGACGGACCGGACGGACGGGTCAGCGCGGCGAGCCGGTCGGCGTCGAGGGCGCTGACGACCAGGTCGGCGGGGTGGTGCGCGGCCTCGGTGGTGACGCCACCGCGCGCGATGCGGGTGACGGCCTCGCCGGTGCGGACCTCGACGCCGGCGGCCTCGGCGAGTCGCTGCAGCGCGAGCACGACCTCGTAGACGCCGCCGCGGGGCACCCACGCGCCGGTCTCCGCCATGATCGCCGGCATGCTCGCGTAGAGCGCAGGGGTGCGTGCGGGTGAGACCCCGGCGTTGAGGGTGTGGATCGCGATGATCTCGCGCAGCCCGTCCGGCAGCCACGCCAGGCCGTCGAGGTACGCACGCGTGGTGAGCCGCGAGCCGTACACGGAGAGCAGGCGACGGACGGCCGGCAGGGCCGAGCGGTCGAGCGGGTCGGCGAGCAGGAGCCGCGTGACGTCGTCGGCGAGCGGCGCGTGCAGGTCGGCGAAGCGTCGCCACGCCGGGTACCAGGGGTGGTCGGGCGCGACCGGCAGCGCGGTCTCCTCGCCCCGGTGGAAGTACCGGCCGACCTCGGGCATGCGCACGAGGTCGAGGTGCCCGTCCTCGCCGGAACGTCCGCCGAGTCGCCGCAGCAGCTCGTCCCACACCGCCGGGAAGGTGACGAGCGACGGCCCGGTGTCGATCCGGTCCGCCCCGAGCTGGATGCGACGGCTCTTGCCCCCGAGCCGGTCCGACGCCTCGAGCAGGGTCACACGGTTCCCGGCACGGGCGAGCAGGGCGGCGGCGGTGAGCCCACCGATCCCGCCTCCGACGACGACGACACGACTCACCGGGCACCTCCGAGCACGATGGACACCAGGAGCAGCACCCCGGCGAAGGACCCCGCGATGTACGGGAAGGCGACCGACAGGCGGTACAGGCGGTGACCGGTCTCCGGCGACGGGGCGCGCAGCAGGCACACGACGAGGATGCCGGCGATGAGCAGGTTGACGGCGGCCACCGGGATGCTCACCACCGCGAACAACACCGTCGACACCACCCACCAGGCGCCGCTCCACAGCGCGGTCCCCCGGGGTCCGAGCCGGACCGCGGTCGTGGTGATGCCCGCGTCACGGTCCTCGACGATGTCCTGCACGGCGTCGAAGGCGTGCTTGGCGACGCTCCAGGCCATCAGTCCCAGCGCGGCGGGCCACGTCGGCTCCTCCTCGAGGGCGAGCGGCACGATGACCAGCGGCAGCGCGTACGCCGCGTTGCTCAGCGAGTCGAGGTACGGCCGGGCCTTGAAGCGCACCGGTGGCGCGGAGTAGCAGACGAAGACGACCGCGTAGAGCAGGATCGCGGCGTTCGCGAGCGGCGGCAGCGTCAGCAGGAACGCGACGAGGAACGGCACGTTGACCACGGCGACCGCCCAGACGATGAGTCGGACCTCCGACTGCCGGATCCTGGCACCCTCGATGGACCCCTTGCGGGGGTTCGTCGCGTCGGTGTCCTGGTCGAAGACGTCGTTGACGCCGTAGATGAGCAGGTTGAACGGCAGCGTCAGCCAGATCAGGATCGGCAGCGCCCGCAGGTCGAACAGCGCGCCGGTGAGCCACACGGCGACCAGCCCCGAGCCGATCGTGTTGATCCACAGGACCGGACGCGAGACGTGCACCAGTCGGCGCACGGTCGCACCGGCCCCGGACCGCAGGGTCCTGGGCAACTGTCCGGTCCCGTCGGTCACCGGCCCGAGCGTACCCGGCGGTGCCCGTGCTACTCCACCGTCACGAGCGTTCCGAGCGGCAGGGCGTCGAGCGCCGCGACCCCCTCAGCGGAGAGCCGCACGCACCCGTGGGACACCGCTCCCGAGGCCGCCGCGTTCCAGTGCAGGCCGATGAGCCCGCCGTCCGACCCGCCGTACGGTTCGTCGGCTGCGCTCGAGTGCAGCGACGTCAGCTGGATCGCGTGGTCGCCCGTCCCTTGCGAGGGGTCGACGTACCGCTGCTCCAGGTACCCCGTCACGCCGGTCGGCGTCGGGGTGTCGGAGGTGCCCACCCCCGCGGGGAAGCTCCGGGTGACCCGTCCGGACGAGGACTCGATGGACACGGTCTGGTCGGCCGTCGAGATGACCACGTGCGACGTCGGTGTCACCTGCTGCACGAGTGCCGTCCGCGGCACCCACGCGGCCGTCTGCGCGGCGGCGTGTCCGTCGGCCGCCGAGGGCAGCTCCCGACGCGCCGGCGTGAGGACGAGCTCCCAGTCCCCCTCGTGCCGCAGTCCCACGACCGTCGTCGGCTGGCCGAGGAAGTCGGTGGCCGCGAAGCGCGCGACAGGGCGCTGCCGATCGGACCCGAAGAGCGGTGCGTCGGTGCGGAGGTGGAAGACCTCGGCGGACGACACCGTCCGGTCGACGGGCAGCAGGCCGTCGACCACGGCCGAGTAGCGCGCTTCGGGCAGCGCGGCGAGCGCCGCTGCGGCGACGTCGGGGACGCTCGGCACCGTGCGCGCCGTGGCCGTGGGGGTGCGGTCCGCCGCGGCGGGGACGGCGTCGCCGCCGGTCGCGCCGGTCAGCACCGGGACGGCGATCGCGGCGGCGGCGACCACGACGGCGGCGATGCCGACGGTGGTCCAGGTCTTGGGGTACGGCACGGGGGCCTCCGGTGGTGCGAGGGGGGGGGGGGTGAGCGGTCAGGGGCGGCGGACGGGAGGCGCGGGGCGGGGCGGTCCCGCGCCTCCCGTCGGGTGGGTGCGGACGGGAGGCACGTGACGGTCCGGTTGCGCGCCTCCCGTCCGGTGGGTCAGCCGCTGACGACCGGCAGGTGCACGCCGGCGGGGACGGTCCCGGTGGCGCCGGTGCCGCCCGCCGTGCCCGCGCCGCCGGTCGAGCCGCCCGCGTTCGACGCCGCGGTCACGGTGATCGCGAGCGGCGTCACGAGCACCGAGGCGCCCGACGCGTCGGCGAGGTCGAGCGTGTGCGCGCCGACCGGAGCGTCCGCGGGGATCACGACCGAGCCGGTCGCGGTGCCGTCCGGACCGACCGTGAGCGTGCCGACCGTGACCGGGTCGGACCGCAGGACGACCTGCAGGGTGGCGCCGGCGGGGAGTCCGGTGCCGGCGAGCGCGATCGTCTTCCCGGCCTGCACGGAGGTGCCCTCGGGGGCGGTCAGCACGCCGGAGACGACGCGGGCCTGCCCACCGGTCGAGACGACCGTCGCGGTGCCGTCCGCGCCGACGGCGACGGTCGCGCTCGTCGCGGCCGCGAGGTCGAGCCGCTCCCACGAGCCGTTCGCGGAGCCGGACTGGTCGAGGGGGTGACCCGAGGCGATCTCGGTCTGCGCGAGCACCTGCGTGCGCTGCGCGTCGGTCAGGGTCGGGAAGGTCGACAGGAGCAGGTTCGACGCGCCGGTGGGGACCGACGGGGCGAGACCCGCGGTGCCGGTCTGCGCGAAGCCGTAGGTCATGCGCTCGCGGTAGACCTGCACGGCCGAGGCCCGGTCGGTGACGACCTGCGCGGTGCCGCCGGGCATCGCCTGGCCGCCGTAGGGGTCGTCGGTGTAGGGCCGCTCCGCGGCGATGCAGTTCGCGAGGGTGTCGCCGCACGTCGCCTCGAGGTACGCCGTGAGCTCGGCGCGGGCCGGCTCGAGGACCTCGGTGCGGTACTGCGTGTCGGACCAGCGGGCGGCGAGGGCGGCCTCGCCGTCGATGCGTCCGCCCATGATGTCGAGCGGGTAGTGGACGCCGAGGACGATGCGGTCGTTGCCGGCCTCGGACGTGCGGGCGAGGATCTCCGGCGCGAGTTCGGGCACGAGCGTGGCGAGGGTGATGCCCGCCTGGTACGCCGTGGTGGTGTGCCCGGACGGGTACGAGCCGCCGGTGCAGATGCCCTTCTGGCCGTAGCCGGCGTCGAGCACGACGTCGTTCGGCGAGAACTCGTGCGTGGTGTCGGTCGTGGCCCGCACCCGTGTGATCGTGAGGTTGCCCTTCGCGTCCGCCCAGGCCGTGCCGGTGCGGTTCGCGGCGAGCGACGACGCGTTCACGGTCGCCGGGTTGCAGCTGGCCGTGTCGTCACCGGCGGGCAGCGTCGCCGCGGTGTCGGCCGGCAGGTACGGCCGCGGGTAGCTGTAGTGGGCCTTCGCGTCGCCGGTGCCGACGTAGGCGCCGCTCGTACCGTTCGACGAGTTGATGAGCGCGTCGACGAGCGGCAGGTCGCCGTCGTTGCGCCCCTGCACGAACAGCTTGCTCAGCGTCTCGCCGAGCCCCTGCGACACGGTGAAGGACTGGTCGTAGGCGGTGTTCGTCGCGTTGTCGTACTCGGCGTCCTGCAGCGCCCGGAACTGTTGCGCCGTCGTCGCGTGCTGGTTGATCCACGACGTCAGCTGGTCGTTCTTCGCCAGCGTCACCGGGTCGTCCACGGTGCCGTGCAGGTCGTTCTTCCCGCTCGACGTCCAGTACTGGTCGTACCCGCTGAGCAGCGACACCAGGTCGGGCTCGGTGGAGTCGCTCGGGTACGTCGCGGCCTGCGCGGCGAGCGGTGACCCGAGCACGAGTGCGGTCGCGACGGTGGCGACGGTCACGCCGCGGACGGTGGATCTGCGCATGTGGTGGTGGTCGCCCGGGGGCGACGCCCCTTCCTGTTGTACCGGTGTGGAAACAGGGCGAACCTAGGGACGGGTGGTTGCCGGACGGCGAACGGTCCCCCACCCGGGGGTGAACCGGGCCGCAGGCTGTGCGCATTCACAGCCCGTCGCCCTCGTGGACGAGTCGGCCCGGCGGCACCCGCCGGGCCCGGCACCTGAGCGCGGACGGTCGGGTCAGACGGCGGTCGGGAGGCGCGGCTCGTCCCCCTGCACCGCGGGCGCCCCCACGGGCGGCACCGACCGCCACCGGCGCAGCAGGCGGCGACCCCGGTCGTCCCGCCATGCGACCACGCCGCCGGCGACCACCCCGAGGGCGAGCACCGCGAACGCGAACAGTCCGAGGAGCCCGACGGGCACCATCCGCACCAGGTCCTGCGTCGGCACGGTGGCCGACACCGCGATCGACCCGAAGTCCCAGAAGGCGTGCAGCAGCACGGGAGCGAGCAGGTTCCCGGTGAGCCGGCGGGCGAGGTAGAGCGTCGAGCCGAACGACGCCGCGAAGACGACCTGCACGACGGTCGCACCGACCCCAGCGCCGGCGAGGACGTTGAGGAAGTGCAGCAGCCCGAACAGCACGCACGACGCGATCCACACGCCGAACTCGGGCAGCCGCCGCCGGAGCCCGACGAGCAGCACGCCGCGGGTGAGCAGCTCCTCGAACACCCCCACGAAGAGGACCCCGACCGCGAGCAGCAGGAAGTACCGCACCGGCTGGGCGCCCCACTCGACGAGCGGGAGCCGGGCGACGCACACGGCTGCGATCAACGCCGGGGCCGTGAGCGTCCACCGGAGTGCCGTCCGACGACGGTCAGTGGTCGCGATCGGCCACCAGCCCAGCGCGGTGACGTAGACGCAGAGCACGAACACCGCGATGCCCTCCGGCACCACGAGTGCCCCGAGGACGCCCTCGACGGTCTGCCCGAGCGTGCTGTAGTCGTCGCTCGGCCGCGAGCGCCAGGCGCTGACGGCCGCGAAGGCGACGAGCGGCGCGAGGCCGAGCAGGAGCGACGGGGGCACCGGCCAGCGACGACGTCGGACGGGTGCGGTGGTGGTCACCCGCCGTTTGTACCATTGACGCATGCGCCTGCCCTCCCTGTCCGTCATGGCGGAGGACTACGTGAAGCTCGTGTGGAAGTCGACCGAGCGCGGCGGCGAGGGGCTCGCGACGCGGGACATCGCGGCGGCCCTCGGGGTCTCGGCGTCGACGGTGTCGGGGAACCTCCGCAAGCTCGACCGCGACGGCCTCATCGAGCACACCCCCTACTACGGCGTCGTGCTCACCCCGCTCGGGCAGCAGGTCGCCGTGGCGATGGTCCGTCGCCACCGGCTCATCGAGACGTACCTGGTGCAGCGGCTCGGCTACTCGTGGGACGAGGTCCACACCGAGGCCGAGGCGCTCGAGCACGCGGTGTCCGAGACGTTCCTCGAGCGGGTCGACGCCGACCTCGGCCACCCGACGCACGACCCGCACGGTGACCCGATCCCGGCGACGGACGGGTCGGTCCCGTCGTCGGCGGGCACGCTGCTCGGCTCGGTCGAACCCGGAGCCTGCGGGGTCGTGGACCGGGTGTCCGACGACGACCCGGCCCTGCTCCGGTACTTCGACGAGCTCGGGGTCGCACTGGGCACGCACCTGCGCGTCGAGCGTGTCCGCGACTACGCGGGTGTGATCGCCGTCAGCCGGCGGGCTCCCGACGGCGAGGAGTCCCTCGTCGACCTGCCCGCCGCCGCCGCCTCCGCCATCTGGCTCGCCCCCGACGCCGACTGACGCCAGCCGCCCGCCCGCTCGCCGAGCGGGCACTTCCTGTCACACTCGGCGGCTCCTGCCGACGGATCCTGCCCGCCCGACGGGACGCGCGCGGCACGTCCTGCCCGTTCGATGCGGCTGGTGCCCACGAACGGACGGGAGGCCCGGTGCCAGCCCGCCCCGAGCCTCCTGTCCCACGATTCCCGTCGCACGACATGCCGCTCACCTCCGCCGCCGACGGCACGTCGTGCGACCGGAACGGCCGCCGACGGCAGGTCATGCGACCGGAACCGCCGGCGCGCCCATCGGACGGGAGGCCCGGTGCCAGCCCGCCCCGAGCCTCCCGTCCCACGATTCCCGTCGCACGACATGCCGCTCACCTCCGCCGCCGACGGCACGTCGTGCGACCGGAACGGCCGCCGACGGCAGGTCGTACGACCGGAACCGACCGCAGCCGCCGCAGCCGCGGGCGGAGCCACGCCGCCGCCTACGCGGCCGGAGCGCCGGCGGCGCCGGCCCGCCGGAACGGCGCCCGCAACGTCGGCACGATGTCCTTCCGGTTGATCCACAGCACCACGAGCGCCGCGACCACGTGCACCCCGCTCAGCACCCACCGCCCGCTCGTGTCCGTCACCACGAACTGCACCGCGAACAGCGCCACGAGCGCGATCGCCGACCACCGGTGGAAGCGCAGCGCGATGATGATCGCCACGCCCAGCACGGTCTGCGACGCGGTGAGCACGAACTCCTCGACCTGCCGACCGTCGAGCGGCAGCCCGCCCGTCGTCCCGCCACCGAGCACGTGGGCGATCGGCAGCGTCCCGACGAGCAGCGACCACTGGTTGACCTTCGACGCGATGAGCGTCCCGATCGCCGCGCCGCCCATCCCGCGCAGGGCGAAGAGCGCTGCGACGATGAACTCGGGCGCCTCGGTCGCGAGCGGCGCGAGCCACTGCACGAGGAAGTAGCTGTCGATGCCGAGCGCGCTCCCCGACTCGACGAGTGCGTCCGCGAACGGCTCCGCCGACGACAGGATGACGGCGGCGGCCACGAGGAACAGCGCGACGATCGTCCAGCGGCGCGCACGCTGCGGCATCGAGGCGATGTTCCCGGCCATGCCGACCATCTCCTCGTCGCCGCCGTCGTCCGGCGCCTGCGATGCCCGCCACAGGTACGCGACGAAGGCGGCGAGCAGCACGAACCCGAACCACAGCGGGATCGAGCCCATCAGCGGGATGAGGAACGCGACGACCGCCAGGAGCGCCAGGAAGCCGATGTCCAGCCGTGAGGACTGCTCCAGCTGCAGCACCTTCGTCGCCGACCGGGGCAGGGTGCCGGCGCGGACGTACCGGCGGGCGACGAGCAGCGAGATCACCACGACGAGGGGCCAGCCGAACCCGAGCAGCAGCCGGTTCGAGCCGGTCATGTTCGCGGCGGCGAACTGCTCGTACGACGGGTCGTACCCGGAGCGGAACGCGTAGTACAGGTCGACGGCGTACTCGGGCAGCACGGCGATGAGCGCGAGGATCGCGATGGCGAGCGCGCCGGAGATGTCCTTCTGCGCGGCCTCGGCGGCCCAGGCGAGCAGGAACGAGGCGGCGACCACCGCACCGCCGAAGACCAGCAGGTCGACGACGGGGTTCGGGGCGAAGCCCGTGACGCGGAAGACCACGGCGGGCAGGGCGATCACGATGCAGATCGCGATGCGCCCCCAGGCGCTGCGGCCCATGCGGGCGGGCGGTGCGTCGGCATCGACGACGCGGACGGGTGAGGTGTCGATCACGGGATGGTCCCTTGGTCGGGCCGCACCGATCGCGCAGGGGTGGGGAGCGCTTCGGCACGGCAGAACGGCCGAAGGTCTCGCTCGCCCGCCGGGTGGGACCGGCAGGTGGTGCACCGGGCCGATCGTCGTGATGGCCAGTGTGTCGATGCACGCGCTGGGAGCTACTCCCCTTCGCCGTCCACCTTGGCGCGCTCCGATCCGCGTGCGCAAGCCGATCGAACCTGTTCGTCGACCCGAATCCGGGTCTTCCGCGGCCCGCCCCGGAACGGCGGGACGCGCTCGTGGCGCACCGCGCGTCGGACGGGAGGCCCGTGGCGGCGCAGCCACGGGCCTCCCGTCCGTCAGGTGGTCACCCGGAGGCGCGTTTACCGCGTCCGAGCGCCATCTCGCGACGGGCGCGTTCGAGTGCGAGCGCCGACCCGGCGTCCGGGTCGGCGAGCAGTCGTTCGGTCTCGTCGACGTGCGCGCGGACGGCCTCACCGCGACGATCGGACGCGTCTGCCAGGACGGGGGCGACGACGTCCTCGCCGAGCGAGACCAGCGCACGGCTCAGCGCGAGTCGGGTCTCCCGGTCATCCTGACCGAGTTCGCGGGCGAGGCGTCGGGCGAGGGCGGGACCCTCCTCGGCCGGAGCGAGCAGGACGGCCGCGCGCCAGGCCGTCCGACGCACACCGGGGTCGTCGTCGCCGAGCCGGTCGGCCACCTCGGGGTACACCGACCCGTCGCGGATCTTCGACAGGGTGTGGAGCGCCTGCGAGCGAGCCTGCGCCTCCGGACGGTGCAGCTCGTGCGTCAGCCGGGGCACGACGGTCTCCGCCGGCAGCCTGACGAGCGCCCAGGTCAGGGCCTCGCGCACCTGCAGGTCCGGCTCGACGGCACAGCGTTCGACGAGCACCTCGAGGTCGGACGGCCTCGCCTCGGTGCCGGCGGCCATCACGGCACGGAGTCGGACGGACGAGCGGGGGTCGGTGAGGTCGTCGGCGAGGGTGGTCATCCCCTCATGCAACACCGGGTACCCGCTGGTCACGTGCACGGAGCCGGGGCATAGCGTGGACGAGACCCGTACCGCACCGGAAGGACTCCCCATGCCCCGCATCGGAACCAGTGACCTGCACGTGTTCCCCCTCGCCCTCGGCGGCAACGTCTTCGGCTGGACCGCCGACGAGCAGACCTCGCACCGGGTGCTCGACGCGTACACCTCGGCCGGCGGCGACTTCGTCGACACCGCGGACGTCTACTCCGCGTGGGCGCCGGGCAACGAGGGCGGCGAGTCGGAGCGCGTCATCGGCTCGTGGCTCCGCGCCTCCGGGAAGCGCGACGACGTCGTGGTCGCGACGAAGGTCTCGCAGCACCCGCAGTACAGCGGCCTGTCCGCGTCGAACGTCGCTGCGGCTGCCCGCGCGAGCCTCGAGCGGCTGGGCACCGACCGGATCGACCTGTACTACGCGCACTTCGACGACCAGGACACCCCGCTCGAGGAGACCGTCCGCGCGTTCGACCAGCTCGTGCAGGAGGGCCTCGTCCGGTACACGGCGATCTCGAACTACTCGCGTCCGCGTGCCGAGGAGTGGATCCGCATCGCCAAGGAGAACGGGCTGGCGCTGCCCGTCGCGATCCAGCCGCACTACAACCTCGTCACCCGTGAGCCCTACGAGTCGGACATCGCCCCGCTCGCAGCGTCCGAGGGCCTGGGGGTCGTGCCCTACTTCGCCCTCGCCGCCGGGTTCCTGACCGGGAAGTACCGCACGAAGGACGACTTCGCCGGCAAGGACCGCGAGGGGCAGGTGTCGGGCTACTTCTCGGACGAGGGACTGGCCGTGGTCGACGCGCTCTCCCGCATCGCCGAGGCGCACGAGGCCGAGATCGCATCGGTCGCCCTCGCCTGGCTGCAGGCCCAGCCGGACGTCGTCGCACCGATCGCGAGCGCGCGGAACATGGAGCAGCTGCCGGCGCTCCTGGCGTCCGCGGACCTCGAGCTGGGCGCCGAGGAGCTCCGCACCCTGGACGAGGCGTCCGCGCGGGTCCCCGCCGCGTCCTGACCGGCGCCGCCCACCCCGCCCTACGCCCCCGCGCCCGCGGCCCTGCGGCGCGGCTACCCTCGCGAAACGCAACGTCGGCGGTTGCTCGCAGCGGTACAACGCTGCGAGGAACCGCCGACGTTGCGTCTTGCGGAGAGGGGATCGGGTCAGGTGCCGCTCGGGGCGAGCGAGCCCGTCAACGGCTGGCCGCTCGAGCGCGTCGCGAAGCACGAGATGAAGGTGTTGCCGCGGTCCCAGGTCTCCTGGTCGGGCGCGTAGGTGCCCTGCACCTGCACGTCGCCGTACCGCGCCGCCGCCGCGGTGTCGACTGCCTGGGCGGTCTGGCACACCTGAGCCGCCTGCGCCGCCAGGTCGTCCGGCCCCGGCCACGCTCCGGCCTCGACCTGGATCCGGGCGGTCAGCTGCCCGGCGTGCGCTGCTGCGCAGTCGACCACCGTGAAGGACTGCGCCCAGGCGTCGGTGAACGGCGACAGGCACTCACCGCCGGCGAGCTCGTTCCAGGCGTGCTCACCCGGGGCGGCCTGGGTGGTCGCGAACTGCAGCGGCGGTGCGGGGGCCGCGGCGGCCTCGGTTGACTGCTCGTCCGAGGGCTCGTCCGAGGGAGCGGCCGACGCAGCGGCGGACGACGCGCTCGCCGCGGGAGCGCTCTCCTCGCTGATGGAGTTCCCGAGGATCCAGCGGGTGAGCCCGAAGACCGCCACGAGCAGCACCACGATGAGCACGACGGCGCCGATCACGAGCAACTGCTTGCCGCGCTTGCCCTCGCCCGCGAGCCGACCGAAGCCCTCGTTGATGAAGTTGTCCCGTCCGCCGCCGTCGCCGGGAGCCGTGCTCCCCGAGGCGGTGCGGTCGGGAGCCGTCCCAGGGGTTGCTGCGCGTGCACCGGGCGTCCCGTCACGACCGGGAGCGCCGGCCGGAGCGGCGACCGCGGGCATCATGCGCGTCCCCGAGTCCTCGGGGTCGTACCCGGTGTCGCCGAGCTGCCCGACCGCAGCCGTGCCGAACAGGTCCTTGATGACGCTCGTGTCGCTCGTCTCGCGGCCGTCCCACTCGTCCTGGTCGAGGTCGTCCGGTGCAGCGGCGGGCAGGCGCTCGACGGGGTGCTCGTCGTACCGCTCGTCGTGGACGTCGTCCTCGTCGCGGCGGTCGCGGCGGTCGCTGCGGGCGTCGCGATCGCCGGCCAGCCCCCGGAGGTCCTGGCCGACGGACGGCGGGAGGTGCGCCGGGTACGCAGCGGTGGCGTCCGACGACGCCGGTTCGATCAGCGGCGGCGCCGCGGTCGGCGGCACGGTGGCGTCGGGCTCCGCCCACCAGGGGGTCGCCGCTGCGGCGACGGGCATCGGCGCGTCCGCAGCGGAGTCGTCACGTCCGACACCGCCCACGGCCGGCACCGCCGTCGTCCGTGCATCGTCGTCGCGGTGTTCGCGGTCGCCCCGGTCGTCGTCCTGCACCGACGGCAGCGCCGTCGTCCGTGCCACGTCGTCGTCCTTCGCATCCGCCGGGGCCGACGTCGGCACCGGAGCGGGTACCGGCAGCGGTGCCGGCACCGGCGCCGCGAGCAGCCCGCTCGGGAGCCCACCGGCAGGCGTGTCGACCTCGCCCGCGACCACGTCGTCGTCCGCCTCGTCCGCGAGCGACCACGACCCCGCCCCGAGTGCCGTGGTGTCGAACCTGTCGGTCGTCAGCGTCGTCGGGACCTCGCCGGTCTCGTCGTCCCGGATCGCCCAGTCGAACGGCCGTTCCGTCGCGCCGGCCGGGGCAGCGTCACCCGCTCCCTGCAGGCGCAGCAGCTCGGTGAAGCTCGGCGGCTCGTTCGTGGGTGCCGGCGCGGGCGGCAGGACGTTCTCGACCCCGAGCGGCTGCGCGACCGGCCCGGTCGGCGTCGGCGCGGGCGTTCCCGGCTGCGACCCGGTGACCCGCCCGAGCCAGTCGACGTCGCTGCGCCCCTGGCCGAACGGGTCGGCACGTCGTCGCTCGTCGTCGACGGCGCGGTTCTCGGCAGCGCGCTCATCCCGGTGGCGCATCGCGGTCGGCAGCGAGATCGAGGACGGGTGCGAGACCGTGCTCGTCGGCGGCACCGGCGCAGCGGGCGGGATGCGGTCCCCGAGCGTCTCGCGCTCGTGCTCGACCGTCGCCTGCGGGTTCTCCGACGGCTCGCGGAGCTCGTCGCCCATGTGGATCGCCTGGGTCGCCCCGGCATCCTCGTCGGACTCGGATCCGGCCCCAGCGCCGGACGTGGACCCCGGCCCGGACCCGGCCTCACGGTCGCCGACGAGCGGCGCCGGCACGACCGGCGCCGGCACGACCGGTGCGGGATCGACCGGTGCGGGATCGACGGCCTCCGGCTCGAACGGCTCCGGCAGCGGCGCGCCGGTCTCACGAGCAGCCCGCTCCGCCTCGCGCCGCTCGCGGCGCGAGGGCCACTCGTCGGCGCCGCGCGGCGCACCGAAGATATCGGCGGCACTGCGGAGACCGCGGAACGGAGCGTCCGAGCCGGACGCGCGCAGGGCCTCCCGGTCGTCCGCCCCTTCTGTCGGGCCGGACGGACGGTCGGGATCGCGCGCGTCGTCCGGACGCTCCCCGGTCACGCGCTCAGCCCCAGGTCGGCCAGTCCGATCGCGGCGAAGTAGGGGTAGCCGGCCGCCTCGATCCGCTCCTTCGCGCCGGTGTCGCGGTCGACGACGACGGCCACTGCGGCGATGATCGCGCCCTCGCGCTCGAGCGCCTCCGCGGCCTTGAGCGGCGAGCCGCCCGTCGTGGAGGTGTCCTCGAGCACGACGACGCGCTTGCCGCGGACGTCCGGACCCTCGACCTGGCGGCCGCGGCCGTGGTCCTTCGGCTCCTTGCGCACGACGAACGCGTCGTAGGAGAGTCCGCGCGCCGCGGCCTGGTGCAGCACGGCACTCGCGATCGGGTCGGCGCCCATGGTGAGGCCACCGACGGCGTCGACGTCCGGCACCTGCTGCAGCAGGTCCGTCATCACCTGGCCGATGAGCGGAGCGACCCGGTGGTCGAGGCTCACCTTGCGCAGGTCGATGTAGTACGACGCCTGCTTGCCGCTGGTGAGCGTGAAGTCGCCGTGGAACACCGCGTCTGCGGAGATGTGCTGGATCAGCTGGTCGCGCGTGTCGGTCACAGCCCACAAGGGTAGTCGCTCGGCCCCGGAACGCCATCGCCAGGCGGCGTCACGGCTCGCTCGGTACGCTCCGCTCATGTCACCCGTCGCGCCCGGCCCGTCCGGCCGCGCTGCGGTCCCGGAGCCGGTCGCGATCGCTCCGGCGGGTCCGCCGTCGCGCCGCCGGTGGGTCGCGTCCGGCCAGGAGGCACTGGGCGCCGCCGTCGCGCTCGCCCTGGCCGTCATCGCCCTCGGCCACGTCCTGGTCACCGAGCGGGTCGCCCTGCTCTGGTACGACGGCGACTCCGTCCTGCTGCCGCTCGTCGAACGGTCGATCCGGCTCGGGCAGCCGTTCGATTGGGCGATGTCACCGGCCCTGTTCTTCTTCCCCGAGCTGCCCGTCTACCTGCTCTGCTCCCTCGTCACCGCGACCCCGCAGCAGGCGCTGGCGCTGAACGGCGTGCTCGTGCTGCTCGCCGTGTACGCGCTGGTGCGGGCGGCGGCGAACGAGCTCATGCCGGCCGCACGCCGGTCGGCCAGGATCGCGGTGTCCGCCGTCGCGCTCGGGTTCGTGACCGCGATCGTGCTCACGGAGTACACGGCAACTGCGACCTCGCTCGAACTCGGATCACTCCTCCTGACGACGACCTACTACTACGGCGCTGTGCTCGCCATGCTCGGCACCGCGGTCCTGGTGCTCCGCGCGGTCCGGACCGGCCGCGCCTCCGTCGTCGTCCTCGTCGTGACCGGCCTCGTCGCCGCGTGCACCACGGCGTCGAACCCGTTGTACGTCCCGTGGTCGGCGGCGCCCGTCGTCGTGACCCTCGTGCTGCTCTCGCTCGCGCGACGCGTCCCCTGGCGTCCGACCGGGTGGATGTCCGCCGTCCTCGTCGCCGGTTCCGTCGTCGGGTACCTGCTCCGGATCCCGCTCGCCCCGTTCGTGTCGCTCGACCCGTCGACCTACGTGCACCCGGAGCAGGCGGGCCGGACGCTCGCCTTCTTCGCGGCGCTGACCGACGACCGCGCCGGGTCGGCCCGTGGCGACGCCGAGCTGCTGCTGCTCTTCGCGGGCGTGGTGCTGGCCGTCGGCGGCACGGTCTGGGCTTGGCGGGTGCGGACCGCGCGGACCGTGCTCGTCGCGACCGTGCTGCCGCTCGTGACGGTCGTGGCGGTGTCCGTCGGGGTGGTCGTCGCCGGGTCGGAGACACCGCGGTACCTCGAGCCGATCGTGACCGCACCGCTCCTGGCGCTCGTCGCCGTCGCCGAGCTCGTGCGCTCCGCCGTCCGTCGGACCCGGGTGCACCGGCCGCGCCGCGGCGTGCAGCTCGCCGCGGCGATCGCCGCGGCGGTGGTCCTGCTGGGTGGGGCGGCCGTCGCCCCGACCACGGTCAGCACCGTCGCGACGGCCCGGTACGCGCCGGCGGACTGCCTGGACCGCTGGGCGGACGGACGGCAGGTCACCGGCGTCGGGCAGTTCTGGACCGTCCGGCCCCTGGCGGCGTACGCGTCCGACGACGTCGAGCTCCTGCAGGTCCGGGACACGTTCGAGACCTACCCGTGGCTCGTCGACCTCGGCGCCTACCGGGACGCCAGACCGACCTTCGTGGTGATCGGTGCCAACGACGTCTGGACGACCGCGGTCGAGGACTCGCTCGGGGCGCCGGCGACCATCACGCACTGCACCGGGTTCGACGTCTACGACTACGCGGGCACGGTCGGGGCGGCCGTCCTGCAGCGCGACGTGGTCGGCAGCGCGGACGCCATCCGTCGCGAGCGGGGCTTCTGAGGCGCGGTCGCGGCCCGCGATGCCGTCGGGAGTTCTCCACAGGCGGCGCGGCGGCGTGTCGCGCCGGCTGTACGGATGTATAGGCTCGACCCCGTGACTCGTCCCACAAGCCACCGCGTCCCGCGCCCCGCCCTCCGTCTCCGCATCGCCGCCACCGGCCTGGCCCTCGCCGGCCTGCTCGCGACGGTGCTCGTCGACGCGCCGAGCGCGAGCGCCGCGAAGTACCCCTCGTGGGACGAGGTCATGGCGGCCCGGGGGCAGGAGTCCGCGAAGCAGGAGCAGATCACGAAGATCCGCGGGGTCATCTCCGGGCTGTCGGACCAGGTGCAGGAAGCCGAGGCCGAGGCGAAGCGCCTCGGTGACGACTTCTTCGACGCGCAGAGCGAAGCGCAGGAAGCCGCGGCCACCGAGCAGAAGCTCCGTGCCGAGGCCGACGAGCACGCCGAGATCGCCGAGCGCAGCGCGTCGCAGGCGGGGCAGTTCGCGGCGCAGATGGCGCGGCACGGTGGCGCCGACGTGACGGCGTCGGTCCTGGCCGAGGGCGAGGACGCCCGCGACCTGCTGTACGACCTCGGCGCCCTGAGCAAGCTGTCGGAGCAGGCCGAGCGGGTCGAGGCAGCGGCGAGCGCCGACGCCTCGGTCGCCCGGTCGCTGACCGCGCAGGCCGACCGCGCGTCGAAGGCGCTCGACGAGCTCGCGGCCGAGGCCGAGCGCAAGATGCAGGCGGCCCAGGCAGCCGCCGACAAGGTCCAGGCCGCGTACGACGAGCAGCAGGAGAACAAGGCGCGGCTCGACGCCCAGCTCGCGACCCTGACCTCGGGGCGTGTGCGCACCGAGGCCGAGTTCGCCGAGGGTGAGAAGGTCCGCAAGGCGGCTGAGGAGAAGGCCCGGCAGGAGGCCGAGGCCGCACGGCAGCGCGAAGCCCAGCGGCTGGCCGACGCACAGGCGGCGGCAGCGAACCGCGGTGGCGGTGGCGGCGGCGGTGCGCCCGCTCCGGCTGCCGGCGGTGGCGGCGGGGGCGGCGGGGTCGGTTCCGGCTCCGGCACCGGCTGGGTGCGCCCCGGCGGTGGCTACGTCATCAGCCCGTACGGGTACCGCGTGCACCCGATCACCGGTCGCGTCACGAAGCACGACGGACTCGACCTGACGAGCGGCTGCTCGACGGCGATCGTCGCGGCCTCGTCCGGCACGGTCGAGTACGTCGGCTGGTACGGCGGGTACGGCAACTACGTCCGCATCAACCACGGCGGCGGTGTCTCGACCGCGTACGGCCACATCGTGAACGGTGGCTTCCGGGTCTCCCCCGGCCAGCGGGTCTCGGCGGGGCAGCTCATCGCCCTGGTCGGCTCGACGGGCAACTCGACCGGCTGCCACCTGCACTACGAGGTCCACATCAACGGCGCCACGATCGACCCGGCTCCGTTCATGGCGGCGCGGGGCGTTCGCCTCTAGTCCGGAGCGCACGGCGGGCGGCGCACGTCGGCGCTGCACGGTGGGCGGCGCGCGTCACGCCGCGACTCCGACATCGCACCTGTCGATCGACGGGTGCGATGTCGCACACCCGGCCAGAATCGTCGGGCCAGCGGCGTCGGGCCGGACGCGCCGGGTGTCAGCTCCTGGTCCGGCGCGAGCGGCGTGCCAGCCGTCACCGGTAGGTTCGATCCCATGCGCGTGGCGACCTGGAACGTGAACTCCGTCCGCACCCGAGTGGGCCGGATCGTCGACTGGCTGGTGCGCGAGGACGTCGACGTCCTCGGCATGCAGGAGATCAAGTGCAAGCCGGAGCAGTTCCCGGTCGAGGCGTTCGAGGCGGCCGGCTACCAGGTCGAGGCGCACGGGCTGAACCAGTGGAACGGCGTCGCGTTCGCCAGTCGCCTGCCGATGGAGGACGTCACCCGCGACTTCCCCGGTCAGCCCGGCTTCCTCAAGGGCCACGAGGGGCCGGACCTGCCGGTCGAGGCACGGGCGATGGGCGTCACCGTCGACGGTGTCCGGCTGTGGAGCCTCTACGTCCCGAACGGCCGGGAGCTCGGTGACCCGCACTACACGTACAAGCTCGACTGGCTCGCACAGCTGGCCGACCGCACGACCGAGTGGCTCGACGCCGAACCGGACACCCCGCTCGCGCTGATGGGCGACTGGAACGTCGCGCCGCTCGACCAGGACGTCTGGGACCTCCGGGTGTTCGAGGGCGCCACGCACGTCAGCGAGCCGGAGCGTGCGGCGTTCCGCGAGTTCGAGACCCGCGGGCTGCAGGACGTCGTCCGCCCCCTCGTGCCCGAGGGCTACACCTACTGGGACTACAAGTCGCTCCGCTTCCCGCGCAACGAGGGCATGCGGATCGACTTCGTGCTCGGGTCGCAGGCGTTCGCGGACGTCACCGTCGGCGCCACGATCCACCGCGACGAGCGCAAGGGCGACGCCCCGAGCGACCACGTCCCGGTGTCGGTCGACCTCGACCTCGAGACCTCGCTCGACGACGATCGTCCGATGATCTTCTGACGCCGGCCCGGTCCCGGCCGACAGCCGGCGCCGCGCCCGCGATCTCCGAGCGCGCCCGCGCCCGCGATCTCCGAGCGCGCCCGCCGCTGACGTCCCCGAGCGCGCCCGTACCTGTCGTCTCCGAGCGCGCCCGTCCCTGTCGTCCCCGAGCGCGCTCGAGGCCACCCTGTGCCCGCTCGGACCACCGCGAGCGTGCACGACGTGCCGCGCGGTGGTCACCGACCGGGCTCGATCGGTCGGCCGACCCCGCTGACCGTGACAGGAATGGCCCGGTCGACATCGGCAGGCCCCGGCAGGGCACGCCCCGGCATCCCGCGGTCGGCGCGCCCGCGCGCTAGGGGTGCAGGAGCGCGGCGATGACGACCAGGACCGGGACGGCGCCGATCGTCGAGACGAGCACCACGTCGCGCGCCACCGGGACGGCCGCCTGGTAGCGCTGGGCGTAGTTGAACACGTTCTGGGCCGCCGGCAGCGCCCCCAGGGTGGTGAGGACGAAGACGTCCTGGTCGTCGAGCCCGAAGACGAACCGGGCGACGACGTACGCCACCGCCGGCATGACGAGCAGCTTGAGCGCCGAGGCCACGAGCACGTCCGGTCGTGTGGCACGGTCACGCAGCGGGGTCGCGCCGTGCAGGCTCATGCCGAACGACAGCAGCACCACGGGCACCGCAGCAGCACCGACCAACGAGAACGGTTCGAGCACGGGCGCCGGCAGCTCGAGGCGGAGCGCGGAGCACACGAGCCCGACGAGCGAGGCGATGATGATCGGGTTCCGGAAGGGTCCGACGACTCGGGACCGCCAGCCGCCACCGCCCGCCGTCGCCGCGTCGAGGACCGTCAGGGCGAGCGGGGCCAGCACGACGAGCTGCAGCAGGATGACCGGGACGACCGCGGTTGCCTGGCCGAGGACGTACACCGCGACCGGCAGACCGATGTTGTTCGCGTTCACGTAGCCGGACGCCAGGGCCCCGACCGTGGTCGTGGCGACGGACCGCCGGAGCACCAGGCGGAACACCGCGACGGCGACGAGCCCGACCGTGACGGCGCTGACCAGCGACACCCAGAGCATCGGGGAGAGCAAGGACTCGATGTGCGCCGTGGCGATGGTGTGGAAGAGCAGGCACGGCATGAGCACGAAGAACGCCAGACGGCTCATCACGAACTGCGCGTGCGGACCGAGCAGGCGGACGCGCCCGACCACGTAGCCGGCGGCGATGATCGCGCCGATGATCGCGAACCCCGTCAACACGCCACCCATCGCACCCATCCTCGCAGCCCGACGGCACGGACGGCGACCAGGACGGCAACGCGTGCGGCCGACCGGCGCACATGTGACGTCACTCAGCCGGGAAATGCGTTCGCATCGAATACCGTTGCAGGCACCATGACCTCGACGCCCGACACGCTCTCCCGTTCGACCGACTCCAGCCAGCCCCTCGTGCCGCTGCTCGAGGAGCGCTGGAGCCCGCGCTCCTACGACGACACCGCGACGATGACCGACGCCCAGCTCGACGCCGTCCTCGAGGCCGCTCGCTGGGCCGCGTCCGCGATGAACCACCAGCCGCGCCGCTTCGTCGCCGGCCGCCGCGGCACGGACACGTTCGCGAAGATCAACGACAACCTGCTCGGCTTCAACGCCGCGTGGGCCTTCCGTGCCAGTGCCCTGGTGGTCGGCATCCTCGAGACCACGACCGAGGACGGCGACGAGCGCCCCTTCGCACAGTACGACCTCGGCCAGTCCCTCACCGCGCTGACCGTCCAAGCGCACGCCGAGGGCCTCCACGTGCACCAGATGGCCGGCATCGACGCCGAGGGCCTCCGCGCCGCCTTCGACCTGCCCGAGCGCTTCCTCCCCTACACCGTGACCGCGATCGGCACCGTGGCAGACCCGTCGCAGCTCGACGAGAAGGCCGCCGAGCGCGAGGTCGCTCCGCGCACCCGCCTGCCCCTCGACGAGGTCGTCCTCGTCAAGGAGTAGCGACGACGCGCAGCAGCGCACGACGACGCGCACCGCTCCACGACGACGCGCGGCACCGCACCACGACGGCCGGGACCCCGCTGCCCACCGGGCCTGACAGAATCGGTGTCATGACCACGCCCCGCCTCGTCGCCTTCGACCTCGACGACACCCTCGCGCCGTCGAAGTCCCCGCTCGACCCGCGCATGCTCGAGACGTTCGCCGCGCTGCTCGCCACCGTGCCCGTCGCGGTGATCTCGGGCGGCAACTTCCAGCAGTTCGAGCAGCAGCTCGTGCACCCGCTCCGCGAGCGCGAGGGCCTCGTGCTCGACGACCTGCACCTGCTCCCGACGTGCGGTACGGCGTACTACCGCTGGTCCGGGTCGGACTGGGCCCTGCAGTACGCCGAGGACCTGACGGACGACGAGAAGGCCCGTGCCCTCGCGGCGGTCGAGTCGCAGGCGAAGGCCGCCGGCTACTGGGAGTCGGAGACCTGGGGCGAGATCCTCGAGGACCGCGGCTCGCAGATCACGTTCTCGGCGCTCGGCCAGTCCGCCCCGGTGGACGTCAAGAAGCGCTGGGACCCGACCGGCGAGAAGAAGGACCACCTGCGTCGGCTCGTCCAGGCGGAGCTCCCGGACCTCGAGGTCCGGTCCGGCGGGTCGACCAGCGTCGACATCACCCGGAAGGGCATCGACAAGGCGTACGGCATGCGTCGCCTCGCCGAGCTGTCGGGCATCCCGCTCGACGACATGCTGTTCGTCGGCGACCGCCTCGACCCCGAGGGCAACGACTACCCGGTGAAGGCGCTCGGCGTGCCCTGCCACGCGGTGGAGGGCTGGGAGGACACCGACGCGTTCCTCACGGACCTGATCCCCACCCTGCGCTGACGCGCACACGGACGGACGGGAGGCCCGGTGCCAGCTGGCACCGGGCCTCCCGTCCGTCCCGTGGTGGCGTCAGGCGCGACGTCGCCCGCGGTCAGGCGATGCTGCGGACCGCCTCGACGAAGGAGCGGATCTTCGCGGCGTCCTTGACGCCGCGCTCCGACTCGACGCCGCTCGAGACGTCGACGCCGTCCGGGTCGAGCGCCTGCACGGCGGCGACGACGTTCGCGGGCGTCAGACCGCCCGCGAGGATCCAGGCCTCGTCGACCCGATCGGCGAGCGTCGCCGGGTCGACCAGCGTGCCGCTGCCGGGCACCGCGGCGTCGAGCAGCAGCAGGTCGTGGTCGAACGCCGCGCGCTGCTCGGCGGTCTCGCGCAGGTAGTCGTCGGCGGACACCGCGCGGATGGTGAAGAAGCCCGCGTCGCGGGCACGGGCGAAGTCGCTGGCCGACTCGCGGCCGTGCAGCTGCAGGGTGGTGAGCCCGACCTCGGACGCGATGCCCACGACCTCGTCGATCGGCTGGTCACGGAAGACCCCGACGGCGTCGATGCCGTCGGGCACCCGCTCGACGAGTTCCTTGGCCAGGTCGGCCGTCACGGTGCGGGGGCTGCCGGCGGCGAACACGAACCCGACCGCGTCCGCACCGGCGTCCACAGCGGCGTCCACGGTCTCGGGCGTCGACAGGCCGCAGATCTTGATCCAGCGCTGGTCGGTCATGGTCCCATCCTGCCAGGGCGGACCGTCGGACGATGCCCTCGATCTGCGCTGCGGACGAACCCGCTCAGTGCAGCGTGCCCGCGACGTACGCTGCCGCACACGCGGCGAGCACACCGAACGTGGCGAACGAGCCGACGAGCACGTTCCGGCGACGCCAGCGGCGCACCGCCGTGAAGGTCCCGCGCTTTGCGTGCTTGTGCGCCGCGCGGTGCAGCTTGTGGTCACGCTTGTGCTTCGTGCGGTCCGGCCCGAGCGGCACGGGACCGGTGATCTGCGTCGACCCGCCGCGCAACGCGTTCGCGACGGCCACGGCCGTCGGGCGCTTCGCCGGGTCGCGGTGCGTCATCTTGGCGAGCAGGTCCTTCCACTCGACACCCACTTCCGCGGGGACCTGCGGGTCGTTGCGGAGCCGCGCGAGGGCCGCCTCGATGAGGGTGCCGGAGTACTCCTGCTTGCCGGTCAGCGACTCGAGCAGCACCAGACCGAGCGAGTACACGTCGGTCGCGAAGCCGATCGGCTCACCGGCCACCTGTTCCGGGCTGAGGTACGCGGCCGTACCGATGATCGTGCCGTCGTTCGTCAGGCGGGAGCCGTCGACGAAGTGGGCGACGCCGAAGTCGGTGAGCTTGACCGAGCGGACGAAGCCGGATGCGCCCTCGTCGTTGATGAGGATGTTCGCCGGCTTGACGTCACGGTGCACGATGCCGCGCGAGTGCACGTAGGCCAGGGCGTCGGCGAGCTGTGCGCCGAGGTCGGCGACCTCGTAGTTGTGCAGCGCACCGCCGGCGAGCCGACGGAGCAGCGTCGTGTCGGCGATGAGCTCCATCACGATGAAGCGGTGCGGGCCGTCCTCGAACTCGTGGGTCCCGGCGTCGTAGAGCGGGACGAGGCCCGGGTGCGAGAGCATGCTGAGCAGGCGGATCTCGCGTTCCTGACGGACGCGGTCGGCCGTGGTCATCGAGTCCGGTGTCGCGAACAGCTTCACGGCGACGAGCCGGTAGGTGTGCTCGTCGCGGGCCTCGTACACGGACCCCATGCCACCGGTACCGATGAGCTTGACGAGCCGGTAGCGGCCGGAGAGGACCGTGTCGGCTCGTGCGCTGTCGACCAGGGTCATGGTGCACGTCGTTCCGTCTGGAGCCATCGGGGACCGCGGCACACGCCGCGAACTGACTCGCCGTCAACGGTACGCGTCCCACCTCGATCCCGCAGGGGCGTTACGACATCGTGATGGGGGACAGATGCCCGTGGATCCGCGGATCTGCGGGGGTACGGTCCGGAGTCACGGAACCACACCCACTACGCAAGGAGGACATCGTGGCGCTGTCGAAGGGCGACGAGGTGCACTGGAACACCTCGCAGGGCAAGACGACCGGCAAGCTCGTCGAGAAGAAGACGAAGGACTTCACGTTCGACGGTCAGGACTTCAAGCCGACGGACGACGACCCGTACTGGATCATCGAGTCGGAGAAGTCCGGCAACAAGGCCGCCCACAAGGAGTCGGCACTCACGAAGAAGTGACCGGTCAGTCGTTCGCGGGCGTCGCACGGCGGCGTCCGCGGGCGGCTCCGGTCGTCGCGCCGTCCTGCGCCGCCGCACGCTGCTCGGCCCGCTCGGCACGGACGCGGCGGATGCGCCGGACCACGAACGTCACGACGACGACCGCGATCGCCACGTAGAGCACGCGGTCGATCCACTCGGTGTACTGCTCGACCTTGTCGTACTGCGTGCCGAACGCGGCACCGAGCAGCACGAGCGCGCTGTTCCAGATGCCGCTGGCGATGATCGTGAAGACCGAGAACGGCACGAGGTGCATCCGGTCGGCGCCGGCGGGCAGCGAGATCAGGCTGCGGACGATCGGCACGAAGCGGCCGAAGAAGACCGCGCTCTTGCCGTGCCGGTGGAACCAGTCGGCGGCCTTGCGGAAGTCGTCCTCGTCGACGAGCGGCAGTCGTCCCAGCAGCCGGACGGTCCGTTCGAACCCGATCACCGCGCCGAGCCAGTAGAGCACGAGTGCACCGAGGTACGACCCGAGCGTCGCCAGCACCAGGACGAGGACGAGGTTCATCTGCCCGGCTCCCGCCAGGAACCCCGCGAGGGGCAGGATCACCTCGGACGGGATCGGCGGGAACACCGTCTCGACGAAGAGCATCAGTGCGACGCCCCACTCCCCCAGCGCGTCGATGAGCTGGAGCACGAAGCCCGACAGCCCACCGAGGTCCTCGGTGCCCTCCGGCCGGGAGCCCGCGGCGGTGGTCGTCGCGGGCAGGGTCGGCGGCAGCGTGAGGGCGGTCGTCATGCCCCGAGTCTCCCTGAGTGTCCTGACAGATCACGGTGCACCCGCCCGCGCACGCGCCGGACGCCGGCGTCTCGCGGAGACGCCGGCGTCTCGCCGTCATCGGTGCCGCTCCCGAGACGCCGGCGTCGGACCGAGACGCCTCGTCGTCGCCGAGACGCCTCCACATCCGGCGGCGTCTCGGCGGCGGGGCGGCGTCTCGCGGAGACGCCGGCGTCTCGCAGCCCGGCGACGCGTCCCGGCACGACCCCGCGGCGCGAGCCGCACGACGACGGACGGGAGGCCCGTGGCGGATCCGCCACGGGCCTCCCGTCCGTCGTGTGGTGACGACCGCTACACGGCGGCCGGCGCGCGCTGCCCGACCGTCTCGCCGGCCACCGCTGCCTGCTCAGCGGCCACGGAGTCGGCGGCGGGCGACTTGCGCACCCACTTCTTCAGCCCGACCAGGACCAGCGCGGAGACGACCGTGCCCGCCAGGATCGCGACGATGAACATCAGGACGTCGCCGATGGCGAAGAAGACGAAGATGCCACCGTGCGGTGCGCGCGACGTGACGCCGGCACCCATCGAGATCGCACCCGTCACCGCGGCACCGATCATCGAGGCGGGGATGACGCGCAGCGGGTCGGCCGCCGCGAACGGGATCGCCCCCTCGGAGATGAAGGACGCGCCGAGCAGCCAGGCGGCCTTGCCGTTCTCGCGCTCCGGCTTGGTGAAGCCCTTGCGGTACAGCACGGTCGAGGCGAGCGCCAGGGCCAGCGGCGGGACCATGCCGGCTGCCATCACGGCCGCCATGATCTCGAACGGCACCACGTTCGTGGCGGTGCCCGCACCGAGGCCGGCGACGGCGAACGCGTAGGCCACCTTGTTGACCGGGCCGCCGAGGTCGAACGCCATCATCAGGCCGAGGATGATGCCGAGCAGGATCGCCGAGGCACCGGAGAGCGAGTTGAGGAACCCGGTCAGCTGGGTCATCAGCCAGGCGATCGGGCCACCGAGCACGAGGAGCATGAGGCCCGAGGCGATGATCGACGCGAACAGCGGGATGATCACCACCGGCATGAGGCCACGGAGCCAGCGCCAGGTCGGGATGCGGCCGATCCAGTACGCGGCGGCACCGGCGATGAGACCACCGACGAGCCCGCCGAGGAAGCCGGCGTTCATGAACACGGCGATCGACCCGGCGACGAAGCCCGGCGCGATGCCCGGGCGGTCGGCGATGGCGTAGGCGATGTACCCGGCCAGGGCGGCGACGAGGAACCCGAGGGACACCCCGCCGATCTGGAAGGCCGCTGCACCGAGGTAGTAGCCGAGGCCCTCCGGCGGCAGGTTGAGGAGCGTGTAGTTCGTCAGCGTGTAGACGGCGTTGTTCTGACCGGAGTCGCCGTGCGGGAGCGCGATGGCGTAGCCGGAGAGCAGGAAGCCGAGGGCGATGAGGAGACCGCCGCCCGCGACGAACGGGATCATGTAGCTCACACCGGTGAGCAGCCAGCGCTTCAGCGCCTGCCCGAAGTGCTCGTCGGCCTTGTTCGACTCGGATGCGGTCGCGGCACCGCCCTGGACGCGCGCGGCGTTCGGGTCGTCGGCGGCGCGGATGGCCTCGGCGATCATCGCGTCGGGCTCGTCGACGCCGCGCTTGACCGGCCCGGACACGAGCGGCTTGCCGGCGAAGCGGCTGCGGTCACGGACGTCCACGTCGACCGCGAACACGACGGCGTCGGCGCGGGCGATGAGCGCGGGGTCGAGCGGCTCGACCTGCGAGGAGCCCTGCGTCTCGACGTGCATCTCGGCTCCGGCGCGCTCCGCGGCGGCGACGAGGGCGTCGGCGGCCATGTACGTGTGCGCGATGCCGGTCGGGCACGCGGTGACGCCGACGATGACCTTGCGGGCACCGGTGGCGCCGCCGGTCGCGCCGCCGGCTGCTGCGGCCTGCGCGGGCTGCGACGTGGTCGGACGGGAGGCACTGCTCCCGTTCCCGACACCGGCTGCGGCGACCTCGCCGCCCACTTCACGCTGCACCAGGTCGACGACCTCCTGCGGGGTCGAGGCGGCGCGGAGCGCGGCGGTGAAGTCCTCGCGGATGAGTGCCCGGGCGAGGGTCGACAGGACCGTGAGGTGGTCCTTGTCGGCGCCCTCGGGCACGGCGATCATGAAGACGACGTCGGCGTCGCCGTCCGGCGCACCGAACGGCACCTTCCGTGCGAGCCGCGAGAACGCCAGCGTCGGGCTCGACACCGAGGCCGACCGGGCGTGCGGGATCGCGATGCCGCCGGGCACACCGGTGCCGACGCTCGCCTCGCGCTTGATGGCGTCCTCGGCCAGGGTGGCGCCGTCGGCCGCGCGGCCGGTCGCGGCGACGCGGTCGGCGAGCACGCGGATGACGTCGGACGACGTCGCGCCGAGGTCCTCGTCGAGGCCGACGAGCTCGGCGCTGATGAGGCGCTGCGTCGTGTCTGCGGACATGGGGTTGCTCCTTTGCAGTGGCGCCGGGGGCGCGGGCAGTGCTGGTTCGGGGTGGTGCTGCGGGGTGGTGCTGCGGGATCGGTCAGGCGATCGGCGCCGGGACCTGCGTCGTGTGCAGGGTCCGGACCGTCACGCTGCCGGGGTCGGTGTGGTCGAGGGCGGGCACGTCGCTCCCGGGCAGTGCCGCGGCAGCGGCCCCCGTGGCGACGGCCTGGGCGAGGCGCTCGGACGCCGAGGCTCCGGCGACCTCGGCGAGCAGGTAGCCCGCGAGGGACGAGTCACCGGCACCGACCGTCGAGCGGGCGACGATGCGGGGTGCGGCGGCGACGTGGCTGCCCTCGCCGGAGACGAGGACGGCGCCGGCGCTGCCGAGTGTGAGCAGCACGGTGTCGACGTGCTTCTCGCGCAGCCGGTGGGCGGCGGCGACGGCTGCCTCGAGGTCCTGCTCGTAGACCTCGGGGTCACCGCCGACGACCTCGGCGAGTTCCTCCGCGTTCGGCTTGACCAGGTCGATCCGCTCCCCCGACTGCAGCAGCGCGGTGAACGGGATGCCCGACGAGTCGACCGCGACCCGGACGTCGTCGCCGTGGCGCTCGCGCACGGCACGGACGAGCACGGCGAGCGCGTCGTCGGGCAGGCCCGGCGGCAGGGACCCGGCGAACACCACCCAGCGGGCGGACGGCCCGGTCGGGGTCGGTCCGGCGGCGTCGGCGACGAGCGCGGCGAGGTCCTCGAGACGACCCGCGAGCGAGGGCCCAGGCTCGTTGAGCTTCGTCGTCGTGCCGGTCGGCTCGGTGACGGTGACGTTCGAGCGGAGCGGGGCACCGATCGGCAGTGCGGCGGTCGGGATGCCCCGGGTCGCCAGGCCGAGCAGGACGGGGTCGAGCTCGTCGCCGGGCAGGACCGCGAGGGTGTCCCCGCCGCTCGCGACGACGACCCGGGAGACGTTGACGCCCTTGCCGCCTGGCTCGGCCGTGGTCCGGACGGCCCGCTGCACAGCGCCGCGCTGCAGCTCGCCGCCCAGCTCGATCGTGCGGTCGAGGGACGGGTTCGGCGTCACGGTGACGATCCGGGTGCTGGGGTGCACGGTGTGCTCCTGCTGGTTCATGCGACCACGACCTCCACGTCGGCGTCGGCGAGCGCACCGGCGAGGTCCGCCGGGGGCTCCTGGTCGGTGACGAGGGTGTCGACCTCGTCGAGTCGGGCGAAGCGCATGAGCGCCTCGACGCCGTGCTTGGCGGCGTCGGCGAGGACGACGCTCCGTCGCGCCGCGAGGACGTAGGCGCCCTTGACCCCGGCCTCGTACTCGTCGGGCGTGCTCAGCCCGAAGCCGGCGGACAGGCCGTTCGTGCCGACGAACGCGATGTCCGGGCGGAGCGCCGCGATCTGCTCCACGGTGGCCGTACCGACGGCCGCGCTCGTCAGCCCGCGCACCCGCCCGCCGAGCAGGTGCAGCTCGACGTGCTCGCTGTGCTGCAGGGTGGCGGCGATCGGGACCGAGTTCGTGACGACGGTCAGGGTGGCTCCGGGGGTCGCGGGCTCCCAGCGGACCAGCTCGGCGGCGACGGCGGCGCAGGTGGTGCCGGCGTCGAGGGCGATGGACCCGGTGAACGACGACGGCACCAGGCGCATCGCGGCGCGGGCGATCGCCGTCTTCGCGGTGCCGTGCTGCCCCTCGCGCTCGGCGACGGAGAGCTCGACCACGCTGGAGCGTCCGACGGGGACCGCTCCCCCGTGCACCCGGCGCAGGACACCGGCGGTCTCGAGTGCGTCGAGGTCGCGGCGCACGGTCTCGGTCGTGACGTCGAAGTGCTCGGCGAGGTCGGCGACGGACACCCGCCCGGCCGACTGCAGCGTGGCGGCGATGGCGTCCTGCCGCTCGGTTGCGTACATGCCGGAACTCCTTCGTTCTCGTTGGTTCGAGGAACTGTACGTCCGAAAGCAACACGAACGCAACTGTTTCGCGGCAGAACCAACACGAACGAAGGAACGCCCGACCTGCCGGTGCAGATCGGGCGTTCCTGTGGAGGCCGAATGGAGCGTCAGTCGTCGAAGGGGACCCGGTCGCTCGACCCCACCCCGGCACGCTGCCGGTAGGACAGGTGTCCGCCGAGGTACCCGCCGACGCTCACGACGGTGAGCCCGACGACGCCGAGCGCCTTGCCTGCCGCGGTGTTGCCCTTCCGTCGCTGCCACCACGACAGGCCGAAGAACGTGATGCCGACCCAGTTCACCGCCTGGTGCACCCACCCGGTCCGGCGCTGCTCGAGCGAGAGCTCCGCCCAGTCGACGTAGCCGGCGATCGACGCACTGCCCGCCGATGCGATCCCGACCCCGGTCAGCGTCTGCGCCGCGCGCGCGTTGCCCTTCCCGCCGATCAGGTCGAGGACGGCTGCCGAGATCCAGGCGCCGAGTGGCACCTGCACCATCAGCGGGTGCAGGGGGTGTCCGAACGGCACGCCGTGCAGCAGCTGCCGCAGGGCCTTCGGCTTCGCGACCGCGCGGACGACGCGCGTGTCGAGGTCGACGGCCTTGTCGAGCACGCTGGCGTGCTCGATGGAGTCGGTGAGGCGACGGATGATCGGCAGCTCTGGCATGCCCTGGACGCTAGGCCGCCGGGCCCGGTGTCGGTTCCAGGAACCGGCACCGGGTTTCCCGACCGGTGCGCCCGGCGGACCACGCGACCGGTCAGACCGCTGCGAGCGCCGAGGTGGGCGGGATGCGTGCGGCGCGGGCCGCCGGGTACAGACCCGAGACGCCGCCGATCACCACGGTCGCGGCGAGTCCGCCCCCGACCGCCCACAGCGGGATCGCCACCGGCCACCCCTGCGCGAGCGCGAAGGCGATCGTGACGCCCAGCCCGATGACCACCCCAGCGACACCGCCGAGGAAGGAGAGCAGCAGCGACTCCACCAGGAACTGGTCGCGGATGTTCCGCCGTCGGGCGCCGAGTGCACGCCGGACACCCACTTCTGCCCGTCGTTCGAGGACCGTGATCACCATCGTGTTCGCGACACCGATCCCGCCCACGAGCAGGGCGACCCCACCGATCCCGACCAGGAGCCCGGTGAACGAGTCGTCCGTCGCGTTCTTCGCCGCGAGGGCGTCGGACGGGCGGGTGACGCCGACCTCCTGCGGCGCGTCCGGACGGATGGCATCGGCGAGGACGTCCCGGGCCTGTGCGACGCGCTCCGGATCGACCCGGGTGTAGACGGCAGACGGGTGGCCGTCGAAGCCGAGCGACGCGGCGAGGTCCTGCGGAACGAACACCTGGTTGTCCAGGTCCTCGGCGAGCTGCAGCGGTGCGAGGATGCCGACGACCTGCACCCATTGTCCGCCGATCCACACCTTCGAGTCGGGGCGCACCTCGTCGATCCCGAGGTTCCGGGCCGCGACCGCGCCGAGGACCACCTGCGCCGGTGCGTGCGGCGACGGGTCGACCCACCGACCTGCGGTCAACGAGCCGCCGAGCAGCGACGGCACGTCACCCCAGACCGCCATCACCCCGATGCCCTTCGACTCCGCCGCCGGCACGAACGGGCTGCGGTGGACGCGTCCGTCCTTCGCCTCGCCGACGGCTGCCGCTTCCTGCACGACGGGCTGTCGCAGCGCCGACGCGACGGCCGTGGTCGGCAGGGGCGGGACGTCCCCGAAGCCCTCCGACTTCGTCACGGTCAGGACGTTCGTGCCCAGCGCGTCCAGGACACGGTCGAGTGCGGCCTTGCTCGACGACGAGATGCCGACGACGGCGATCATCGCGGCGATGCCGATCGCGATGCCGAGGGCCGAGAGCACCACGCGCCCCGGCCGGGTGCGGAGCCCGAAGACCCCGAGGCGGAGCAGGTCACCGGCTCCCACCGTCCGCGCGCTCATCGTCCGACCCCGGCGATGGCCTCGTCGAGGAGCCCCGCGTCGGACGTGCTGGAGTCCGCTTCGACCGAGCCGTCGCGCATCCGCACCTGCCGCGGCAGCGACGCCGCCAGGGCGAGGTCGTGCGTGATGACGAGCACCGTCGTACCGCTGTCGTTCAGTTCGCGGAGGAGTGCGAGGATCCGCCGCCCGGACGCACTGTCGAGCGCCCCGGTCGGCTCGTCGGCGAGCAGGATGGTCGGATCGCCGACGATGGCGCGGGCGATCGCGACGCGCTGCTTCTCACCACCGGACAGCTGGTTCGGACGGTGGTCGACGCGGTGGCCGAGCCCGACGCGACCCAGGGCGTCGACCGCACGGCGCGTCCGGAGCCGTCGGGGGACGCCCGCGTAGAGGAGGCCGTCCGCGACGTTCTCGGTCGCGGTCGCCCCGGCCTGCAGGTGGAAGTGCTGGAACACGAAGCCGATGTGGTCGGCGCGGAGCCGCGAGAGGTCGTCGTCGCGCATCGCCCCGATGTCGTGCCCGGCGATGGCCACGCTGCCCGACGTCGGGCGGTCGAGCGTGCCGATGGTGTTCAGCATCGTCGACTTGCCCGAGCCGGACGGCCCGACGACCGCGACGAGTTCGCCCGCCGCGACGTCGAGCGAGACGTCGTGGAGCGCCCGGACGTCACCGTACGACTTCGACACGCCCCGCAGGTGCACGACCGGGTCCGCGTGCACCGGACCGTCGGACGACGAGGCGTCGAGGAGCGTGGCCCTCACGAGGGCACCACGACCTCGTCGCCCTCGTGGAGGTCTCCCGTGACCGCTGCCCGCCCGTCGGCGACGAGTCCGACCGTGACGGCGACGCGCTTCGTCGTGCCGTCCCGGCGGGCGACGTCGACGGCGTACTCCCCGGAGCGCCCGGTCGCGGTGAGAGCCTGCACCGGCACGGAGAGCACGTCCCGTTCGGTCTGGCCCGGCGCCTCGACCTGGACGGTGGCCGCGGCGGGGACCTCGCGGTCACCGGCGTCGAACGCGATGGTGGCGTCGACGCTCTTGCCGCCGGTGTCCGACTGGGCTGCCTCTGCGTCGACGACCTCGCCGTCGATCGGGTCACCGCTGCCGTTGATCCGGATGCGGACCTTCGTGCCGACCGCCAACCGCTGGGCGTTCGCCTGAGGGACCGAGGCGTTCACGACGCGCTTCGTGCTCGTCACCTCGAGGACGTCCCCGCCGACCGGCTGTCCGAGCTTCGCTGCGATCGAGTCGACGCGCACCGGGCCGTCGACGAACACGATGTCGTCCTTCGTCACCGTCCCCGTCACCGTCAGTCCGCGGTCCTTCTGCCAGCGCTGCACGGCGGCGAGGGTGCGCCGGCCGAACCGGTCGTCGACCGCCACGTCGTAGCCGAGTGCGGCGAGGTCCTCGTTGAGCTGCCGGACGTCCGCGCCGCGCTGGCCGTACTCGAGCGAGCGCCAGAGCGGTGTCGATCCGTACATCGCCCGGACCGGGCGCTCGTCGACGGCGTAGAGCGGCTGGTCCTGTTCGATGACCTGACCCGGCTCGGGCAACCAGGTCACCGTGCCCGCCGCAGCACCGGGCACACCGGTGGACGCGCCGTACCCGAGGGTGCCGGCGAAGACCTTCGAGTCGGTCAGGTCGCCCTTCGTGACGGGTGCCGTCACGTGCTGCTGACGGGTCTCGGCAGCCGAGGACTCCGTCGTGGTGCCACCGACGACCGCCCACGTCCCCACCCCGGCGGCCAACACCGCCGCCAAGCAGGCGCTGGCGATCGTCGCGCGCTTCGCGGCGGGGGTCACTTCGTCGCCACCTTTGCGCCCGCGTCCTGGTAGCAGGTGAGGAGACGGTCGCCGAAGGCTGCGTCACCCGCCGGGGCCTCGTAGGAGGCAGCGTCCCGTGCGTCGTCGGGGTAGTCGGCGTACCCGGCGGCGCGCATGCACTTCCCGACCTTCTCCGCGATCGCCCGGACCTCCGGATCGTTCTCGCTCGCCTCGATGTCACGGGCCTGCGCCGGGTCGTGTTCCTGCAGGCACTTCGTGAGAGCGGCCTGCTGCCCCTCGGTGTCACCCTTCGCGGGGAGGAACCGGAAGTCCTCGTCGGTGACGTCGTAGCCGGCGTCGCGCATGCAGGACGCGACCGCGTGGTCGGTGCTGCCGGCAGGTGGGGTGGCGGCCGATGTGGCACCGCCCGCGTCCGCGGACGAGCAGCCGGCGAGGACGCCGGTCAGGAGGAGGACCGCTGCTGCGATCCCGGTTCGGATGGTCGTCGTCGTCATGTCGTGCTCCGTACGGTCGTGGTCGATCGGTCTCGGCGGAGGGTCACTGCTGGACGGACTGCGTGTCCGGCGCGTGCTTCGCCATGCAGTCGTCCCAGGCCTGTTGGAACGCCGGGTCCTGGGAGAGATCGCCGTAGTCGAGGCTCCCGGGCTCCTGGGCCGGAGCGTCGGGGTAGGTCTCGCGGATGCAGGAGTCGACGGCTGCGTACTGGCGCTTCCACTTGTCCTTCTCGGCCGAGCTGGCGCCGCCGACCCCGATCTGCCGACCGCACGTCTGCGCGGCCTGTGCGAAGCGGACCTGGTCGACCCCGGGCGGCGTGATGACCGCGCCGGTGCTGACGGTCTCGTCCGTCGGGTCCTCGACGTCGAAGCCGGCGTCGCGCATGCACGACCCCCACTTCGTGCCGAGACCACCGGAGGCGGAGGACTCCTCCACGGGCGATCCGGACGATCCGGAGCACGCGGTGAGTGCGAGCGGTGCGGCCAGGACGAGCGCACCGACGACGGCGAACCGGAGGAGCCGGTGGCGAGGCGGTGTGGTGGTGTGGTTCATGCATCCAGGACACCGGACGCGGTGTTTCGGGGACGGCTGCCCGCCGATTACACCGACGAAACACCGACGACGGCGCGGAGCCCGCCGTCGGGCAGGGGCTCGAGCCGGAGCGACCAGCCGTGCGCGTCCGCGATCGCGGCGACGATCGACAGTCCGAGGCCGCTGTGCCGCTTCGAGCCCGGGTGCTCCCCGCGACGGAACGGCTCGGTGAGGTGCTGGACCTCGTCCGGGTCGACGAGCACCCCGGTGTTCTCGACCGTCACCCCGTGCACGCCTGTGCGGACGAGGACCGTGCCGCCCGGTTCGTTGTACTCGATCGCGTTGTCGACCAGGTTGCCGACGAGTTGCCGGACGAGCAGCGGTTCGCCGGTCAGCCCGCGGGGCACGTCCTGCTCGTCGACGACGAGCGTGACGTCGGCGTCACGCGCAGCACCGGCGGCCTGCGCGACGACGTCACGGGCGACGGCACCGAGGTCGACCGCCGTCGACCGGTCCTCGAGTCCGCGCTCCGCCTCGGCGAGCACCAGGAGCGAGTCGACGAGGTGCTCGGTGCGACGGTTCTGCTCGAGGAGCTCCGCCCGGACCGCCGCGAGCTCGGCGGGGGTGGCGTCGTCGGGCAGCCCGATCTGCACCGACGCGCGCTGCACCGCGAGCGGCGTGCGCAACTCGTGCGCGGCCTGCGCCACGAACCGCCGTTGGCTCGCGAACGCCGCCTCGAGCCGGTCGAGCAGGGCGTCCACCGTGCGCGCGAGCCTGCGGAGTTCGTCGTCGGGACCGTCGAGCGCGATGCGTTCGTGGAGGGTCGACGCCGAGATCCGGTCGGCGGTGCGCGCCATCCGGTCGATCGGGCGCAGGACCTGGCGGCTCAGGACCCAGCCGAGCAGACCGGCGAGCACCCCCGCGACGGCGATGCCGACCGCCGACCACTGCCACTGCTGCTCGGCGGCGACCTGCACGAAGGCGACCGCACCGGAGGGCACCGCCGAGGGGTCGACGTGCGGATCACGTCCGACCGACGGCGTCGCGGCCGAGGACAGCGCCGTCGGTCGGAACTCGGTGGCTGCGCGGAGCGACCACTGGGACGCGAGCGCGACGAACACGAGCACGCCCGTGGTCAGGGCCATCGCGGAGACCGCGAATCCGACGGTCGTCCGGACGCCGATGCTCCAGAGCCGCGTCACAGTGCGTACCCGCACCCCGGGACGGTCCGGATCGGGTCCGGCGGCCCGAGCTTCTTGCGGAGCTTCGACAGGGTCACCCGGACGGCCGCCGTGAACGGGTCGATGTTCATGTCCCAGACCTTCTCGAGCAGCTCCTCGGACGAGACGATGCGACCGTCCGCGCGGAGCAGCACCTCGAGCACGCCGAGCTCCTTCGACGTCAGGTCGAGCGGTCGGCCGTCGCGGGTGGCGATGCGCCGGTTCGAGTCGACGACGATCCCGTCCCGCTCGAGCACCGGCGCGACCGGCGCGACGCTCCGCCGCCCGAGCGCACGGACCCTGGCGACGAGCTCCGGGTACTCGAACGGCTTCGCGAGGTAGTCGTCCGCACCGAGTTCGAGCCCGTGCACGCGGTCTGCCAGCGTGGTCGCGGCGGTCAGCATGAGGATCCGGGTCAGCGAACCCCTCGCCGCGAGTCGACGCGCGACCTCGTCCCCGTGCAGACCCGGCAGGTCGCGGTCGAGCACGACGACGTCGTAGTCGTTCACCGACAGGAGTTCGTCCGCCTCGTCGCCCCGGTGGGCGACGTCGACGGCCATGTCCTGGCGACAGAGTCCCTTCGCGACGAGATCGGCCAGGGAGGTCTCATCGTCGACCACGAGTACACGCACATTCGACATTTCACATGCGATGTCTATGAATCCGCTGAGTCGAGGTGGACGGTCCCCCGCCGTTCGTCGAACCGCACGACGAACTCGGTCGTCTCCGCGGATCGGGTGATGAACAGGGGGACGGTTTCGACGGTCTGTGGTTCCATGCGACCACCGTCGCGCGTGCACTGTTTCGCGGCCGTAACGCTGCCGAGGGCGACGCAACGACCGGGAGGCCCGGTGCCGGTCCGACGGACCGACACCGGGCCTCCCGGCCGCACCCTGCCGCAGGGCGGACGCGACCTACTCCTCGACGATCTCCGCGAGCTCGAACGGCTCGACCGTCAGCTCGTCGCCGCACGCGGCGACGTCCACGCGGACGGTGTCCCCGTCGCGGACGTCCCCGGACAGGATCGCCCGCGCCAACCGGTCGTCGATCTGCCGCTGCATGAGGCGGCGGAGCGGCCTCGCCCCGTAGACGGGGTCGTAGCCGCGGTCGGCGAGCCAGCTGCGCGCCGCCGGCGTCACGGCCAGCTCGAGTCGGCGGTCCGACAGACGACGAGCCAGACGGTCGACGTACAGCGACACGATCTGGCCGAGGTCGTCGGTGGTGAGCGCCTGGAACACGACGATGTCGTCGAGACGGTTCACGAACTCGGGCCGGAACGCCTGCTGCACGAGCTCACGCACGGCCTCGTCCCGTTGCTCGTCCGTGAGCGTCAGGTCGGTCATGAACTGCGATCCGAGGTTCGACGTCAGGACCATGATCGTGTTCCGGAAGTCGACCGTGCGCCCCTGCCCGTCGGTCAGGCGTCCGTCGTCGAGCACCTGGAGCAGGACGTCGAACACCTCGGGGTGCGCCTTCTCGACCTCGTCGAGCAGCACCACCGAGTACGGGCGGCGCCGGACGGTCTCGGTGAGCTGCCCGCCGGCCTCGTACCCGACGTACCCGGGCGGGGCACCGATGAGCCGAGCGACCGAGTGCTTCTCGCCGTACTCGCTCATGTCGATGCGGACGAGGGCCTTCTCGTCGTCGAACAGGAACTCGGCGAGCGCCTTGGCGAGCTCGGTCTTGCCGACGCCGGTGGGGCCGAGGAACAGGAACGAGCCCGTCGGGCGGTCCGGGTCGGAGATGCCGGCGCGGGTGCGACGCACCGCCTCGGACACGGTGGACACCGCGGCGCGCTGCCCGATGATCCGACGGCCGAGCTCGGTCTCCAGGTGCAGGAGCTTCTCGGTCTCGCCCTGCAGCAGGCGCCCCATCGGGATGCCCGTCCACTGCGCGATCACGGCGGCGATGTCCTCGTCCGTGACGCTGTCGTTCACCATGCGGTCGGCACTCTCGGCCTGCTCGGCCGCCGCGAGCTCGGCCTCGATCCGGGGCTTCTCGCCGTACTCGATGCGCGACACCGTCTCGTACTGCGCCTCCCGCTGCGCGCGCTGGCTGCGCATGTTCAGCTCGTCGAGCTGCTGCTTGAGCTCACCGATGCGGTTGAGGCTCGCCCGCTCGGCCTGCCACCGCTGCTCGAGCTCGTCGAGCCGCTCCTGGCGCCCGGCGAGCTCCGCGCGCAGGGTCGCCAGCCGCGCCTTCGACGCGTCGTCCTTCTCCTGCTTCAGCGCGAACTCCTCGACACGCAGACGGTCCACGCTGCGCTTGAGCTCGTCGATCTCGACCGGGCTCGAGTCGATCTCCATGCGCAGTCGGCTGGCGGCCTCGTCGATGAGGTCGATCGCCTTGTCGGGGAGCTGTCGCCCCGAGATGTACCGGTTCGACAGGCTCGCAGCGGCGACCAGGGCGGAGTCGTTGATGGTCACCTTGTGGTGCGCCTCGTACCGCTCCTTGAGTCCGCGGAGGATCGCCACGGTGTCCTCGACGCTCGGCTCCCCCACGAACACCTGCTGGAAGCGGCGCTCGAGCGCGGCGTCCTTCTCGATGTACTCGCGGTACTCGTCGAGCGTCGTCGCGCCGATCAGCCGCAGCTCACCGCGGGCGAGCATCGGCTTGAGCATGTTCGACGCCGCGACGGACCCTTCACCGCCGCCGGCCCCCATCAGCGTGTGCAGCTCGTCGATGAACGTGATGACCTGACCGTCCGAGTCGTCGATCTCCTTGAGGACGGCCTTGAGCCGCTCCTCGAACTCGCCGCGGTACTTCGCGCCGGCGATGAGGGCGGACATGTCGAGCGACACGAGCCGCTTGTCCTTCAGCGAGTCGGCGACGTCGCCGGCGACGATGCGCTGCGCGAGACCCTCGACCACGGCGGTCTTGCCGACCCCGGGCTCACCGATGAGCACGGGGTTGTTCTTGGTCCGCCGCGTCAGCACCTGGGAGACACGGCGGATCTCGGCGTCACGACCGATCACCGGGTCGAGCTTGCCGCTCCGCGCGATCGCGGTGAGGTCGACGCCGTACTGCTCGAGGGCGGTCTTCTGCCGTTCCTGCGAGTCGGGGGCGCCCTGGAGGTTCGCCATGCGGTCCGTCCTTTCCGTGCGGTGGTGGTGTACTTGAGTCTACTGCACTCAACTTACGAGCGCAGCGGTGCATTCCGGATCCCGACCGCGCTGACGACGGCTCCGGCGGCGAGCAGCAGCGCCATCACGACCATCGCGCGGTGCAACCCGTCGACGCTCACCCCGCCACCCAGGACGACGCCCGCCAGGGCCACCGTCACCAGCCCGGCGATGCGGGCGACCGCGTTGTTCACGGCGGACCCGGCACCGGCCTCCGCCTGCGGCACCGATCCGAGGACGGCACTCGTCAACGGCGTCACCATGGTCGCGATCCCCGCGCCGATCAGCACGAGCCCGGGCAGCACCGACCACCAGTAGCCCGCCGGGTCGTCGCCGGCGAGCAGCATCAGCAGCGCGCCGACCGCGGCCACGGCTGGCCCGGCAGCCATGAACCACCGTGGACCGTACCGGCCGGAGAACGAACCGACCGTGGTGGACAGCGCCAGGAGCATCAGCGTCGGCGGCAACGTCGCGAGTCCGGCGACCCACGCGGGGAAGTCCCACACCTCCTGCAGGAACAGGGTCACGACGAAGAACACCATCCCGAGCGCCCCGTAGATCGAGAGCGTCGCCAGGTTGCCGACCGTGAAGTTGCGCGCGCGGAACAGCTCCAGCGGCACCAGGGGCGAGCCGGCGGTCCGGGTCACGCGGAGCTCCCACGGCACGAAGGCCACGAGGGACGCCGCGCCGAGCACGAGCGCGGCGACGACGACCGGCGCGCCCCACCCGAGGCGCTCCTGCTCGATCAGGCCGAGGACGACACCGCCGACCCCGACCACGGCGAGCACCGCGCCGATCACGTCCACCCGCGGACGGTCGCCGGTGACCACGTCGCCGGAGATCCGCCGGACCAGGGGGATGGTCACCGCGATCGGCACGGCCGTCACCACGAAGATCCAGCGCCAGCCGATGCCGTCGACGATCAGCCCGCCGACGACCGGCCCGAGGATGGACGCGGCGCTCGACCAGGCCGTCCACGACCCGATCGCCTTCGCCTGCGCGGCGCCCCGGAACGCCGCGACGATGAGCGCCAGGGCGCTCGGGGTCACGAGCGCCCCACCGACACCCTGGAACGCCCGGGCGACGACCAGGACCTCGCCCGTCGGCGCGATCGCGCACACCACCGAGGCGACGCCGAAGACGACCAGGCCCCACCGGATGATCCGGACCCGGCCGAACAGGTCCGAGAGGGAGCCGGCGACCAGGATCAACGAGCCGAGCGTGACCAGGTAGGCGTCGACGGTCCACTGCTGCACGACGAGACCACCACCGAGCTCCCGGCGGATCGCGGGCAGGGCGACGTTGACGACGCTCGAGTCGAGCCCGACGACGAAGGACGCGAGGATCGCGACCAGGAGGACCACCCGGCGGTCGTCACGGAGCGGGGCCGTTGCGGCCGGAGCGGTCATGCGCCCCATCCTCCTCGTCGGAGTGATCCGGCGACCGGTTGCGCCGACGAAACAGCGCGCTCGCGAGCATCGTCGACATGCAACATGTCAACGCCCCCACTCGTCCACGTCTCGCCGGCCTCGACGCCGCTCGCGGGCTCGCCGTCCTCGGCATGTTCGCCGCCCACGTCGGAGCGGCGGACACGCTCTTCGACTGGACGGATCCGTCGAGCTGGCCCGACCTCGTGAACGGTCGCTCCTCGGTCCTGTTCGCGCTCTGCGCCGGGGCCTCCCTGGTCCTGCTCACCACAGGTCCGGGGCCGGCCGGTCGGGTCCGCGACCGACGGCACGTCCTCGCCCGTGCCGCGACGCTCCTGGCGATCGGCGGGCTCCTGACCCTGGTGCCCGGAGGCGTGCTCGTCATCCTGCCGACCTACGCCGTGCTGTTCGTCGCCGCGCTGCCGTTCCTGCGGCTCCGGCTCCGCTGGGTCGTCCTCGCCGCCGTGCTCGCCCTCGTGGTCGGTCCCGTGCTCGCCCTCGTCGGACAGGCCGTCGTCGAGATGACCGGCGGCAGCAGCACCGCGGGGCTGCTCTTCACCGGGTACCCCGCCGTGTCGTGGTTCGGGGTCGTCCTCGCGGGCGTGCTCGTGGCTCGACTCGGGCTCGACCGCGCCGACGTCCTGCGCCGGGTGCTCCTGGTGGGTGTCGGGCTCGCCGCGACCGGGTACGGAGCCGGAGCCGCGATCGGCACCGCACTCGGCATCACGGGACCGGTCGGGACGATGATCCCCGTCGGCGGAGGCGGGGACAGCGGCAGCGGCAGCGGCTCCGCGCCGGTGGCGCCCGCCGTCCCGGAGGGCGGCCCCGGCATCGTCGCCCAGAACCCGACCTTCCCGCGGATCGACTGGGCACGCCTGCTCGACGTCACCCCGCACGCCGGGTCGACCTTCGAGCTCGTCGGAGCCCTCGGCATCGCCCTCGCGGTGCTGGCTGCGCTCGGGCTCCTCGGTCGGTACGCCCCGACGGTCCTGCTCCCGCTCAGCGCCGTCGGCCGTCTCGCGCTGACGCTCTACTGCGCGCACGTCCTGGCCGTCGGCGTCTGGTCGCGATCGGGCGAACCGGACCCGCTGCCGGCACTCGGCGGGTGGGGACCCTTCGTCGTCCTCCTCGTGGCCGCCGTCGTCGCCGCACTGCTCGTCCACCGCTCCGGTCGTCGGGGTCCCCTCGAGGCGCTCACCCGACGTGCCGCCCGAGCACTCGACGATCCACCGACCACGACGTCCTGACGTCGACCAGGACCAGGGCCGGAGCAGGACGTCGCCCGAACGCCGAAGCCCCCGCGACCAGAGTGGTCGCGGGGGCTGCCGACAGGACGGGGCTGGGTGTCCTAGTTCTTGGGCTCGGCGGTCGAGTGCACGTCGGGCTGCACCGAGGGGCCGGGGTTGACGACGGGCTGCGCGGTCGGCTGCGCCGTGTTCTGCACGGTCGGACCGGTCGTCGCCGTGTTCACGGTGCCGTCTTCGTTCTTCTTCTTGTCGTCGCCCATCTCCTTCTTGAAGATGTTGATCGACTGGCCCAGGCCCTTGGCGAGCGCCGGGAGCTTGGTCGCACCGAACAGCAGGATGATGATCCCGAGGATGATCAGCAGGTGGATCCCCGTCAGGTTTCCGAGCATCATGTCTCCTTGTTCTGGGTCTGGCGACGCCCGTCCGGTCATCGTCGACCGGGAGGGCGGAAGTCCGTCGTCCGATCATCGTAACCCGCACCCGACCGGAAGCCCAGGCGGGAGCGGGAACGGACACCGTTCGCACAGGCTGCACCGGACGACATGGCAGCACCCCCGGAGGCCGCTGCTCTCCGGGGGTGCGCCGTTCCGGCCGCGGGTCAAGGCGCGGCCGGCGTCGGTGGGGCGGCTAGTAGGCGCCGCGGGACCGCAGGACGGACGGGATCGTCCTGGCGAGGATCACGAGGTCGTGCACGAACGACCAGTTCTCGACGTAGTGCAGGTCGAGCCGCACGCCCTCGACCCAGTCGAGGTCGGACCGACCACTGACCTGCCACAGTCCGGTCATGCCGGGCGTGACGAGCAGGCGCCGGTCGGCGAAGTCCTCGTACACCGCGACCTCACTCGGCAGCGCGGGGCGGGGGCCGACGAGGCTCATCGACCCGGCGAGGACGTTCCACAGCTGCGGCAGCTCGTCGAGCGACGTCCGACGAAGGAACGCACCGACCCGCGTCACCCGAGGATCTCGCTGGAGCTTGAACAGGGGCCCCGAGCCCTCGTTGGCAGCGTCGAGTTCGGCGATCCGGGCCTCGGCGTCGACGCACATCGTGCGGAACTTCAGGATGGAGAACTCCTGCCCGCCCCGGCCGACCCGGCGCTGCCGGAAGAACACCGGGCCTCCGTCGTCGAGCCGGATGACGACGGCGATCGCCGCGAGCAGCGGCGCGAGCACGACCAGGCCGACGGCGGACCCGACCACGTCGAGCAGACGCTTGCCCCGACGGCACCCGTAGTCGGGCGTCTCCACGTGCATCAGCGGCAAGCCGTCCACGGGTCGCTCGTGGACACGACCCGACGCGATGTCGGCCAGCGGCGAGGAGACGACGAGTTCGACGCCGCGCTCCTCGAGCTGCCAGCCGAGACGACGCAGCCGCTCGTGCCCGCCGCGGATCGCACCGGTGACCACGACGGCGGCGACCCCGGTCGACGTCGCGACGTCGAGCACGTCGTCGATCCCGCCGACGACCTGCGAGGCGTCATCGCCGAGGGAGACCTCCGTGCCGACCTCGGCGCAGTCCGTGACGACGGCCGCGACCCGGTAGCCCGCGGCGGGGGCTGCGGCGATGCGTCGTCCGACGTACCGGACGTCGTCCAGGTCACCGACGAGCAGGACGTCGAGCAGCTGCCGCCCCTGGACCCGGCGCCGGGCGATGACCGTGCGGACGGCCTTGCGCCCGAGCGCGAGCAGGACCAGGCCGAGCGGGAACGCGATCGCCACGTACCCCCGCGCGATGTCGAGACGGACCGCGTAGGCGATCACGGCGACTGCTGCGGCGGCGGCGAGGCTCGCGGTCACGAGCCGTCGGTACTCCTCACCACCGACGCCGGCGATGCGGGGGTCGCGCGTCCGGAAGCCGGAGAGCAGGGCAGTCCAGAGCAGGATGATCGCGGGGGCCGTCACGACCTCGGTCCAGCCGGGGCTGGTCGTGAGGGAGGGCCCCTCCCACGGGAACCGGAGGGCGTGCGCGACGCCGAACGCGACGACGAGCAGCCCGAGGTCGAGCGCGCCGACGACGAGCGAGAACCGGTGCGATGCTCCCGCAGGGACACCTCGTCGAGGCGTGCTCGTCATCGGCCGACGCACTGCGAGAGACATCCAGCACCTCCGGACGATGGCCGGCAGGGGCGTTCCGTGCCGGGTCCGGTGACACCGGACCCGGCCAGTATATCAGTGCAGAGTGTGAGGTGTCGTGGGCAGCACAGCGTCCGTGAGCGACCAGAGCGCCGCGCCCTCCGTCAGGCGAGCAGCCTCGGCGTCGGACAGCCCGCGGACCCGGAAGCCCACGCGCTCCCCCGGCAGCAGCGTCATGAAACCGCGGTCGACGGTGCCGGTCGGAGCGATGCGGTCCGGCTGGACGAGCAGGTCCCGCACGAGCGACTCGGCCTCGACCACCAGGTCGTGTCCGTCACCGTCGGCCGCGGGGGCGACCGTCGTGCCGTACCGCGCCGGCTCCCACTGCACGTCCTTGTCCGGTGCGGCGGTCCAGACCGCACGACGCCAGTCCATGTCCGCCACCACGAGCTCGCGGGTCGGGTCGTCGAGGACGCCGACTGACTCGGGCAGGTCGATGACGGCGACACCGGCCTCCGCCAGTCGCACGGGCAGCGTGACCTCCGCCAGGATCCTGCCGGACACGTGCATGCGCCGGACACGTACCACGCTGTCGCGACCGCCACGGGAGGAGCGCACCGCGATCTCGACGGGCGAGTGCCCGAACGACCCGGGCGACACCCCGAGCGACAGCGTGTCCGCCAGTCCACCGGACCCGACCGTCCCGTCCCCGTGAGCCGACGGCGCGTCGTGGTCCGCGCCTCCAGGCCGGTCTCCGGACGACGTCGGAACCGCGTCGTCGTCAGCGGACGGACGCACGACGGGCCGGATCGCCAGCAGGACGTCGTCGTACAGCCGACGCAGCTCGTGGGCGAGCGGCTTGAGCCGCCCCGCGGAGTCGATCGCGGACCACGACGCCACCGGCCACAGGTCGTTGAGCTGCCAGACGACGACCCCGGTGTTCCGCGGCCAGTGCGTCCGCCAGTGCTCGACGCCGGTCGCGACGGCCCGCGTCTGCTGCAGCTGCGTCAGGTAGTGCCAGCGGTCGAACTCGGCCGGATCGACGACGCCGAAGCGCGGCTCGATCCCCCGTGCCAGCTTGCCCATGCCGTCGTCGGCCTTCTGGTGGTGCACGACACCGGGCGAGTCCACGCGCAGCGGCTCGTCCGTGACCGCGTCGCGGAGGGTGCGCCAGGCGGGCGGTGCCTGCCACCCGAACTCGGACACGAACCGCGGGACGGAGTCGCGGTAGTGGTCGTCGGACAGCCGGTTCCAGACGTCCCACGAGTGGTGCGTCTCGTGGTCGACGTCGTTCGCGGGCAGGGTCTCGGAACCCGACCAGGGCGAGGCGACCGTGTAGAAGCGCGACGGGTCGACCGCGTCGACGATCGTCGGGAGGAGGTCGAGGTAGTAGTCGAGCCCCCAGCCGCGGTCACCGAGCTCCTCGGCCCAGCCGTCCGCGTCGTGCAACCAGATGTTCTCGTTGTTGCCGTTCCAGACCACGAGCGACGGGTGGCCGGCCAGGCGTGCGACGTTGTCCCGGGCCTCGGCGACGACCTCGCTGCGGATCGGCTCGATCTCGGGGTAGGCCGCGCAGGCGAACGCGAAGTCCTGCCAGACGAGCAGGCCGAGCTCGTCGCAGACGTCGTAGAAGTCGTCGGACTCGTAGACCCCGCCGCCCCACACACGGACGAGGTTCACGCCGAGGTCCGCGGCGACGCCGAGCCGGTCCGCGGTCCGCGCGCGGTCCACCCGCGACACGATGACGTCGTCCGGGATCCAGTTCACGCCGCGGACGTCGATGACGGTGCTGTTCACCACGACGGTGAAGGGCTTGCCGATCGCGTCGTCCGCGGTGTCGATCCGGGCCGAGCGGAAGCCCGTCTTCGCCGTCCGACGGTCCAGGACCTCGCCGTCGACGGTCTGCAGCTCGACGGTCACGTCGTACCGGGGCTGCTCGCCGTAGCCGCGCGGCCACCAGCGCCGCACCTCGGGCACGCGCACCGTGACGACGGTCTCGTCGTCCTTCGGGGTCAGCTGCGCCCGGGAGCGCTGTCGGGTCGTCCCGCCGTCCACGGTCGGGCCGGCGACCGTGACGACGAGCACGAGGTCGTCGTCCTCACCGTCCTGGTCGAGGTCGTTCATCCCGGACCGCTCGACCCGCACGTGCGCGTCGAGGACGCCCTCGCCGGCCTCGACGTCGACCAGCGGCTTCACCTCGGCGAGCCGCGCCGTCGACCAGCGCTCGATCGCGACCGGACGCCACGGACCGCTCGTCACCGCGGTCAGGCCCCAGTCCCAGCCGAAGTTCGAGGCCTGCTTGCGGATGTACGGGAACGGTTCGTCGTACGGTCCCGGCATCGAGCCGGCGCGTGCGGCGGCCCGGCCGGCCTCGCGGTACGGCGACTCGAAGAGCAGCTCGAGCTCGCGGTCGCCCGCGGCACCCGGCACGTCGTTGAGGTCGAACCGGTACCGCCGGTGCATGTTGCGGGTGGTGCCGACGACCACGCCGTCGAGGCTCAGCTCGGCGACCGTGTCGAGCCCCTCGCACACCAGGTCGACGCGCTCGTGCCCCCGAGGTGCGACGTCCACCGTCCGCCGGTAGGCCCAGTCGGCCCGGCCGACCCACTTCGCGCCGTCCTCGTTGCGGTCGAACGTCGGGTCCGCGACGAGTCCCTCGCGTTCGAGGTCCGTGTGCACCTGACCCGGCACCGTGGCGGGGATCGTGCGACCCGTGATCCCGGCCGGTGCCCCGGTCGGCACCTGGTCGCCGGCGATCGCCACGGTCCAGTCGTCGCGGAGTTCCTCGCGCTCGAGGGTCATGCGGGTCCTTTGCTGGGCGGACGGGGAGGGCGGACAGGACCCGGCGGCGGCTCGTGGCCGCCCCGGCACCGTGACACCGGCCGGCGGTCGTGCCCGTGGTCGCGTGAGCGGCCGGGAGGCACGGCACCGGTCGCCCAGGCGTCGTCGCGTCCGCGCGCGCGGACGAGTGCTCGTCGCGCGCGGGGGTGCTCGGCGATGCTAGTACGTCGACCTTGCCGGCGACCACGTCCGCGACGACGGACCGCGCGACGCGTCCTGACGGCGTCGGACCCCGTCGGGTCGCGTCCGCCCTCCGGCCCTGCGTGGCAGGGTGGTGCGGTGATCACCGTCGAACTCGCCCGGTCGCTGCGCGACGCCGGACTCCGCTGGCACCCGGGGACGGGCGACCGGTTCGTGATCGACAAGCCCGGGGTCGACGACGACGTCTACACCGTCTCCGAGATGACGGTGGAGCGGCACGACCACCCCAGCGGCACCTCGCTCGGCTTCAACGGCACGACGGAGTGGGCGCTCGACTCGGTCGAGGCGTCCGAGTCGCTCTGGCTCCCGCGGGAGGACCAGCTGCGCGACCTGCTCGGACCGGCGTTCGTGTCGCTCGCCGCCGGGTTCGTCGTCACGGCGACGATCGACGGGGTCGCCCGGGAGTTCCGCAGCGACGACCCGGCCGAGGCGTACGGGGACGCCCTGCTCGCGTACATCACGGCCGCGCTCGCCTGAGCGGTCCGGTTCCCGCGCGCAGCGCGCCCGACTGAGTGTTGCCGGAATGCCTCCTGGGGGCGCTTTGGTTGCATGGTGACATGACCGTTCCGAACATCACCCTGAACGACGGCAAGACCATCCCGCAGCTCGGCTTCGGTGTCTTCCAGATCGATCCTTCCGACACGAAGGAGGCGACCCTCACCGCGCTCGAGGTCGGCTACCGCCACATCGACACCGCCGAGATGTACGGCAACGAGAAGGAGGTCGGCGAGGCCATCGAGGCGTCCGGCATCCCGCGCGACGAGATCTTCGTCACGTCGAAGCTCAACAACGGCTTCCACGACCCGGCCCTCGCCGCCGAGAACGGCAAGAAGTCGGCCGACCTGCTCGGCGGGTACACCGACCTCTTCCTCATCCACTGGCCGCTGCCGACGGTGTCGGACTTCGTGCCGACCTGGAAGGCGATGGAGGAGCTCTACCACGCCGGCACCGCCCGCTCGATCGGCGTGAGCAACTTCCAGGCGCACCACCTCAACCGCCTGGCCGCCGAGACGACGATCACCCCGGCCGTCAACCAGATCGAGGTGCACCCGTACCTCGTGCAGGACGAGCTCCGCGCCTACGGCACCGAGCACGGCATCGCGACCGAGGCCTGGTCCCCGATCGCTCAGGGCCTCGTGCTCGACGACGAGACCATCACCCGTATCGCCGGCGCCACGGGCAAGACCCCGGCGCAGGTCGTCCTCCGCTGGCACATCCAGCGCGGCGACATCGTCTTCCCGAAGTCGGTCACGCGCTCGCGGGTCGAGGAGAACTTCGCGATCTTCGACTTCGAGCTCTCCGACGACGACATGACGGCGATCACGTCGCTCGACAAGGGCCACCGCACGGGCCCGGACCCCGACACGTTCGACTACGTCCCCGCCTGATCCGAGGTCACGTCGACGAAGCGCCCCGCCACCGGCGGGGCGCTTCGTCGTGCACGGGGTATCGCTCACACCCGGAATAGTTTCAGTATGCGAAATACAACATGGGTGCTCGTCCGCGCTGTCACTGGCACGGATCCCACCGAAAGGAACCCATGCGCAAGATCACCCGTGCCGCCACCGGGGCGGCACTCGGACTCGTCCTCACCTCGTCGGGTTTCGTCGTCGCGACGGCCGCCAACGCGGCACCCGACCTCCCGACGATCCCGGGCGCGACGCACGAGCGACCCATCGCCGACAGCTTCACCGGCATCAACGAGGTCCAGGGGGCGCGGAGCACCGGCGAGCGCGACGGGCTCAGCGTCTTCGAAGCGAGCCGCGCGACCCCGTCCGTCGCGGTCACGAGCTCGGTCTCGAAGGGCTCGCTCAAGGTCGTCGACCAGCAGGGCCACCTGCTCTGCACCGGGCACAACACCCCGGCGAACCAGCACCTGTACACCTGCGACCTCGCCGTCCTGCCGTCGGGTCCGCAGGTCATCACCGCCGCGGTCGTCAAGGCGGACGGGCACCACAGTGCTCCGGACCAGGCGCAGCTCGACGCCTACGCCGCCGACCCGGTCGTCTCGTCCGTCGACCGGAAGGGCGACGACCTGGTCGTCCGCGGCACCGCGAACCGCGACGTGCGCGTCGAGGCATCGCTCGACCGGGGGTCGATCGTGGCGAGCGCCCCGACCGGCGCCGACGGCCGCTTCGAGATCACGATCCCGGGCGGTGCCGCAGCCGAGCAGGCCGCGCTCCGCGCCGTGAACGACGTGATCCCGGCCAGCACCCCGAACCACGACCTGTTCGCCGTGAGCAACTGGGCCCCGGTCGACACCGGCAGCACGCAGCCCGGCAACGGCGAGCAGCCCGGCGACGGCCAGCAGGGCGGCGGCGAGCAGCCGGGTGCCGGTCAGGGCGACGGCCAGCAGGGCGGCGGCGAGCAGGGCGGCGGGGAGCAGCCCGGCGAGGGGCAGTCCCCGGTCGAGGCCGTGACGAACCTGCACGACGGCGACGAGGTCCGCACCTCGCAGCCGACGTTCGAGGGCACCGCCCGCCCCGGCGGCTCGGTGAGCATCGGCGGCATCACCGGCCCGGCGCTCGGCGTCGCCACCGCCGACGAGCACGGGCACTGGTCCACGAAGCTCGAGGGCTCCCTCTACAAGGGCGAGAACCGGGTCGTCGTCCGCTTCCAGCAGGCGAACGGCGACTGGGTCGAGCGCCAGCGACTCGACATCACCTACACGCCGAAGTCCTCGACGTTCGAGCCGGCCCTGGCGAGCGGATCGACCGTCCACGAGGCGCGACCCGCGATCTCCGGCTCCGGCGTCCGTGCCTACAGCACGGTGGACCTGGAGGACGCGAACGGCCGCACCTACGCGTCGGGGCGTGCGAACGCCGACGGCGAGTTCACGCTGGCCTTCTCCCGCGACCTGCGTGAGGGCGAGAACGACCTGCACTTCCTCTTCGAGAGCCGTACGGGCGCCTGGACCAGCTCGGACTACGTCCTCACGTACTCGGCGCCCGGCGAGGGCACCGAGCAGCCCGGCGACGGCAGCGGCACCGAGCAGCCCGGCGAGGGCACCGAGCAGCCCGGCGACGGCAGCGGCACCGAGGAGCCCGGCGACGGCAGCGGCACCGAGGAGCCGGGTGACGGCGCGTCCGACACCGCGTTCGCCGTCGACTCGACCCGCATCAGCGACAGCCAGGTCGCCGTGGACGTCCTCGGCCCGAAGGGCACCGAGGTGACCGTCGCGGCCAACGGCAAGACCAAGACGGTGACCCTCGGCGACGAGGAAGCGGCGCAGGTCGTCGTGACCGCTCCGAAGAAGCTCACCACGGTCGTCACCGCGACCGCGACGATCGACGGCGAGCAGGTCGAGCGCACGCTCACGATCGGCAACGGCGACCACGCCGCCGACCAGCTCGAGGCCCAGGTCACGAGCACCAGCGCCCTCTTCGGCACCGCGCAGATCACCGTGTGGGGCCTCCCCACCGGCATCGCCGGCCTGCAGGCCCACGAGGGCGAGCAGCAGCTCGCCGCGGGCGCGATCAAGGCCGACGGCGAGGGCAAGCTCTCCCTGTCCGGTCTCGCGAAGGGTGACCACGTGATCACCGTGACCGCCGGCGGCAAGCAGACCCAGGTGTCCGTGCACATCTGAGCCCGACCGCTCGCGCACGACGGCCCCGTCACCACGGTGACGGGGCCGTCGTCGTCCCCGCCTCAGTCGGCCCGGCGCGAGGCCGTCACCGTGAACTTCGCGGTCCGGACGACCTGTCGGGTCGGTCCGACGAGCCGCTCGAGCATGGGTCGGTACCGCAGGTGCGAGTTCCAGACGCACCACAGTTCACCGCCGGCCTGGAGGATCGTGGCCGCGTTGCGGAACATCGCCTCGGCCGCGTCGGTGCTCACCGTGGTGCCCTCGTGGAAGGGCGGGTTGCAGAGCACGAGCTTCGCAGACCCCTCGTCGAGCTCGTCGCCCGCGTCCGACCGGACGACCGTCACCCGGTCCGCGACGCCGTTCGCCACCGCCGTCGCCCGCGTCGACGCCACGGCGATCGCCGAGACGTCGGTCGCGACCACCTTGACGGCCGGGCGGCGGCGCGCCAGAGCAGTCGCGATGACGCCGTTCCCGCACCCGAGGTCGACGGCGACCCGCGCCGACGGGACGGCGTCGTCCATGACGTCGAGCAGCACCCGGGTGCCCTGGTCGAGCGACGTCCCCGCGAAGACGCCGCCGTGCGCGACGAGCGTCATCCCGAGCTCGTCGACGTGCACGGACCGCGGCCAGGGGTTCGTCGCGTCCGCGCGCACCGCCGTCGCACGGAGCGGGTCCTGCGCGATGAGCAGCCGCGACTTGCCGCGACCCCGTGACGCGGTGACCTCGCCGAAGTACCGGCGCAGGACGTCGTTCTGCGACAGGTTCATGTGCTTCGAGACCCCGCCGCAGAGCAGGACCACGTCGGGCGCCGCCCAGCGGGCGACGGCGCGTGCGAGTTCGTCGAGCCGGTCGTTCGACTTCGACAGCCGGAGGAGCACCAGGCGGACGTCGCGGAAGGCCTGCTCGAGCGTCTCGGTCAGCACGAAGCCGCTCCGGCCGAAGGTGCCGGCGTTCGCCTGCAGCGCCCGCACCCCGACGAGCGAGTCCTGCACGACCCGGACGCCCGACGCGCCGTGCACGGTCATGGCTCCGAGGGTCAGCACCCCGTACCGGTCGTCGACGACGGCGACCTCACCGGGCTGCCGGAGCGCGTCCCCGTGCACGTGCGGTGCCTCGTCGAGCATGAAGCGGTCGGTGCCGTCGATCGCGACGAGGTCGGGCTCGTCGCTGACCGGGGAGCGCCGGAAGTGGTCGGCGAAGTCGAATGGCACGGCCCCAGGGTACTCAGACGACGGTGCGGAGCCGCGCCGGTGCGCACGGCAGCGGTATATCACCGGTGCCGGTGGTATCCCAAGCCCCTACGCTCGGAGGAGACCGTTGCGCGACGAGCAACGGCAGGACGAGCGAGAGGGGCCGATGTTCGCTTCGCCAGACGCCGGCCGGCGTCCCCGCCTGCGGGACCAGGCGCGGGAACGCCTGCGGACCGAGATCATGAGCGGGGCGCTCGCCCCGGGGACCCTGCTCGACGACGAACAGCTCGCGCTCCGGCTCCGGTGCTCCCGGACGCCCGTGCGAGAGGCACTGTCGGACCTCGGGCACCTCGGTCTCGTCGAGTTCCGGCCGAACCGGTACACGCGCGTCACGGTCCCGCGCCGCGACGAACTCATCCCGACGCTGCAGACGCTCGGACTGCTCTTCGGGGGCGTCGTCCGCACCACGATCGGCGACCTCGGGGACCGCGACCGCGCCGCGCTCTTCCGGCGCATCGGGCTCGTGCTCGACTGCATGGCGATGCCCACGTGGCAGTGGGGTTCGGACGCGATCACCCCGGTCTACCGGACCTTCCTCGCGGCGTGCGACAACCCCCTCCTCGTGGCGGCCCTGAGCGGGACCCTCGACGGCCTGACGTACCGCCTGCGGCACGACGACATCCGGAGCGCGCTGCCCTGGGAACACATCCGGAACGGTCTCGTCGCGCTCCGCGTCGCGGTCGACTGCCGCGACGGACGCCTCGCGGAGCGGGCGACCTGGACGGTCCACCTGCTCCCCGACCCCGACCGTGGGCGGTCTTGACATGTGCGCGTCCTGCGTCCGCTCGGTCATCGACACGGTCCGGGCGCACCGTCCTGGTCGCTGCTCGTCCGAGGACGACCGCCCCTCGCTCCCCCGGTGCACCGCGGTCGACGGCGTGCGTCGCGACCTCTTCGACCCGCCGGTCGACTGACCTCAGCGCTGGGGGCGGTACAGCACCACCGCCGTGTTCCGCTGCGGTCGCATGCCCGCGCGCAGCGGGACTGCAGCGCCGGTCGTCGTCGCCGCGAAGACACGGGCGCCCGGGCGCGCGATGAGCTGATCGGCGAGCGCCCGCTCCAGCTCGCGCACGCGATCGCGGAGCACCTGGTTCTCGTTCTCGAGGTCGAGCACCCGTCGAATCCCCTCCAACGACACCCCCTCGGAACCGAGCCGCGCGATCTCGCGCAACTGCGCGACGTCGCGCATCGAGTAGCGGCGCGAGCCGCCGCGGGTGCGGCCCGGCACGACCAGGCCGAGCCGGTCGTACTGCCGCAGCGTCTGCGGGTGCATCTCGGCGAGCTCCGCCGCCACCGCGATCGCGAAGACGGGCGAGTTCTCGTCCATGTCGGTCATGGCTGGTTCCTTTCCGTCGTCCGCGTGGTCCGGAAACCAGTCTGGAGGCCCGGTGACGGTTCCTGACGGAGCCGCACCGAGCCTCCAGACCGGTTCACTGCTGTGGCTGCGCAGCGCTAGCCGCGCGCCTTGGCGAGGAGGTCCTCGCGGGGGTCCTCGTCGGGCAGGACTGCGCGGAGGGCCTCGACGGCCTCGCGCTGCTTGTCCGACAGGTGCGACGGCACCGCGACCTGCACGGTGGCGAGCAGGTCGCCGGTCCCGCTCTTGGTCGTGACCCCGCGGCCCTTGACGCGCAGGACACGGCCCGACGGCGTACCCGGGGCGACCTTGAGCTTGACGGGCTCACCGCCGAGCGTCGGCACCTGGATCGTCGCGCCGAGCGCCGCCTCGACGAACGTCACGGGGACGTCCACCCGGAGGTGCTGAGCGTCCCGCTCGAAGACCGGGTGCTTGCGGACGGAGACGCTGACGACCAGGTCGCCGGCCTCTCCGCCGTCCGGACTCGGCTCGCCGCGCCCGCGCAGGCGGATCTTCTGCCCGTCGGCGACGCCCGCGGGGATGCGGACGTTCACCGGCCGGCCGTTGCCCTGCGCGAGCTTGACGGTGTCACCGGCGATGGCGGTGGTGAAGTCGAGCGTCGTCGACGCCGTGACGTCGCGCCCCTTGGTCGGACCGCCGAACCCGCGGAAGCCTCCGGACGACTGCCCGAAGCCCTGACCGCCGCCGAACATCCCGCCGAGGATGTCCTCGAAGCCGCCGGCGCCGCCGCGAGCACCGCCCTGGCCGAAGCGCACACGCTGCCCGCCCTGCTGGCCGAACATCCCGCCGAAGACGTCCTCGAACCCGCCGCCCTGGCCCGGGCCACCCGCGGTGAAGCGGGCACCCGAGCCCATGGCACGGACCTGGTCGTACTCGGCGCGCTGCTCCTTGTCGGAGAGCACCGAGTAGGCCTCGCTGATCTCCTTGAAGCGGGACTCGGCGGCAGCGTCACCCGGGTTGGAGTCCGGGTGGTACTGCCGGGCGAGCTTCCGGTAGGTCTTCTTCAGCTCAGCGTCGCTCGCCGTCTTGTCGACGCCGAGGACCTTGTAGAAGTCCTTGTCGAACCAGTCCTGACTGGCCATGAATCCCTACCTCCTTCCCGAGCCTCAGGCGGGGACCGCGACGGCGACCTTGGCCGCGCGGAGCACGCGGTCGCCGAGCTTGTAGCCCGGCTCCACGACGTCCGCCACGGTCTGGTCGGTCGCACCCGGCGTCGGCAGCTGCACGATCGCCTCGTGCACGTTCGGGTCGAAGAGCTCGCCCTTCTCGCCGATCTGCACCAGCTTGAACTTCTCGAAGCCACCGCGGATCTTCTGCCCGATGACCTGCATGGGGCCCTCGGTCAGGTCGCCGTGGGCCTCGGCGCGGGTCAGGTCGTCGAGGGCCGGCAGCAGGGCGCGGACGACCTCGGCGATGGCGGCGTCGCGGTTCGCCTCACGGTCGCGCTCGACGCGCTTCCGGAAGTTCACCAGCTCGGCCTGCGCGCGGAGCATGTCCGCCCGCATCTCTGCGACGAGGTCGCGGTCCTCGCTGCTCAGCTTGTCCTCGGCGATTCCGCGGGCGGCGTCGTCGAGGAGCGCCTGGTCCTCCGGCGAGAGGTCCGTGGGGACCTCGACGTCGGGGCCCTCGGCCTCGATCAGGTCCTCGGCGCCGTCGACGTCAGCCGTCGCGCCGTCCTCCGACCCGTCGGGGTGACCGGCGCCTGCGGAGCCGGCGGGCCCGGCGGAACCGTCCGCCGGGCCGCGCCCTGCCTGCGCACCGTCAGCCGAGCCTCCAGGCAGGTTCTCGTCCTGCGGGTCCGGGTTCTTGGTGTCGTCAGCCATGCGTTACTTCTTGTCCTTGTCGTCCTCGTCGTCCACGACCTCGGCGTCGACGATGTCCTCGTCGTCCTGCTGGGGCTGGTCGGCGGTCGGCTGCTCGCCACCGGCCGCGGCGCCCGCGTCCTGCTGCGAGTAGATGGCCTGGCCGAGCTTGCCCTGCGACTCGTTGAGCTTGTCGAACGCGGTCTTCACGGCCTCGTCGTCGTCACCCGCGAGGGCCGACTTGAGGGAGTCGACGTCGGCCTGCACCTCGGACTTGACGTCCGCGGGGAGCTTGTCGTCGTTCTCCTTGATGAGCTTCTCGATCGAGTAGACGAGCTGCTCGGCCTGGTTGCGACGCTCGTTCGCCTCACGACGGGCCTTGTCCTCGGCGGCGTGCTCCTCGGCCTCGCGGACCATGCGCTCGATGTCCTCCTTCGGCAGCGACGAGCCGCCGGAGATGACCATCGACTGCTCCTTGCCGGTGCCCTTGTCCTTCGCGGACACGTGCACGATGCCGTTGGCGTCGATGTCGAACGTGACCTCGACCTGCGGCACACCGCGGGGAGCCGGTGCGATGCCGGTGAGCTCGAAGGTGCCGAGCGGCTTGTTGTCGCGGGTGAACTCGCGCTCGCCCTGGAAGACCTGGATCGCGACCGACGGCTGGTTGTCGTCGGCGGTCGTGAAGGTCTCGCTGCGCTTCGTCGGGATCGCCGTGTTGCGGTCGATGAGCTTCGTCATCAGGCCGCCCTTGGTCTCGATGCCGAGCGAGAGCGGCGTGACGTCGATGAGCAGGACGTCCTTGCGCTCACCCTTCAGGACACCGGCCTGCAGTGCGGCGCCGACGGCGACGACCTCGTCCGGGTTGACGCCCTGGTTCGGCGACTTGCCACCGGTCAGGCTCTTGACGACCTCGGCCACGGCGGGCATGCGGGTCGAGCCACCGACGAGCACCACGTGCGCGATGTCGTTGACCGAGACACCGGCCTCCTTGATGACGTCGTTGAAGGGCTTCTTGGTGCGGTCGAGCAGGTCGGAGGTCATCTGCTCGAACTGCGCGCGCGAGATGGTCTCGTCGAGGTTCAGCGGGCCCTCGGCGGTGAGCGTCAGGTACGGGAGCTGGATGTTCGCCGACATCTGCGACGACAGCTCCTTCTTGGCCTGCTCCGCCGCTTCCTTCAGGCGCTGCTTCGCGATCTTGTCGGTCGACAGGTCGACGCCGTGCTCGCTCTTGAACTTCTTGACGAGGTGGTCGACGATGCGCTGGTCCCAGTCGTCACCGCCGAGGCGGTTGTCGCCCGAGGTCGCACGGACCTGGATCGTGGAGAAGTCGTCGTCCTTGCCCACCTCGAGCAGGGAGACGTCGAACGTGCCGCCACCGAGGTCGAAGACCAGGATGAGCTCGTCCTCCTTGCCCTTGTCGAGGCCGTAGGCAAGCGCCGCAGCGGTCGGCTCGTTGATGATGCGGAGGACGTTGAGGCCGGCGATCTCACCGGCGTCCTTCGTGGCCTGGCGCTCGGCGTCGTTGAAGTACGCCGGCACGGTGATGACCGCGTCGGTGACGTCCTCACCGAGGTACTGCTCGGCGTCGCGCTTGAGCTTGCCGAGGGTACGGGCCGAGATCTCCTGCGGCGTGTAGCTCTTGCCGTCGATGTCGACCTTCCAGTCGGTCCCGATGTGGCGCTTCACGGAGGCGATGGTGCGGTCGACGTTCGTGACGGCCTGGCGCTTCGCGGTCTCGCCGACCAGGACCTCGCCGTCCTTCGTGAAGGCGACGATCGACGGCGTGGTGCGGAGCCCCTCGGCGTTCGCGATGACGGTGGGCTCGCCACCCTCGAGCACGCTGACGACCGAGTTGGTGGTTCCGAGGTCGATGCCTACTGCACGTCCCATGTTGTGGTGCTCCTTCGGTTGGGTTCGTGGTCTTGCTGAAGCCTACGCGGAGTTGCGTCCGCTGCACTCAAGTTTACTCGGGTATGGGGGTACGTCAAGTCCATCGGCCCGAAGTTGAGTCCAATGGGCGCAAGCCCGCCGTAGTCATCGCACTCGGCAGAACCTCAGGAACATGGCTGATATTTCTTATGTCCTATGACCAGTGCCCGGCGCTGTCCTGCGCGCGTGGCCTCGATCCGAAAGACATCTCTTCACATGAAGTCATTCCTCCGGAGGGCCGTCGCGACCGGCGTCGCCCTCTCGTCCCTCGCCGTCGGCGTCACCGTCGTCGCGCCTGCACATGCTGCGACGCGCGCAGAGAGCGCGCCTCGTGTCAAGCTCCTCTTCCAAAGCGGTTCGAGCATCGTCACGCCCAGCCAGCGAGCGGCAGGTAACGCAACGGAAACGTTCTACAAGAGCTACGCAAGCCTGCAGCAAGCTCTTGAACAGGCGCCGGCTTTCGACGCCCTGCTCACGGCGAACGGTTATCGGCTGAGAGCGGACGGCGGGTATTGCCTTGGCAGGTTCACGAATACCTCGGCATCCGGTCGGACGCAAACGGTACTTGGCCCACATGTAAACTGCGCGAGCGCACCCAGTTGGCATCTCGAGGACGGTAAACTCGTGAGTGACTCGGGTTTGGTCATCGGTTCGCCCACCAGCAGTTATGCGCCGCCAGTTCCCGGTTACACAAGCTGGACGAATCGATGGCTGAGCTACTCTGGCACAGGACTTGACTTTGTTGGCGACCCGACGCTGATCTCGCTGTCTTCCACGATCTCGTTCCCGGATGTGCCGGTCGCCGCGCCGGGGACGACGACGGGCTGGATCGACGGATCGGTCTCGAAGAACACCAAGGGTGAACTCGAGCTGAAGGCTCCCGCGGGCACCACGATCATCGAAGCGCGCGGCCTCGGCGTCGGAAACGGCTCGACCATCACCGGCCAGATCCGCAACGGCGGCCAGAGCGCATTCTTCTCCGGCGACAACACCTGGGCCGACGACTACCGCAAGATCCAGCTCAAGCTGCGCGTGAACGACGACGCAGCAGCCGACTCGACCCTGAACGGCGGCACCGCCACCATCAAGACGGCGGGGACGGACACGGTCGTCGGCGAGGGCTCGTTCGCGGCCAAGACCGGCTCGAAGGTCGCCTTCGACGTCCCCGCGACGCCCGCCGGGCAGACCACCGACTGGATCTCCGGCACGATGTCGTCCTCGGCCTCGCGACAGGGCGACGTCACGCTCCACGCCCCCGCCGGCACCAAGTTCGCCGCCGTCCGCGGCGGCGGCGGCAAGGGCAGCTTCGTCAACGGCACCGTCTCGGCGGACGGCACGACCGCGACCATCGAGAAGGACAACACCTTCTCGAACAGCTTCCGCAAGATCCAGTTCAAGCTCCAGATCCTCGACGACCAGAAGGCCGGCGACACCCTCACCGGCGGAACCGCCGACATCATTACGAGCGACACCAAGCAGATCGTCGCCCACGGCACCTTCTCCGCCACCGTCGCCGTCCAGAACGGCGGCGTCACCGCGGCTGCCTCGGACAGCACGGCGCTGGTTCGTGGTGGGACGGTCGACGTGCCGTTCAGCACGGAGGCGACGACCAAGTACACCGAGCTGAAGGCCTCGGTCGAGCTGACCGCGCCGTCCGGCACGACGTTCGCGGCGGGCTCCACGCTCAAGGGGCAGTGGCGCAAGAACAACAGCGAGGCCTGGCGCGACAGCGACTCGCTCGCCCTCAGCGTCACCAAGGTCGACGGCGAAAAGCTCACCGGCACCTTCGACAGCTCGTCGTCCTACTTCGTGCAGGAGCAGGGCTACCAGCTCCGCTGGCTGGCTCCGGTGAAGGCCGATGGCGAGACGCCCGACGGGGCCGGGACCCTCGGTTACAAGATCACCGGCTCGACCAACCACGGCGCAGTCGCGATCGACGCGACCTCGCCGGTGACCACGCCAGTCAGCCGCTCCACGATCACGTTCCCGAAGGTGCCGGTCGCGGCGCCGGGGACGACGACGGACTGGATCGACGGATCGATCTCGAAGAACACCAAGGGTGAGCTCGAGCTGAAGGCTCCCGCGGGCACGACGATCGTCGAAGCACGCGGCGAGGGTGTCGGCAACGGCTCGACCATCACGGGGCAGGTCAGCAGCGACGGCCAGAGTGCGTTCTTCAAGGGCGACAACACCTGGGCCGATGACTACCGCAAGATCCAGCTCAAGCTGCGCGTGAACGACGACGCAGCAGCCGACTCGACCCTGAACGGCGGCACCGCCACCATCAAGACGGCGGGGACGGACACGGTCGTCGGCGAGGGCTCGTTCGCGGCCAAGACCGGCTCGAAGGTCGCCTTCGACGTCCCCGCGACGCCCGCCGGGCAGACCACCGACTGGGTCTCCGGCACGATGTCGTCCTCGGCCTCGCGTCAGGGTGAGGTCACGCTCCACGCCCCTGCCGGGACCAAGTTCGCCGCCGTCCGCGGTGGCGACGGCAAGGGCAGCACCGTCGGCGGCACCGTGTCGGCAGACGGCACGACCGCGACCATCAGCGGCGACAACACCTGGTCGAACTCCTTCCGCAAGATCCAGTTCAAGCTCCAGATCCTCGACGGCCAGAAGGCCGGCGACACCCTCACCGGCGGAACCGTCGACGTCATCCCCGCGAAGACCGAGCAGGTCATCGCGCACGGCACCTTCTCCGCCACCGTCGCCGAACCGGTCATCGAGAACGGCGGCATCGCATCGACGGCGCTCGGGTTCGACACCGAGGTGAAGGTCGGTGAGCAGCAGGACGTGTTCGCGGGCCTGGAGGCCACCGCGGACCTGACGTCGCTCACGGGCACCACGTTCGAGGTCACGGCTCCGGCCGGCACGAAGTTCGTCGCGGGTACCGCGAAGGCCCAGACCTCCGCCGACGGCTCGACCTGGCAGACGGACAGCCGGTCTTCCGCGACCGTGCAGGTCAAGGACGATGGTGCGAAGGCCACCGTCACGGTGAGCACGGCTGCCGGCTGGACGCTTGCCAAGGGTACGAAGACCCGCTGGAGCCTGCCGATCGAAGGCGTGACGCCGGGTACCGGTGACGCGACCTTCACCGTCTCCGGCTCGAGCGACCACGGCGCCTTCACGGCATCCGGGAGCTCCTCGGTGACCGTGACCAAGCCGGCCGGGGTGTCCCGCCCCTTCTCGGTGCAGAGCCCGGAGGACAACAGCGCCACCGCGAACCGCACGCCGTACTTCATGGGCTGGGGTACCGCAGAGTCGACCGTCCGGATCCAGGACGGCGTCGGCGGGCCGGAGATCGGCAGCGCCACCGTGGACGACAACGGCTGGTGGGGCAAGGTCAGCACGGCCACCCTGCGTGACGGCGTGCACACCTTCGTGATCACGCAGACGAAGCCCGGCGGCGAGACCGAGACGATCACGCGGACCGTCACCATCGACTCGATCCGCGACCTGACGATCGACTCCCCGGTCGACGGGAGCACGGCCTGGTACCCGAACCCGGCCCTCATCGGCTGGGGCACCCCGGGCGGTCACGTGACGATCACGGACGAGAACGACAACGTCCTCGGCAGCGAGGACATCAACTCCGAGGGCTGGTTCGGCGTGACGAGCGCGAAGGCGCTGGCGAACGGGCAGCACACGCTGACGTTCACCCAGACCGCGAACGGCGCGACGAACACCAAGACGGTCTCGATCACGATCGCGCACAAGCCCTTCCAGATCGACTCTCCTCAGGACGGCGGTTCGAGCTGGTGGCCGAACCCGTCGTACATCGGTTGGGCGACGCCGGGCGCTTGGGTCGACGTGTTCGACACCGACGGCACCACCCGTCTGGCGCACGTCCAGGCGAACGACGACGGTTGGTTCGGCATCGTGAGCGAGAAGGCGCTGTCCTACGACACGCACACGCTGCACTTCCGCCAGACGTTCAACGACGCCACGACGGAGACCTCTGTGCAGTACACGATCGCGGCTGACCCGCTGCGCATCGAGGCCCCGACCGACGGCTACACCAACTGGTGGCCGAAGCCGTCCTTCATCGGCTGGGCGACCCCGGGCGCGCAGGTCCGGATCACGGACACCGACGGCAGCGAGATCACCACGGTCACCGCGAACGGCGAAGGCTGGTTCGGTGAGATCAGCCCGAAGGACCTGACGGTCGGTGAGCACACGATCACCTTCACGCAGCTGCTGAACGACCGACCGGTCGGTGAGCAGCAGACCCGGACGATCACGATCACCGAGAACTGACGGTCACGACGAGAAGGCCCCCTCCGCACTGCGGAGGGGGCCTTCCCCGTGTCAGCGGCCGTTGCGGCGAGCCGTGCGGTCGCGCACCGACGAGGCGGACCAACGCAGCACCTCCAGGCCGTGCAACGCCGGACGGGAGGCGCGGTGCAGGTGGTCGACGAACGGTTGCGCCGGATCACCGGCGCGGGCCACGATCGCGCGGCGGTGCCGCTCGTTGGCCCACCAGTACTGCCACGAGGGGAACCTGCCACTGATCGTGTACTCGAGGACGACGTCGTCGTGCGGAAGGTACGCGCCGGGCGTCCAGCCACGCAGGAACAGGTCGAAGTCCTCCGCCACCCGGACCTGCTCGTCGTACCCACCGAGCGCCTCCCACCACGACCGCCGGAACGCGCACGCGGGGTGGTTGACCGCCATCCTGCCTCGGGCGAAGGCCTCGTCGACACCCTGCGGTGTTCCGGGCATCAGCGGCCATGGGCGCGTGCCCCCGGGGTGGACCCCGATCGAACGTCCGAACACGGCGACCGCGGACGGGTTGCCGTCGAGGGCGGCGACGTGCGCGGCGAGACGCCCGGAGAGCATCCGGTCGTCGGCGTCGAGGGGCACGATGACGGAGCCGCGGGCCGCCTCGATCGCGGCGTTCCGTGCAGCGGAGCGTCCGCGGTTCCCGTCCGACGACAGCACCTGGACCTCGGGACCGAACGACCGCGCGACGGCCGCGGTGCTGTCAGTCGACCCGTCGTCGACGACGAGCACCTCGAACGGCTCGTCGACACGTTGCGTCAAGCAGCTGGCGATGGCCCGCTGCAGGGTCGCCTGCGCGTTGTACGCAGCGATGACGATCGAGAGGCGGATCGGATCAGGAGGAATGGGGAGGCAACTCACTCTGATATACTAACATTTGCTATGCGAGACGTGATGGTGGTGCAGCCCGGGCAGGGGATCCGGACCGTCCACGCCATCACGGCGCTCGCGGCCCTGGTGGGCGTGCTCGCGGGCGTGACGTCGGTGCTCCACGTGGGGTCGACCTCGGTGAGCGGGATCGTCACCGCGGGCAGCGCAGCCGCATGCACGGCGCTCGCGCCCATGCTGATCGGGTCTCGATCGCCGGTCGCCGTCCCGGGTCTGCTGTTCCTCGCGCTCGCGTTCGGACGGGCCCTCTTCGCACCGGACGTCGACGGTCTGCAGAACGTCGCCGCCTACACGATCCTCCTCCTGCTGCCCGCCTTCGTCGCCCTCCAGGCGACCCCCGACATCGCGGATCGTGTCCTCCGGTGGTTCGCCGCCTCTGGCCTGCTCGCCACCGCGCTGTTCGCCGTCCAACAGACCCTCGGGCTGCTGACCGACGGCATCCGTTCGTACGCCCTCGCCGCACTGCCGATGCTCGCCGCTGCAGCCGCACTCCGCGCCGGACCGTGGCTGCTGCGGATCGCCCCCGCGGTCATCGTCGTCGGCATCGTCGCGAGCCTCTCCCGCACAGCGTCGGTGGTGGCTCTCCTCGTCCTCGTCGTCCTCGTGACCCGCCGACCGGTGGGCCACAGGATCCGCCTTGCGATCCTCGCCGTCGTCGGTGCCGGCGCGACACTCGCTGCCGTGTGGACGTGGGTGCCGTCCTACCGCGGCCGGTTCACCTCGGGGGACAACGCGATGCTCGGTGGGGTCGCCATCAACACGTCCGGACGCGCGAAGCTCTGGGACGTCGTGGCCGACCACGCGAGAAGCGCACCGCTGGTCGGCCACGGGCCGGGGAGCGCCGCGCGGCTCGTCACCGAGACGTTCGTCGGCATCCGGCAGCCGCACAACGACTGGCTCCGGCTCCTGCACGACACCGGTTGGATCGGCGTCTCCCTCTTCGCCCTCGCTGCCGTGACCACCCTCGTCCGGATCGCCCGCGCTGCGCAGCGCACCGACGACGCCGTGCACTGGGCAGCGCTCGCCGCGTTCCTCGCCCTGCTGGTCACGGCGGCCACCGACAACACCCTGATCTACCCGTTCGCGATCGGTCCGACGGCGGTCCTCATCGGACTGTCCCTCGGGTCGGACGCGCGACGGGACCCGCCGACGACCATCCCGCTGTCGGCTCCGACCACCCGCCACACGAAAGGTCCCTGACCATGACGCTCCACACCTCCACCCGTCGTACCGCCCCGGTCGCCGTCGGCCTCGCCCTCGTGGCCGGCCTCGCTGGCTGCTCGGCACACGGCGACACGCACCCCTCGCCCTCGTCATCCCCGTCCACGTCGGTCACGACGGCCGCGGCCGTCACCTGCCCTGACGGCAAGGCCGTGGTGACCGAGGACGACGCAGTCGTCCGACTCGACGGCTCCTGCAGCTCGCTCGAGATCCGAGCGTCGAAGACGCAGGTCACCGCGGGGCGCGATCTCGACACGATGACCGTGTCCGGCAAGCTCAACTACGTGCGGGTCGAGGCGGTCGGGGCGGTCTCGTTCGACGAGGACTCCGAGGGCAACCGCATCGTCACGCCGTCGCAGCCCCAGGTCGACGACCAGGGGCGGTCCAACGTCGTCGCCCCGGCGCCCGAGGGGTACTGACCCATCTACGAGACACCAGTGCGGGCACGTCCTCGCGCAGACACCGGTCGATCCACGTCTGCAGGTCCGCAACACCGGCACCGACGGACCACCGCGGCGTCCACCCCAGGCGAGCGGCAGCGTCCTCGACGGTGCACGACGCCGCGCGGACGTCGCCGTCCCGGTACGCGCCTGTGATGCGCGGGGCCGGAGCGCCGTGGAACGCCGCGATCCGCTGCGCGAGGTCGAGGATCGTGGTCGCCACACCGGACCCGACGTCGATCGGCGCGCCCTCGACCTCCGGGCCGCCCGTGACCGCCGCGGCGAGCGCACCGGCCACGTCCTCGATGTGCACGAAGTCGCGGACGATCGCACCGTCCTCGTAGACCGGGATGGAGTCACCGCGACGCGCGAGCTGCGAGAACAGCGAGACGATGCCCGTGTACGGATTCGTCAGCGACTGGCCCGGCCCGTACACGTTCTGCAGCCGGAGGACGGCGAGACCCACACCGCGAGCAGCGCACCACGCACCCAGGACGTGCTCCTGAGCGAGCTTCGTCGCGCCGTACACGCTCGTCGGTGCCGGCACGGTCCGTCGTGCGTCCGAGGGCATCGAGGTCGCGCCGGCATGGTCCCACGCCCCGGCCTCGAGCTGGTCGTGCGTCCGCTGCCCGGGGCGGACCACGGCACCGGACACGGTGTCGAGCCAGTCGCCCTCGCCGTAGACGGCGCGGCTGCTCGCGAGCACGATGCGGGACGGGAGGACACCGTGACGGCCGAGGGCGTCGAGCATCACGGTCGTCCCACAGACGTTGACGTCGGCGTGACGGGTCGCCTCGTCGAGGGACTGGGCCGTCCCGGTCTCCGCAGCGAGGTGGACCACGACGTCCGGTCGCACCGTCGCGAGCAGTGCATCCCATGCATCGGGATCGGTGACGTCAGCGACGACGAGCTCGGCAGCCGGGTCGAGCGCGTCCGGGCGTCGGCGCTCGGCGTGCACCTGCGGGTGCAGGGCGTCGACCGCGATCCACCGCGCCGACGTCGGGGCGAGCACGCGGGACAGCGCACAGCCGATGAAGCCTGCTCCGCCGGTCACGAGCACGATGGGTCGAGTGGTGGTGGGTCGGGTGGTCATCTGGTCCTCCTGGAGATCGTGGAAGTGGTTCGGGGGTGGTCGAAGAGGTCCCGCCATGCCTGGACGTGGGTGTCCGGAGCGTGCCGGGCGGCGTAGGCGTCGAGTGCTCCCCGCCGTAGTCGCGCGGCGAGACCGGGGTCGTCGAGGATCTGCCGGAGGTGTGCAGCGAACGCCGCGGTGTCGCCCGGCTCGGCGAGGAACCCCGTCACGCCGTGCTCGACGAGGTCCGCGATGCCGCCGCGGTCGAAAGCGACCACCGGAGTACCGCAGGCCATGGCCTCGACGATCGTGAGCGGCTGGGCCTCGTCGAGCTCGGAGGTGAAGGCCAGCACGGTCGCTCCGCGGACCGCCTCCCACTTGGCGGCACCGTACGCCGGCCCGTCGAGGTGGAAGCGGGAGCGGACGGCGGACCCGGCGACGATCGATCGGACCGCCGCGGCGGTGGCATCGTCAGCGACCGGTCCGACCATGCGGAAGTCGACGTCGTGGTCGGCGAGGTCGGCAGCGACGTGCGCGAACGTCTCGGCACCCTTCCCGGGCATCAGGTTCGACAGCCAGAGCACGGTCCGCCTGCCCTGGACCTGCCGCTCCGCCACGCTGACGGGCGGCACCTCCGCCGGGGTGTTCCGGATGACCCGGACCCGGTCGGTGCGCACGAACGGTCGGACATCGGCGGTCAGGGTCGGCCCGAGGCACACCACTGCCTCGGCTGCTCCGAGCAGGCTCCGGACCGCAGCGGCGCCGACCGCACTCCTCGCCGCGATCCGGCGGAATCCCACCGAGTGGATGGTCAGGACGACGGGGACCCGCACCGCTCGGAGCAGGCGGACGAGGACGACGTCGACGCAGAAGGACGCCGTCCTGGTGGTCGCGAACAGCAGCACGGCGTCGGGGCGTCGGCGGATCACCTGCCCTCCGAGTCGAGCGGCGAGACCGACGGCCGCGAGCATCTTGCGCACACCGGGGGCGCCGACTTCGTCGATGCTCCGGCTGAACCTCCGGTCCACCAGACGCAGCATCCAACCGTCACGAGCGAGCAGGTCGAGGGTCCGCTTCGTCATGAGCGTCTGGCCGTGCACGGGCGGCGGTACCTGGCTGAGGACGACGAGATCGGGGGCGAGACCGCGCGAGGGCGTCACGAGCGGGTCCGGGACGCGAGCTGACGGAGCACCGCCCAGAGGAACACCGCGTTGCCCACGAGGTACCGTCGCCACAGGCGTCGGGGTTCGGAGCAGAGGCGGAACAACCACTCGACACCGAGTCGTGTGGTCCACGCCGGGGCCTCCGCCTTGGTACCCGCGACGAAGTCGAACACCACCCCGACGCCGATCGCGAGCACCCCGACCTCGCGCGCCAGACGCCGGGTCTCGGCGTCCTGCAGCGGAGTGCCGAGGCCGACCCACACGATGTCCGGGTCCGCGGCGCGGATGTCGTCGTCCTGCGCGCGTTGCTCCTCGTCGGTCATCGGTCGGAAGTACGACTTGTGCGTCCCGACGATCAGGACTCCGGGGAAGCGTCGCTCGAGTTCGCGACGCATCATCTCGAGCACCTCGTCCGTGTTGCCGAGCAGGTAGTGCCGGACACCCCGAGCGCGCCCTCGATCCAGCACGTCCGGGAAGAGCGACGGCCCGCGCACCTGCGACAACCGCGGACCCGGTAGCAGTCGGGATGCCCACGAGAGCGGCTTGCCGTCGGGGTAGACGGCGGCCGACTCGATCAGGATCCGGCGGTACTCGGGGGCACGCGCGGCGAGCGACATCACGTAGGAGTTCGCCAGGTGCACGTCACCGGGGCGGCCGGCACGTGCCAGGTCGATGAGGTGTCCGACGGCCTGACCGCGGTCGGCCACGACCACCGGGATCCCGGTCAGTGCGCGCCTGGGGAGCGCGTCGAATTCGAGGGGAGCGTCTGCTGTCATATCAATATCATACGATATACTCACACGGTGCGACAGTTCCGATGGCCTCTCCTCGCGCAGGTGCTCCTCAGCGTGGGCCAGGTGACCCTGACACTCATCGGCACGACAGCCCTGCCGCCGGAGCGATGGGGAGCGCTCGCCCTGGTCCTCTCGGTGCACTACGTCGCGCTCGCCACCCTCGCCGGGGTCACGCAGCCGGTGCTGACGTGGTGCGCAGGAGACCCTGCCGCCGCCGACGCACACCGCACCACCGGCCTCCGCCTCCAGGTCGCCGCGGCACTGCCAGCAGCGCTCACTGTCGGCGTCGTCGCACATCGGCTCGCGCTGGGGTGGGGTGCCGCGGCGCTCGTGATGGCACTGCTCGGTGCCTCAGCGTGGAACGCCGCCAGGACCACCGAGCTCGCCAGCGGGCGGTTCCGCCGCGCCGCCGCCGGGGACGCCGTCCACCTCGCCGTCCTCGCGCTCGGTGCCACTGCCCTCGCGTCCGGCCCCCCGATCGGCGAGCGCACGCGGATCGTCGTCGTGACGGGCTCCCTCGCGGTCGCGACGTGGTCTGCGGCCGCGACCCTCCTGCTCCGTCACGCACCCGGGACGCACATCGCGGTGCGCACGTACCTCCGGACCGTCGGCCGGGACATCCCGTGGATGATGCTCGACGGGTTCCTGGTCGGCTGCGTCCCGGCAGCCGTGGTCACGATGGTCGGATGGACGAGCGGGCTCGTCGAAGCCGGTGCGGTGCGGACCAGCACGACCCTCGTCGCCGGACCGCTGCAGATGGCACTGGTCGCCGTGTCACCACTGCTCGTGGCCCGTTTCCGACGCGAGGCGGACCAGGCGCGGGCCGGGAACCGTCCGGACAGGAGGATCGACGCACTCCGTTCGCTCGGTTGGGTGACTGCAGCTGCGGCTGCGATGGCCGTGGTCGCCGGGATGGCCGCAGCGGTGGCACTCCCCCTCCTGACGGCGCCGGGTGCGTTGCTCGCCGACCTCCGCGTCGCGCCGGCACCGGCCGTGCTGCTCCTCGCGGTGGCGCTCTGGCTGGCGTCGACGACGACTGCGTTCATGCGCTACCGCCGGTCGTGGCGCGAACTCATGGCACTGCGGCTGGTCACGCTCGGAGCCTCGCTCGGCACGCTCGTGGTCACCCTCACCGCCCTCGGCACCCCGGTCCCGGTCGCGATCGCCTCGACGGCCGCGCCCTGGCTGGTCCTCCCCTGGTTCCACGCCGTCCTGCGGTGGCGTCCTGTCGCCCCGACCGTGTGAGGTTCGTCCTCGCCCCGGTGACGCACCGGAGACGACGACGATCACACAGGGGAGGTCACGACGATGGAGGGCGGCACCGACCGGCACCGCCCTCCGCCATCATCGTCACTCGCCGGCGGAGCGCACGATCTCTCGCAGGTCCCGACGAGCCCGCCAGCCGAGGAGTCGTTGCGCTCGTGCGGGGTTCGCGACCATCGCCGCCGGGTCACCCACGCGCCGGTCGACCACCCGCGCCTCGGCCGCGGCCCCGGTCACCGCTCCGATGACGTCGATGACCTCGCGGACGGAGGCCCCCCTGCCGGTACCGATGTTCAGGGCGTCGTCGCCCGTGCGGTCCGATCGGAGCGCATGCACCGCTGCGACGTGGGCATCTGCGAGGTCCTCGACGTGGACGTAGTCACGAACGCAGGTGCCGTCCACGGTGGGGTGATCGGCACCGAAGACCTGAGCGGGCTCGCCCCGTCGGACCCGGTCGAGCACGATCGGGATGAGGTTGGCCGCAACGCGGTCCCGCAGGTGCCGACCGCCCGCGCCGGCGACGTTGAAGTAGCGCAGCCGGAGGGCGCGCAGCCCCCAGGCGCGTGTGGCGTCCTCGATCGCCCACTCACCGACGAGCTTCGAGCGACCGTAGGGGTTGATCGGGCGACAGGGTGCGTCCTCGTCGACGCTCTCGCTGTCGACGTTCCCGTAGACGGCGGCCGAGGACGAGAACACCAGGTCGCGCACCCCCGCTCGCCGCATGGCCTCGAGCACGTGCACGACCCCGAGGACGTTGACCCGGTAGTACCGCTCCGGGTCGGCGACGGACTCACCGACGTCCTTCAGCGCGGCCAGGTGCACCACGCTGTCGACCCGCTCCTCCTCGAGCACCGAGGCCAGTGCCTCGGAGGCACCGGCGCCGGCAAGGTCGAGTCGTGCGATCGGGACGTCGACGCGGTCGGCGAATCCCGTCGACAGGTCGTCGACCACGACCACGCGGTCGCCGCTGGCGAGCAGCGCCCGCACGACGTGCGCACCGATGTACCCGGCGCCGCCGGTGACGAGCGTGACGCTCATGCTCGCGACCCCGGTCGCGCGGGACCACCGACGACCAGAGCCGACTGCACCTCTGCCGCCGGCTCCGTCTCCTCAGCTCCGTAAGCGGCTCCGTAAGCGCCGTAGCGGTAGGGCTGATCACCCTCCGTCGGCCGTACGAGCGTACCGATCGACCCGATCACGTTCGCGCCCACCCCGCGGAGCGTCCGCATCGCCGCCGCGATCGTCGTGCGGCTGACCCTGCCGTGCGGAACCGCGAGCAGCACCGAAGCGAAGCGGCTGAGGACGGCGGCGTCGGCGACGAGCAGCACCGGTGGCGCATCGATGACGACGTAGTCGAAGTGCTGCTGCAGCTCGTCGACGAGCGCACCCATCGCCGGCGACCCGAGGAGCTCGGACGGGTTCGGTGGCACGGGGCCGGACGGCAGCACGACGAGGCCCTGGCGCCCCCACGGCTGCAGGACGTCCGACAGCTCGAGTCGTCCGATCAACAGGTCGCTGAGTCCGGCAGCCCCCTCGAGCCCGAAGCGCTCCGCGACCTGCGGGCGACGGAGGTCGCTGTCCACGAGGGCGACACGCGACCCGGTCTCGGCAAGGGCGAGCGCGAGGTTCGCCGCACTGTAGCTCTTCCCTTCCGACGCACCGGCGCTGGTGACGACGAAGGTCGCCCGCCCTTCCGGGAACCGGACGAACTCGAGCGCCGCGCGCACCCGACGGACCGCCTCTGCCGCCGCGCTGCGCGGGTCGTGCTGCAGGAGCAGGGGACGGACGGGTGCTTCGGGGTCGTGCAGGATGCTGCCCAGGTAGGGCACCTCGGTCGCGTCCTCGATCGCGGCGACGCTGCGCAGCCGGGTGTCGAGCACCTTGCGCAGGACGGCGAAGCCGACGCCCACGGCCGTCCCGAGCACGAACCCGGCGACGATGACCGGGACCGGGCGGGGAGCGGTCGGCGCCGCGGGGGCGATGGCGGGAGCGATGACCGTGCTGGAGACGAGCGGGCGGTCGCCGTCACGCGCAGGCTCGAGCTTCGACGTGAGGACATCGCCGAAGGCGACGGCGATCGCGTTCGCCGTCTCCGCCGCCCGTGACGGGTCGGAATCGGTCACCGCGATGTCGAGCAGCGCCGTCCCGTCCTTCGTCGTGGCCGTCACGCGCGTCGCGAGGTCTCGGGCGGACTCGTCGAGGTGCAGCTCGTCGATCGCGCGCTGCAGCACGAGCGGACTGGCGGCGACGCCGGCGTACGTCACGGCGGCCTGCACGGCGAACGAGTTGCTCTGCGTGAGTTCACTGGCCACCGCTCCGTCGCCCGCAGACGCCGAGATGTAGAGCCGCGTCGACGTCGTGTACTGCGGTGTGACCACCAGCAGGAACGAGCTCGCCGCCGCGATGCCGAGCAGCGCGGTGCAGGTGATCACCAGCCACGAACGACGAAGCAGCTGCAGGTACTCGACGAGCGACATGGAGGCCTTCCTGTTCCGATTTCACATGTCAGTATATCAGAGCACAGTCGAACGGCAGGGCGATTCGGTAGGGTCGACCCCGTGCGATGGAGTCGAGTGGGCTGGCCCGGGGTCGGGTACGTCTCCCTCGAGGACGTCGAGGGCTACGCCGAGCACCTCGCCCGTCTGGTCACCGATGCACCCCCGTCCGTCGCCGCCCTCGCGTCCGTGACGTGGAACGAGGCCCGCATCGCCGAGTGGCACGAGACCGAGACGACGACGCCGACCGGCACCCCGGACACCGCCGGCATCGACGAGGCGCCGACCCGCACGGTCCGGGCCGTCGTGGTCGTCCGGACCGACGAGGTCCTCGACACCCCGGACGGCCTCTGGCGCCGCTGGAACCACGCCCGTGTGACGCTCGAGTTCCACCGCGCCGTCCTCGAGCCCGCGGACACCGCAGCGCTCGCGGTCCTCGCCGGCGACGTCCAGGTCTCCCGCGGCGAGATCGCCCACGTCGACGCCGACGTCTGGGAGCTCCGCCTGCTGCTCTCCCCCACCGGCGAGCTCGCGGTGCACTTCCGCGACGTGGTGATCGAGGTCCGCCCCGTCGCCGAGTCGGCGTGGTCCGACCTGGAGGCACGCCCCACCCACGGCTGGCACGGCCCGGTGCCGGACGGCTGGCTCGAGTGGGCCGCCCCCGCGGTGCGCGCTGCGGGTCACGGGGACGTCGGCGGGCTCTCGCTCGAGCTCGACGGGTTCGGCGCGGACCCGACCGGGATCGACGAGGTCGACCCGCGCTGGGGCTTCGCCCCGCTGCACGCCGCCGCCTGGTTCGACCGGCGCGGGACGACGGAGGCGCTCATCGAACGGGGCGCGGACGTCACGGTGCTCGACGCCGAGGACCGGACGGCGCTCGACATCGCCCGCGAGCGCGGGTCGCGCAAGGCGGAAGAGGTGCTGCTCGCCTGGTTCGACGCGCACGCCTTCGGCGAGGCCCACGTCGCCGACGATCCCTCGAGCGACGAGGCGACCCGCTGATCGAGGGGCCCATGGACGGACTGGAGGCGGGGGGGCCCCAGGGCCCCCGCCCACCGGCCGGGAGGGGGGGGGCCCGCGGCCCCCCCCGCCTCCAGTCCGTCAGGGGATCGCGTCAGTCGCGACGGGTCTCGAGCGCGTTCGCCTGCGCGACCTTCCCGTACCAGCGCGCCGAGTCCTTCGGCGTCCGTGCGAAGGTCTCGCGGTCCCACGCGACGAGCCCGAAGGTCGGGCGGTAGCCGGAGGCCCACTCGTAGTTGTCGAGGAGGGACCAGTGCTGGTAGCCCAGGACCTCGATGCCGTCCTCGATGCAGCGGTGGATCCCCTCGAGGGCGCCCTGCGTGTACGCGACCCGGCGGGAGTCGTCGGCGGTGGCGATGCCGTTCTCGGTGATCATCAGCGGCACGTGGCCGGAGAGCTCCCACGCGCTGCGGAGCCCGTCGGCCGACGCCTCCGGCCAGAACTCCCACCCGGTGAGGGTCGTCTCGACGTCGTTCGACACGGGCAGCGGCCCGTCCGGCCCGATGAAGGTTCGGGTGTACGCCTGCACGCCGAGGAAGTCGTCGCCCGCGGCCTGCTCGAGGTACCAGTCGTCACGCGGGTAGCCGTACTCGCGGAGCATCTCCTCGGAGCCGGGCTCGCCGTTCGCGCGGAACGCCTGCGTGGCGATGGTCCAGCCGGACTGGAGCCCGGCGACCTGGGACAGGACCTCGCGGGACCGCTTGTGCGACGCGAGCAGCTGGTCCGCCACGTGCAGGTCCGGGTTCGGCAGGCCGTAGGCGACCAGGTTGGCGGCGTCCTCTCCCCCGGCGAGCATCGCCGCGATGTTCGGCTCGTTGATCGTGCAGACGTAGCGGACGCCGTCCTGCACGACCGGCAGCGCGGCCTCGGTGTAGCGGGCGAACAGGTCGGCCGCGTCGTCGGCGCGCCAGAAGCCGTCGCGCTCGAACCAGCGCGGCACGGTGAAGTGCATGAGGGTGACGATCGGCTCGATGCCGGCCTCGTGGCAGGCCTCGACCATGCGGCGGTAGTGGTCGACCTCGGCGCGGGAGACGTGACCGCGCTCGGGCTCGATGCGTGCCCACTCGATGCTGAACCGGTAGGAGTTCAGGCCGAGGTCGGCGGCGATGCGGATGTCCTCGCGGTAGCGGTGGTAGCTGTCCGCGGCGTCGCCGGAGGGCTCGACGATGGTGGTGTCGGGCTCGTGCTCGTGCACCCACCAGTTGCTGTTGACGTTGTTGCCCTCGATCTGGTGGGCGGCGGTGGCGGCACCCCAGAGGAAGCCGTCGGGGAACTGCAGCGTGGTGATGATGGGTCCTTTCAGTGCTGCGACGAGTCAGTGCTCGTCAAGAACGAGTCGAACAGCGCGATGGTCGCGGCCGGGTTCTCGACGTGGGGGCCGTGGTAGCTCGTGGGGACGACCTCGTAGCGGGCGCCGGTGTCCTCCGCCATCTGCCGCTGCCACGGGATCGGCCAGGCACCGTCCCACTCGCCGTGCGCCACGAGGACGGGGAGCCCGGTCGCGCGGAGATCGGCGGACGAGTCGGTGTGGTCCTCGAGGATGTGCCCGCCGGCGACGACGCTCAGCGGGCTCGTGGCGTCGAAGCGGTCGCGGACCATCCGGGCGTCGTCGGGGAGTTCCTCGTCGGGTCGGTACGCCCAGAGCGGGTTCGTGGCGTCGAACAGCTGCCGGAGGTTGCCGCCGGTGTCGTGCAGGATCGTCAGCTCCGTGACCTTGCGGTAGGGCCAGCCGTACGGGCCGGAGCAGAACTGCACGAGGGACCGGAACGACTGCGGCGAGGCGATGGCGGCCTCACGGGCGATGACCCCGCCGAGCGAGTGCCCGATCAGGTGCACGGGCGCGCCGTCGTCGAGCAGTGCCGCGACCCGGACGACGTCGGCCGCTTCCTCGTCCAACGCGTAGTCGGACGGTGCGGTCGGTGCCGCCGAGTCCGCCTGACCGCGGCGGCTGATCGCGACCGCGGTCCAGCCGGCCTCGCGCAGGAGCGGCATGAAGGTGCGCCAGTCCTCCTTCGAGCCGGTGTACCCGGGGACGACGAGCACGACGCCCTCCGACGGTCCGGACGGGACCACCCGGTAGGCGGTGAGCCGTCCGACCGGCAGGTCGATGCCGACGACGTCGACGCCCTCGGGCGTGGGGAGGTGCCCGAAGGCCGGGACGGACGGGAACTCGTGCACCGTGGTCATGCGAGCAGTGTGCGCCGCGGGTTCGGTACCGCGTCCAGCAGCGCCACCGTGTAGTCGTCCTGCGGGTGCTGCAGCACCTCGGCCGTCCGGCCCCGCTCGACCACGGCGCCGTCGTGCAGCACCATGATGTCGTCGGTGATGAGCCGCGCGCTCAGCAGGTCGTGCGTGATGTAGAGGAGCGAGACGCCCCACTGCTCGCGCAGGTCCTCGAGCAGCGCGAGCACGCCGGCCCGCAGCGTCACGTCGAGCATCGAGACCGGCTCGTCGGCGATGATCACCTGCGGGTCGCTCGCGAGCGCCCGGGCGATGACGACGCGCTGCCGCTGCCCGCCGGAGAGCTGGTGCGGGAGCTTCTGCGCGAACTGCTCGACGGGGGTCAGGCCCACGGTCTCGAGGATCTCGAGCATCCGGCGCCGGGCATCCCGCCCGCGGAGCCCGGTGTAGTTCGCGATCGGCCGGGACAGGATGTACTCCACCGTGTGCAGCGGGTTGAGCGCCGCGTACGGGTCCTGGAACACCATCTGCACCTCGGAGCGCAGGTCCTTGAGCCCCCGCCGCCCGAGCTTCGCCACGTCCGTGTCGCCGAAGCGCACCGTGCCCGAGGTCGGCTGCTCGACGCCGGTGAGCATCTTCGCGATGGTCGACTTGCCCGAGCCGGACTGGCCGACCAGGGCGAGCGACTGCCCGGGTTCGAGGGTGAACGACACGTCGCGGACCGCCTGCACGGGCTGCTCACCGCGGCGGGGCGCCGGGTACGTCTTCACGAGGTGGTCGACGACGATCGGGTTCTTCGCGGCACTGCGCTCACGCGACCCGACGGTGGCGAACGACGAGGTCGTCTCCTGACGGGAGACCGACCGCTGCGACCGATCGGGGAAGCCCGGCAGCGACACGACCTCCGCGCGCGGATCGGCGTAGTGCGACAGGAGCATCTTCGTGTAGTCGTCCTGCGGGTCGCGGAGGACCTCGAGCGACCGGCCGTCCTCGACGATCCGCCCCTCGTGCATGACGAGCACGCGCTCGGTGGCCTCGAGCACGATGCCGAGGTCGTGGCTGATGAGGATCGCCGTGAACCCCTCGGACCGCTGCAGCTCGATGATCGTGTCCATCACCGCGTGCTGCACGAGGACGTCGAGGGCCGTGGTCGGCTCGTCGAACACCATGAGCTGCGGCTCGAGCGACAGCGCGAGGGCGATCGACACGCGCTGCCGCATGCCGCCGGAGAGCTCGCCGGGGTACCGCGCGAGCATCGTCTCGGGCAGCTTCACCTTGCCGATGAGCTCCCGCATCCGGGCGTCCCAGCGCTCGCGCGGCACGTGGCCGTGGGCCTTGAAGACGTCGATGAAGTGGTTGCGGATCGTGCGCACCGGGTTGAGCGCGTTCATGCCGGACTGCAGCACCATCGCGAAGCCGCCCTGGCGCTGCTGCCGGAGTGCCTCGTCGTCGAGGTCACGGATGTCCGCCCCGCCGAAGACGATGCTGCCGCCGTTGGTGCGCGCCGGCGGCTTCTGCAGCCGGGTCAGCGCGTAGCCGAGGGTCGACTTGCCCGAGCCGGACTCGCCGACCAGGCCGACGAACTCGCCCTTGCGCAGCTGGAAGGAGACGTGGTCGACGGCCTGGACGGCCGTCTGGCCGGCCGACTCGTAGACGACGGACAGGTCGCGGACGTCGAGCAGGACCTCGGCCTGGGTGCCGTCGGACGGGAGGCGCGTGGCGGTGCCGCCACGGGCCTCCAGGCCGTCGCTGGTTGCGCCGCTCATGCGGTGACCTCCTTGCGCTTGCGGCGCGCGCCCTCGCGCAGCCGCGGGTTGGACACGGCGTCGACGCCGAAGTTGATGAGGGTGAGGCTCATCGCCAGCAGGGCGATGCAGAGACCGGGGGCGAACAGCAGGATCCACTGGCCGGTGAGCAGTGCGTTCGAGTTCTGCGCCCAGTAGAGGATCGTGCCCCAGCTGACGATCGACGAGTCGCCGAGTCCGAGGAACTCCAGACCGGCCTCGGCGAGGATCGCGCTGGTCGCCGCGCCGAAGAAGCTGCCGACGATCAGGCTCGTCATGTTCGGCAGGATCTCGCGGAACACGATGCGCGTCGCACCGTCACCGGAGAACTGCGCCGCGGTGACGAAGTCGCGGCTGCGCAGGGACTGCGTCTGGCTGCGCAGGACGCGCGCACCCCAGGCCCAGCCGGTGACGACGATCACGGCGATGATCACCGCGATGCCGCCGTTCTGCAGGTAGGCCGCGATGACGATCATGAGCGGCAGGCCCGGGATGACGAGGAACAGGTTCACGATGAACCCGATGACCTCGGCGACCCAGCCGCGGATGTAGCCCCAGCTCAGGCCGATCGCGACGGCGACGAGCGTGGACAGGAGGCCCGCGACCGCGCCGACGAGCACGGAGACCCGGGCGCCGTAGATCAGTTGGGAGAGGACGTCCTCGCCGGCGGCGGTGGTACCCATCCAGTGCGCCCAGCTGGCGTCGGCATTCCGCGCGAAGCCGTTCTGACTGCCGCCGTAGGGGGCGAGGAGCGGGGCGAACAGGGCGATGAGGACGAAGGTGCCGAGGATGCACAGGCCGATGCGGGCCTTCGTGTTGCTCCAGACGACGCCGAACTGTCGTCCTGCTGATCGGAGCTTGGAGGGGGCCTGCTGGTCGCCCTGGTCTTGTTGCTTGTCTTGGGTCCGTACTGCGACGGTCGCGTTGTCGGTCATCGGCGCGTCCTCGGGTCCAGGACGCCGTACAGGACGTCCACGATGAAGTTGGCGATGAGCACCGACACGGTGATCATCAGGAAGAGGGCCTGCATGAGCGGGTAGTCCTGCCCGATCACGGCGTTGAAGAGCAGGTAGCCGATGCCCGGGTAGCCGAACACCTGCTCGACCAGCACCGAGCCGCCGACCACGCCACCGAGCGCCAGGCCGAAGCCGGTCAGGTTCGGCAGGATCGCGTTGCGCGCGGCGTACCGGACGGCGACCGTGCGACCGCGGAGGCCGTTGGCCTCGGCGAAGGTGACGTAGTCGTCACCGAGGGTGTTGATCATCGCGTTGCGCATGCCGATGATCCAGCCGCCGAGGCTCGTCACGAGGATCGTCACGGCCGGCAGGACCGCGTGCCGCAGGACGTCGCCGATGTAGGTGCCGTTCCAGCCCGGGACGCTCGTCGCGGACGACGCCCCGGTGGTCGGGAACCAGTGCAGGACGTAGCCGAGGAAGAACAGCAGCAGGAGCGCCGTCCAGAAGTACGGGAACGTCGACATGAAGCTGCCGGACAGGGTCGGGAGCGAGTCGAGCCACGTGCCGCGCTTCCACGCCGCAGCGACACCGATCAGCGTGCCGATGACGAACGCCAGGACCGTCACCGTGCCGACGAGCACGAGCGTGTACGGCAGTGCGCGGCCGACCAGGTCACCGACCGGCTGCGGGTAGAACGTGTAGCTCGTGCCGAAGTCGAGGGTGACGACCTGGTGCAGGTAGCTGACGTACTGGTCCCAGAGGTTGCCGCTGGGGACGCCGAGCTGGGCCTCGATGGCCTTCTTCGTGGCGTCGGTGACCGGACCGTTCTGGCTGAGCTTCGCAAGCGCCGCGTCGGACGGGCTGCCCGGCATGAGGCGCGGGAGCACGAAGTTCAGCGTGACCGCGGCCCAGAGGGTCAGGACGAAGAGGACGAGTTTCTGGAGGATGTACTTCACTTGCCCGCCTCCTTCTGCTGCGTCTTCTGCTCTTCGAGGATCTGCTTGCCTGCTGCGCTGTCACGGAGCCGGAGCTTCGTGAAGATGAGCAGCGGTGCGGAGTCGTAGTTCTGCGGAGCCATGTACGGGTCCTCGGCGCTCGGCCAGCCGACGAACTTGCCGGTGTTGAACAGGCCCCAGAGTCCGCCGTAGTACATGCCGATCACGGGCAGGTCGTCGTACACGATGGCCTGCAGCTGGTCCAGGATCCGCTGCTGCTCGGCACGGTCGGTCGTGCCGCGGTACTCGTCGAGGAGCTTCTGGGTGTCCGCGTTCCTGTACCGCTCGAAGTTGTTCACCGTCGACTTGCCGACCGGCTGGTAGAAGTCGCTCGACAGCAGCGAGTTGTAGGCCTGGAAGACGTCGCCGTTCCCCATGCCGCCCATCGCCATGTCGAACTTGCCGTTGTTGATGTTCTGCTGGTAGCCGGCGGGCTGCGGTGCCTGGATCTGCACCTTCACGCCGATCTTCCCGAGGTCACGCTGCACCTGCTGTGCGGCACGGAGCCAGTCCGAGTAGCCGTTCGCGGTCATCAGGTTGATCTCGAGCTGCTTGCCGTCCTTGACGAGCTTGCCGCCCTGCTGCTCGTAGCCGGACTTCGCGAACTCGGCGAGGGCGCGGTCGGTGTCCTGCGTGATCATCCCCTTGTCGGGGATCGACGGGTCGAGGTACTGCTCCTGGTTCGGCAGGATCAGGCCGGTCTGACCCGCGGCGCTGAGGTTGCCCTCGGAGGCGGTCTCGGCGATGCCGTCGCGGTCGAGCGCGTAGGAGATGCCCTTGCGCACGTTGACGTCGTCGTACGGCGCCTTCGTCAGGTTCGGGATGAGACCGATCACGCCGCCGGCGGGGAACCACCACTGGTTCGTGTCGGACGCGGCCCCCCACGTGCCCTTGACGTCCGAGATGAACGAGTACGCCCAGTCGTAGCCACGCGTGACGGTGTCGAGCTGCGTGTTCGTCGCGGGGAGCACGAGGTGCTCGATCGCGATCTTGTCCGCCTGCCAGTACGTCGGGTTCTTGTCCATCGAGTACTGCTGGTCGGAGTAGTTGCCCAGGACGAACGGACCGGTGCCGACCGGGTTCGGGTCACGCCAGGTGACCGGGTCCTTCACCTTCCCGTAGTGGTGCTCGGGGAGGATGTAGGTCGCGCCGATGATGTTGAGGCTCGGGACGTCCTCGCCGTTGAGGTGGAAGACCAGGTGGTCGCCGTCCCGCTCGATGCGGTCGATGTGCTGCCAGGCACCCTTGACGTCCATCGCCGGGAACTTCTTGAGCAGGTCGAACGTGAAGAGGACGTCCTCGGGGGTGAACGGCGTGCCGTCGGACCACTCGACGCCCTTGCGGATCGTCATGTCGATCGTCCGCGCGTCGGGCAGCTCCCAGGAGCTCGCGAGCCACGGGGTGCCCTTGCCGTCGAGCGGGTTGATCTCGATGAGCGGCTCGTACATCCACTTGCTCGCGGTGCGGGCGTTCGGGATGTACGGGTTGAAGTTACGGTCGAACAGTGGGTTGCCACGGTCCGCGTTGATGAGCATCGTGTCCTTGCCGATGCTCGGGTCCGGCTGGGAGCGGACCTGGATGCTGCAGCCGGTGGCCACGAGGGCCACGACCGCGAGTCCGGCGATGGCGGCGGCGATGCGGCCGCGCCGGCGGGCGGGGGTGTGCGGCGCCGGTGGCGTCCGCCGTCCGTCCGTGCGCGGGTCGCGGTGCCCGCGCGTGCGCTGTGGGGGAAGCGTCATTGCTCGGTCGACCTCCGTGTCGAGTGGGTGCTCCGCCCAATGTATGCGCTTACATCGCGCTCCGCAACTGCGGTCCCTTCTGGTGGTCGCCACGACCGAGGGCCGTCCACGAGCGTTCCGGTCGCACGACATGCCGCCCGTTCGCCGTACAGACGGCAAGTCGTGCGACCGGAGCGGCAGTCGGCGGCATGTCGTGCGACCTGGGCCAGGGCCAGACCCCGACTCGGCGACGCCTACAGCGCGGGCGGGCAGCTCTCGCGCAGCAGCACCTCGACCGGCAGCCGCACAGCGCGCGGGGGCCCGTCGCGCCGCTCGAACCGGTCGACGATCGCCCGGACGGCCGCACGACCGAGCTCCCCCATCGGCTGGTGCACCGTCGTCAGGGGCGGCGTCGAGAAGCGCCCGGCGTCGATGCCGTCGAAGCCGGTCACCACGACGTCCTCGGGGACGCGCAGCCCCCGCGCCCCGGCGGCGTCGAGCACGCCGAGCGCGGACTGGTCGTTCGAGCAGATCACCCCGCGGGGGACGTCGACTCCGTCGAACAGGGCCGACGCGAGCTCACGAGCCCGTGCGCGCCCGAAGTCGCCGTGCACCACCCGCACGTCGGACGCCGCCAGGTCGTTGTCGGCGAGCGCCTGGCGGAAGCCCGCCGAACGCTCGATGTCGTCCGGAGAGTCGATCGGCCCCGCCAGGTACGCCAGCGAGCGGATCCCGAGCCGACCGATCACGTGCGAGGCGAGCGTGCGCATGCCCGCGGCGTTGTCGACGCTCACCGAGTCGAAGCCGTGCGAGCGCCGGTCGTCCGCGAGCACCACGACCGGGATGCGCCGGGCGACGTGCTCGAGCAGGTCGTCGGGCACCGTCTGCGCGAGTACCGCGAGGCCGTCGACCCGACCCGCGACGTCGTTCACGATGACGTCCCGCGAGGACCCGCGCCCGGCCGCCACCATCAGGGCGAGCCCCCGCTGCCACGCTTCGGTCTCGGCACCGCGCAGGACCTCGTCGAAGTACAGGTTCGACGAGAACGGTTGCGTGACGTGGCGTCGGTCGTCGACGACCCGGACGCCACCGTCCGTGACGAGGTCGGGTCGCTCGTCCGGGACGACGTCGAACCCGGGCAGCAGCAGGCCGACCACGCCGGTCCGCTTGCCGGCCAGGGCGCGTGCGTTGCCGGACGGCACGTAGCCGAGGCTCCGGATCGCCGCCTGCACGCGGTCGCGGGTGCCCTCACGGACGGCGTCCGGCGTGCGGAGCACGCGGGAGACGGTGGCGATGGACACGCCGGCCTGGGACGCGACGTCGTAGACCGTGGGAGGTGCGGTGCGCTGCGCGCTCATGCCGTGCCTCCCGTCCGACGTCCACCCGGCCGCTGCACCGGTGCGCGGCCGCACCATCCTAGGCACGGGCCCGACTCCGACTCCTCCACAGGCCGGCCGACACCCTTGCGTTCCGCGGAGGGGCGGGCGCAGACTGTTGCGACCTCAGAACGTCCCGTGAGGAAGCGCACCACGACGGTGCCCACGCACACAGGAGGAACTCTCGATGTCCCAGCAGACGCGGTCCGGCAGCAAGCACGCCATCCGACTCACCACCGACGAGGCCGAGGTGCGCGACGCGCTCCTCGACCACACCGAGCACGGCGCGACGCTGTCCGCCCAGGAGATCGACGGGTCCGAGGAACCCACGACCAGGGCCTGACCAGCCGGGAGGCACGGGTCGGGTCCGCCTCGTCGGTCCGGCCGGTGCCTCCCGGCCGGTGCGCCCCGGTGCCTGTTGGCCGGTGCGCCCGGGTGGCGAGTGCGGCCGGTCGCTCCTGACCGGTGCGCCTGGGTGGTCAGTGCGCCTGGGTGGTTGCCGGGTCGCCGTCGCCGAGCAGCTCCGGGCTGCCGACGATCGCCATGCCGGCACCGCGCAGGCGCCGTCGCTCCTGCGCGATGAACGCGAGCAGGCGGTCGTTGGTCCCCGCGACGTGCGCCGCCAGCAGCTCGGCCGCGCGGTCGGCCTCGCCTGCACGGACGGCCTCGAGGATCGCGCTGTGCTCGTCCCACGCGGCCTCGCGCGCCTCTGCGGTGCGGACCTCGATCCACCGCGTCCGCTCGAGTCGAGTGAGGGCGTCGGCGATCGCATCGGTGACGAAGCGGTTGCCCCCGAGCGCGGCGAGGTCCAGGTGGAACGTCGACCCCATGCGGATCCCGGCCTCGCGGTCGGGTGTGCTGCGGAGCTGGTCGAGGTGCGCACGGACCTCGTCGAGCTGCTCGGCGGAGGCGCGCTCGACGGCGAGACGCGCCGCGGCGGGTTCGAGCACGCCGCGGAGCTCGGCGAGCGACGCGATCTCGTCGAGGTCGATCGGGGTGACCGTCCACGACCGCCCCTCGTGGAGGATGAGCCCCTCGCGCTCGAGCCGTGACAGCGCAGCGCGCACGGGGGTCCGCGAGGCGTGGAAGCGTCCCTCGAGTCCGCGCTCCGAGATCCGCTCTCCGGGGGCGATGTCGAGGGTCAGGATCGCCGCGCGCAGGTTGTCGTAGAGCTGGCTCGTCTGCGAGACGGGCGCGGCGGTCTCGGTCGTCTCGGTCACGGCGGACCAGCGTAGTGCAGATCGACGCGTGTTGGTATACCGTCCTGGTACACCAACCGCTCCCCGATCGAGACGACGTGCCCGCGCAGACCACCACCGCCGCTCCGCCCGTCGTCCCCGCCAGGGCGTGGACCATGCTCGCGCTCGGCGTCGCGGCACAGGCCGCCGGGACCCTCGTCGTCTCCGCCCCGGCGCTGCTCATCCCGCACCTGCTGGCGCAGGGGATGCCCTTCGCGTCGGCGGGACTGTTCGCGGCCGCCCCGACGATCGGCCTCGTCCTCACCCTCATCGCCTGGGGCGCGGTGACCGACCGCGTCGGCGAACGGGTGGTGATCGCCGGCGGACTCGCGCTGACCACCCTGACCGTCGTCGCGGCGTGGGTCACGGCGGGCGACCCACTGCTGCTCGGGGTCGCGTTCCTGGCGGCGGGCATGACGAGCGCGTCGACGAACGCGGCGAGCGGACGGGTCGTGGTCGGGTGGTTCCCGAGGGAGCGCCGCGGTCTCGCGATGGGCATCCGGCAGATGTCGCAGCCGCTCGGCGTGACGCTCGCTGCCGTGACGGTGCCGCTGCTGACCGAGACGCACGGTGTCCGGACCGCACTCGTGCTGCCGTTCGTGCTGTGCGCGGTGCTCACCGTGCTCTGCGCCGTGAGCATCGTCGATCCCCCACGGCCTCGGCAGGCCCGGGCAGCGGCGGCGACCGCGACGATCGACGGGGGCCCAGCGAACCCGTACCGGGCGTCCGGGTTCCTGTGGCGGGTGCACCTCGTGTCGGTGCTGCTCGTCGTGCCGCAGTTCACGCTCTCGACGTACGGGCTGGTCTGGCTGGTGGGCCTCGGCTGGTCGACGCCTGCGGCCGGGCTGCTGGTCGGCGCCTCGCAGTTCGTGGGGGCCGTCGGGCGCATCCTGGTCGGCGCCTGGAGCGACCGCGTCGCTTCCCGGGTCGGGCCGTTGCGCGTCGTCGCGGTGGCCGCAGCGGCCGTGATGGGCGCACTCGCGCTCGTCGACGTGTCGCACTGGGCGCCCGCGGCGGTGTTCCTCGTCATCGCCACGAGCGTCACCGTGGCGGACAACGGGCTCGCCTACACGTCGGTGGCCGAGGCGGCGGGGCCCTCGTGGTCGGGCCGGGCGCTCGGTGCGCAGAACACGGGGCAGTTCCTGGCGGCGAGCGCCGTCGGCCCCGGTGTCGGTGCACTCGTCGGGGTGCTCGGCTTCGCAGCGTCGTTCGCGATCGTGGCTGCGCTCCCCCTGCTCGCGCTACCGGTCGTCCCGCGCGACGACGTCTCCCACGACTGACGCCCAGCACCGCCCCGGGCAGCTCGACGCCCGGCACGCGACCCGGAGGAGCCTCGCCCGCAACACGCAACGTCGGCGGTTGCTCGCAGGGGTGTACCGCTGCGAGCAACCGCCGACGTTGCGTCCCGCGGAAGGGGCGTCCGTGCGAGGGGCCTCCGCGGCGGACGGGGTCAGGCAGGGACGGCGGGACCGACCGGCCAGCGCAGGAGCGCGGACGCGGGGGCACCGCTCGGCAGCGACGCCGCGTTCACCAGGACGAGTTCGGCGTCGGTCAGGACGACCGCCCGGACGAGTGCGCAGACCGCCGGGACCTGCCCCAGCACCGACGCCCCCGCGGCCTGCTCGGGAGCGGTGGCGACCCAGGGTGCGGCATCGAGCGCGTACAGCGTCCGGTCCCCGAGCGCACCGGCGTCGAGCGTGACGACGGCTGCCTGGGCCTGCTGCAGCGCGGACACGACGGCACCGATCCCGCTGACGCTCTCGTTGTCCCCGCGACCCTCGTGCGTGCGGAGCAGGTCCTGCACGTCGTGCCGCCGCGACGCCAGGACGCGGGCGAGGGCGAGGTCGACGTGCTGCACGAGCGCCTTCTCGGAGGCGTCGTCGGCGCGCGGGTCGACCGCGACCTCGGTGACCAGCGCCCGGGTCGACGTCGAGAGCTCACCACGCAGGAGTTCGCGGGCACGGATGTCCCCGGCGAGCACGATCAGCCGGGGCGCGGTCGCCCGGACGGTCTCCTCGATCGCGGCCGCGACCTCGCCGGCGGTCTGCTTCCAGATCTCCTCGGCGTGCTGGTGCCAGTGCGGCTGCTTCCACCCGGCACCGGACTTCGCCTTGTGCAGCGTGTCGGTCCGGCCCTGCACGCGCTGCTCGTCCTCGGCGGCGCCGGTGGGGGCGTGCCCGAGTCGGTAGCTGCGGAAGCCGCCGCCCTCACGTCCGACGGTGACGACGAGGAACGGCAGGTCGAAGGGCCGGTGGGCGAGCAGGGGCAGCAGGTCGGGGACGGCGCCGGTGCCGATCGACTCCTGGCCGTGCAGGTGCCCGGGCAGCACCTCGCTGAGCACGAGCTCGTCGTCGCGGACGAGCACGTACCGGGCGACGGGTGCGGGCACGCCGGGCTGTTCGACGAGCTCCTCCTCGATGATCTGTGCGGCACGCTCGGAGCAGCCCTGCCCCGCGAGCGCATCGGAGACGGTCCGACGCTGGAGCGCGGCGATGCGGCGCGGGTCCTCGCGGTTGCCCGACGCGTCGACGTAGGCCCACGTCCAGGTGCCCGGCGTCTGGAGCGCCTGGACGATCTCGGGCTGCAGGGCGCTGGTCTCGCGGGTGGTCTGGGCCATCAGCGCTCGCCCTCCTCGTCGGTCTCGGTCGTGAAGACGGCGTCCGATCCCCCGCCGACGCCCGATCCGTCGTCCTGCAACGACCCCTCGAGCTCGCCGTCGTACCCGGAGGCCGTCACCGTCTCGGCGTCGTCGGTGTCGTCGGGCACCGGTTCGGACTGCCGGAACTCCTCGACGTGTGCGTTGCTGCCGTGCCCCTGGACGATGCTCTGCGCCTCGTGCGCGAGCTGGTCGTCGAGCTCGGGTCCGTGCGTGCTGTTGCCGCGATCGGTCATCGCCTGCCCCTTTGCGTCGGTGCCGCCGACGTCGCTGTCGGGCCGCCTGCGGCTTCGGTGTTGTGCGTGCTGACCACGGTGCGCGCTCGGCGCTGACCACGTTCGGAGGTCGGAGCGAACACGCAGCCAGCGCGGTGCGGAGCGGCGACGGCCCGCCCCGAGGCTCGCGTGAGCGGACGGATTCGCGTCGCCGCGACCGCGAACGTGTCCGCGGAACCGAGTCTCGCGCCGTCGCGCGCCGCCGCACCGCGCCGCGTCGCCGGAGGCACCGGGCCACGGTTCGGTCACGACGTTCTGTGGATACTTCAGGAATGCACAGCCTCGCTCGGTTTTGTGCTTTGCTGGCTCCGACCCCGCTCAACGACGAACCGGAGCCGTGATGACACCCATCCCATCGAGAACCGTCCTGTCACGACGGAACCTGCTCGGACTCGGACTCGGAACAGCTGCGGCGGGGTTGCTCGCCGGGTGCGCCGTCCCGGGATCGACGAACGTCAACAAGGCTGCGCTGGTCCCCGCGGCCGCCGGTGGCGAGACCGTCCAGATCACCTACTGGGCGTGGCTCAAGGACCTCCAGAAGGTCTGCGACGTCTGGAACGCGAAGAACCCGCGCATCCAGGTCACCGCGAACTGGATCCCCGGGGGCAACGCGGGCGGGTACCAGAAGATGTACTCCGCGCTCGCGGCCGGCGGCGGTCCGGACATCGGGCAGGTCGAGTTCCGGCAGATCCCGGAGTTCATGCTCGCGAACGGCCTGGTCGACCTCGCCCGGTACGGCGCGAAGGACGTGCAGTCGAAGTACGACGAGGCCGCGTGGTCGCAGGTCGAGTTCGTCGACGGCGTCTACGGCATCCCGCAGGACACCGGCCCGATGGGCTTCTACTACCAGACCGCGATCCTCGAGCAGGCCGGCGGTCAGCCCCCGACGACGTGGGACGAGTGGCGCGACCTGGCCGACAAGGTGCGCGGCACGGGCAACGGCAACTACCTCGAGGTGTTCCCGGTCGCCGACGCCTCGCCCTTCGCCGCGTACGCGCAGCAGGCGGGCGCGCGCTGGTTCCGGACCGACGGTGACGCCTGGGTCGTCGACATGACCGACGACAAGACGATGATGGTCGCCGAGTTCTTCGACGGGGTCATCGACGACAAGTTGGTCGACACGAGTGCCGGGGCGTACTCCCCGGGCTGGTACGCCGCCGCCGCGAGCGGCAAGATCGCCGCGGTCACGAGCGCGAGTTGGGGCGACGCCCTCATCCAGTCCGTGCAGGGCGGCGAGGGCAAGTGGAAGGTCGCCCCCATGCAGACGTGGGGCGGCACCGGCTACGGCTCGAGCTCGATCGGCGGCTCGACGGCCGCCGTGCTGGCGAACGCGAAGCACCCGGCGGAAGCGCTCGAGTTCATCACGTGGATGACGACCTCGAAGGAGGGCGTCGACGCGATGATCAAGTACTGCGGCATCGGGTGGTCGCCGGCGAAGGACTACATCGGCAAGGCGCGCCAGCAGCCGTCCGAGTGGTTCTCCGGGCAGAACTACAACGAGGAGGTCTTCGTCCCCTCGGCCCAGGAGCAGAACCTGGAGTGGTCGTGGTCGCCCGTGACCCAGTCGGCCTTCACCAGCCTGCAGAACCAGTTCCGCCGCAAGCTCACCGGTGGGCTGAAGCTCACGGACGCGGTCGAGCTCGCCCAGCGGGAGATCGTCCAGTCCTTCAAGGACAAGGGCCTCAGCGTCAGGACCGCACGATGACCGCCACCCAGCCGGGATCCGGCTTCCGCACGAGCACCAAGGCCACGAGCGCCCAGAAGCGCGCCCCGTGGATCCTGCTCGCCCCGTTCCTCGCCCTGTTCGTGCTGACGTTCATCATCCCGATCATCAGCGCGCTCTTCCAGAGCTTCACCACCGTCGACCGCGAGGGCCTGTTCGGCGAGGACGGCGTCACCGGCCGCTTCGCCGGCTTCGACAACTACGTCACCGCGCTGAACGACGCCGGGTTCGTCGGCTCGATCTGGCGCATGCTCCTGTTCGGCATCGTGCAGGTGCCGGTGATGATCGTCCTCTGCACGATCCTCGCGCTGCTGCTCGAGTCGGCGAGCGCCCGCTGGCCCGCCTTCTTCCGCGCGGTCTACTTCATGCCGTACGGCGTCCCCGGCGTCATCGCGACGATCCTCTGGTCGTTCCTCTACGTGCCCGGCCTGTCGCCGATCGTGTCGCTGCTGCAGTCGATGGGGCTGCAGCCGGACTTCCTCGGCGCGAACAGCGTGCTGTGGTCGATCGCGAACATCGTCACGTGGACCTACACCGGCTACAACATGCTCATCATCGTGGCGCAGCTCAAGTCGATCCCCGGCGAGGTCTACGAGGCCGCGAAGATGGACGGCGCCGGCCCCTTCCAGGTCGCGTGGCGGATCCAGATCCCGCTCATCGCCCCGGCCCTGGTGCTCACGACGGTCTTCTCGATCATCGGCACGCTGCAGCTCTTCGCCGAGCCGCAGATCCTGTCGACGGTCGCGCCCGCCATCGACACCGAGTACACGCCGAACTACGCCGCGTACACGAACGCCTTCGCGTTCAACGAGTACGGCGTCGCGAGCGCGCAGGCCGTGATCATCGCGCTGGCCGCGTTCATCCTGTCGTTCGCGTTCCTCGCGCTGACGAACCGCGCGCCGAAGAACGAGCGCGACCAGAAGAAGCGGGCCAAGCGCGACGGCCTGGAGGCACGGCGTGCGCTCCAGACGCGCGGCACGTCCGCCACCGGGTCGCGACCCGCCACCGGCGTCGCGGACCGCAGCACCACCACCGGAGCCGCGCCGCGCCTCCAGGCCGACAGCAAGGGGGCGGAAGCATGACCAGCGAAGCCATCGAGGCGCCAGTCACCAAGCAGGCGGCCGAGCCCGTCGACACCACGTCGATCACGGCGCACCAGCGCCGCAAGCTCGACCGCTCCCCCCGCTCGCAGATCGTGGTGACGGCCATCCTGGTCATCGTCGCGGTCTACTTCCTCGTGCCGCTGTACTGGGTCGTCATCGCGGCGACGAAGACCACCGGCGCCCTGTTCGCGACGAACGGGTTCTGGTTCGGCGGCGAGTTCGCGCTGTTCAGCAACATCCAGCAGGTGTTCTCGTACGACGGCGGCATCTTCGTCCGCTGGATCGCGAACAGCGTCCTGTACTCCGGCGTCGGCGCGGTCCTGGCGACCTACTTCGCCGCGGCCGGCGGGTACGCGCTCGCGAAGTACGAGTTCCGCGGGCGGCAGCTGGTGTTCGGCACGATCCTCGGCGGTGTGCTCGTGCCGGGGACCGCGACGGCGCTGCCCCTGTTCCTGCTCTTCTCGACGATGGGCCTGACCGACACGTACTGGAGCGTGCTCATCCCGAGCCTCGTCTCCCCGTTCGGGCTGTTCCTCTGCCGGGTGTACGCCGCCGCCTCGGTCGACACGGCGCTCCTCGAGCAGGCCCGCATCGACGGTGCCGGCGAGCTGCGGATCTTCCACACGATCGTGCTGCGCCAGATGACCCCGGCGCTCGTGACCGTGTTCCTGTTCCAGGTCGTCGGCATCTGGAACAACTTCTTCCTGCCGCTCATCATGCTGGCAGACCAGAAGCTCTACCCGATCACACTGGGACTCAACAACTGGCGGGCACAGGTCGATCGTCTGCCAGAGTTCTACCAGCTCACCACCGGCGGCGTGCTCGTCTCGGTGATCCCGCTGGTGATCGCGATCATCGTCCTGCAGCGCTTCTGGCGCGGGGGCCTCACGGAAGGATCGGTCAAGGGTTGACCATCGCTGCTCACTCGTCCTCCACCAGCACCACGCCCGAGGCGCTCGACGCGCTCGCCTCGACGGCACCGGGCTCGGACACCCGGCTCGCGCCGCGGGCCTGGTTGCACACCGACGCCCCGTCCCTGTCGCTCGACGGGGACTGGGACTTCCGGTGGTCGCCGGTCGCGGACGTCCCGCTCCCGGGGGTGGAGGACGGGTGGGGCAGCCTCCCCGTGCCGTCGCACTGGGTCCTGCACGGGCACGGCGCGCCGAGCTACACGAACCTGCAGTACCCGTTCCCGATCGACCCGCCGCACCCGCCGGAGGAGAACCCGACCGGCGACCACCGCCGCACGTTCGAGGTCCCCGCGTCCTTCGACGCCGCGGCCCGGGTGCTGCTGCGCTTCGACGGGGTGGAGTCGCACTTCCGGGTGTGGCTGAACGGGTCCCTCGTGGGCTGGTCGACCGGATCCCGACTCGCGACCGAGTTCGACGTGACCTCGCTGCTCGTGCCGGGGTCGAACGAGCTGCTCGTCCGGGTGCACCAGTGGTCGGCCGCCTCGTACCTCGAAGACCAGGACCAGTGGTGGCTGCCCGGCATCTTCCGCAGCGTCACCCTGCTCGCCCGACCGACCGCGCCGATCGACGACGTGTTCGTGCGCGCCGGCTGGACCGCCACGCTCGGCAACGCCGCCACGGCCGGTACGGCTGCCTCCGGACGGCCGGAGACCGGCACGGGGACGATCACGTTCCCGACCCTCGATGCCGCGTTCCCGGTGCGCTTCCGGGTGCCCGACCTCGGTGTCGACGTGACGTGGGCCTCGGCCGACGAGGTCGCGCCGATCACCCTCGAGGGCGTCGAGCCGTGGAGCGCCGAGGTCCCGAAGCTGTACGACGCGACCGTCTCCACCGGCACGGACGCCGGCGGCCGCGCGGGCGGCGAGACCGTCGCGCTGCGCCTCGGCTTCCGCACCGTGTCGATCGTCGGCGACCGGTTCCTGGTGAACGGCGAGCGCGTGGTGTTCCACGGGGTGAACCGGCACGAGACCCACCCCGTGCGCGGCCGCGTCTTCGACGAGGAGCACGCCCGCGCGGACATGGCGCTCATGAAGCGGAACAACGTCAACGCGATCCGCACCTCGCACTACCCGCCGCACCCCCGTGTGCTCGACCTGGCGGACGAGCTCGGGTTCTGGGTGGTCCTGGAGTGCGACCTCGAGACCCACGGCTTCCTCTTCACCGACTGGGTCGGGAACCCCTCGGACGACCCGGCCTGGCGTGACGCGTACCTCGACCGGATCGCCCGGACGGTCGAGCGCGACAAGAACCACGCGTCGATCGTCATGTGGTCGCTCGGCAACGAGTCCGGCACCGGCCGGAACCTCGCCGCGATGTCGCAGTGGGTGCACGACCGCGACGACGAACGCCCGGTGCACTACGAGGGCGACTACACCGGCGCCTACACCGACGTGTACTCGCGGATGTACCCGACGCTGCAGGAGACCGAGTCGATCGGTGGCGGCCCGGAGACCCCGCTGCTCGGGTGCGGTCCGGCCGAGGCCGCGCGGCAGCGGACGAAGCCGTTCCTGCACTGCGAGTACGTCCACGCGATGGGCAACGGACCCGGCCAGATCCAGGAGTACGAGGACCTGGTCGACAGGTACCCGCGACTGCACGGCGGCTTCGTGTGGGAGTGGCGGGACCACGGGCTCCTCGCCCGCACCGCCGACGGCCAGGACTACTACGCCTACGGCGGCGACTTCGGCGAGGTCGTGCACGACGGCAACTTCGTGATGGACGGCCTCGTGCTGCCCGACGACTCCCCGACGCCGGGGCTGGCGGAGTTCGCGGCCGTCGTGGCCCCGATCCGGTTCTCGCTGTCGGACACCACCGTGCTCGTCGAGAACCGGTACCACTCCGCATCGACCGCGGGACTGCGCTTCCGCTGGACCCTGTCGCGGAACGGGGTCGAGGAGGCCAGCGGCCGCTTCACCCCCGGCGTCGTCGCGGCCCGGCAGTCGGCCACGGTCCCGGTGCCCGACGAGGTGCTCGCGGCAGCCGCGGACTCCAGGTCCCTGGCCCCCGGCGACGAGCTGTGGCTCGACGTGACGGCGGAGCTGGCGGGGCCGACCGCGTGGGCGGACACCGGCCACGTCGTCGCACGCACGCAGCGGCTCGTGGCGAGCCGCGCGGCGGACGTGCCCCGAACCTCCCGGCAGGGATGGGACGGCGACCGTCTCGGCGAGGGGACCTTCGCCGCCCGCGGTGACCTGGTGTCCTGGAAGGGGCACGAGGTCGCCGGTCCGCGGCTCGAGCTGTGGCGCGCACCGACGGACAACGACAGCCTGGCCTCGCAGGGCGGGTACGAGACGGCCGACCCGGTGCTGACGAAGGGCGTCGGCGACCCCACCGCTCCCGCGTCGGCGGTCCGGTGGCGTGCACGCGGGCTCGACCGGTTGACGCACCGGCTCGTGTCGGTGTCGCGGACCGACCACGGCCTCGAGCAGCGCGTCCGTGTGGCGGCGGCGAACAGCGGGTGGGGCGTCGACGTCACGCACCGCTGGACCCTGACCGACGACGGACTGCTGCTGCAGACCGACGCGGTGCCGTTCGGGGCGTGGGACGTCACCTGGCCGCGGATCGGCGTGCGGTTCGACCTGCCGGCGTCGCTGCTCGACGGCGATGCTTCGTGGTTCGGGACCGGACCGGCGGAGTCGTACGCGGACTCGTCGCGTGCTGCTCGGGTCGGCCGGTTCAGTGCGCCGGCGCGGGCGCTGACCGTGGACTACTCGTTGCCGCAGGAGACCGGACACCGGCCGGGGCTGCGGACGCTGTCGGTCGGGCCGTTCACGGTGTCGACCGTCGGGGCGCACCGGGCGGGCTTCACGCTCTCGCCGTGGACCGCGCAGGAGCTCGGGCGTGCGATGCACCCGTACGAGCTGCCGACGCCGGAGCACGCGTACCTGTACCTCGACGCGGCGCAGCACGGGCTGGGGTCGCGGGCCTGCGGGCTCGACGTGCTCCCGGAGCACCAGCTGTGGCCGCAGGCGTTCTCGTGGAGCGTGGTGCTCGGGTAGGGGCGGCGCGGCCGCGGCGGCGCCGGCGCGCCGTGGCGCGGCTTGCTCGCGCACAACCGGAAGCACCTCGCGCCACGGGTTCCCGTGGCGCGAGGTGCTTGCGGTTGTGCGGCGGCGTCGCGCCGACACCGCGGTGCGCGGTGCCGCACGGTCGGACTGCATCCGCAGCGGGCGGCAGCCGCGCAGCGGCGCCGCCACGGCCGCCCGCTACTCCCCGCCGGTGAGGGCGCGGAGCGCCTCCGGGTCCGACGCTTCGAGGAACTCCGTCAGGCGCTCGGGCTCGCCCGGCTCCTCGATCGCGGACGCCGCGCGGCGCAGGGCGAAGAGCGCGCGGAGCACGCCGCGGTTCGGCTCGTGCGACCACGGCACCGGCCCGGCACCGCGCCACCCCGCCTTCCGCAGGGCGTCGAGGCCGCGGTGGTACCCGACGCGGGCGTAGGCGTAGGACTCGAGGGTCGCGCCGCGCGCCCAGGCCTCGTCGGCGAGGAGCGCCCACGCCAGGCTCGAGGACGGGTGCGACACGACGACGCTCGACACCGGGGCGTCGGCGGCGAGCGCGGCGGTCACCTCGGGCTCCTCCGGCAGCAGGGTCGCGGGGTTCGCGGTCGGGTTCGGCAGCAGGTTCTCCGGCATGCCCCCAGCCTGTCACCTCTTGCCGAGGAGCGGCGTCCGCCCTACGGTGGGTGACACTTCGTCGTCACGCGGGGCCGCCGGGGCGGGAGACCGACCGGCAGCACGGGTGGCGGACACGGGGGTCCCCGACGGAACGAGCAGCCTTGCAGTCGATCACCGGTACCGCGCAGTCCTCGCGCTGACACCGTGATCGTCGCGCCCCGTCGGGCGCCCTGGTCGTCGCGCCCCCTCGGGCGCTCCCGTGTGCCGACCCCTCCGGTCGCCGCGGGTCCGGTGTCGTGCGCCCAGCTCACGATCCGGGAGGCACCCCCATGCCCGCAACACCGTCCGTCGTCCTGCACGACCTCACCTTCACCTGGCCCGACGGCACCGTCGCGCTCGACCGCCTCACCGCCGCCTTCGGCCGCGGACGCACCGGCCTGGTCGGGAGGAACGGCGCCGGCAAGTCCACGCTGGTCCGGCTCGTCACGGGCCGGCTCCAGCCCACGTCCGGCTCGGTCAGCACGACCGGTGCGGTGGACCACCTGCCCCAGCGGCTGCACGCCCGCCCCGGGGACACCGTGGCGGACCTGCTCGGGATCCGCACGACGCTGACGGCGCTCCGAGCCGTCCTGGACGGCGACGCCTCGGCTGCACACCTCGACGCGGTCGGCGACGACTGGGACGTCGAGGAGCGTGCCGCCGCAGCGCTCGCGGACGTCCCCGGGCTCGACGGCGACGACCTCGACCGACCCGTCACGACCCTCTCGGGCGGGCAGGCGGTCCTGGCGGCCGTGGTCGGCATCCGACTGCGGGGACGACCGATCGCACTGCTCGACGAGCCGACGAACAACCTCGACCGGCGGGCCCGCGCGGCCCTGCTCGACCTGGTCGACGGCTGGCGCGGCACCCTCGTCGTCGTCGGTCACGACCGGGAGCTGCTGGAGCACGTCGACGAGACCGTGGAGCTCCGCAGCGGCTCGGCGACGGTGTTCGGCGGGACGTTCAGCGCGTACGAGGAACACCTCGCCGTGCAGCAGGCCGCCGTCGCCCGCGAGGTCCGCGTCGCCGAGCAACGGCACCGCACGGAGAAGCGGCAGCGCATCGAGGCCGAGACGACGATCGCGCGCCGGGCGAGGGCGGGCGAGAAGGCGGGCCGCTCGATGCCGAAGATCCTGGCGAACGAGCAGCGGAAGAAGGCGCAGGAGACCGCTGGTCGGCTCCGGACGGCGCACGGTTCGGCGGAGGCGCAGGCCCTGTCGGCGGTCCGGGAGGCCGAACTGCGCCTGCGCGACGACGAGCCCCTGCACGTGGCGCTCCCAGACCCGGACGTGCCGGCGTCACGGCGCATCGCGACGATCACCGTGCGCGGGCGGGACACCGTCGTGCAGGGCCCGGAACGCCTCGCCGTGACGGGCGACAACGGCGTCGGCAAGACGACGTTGCTCGACCAGCTCGTCGGGAGCCCCACCGCACGGGACCACCCGGTCCCGGACACCGCGGCGGTGCCGCACGTCGACCGGATCGGGTACCTCGCGCAGCGTCGGGACGGACTCGACGACGACGCCACCGTGCTCGAGAACGTCCGGCGGGACGCCCCGCACGTACCCGACGGGGAGCTCCGGAACCGACTCGCGCGTCTGCTCGTCCGCGGCGACACGGTGGACCGGCCCGTCCGCTCGCTGTCGGGCGGGGAGCGCTTCCGGGTGGCGCTGGCCGCGCTGGTGCTCGCAGACCCGCCGCCGCAGCTCCTGGTGCTCGACGAGCCGACGAACGACCTCGACCTGACGAGCGTCGACCAGCTCGTGGCGGCGCTCCGGGCGTACCGCGGCGCCCTCGTCGTGACCAGTCACGACGAGACCTTCCTCGAGCGGCTCGACCTGACGGGTCGGATCGCGTTGCGGTAGCCCTTCCGCGCCGGCCCGGCCGGCGGCTACCGCTTCCGGGTCGGCCGGATTGCGACCGACTCGATCGTGCCGCGCTCCGGCAGGTCGACGACGGTCCGGACGGCCGCGGCGACGTCCTCGGGCGCCAGGTAGTACGCGGTGTCGTAGTCCTCGCCGAGCTTCTCGGTCAGGGCGCGCTGCATGTCGGAGTCGGTGCGGCCCGGGTGCACGCTCGACACCCGCACGCCGTTCGCCCGCTCCTCCTCGCGCAGCGCGTCCGCGAAGGCCCGGAGCGCGAACTTCGACGCCGCGTACACACCGCCGCCGGGACCTGCGGAGAACCCCGAGCCGCTGTTGATCGGCACGACGATGCCCCGCGCGGCCCGGAGCGCGGGGAGCGCCAGCCGGGTCAGTTCGGCGACCGCGAAGACGTTGGTGGCGAACACCTGCTCCCACACGTCGCGCGAGGTGTCCGCGATGCGGGTGCCCTGCTCGACCCCGGCGCTGTGCACCAGGACGTCGAGCGACGCCGGCAGGTCCGGCACGTCGCCCGCGCCGAGGTCGCCGACGAACGGTGACGCACTCGGCAGCTCGGCCACGAGCGCGGCGACCGCGTCGGCGGAGCGGCCGCCCACCAGGACGTGGTGGGTGCGGCCGAGCTCCAGCGCGATCGCGCGGCCGATGCCGCGGGTCGCCCCGGTGACGAGTGCGGTCGGACGGTCAGCGGAGGCGGGAGCGGTGTCGGTCATGCGTCCCACCCTACGGAGCGGGCGTGGCGGACCGGCACCGCGCCTCCCGGCTGTGGAGGGCGGTGCCGGCCGCAGCCGCTGTGCAGGAGCCGGTCAGTCCTTCGAGCGCCCGGCGCTCTCGCGGATCCTGATGCCCTCGAGCACGTCCTTGGCGTGCTGCTCGTCCTGCTTCTCGATCTGGCGGGTGTCGCGCTCGGGGAGCTGGATGTCCTCCTCGGCCCGGATGCCGGCCTGCAGCTGACGGCCGCGCTCGAGCTCCGCGTCGAACTCCGCACCGAAGAGCAGCGCGTTGTTCGTGATCCAGATCCAGAGCAGGAAGACGATGACACCACCGAGGGAGCCGTACGTCGCGTTGTAGTTCGAGAAGTTGCCGACGTAGAAGCCGAAGCCGACGCTCGCGATGATCCAGATCGTGATGCCGACCAGCGCGCCGCCGCTCACCCACTTGAACTTGGACTGGCGGATGTTCGGCGCCCAGTAGTACAGCACCGCGACGACGACGATCATGATCGCGAGCAGGATCGGCCACTGCACGATCGAGACCACGAGCGCTGCGGCGTCGCCGAGGCCGATGACGTCGCCGAACGCCCGGGCCAGCGGTCCGGAGACGAGCACGAGGAGCCCCAGCACGAGCAGCACGACGGTGAACACCGTGACGCCGAGCATGGTCGGTCGGAGCTTCCAGATCGGCCGGCCTTCACGGACGTTGTAGATGCGGTTCATCGCCCGGCCGAAGGCACCGACGAAGCCCGACGCTGACCACAGGGCGCCGAGCACACCGACGATGAACGTGATCGGCGCCGCAGGCGAACGCACGAGGCCCTCGACCGGGTCGCGGAGGAGCTCGGCGACCTGCCCGCCACCGACGTTCGTGACGACGTCGAGCAGGGTGTCGATCGTGTCCCGCGGGTTCGAGACCAGGCCGAGGATCGACACGATCGCCAGCAGACCGGGGAAGAGCGCGAGCACCGTGTAGTAGGTCAGGCTCGCGGCCAGGTCGGTGCACTGGTCACTGGTGAACTCGCGGAGCGTCTTCTTCAGCGTGTACGTGAACGACGGCTTCGTGAGGTCCGTCGGGCTGTCCGGCTTCCGGGGGTCGTCCGGTGCCGGCTTGTGCTGCATCTCCTGCTGGAGGGTCTTGTCCTTGTGCGCCATGGTCTAGCCCTTCGCCTTCGCGAGGGCCTTCGCCGCCGCCTTCGACCGCGCGGCGGCCTGCTTCCGGTTCTTCGTCGCGCGGCGCTGGACCGCGGCGATGCCGGCCCGCTGCTTCACGCGGTTCTTGTGCACCGGGTCGCGTTCGAGCGACTCCTCGGCCGCCTTGCGCCGGGCCTTCCGCCCCTTCCGGCCGCCGCGCGCCTGGTCGGCGTCGAGCTCACCGCGCGCGCCGAAGGGCAGGAGCGCGGTGAACGCGGTCGACGCCGCCGGACGGTCGAGGTGCCCGGCGTCGGTCCGCCCGATGCGGGTGCCGAGGACGATCGCCGCGATGCCGGTCGCCGCGGTGACGCCCATCGCGATGAGCGGCGTCGGGTCGCGGTGCCAGCGCTGCCGGACCTTCGCGAGAGCCAGCCGGGTGCGCGCGGGCACGTCGGAGCGCCGCCGGATCTCGCTCACGCTGTCCGTCAGGCGTTCGCGGGTCCGCACGTTCGCGAGCTCCAGCTCGGGGATGCTGTCCTTGGCCATGCTTCGTGCCTACCAGGCGGTCCCCGGCATCGCACCGAGCGACCGCGGTCTACGGTGCAGCCCATGCTCTTCCGGGACGTCGCCGAGGGGATCCACCGCCTCGAGATCGCACACACCAACACGTACCTCGTCGAGACGGGCGACCGCCTGCTCGTCGTCGATGCGGGGCTGCCCGCCGCCTGGCCGCACCTGCTGCTCGCCGTCCACGACCTCGGGTACACGCCCGCTCGGGTCGAGGCACTGCTGCTCACGCACGGGCACTTCGACCACGTCGGCACCGCCGCCAGGATGCACCGCGAGTGGGGAACGCCCGTCTTCGTGCACCCGGGCGACCGCGACCTGGCGGCTCACCCGTACTCGTACCGGCCGCAGACCAACCGCTTCGGCTTCGTCGCGGTGCACCCCGGCGGACTCGCACCGCTCGGTCGGATGCTGCTCGCCGGTGCGGCGACGGTGGACGGGATCGCCGAGACCCAGCCGCTGGAGTCCCGCGCCGACGTCCCCGGCAACCCGTGGATCATCGAGACGCCCGGGCACACGGACGGGCACGTCGCGCTGCACTTCGCCGACCGCGACGCGCTGATCGTGGGCGACGCCCTGGTCACCTTCGACCCCTACACCGGTGGGATCGGGCCGCGGGTGGTCGCGCCGGCCGCGACGGCGGACGTCGACGAGGCCGTCGCGTCGCTCGGTCGGCTCGAGGACACCGAGGCCCGGCACGTGCTGCCCGGGCACGGCCCCGCGTTCTCGCGGGGCGTGCGCGCCGCGGTCGCGCAGGCCAGGAGGGTGGCCGGCGCCGCGTAGCGCCGGGACTGCCGGGCCCGAGACCCGGGTCTGGCGACGGTCTTCGCGTGCACGCGCGCAAGGACCGTCGCGCAGCGCGAGTCCCGCGGCAGTGGTGCCGGGTGGACGACGGACGGGAGGCGCGCGGCGGCCCCGCCCCGCGCCTCCCGTCCGTCGTGACGTGCGTCCCCGCGCACCCGTTCCTTCCCGGAACGGTTGCGATGCCTGGTGAGAACGGGCGTACCTGGTCGAACGGATCGACCAGGTACGCCCGGATCGACCAGGTACGCCCGGAAGCACCCGAGCCCGCGACGCCCTACTCGGGCAGGACCACGTCCTCGGGGCGGCCGGAGGCTGCCGAGCGACCAGCGGCCTCCATCAGCGCCAGGCTCCGCAGGTTGTCCCGGCCGCTCGTCTCGGGAGCCGGGCCGCCCTCGACGGACCGGGCGAAGGCCTGCAGCCCGCCCTGCCGGTCGGTGTGCTCGAGCGTCGGGAGGTCGACGGCCTCGGCCTCGGCGTCCTGGTCGGCCCGCAGCGTCACGCGGTCCCCGGCGATCTCGCTCGGCGATCCGTCGCGGCTCGTGAACCAGATCTCGCCGTCCTCGCCCTGGATGCTCCACTCCCCCGCCCACGCGGTCCGCGGAGCACGCGAGAGCCAGCTGCCGCGGTAGCTCACGACGAGACCGTCCTCGAGCTCGATGATCATCGACGTGACGGCCTCGTCCTGGTACTTGCTGTGGCTCGGGTACGACGCGCGGGCGTACACGCGGACGGCCTCGAGCCCGGTGATCATCCGGAGCAGGTCGAAGTGGTGGATCGCCATGTCGTTGATCATCGGGTGCGGGAACCGGTAGTGCGGGTAGGTCTCGACGGGCTGGTCGTTGTCCCACTGCCGGAAGTCGATGCTGATCGCGGACAGCTCGCCGAGCTCCTTCGCCGCGAGCAGCTCCTTGACCGCCCGGGGTGCCGGGTACCAGCGGTAGTTCTGGCTGACCTGCAGCACGAGCCCGAGCTCCTCGGCCCGGCGGACCGCCGTGAGCGCCTCGTCGGTGGAGTTCGCGAACGGCTTCTCGACCAGGACGTGCTTGCCGGCCTCGAGGGCCTCGAGCGCGAGCGGCACGTGCGTGACGGCCGGTGCGGTGATGACGACGGCGTCGGCCTCGACCCCGGCGAGCGCCTCGGTGAGCGAGGCGAAGGCGGCGGATGCCGGCAGGTCGAGGTCCTCGCGCACGGCGTCCAGCGTCGCGGGGACCGGGTCGACGAGCCCGACCACCTCCACTTCGGTGACCTGCGGGATGGCGGTGCGGGCCCAGTTGCCGCCCCACCCTCCGAGACCGACGTGGATGATGCGGACCGTCATGCGTGCACTCCTTCGTGACCGGCGCGCCACGACTCCCGCGGCGCGTGCGTCCAGTCTGTCAGGCCGACGACGAGTGTCGTGCAGCCGCACCCACCGCCCGCGCAGCAGCCTGCGTCAGTGCGTCCAGGCGTAGCCGATGAGGGCCATCGTGACGATGAAGCCCGCCAGGTAGTTGATCCAGAGGAACCGCTTCCACCCCGCGTTCGCCGCCTCGGCCCCGGCGTCGGTGATGTTCCACCACGGCAGGACGTTGAGCGCGTACGGCACGACGACGATCGCCGCGATCGGCCCCGGGAAGTCCGAGAACAGCAGCGCGACGCCGGCCACGAGGTACGCCACGAACGCCAGCCGGACCGTCGCCCGGGCGCCGATCACCGTCGCGACGGAGCCGATGCCGCCGGCCCGGTCGGCCAGCACGTCCTGCACGGCGCCGAACGCGTGCGAGGCCACACCCCACAGGAAGAACGCGACGCAGACCGCGACGAGTGCCCCGGTCCAGTGCGGCCCGGCGAGCGCCAGCCCGTAGACCGCCGGTGAGACGAAGTGCGTCGACGACGTCAGCGAGTCGAGGAACGGCTTCTCCTTGAAGCGCAGTCCCGGAGCCGAGTACGCGATCACCGCGAAGACGCTGATCGCGAGCACGAGCCACGACCACGGCCCGTTGCCGCTCAGCGCGCCGAGCACCACGAGTGCGACGAGGAACGGGACGTTCGTGACGACGACCGCCCACAGCGTGGTGCGGTGGACGCTCTTGTCCAGCAGCGCGCCCTCGACCCCGCCCTTCCGGGGGTTCCGCAGGTCGGACTCGTAGTCGAAGACGTCGTTGATGCCGTACATCGCCAGGTTGTACGGCACGAGGAAGTACACGACCCCGACGAGGAACGCGACGAGCGAGAAGCCGCCGCCACCGTCGACGCCGACCCCGCTGCCGAGCAGGTACGCGGCGCCGAAGGGGTAGGCGGTGTTCACCCAGCTGATCGGTCGCGACGACACGAACAGGGCGCGCGCGGTCGACGGTCTGGAGGCACTGCTCACGGTCACGGGGTCTCCTCCGGTCGACGGGGTGGCTGGGTCGGCGTTCCGACCGTACCGGTCCCGCGTCCCGCCCCGCGGACGGTGGGGTGCGCGGACGACCGGGCCCGCGGCCGCTCGAGCAGGACCCAGCAGCTCGGCAGCAGCAGGGCGGCACCGAGCGAGTAGGCCAGGTCCTCGACCGGGAACAGCCCGACCCGGGCGCCGGAGACCAGCGCGTCGTCGTACGCGACGATGCCGAGCCCCACGATCACGTTGTTGAAGACGCCGGTCATCAGGAGCAGGACGACGCCGGCCGCCACGGCGCTGACGACACCGCCCACACCGACCCACCGGCGACCGGCCCGCCCACGACCGGCCTGTCCGCGACCGGCTCCGCGGCGACGGGCCGACACGACTCCGGCCGCCACGGCGACGAGCGCGGCGAACGTCAGGAACGGTACCGCGAGCAGGGCGTACGTCGCCGTGCCGGTCACGAGCGTCGCTCCTCGTCGGGCCCGACCCGGGACCCGGCACGGTCGAGCCGCCGGGCCACGACCGGACGCAGGGCACCGAACAGGTCCATCGTCGTCCAGCAGAGCAGCACGAGGAAGAAGACCTCCTCGAGCGGGACCTCGGGCGCGAGCAGCACCCCGGTCAGCAGGTCGCCCTGCCCGATGAAGAAGATGCCGAGGTGCACGCCCGCGACGTCCCACACGAGGAAGAACACGAGCCCGATCACCATCACCGCCGCGGCACGCAGGGGGCTGCGCCAGAGGAACAGCCGGTACCGGGCGTCGAGCACCGCGATGCCGGCGATCGACACCACGAGTCCGGCGAGGTACGCCCCCGGCATCAGCCCACGGTCCGGGCGGACCCGGCCGTCGACGACCCGGCGGGCCCCGACGACGGTGCCGGCAGTGGCGTCGGCAGCGGTTCGGTCGACGTGTCGCCGTGGATGCGCTTGAGCAGCACCTCGGCGCTGATCAGGCACATCGGCAGGCCGATGCCCGGGGTGGTCGAGGCGCCCGCGTAGTAGAGGCCGTCCACCTTGCGGGAGACGTTCGCCTCGCGGAAGAACGCGCTCTGCGCCAGCGTGTGCGCCGGCCCGAGCATCGAGCCGCTCCACGCGTTGTAGTCGTCGGCGAAGTCCTGCGGGCCGATCGTGCGGCGCACGCGGATGCGGTCGCGCAGGTCGGGCACGCCGGAGCGCTCCGCGATGACGTCGATCGCGCGGTCGGCGATGCGCTCGACCTCGGCGTCGCCGGCACCGTCGATGCCGCCCTTCCCGATGGACAGGTCGGCGGGCAGCGGCACCAGGACGAACAGGTTGCTCGAGCCCTCGGGCGCGACGGTGTCGTCGGTGAGCGAGGGCGCGCAGACGTAGATCGACGCCGGGTCCGGCACGTGTCGGTCCTTGCCGAAGATCGCGCCGAAGTTGGCCTCCCAGTCGGCGGTGAAGACCAGCGTGTGGTGCAGCAGCCCGGGCACGGGACCGTCGACGCCGAGGTAGACGAGGACGGCGCTCGGCCCCGGGTCGCGCTTCCGCCAGTGCGGCTCCGGGTACGTCCGGTGCTCCGCGTCGAGCAGGTGCAGCTCGGTGTGGTGCAGGTCGGCGGCGCTCACCACGAGGTCGGCGGGCACGGTGTGCTCCGCACCGGAGGCATCGCGGTGCACGACGCCCGTCACGTGCCCGTCCTCGACGACGATCCGCTCGACGGTCGCACCCGTGGTGATCTCGGCACCCTCGCGACGGGCGACGCGCTCGACCGCGGCGATGACCTCGGTGATGCCGCCCTTCGGGTAGAGCACCCCGTCGGCCAGGTCGAGGTGGCTCATGAGGTGGTACATGCTCGGCGCGGCGTACGGGCTGGTGCCGAGGAACACCGCCGGGTACCCGAGGACCTGCCAGAGCCGGCGGTCCCGCACGGCCTTCGCGGCGAACGACGACAGCGGCTGCAGCAGGAGCCGGGCGAGCTTCGGCAGACGACGGAGGACGTCCGGGGCGGCGAGCTTCGTCAGGTCCTGGAAGGTCGTGTAGAGGAAGCGACGGACGGCCATCGCGTAGGTGTCCTCGGCGGAGTCGAGGTACTTCCGCAGCCGCGCACCGGCACCGGGCTCGATCGACTCGAAGAGCGCGATGTTCGCCTCGCGGTCCGCGCGCAGGTCGATCGGTTCGTCGTCGCCCTCGCTGTAGACGCGGTAGCCCGGGTCGAGCTGCACGAGGTCCATCTCGGCGTCGGCGGTGGTGCCGAGCAGCCGGAAGAAGTGGTCGAACACCTCGGGCATGAGGTACCAGGACGGCCCGGTGTCGAACCGGAAGCCGTCCCGCTCCCACGACCCGGCGCGGCCGCCGAGCTGGTCGCGCTGCTCGAGCACGGTGACGGCGTAGCCGTCGCGGGCGAGCAGCGCGGCGGACGCGAGTCCGCTGATGCCGCCGCCGACGATCACCGCACGTCGGGCCGGCACCGCGCGCCGCGATGCGGGGGTGGACGGACGGGAGGCACGGGACGGGGTCATGCACGGCCTCCAGACCGGTGGTGGGCTGCGCGGGACGACAGCGGGGCGCGGCCGGCGAGCACGCGCGCGGCGAGCTGCGCCTTCACCGGGTTCGGCACGCGCACCCGCGTCGTCACCAGGCGGTCCGCCGGGCAGGCGGCGATCCGGTCGTTGAGCTCCTGGAACAGCGCGTGCGCGAGGCCGACGGCCTTGCGCGCGTCGACGGGGAGCAGTGGCACCGTCAGCGCGGCACGGTCGAGGTCGGCCTGCACGTCGGCGACCAGGCGGTCCTTGGTGGCCTCGTCGAACGTGCGGACGTCGACCCCCGGGAAGTACGAGCGGCCGAGCACCTCGAAGTCGGCGTGCAGGTCGCGCAGGAAGTTCACCTTCTGGAAGGCCGCCCCGAGCGCGCGGGCACCGTCGACGAGCACGGCGTCGTCGAAGGTCGGCCGACCGGCCCGGTACACGAACGCGCGGAGGCACATCAGCCCGACGACCTCGGCGGAGCCGTACACGTACCGGTCGAACGACTCCTGGTCGTGCTCGGTCCGCTCGAGGTCCATGCGCATCGACGCGAAGAACGGCTTCGTGAGCTCCGGCCCGAAGCCCGTCGTGCGGGCGGTGCGGGCGAAGGCGTGCACGACCGGGTTCACCGAGAAGCCCAGTGCCATCGCACGCTCGGTGTCGGCCTCGAGCTCGTCGAGCACGGTGCGCGCCAGGTCGTGGTCGAGTCCGGCCTCGGTCGCGGGACCGTCGACGACCTCGTCGGCCACGCGGACCAGGGCGTACACGTTGCGGATGTGCTCGCGGGTGTCCCGGGTGAGGAGCCGGCTCGCCAGGCCGAACGAGGTCGAGTAGCGCTCGATGACGACCCCGGAGGCAGCCTCGGCCGTCGCGTCGTACAGGGGCAGACGCGGTGGTGCGGTCTGGGTCACCGCACGCGCTCCAGCAGTTCGGACACGAGGTGCTCCAGTCGTTCGGCGAGCTCGTAGGGCAGGGCCGCGAGCTCGGCTCGGGCGAGGGCGGCGTGCTCGGCGATCCGGGACTCGGCCGCCGCCTTCGCGCCGCAGGTCTCCAGGGTCGCACGGAGCTCGGCCGCGCGTTCCTCGCCGAGGTCGGGGTCACCGAGGTAGGGCGCGATGTCGTCCCAGCAGTCGGTGGTCGCGGCGTAGGCGATGAGCATGGTGCGCTTGCCCTCGCGCAGGTCGCCGAGCACGGACTTGCCGGTCACGGTCTCGTCGCCGTAGACCCCGAGCAGGTCGTCGACGATCTGGTAGGCGATGCCGATCTCGCGACCGAAGGCACCGAGGGCGGCCACGACGGACTCGTCCGCGCCGGCGAGCACGGCACCGGACTGCAGCGGCGCCTCGAACGAGTAGACGCTCGTCTTCGCCCGCTCCATGGCCAGGACCTCGTCGACGGAGGGCATGACGCCCAGCGCGAGGTCGACGTCGGTCATCTCGCCCGCCGCACTCGCGAAGACCGCGTCGTCGAGGATCTCGAGCAGCCGGGCACGACGGTCGTCGACGACACCGGACGCCTCGACGAAGCGTGCGGCGGCGACGAGGGCGAGGTCCCCCGCGATGACGGCGGCGCTCACCCCCCGGTGCTCGGCGGTGGGCAGCGCGAGGCCACCGGTGGTGCCGGTGTCACGGAAGGACCCGGCGACGTTCGGCTCCCCGCGGCGCGACCAGTCGCGGTCGATGACGTCGTCGTGCACGACGAGCGCGGTGTGCAGCAGCTCGTACGCGGCGGCGACGTTCGCGGCGGCGTGGGCGTCCGTGCCGCCGAGCCCGGCGTACGCGGTGAGGACCATGCGGGGGCGGAAGCGCTTGCCGCCCATGCTCGCTCGACGGAGCACCCGCCAGAGTTCCTCGGACGGTCTGCCGAACCGACGCGCACGGGCCGACGACACCGCGAAGAAGCGTTCGATGCAGTCGTCGACCAGTGCGAGGTCGATCTGCGCCACGGTGGCCGCTTCCTCGCTCATTGGCCTAACCTATCGGGGCAGATGAACACTTTCCCGGAATCCGTCGTCCTGCTCGCCGAAGACCGCACTCCCATCGGCACCGCCGAGAAGTTCGCGGTGCACACCGAGGACACCCCGCTCCACCTCGCCTTCTCGTGCCACGTGCGGAACGCCGAGGGCAAGGTCCTCGTGACCCGTCGCGCCCTGTCGAAGAAGACCTGGCCGGGGGTGTGGACGAACACGTTCTGCGGGCACCCCGGACCGGACGAGGCGTTCGAGGACGCCGTCGCCCGCCGCGCCTCCCGCGAACTCGGCATCACCGTGCGCGACGTCGAGCTCGTGCTGCCCGACTTCCGGTACCGCGCGGTCGACGCCTCGGGCATCGTCGAGAACGAGGTCTGCCCGGTGTTCCGCGCCGTGACCGACGACGTCCCGGCCCCCGCGGACGACGAGGTCGCCGAGTACGCCTGGCTCTCCGAGGACGAACTGCGGGCATCGGTCGCCGCGGCACCGTTCGCCTGGAGCCCCTGGCTCGGGTGGCAGCTCACGGAGCTCGAGCAGCAGGGACTGCGCGTCACCCGCTGAGCGATCGCTCACTCGACGCACGTCCACCCTCCGGGTAACGTGGCCCGCCGGTCGCGCCCTGGCGACCGCGGACGACGAGAAGGGCAGGTGAGGCGCGATGTCGGGTGACCATCCTCGATCGGGCCGGACGACCGCCCCGGTCGTCACCGTGCCCGTTCGCTGACGCACGCTCCGCACCGGCTCGACCGGTGCCCGTGCTCGCCCTGCTCCGTCGCGGAGCATCGCGCCTGCCTGCTCCCGAGCACGAGGAGCACGACATGGCACGCATCGACGACGCCGTCTACGTCGCAGGACGTCGCATCGGCGGTCCCGCGACCCTGTCCCGGGCCACGGAGACCGACCCGATAACCACCACGGCGACGGCCGCGGACGGCACGCTCGCCTGGATCGGCCTGCTGCGCCCCGACGACGCCGAGCTCGAGGCCGTCGCCGCCGAGTTCGACCTGCACGAGAACGCCGTCGAGGACGCCCGCAAGGGACACCAGCGCGCCAAGCTCGAGCGGTACGGCGACACGCTCTTCCTGGTGCTCCGACCCGCCTGGCACCGCGCCGACACGAACGAGGTCGAGTTCGGCGAGGTGCACCTCTTCGTCGGTCGGCGGTTCGTGGTGACCGTGCGGCACGCCGAGGAGCCCAACCTCGCCGCCGTCCGCTGCCGGGTCGAGGCCGACCCGGCGTTCCTCGCCACGGGGTCCGAAGCCGTCACCGCCGCCGTGCTCGACGAGATCGTCGACGGCTACGCACCGGTGGTCGAGGTCATCCAGGACCAGGTCGACGCCATCGAGGACCAGCTGTTCGCGGGCCAGGTCGACCCCGGCGTCTCGAAGCGCATCTACCAGCTGCTCAGCGAGGTGCTCGGGTTCCAGCGCGCCACGGCCCCGGTGCCGGCGATGGTGCGCGGACTGCTCCGGGGCGCCGACAAGTACGGCGTCGACGACGAGGTGCAGCACCGCCTGCGCAACGTGCTCGACCACGCCCTCCGCGTGACGGAGCGGGTGGACTCGTTCCGGGCGCTGCTCGAGAACGCCCTCACGCTGCACTCGACCCTCGTGACGCAGGAGCAGAACGAGGCGATGCGGCGGATGACGAGCGCCTCCCTGGCGCAGGGCGAGGAGAGCCGGCAGCTCGCCCGGGCCGCGCACCGCCAGGGCGAGGAGGTCAAGAAGATCTCGTCCTGGGCGGCCATCCTCTTCGCCCCGGGGCTCATCGCCGGCGTCTACGGCATGAACTTCGACCACATGCCGGAGCTGCACTGGCGGTACGGCTACCCGGTCGCGATCGTGGCGATGCTCGCCCTGGCGGGGATCCTGTGGCTGGTCTTCCGGAAGCGCAACTGGCTCTGACACGGGTACGGCTGGCGTGCAGCGCGGGGACGTGCATAATGATCTGGCTCGGAATGTGAACGTGCACATCGAGGTGCCACGGCCCCGAGCAGGAGAGAGCAACGATGGCGTCACCGCGGACACAGCAACCGCGCTCGCCCAGCATCCGTGACGTCGCGCGGGTCGCCGGCGTCTCGCACCAGACGGTGTCGCGCGTGCTCAACAACTCGGACGCCATCCGCGCCGAGACCAAGGACCGCGTGCTCGCCGCGATGGAGCAGCTGCAGTACCGGCCGAACCGCGCCGCGCGCGCCCTGGTCACCAGTCGGACGCACACCATCGGCGTGCTCACCGCGCAGCGCTCCCACTACGGACCGGCCGCGACGATGCAGGCGATCGAGGACGCCGCCGTCATGCGCGGCTACTCGGTGACGACCGCGAACATCGCGGCGGCCACCGACGAGGCGGTCCGGGACGGTCTCGGGCACCTGCTCGACCAGGACGTCGAGGGGATCATCGTCATCGCGCCGCAGCAGCGCGTGTTCGACCTCATCGAGGAGCTCGGGATGCGGACGCCCTACGTGGCGCTCCGCACGAGCGGCGGGGACGAGCGCTCGACGCTCTTCATCGACCAGATGGAGGGTGCCCGGCTGGCGACCGCGCACCTGCTCGACCTCGGCCACGAGTACGTCCGGCACATCGCCGGGCCGCAGGACTGGATCGAGGCCGAGGCCCGCATGCAGGGGTTCCTGCGCGAGATGTCCGACCGGGACATGCCCGTCGTGCCGCCGATCCTGGGCGACTGGACCGCGGACTTCGGCTACCACGCGGGCCGCGAGCTCCTGCGGTACCGGGACTGCACGGCGATCTTCTGCTCGAACGACGCGATGGCGCTCGGGGTCATGCACGCGGCGCGGTCGTACGGGCTGGACGTCCCGGGCGACCTGTCCGTGGTCGGCTACGACGACATCCCCGAGGCGAAGCACCTCTGGCCGCCGCTGACCACGGTGGAGGTCGACTTCCCCGAGCTCGGTCGGCGCTGCGTCGACCTGCTCCTGCCGTCCGAGGGGCACACGCTCCGCCCGGTCGACCTCGTGCCGCAGCTCGTGGTGCGCGGATCGACGGGCGCACCCCGGCGCCGCTGACGCGACCACGCGTCGGCCTGGAGGCCCGTGGCGGCCCCGCCCCGCGCCTCCCGTCCGCCCTGCGTGACGCCCGACCACCCCACCTCGGGGGGCGTCAGGACGCGGATTCCGCCGGATCACGCGGGCCGTTACGAAAACGCGACCGAACCGAATTGACAGCCGCGACGGGGCTGTGCGTAAATTACCTCCGTTCCGCCGATGTGAACGGTCACATGACCGTCACACCGAGCAGGACACCGGACGCGACAACGAGGTCCACGCAGGCACTCCTGCGCCCCCGATGCCGCACCTCACCACCCGAAGGACTGCCGCACCGCAGCGGCAGAAGGAGATGCACCGTGGCGTCAACCCCACAGGGACCGGACCTGGCCACCAGGTCCGTCACCAGCGCCGAGACCATCCTCGAGATGCGGTCGATCACCAAGGAGTTCCCTGGTGTCAAGGCGCTCTCGGACGTGTCGCTCAGCGTCCGCGCCGGCGAGATCCACGCGATCTGCGGCGAGAACGGCGCCGGCAAGTCCACCCTCATGAAGGTGCTCTCGGGCGTCTACCCGTACGGCACCTACAGCGGCGAGATCGTCTACGAGGGCGACGAGGTTCGCTTCAAGGACATCAAGCAGTCCGAGCAGGCCGGCATCGTCATCATCCACCAGGAGCTCGCGCTCATCCCCGAGCTGTCGATCACCGAGAACCTGTTCCTCGGCAACGAGCCCGGCCGCTTCGGTGTCATCGACTGGACCAGCGCCCAGCTCCGCGCCCAGGACCTGCTCGCCCGCGTCGGCCTCGACGAGGACCCGGACACGCAGATCAAGAACCTCGGTGTCGGCAAGCAGCAGCTCGTCGAGATCGCGAAGGCCCTGCACAAGGACGTCAAGCTCCTCATCCTCGACGAGCCGACCGCGGCCCTGAACGAGAACGACTCGCAGCACCTGCTCGACCTCATCGTCGGGCTGAAGTCCAAGGGCATCGCGAGCATCATCATCAGCCACAAGCTCAACGAGATCGAGCAGATCGCCGACGAGATCACGATCATCCGTGACGGCAAGGCGATCGAGACGCTCAACGTGAAGGGCGACGGCGTCAACGAGGACCGCATCATCCGCGGGATGGTCGGCCGCTCGCTCGAGAGCCGGTTCCCGGACCGCACGCCGAAGATCGGCGAGGTCTTCTTCGAGGTCAAGAACTGGACCGTCCAGCACCCGCAGGACGCCTCGCGCCTGGTCGCGAAGGGCTCGAACTTCCACGTCCGCCGCGGCGAGATCGTCGGCTTCGCGGGCCTGATGGGCGCCGGCCGCACCGAGCTCGCGATGAGCATCTTCGGCCGCTCGTACGGCAACTTCATCGACGGCCAGATCATCAAGGACGGCCGCGAGATCAAGATCGCGAACGTCCAGCAGGCGATCCAGAACGGCCTCGGCTACGTCTCCGAGGACCGCAAGGCCCTCGGTCTGAACCTGCTCGACACGGTGAAGCGCTCCACGGTCGCCGCCGATCTGCCGAAGATCTCGAAGGCCGGTGTCGTCGACTCCCTCGAGGAGTACGACGTCGCCGAGCGCTACCGCAAGATGCTCCGCACCAAGGTGCCGACCGTCGAGGAGAACGTCGGCAAGCTGTCCGGCGGGAACCAGCAGAAGGTCGTCCTGTCCAAGTGGATGTTCACCGACCCGGACCTGCTGATCCTCGACGAGCCCACCCGCGGCATCGACGTCGGCGCGAAGTTCGAGATCTACGGCATCATCCAGCAGCTCGCGGCACAGGGGAAGGGCATCATCCTCATCTCCTCCGAGCTCCCCGAACTCCTCGGCCTCTCCGACCGGATCTACACGATCTTCGAGGGCCAGATCACCGCCGACGTCCCCGCGGACCAGGCCGACCCCGAGACCCTCATGCGCAGCATGACCTCCGCGCGGAAGGGCGCACTGATCTCATGAAGAACCTGAAACTGCTGTTCGGCAAAGGCAACAGCATCGGCCAGTACGGCATGATCATCGCGCTCATCGCGATCCTGATCCTGTTCTCGATCCTGACGAACGGGCTCATCCTCGAGCCGACGAACATCATCAACGTGTTCCTGCAGTACTCCTACATCCTCATCCTGGCGCTGGGGATGGTCATGGTGATCATCGCCGGACACATCGACCTGTCGGTCGGGTCCGTCGCGGCGTTCACCGGCATCATCGTCGCCCAGTCGATGGCGCAGTGGAACTTCCCGGCGTGGGCCGCGATCATCCTCGGCCTCGCCGTGGGTGCAGCCGTCGGTGCCTGGCAGGGCTTCTGGGTGGCGTTCGTGAAGGTCCCGGCCTTCATCGTGACCCTGGCCGGCCAGCTCATCTTCCGCGGTGCGAACCAGATCATCGGCAACTCGACGTCGCAGCCGGTGCCGGACGACTACGCGAAGATCGGCTCGGGCTTCCTGCCCGACTTCGGCCCGGACTTCGGGTTCTCGAACGGCACGCTCATCCTCGGCATCGTCACCTGCCTCGTGCTCGTCTTCCTCGAGTTCCGTGGTCGTCAGCGTCGCAAGAAGATGCAGGCCGAGCTCGTCCCGCTCTGGGTCTCGATCGTCCGCACGGGCATCCTGGTCGCCGTCACCCTCGTCGCGACGTACCTGTTCGCCGCCGGCCCCGCCGGCACGTCGATCCCGATCGTCGCGATCATCCTCGGTGTCCTGACCATCGTCTACGGCTTCCTGACCAAGAACACGATCTTCGGCCGCCAGGTCTACGCGGTCGGTGGCAACGCGAACGCCGCCGTCCTGTCCGGCGTCAGCGCCCGCAAGGTCAACTTCTTCGTCATGATGAACATGTCCGTCCTGGCCGCCGTCGCCGGCATGGTCTTCGTCGGCTACTCGGGTGCCTCGGGCCCCGCGGACGGCACAGGCTGGGAGCTCGACGCGATCGCCGCCGTGTTCGTCGGTGGCGCAGCGGTCGCCGGTGGCATCGGCACGATCTCCGGATCGATCATCGGTGGTCTCGTCATGGCCCTGCTGTCCAACGGTCTGTCGCTGGTGGGCCTCGAGTCCAACCGCGTCCAGATCATCCGCGGTCTCGTCCTGCTCGTCGCCGTCGCCTTCGACGTCTACTCGAAGTCGCAGGGTCGTCCGTCCCTGATCGGCGGGATGTTGAAGCAGTTCCAACGCAAGGACACCGAACAGAACACGGTGGCCGCGCAGCAGCCGCGGAGCATCGAGGACCAGCCCGAGAAGGTCAACGTCCAGTAACACGTGGCGGGCGTCCGCTCCGGTGGCCGCCCGCACGATCCCCGCACCACACAGCACCACTCCTCAACGAAGAGAAAGCAATCTCATGCGCAAGAAGCTCATCGCCGGCATCGGCCTGGCACTCGTCGCGGGTCTGGCCCTCAGCGGCTGCTCGGCCCGCGGCAACTCGGACGCCGGCTCGGACTCGTCGGGCGGCGCCTCGAACGTCCAGATCAAGAAGGGCGACCTGATCGGCGTCGCGCTCCCCGCCAAGACCTCGCAGAACTGGGTCCTCGCGGGTGCCGCGTTCGAGAAGTCGATCGAGGACGCCGGCTTCAAGGCCGACATCCAGTACGCCAACGCCGGCAACCCGGTCCCGGACCAGCAGGGCCAGATCCAGTCGATGGTCACCAAGGGCGCGAAGGCGATCATCATCGGTGCCGCCGACGGTTCGCAGCTCGGCACGCAGGTCGCCGCCGCCAAGAAGTCCGGCGCCGTCGTCATCGCCTGGGACCGCAACATCCTGAACACCGACGACGTCGACTACTACGTCGCGTTCAACAACTTCAAGGTCGGCCAGCTGCAGGGCCAGGCCCTGCTCGACGGCATGAAGGCCAAGAAGTCGAGCGGCCCGTACAACATCGAGCTCTTCTCCGGCTCGCCCGACGACGCCAACGCGAAGGTCTTCTTCAACGGCGCCATGGACGTGCTCCAGCCGAAGATCGACGACGGCACCCTCAAGGTCGTCTCGGGTCAGACCTCGTTCTCGAAGACGAACACCCAGGGCTGGCTCGCGCAGAACGCCCAGTCGCGCATGACCGACATCCTGACGAAGTCGTACACGAACACCGAGCTCGACGGCGTCCTGTCGCCGAACGACACCCTGGCCCGCGCCATCCTGACCGCCACCAAGGCAGCTGGTAAGCCGAACCCGGTCGTCACCGGTCAGGACTCCGAGACCGCCTCGATCCCGCTGATCATGCAGGGCGAGCAGTACTCGACCATCTACAAGAACACCACCGAAGAGGCGCAGGCCGCGATCGACCTGGTCTCCGACCTGGCCGACGGCAAGACCCCGAAGACCACCGAGGACAAGAACAACGACAACGGCAAGAAGGTCGTGCCGGCCGTCGAGCTGACCCCGGTCCTGGTCACCAAGGAGAACGCGGTCGAGGCCTACAAGGGCAACGACACCCTCGAGGAGCTCGCCAAGAAGGGCTGATCCCCTCCACGGCAGCACCACAGCACCACAGCACGAGGAAGGCCCCGTCTCGCTCCGGCGAGACGGGGCCTTCCCGCGTCCCGGGACACCGGCGTCGAGACGCCGGTGTCGCCGCCAGGCGCCGCCACGCCCGCGGAACGCCTCCGGTTCCGGGGGCGTCTCGGTGGATGCGGTGCGTCTCGCGCAGACGCCCCCGTCTCGCGGGACGGACGGGGCGCCGAACGGGAGGCACGGGGCGCGGCCGCCACGGGCCTCCCGTCCGTCAGCCGGCCGGGTCGGAGGGCTCGCCGTCCGGGTGCGCCGGATCGCCCGGACGGACGTGGGTCGCACCTGTCGCGCGCAGCCGCTCTGCCGCCTCCCGCAGCCGTGGCACGTCGACGCGTGCCGTCCACAGCAGCACCGACGAGGTCACCCCCCGGCGTCGGCCGGTCAACCGGTCCCCCACGCCCGCGAGACGCGCCCACGGGATCTCGGGCTCGGCCGCCGTGAGGACACCGGGCAGGGCCGCGACGACCGCGCCGATCTCGACCAACCGCATCCGGACCGCGTCGAGCACGACGTCCGACGGAGCGGCGTCCGCGACGTAGCGCTCGATCGCCTCGCACGCGCGCACGACCGCGTCGAGCCGTTCGTCCACCTCCGGTCCCGTGGCACCCGTCACAGCGGGACCGCTGCACGGTGCAGGTCCGACCCGGCGCACAGGGCGTCGAGCACCTCGACGTCGACACCGAGCAGCCGCTCCGCCTCGTCCTGGATCCGCATGAGGGTGAAGATGCCGGCACCGGGCTCGAGGTCCACGAGCAGCCCGACGGACTCGGCTCGCCGCCGGGAGCCGGTGGTGCACAGGACGCGGGGTGCGGCACCGCCGTTGCGCTCCACCGCCGCGACCAGGGCGTCGCGCGCGGCCGCGATGCGATCGACCAGGGGAGGCGGAGCGTCCACCGGGAGCAGGTCGACCGATGCCTCGAACCCCGCAGCACGGACGAGCCGCTGCAGTGCCGCGAGCGACGGTTCCCGCCGACCGTTCTCGTACGTGCTGATCACACTCTGCGTGACCCCGGCGCGAGCGGCGAGCTGCACCTGCGTCAGTCCGGCGCGCAGTCGGGCGTCGCGGATGATCTCGGACGCCACCACCGGCTGCGGCGCACGGGTCGGTGCTTCGGCCATGCAGCAACGATACACAGAGTGCGACATTTCGCCGCGCAGTAGTACATCACCGGTCCTGCGGCGGCCTCCGGGCGGGCGTGATCGGCCCCGTCCGCGGTCAGTCGCGCTGCGAGACGTCCGCGCGGTGGAAGTTCAGCGCCGAGCGCGACGGGGTCGGACCACGCTGGCCCTGGTAGCGCGACTGGTACTCGGCAGAGCCGTAGGGCTTCTCCGCCGGGCTCGAGAGCTGGAAGAAGCAGAGCTGCCCGATCTTCATGCCCGGCCAGAGCTTGATCGGCAGCGTCGCGACGTTCGACAGCTCGAGCGTGACGTGGCCCGAGAAGCCCGGGTCGATGAAGCCCGCCGTCGAGTGCGTCAGGAGGCCGAGGCGACCGAGCGAGCTCTTGCCCTCGAGGCGTGCGGCGATGTCGTCCGGCAGCGTCACGACCTCGAACGTCGAACCGAGGACGAACTCCCCCGGGTGCAGCACGAACGCCTCGTCCGGGTCGGTCTCGACGAGACGGGTGAGCTCGGGCTGGTCCTCGGCCGGGTCGATGTGGGGGTACTTGTGGTTGTCGAACAGCCGGAAGTACTTGTCGAGGCGGACGTCGATGCTCGACGGCTGCACGAGCGAGGAGTCGTACGGGTCGAGGCCGATCCGTCCCTCGGCGAGCTGGGCGGTGATGTCGCGGTCGGAGAGCAGCACGCAGCAACCCTAGCGGCAGGGTCCGGCCACCGGTATGCTGCGAGGCTGCCCTGCCGGGCGGCGGACGACGGCCGTCCGACCGGCCGACCACAGGGGGCAACGATGGCCGACCACACCGACACGGTCGACGGGCAGCTCGTCGTCGAGGAACTCGTCGTGCCGGCGACGATGGACGACGATCCGGAGCTGGTGCGGGCGTTCTCGGACTGGCTCGCGGTGTCCGATGCCGCTGAGGTCGCGGTGCACGGGCTGCCCGAACTGCCGTGGACCCCGGCCGAGTACCTGCCGATGTGCCACGAGCCGGGATCGCCGAGCCGCCTGTTCGTCGTGCGCGACGACACCGGCGACGTCGTGGCCGCGGGCTCGTACGACTCGAAGACGGAGCCGGGCACGACGAACTGCTGGCTGTCGGTGGGTGTCCGCCCCGACCGACAACGCCGGGGGTTCGGCACGCTGCTCGCCGACCACCTCGAGCAGCTCGCCCGGACCGAGGGCCGCACGCAGTGGAAGACGTACGCGGTCTCGCGGCAGGTCGGTCCCGGCGACGGGCCCGGGTACCGCCAGGCCCCGACGGGCTCCGGCGCCGTCCCCGAGGACGAGGCGGCGGTGCGCTTCCTGACCGGACGCGGCTGGCGCTTCGGGCAGGTGAACCGCATCAGTCGGCTCGGGCTCCCCGCCGACGCCTCCGTCGTCCGGGAGCTGCACGACCGCGCCGCGACGGCGGCCGGTCCCGGCTACCGAGTGCACACGTGGACCGGCGCCACCCCCGAGCGGTGGCTCGACGACCTCGCGTTGCTGCACACCCGGATGAGCACCGACGCGCCGGAGGGCGACATGCCGGAGCCCGAGGACGTCTGGACCGCCGACCGCGTCCGGGAGTCCGAGGAGCAGCTCGCGAGCGGGCCGCACACCATGCTGACCGTCGCCGTCGAACACGTCGAGAGCACCACCCTGGCCGGTTTCAGTCAGCTCAAGGTGCCGGACGATCCCACTCGGGCCGTGATGCAGTGGGACACGCTCGTGCTCCGCGAGCACCGCGGGCACCGACTCGGATGGCTCCTCAAGGTGGTCGGGATCGAGACCGTCGAGCGGGACTTCCCGGGCCGGCCGTCGATCGTCACCTTCAACGCCGAGGAGAACCGGCCGATGCTCGACGTCAACGAGGCGGTCGGGTTCGTCGGGGTCGGCAGCGAGGGCATCTGGGAGCACCGCGACTGACGGCCCATCGAACGTCGGGAGTCGGGAGCGGGACGGTCCCGGACTGGGACCGGGGTGTCAGGCGGGCGACCTACCATTGGACGGTCATGACCGTCACGTCAGCCGCCACGCAGCCCGGGGACACGGCACCCGACCCCGCCCCCACCACCGCGCGATCCACCACCGTCGCGACGGTCCTGGTCATCGCGATCCCCCTCGCCGTGGCGTGCGCCGTGCTCGGCATGACCGTGACCGGCGCCTTCACCGCGTCGCAGCAGCTCGTCTCCGCCGGTGACCTGGTCGAGTACGGCCTGCCGGTCGCCCGCGTGGTGCACGACACGACCGCCGCGCTGGCCATCGGCCTGCTCATCGTCGCTGCGTTCGCACTGCCCGCGAAGAAGGCGGACCACGGTGCGATGTCGAGCGTGCAGCACCGAGCCGCCCGGTGGGGTGCCGCAGCCGGTGCGGTGTGGTTCCTGGCGGCCGTCGTCGGCATCGTGCTGACCGGCGCCAACACCCTGGGCGTCCCGCTCACCAGCCCGGTGTTCGCCCGCAACTTCCTGCTCTTCGCGTTCCAGGTCGAGATCGGCCAGTCACTCGTCGTCTCCGCCGCGGCGATCCTCGTCGCGACGCTCGTCGCCGCGTTCGCCACCCGGGTCACCACGCTCGCGGTCGCCACCGTCGCCGCGCTCTTCGCGCTGCTGCCCCTCGCACTCTCCGGGCACGCCGCGGGCGCCCTCGAGCACGCGAACGCGGTGAACTCGCTCGCCGTGCACCTGGTCGCCGTGTGCGTCTGGGCGGGCGGTCTCGTCGCCGTGCTGCTGCTCCGCACGCGGACGAAGGGCGCCACCGGCCGGGTCGTCGCCCGCTACTCGACGCTCGCGGGCTGGGCCTTCGCCGCGGTGGCCTTCTCGGGCATCGTCAACGCCTCGCTCCGCCTGACCGGCCCCGCCGACCTCGTCACGACGACCTACGGCTGGCTCATCACGGTCAAGGCCGTCATCCTCGTGCTGCTCGGGCTCGCCGGGGTCGCTCAACGCCGGAAGCTCGTGCCGGGTCTCCTCCGTGCGCCGCTCGACCGGAAGCTCTTCGTGCGGTTCGCCCTGGCCGAGGTCGTCTTCATGGCCGTCGCGATCGGCGTCTCGGTCGCCGTGTCCCGCTCGCAGCCGCCGATCCCGCAGACGCCGGAGACCGGGCAGGACACCCGCTCCGGCCTGCTCGGGTACACGTACCCGCCGGCGCAGACCGTGCAGACCTACCTGACGCAGTGGCACATCGACTGGGTGTACCTGGCGATCGCCGTCGTCGGTGCCGGCTGGTACCTCCTGTCGGTGCGGAAGCTCAAGCAGCGCGGCGACTCGTGGCCGGTCGGCCGGACCATCGCGTGGTTGCTCGGCTGCGCGCTGTTCATCTGGACCACCTCGGCCGGGCCGGCGGTCTACGGCATGGTGCACTTCTCGTCGCACATGCTCCAGCACATGCTGCTCATGATGTTCGTGCCGCTGCCGCTCGTGCTCGGCGGGCCGGTGCTCCTGGCGCTGCGGACCCTGCCGGTGCGGAACGACGGGTCGCGCGGCGCTCGCGAGTGGCTCATGCTCTTCACACACTCACGGTGGATGCAGTTCCTCGCGCAGCCCGCCGTCGCCGGTGTCATCTTCGCCGGGTCGCTCGTGGTCTTCTACTTCACCCCCGCGTTCCAGTACGCGATGCAGTCGCACGAGTGGCACGTCGTGATGGTCGTGCACTTCGTCTTCAGCGGGTACCTGTTCTTCTGGGTCTTCGTCGGCGTCGACCCGGGTCCGAAGCGCCCGCAGTACCCGATCCTCATCATCGCGCTGCTGGCGACCCTGGCCTTCCACGCCTTCTTCGGCGTCGCGGTGATGACCTCGCAGTCCGTCTTCGCGGCCGACTGGTTCCACGCCCTCGGCCAGACCGACGACCGGGCGCTGCTCGCCGACCAGCACACGGGCGGTGGCATCGCCTGGGGCGCGTCCGAGCTGCCGATGGTGTTCGTCGCGCTGCTCGTGGTGCGCAACTGGGTGCGGACGGACAAGCGGGACGCCAAGCGCCTCGACCGCAAGGCCGAGCGCGACGGCGACGCGGACCTCAAGGCGTACAACGAGCGGCTCGCCGCCATGAGCAAGCGCGACTGACACCGATCCCCCCGGCACCGGGCGGGGTCCGGTCCCTGCGTCCGGTCAGTCGCCGTGGACGATGCAGACGGCGTCGAGCTCCATCGACGCCTCGAGCGCAGCGGTCACACCCGGCTCGCCCTCCGGGCCGAACGGCGTCACCGTGTCCACCCACCACAGCGGCGCGGACAGCGTCGGGGCGTCCGGCAGGATCCGCGCGACCTCGTCGATCGAGTCGACCCGTCGGACACCGAGCACCGTGATCACCGGGTGCGTCGCGTCGCGGCAGACCTGCAGCACCGGGCCGTCGTCGAGTGCACGGACGCCCCACGACTCGTCGTGCAGCAGCAGCGCCTCGGCGACGTCGCGGGTCTCCACCGGTCCACGGCAGAGGAGTGTCACGTCACGCGGCACCCTGACCGCCCGTGCTCCGTCCGGAGGTGGCGTGCGACCCGCGGTCGTGGCCGTCCAGCGCGCCCTCGTCGTGTGCGGGGTCGAGCGGAGCACCACCGACGAGCTGCAGGAAGCGGTCCTCGTCGATGCGGTCGAGGAACGACTCGAGCGCCTCCCACCCGTCGTCGAAGCGCACGACCAGTCCGCCGCCGCCGAAGCCCGAGGTCGACGTGCGCGGTGGCGGCCACTCGCCGGCACGGTCGAGGAACTCCGCCGCCTCCGGGCCGACGACGACGGCCAGCGGGGTCGGTTCCTCGTGCGCCACGGCGCGGACCAGGTGGTCGGCGTCCCCGCGGCGCTGCATCACGACGCCGAACACCGGCTCGACCTGGTCGGCGACGCGGTGCACCGCGTCCAGGAGCCGCGACGCGAGGGCCGGGTCGGCACCGTGCTCGGGGATCGTCAGCACCGCGGACATCGTCTCGACGACCACGCCGTCGAGCAGGTGCGCGGTCATGGTCGCCGAGAACCCCTCGCCGTGCGCGTACGAGGTCGAGACCTCCGGGGCCTCGTGCTTGGCGTACTGCGTGACGACCCAGCGGTCCCACGGCACCGTGAGCGGCTCACTGGTGCCCCAGTGGGTCGGACAGGTGCCGACCGTCTCGCACAGTGCCTCGATCGCGGTCCCCATGTCGACCGACCGACCGGCGTGGTGGCGCAGGGTCAGGTCGATGCTGATCTGGCGCACCGAGTCGTGCGATGCGAGGTGTCCTGGCGCCGGCGGACCGACGAGTTCCGGCCCGCGGCGGACGAAGTCCTCGATGCCCGCGGCGGCGACGCCGGTGCGGCCGTCCCGCATGTTGCCGTCGGGACCGTCCACGGCCCATGCTGCCTGGTGCACGCCCAGCGCGTGCCGCAGGGCGGGGGTGACGGATGCCTCCTGGCCGGTGCGGAGCACGACCGTGCGGCCGGACTCGGACGCACGACGGAGCAGCGAGGCGAGCGACTCCGTCAACCACACGACCGGCGATGCGGAGCGGACCACGATGGCGGGGCCGACCACGTCGTCGATGAGGGGATGCCTGACCATCCGGGTCCTCCTCCGGTAGGGCGTCGGAACCCCCTGGACGGTACACACGCCGACGACACGTGTCCGTCGGCCAGGGGACCTCACAGGGGAGACACGGCGACCGGGCCGGACCGACCGGGAGGCCCGGCCCACCGCCGCCACGGACCGTGCGGCGTGCGTTCGGCTGGCGTCCAGCGGAGAATCCGCTAGGCTTGCTGCGTCCCGTCCGGCGGGATGCGCGAGTGTAGTTCAATGGTAGAACTCCAGCTTCCCAAGCTGGTAGCGCGGGTTCGATTCCCGTCACTCGCTCCACTGCTCCTCCTGATGCCCGTCGTCAGCCTCGCTACGCTGCGTGCATGACGTCCTGGTGGGATCGCACCGATCCGTCGGACGACCCGCGACTGTCGAACCGCATGCCGGACGGGATCGTCGCGTGCTGGTGGAACGTCGTCGGCGGCGCTGCGCTCGTGGTCGGGTTCCCCACGATCGTCCTCACGAGCGGCTCCGACGCCGCCCACGTCGTGTTCGCGCTCTCCGGGTTCGTGATCGCCGTCGTCATGGAGGCGTTCTTCCTCCGGAAGCTCCTGCAACGGCTCGCCGGCCGTCGAGGGCTCCGCGCCGAGCACGCCGAGGAGCAGCGACGCGCACGGGAGGACACCGACGAGCAGGGCTGACGCCTCGGTGAGGTACACGCGGCTCCGAACCCGCCCGGGCAGCGCCTGGTAGACCTCGTTGGACGAACGCGTCAACGGTCGATGCACCGTGTGGGCTCCCGACGGAGCCGGCGGCCCTCGTGCTCCAGTCCCGAGCGGCTCACCCCACCTCCGGCGTCCCGGACCCACACATCACGCACGTCCGCACAACGAAAGGACCACCCATGAGCTTCCTCGGCTTCATCCTCCTCGGCCTCATCGCCGGCGCCATCGCCAAGCTGATCCTCCCCGGTCGGCAGGGCGGCGGCTGGCTCGCCACGCTCGTCCTCGGCGTCATCGGCGCCCTCATCGGCGGCTGGATCGGCGGCGCGGTCTTCAACGTCGGCTACGACGGCTTCTTCAGCATCCAGTCCTGGATCATCGCGATCCTCGGCGCGCTCGTCGTGCTGGTGATCTGGGGCCTCATCACGGGCCGCCGCGGGAGCCGCGCGTAGTCCACGAGCTCCACGACGACGGGAGGCGCGGGGCCGGACGGCACCGCGCCTCCCGTCGTTCCACCCCCGTCAGCACGACCCGGAAGACCCCGCCATGCACCTGCGCCGCTCCCCCGCGCCGACCAGCGTCCGCCCGAGCACCTGGACCGACCCGTACGGCCGACTCGCGGTGCGCTGCCTGCAGACCGTGGTGATCGTCGTGGTCATCGGCGGGATCGTCACCGCTGCGACCACCCTGAGCCTCGTCACGATCCCGGTGCTGCTCGCGCTCATCATCGCGTCGGCCCTGCACCCGCTGGTCGGCTGGCTCCGTCGGCACGGGGTCCCGTCGGTGCTCGCCACGACGATCGCGTTCGTGGCCGTCCTCGCGGTGCTCGCCGGGGTCCTGTGGCTCCTCGTCGCCGCCGTCGCGAACCAGTGGTCCTCGCTGCAGGACTCGGCGGTCGACGGGCTCCAGCAGGTGCAGGACCTGCTCCACGAGCTGCCCGTGCGCATCACCGACGGGCAGATCGAGGACGCCGTGGACGGTGTCGTCGACTTCGTGACGAGTGCCCGGTTCGGGGCGGGGGCCATCGCCGGCATCTCGGCGGTGACGAACGTCGTCACCGGGGCCGTGCTGATGGCGGTCATCCTGTTCTTCTTCCTCAAGGACGGCCCTGCGCTGTGGGAGTTCCTGCTCCGCCCGTTCACCGGCGAGCAGTACGACCGTGCGCGCCGCATCGGGGACCGCGTGGTGACGACCCTCGGCGGGTACGTGCGCGGGACGGCCGCCGTCGCCGCCTTCGACGCGGTCGCGATCGGCACCGGGCTCGCCGTGCTCGGCGTCCCGCTGACGATCCCGCTCGCGGTGGTGGCGTTCGTGACCTCGTTCATCCCGATGATCGGCGCACCGATCGCCGGCACCCTCGCGGCGCTCGTGACCCTCGTCGCACTCGGGCCGGTGAAGGCGGTCATCGTCGTCGCGATCGTCGTGCTCGTCAACCAGATCGAGGGCAACTTCCTGCAGCCCGTGCTCATGGGCAGGACGCTGCGGCTGCACGGGCTCGTCATCCTGGTCGGCCTGACCGCGGGCACCGTGCTCGGCGGGGTGACCGGCGCGCTGCTCGCGGTGCCGCTCATCGCCGCCGGGTGGGGCGTCGTGCAGGTGTGGAACGGCGAGGACGCTCCGGCGACGCCCTGGCGGCAGAAGCGGCGCGAGACGGTACCGGTCGGCTGAGCGCCGGGCGGTCACCACGCCGCACTACGCTGCCCTGATGGACGGGACACAGCCGGACGAGACCCGGTTCGACGGGCACGTGGTGATCGGCGACGGCGTGGTCGGCGCCGCAGCAGCCTGGGCCCTGACCGCCCGCGGCGAGCGCGTCCTGCTCGTCGAGCAGCACGGTCGCGGACACCTCGAGGGCTCGTCGCACGGCACGACCCGGATCTTCCGGCAGGGCTACAGCGACCCGGAGTACGTCGCGCTGACGACCCGCGCGCTCGCGCTCTGGGACGCCCTCGAGTCGACGACCGGCACGACGTTGCTCGACCGGACGGGCGCGGTCGACCACGGCCGGCCCGAGGTGGTCGACGCCATCGCCGCGGCGCTGGCGGACGCCGGGATCCCCCACGAGACCCTGACCCCGGAGGCCGCCGCGGACCGCTGGCCCGGCATCGCGTTCGAGGGGCACGTCCTGACCCACGCGACGGCCGGACGCATCCGGTCGGCCGACACGATCGAGCTCCTGCTGACGCTGGCGGAACAGACGGGCCTCGCCGAGCTCCGGTTCGGCACCCGGGTGGCGGCGGTCGCGGACCACGGGGACGCGGTCACCGTGACGCTCGACGACGGCACGGCGGTCCGCACGGCGAGCGTGGTGGCCGCGGTGGGGTCCTGGGCGCCCACGCTGGTGGGTGACGTGCTCGCCGCACGCGGGGCGCGCCTCCCGGCCGTCCGCGTCACCCAGGAGCAGCCCGCCCACTTCCCGAGCCACCTGCCGGACGAGGCCTGGCCGTCGTTCGTGCACTGGGCCGACGGCGACGACGTGTACGGACTGCTGACCCCGGGCGAGGGCGTCAAGGTCGGGTTCCACGGCACCGGCCCGGTCGTCGACCCCGACGCCCGCGACAAGCGCCCCGTGCCCGAGGAGGCAGCGCGGTTGCAGGCCTACGTCGCCCGGTACGTCCCCGGCGTCGACGCCACACGCCCGACGTTCATCAGCTGCCTGTACGACACCACGCCGGACGAGGAATTCGTGATCGACCGGCGCGGACCACTCACCGTCGCGACCGGGTTCTCGGGCCACGGGTTCAAGTTCGCGCCGCTGCTCGGGGAGCTCCTCGCCGACCTGGCGACCGGTGGCGAGCCGATCCCCCGCTTCGCCCTCTGACCGCCCGCCGCCCCGCTACGGTGGTCCGGTGCGCGTCGTCATCGCTCCCGACTCCCTGAAGGGCACCGCCACGGCGGCCGACACCGCGCGGGCGGTCCGGGCCGGGTGGCTCGACGAACGGCCGGAGGACGACGTCGTCACCGTGCCGATGGCCGACGGCGGCGAGGGCACGCTCGACGCGTTCGCCGCGGCGTACCCGGCGGCCGAACACGTGCCCGTGACGGTGACCGGGCCGGCCGGCACCCCCGTCGACACCCACTGGATGCGCCTGCCCGACGGCCGGGCCGTGGTGGAGCTCGCGGCGACGAGCGGGCTGCCGCTCCTGGGCGGGGCACTGCTCCCGGAGACCGCGACGAGCCGAGGGTTCGGCGAGGCGATCGCGGCGGCGCTCGACGCGGGCGCGACCGGGCTCGTGCTGGGCATCGGGGGCAGCGCCTCCACCGACGGCGGACGCCCGGTGCTCGAGGCGCTCGGGCTCGCCGTCGGTGCTTCCGGCGCGGTCGACCGGTCGGGGCTCCGGCCCCTGCCCGCCGGTGGGGTGGTCGTCCTGTCCGACGTCACGTCACCGCTGCTCGGGCCGGCCGGTGCGGTGGCCGTGTTCGGACCGCAGAAGGGCATCACGCCGGACGCTGCCCCGGCGTCCGAGGAGCGGCTCGCCGCCTGGGCACGCAGCCTGCCCGAGGTCGACCCCGCGACGCCCGGTGCCGGTGCCGCGGGCGGTGTCGGCTTCGGGCTGCTCGCCTGGGGCGCGACCCTCGCACCGGGAGCGCTCGCGGTCGCGGACGTGCTCGGACTCCCGTCGCTGCTCGACGGCGCCGACGTCGTGGTCACCGGCGAGGGACGCTTCGACGAGCAGAGCGCTGCGGGCAAGGTGCCGACGGTCGTCCGGGCGCTCGCGACGGAGCACGCGCCGGGGGCCCGGGTGGTGCTGGTCGCGGGCGAGATCGAGGCGCGGCTGGACGACTTCGCGGCGGCGGCCTCGCTCGTGGTGCTCGCGACGCAGACGACCGGTGAGCCGGACGACGCCCTGCGTGACCCGCTGCGCTTCGCGACGATCGCCGGGCAGCGGTTGGCGCGGCTCGTCGGCTGAGCGCCCGGGGGGTGGCCGACACGCCCGCCCGGGCGCACGAGGGGTACCCCGACGCAACCTCCCTGCCCCCGGGGCGCGGGACCACACTGGGGAGCGGGTCGCACCCGACCCGAGAAGCACCCCCACGAGGAGACCAATGCGCACCGTCAACGCGTACGCGGCACCGTCGGCCACCGAGCCGCTCGTCAAGACCACCATCACCCGTCGTGACGTCGGCCCCGACGACGTCATGATCGACATCGCCTACGCCGGGATCTGCCACTCGGACATCCACACCGTCCGCGGCGAGTGGGGTCCGATCCAGTACCCGCAGGTCGTCGGCCACGAGATCGTCGGCCACGTCACCGAGGTCGGCGCGAACGTCACGAAGCACCAGGTCGGCGACCGGGTCGGTGTCGGCTGCATGGTGAACTCCTGCGGCGAGTGCGAGCAGTGCGTCGCCGGACAGGAGCAGTACTGCCTGAAGGGCAACATCGGCACCTACGCCAGCGCCGACCCCGCCGACGGCTCGATCACGCAGGGCGGCTACTCGCAGGCCGTCGTCGTGAACGAGGACTTCGTCCTGAAGGTGCCGGAGTCGCTCGACATCGAGAAGGTCGCGCCGCTGCTCTGCGCCGGCATCACCACCTACTCGCCGCTGCACCACTGGAAAGTCGGCCCCGGCTCGAAGGTCGCGGTCGTCGGCATGGGCGGCCTCGGCCACATGGCCGTCAAGATCGCCGTCGCCCTGGGCGCCGAGGTCACCGTCCTGTCGCAGACCACGTCGAAGGAGGCCGACTCGCTCCGCTACGGCGCGAAGGCCCACCACGCGACGAAGGACCCGGCCACGTTCGAGCAGCTGGCCGGCTCGTTCGAGCTCATCATCAACACCGTCTCGGCGAAGCTCGACATGAAGGCCTACCTCGGGCTGCTCAAGGTCGACGGCACGCTCGTCAACGTGGGCGCCCCGTCCGAGCCGCTCGAGGTCCCGGCGTTCGCGCTCATCCCGCGCCGCCTGAGCTGGGCCGGTTCGGCCATCGGCGGCATCGCCGAGACCCAGGAGATGCTCGACTTCTGTGCCGAGCACGACATCCTGCCGGAGACCGAGCTCATCAGCGCCGACCAGGTCAACGAGGCGTACGAGCGCGTGCTGTCCTCGGACGTCCGCTACCGCTTCGTGATCGACGCGGCCACGCTGGCCTGACGACGGGTCCACGGACGGGAGGCGGGGTGCCGGCCGCCCCCGCGCCTCCCGTCCGTCCATCCGGAGTGGCACCACCCTCCTTGTCCGCAGAACGCGAGACAGCAGTCCGGGCTGCGCGACGCGCCCGCTGCACCGACACGAGGAGGGAGGCTGGTTCGATGGACGACACGACGAACGAGGGACTCCGCTCCCTGGTGTCGGTGTCCGGCAGTGACACCGACGGCGCGATCGCCGACCTCGCCGGGATGTACGCCGGCAAGGCCTGGCACTCGGCGCACGTCGACGACGACTACTGGTACCGCTACGTCGCCGTCGGCGACGAGCGCATGAGCATCCGCCGGTCGCAGATGCACGGCTCACTGCGCGGCGACGTCGCCGTCGAGGGCGAGGTCGTCGTCCAGTGGCTCGACTCCGGCACCGCGACCGTCGACACCGGCCGGAACGCCGTCCGCATGCAGCCGGGCGTCCCCGTGCTCTTCCCGATCGAGCAGCGCTTCGAGATGGAGTACCGCGACTGGGACCAGCGACTGGTGCACCTCGACCGCGACCTCGTGCTCGACGTGGCCTCGGAGCGCCACCTCGTCGACGGCACGCTCGCCTTCGACCGGTTCACGCCACCCACGACGGCGGCCGTCGAGCGGTGGCGTGCGTCGGTCGCATCGGCGGTGCGGGCGCTGCGCGACGGAGGCGCGGGATCGCTCGCGTGGCACGAGTCCCAGCGCGAGGTCGTCCGCTCCCTGCTCGACCTCTACCGGTTCCACGGGGAGCCCGCTCCCGTCGGCTGGGGTGAGCACCGCAACGCCCGCGTCCGCTCCGCCGTCGAGACCGTCCACGCACGGGCCCACGAGCCGCTGACGGTGTCCGACATCGCCATCGCTGCCGGTCTGAGCGTGCGCGGACTGCAGGAGTCCTTCCAGCGGACCCTCGACCGCACGCCGATGCAGTACCTCCGCGAGGTGCGGCTGCGTCGGGCGCACGACGACCTGCTCCGTGCCGAGCCCGGCTCCGTCGCCGTCGCCGCGATCGCGGCCCGCTGGGGCTTCACCCACATGGGACGGTTCTCGGGCGAGTACCTGCGGCGGTTCGGGGAGTACCCGAAGCAGACGCTGCGGCGCTGACCCCGGGCCGCTGCTCGTCGCTCGTCGCCGGTCAGCCGACCTCGTCGCCGGACGGCAGCGCGCCGCACCAGTCGACCGAGGACGCCTGCACGCTCGCCTCGAGGGCACCGGAGGAGGCGTCGACGACGCTCACCAGGTCCCCCGACGCGGACCGCGTGGTGACCGCGAGGAACTGACTGTTCGGGGACGGGCAGACCGCGGTGACGCTCGCGTCCTCCGGCACCGTCACGGGCAGCCGGGAGGCACGACTGCCGTCCACGCGCACGATCCGCTGGGCGAGGGTGCCGTCGGCCCGCACCTCGCCCACCACGCGCACGTACGTGTCGTCCGTGAGCGGGGCGATCCGACCGAGGTACGGCGCATCGGTGCTGCCCTGCGGTGCCGGCAGGTCCTGGCGCTGCCCGTCGGTCAGGTCGAGCCGCACGATCCCCGTGCCGGTCTCGACGACCGCCGTGGTGCCGCTGCCGACGTAGCCGTGCAGGTACGTCGCGCTGCCGAGCCGGACCGGGTCGTTCCGCCCGCTCATGTCGACGAGCACCAGGTCGTCGGAGCCGGTCCGCACCAGGGCGCTCTCGGTGCGGGGCACGTACGCCCACTGCCCGACGGTCATCGGTTCGGCACCGGCGGTCGGCTTCCCGTCGGCCGCGATCGCCGTCGGCAGGTGCGTGCCGGTCATGTCGACCACGTACAGCCCGACGTCCCGCGACTGGCCGGTCGACGTGTCGGCGTACTCGAACCCGAAGGACGCCCCGTCGTCGGCGACGTGCAGCGCGGTCACCCGGCCCGCCGCGGTCGGGAGCGTCAGCCGCTCGACGGGGGTGCTGTCGTCCTGCACGCCTCCGGCCAGGGGCACGATCTCGACCGACGAGCGACCGTCGGCACCGCGGACGACCACGAGCGAGCGGCCGAGGCGCGCGTACTCGGTGATGCCCGCGGCCTCGAAGACCGTGGTGGCGCCGCCGGCGTCGAGGGAGCGCCGGACGATCCGGTCCTTCCCGCCGGACGGAGCGGGCACGAGGGCGAGCACGTCGGTGCTGCCCGTCGTGATCGTCGTGCGGAGCTCGGACGCGGCGGGCTGCCCCGGGGCGCGGACGTCACGCACGGCGATCTCGTACGTGCGGTCGTAGGCGAGCGGCCCGGCGAACTCGACCGCGATCGTGTTGCCGCTCGAGGTGACGGTGTGCGGGGCCGACGGGGTCACGGTGACGGCGTCGGCCGGCACCTGCTGCAGGGCCTGGTTCGCGGTGAGGATGACGCGCTGCGCCGGCCGGGACACGAGACCGGTGGCGTCGTAGGTGACGTCACGGAGCCGGGGGCCCTGCTGCGAGCCGACGACCGCGGCGACGGCGCCGACGAGCACGAACACCGTGATCGACGCCACCAGTCGGCGACGGAACCGGTCGCGCGGGCGGCGGCGGAGCGGTGCGGTGTCGTGGGTGTCGGTGCTCGTGCGCATCAGTACTCGTAGGGGTCCGTCGGCTGGTCGATGTCGCGGACCTCGGCGGCACGGATGACGATCCGTGCGTCGGCGGACTGGTCCGGGTTCGCCGCGAGCTTGCCCGTGACGCGCACCCACTGGTCGGCGTCGGGCACGGGGCCGTCGACGACCACACCGAGGCCGACCGGTTGGGCGTCGACGGCGCAGCAGCTGATCACGAAGCGCGTCAGCGTGAATGACCCGTCCGCGCCCGGGACGACGAAGCCGGAGAGCTCGACCGGCTTGCCGACCAGCGCGCTCGTGTCCGTGGTCTGACGGATGAGCGCCGCCCAGTCCTTCACGCCGTACTCCGAGGTGTCGACGCCCTCGCTGCCGAGCAGGGCGACGTCCTGCGTGCCGGTGGCGTTCGACAGGGTCGGGGTGTCGACGCTCCGCTGCTGGGCGGTGCGGGCGGACAGGGTGGTCGGTGGGAGCACGAGCATGGCGACCGTGACCCCGACGGTGGCAGCGGCCGCGATGCCGCCGAGGACACCGCGGGTGACCCGTGCGGCTCCGGGAGCGCGGCGGCGGACCGCCCGGGCGGCGTCGGAGCCGTGCTCGTAGGCGGTCCCGTCGTCGGGCGTGCGCGCGTGGCCGCCACCGTGCGCGTGGTCGCCACCGTCGGCGTGGGCGGCGTGCGTGTGGTCGTGCTCGTCGGCGTGGGCGACGTGCGCGTGGTCCTGCTCGTCGTCGTGGGCGTGCCCGTGCCCGCGCGCCACGGCGACGAGCCCCGCCACCGAGGCCGGTACGGCGACCGCGGCGAGGATGATCGTGAACAGGTCGTACCGCGGGTTGATGTACAGGTCGAGGTGTCCGACCAGGGCGAGCCACAGCGTGCACAGCGCCACCGCGAGCACCGACCCGAGCCCGAGGTACGCGGGAGCCTTCTCAGACGAGGACATTCATCACCAACCCGACCGCCGCGGTGAACAGGACGCAGACGACGGCGAGCAGCACCAGGAAGCGCGCGCGGAACGTCGTCCGGAGCAGGGCGATCATCTTGACGTCGATGATCGGCCCGATGAGCAGGAACGCCGTGATCGACCCCGGCAGGAACGTCGAGGCGAACGACAGCGCGAAGAACGCGTCGACGTTCGAGCAGAGCGAGATCGTCATCGCCAGGAGCATCATCGCGGCGACCGACAGCACCGGGTTCGCCCCCACCGCGACGAGCGTCGACCGGGGTACCGCGACCTGGATCGCGGCCGCGAGCCCGGCACCGACGAAGAGCGCGGGCATCATCGTCGCGGTCTCGCCGCCGAACTGCGACGCGCTCTCGCGCCAGCGGTTGCGGGAGCGCGGTGCCCCGACGGCGGCACGGCACCGGGCCTCGAACGCGGGCAGGAGCAGCTCGGCCGGGCGACGGTGCGCGGCGACGATCCACCCGACCAGGTTCGCCAGCACGAACCCCCCGACGATGCGGACGACGAGGATCCACCCGGACCACCCGAACGCCTGCGCGGTGCTGATGATCACGAGCGGGTTGAGGATCGGCGCGGCCACCAGGAACGTGACGGCCTCGGCGGGGGTGAACCCGCGCATCATGAGCCCCCGGGCGAGCGGCACGTTCCCGCACTCGCACACCGGGAAGAGCATCCCGATGAGCGAGATGACCGCCCGTCGGGGCAGCGGCCGCTCGGGCAGGATCCGCTCGAGCACGCCCGCCGGCACCCAGACCTCGACGACGATCGAGAGCACGATGCCGAGCACGACGAACGGCAGCGACTCGACGACGACGCTGATGGCGAGCGTCAGGAAGTCCTGCACGACGTCGGGCAGCCCGGCCGTGCCCACGCTCGGCGACACCACGCGCACGCCGAGCAGCACCACGACGGCGCCGAGCACCAGGCCGGGGCCGGTGAGCGTGCGGGTGGGGGCGGGGCGAGTGGGAGCGCTCGTCACCGGGACAGGATAGGCGAGGAGCGCGCCGGCTCCCTCCGAGCCGCGCGGGGACGGGTGTCAGTCGGAGGGCAGGCCGGCCAGGTGTCGGTCGAGCAGGTCGACCGCCCACTCGGCGGACTCCCCCGGGGCGAGGCGTGTGACGTGCACCGCGAGACCGTCGACGAGCGCGTGGAGTCGGCACGCCTCGTCGGCCCGCTGGTCCTCCGGCACCCCGACGAGTGCGACGATCCGGTCGCACCACGTGCGCATCTCGGCGACCACCCGGTCCAGGGCCGGTCGGAGCGCAGCGTCGGTGAGCGCGGCGTTGCCGAGCGCCAGGTACACGTCGAGCTCGACCACCCGCTCGTCGTCCAGCGGCAGCAGCTCGAGCAGGATCCGGCGTGCGGTCTCGCGGCCGGGCAGCCCCTCGGGGATCGCGTCGATCCGTTCACGGGTCCGGTCGAACACGAGCGTGATGGTGTGCTCGCGCATCGCCGCCTGCGTCGGGAACACGTAGCGCACGGTGCTCGGCGGCAGCCCGGCCTCGGCGGCGACGCCGCGGACGCTCAGGGCGCCCAGTCCGTCACGGGCGAGGACGCGGCATGCGGCGTCGGACACGTCGAGACGGCGCTGTTCGAGGTCCTCGCGGGTGGTCACCAGCACATCGTCGCACGCTCGTACGACTCGTGCTAGCGTCGGTCCGGCAGGAGTCGCACAGTCGTGCGACTCGCGACGAGGAAGGGAGACCGCCATGGCATGGGTCGTGCTCGTCCTGTCCGGTGTGCTCGAAGCGGTGTGGGCCACCGCGCTGAGCGCGTCGAACGGGTTCAGGAAGGTGGTGCCGACGGTCGTGTTCGTGGCCGGCATGGTGCTCAGCATGGTGGGCCTCGCGTTCGCCATGAAGGCGATCCCGGTCGGCACGGCCTACGCCGTGTGGGTCGGCATCGGGGCGTCGCTGACGGTCGTGGTCGCGATCCTCCGCCGCCAGGAGGCCGCTTCCGTCGCCCGTGTCGCCCTCGTCCTCGGCCTGGTCGCCTGCGTGGTCGGCCTCAAGGTGGTGAGCTGACGTGGCGTGGCTCGTCCTGTTCGTCAGCGCGGCGCTCGAGACCGTCTGGGCCACGGCCCTCGGCGCCAGCGACGGCTTCACCGTCCCCGGCCCGACCGCCCTCTTCGCGGTCACGATCGTCGTGAGCCTGGTCGCGTTCGGGTACGTGCTGCAGCACATCCCGATCAGCACCGCCTACGCGGTGTGGACGGGCACCGGCGCGGCCCTCACCGTCCTGTGGGGCATGGCGACCGGCGCCGAGCCCGTCACGTTCCTGCGCCTGCTCTTCATCGCCGGCATCGTCGGGTGCGTCGTCGGCCTCAAGCTGGTGCCGGCCCGCCCGGTGGCGCCGGCCCCGGAGCCCGGGGCCAGCACCGCTCCGCAGCAGTCGCCCCGCGCGTAGGAGAGAGTGCGATGGGTCGGAACGCCCGTGGCGACGGACGGGAGGCGCGGTGCCAGCCGGCACCGCGCCTCCCGTCCGTGAGGGGGTCACGTGATCAGACGGACGCACCCGTCCACTCGTCCTCGGCCGCGACGTGGTCGCTCGCCGCGGTCCCCGCGGCGAGCGCGGCGGCCACACGGTCGGCGTGCGAGGGCGGGTCGGACGGCACGTGCGCCGGACGGTCCGCCTCGTTGATCCTCCGGAGCTCGGGGACGATGTCCTCGGCCAGGATGTCGATCTGCTCGAGCACCGTCTTGAGCGGCAGCCCGGCGTGGTCGATGAGGAACATCTGGCGCTGGTAGTGCCCGACGTGGTCCTTCATCGTGGCGTAGCGGTCGATGACCTGCTGCGGCGAGCCGACGGTGAGCGGGGTCTGGGCGGTGAAGTCCTCCATCGACGGGCCGTGGCCGTACACCGGGGCGTTGTCGAAGTAGGGGCGGAACTCGTCCCAGGCGTCCTGCGAGTTCTTCCGGGCGAAGAACTGCCCGCCGAGGCCGACGATCGCCTGGTCGGCCGTGCCGTGCCCGTAGTGCTCGAAGCGCTGGCGGTACAGACCGACCATCTGCTCGGTGTGCTGGATCGGCCAGAAGATGTTGTTGTGCAGGAAGCCGTCGCCGTAGTACGCGGCATGCTCGGCGATCTCCGGCGTGCGGATCGAGCCGTGCCACACGAAGGGCGCGACCCCGTCGAGCGGACGCGGGGTCGAGGTGAAGCCCTGCAGCGGGGTGCGGAACTTCCCCTGCCAGTTCACGACGTCGTTCTCCCACAGCTGGCGGATGAGCGCGTAGTTCTCGATGGCCAGGTTCACGCCCTGACGGATGTCCTGCCCGAACCACGGGTAGACCGGACCGGTGTTGCCGCGGCCCATCATGAGGTCCATGCGGCCGTCGCTGATGACCTGGAGCATCGCGTACTCCTCGGCGATGCGGACCGGGTCGTTCGTGGTGACGAGGGTCGTGCTCGTGGACAGGGTGATGTGTTCCGTCCGACCGGCCAGGTAGCCGAGCATCGTCGTCGGGCTCGAGGCGACGAACGGCGGGTTGTGGTGCTCGCCGGTGGCGAAGACGTCGAGGCCGGCCTGGTCCGCGTGCTCGGCGATCGTCAGGATGTCCCGGACGCGCTGGGTGTCGTCCGGCGTGGTGCCGGTCGTAGGGTCCGTCGTGACGTCGCTGACGGTGAAGATCCCGAACTGCATGGTGCCCGCCTCCTGGTGCTGGCTGCTGGTGCTGCTGATTCGATGCGTTTGCATCGACTTGCCGGGTACAACGTACCGCAGCCCCGGGCATTCCCGCCAGCGCCGGGTGCGTCCGGAGGCGCACAGCGGCGGGTGCGTCCGGAGGCGCCTGGCGCCGGGTGTGCCCGGAGGCGTTCAGCGGCGACGCCTCCCGGTCGTCGAGGCGTCCGCTCGTTCGGGGGGGCAGTCCGCCTGGACTGCCGCTCAGCGGCGGGGCGGCAGGGCGCGTTCGTCCGTCTGTGCGGCGTGGTGGAGCCCGTCCGCGAGCCACACGACCGTGACGACCGCCAGCACGCTCACGCTCGACGCCATGCGGCCCGCGACCAGGACCGCATCGTGCAGGTCGGCGACCCCGGCCAGGCCCGCGACCACGGCGACCACCCCGACGAGCAGACCGACGCCCGTCGCGACCAGGAGCAACGCGGTCACCAGGTGACGGGGGCCCCGACGCCCGTCCCGGTCACCGCGCTCCCCGCGGTCGACCCGCGGTCCGACGGCACGGACGAGCCCGAGCCAGAACAGGGCGATCGCGCAGGCCCCGACGATGTCGCTCACCCGGTGCCAGCCGTACACGACCGTCTGGTTCGCCACGAACACGGCGTAGGCAGCCCCCACGATCGTCACCACCGGTCGCCAGCGCCGGGGCGTCACGAGGAGCACGGCGAACAGTGCCGCGAGCGCGATCGTCGCGTGTCCGGAAGGGTACGAGTTGGGCGTCTCCGACTGGGCGATCTCCGGGCGCTCGGCGATACGCTTCACGAGAGTCGAGGTGGCTGCCGACGCGAGCACCACGACGCCCGCTCCGAGTCCGACCGCGAGCCGGCGCCGGGCGAACGCGACGGCGGCGATCACGACCACCAGCAACAGGATGACCGGCACCGAGATGACGTTCAGTGCAGTGTCCGACCCGAACAGGTCGGACTCCCGGACCCCGCCGAGCGCGGCGTCCTCGACCCGCTGCCCGACCGGCGTCAGCACGGCGACGGCGTAGACGAGAGGCACGATCACGAACCCCAGAGCCGCCAGCAGCCCCCACCGCAAGCGCCGCGAGACCAACGGTCCGCGCGACTCGGGCGCGGTGCGTTCGGGCGTGCGGGTCACCGGCGTGGTCCTCCTCGGTGTGGCGATCATCGGTCTCCTCGTCCGGCTGGTGCCGCGCGTGCGATTCGGACGGTCGGGGTCCGACACGATACCGTTGGTCCGCCGGTCCGCGCCTGTGAACCAGGGGTCAGCCACCTCAGGATCCGACGGCCGCACCACCCGTGCACCGCGGGCAGGTGCTCCGGCTCCCGCCGCCGGTCCGTCCGGTGCGACCACCCTGTACCAGGAGGAGACCGAAGTGGCCATCAAGGAACCCAGCATCACGGCGTCGCCGAACCGGGGCCTCGCCCTGACGGTGGGATCGCTCCTGGCGCTCTGGGGCTTCCTCGGCTTCTTCTTCGCCGCCGACGGCGACCCGGGCTTCTTCAGCCGCGAGGGCGGGATGCTCTGGAATGCCTTCGGCGTCAACCCGGCGATGTGCCTGCTCTGGATCCTGCTCGCCGTCGTGCTGCTCATCACGAGCCTCGGCACCACCATCGGTGCGCGGAACGGCAACCGTCTGGTCGGCGTCGTGCTCGTCGTCATGGCGGTGTACGGCTTCGCGCTCGGTGGCACCTCGGCGAACGTCTTCGCGCTGACCTTCGCGGACAACCTGTTCCACGCGATCATCGGCGTCGTCCTCCTCCTCACCGCCTTCGGTGCGGACCGCGAGAACGTCCGTGCGATCCGGGCGGCTCAGCGCGCCTGACGCGTCCGTCGTACGTCCTCGACGCCCCGTCCACCGGCTGGTGGGCGGGGCGTCGTCGTCGTCGGGGCTCGGCCGGGCTCGTCGAGCGGGCAGGACCCACCACGGGTGCTCCACCGAGCGGGCAGGGCACGCCAGGGTCGTCCGCCGAGCGGGCAGGACTCGTCGACGACTCCCGCCGACCGTGACGGATCCGGCCCGATCGGCGGGTGACGACCGTGACGGATCTGGCCCGATCGGCGGGCGTCCGACACCGGGGGGGGAGGGAGGGGCCGGTGCGTCAGTCGCCGTCGGGGTCGGGCGCTGCCTCGAGCTCGGTCGCCACGACCCGCGGCGCCTCCGACATGAAGCGTCGGACGTCGAGGTCCACGATGATGTCCTGCGGCCGCAGCGGACGGGTCAGGTAGAGCCCCTCGAGCGACGTCAGCCGCGACAGCGCCACGTACGTCTGCCCGGCGCTGAAGACCCGGTTGCCGAGGTCGACCACCGCGCGGTCGTACGTCGAGCCCTGGGACTTGTGGATCGTCACGGCCCAGGCCAGGCGCAGGGGGAACTGCTGGAACTCCCCCACGGTGTCCTTCTTCAGTTCCTTCTTGTCCGGGTCGTAGGAGTACTTGAACTTCTCCCACACGGACGGCTGGACCTCGAAGGACTCCCCGTCGACGTCGACCCACACGGTGTCCCGGATGGTGGTCACGACGCCGAGCGTGCCGTTCACCCAGCGCTGGTCGGAGTCGTTGCGGAGGAACATGACGTGCGCGCCGGGCTTCAGCTCGAGCGCCTCGTCCGCCGGGAAGTTCCGCCCGCCGAAGTCGCCGTTGACGTCCGCCCTGGCGGTCTTCACCGTGCCCGGCAGCCGGTCGAGGGCCGCCTTGTTGATGCGCGCGACCGTGTCGTTCCGGGTCGCCAGGGTGATGGCGTCGTCGGGCGCCGGCCGGGCTCCGGCCGTGTTGAGCTGTCCGGCGATGTCGGCCGTGACCCGACCGTGCCGCACCGCGGTGAGCATCGCCGCGAAGGCGTCGTCACGCTGCCGGTGCACGGTCGCGAGCTCGACGATGTGCAGCTCGGCCTCGAGCCAGACCTTCGCGTCGAAGAACCACATCGACCGGTAGTGGTCCGTGAAGTACGCCCGCTCGTCGCCGTCGCCCGGGACCGGCGGCAGCTGGTACGGGTCGCCGAACATGACGACCTGCACGCCGCCGAACGCCTCGAACTGCCGTCCGCGGGCCTTGCGGAGCGACCGGTCCATCGCGTCGAGCAGGTCGGCGTTCACCATCGAGACCTCGTCGATGACCAGGGTGTCGATCGTGTTGAGGAGCTTCCGCGTCTCCGGCCCCTGACGGAGCTCGGCGTCGGCGATGAGCCCGATCGGCAGCCGGAACAGCGAGTGGATCGTCTGCCCGCCGACGTTGAGCGCGGCGACGCCGGTCGGCGCGCAGATGACGACCTGCTTCTCGGTGTTCCACGACAGGTGGTTGAGGAGCGTCGACTTGCCCGTGCCCGCGCGTCCGGTGATGAAGACGTGGTCGCGGGTGTGCTCGATGTACTCGAACACCGCCCGCTGTTCGGCGCTGAGCTCGACGCTCACCGCTCGGCCGTCCCGGACGCCGGTGCCGGGTCCGGTGCCGTGCTCGCCGACCCGGTGGCGGGCGCACGGTCGGGCGCGGATCGGTCGCCGCGCAGTCGGAGCACCGTGACGACGACGACCGTCACGAGCAGCGCGATCCCCGCGACGACGAGCACGACTCCGGCCCGGGCCTGGTCGTCGATCGGGGTCGGTCCCCACTCGCGGCCCATCGCGCCGAACCACGACGCCTGGAGCAGGCCGAGGGGCCCCTGCATCGCGATGCCGAGCGAGACGGTGCCCGCCGCCACGACGACCGCGCCCGCGATCCGCACGAGCGCCGCGCCGGTGCTCGCCGCCCGGGCACCAGCGGCCACCGGGGTGAGGAGCGTTGGCACGGCGGACAGCCCGACGAGCAGCAGCCCGACGTCGACCAGGGTGCGGCCGGACGGGTCGCTCACCGACCAGCGCAGGACCTGGGTGGCGTAGAGCCCCCACCAGACCGCGGCCAGGAGCACGAAGGACGGGAACGGCTGCGCCAGGTACCGCACCACGCCGTTGTCGACGAGCAGGCCCGTCCACTCGCGGACGCCCGTCGAGCCGTCGTCGCGCGGGTGCACGGCGGACCGGATGAGCTGCACGGGAGCGGCCGCCCAGAGGAGTGCGGGGACGACCAGGCCGAGCAGCACGTGCGCGCCGACGTTGGCGGACACCAGGAAGCGGTCGTACGTGTGCAGCGATCCCGACGTCGCCAGGACCAGCGTGACGACCGCGATCGCGGCGGCGACGGAGCGGCGCACCGGCCAGGAGACACCACGACGCCGCAGTCGGACCACGCCGGCGGTGTACGCGGCAGCGGCGAGCACGGCGGCCAGCAGCCAGAACAGGTCGATGTTCCAGGCGGTGAGCCAACCCCACGACCCCGGCGCCGCGGGGAGCGGGTCGTCGGTCAGCAGCTCGGCCGGGGTCGGGTTCGTCGTCTTGCTGAGGGCGACCTCGCCGGCCGGCGTCGCGGTCCGTCCGAGCGCTGCGGCGAACCCGCTCGCGATGCCCATCACGGCGAGTTCGACGAGCACGAGGGTCCAGAACGCACCGCGGCGCTCCGGGGCGTCGGAGAGCGACCGGATCGCACGACGACGTTGCACCGCGCCGAGCACGCCGATGCCGACGAGCGCCGCGGTCTTCACGAGCACGAGCACGCCGTACGGGCTGGCGAGGTTCGCCGGGGAGCCGATGCGGATGATCGCCGACGCCGTCCCCGACACCGCGACGAGCACGAAGCAGCCGAGCGCGATGCTCGAGTACCGCGCGACGACGAGCGGCAACCGGTCACCGGGCAGCACGTTCCGCAGGAGCACGACGAGCAGCAGGCCACCGACCCACAGGGCCGCGCCGACCAGGTGCAGCCCGAGGGCGGTCACCGCCGAGTCGTGGCTCGCGGTACCCGCGGCGTGCCCCTGCTGCGCGAGCGGCACGAGCCCGACCATCGCGACGCCGGCGGTGAGCGCGACCATGCCCCGCCCGCGGACGGCGAAGCAGAGCACCGTCACGGCGGCGGCGATGAGCACGGAGACCAGCCACGCGGTGCCGAGGTCGGTGCCGGTGAGGAAGACCCCCATCGACTGGCCGAACTGCTCGTCGAGGCTGAGGGCCGACCCGGCGACGGACAGGAACGTGAAGAAGGTCGTGGCGGCGGCGGCGACGGTCCAGACCCCGGCGGCACCGGCGGCGACGTCGATCGCGCGGTTCCACTCGGGGCGGGTGCGGGAGAGTCCGACGACGGTGAGCGCGAGCCCGCCGATGGTCGCTGCCGCGGACAGGTCGACGACGAGCCGAGCGATCGGCAGCCCGAAGCGCACGACCGCGCCCGGGTCGGCGATGAGTGCGCGATCCGCCCCGCCGCCGATCACGAGGGCGACGAGGAGGGAGACGAACCCGACGAGCAGCAGCACGGCGGGGCCGGCGATGCGTGCGATCCGGTCCACCCGACAAGCCTAGGCGGTGCCCGACCGACCACGGCACGCCGGGTGGGTCGACCTGTGGGCGGTGCGCCGCGCCTCCAGGCCGTGCAGGACAGGCCTGGGCGCCGCGGACACGTGGGCCGCCCGGGAACGACGGAAGGGACGGCCGGAGCCGTCCCTTCCCGGTGGTGCTGAGCGGTCCTACTTGACGGCAGCCTTGAGCTTCGAGCCGGCGCTGACCTTGACCGAGTCGCTCGCGGCGATCTCGATGGCGTCACCCGTCTGCGGGTTGCGGCCGGTGCGCGCGGCGCGGTGGGTCTTCTCGAAGGCGATCCAGCCCGGGATCGTGACCTTGGTGCCGTCGGCGACCGACGACGAGACGACGCTGAACAGCGCGTCGACGACGCCGTTGACGGTGGCCTGGCTCTGGCCGGACTCCTGCGCGACGGCAGCGACGAGCTCGGTGCGGTTCAGTGACTTGTCAGCCATGGATGTCCTCCTCGGACTTCTTGCAGTGTCGGTGGGACGTCCGGGACGCCCGCCCGCCCGGAGCGGGGTGCCCTGGACGTGGTGGCCCCGCGGACGAGCACGCCCGGCGGAACCGTCAGCGAACCTACCAGCCGAGCGGGGTCCGGACGACCGACTCGCCCGGATTTCCGGGGTTGTGGAGGGTCTGGAGGGGTCCGAGTGACGGATGTGGCGACCGTGTACCCCGCTCGGGCCGGGAACGACGAACGCCCCGTCCCTCTGCAGGGACGGGGCGTTCGGTGGTGCTGGTGCTTACCAGGAGCTCTTCGTGATGCCCGGCAGCTCGCCACGGTGGGCCATGTCGCGGAAGCGGACACGGCTGATGCCGTACTCACCGAGGTGGCCACGGGGGCGACCGTCGATGGCGTCGCGGTTGCGGTAGCGGACCGGCGACGCGTCGCGCGGGAGCTTCTGCAGGCCGACGCGGGCGGCCTCACGCGACTCGTCGGTGCCGTTCGGGTCCACGAGGGCCTTCTTCAGCTCGAGACGACGCTCGGCGTAGCGCGCGATGACCTCGGCGCGCTGGTTGTTCTTCGCGATCTTGCTCTTCTTCGCCATGCTTAGCGCTCCTCACGGAAGTCGACGTGCTTGCGGATCACCGGGTCGTACTTCTTGAGCACGAGGCGGTCCGGGTTGTTGCGACGGTTCTTCTTGGTCACGTAGGTGAACCCGGTCCCCGCGGTGGAGCGGAGCTTGATGATCGGACGGACGTCCTGACCCTTCTTGGCCATCAGATCTTCTCCCCACGGGCGAGGAGATCCTTGACGACGGACTCGATGCCGCGTGCGTCGATCACCTTGATGCCCTTAGCGCTGAGCGTGAGCGTGACGTTACGACGAAGCGAGGGCACGTAGTACGTCTTCTTCTGCACGTTCGGGTCGAAGCGACGCTTCGTCCGGCGGTGCGAGTGCGAGATGTTGTGTCCGAAGCCGGGGGTGGCTCCGGTCACCTGGCACACTGCTGCCATGGTTTCCTCCTGAGGTACCGAGCGACCGGACGGCCGCTCCCAAGGTCACTTGCCTGGCACGCACGCGCTCGTCACCGTGAGGTGACCGCAGCGAGGGGGTTGTGCGCGCCGCCCAGGCCCGCTGACCCTGTCGAAGGACCCGCGGACACCGCGCGACCGCGGCGTACGCGACGGTCGGAGGGCTTGGAACAACTGGGTCTGCCACGCGGACGCGGCGGACCAGGGGTCAACGTTACGGGACGGCCGCGCGTGTCGCAAGCCGGGCCTCCCGTCCGGGTCGCACCGGTACCGGCCTGGAGGCGCGGCTCGGCCCCGTCACGCCGGTTCCGGTCAGGCCTGTCTCGGCACTTCCGGTCGCAGGACGTGCCGTCGGGCGGCTCGGCAGACGGCATGTCGTGCGACCAGGACGGATGCGCGCGGCAAGTCGTGCGACGAGGACGGCCAGGAGGCCCGGACGCGCCCGCGGCCTACGGTCCCGCGGTCGGCCGCGGCGCCAGCGCCTGCACCAGCAGCGCGCCGAGCTCCCGCGGAGCCGTGACCATCGGCCAGTGCCCGGTCTCGAGCCCCACGATCGTCAGGTCCTCGACGGCGACGAGCTCCGTCGTCCACGCATGGTGCTCCGCCACCATCGCCGCGAGGTCCGTCGCCGGGACCTCGCACGACACCACCGTCGCCGGGATCGCGTGCCGCGCGGGGTCGGTGTAGTGGAAGGGGTCGGACGCCACGGCCGCGGGCTCCGGGACCGCCCGGCGCTCGAGGTCCTCCCGCACCGCGGGCGTCACGTCACGCACGGTCGTGGGCTCCCAGACGTCCCACGACGGCAGCGGTACGACCCCGTCGACCACGGGCAGTTCGTCGTTGACGACGGCGCCGTCCGGCCCGGGGAACGTGTCGACGTAGAGCAGGTGCGCCACGAGCGACGGTCGTCGATCGGCGGCCATGAGCACCATCGGACCCGCACCCGAGTGCCCGGCGAGCGCGACGGGCTCGTCCGGCGTGGCCACGGCGTCGAGGACCGCCACGATCCCGGCGACCTGCTCGTCGAGCGTGTCGCCCGTCCGCGTGATCGCCTGGACGGAGTGTCCGGCCTCCTGCAGCACGGGCGCCACCTCGTCCCACGCGCTCGCGTCGAGCCAGAACCCGGGCACCAGGATGACGTGCATGCGCGGCAGGCTACTCGCCGGTGCGCGCCGCGGTGCAGACCGCGCACTCGCCGAAGATGTCGACGACGTGGCTGGCGTTCGTGAAGCCGTTCGCCGCTGCGACCTCCTGCGCCCACCGTTCGACCGGGTCCGCCTCGATCTCGACCGTGCGGCCGCAGTTCCGGCAGATCAGGTGGTGGTGGTGCGCGTCGGTCGTGCACGCGCGGTACAGCGACTCACCGTCCTGCTGCAGCGAGTCGGCGTCGCCCTCGGTCGCCAGGTCGGCGAGCGCCCGGTACACGGTCGCCAGCCCGATCGTGGAACCACCGTCCCGGAGGTGCTGGTGGAGTGCCTGCGCACTGACGAACCCCTCGGTGCCGGAGAGCGCGCTGCGCACGGCCTCCCGCTGCCAGGTGTTCCGCTTCGGCTTCTGCACGGCGTTCACGCGGTGACTCCTTCCCTGCGGGTCGCGTCGGTCGACGCGTCTGTCCCGGTCGGGAGGCGCGGCACGCCTCCGTCGGTCTGCTCACGGTCCGCGATGCGGTCGCGTCCGCGTCTGTCCCTGCGGCTGCCGACGATCCGGCAGACGACCCAGATCACGAACGAGATCGTCGTGACGTAGGGGCTGATCGGCAGTCCGCCGCCGAGTGCGAGCAGGATGCCACCGACGACCGACACGACCGCGAACACCGTCGAGAGCACCGGGACGACCACGGGGTGCGAGGTCAGGCGGAGCGCGGCGGCAGCGGGGGTGACGAGCAGCGAGAGCACCAGCAGCGCGCCGACGATCTGCACCGACACCGCGGTCGCGAGCCCGAGCGCGAGCATGAACACGATCGCGAGGGTCCGCACGGGCACCCCGGCAGCGGCCGCGACGTCGGGATCGACCGACGAGAACATCAGCGGGCGCCAGATCACCAGGAGCGTCACGACGACGATCGCGGAGACGACGACCAGCGAGGTCAGCTGCGGGTTGTCGACCGAGACGATCTGCCCGGTCAGCAGCCCGAACTTGTTCGCCGCCCGGCCCTTGTACAGCGCGAGGCAGAGGATGCCGAGCCCGAGACCGAACGGCATGAGCACGGCGATGATCGAGTTGCGGTCGCGGGCCCGCGAGCCGAGCAGCCCGATGAGCAGCGCCGCGACGACGGAGCCGACGAGCGACCCGGTGACGACGTTGACGCCGAACAGCAGGGCGGCGCTGGCCCCGGCGAAGGACAGTTCCGAGATGCCGTGCACCGCGAAGGGCATGTTCCGCGCGACGACGAACGGGCCGATGAGCCCGCCGACGATGCCGAGCACGGCGCCGGCCCAGATCGAGTTCTGGACGAGGACCAGGAGCTCGCCGTAGTCCTGGAACGAGAAGACGGTCGACAGCACGTCCATCAGATGCGTCCTTCGTCCGGGGTGGTGGCGTGCGGGTCGGCATCGCAGTGGTGGTGCGCCCCGGTCTGGTCGTGGGCCTCGTTCGCGCCGACGATGACGATCCGTCCCATCGTGCGGACGACGTCGACCGGGGTGCCGTAGAGGTCGCTCAGCACGTCGGCACGCAGGACCTCGTCGGGGGCGCCGATGCGGAAGCGCCCGCCGGCGATGTAGAGGACCCGGTCGACGACGTCGAGGATCGGGTTGACGTCGTGGGTGACGAAGAGCACGGCGGCGTCCTGCTGCCGACGCTGCCGGTCGATGAGCTCGGTGACGCCCCGCTGGTGCCGGAGGTCGAGCGAGATGAGCGGCTCGTCGCAGAGGAGCAGTGCGGGGTCCGCGGCGATGGCCTGTCCGACGCGGGTGCGCTGCTGCTCACCGCCGGACAGCTCGGCCACCGGGGCGTCGGCGAACGCGGTCGCACCGACCTCGTCGAGGATGCGGTCGACCCGAGCGCGCTCGGCCCGGCTGGCGGGCAGGACACCCCACCGGGAGCCGGTCACCCCCTGGACGATCATGTCCCGTGCGCGCAGGGGCGTGCCGGACTCCATGAGGCGCTGCTGCGGGATGTACCCGATCCTCCGGTGCCCGCGACGGACGGGCTGCCCGAGGAACGACATCGTCCCGCCCGTCAGGCGCTGCTGGCCGAGCACGGTGCGCAGGAGCGAGGTCTTGCCGGCGCCGTTCGGCCCGAGCACGGCGACGAACTCGCCCGGCGCCAGGTCGAGGTCGAGGTGCGACCAGAGGGTCCGCGACCCGTACGAGAGCGCCGCGTCACGGAGGGCGAGCACGGCGGAACCGCCACGGCCGGGGGCCGCAGCGGTTCGCGAGGGGGTCTGGACCGCGGTCACTTCGCGAGCGCCCCCGTGATCTCGTCGATGTTCGCCTGCTGCCACGAGACGTAATCCTCCCCCTTCGGGAGCGTCTCCGTGACACCGACGACCGGGATGTCCGCCTGCTCGGCGGCCTTCTGGACCTGCTCGGTCTCGGGGCTGGAGGTCTGCTCGTTCACGGCGAGGAGCCGCACCTGCTTGCCGGTGAACAGCTTGAGGGTGTCGTTGAGCGCGGCCGGCGGGACGTCGTCGCCCTCCTCGATGGCCTCGGCGAAGGCCTCGGGCGTCACGTTGTCGAGCCCCATCGCGTCGAAGAGGTACCCGGGGACGGGCTCGGTGTACGACACCTTCTCGCCGTCGACCTCCTCCTTGGCCGCTGCGGTCTGCGACTCGAGGTCGTCGAGCTTCGTGGTGAGGGTCTTCGCGTTGCGCTCGAAGGTGTCGGCGTGCGCGGAGTCGAGCTTCGTCAGACGCTGTTCGAGGTCGGCCACGAGCTTCACCATCGTCGGGTAGTCGTAGAACACGTGCTCGTTGAACTCCGCGTCGCCGCCCTGGTCGAGCCCGGAGAGCTCCACGACGTTGATCGTGTCGGCCGTCGTGTTCGAGGCCTTCGCCAGGGTGGTCATGAAGTCGTCGTACCCGCCGCCGTTCTCGATGAGCAGGTCGGCCTTCGACACGGCGAGCTGCGTCTTCGCGCTCGACTCGAACGAGTGCGGGTCCTGCGACGGGTCGTCGAGGATGCTCGTGACCTCGACGTCGTCGCCGCCGATCTCCTGCGCGATCGAGCCGTAGACGTTCGTCGAGGCGACGATCCGGACGGTGCCGTCACCCGAGGCGTCACCGGAGGCGGAGGACGTGGCGCAGCCGCTCAGCGCGAGGGCTGCGGCGCCGGCGACGAGCGGCAGGGCGAGGAGGCGGCGGTTCTGCATGGTGCGAGCGTACGGCTTGCTGATAACGGTTGTCAAAATCAGCCGCCCGACGGACGGAAGGCGCGGTGCCAGCCGGTACCGCGCCTCCCGTCCGGAGCAGGATCAGCGAGCGATCAGGGCTTGGTGGCCGCGTCGATCGTGTTCTCGGCGATCGTGTCGTCCTCGCGGCCCGGTGTCCGCAGGTTCCACTTCTTGATCACGAACGAGAACAGGAAGTAGTAGACGACCGCGTACGCCAGACCGATCGGGATGAGCCAGATCGCCCCGTCGGCCTTGCCGAAGTTCAGCACGTAGTCGATCGCTCCGGCCGAGAACGAGAACCCGTCCCGGATCCCGAGCGCGTTGACCAGCGCCAGCGAGGTCCCGGTGAGGACCGCGTGGATGACGTAGAGCGGGAACGCCACGAACATGAACGAGTACTCGAGCGGCTCGGTGATGCCCGTCACGAACGACGTGAGCGCGGCCGAGATCATGATGCCGCCGACGACCTTGCGGTTCTGCGGCTTGGCGTTCCGCCAGATCGCGAGCGCACCGGCGGGCAGCGCGAACATCATGATCGGGAAGAAGCCGGTCTGGAAGATGCCGGCAGTCGGGTCTCCGTTGAGGAAGCGGGCGATGTCGCCGTGCCAGATCGTGGTGCCGTCGTTGAAGCTCCCGAGCTGGAACCACGGGAAGAAGTTGAGCAGCTGGTGCAGGCCGATCGGGATGAGCATGCGGTTCGCGAAGCCGAAGATGCCGCCACCGATCACAGCGTTGTCGGCAACGGCCTCACCCGCTGCCGTCAGGGCGATGTCGAAGTAGCGGTAGACGAAGGACATCAGGACCGCGATCACGAGACCGGCGGCGGCCGTGAGGATCGGCACCAGGCGGCGACCCGAGAAGAACCCGAGGAAGTCCGGCATCTTCGTCCGGTGGAAGCGCTGCCACATGGTTGCCGCGACCAGACCCATGACGATGCCGCCCAGGACTCCGTAGTTGATCATCTTCTGGTCGCCGTTCGCGTCCTCGACGCCCGCCAGGACGATCGGTGACATGACCTTCCAGACCTCGTACATGACCATGTAGCCGACGACCGCGGCGAGCGCCGTGGTCCCGTCGGACTTCTTCGCCCAGCCGATCGCGATGCCCACCGCGAAGAGCAGCGGCAGCCACGTGAAGATCGCGTTGCCCGCGGCGCCGATGACCGAGGCTCCCTGCTCGAAGCCGGGGATGGCGCCGAGCATGTCGCTCTGGCCGAGGCGGTTGAGGATGCCCGCGGCCGGCATGACCGCGATCGGCAGGAGCAGGCTCCGACCGAGGCGCTGGGCGTTCGCGAACAGCCTGGACTGCTTCTTCGGGGTCTTCTTGTCCGGCACGTCCGTTGCAGCAGCGGTGCTCATCGGCGTTCCTCTCGTCATCGGGTGGAGCTGGGCGCAGGGGTGAGTTGAGTCATGCGAGGACCCCGGGTAGCCTCGGCGGTACCGCCGGGTCCGGTCCTGTCCGGTCATGACCAGTTCCGTAGTCTGAACCGGTGACCAGATGCGTGTCAACCCGGCACGGAATCCGCAACGAGGAGGAAACGATGGCCGACATCAAGGCAGCCGACATCATCGCCGCACTGGGTGGCGCAGACAACATCGACGAGGTCGAGGGCTGCATCACGCGCCTCCGCGTCGAGGTCGAGGACGGCGACCTCGTGGACAAGGCCGCCCTGCAGGCAGCGGGCGCGCAGGCCGTCGTCGGCGGCGGCACCGGGTGGCAGGTCATCGTCGGTCCGATCGCGGACAACCTCGCGCAGGACATCCAGGACGAACTGTGACCGCGGTCCGGACCCCGTTCGCGGGCCCGGTCGTCGCACTCGCCGACGTGCCCGACCCGGTGTTCGCCGGGCAGCTGGTCGGCGCGGGGGTCGCCGTCGACCCGACGGGTGTCGCGGGTCCGGTGACCGCGGTCGCCCCGGTGGACGGCACGATCGTCAAGCTCCACCCGCACGCCTTCGCCCTGCAGGGCTCCGCCGGGACGGACGTCCTGGTGCACGTCGGCATCGACACCGTGCAGCTGCGGGGCGAGGGCTTCGAGCTGCTCGCGGCCGAGGGTGACACCGTGCACGCCGGCGACCCGGTCGTGCGGTTCACCCCGAGCGTGATCGAGGCCGCCGGCTACTCCCCGGTCTGCCCGGTCGTGGTGCTCGGCAGTGCGCCGGACTCGGTCGAGCAGCGCTCGGTCGGCACCACGGTGCCCGAGGGCGCCACGCTCTACACGGTCTGACCGCGGGGGAACCCCCGCCGAGTCTCGGCCCCGCGGACGTCTTCGCGGGCGCACGAACGCGAACCTGTCCGCGGAGCCGAGGCTCGGCTCCGGCCGCGGGGCGGGCGGGCGGCAGCGCGCGCTACGCCCCCGGCCGTCGGGCGGTGACCTCCATCTGCACCCGGTAGCGGTCGGACCGGTACCAGGACCGGGCGTGCTCGACGGGCCGGTCCCCCGAGTACGACACCCGGTCGAACTCGAGCAGGGGCGCCCCGGTCCTGGTCCCGAGCAGCGTCGCGACGTCGTCGGCCGCGGGCTTCGCCGCCACCGTCTGCTGCGCCCGGTCGATCGGCACGCCGTACGTGTCCGCCGCGAGCGAGTACACCGACCCGGACAGGTCCTGGTCGAGCAGGCCCGGGTACGCCGTCGCCGAGAGCCAGGCGTCGTCGACGGACACCGGTGCGCCGTCCGCCATCCGCAGGCGCTTCAGGTGGTGGGCCGTGTCGCCCTCGTCGAGGCGCAGCGCCGCCGCGGTGTCGGCCGGCGGGACCCGCTCCTCGCGCACCAGCACGACGGTCGTCGGGACGTGGCCGAGCGCACGCATCTCCTCGGTGAAGGACGCCAGGTGCAGTGTCGACTGCACGGGACGGTGCGCCACGAAGGTGCCCTTGCCGCGCACGCGCTCCAGGTAGCCCTCGTTGACGAGCTGTCCGAGGGCCTCGCGCACCGTGATCCGGGACACCCCGTACTCGGCGATGAGCTGCCGCTCCGAGGGGATCGCCGCGCCGGGCGCGAGTCGGGCGGTCGCGAGGTCGAGCAGGATCCGCCGCAGCTGCTGGTGCTTCGGCTCGGCCCCCTCGGTGATGCGGCTCGTCATGCGGTCCTCGTGCTCCGGTGCTCGTCGACTCCGGGCGGTCCTCGCCCAGCTGGTCCTGTGCGGACATGACCAGTTGTCCTCACAGTAGCGATCAGGATGCGAGAAGCCAACGCCGTGACAAGATGACGCCCGTGACCTCGGTGGTGATCGTGGACGACGAGACGCTCGTCCGGTACGGCTTCGAACTCATCCTCGGCGCAGCGGCGGACATCGACGTCGTCGCCACGAGCGGTGACGTCGACGCCGTCGAGACCGTGCGCCGGCACGCCCCCGACGTGGTCCTGCTCGACGTGCGCATGCCCCGGGTGAACGGGCTCGAGGTGCTCGCTGCACTCCGGCAGCTGCCCGAGCCGCCCGCCGTGGCGATGCTCACCACGTTCGACACCGACACGCAGGTGGTCACCCGGGCGATGGAGTCCGGCGCCGCCGGGTTCCTGCTCAAGGACACCGACCCGGAGTCGCTCGCCGAGTACGTCCGGGCGCTCGCCCGCGGCGGCATCGTCCTGGCACCGGGCGTGGACCGCACCCGCCTGTTCGCGCACCGGCCGTCGACGCCGGCGCCGGAGCTCTCCGACCGCGAGCACGCCGTGGTGCGGCTCGTCGCCGAGGGTGCCAGCAACCCCGAGATCGGCCAGCGCATCGGCGTCAGCACCGGCACCGTGAAGGAGGACGTCCGCGCCCTCCTCGCCGCGTTCGGCGTCACCACGCGCGTCCAGCTCGCGCTGCGCGCGGCGGAGGCCGGGCTGCTCGATGGCTGAGCCCGCTCCGTCCGGTCGCGTCCGACGGCTGCTGGCGCGGACGGACGGGAGGCTCGACGCACTCGTCGACGTCGGCCTCCGTCGTGCGCGCGCCCACCCGGCCCCGTGGTGGCTGGTCGACGCGCTCTTCCTCGCGGCCGCCGTCGTCGACGCCGTGCTCGACATCGCGGGCGCCACGACGACCGAGATCACCCTGTCGCTCGTCGCGGCGGGTGCGCTCGTCCTCCGCCGGCGGCTCCCCGTCCTGGCCTTCGCGCTCACCATGCCCGGGCTCTTCATCGGCTCCGGCGTCGTCGCAGCGAGCATCGCCCTCTTCACGCTCGGTGAGCGGACGGACCGCCGGTGGCTCATGCTCCTCGCCGCCGTCGTGCAGTTCGTCGGGTTCAGCGGCTTCGTCGTCGGCCCACCGCAGCAGCTCGACGAGATCGTGGTGTCGATCGTGTACGCGCTCATCTTCGCGCTCGGCCCGCTCTCGATCGGCCTGCTCGTGCGGACCCGCGCGGACCTGGTCGACCGCATCGCCGAGCTCGGGGCCTCCCGCGCCGAGGAACGGCGTCGCGCGGCCGAGGTCGCCCTCTCCCGCGAACGCGCCCTGCTCGCGCGCGAGATGCACGACGTCGTCTCGCACCAGGTGACCCTCATCGCGGTGCAGGCCGGCGGCGTGCAGATGGCCGGGCGCGACGAGCAGGAGCGGGCGTTCGCGCGGACGATCCGGCAGCTGTGCGTCGTGACCCTGCAGGAGCTGCGCGAGATGGTCCAGGTGCTCCGGGCGTCCGGCGGCACCGACCGGGAGATCGCCCCGCAGCCCGTGCTCGCCGACCTGCCCCGGCTCGTCGCCGCGAGCGGGCTCGAGACCGACGCGGCCGTCGACCTGCCCGAGACCCTGCCCCTGCCCGTGCAGCGCGCGGTCTACCGCTTCGTGCAGGAGGGCCTGACGAACGTCCGGAAGCACGCCCCCGGCGCCGTGGTCCGGATCAGCGGTCGGCTGCACGGCGACCAGGTGCTCGTCGACCTCGTGAACGGGCCCGCACGTGCCGACCGGCTCGAACTGCCCGGGTCCGGCCTGGGGCTCATCGGGCTCGGCGAACGCGCGTCGCTCCTCGGCGGCCGCCTCGACTCGGGACCGCAGCCCGGCGACGGGTTCGCGCTGCACCTGCGCCTGCCCGTCGAGCACCGACCGAGCGTCCCCACCCCCTGACGGCCGGGCGAGCGAGCGGCGGACGACGGGTGACCAGCCCTCCGAGGGACGGTCGGTGGCCGATCGGCCACCCGTGTTCACGCCACCGCCCGATGCACCGACCCGGCAGGGTCGGCTGTGATGGCAGCGTGGTCCAGTCAGCGCTCGTCGCCAGCATCCGTCGACACCCCGTCTCCGTGGGCGTCGGCGTCGCCTCCGTCCTGCTCGCCGTCACGGCACGCGTCGCGTACGCCGAGCCGGACTTCCCGCACCACCCGCCGGTCGCCTGGGCAGCCCTCGCGGTCGTCGTGGCCGTCACGGTGCTCGCGGAACGCACGCTCGGGTCGCTGCGCACCGTCCTGGTCGGCGTGGGCGCCCCGCTCGCGGCCGTCGGCGTCACCTTCCTGGCGGTGACGGTCGGGTCGGCGATGGGCGAGGCCCACGCGGAGGCCGCCGCGGGTGAGCCGCTGTTCGCCCCGTCCGCCGTCGCGACCGCCCTGCTCGCCGCGGCCTCCGCCAGGATGCCGCCGGCCCGCCGTCGTCGTGTCCGCGCCGTCCTGTGGACGGTCGTGCTCACCCTGGTGCTGTTCGCCGGCCACGGCTCCGACACCGCGCGTGCCCTGGCGACCCTGTTCGGGACCGCCGCCGGAGCGCTCGTGGTGCGCCGCGCCTCCCGGCCGGCACCGACCGCGCCGCGCACCGACCGGACCGTCGTCACCCACCCGCGCTCGGTCGTCGTCGCGACGCTCGTCGCCCTCGGCGCGGGCACCCTGGTGACGCTCGTCGTGCCGGAGCCGGACGGCGTCCTGTCGCCGTTCGCCGATGCCATGAGCGACCGGGCGACCGTGCTCGTCGGGGTGCTCCTGGTCGGGGCCGCCTGGCTCGTCCAGCGCGGCCGTCGCACCGGGCTCGTCCTGGCGGCGGGCCTGCTGGTGACGCTGTCCGCCGTGCTCGCCGACGTGTTCCTCATCGAACCGCTGCAGGACGGCTTCGTGCAGTGGCAGGGTCTGACGACCGACGAGGTCGAGTGGCAGGTCACGCTGCTCGGGGCCTGGGCCGTCCCCGCCGCCGTGCTCCTGGCGATCGTGGCGCTCCGCGGCCAGCTGGTGCGCGCTCGCTTCCGTGCGACGCCGACCTGCGGCGAGGACTACCTCGGCATGCTCCGCGAGGGGGACGCGGGCACGCTCGGGCACATGGGCACCTGGCGGGGCAACGCGACCTGGACGCACCCGGACGGACTCGGTGCCGTCGCCTACCGCGTGCACGGCGACGTCGCCCTGACCGTGTCGGACCCGGCGTGCGCCGCCGCGGACCGGGCCGAGGTGGTCGCCGCGTTCGCCCGCGCCTGCGAGCGGAACGGCTGGACCCCCGCGTTCACGAGCGTGCACGAGCCGGTGCGGGCGATCCTCGCGGCCGAGGGGTGGGCGTCCTTCCCCGTGGGCGTGGAGTCCGTGCTCGACGTGACGACGTTCGACCTGCGCGGCAAGAAGCGCCAGGACCTGCGCACCGCGTCCAACCGTGCCGACCGCGAAGGGCTCCGCGACGAGTGGACCACGCTCGCCGCCCTCGACGCCGACCAGCGCGCGCAGGTCGAGACGATCTGCACCCGCTGGGCAGCCGACCGTCGGCTGCCGGAGATGGGCTTCACGCTCGGTGGGTTCCGCGAGCTCGAGGACCCGGACGTCCGACTGCTGCTCGCCGTGACCGCCGAGGGTCGGGTGACCGCGGTGACGAGTTGGCTGCCCGTGTACGAGCACGGTGCCCTGACCGGGTACACGCTCGACGTCATGCGACGCGGCGAGGACGGGATGCCCGGGGTGATGGAGTTCCTGATCGCCCGGACCGCCCTGCGCGCCCGCGAGGCCGGCCTCACCACGATCAGCCTCTCCGGCACGCCGCTCGCACCGCACACCGACGCCGGGTCGTGGGTGGCCCGCGGGTCGGCGCTCCTCGCCCGGGCGCTCGAGCCCGTCTACGGCTTCCGGTCGCTGCAGCGCTTCAAGGAGAAGTTCGGCGCGCGCCACGAGCCGCTCTGGCTCGTCGTCCCGAGCGCGCTGCAGGCGCCCCGGGTGGCGCGAGCGCTCACCAGCGCGTACGTGCCCGGGCTCCGTCCCAAGCACCTGTGGGCGCTCCGCCAGGCGCACGTCGCCCCGGCGGCTGAGCAGCCGGCCGCCCGCTCGTGAGCCCCGTCGAGTGGCTGCTCGCGACGCAGCTGCAGGCACCGAACAAGCTCGTGCCGGCCGACCTGGCGTTCGCCGTGCTCGCGACCGCCGTCCTGCTGCCCGCCGTGCGGCAGTGGCGGTCGCGGCAGGCCTGGCGCCGAGCGGCCCTCCGCGCCGGCATCGCTGCCGCTGCCGCGCTCGTCGTGCTCGCCGCCTGCTGGTTCACCACGCAGGTCGTCGACCTGTTCGGCGTCGCGCTGAGCCCGATCACGCAGATGTGGAGCGCCTTCGCCGGCGCGGCACTCGCCCTCGCGGTCACCGGTCTGGTGCAGGGCGGCGGATGGCGTCGCGCGCTCGCGATCGTCCTGGTGCCGGCGGCGCTCGTCGTGCCTGCGCTCGGCATCAACGTCGAGTTCGCCAAGTACCCGACGCTCGGCACCGTCGTGCAGAGCGACCCGTGGCCCGCCTACGACCGTGACGCCGCTCCCCTCGACACGATGCCCACCGCCGGGATCGTCCGGACCGCGACCATCCCCGGCACGCGCTCGCACTTCGACGCGCGGCCGGCCGTCGTCTGGCTGCCGCCGGCGGCCCTGGTGCGGGACCCGCGACCACTGCCCGTCGTCATCGCCTTCTCGGGGCAGCCGGGTGCGCCCGGGGACCTGTTCACCGCCGGTCGTCTGGCGGAACCCCTGGACGCCTACGCCCGCGCGCACGACGGTCGGGCGCCCATCGTCGTCAGCGTCGACCAGCTCTCCGCGCCGGGGAGGAACACGATGTGCGTCGACTCCCGGCTCGGGAACGTCGCGACCTACGTGACGCAGGACGTGCCGACCTGGATCCACGCGAACCTGCCCGCGACGACCGACCGGAAGGCCTGGGGGCTGACCGGGTTCTCGCAGGGTGGCACGTGCACGATGCAGTTCCTCACCGGGCACCCGTCCGCCTTCGGTGCGGCGCTGGCGGTGTCGAGCGAGCTCCAGCCGATCGACCAGGGCCCGCAGCACAGCGCCGACCAGGCGTTCGGCGGATCCGTGGCGGCCTGGCAGGCGGCGGCACCGATCGCACAGATGCGGGAGCACGGGCTGGACGGCCACGCCCTCTGGCTGACCGCCGGGTCGTCCGACCGGAAGTTCAGCGAGAACGCACGGGAGCTCGGTGCGGCCGCGCGGGAGGCAGGGGCCCGGGTCGAGGTCGGATCAGCGCCGGGCAGCGGTCACGACTGGAACACCGTGCAGTGGTCGTTCCGGACGTACGTCGGGCCGTTCGCGGATGCGTTGTCCGCGGCGGAACCTCGATCGCAGAGCTGAATATCGTACATCCGATGTTTGACATCACCCGAAGCGCTCCGTCACGCTGATCGGACACATCAGACGAACGGAAGGGTGACGACATGGAACACAAGGGGAAGCAGGTCCTGATCGGCCTCACGCTGACGATCGGGCTGGTCGTCGGCGGGACCGCGACGGTGGCGGTCGCGAGCCCGACCGAGGTGCTCGGGCAGGGCTCGGAAGCGGGCGGGATCGTCATCCCCGACTCCGGTGCCGGAACGTCCGGAGAGCGTCGCTCCTCGGTCCTGCAGCGGAGTGACGGCGGGGGCGGGAGCTTCTGGCAGTGGGGCGTCGGCAGCAGTGACGTCTGGTCGAACTACTTCCGCGAGAAGCGCTGCCACGGCGCGACCGCGGTCGGGAAGAAGTCGAGGCAGGTCACGGGTGTCCCCGGCGGGCGGTACGCCTACGCGATCACCCCGAAGAAGTTCAGCGGGAACCAGGCCTACTACCACAACTGCTGACCGTCGACGGTCCTGAGAACCGCATGCGACCCCGTGCACTGGTACTCGCCTACGCCATTCCGCCCGTCCTCGCGTTCGTCCTCGCCTTCGTCGGACTCACCGTGGCGGACGAGACCAGCGTGGTCGGGGCGACGTCCTCGGTCACCGTCTCCCTCGGCGGCGCGGCGCGGTCGAACCGGATCATCGCAGGAGCGATCACCCGCGTCGCCGAGGAACACCACGCGACCGTCGTCCGGATGGTCGCCGACCGCGCGGACCCGGACGGACGCCGGACAGCGCTCGTGACCGACGCTCCGGGGACGCTCGGCGAGCAGTGGCTCCGTGACGGCTACCCGGACTTCTCCAGTGCGGTCTCGACCCGGGTCCGACCGATGGCCGACCTCGACCGCGTCGACCCGACCGGCACGTACGAGCTGTTCGGCGACGATGCCGCCCGCCACGACCTGGTCCGCGCCTTCGACTCGGTCGGCTACGGAACGACGACCGAGTCGATCCGGGCCCTGACTCGACTCGGCATCGGCGAGACGGTCGACGGCACCGCGGGACTGGTCGGCATCCTGGTCCTCGGATCGGCGACCGCGTGCCTGGTCGCGACGGTCGGCTCCCCACGGCGCTGCGCGGTCCGGCGACTGCACGGACACAGCACGGCGCGGATCCTGCGGCAGGAGCTCGGTGCACTGCGGACGAGCGCGACGGTCGTGCTCGTCGGCGCGCCACTCGCCGGCGTCGGCATCTGGATCATCAACGGCGCAGCGCAGTGGCCGGCACTCGTCGCCGCGTCCGCGCTGCTCTGCGCCGCGCTGCTCACGCCGGTGCTGCTCGCGCACGCGACGGGCGTCCTCCTCGCCTGCCGACGCCCCCTGATCGACTCGCTGCGTGGCTCGCGGCCACCGGGTGGGATCGTCGGGCTCGCGCACATCGCACGGCTGGCGGCGACACTGCTGCTCGTCGCCGCGGTGAGCGGTCTCGTCGGCGCCGAGGTCGTGGCGCGGACGTCCGGCACCGATCGGGACCTCCGGGCGGCAGGGACGGTCGTGCAGCTCTGGATCACGCCGGACCCCCGACCGATCGAGTCACAGGCGTACTGGGACCGGCTCGGCCGGTTCGCCGGTGGCGCACTGCAGGACCACGACGCACTGCTCACCGCGCTCAGGGAGGTCTCGACCGGCGAGGGCGGCGCGGGGGTGTCCGCGCTCTTCGTCGACGCCGAGTACCTCCGACTCCAGGACGTCCGCGCGGCGGACGGCACCCGCATCCGTGCCGGTGCGGGGCCGACCGTCTGGCTCCCCGAGCGCAGCAGGCTCGACGCGGACGCGCTCGTCAGGTCGCTCACCGACTGGGACTTCCGCGACGCGCCCGCTGCGGCCACCCGGGACGTCACCTTCGGGCGGCTCGGCACGCCGGAGCTCTGGACGTACCCGGACGGCGGCCGGGTCCGGGGATGGGTCGACGACGCCGTCCTGGTGGTCGTCCCGACGCCGGCCACGATGTTCTCGGCGGACCAGCTCGGCTCGTGGCTGTCGACCGGCGACGTCGCGTTCCGCGACCGTGCGCGCGCGGAGCGGGCGATCCACGCTGCCGGGGTCGGCTCGGAGATCAGTGCCGTGGTGGACGTCGGACAGGCGGCAGCGGAGACCGCACGCGGTGCCCGGCGGACGGTCGTCGCCCAGTCCGCTGCGGTCGTGAGCGGTGCCGTGGTGTCGGTCGCGCTCGCTGTGCTCGCGACGTCGGCACACCGTCGCCGGCACGGCCGGGCCAGGTTCGCGAAGACCGTCGCAGGTGTCCACCCGGTACGGGCCGACGCCGACCTGCTCGCCGTCGAGGTGGTGTCCGTCGCCGTCGCAGCTGTCGCGGCGGGTGCGGCGTGGTCCCGGCTCAGGCCGGATGCATCGTGGCGGGTCTCGACGCTGGACCCGCTGACGCAGACGGCCACTCCGGCAGCGCTGCTCGCGATCGCGGCCGCGGTGGTGGTGTCGATCGTGAGCACCGTGATCGTCCTGGGCACGGCCCGGGGCACCGACAGGTCCCGAGGAGACGAAGCACGATGATCGACGTCCTGACCGTCAGCAAGCAGCGGGGCGGTCGCACGCTCTGGGAGGACCTCACCTTCTCGGTCGCCGCCGGCGAGGTCGTGGCGCTCACGGGGCCCAGCGGCTGCGGCAAGTCGACGCTGCTCGACTGCGTCGGCCACATCGACCGGGTCGACTCCGGGACGATCAGCATCGGCGGTGTGGACGCGGGACGGAGTGCACGCCGCGCGCGCCTGCTCCGACGGGACCACATCGGCTACCTGTTCCAGGACTTCGGGCTGGTCCACGATGCAACCGTGGGGGCGAACGTCGACCTCGCCCGACCGACCGGACGCGGCCGTCGTCGGGGCCTCTCGACCGCCGCGGCGCTCGAACAGGTCGGACTCGGCGGCCGCTCGACGGCGCGCGCCCATGAGTTGAGCGGCGGCGAGCAACAGCGCGTCGCGCTCGCGAGGCTCCTCGTCAAGCAGCCGTCCGTCATCCTCGCCGACGAGCCGACCAGCGCGCTGGATGCCGACAACGCTGCGCTGGTGCTCGACCGGCTCGAGTCGTTCGCGGCCGCAGGCGCCGCGGTCCTCATCGCGACGCACGCTCCGTCGGTCACACGGCGCGCGGCACGCGTGATCGCCCTCCGGGATGCACGGGACCATCGAGGCGGCCCCTGAGCAGGCCCGCTCCTCGGCGTCGTCCGCCCCTCAGGCGTTGCGGACGAGCCAGGCGAACTGGTCGTCGGTGAGTTCGCGGTCGGTCCACACCTGACCGAGCACGCCGTCCGGAGCAGCGACCGACGCCGGCCCCTGCCAGACGAGCGACAGCCCCACCTTCCGCAGCACAGCGGCCGACGCCGGGTTGTTGGTCAGCACCCGGCCCGTCACCGGCGCGCAGGGAGCTGCGCGGTGCGCTTCGGCCACGGCTGCGCGCGCGAGCTCGCCGGCGTACCCGTTCCCCCAGGCTGCGGGAGCCAACCGGTAGCCGAGGTTCCAGACCCCCGCCGTCGTCATGTCGACGCCGCCGACCCCGACGAACGCTCCGTCCGTCGTGCGGACCGTCCACGAGCCGAGGCCGTACCGGGCCCGACCGCCGATCTTGCGCTGCACCATGTCGATCGTCGTCGCACGGTCGGCGTGCCGCCCGGAGGGCAGGTGCTCCCAGGTCCGCGCGTCGGAGAACACCGTGTGCACGTCGTCGATGTCGGCGGGCGTGAGCGGTGTCAGCACCAGGCGATCCGTCCGGATCTCCTGCTGTGGGGTCAGGAGCTGGTGGGCCATGGTCCGATCATCACCCCGACCCCCGACAACTGGGTGGACACCACGCGACGTCCGCGCGATCCGGCCCCGGACTGCGGCTTCGCGCAGCCCGGGGCCGCCCAACGAGTACACAATCACCGATTTTTCAGCATGAAGGACGTTTTCACTGTACAGTGAAAACGTGCCGAACACTGAAGAGTTCGCGATCACCGCACTGGCGGAAGCGCTCCCGAACGGCTCGGTCGTCCTCTCACCGAGACGCGACGGGAGCTGGACGGCAACACTGCCCGACGGATCCCGTCGCCGCCTCGTCGTCTCCTGGGCCGGCTACGGCTACCCGAGGGACGTGCAACGAGCACTGATCGACCCGGAAGTGCGCGCAGCACGAGAGCACGGCGACCTCATCGTGATCGCTGCCCACACCGTGTCACCAGGAGCACGACAGCTGCTCCGCTCCGAGGGCGCGTCGTGGGTCGGGCGCGACGGATCCGCGGAGCTCCGTCTCGGTACCGTGTGGGTCGACCGGGACGGCGCTTCGCCGTCCCGCCCTGCTGATCGTCCGCTGACATGGAGCCCTGCCCGGGCTGACGTCACGGAAGCGCTGCTCGCCGTCCTGACGAAGCAGGACCCCGCCACGGCGGGAGCGAGCGACGTACCGGATGTCGAGACGGTTGCCCGTATGAGCGGTCGATCCCTCGGGACCGTCGCCGGCACCTACGCGCTCCTCGATGCGCAGCAGTGGACGGCACCGGGCCTTCGACCCCGGAGCCGGGTCGTCGCGAACGGGCCGGCGATGTTCGACTCCTGGTCACGGTGGACGGGTGAGCAACGCCGACGCTTCGACGGCTTTCACTCGGTCCACCGGGACCCCGCTCGCATCGTGGAGCAACTCGTCGAGGCGTTCGGCGACGAGCTCGTCCTGACCGGAGCCGCAGCGAGCGAGCTGTCCCGCCCCACGCTGACCGGCGGATGGGTCGTGACCGCCTACGTCGCGAGTCCGGACGCCTGGCGCGGGATCGACGAAGCGACCCGACGCGCCCGACTGATCCCCGCTTCCGTGCCGCGGATCAGACTCGCACCGACCACGCCCGTCATCGAGAGGACCGCCAGCATCGTCGATGGTCGCCGAGTCGCCGCGCCCGCTCGTGTCTACGCTGACCTCGCCGCGGGCACGGACCGCGAGCGTGAGGCAGCAGAGTCCTTCCGCGCCACGATGCTCCAGGTGGTCTCGTGAGCTCGGACCCATCGACGCGGAGCCGGGGTGCCCGAGCGCTCGCCGAGACGGCGTACGCGTCGTTGCTGCGCGCGGTGGGCGACCGCCGACGCGATCTGCTGCTCATCGGGGGCCTCGTGCCGGAGCACCTCGTGGAGTCGGACGAGCCCCACCAAGGCACGAACGACGTCGACGTCCTGATCGACATCGGCCTCGTGTACGACCGGGACGACCTCGACTTCGCGTGGCTGGAGCACGCACTCCTGGCCGCCGGGTTCGTCACGGCCACCCCGAACACCGGTTGGCGGTGGCTGCTCGACGTCGGGGGCTTCCCCGTCCTGGTCGAGTTCCTGGTGGACGTCCCGGACAACATCGACCAGGAGATCGCGCTGCCGGGCTGCTCGGTGCTCGGCGCCAAGAACCTCCGGGGACCGGGGCCGGCGCTCCACGACGTCCACGCGACGCAGATCAACGGGGAACAGGCGCCCATCACCGGACTCGGCGGGTACGTCGCCGCGAAGGGCGCGAGCGCCTACTGGCGTCGCGCGGACAAGGATCTCTACGACTTCGCCTGGGTCCTCGTGGCCGATCTCCGCTCCGGGAGACCCCGTGCCGCCGACGCCGTGCTCACCGTCCTCGAGCCGGTCTCCGAGCGCGACCGGGCCGACGCGGTCGTCGCCGTCTGTGACCTCTTCACGAGCGCGGATGCGACCGGCGCGCGTGCGTACTCGGAACTCTCCACGGCCGCGGGCAGCGCGGAGCCTCCGGAGAGCCACGCACTCGACGCCGTCGTCGCGGTCTCCGCCTTCCGCGCTGCGGTCGCAGGGCGCATCGACGAGCTGCGCTCGCGCGCCTGAGTGACGCCGGCCCGGCGCTGCGGAACCCCACAGCACCGCCGGGACCCAGGCGTCAGTCGAGCAGCAGCGCCGGCTCCTCGAGCACCGAGGCGATGTCGTGCACGAAGCGCGAGGCCACATCGCCGTCGACGACCCGGTGGTCGAACGAGGCACCGATCGTGGTCACCATGCGCGAGCGGACCTCGCCGTCGACGACCCACGGCTTCGGCTTGATCGTGCCCATCGCGACGATGGCGACCTCGCCCGGGTTGAGGATCGGGGTGCCGGTGTCCATGCCGAAGACACCGATGTTCGTGATCGTCACGGTGCCGTCGGCCATCTGCTGCGGCGTGGTCTTGCCGTCGCGGGCGGTGAGCGTCAGGTCCTCGAGCGCCTTCGCGAGCTCGAACAGGGACATGTCCTGCGCGTCCTTGATGTTCGGCACGATGAGCCCACGCGGGGTCGCCGCGGCGATGCCGAGGTTCACGAAGTGGTGGACGATGATCTCCTGGTCGGTCCAGGTCGAGTTCACCGACCGGTTCCGACGGACGGCCCAGATGACCGCCTTGGCGAAGACGAGCAGCGGCGAGACCTTGACACCGGCGAACGTCGGCGAGGACTTCAGGCGCTTGACGAACTCCATGGTGCGGGTCGCGTCGACGTCGACGAACAGGGACACGTGCGGCGCCGTGAACTTCGACGTGGTCATCGCCTTCGCGATGGCCTTCCGCACGCCCTTGACCGGGATGGTCTCGCGGCGGACGTCGCCCCACTCGGGCGTCTCGATGTTGCGGAAGACGCCGGCCTGCTTCGCGTGCCGGATGACGTCGTCGCGCGTGACCTCGCCGGCGAGACCCGTCGGCACGACCTCGGTCAGGTCGACGTCCAGGTCCTTCGCGAGCTTCCGGATCGGCGGCTTCGCCAGGACGATGCCCGACACGACGGCCTTGCGCGGTCGGGAGCCCTGCTCGCCGACGGCCTGCGAGATGCTGTCCTCGCCCGGGTCCGAGGCGGCCTCGGCCGCGGCGACGGCGTCCGCACTGGAGGCACGGCTCGCCTCGGCGGCGAGCGCTGCGGCCCGGCGGGCGCCCGGCTTCCGGCGGGACGGGGACGTGGTCGCGGAGCCGTACCCGACCAGGACGGCGCCGGACGACTCGTCGGAGCCGACGACGGTCGCGTGGTCAGCGACCGGCTGCGACGGAGCCGCGTGCCGCGGTTGCTGCGGAGCAGCAGCTGCCGGTGCGGCCGCTGCGGGTGCGGCCGGGGCGGCGGCCGGTGCCGGCGGGGTCTGCTGCGCGGAGGTCTGCTGCACGGGCGCCGGCGGCGTCTGCGCGACGGGAGCCGGAGCGGCCGCTGCGGCAGGCGGGGTGACGGCGACGTCCGGCGAGGCCGGGACGCTGTCGGCGACGGTGGACGGGCCTCCCGGCTGGGCGGACGTCGACGCGACCTGCACGTCCGAGTCGACCCGGATGATCGGCTTGCCGACCTCGACGGTGTCACCCTCGGAGACGAGCAGCCCGGTGACGGTCCCGGCGAACGGCGACGGCAGCTCGACGAGCGACTTCGCGGTCTCGATCTCGACCAGGACCTGGTCGACGGCGACCTCGTCCCCGATCGCGACGCGCCACTGCACGATCTCGGCCTCGGTCAGGCCTTCGCCCACGTCGGGCAGGGGGAATTCGGCGGCGGGCACTGCGGCTCCTTCGAACGTTCTGGTCGGCTCGGTCAGTATGCGAGGGCGCGGTCGACGGCCTCGAGGACACGGTCCGCGTCCGGCAGGTGGAGGTGTTCGAGCTTCGACACCGGGAAGGGGACGTCGAACCCGGAGACCCGGATCGGCGGCGCCTGCATCGTGTAGAAGCACTGCTCCGCGACGGTCGCGGCGATCTCGCTGCCGACGCTGACGAAGCCGGAGGCCTCCTGCGCGATGACGACCCGGCCGGTCTTGCGGACCGAGGTCAGCAGCGGCTCCCAGTCGATCGGCGAGATGGAGCGGAGGTCGATGACCTCGCAGCTGGTGCCCTCGGCCTCGGCGATGTCCGCAGCCTGCATGAGGGTCGCCACCATCGCGCCGTGGCCGACGAGGGTGACCTCGGTGCCGGTCCGGGCGACGCGCGTGGTGTGCATCGGGACGTGGCCGTCGACGAGGTCGACCTCGCCCTTCGGCCAGTAGCGGGACTTCGGCTCGAGGAACACGACCGGGTCCTTCGACGCGATCGCCTCCTGGATCATCCAGTACGCGTCGTTCGGCGTGCTCGGGCTGACCACGCGCAGGCCCGGGGTGTGCGCGAAGTACGCCTCGGGGGACTCCTGGTGGTGCTCCACGGCGCCGATGTGCCCGCCGTAGGGGATGCGGATGACGACCGGCAGCGACATGTGCTGCGGCAGGCGGTTCTGCATCTTGGCGAGCTGCGAGGTGATCTGGTCGAAGCCCGGCCAGACGAAGCCGTCGAACTGGATCTCGACCACCGGACGGTAGCCGCGCAGGGCCAGGCCGATCGCGGTGCCGATGATGCCGGCCTCGGCGAGCGGGGTGTCACGGACGCGCTCGGCGCCGAACCGCTCCTGCAGGCCCTCGGTGATGCGGAAGACGCCGCCCAGCTGGCCGATGTCCTCGCCCATGAGCAGGACCTTGTCGTCCGCGGCCATCGCGGCGGCGAGGCCGGCGTTGAGCGCCTTGGCCATCGGCAGGGTCTGCACGGGCTCGCTGGGGACCTCGCCCGCACCGGGGTGGGCGCGGAGCGTGTAGTCGAAGAGCTGCTCGGTCGTGCTCATCAGTGGGAGCCCCCTTCGTACCCGGCCTCGTACTGCTCGAGCCAGGCCTTCTGCGCGGTGGTGACCGGGTGCGGCTCGCGGTACACGTTGTCGAACATGACGTCCACCGACGGCGGGGTCAGGGCCACGGTCGCCCGTCGGACGTCGGCGGCGATGTCCTCGCCCTCCTCGTCGAAGCGCGCGAGCTGCTCGTCGGTGACCCCGCGGCTGCGCAGGTACGCGGCCGAACGGGCGATCGGGTCGCGCTCCACCCACGAGGTGAGCTCGTCGTCGAGGCGGTAGCGGGTCGGGTCGTCGGAGCTCGTGTGCGCACCGATGCGGTAGGTCTCGGCCTCGACGAACGCCGGCCCCTGCCCGGAGCGGGCGTGGTCGGTCGCGACGAGGGACGCCGTGTACGACGCCAGGACGTCGTTGCCGTCGACGCGGACGCTCGGGATCCCGAAGCCGCGCGGGCGGTCGACGAGCGGGGTCGGCGACTGCACCGACACCGGCACCGAGATCGCCCAGTGGTTGTTCTGCAGGAAGAAGACGACGGGGGCCTTCGTCGACGCGGCGAAGACGTACGCCTCGTTCACGTCGCCCTGGCTGGTCGCGCCGTCGCCGAAGTAGACGATGGTGCAGGCGTCGCGGTCGGGGTCACCGGTGCCCACGTCGCCGTCGAGCTGCTGACCGAGCGCGTAGCCCGTCGCGTGCAGCGTCTGCGACCCGATCACCAGCGTCGAGATGTGCGTGTTGCCGCGCTCGTCCGGGTCCCAGCCGCCGTGCGTCTGGCCGCGGTACATCGCGATGATCTCCATCGGCTCGACACCGCGGTGCATCGTGACGGCGTGCTCGCGGTACGACGGGAAGACGTGGTCCTGTGCGCGGAGGGCGAAGACGGAGCCGACCTGCGCGGCCTCCTGTCCGTGGCTCGGGACCCAGAGGCCGAGCTGACCGGTGCGCTGGAGGTTGTGGCCCGCGTGGTCGAACCGACGCGTGAGCACCATGCGGCGGTGCATCGCCAGCAGGGTCTCGTCCGGGATCGCCCGCGCGACGGCGGCGTACTCGGCGTTCTCGTCGGTCTCCACGAACCGGCCCTCGGGGTCGAGGATCCGGACGGTGGCCGTCGCGGGGGCCGCGGCGTGGAATGACATGTCGGTCAGCGTAACGCCAGGGCCTACCGGGCCGCCTGGAGGTCCCCCACAAGCGACCCCGCCGTTTCGAGGAGCGTTTCCACAGCCTCGTGCTCCCCGATCGACACCCGGATGCCCTCGTTCCCGAAGGCCCGCACGATGATGCCGGCGGCCTCGAAGCGCTCGGCCGCGTGGGCCGTCAGCTCCCCGGTCGGCAGCCACACGAAGTTGCCCTGGGCGTCCGGGACGTCCCAGCCCTGGCCGCGCAGCGCGGCGACGATGCGGTCACGGCTCGCCGCGAGCTCGGCGACGCGGTCGAGCAGCTCCGTCTCGCGCTCCAGGCTCGCGAGCGCCGCCGCCTGGCCCTGCGCCGTCACCGACAACGGGATCGCGCAGGCACGGACGGCGTCGAGCACGTACGCCGGACCGAACGCGTACCCGACGCGCAGGCCCGCGAGTCCGTACGCCTTGGAGAACGTGCGGAGGACGACGAGGTTCGGGTACCGCTCGAGCAGCGGCGTGCCACGGACCGCGGTGGGCTCGGTGACGAACTCGGCGTAGGCCTCGTCGAGCACGACGAGCACGGTCGACGGCACGCGCGCCATGAACGTCTCGAACTCAGCGCCCGTGACGACGGCACCGGTCGGGTTGTTGGGCGAGCAGACGATGACCATGCGGGTGCGGTCGGTCACGGCGTCGGCCATGGCGTCGAGGTCGTGGCCGCCGTCCGGGCGGTTCGGCACCTGCACGCTCGTGGCACCGGCGACCGTCACGACACCCGGGTAGGCCTCGAAGGAGCGCCACGCGTAGACGACCTCGTCGCCGGGGCCGCTCGTCGCCCGGGCCAGCTCGTGCAGGATCGCGACGCTGCCGGGCGCGACGTGGACCTCGTCGACGGTGAGTCCGGCGCGGTTCGCGAGCACGGCGCGGACGGCCAGGGCGGTGGCGTCCGGGTAGCGGTTGTAGGCCGTCTGCGCCTGCACGGCCTCGACGACGCCCGGCAGCGGCGGGAACGGGTTCTCGTTGCTCGACAGCTTGAAGGCGTCGGGCGCTGCCTGACGCCCCTGCTTGTACGCGGGGAGGACGGCCACCTCGGGCCGGATGTGCACGCGCTCGTCAGTCACGCGCTCAGGCTACCGGGGACCGTCCGGGGCGCGACGGGCATCATGAGGGCATGCGATTCCTCGTCCGCCTCGTCGTCAACGCCGTCGCGCTCTGGCTCACCACGCTCATCGTGAGCGGCGTCACCGTCACCCCGTTCGGCGACGGGGACACCACCGCCGTGGTGCTCACGTTCCTGCTCGTGGCGTTCGTGTTCGGGCTCGTGAACGCGGTCATCGGCACGATCATCCGGATCGTCGCGTTCCCGCTCTACGTCCTGACGCTCGGCCTGATCTCACTGATCGTGAACGCCGTGCTGCTGCTCATCGTCGCCGGGATCTCGGACGCGATCGGCTTCGGGCTCGAGGTCGAGTCCTTCGGCTGGGGCATCGTCGGCGCCTTCGTGCTCGCCGTGTTCTCGTGGCTGATCGGGCTGTTCGTGCGGCCGGTGCTGAACCGCCCGCGTCCGTGACCGCGGGCCGCACCGAGCCGGCCGCCCGCGCGACGCGTGCCGACGGCGAGGGCCGCGCCGTGCCTCCCGGTCGGACCGCCGTCGCGGACGTCACGTCCGTGCGCCATGATGTGCACATGAGCCCGGACGCCGACGCCCCGTTCCGCGTCTCGTTCGTCTGCAGCGGCAACATCTGCCGCTCCCCCATGGCCGGCATCGTCTTCGCACAGGTCGCCGCCGACGCCGGCATGGCCGACCGCTTCGTCGTCGAGTCGGCGGGCACCGGTGACTGGCACGTCGGCGAGCCCGCGGACGAGCGCACGATCGCGGCACTCGCAGCGCGCGGATACGATGGCAGCAGGCATCGCGCCCGCCAGTTCGACCCGGACCGGTTCCCGGACCTCGACCTGGTGGTCGCACTCGACCGCTCCCACGAACGCGTCCTGCGCTCGTGGGCACCGACCATGGACGACGCCGCCAAGGTGACGCTCCTGCTGCGGTACGACGACGCCTGGCCCCAGCAGGCCGACGTGCCGGACCCGTACTACGCGGACCGGCACGAGTTCGACCGAGTGCTCTCGACCGTCGAGCGTGCCTGCCGGGCGCTCTTCCGCCAACTCGAACCGGCAGTCCGTCAGGGAGCCCCATGACCCCCCTTCCCCCGCAGCCGATCAGCCCGCTCGACGGGCGGTACTACCCGGTCGTGCACACGGTGGGCGAGCACCTCTCCGAGGCCGGCCTCAACCGCGCACGCATCGTGGTCGAGGTCGAGTGGCTCATCTTCCTGACCGACCACGCGATGTTCACCACCTCGCCGCTGAGCATCGACGACAAGGCAGCGCTGCGCCGGGTCGTCGAGACCTTCGGCCACGACCAGATCGCGGAGCTCGCCGAGATCGAGGCCACGACGCGGCACGACGTCAAGGCCGTCGAGTACTTCGTCCGTCGCCGCCTGTCCGAGCTCGGGCTCGACGCCATCGCCGAGCTGACGCACTTCGCCTGCACCAGCGAGGACGTCAACAACCTGTCCTACGCACTGACGGTGCGGGACACCGTCGACCAGGTCTGGCTGCCCGCCTACCGCTCCGTCCTGGCGACGCTCCGCACCATGGCGGAGCAGCTCCGCGCCGTGCCGATGCTCTCGCACACGCACGGGCAACCCGCGACGCCGACGACGCTGGGCAAGGAGCTCGCGGTGGTCGTCTACCGCCTCGAGCGCGTCCTGACGCAGATCGAGCACGGCGAGTACCTCGGCAAGTTCTCCGGCGCCACCGGGACCTTCTCGGCGCACCTCGCCGCCGACCCCGAGGCCGACTGGCCCGCGCTGTCGAAGGAGTTCGTCGAGGGCCTCGGCCTGACGTGGAACCCGCTCACGACGCAGATCGAGTCGCACGACTGGCAGGCCGAGCTGTACGACCGGGTGCGCCACGCGAACCGGATCCTGCACAACCTGGCGACCGACGTGTGGACCTACATCTCGATGGGCTACTTCACGCAGATCCCGGTGGCCGGTGCCACGGGGTCGTCGACGATGCCGCACAAGATCAACCCGATCCGGTTCGAGAACGCCGAGGCGAACCTCGAGATCTCGTCGGCGCTGTTCTCGACGCTGTCCGAGACCCTCGTGACGAGCCGCCTGCAGCGCGACCTGACCGACTCGACCACGCAGCGGAACATCGGCGTCGCGTTCGGGCACTCGCTGCTCGCGCTCGACAACCTGCGTCGCGGGCTCGGCGAGATCGCGGTGAACGAGACCCGGCTGGCCGAGGACCTCGACCACAACTGGGAGGTGCTCGGCGAGGCGATCCAGACGGTCATCCGCGCCGAGGTCACCGCCGGGCAGTCGAACATCGAGGACCCCTACGCGATGCTCAAGGAGCTCACGCGGGGCAAGCGCATCGGCCAGGACGAGCTCGTCGCGTTCGTGAACGGCCTCGACATCTCGTCGGGTGCCAAGGCACGACTGACGAACCTCACGCCCGGCACCTACACGGGCCTGGCCGACGAGCTCGTCGACCGCCTGGACGTCTAGTCCGACCCCTTCCGCAACACGCAACGACGGCGGCTCCTCGCAGCGGTACACCCCTGCGAGCGGCCGCCGTCGTTGCGTTCCGCGAGACCGCGAGCGGGCGCAGCGGACGGGAGGCGCGGGGCGGCCCCGCCGCGCACGTCACCACCTCAGGTGGTGACGGCCCGTGCCTCGGCGACCAACGCCTCCAGGACGGTGCGGACCGCGGGACGGACCGCGCGGTCCGGACGGGTGAGCGCCTCGATCCTCCGGCCCGCCCGCACGTCGGCGAGCGTCGCCAACCGGAACCGTCCCGCCGCACGCGTGCCCGACGTGTACCGGGGCACGAGCGCGATGCCGTGCCCCGCGGCCACCAGGTTCTCGATGACGGGCAGGTGGATCGTGCGGAACGCCACCGACGGCGGGGTGTCGGACGCCGCGGCCATCGCGATCAGCACGCGGTCGATCGGGTAGTCCTCGGGCACGCCGATCCAGGTCTCGTCGACGACGTCCTCGATGCCGACGCGCTCCCGGTCGGCGAGCGGGTGGTCGAGCGGCAGGGCGACGTCGAGCGGTTCCCGGAGCAGCGCGACCGTCTCGACGGCGCCGTCGGGGCGGCGGGCACCGTCCGGGCGGTGCCCGATGACGACGTCGTGGTCGGCGGTGAGCGGCGCGAACTCCCCCTCGCTGACGTCGACGTCCGAGAGCTCGAGGACGATGCCCGGGTGCTCGCGCATGCGCGTGAGGAGCCCCGGCAGCAGCAGCTCGGCCGCCGAGGGGAACACCGCGAGGTCGACCGTCCCGCTCACCCCCGCGAGGTGCTCCGACCACGCCGACTCCACCGTGGCGAGCGCGGTCGCGACACCGGTGGCCATGTCGGCGAGTGCCCGGCCGTCCGCGGTGAGGCGCACGCCGCGTCCGACGCGCTCGACCAGGGGTACGCCGGCCTGGCGCTGCAGCGTGCGGAGCTGTTGCGACACCGCGCTCGGGGTGCGGTGCGTGGCTGCTGCGACCGCGGTGATGCTCCCCCGTTCCGCGAGCTCGCGGAGGACCGGCAGCAGGGCGATGTCGAAGCCGACCATGCAGGGACCCTACAACGATGCTGTCGCACCGTGCGCTGGTGCTACCGCTTCTCGTGCGGGACGATCGACCCGTGCTCTTCCGCGACCGCATCCTGGCCCTCGTCGTCGCCGTGGCGTGGGGTCTGAACTTCCCGGCGACCGCGATCGCCCTCGACCACTGGCCCCCGTTCCTGCTCGCCGCCGTCCGGTTCAGCCTGCTGGCCGTCCCGACGATCCTGTTCGTCCCGCGGCCGAGGGTCCCGTTCCGGTGGATCGTGCTCGTCGGCGCGACGCTCGGTGTCCTGCAGTTCGCGTTCCTGTACCTCGGCATGGCGGCCGGGATGCCGACGGGGCTCGCGTCGCTGGTGATCCAGGCGTCGGCGCCGTTCACGGTCGTGCTCGCCGGGGTCCTGCTGCGTGAGAAGCTCACCGCCCGTCAGGTCGTCGGGGTGTCCGTCGCCGTCGCGGCCCTCGGCGTCATCGCGGTGCACCGGGCGCAGACCGCGGCGCTGCTGCCGGTCGTGCTGGTGCTGTGCGGGGCCCTGGGCTGGGCGCTCGGCAACGTCGCCACGCGGCGGACCGGTCCGGTGAACCCGCTGCACCTGACCCTGTGGTGGGCGGTCGTCCCGCCGGTGCCGATGTTCGCGCTGTCGATGCTCGTCGAGGGGCCGGAGCGGGTCGGTCGGGCGTTCGGCACGGCGTTCACCGCGTCGGCGCTGCCGGCCGACCTCGGCCTGCTCTACATCGTCGTCGCGGGGAGCCTGGTCGGGTACGGGATCTGGTCGCGCCTGATGGGGAAGTACCCGTCGAGCACCGTCGCACCGTTCTCGATGCTCGTCCCCGTGATCGGGGTGCTCGCGTCGTGGGCGGCGTTCGGCGAGGTGCCGGACGTGGTCGAGGTCGTGGCCGGTGCCGTGGTGGTCGTCGCCGTGCTGTGGTCGTCGCGCACCGCGAGGGTGGTGCCGGCCGTGGCGGTGCCGGCGGTGGCGGTGCCGGTCAGCCCCGGTGCTGCCGGCGCTCGGCGATGATGCCGGCGAGCGCGCCGCGCAGGTGCGGGTACCGGAACTCGTAGCCCGCCTCGAGCAGTCGTGTCGGTACGACCCACCGACTCTTCAGCACGAGCTCGGTCTCCGTGCGGATCGCGATCGACCCGATCTCGAGCATCCACCGCCAGGTCGGCAGTCCGAAGCGCCGTCCGACCGCGTCGCGGATGGTGGCCATCACGGTCCGGTTGTCCGACGGCTCCGGGCTCGAGACGTTGACCGGGCCGTCGATGTCCTCGTGGTCGCGCACGAACCGGATCACCCCGAGGACGTCGTCGATGTGCACCCAGCTGAACCGCTGCCGCCCGTGCGTGTGCCGGTCGTGGTGGTACGTGCCCGCTCGGAGCCGGGCACGCGTCGGGAACCACGCCCCGTCGAACTGCGGCCCGCCGAGACCGGCCTGGGCCAGTCGGAGCAGCGGGACGAGGGCGCTCCCGTCGCCGAACACGATCGCCATCCGGAGCGCGACCCGGCGGGTGTGCGGCAGGTCCGCGCTGAACAGGGCGTCCTCCCACGCCTTCGCGACCGAGACCGAGAAGCCCTCGCCGAGCTCACCCGTGGCCTCGTCCTGGGGTCGGTCGTCCGCGTGCCGGTAGATCGTCGCGGTGGAGGCGTTCACCCACAGCGGCGGCGGGTGCTCGGCGGTCCGGATCGCCTCGGCCAGCTCGAGCGTCGTGTCCACGCGGGAGCGCATGATCTCCGACCGGTTCCGACGGCCGTAGCGGCAGTTCACGCTCTTGCCCGCCATGTTCACCACGATCGCGGCACCGTCGACGAGCTCCCGGATCCGGAGCGTGTTGCCCCACACGGCGTCGCCCGTGCGACCGACCGTGACGACCTCGTACCCCTCGTCGCGGAAGGCGCGCTGCAGGTACCGTCCGACGAAGCCGCCCGCTCCCGCGATCGCGGCGCGACCCCTCGGCGCGCGGGTGGTGTCGTCGCTCATCGTGTCCCCTGTCCGGTGTCGGGCTGGATCCGGTAGCGGAAGGAGCCCTCGTACCGGTACAGCGTGCCGACCAGCGGCGCCGAGAGCCGCAGGGACACGCGCTGCACGTCGGCATCGTCATCGAATCGTTCCACGAGCGTGACACGCGGAGCGGCGACGACCGGGAGGCTCCGCGCACGTCCCAGCACACGGACCGTCACCCGGGTGGAGACCAGGCGCAGGGCGCCCGCGTCCGGCCCGTCCGCGTCGACCTCCGCCCGGAGCAGGGCGCTGACGCGCCCACGGCGACCGAGGTGGTCGACGAGCCCGTGCGGCTCGGCGGTGATCGCGTCCACCATCGTGCGGGATCCGGTCCGGAAGCGGAAGGTGCGGTGCGCGCGGACGGCGACCCGTGCCTCCCGACCGTCCACGGCGCCGCGGCCGACGTGACCCACCGGGACCGCACCGAAGTACGTGCGCAGTCGTGGGTGCAACCGTGCGAGCACGGCCGACGGTGTCGTCAGCTCGTAGGGCGACCGGGTCACGACGCCGATCCTGGCACGGTGTCGGCCTCGTTCCCTACGATCGAGGCATGGGACACGACCACGCGCACGGGCACGCCGGCGCCTCGGAGCGCGCGCTGCTCGTCGCGTTCTGCATCTCGGCGGGCATCCTGCTCGCCGAGGTCGTCGGGGCGGTCGTCACCGGCTCCCTCGCACTGCTCGTCGACGCCGGGCACATGGTCGTCGACACCGGTGGCCTCGGCATCGGCCTGGTCGCCACCCGGCTCGCGCGCCGCTCGCCGACGGCGCAGCGGACGTGGGGCTACCAGCGCGCGGAGGTGCTGGGCGCCACGGCGCAGGCGGCGATCCTGCTCGCCGTGGGGGTCTTCGTCGTCGTCTCGGCGGTCCAACGACTGTTCGTGCCCGCCGAGATCCACGCCGGCCCGCTGCTCGTGTTCGGTGTGGTCGGGCTCGTCGGCAACCTCGTCGCCTACGCGGTGCTCGCGCGGGCCTCGGGCGGCGGCTTCACCTCACGGGCGGCCCGACTCGAGGTGCTGAACGACACCCTCGGGTCCGTCGCGGTGATCGCCGCCGCCGTCGTCCTCGCGCTCACCGGGTGGGAGCGGGCCGACTCGATCGCCGCGATCCTGATCGGGCTGCTCATCCTGCCGCGGGCCGTCCGGCTGCTCCGCGAGACCGCGAACGTGCTGCTCGAGTCCACACCGCCCGGGCTCGACCTCGACGACGTGCGCGCGCACATCCTCGAGCTCGACCACGTGATCGAGGTGCACGACCTGCACGCGACGCTCGTCGCCACCGGCGTGCCGAACCTGACGGCGCACGTCGTCGTCGACGACCACTGCTTCTCGACCGCGCACGCGCCCCGGATCCTCGACGCGCTGCAGCAGTGCGTCGCGGAGCACTTCGACGTCCCCGTCGAGCACTCGACCTTCCAGCTCGAACCGGTCTCGCACCGGCGGCACGAGCACGAGGTGCACGCGTAGGCACGAGGTGCACGCGTCGGGACGGGTCGGGTCGGCCGGGCCTGCGCACCGGTCCGGTGCGGTCAGCAGCCGCCGTCGTCGGTGGGGAACGCCGTGATCACCCGGTCGGTCGTCTCCGACACGATCACCCGCACGTTCGGCTCCGCCGACGGACGCGAGCCGTCGTCGAAGCGGACCGGCGCGGCGTAGCAGACCTTGCCGTCCCCGGCGTCCTGCGGGTAGCCGGCGGGCGGCGCCTCGAGCACGGACCGGACGGCGGTGAGCATCGCGTCGTCCCAGTCCCGTGAGCCGTGGCCCCGGACGACGTCCTGCCAGTCGGCGGTGTGCCGGACGCGGATGTGCTCGTAGCCCTGGCCGGACGTGCCGCACTGCAGCTCGACCCGTCCGAGCGCGGCGGTCTCGTACCGGGCGACCACGGCCCGGCGGTCGGCGTCGCAGCGGTCGAGCACGTCGCCGCCGGGCAGGTCGGGGCCCGACCGCTCGATGGTGACGGTGCCGTCGCGCGTCGCTCCGTCGGCGGCGGTCGCGCCGGGCGTGACGGTGGACGCTCCGCCGCCGATCACCGGGTCCTCGCCGCTGCGCTGCGCCGTCAGGGCGAAACCGCCGGCGACCAGGCCGGCCGCGATGACCGCGGCGACGACGGTGACGGCCGGACGTCGGCGCTGCTGGGGCATGCGCTCCAGTATGCCGGGAGACGACCTGCCGAACGGCTGGCCGGGTGGTCGGCTGGTCGCGGCGGACTACGCCGCGCGGGCGGCCAGGCGCAGGCCGGCGACCAGTGCGAGTGCGACGACGAAGGCCACGTACGCGAGCAGCACCGGGAGCGTCGGCACGACGAGGAGCGCGGCGCCGACCGCCACGACGGGCACGGTCAGTCCCGCGTACGCGACGAGGAACGTCGCCGCGAGCACCCCGCCGCGCTGCTCCGGCCCGACGAGCGACCCCGCGCGGGCGATCGCGGCCCGGAAGAGCAGCCCGACACCGGCACCCGCCACGACCCCGCCGCCGATGAAGCCCGCGACCTGCAGGAGCACGGCGGCGATCGCGAGCACGACGAGACCACCGACGAGCAGCACCAGGCCGAGCCGGATCTGCCGACGCTGGGACAGCCTTGCGAAGACGATCTGCGACACCGCACTCGCGGCGAAGACCCCGAACGTCGTGGCGCCCGCGGCGAGACGGTCGGTGACGTGGAACGTGGTGCCGAGGAAGGTCGGGGCCACCGAGGTGAAGAGTCCCTGCACGGCCAGGGCGGCGAAGGCCGCGGCACCGGCGGCCCAGAACACGCCGGCCTGCCCCTCGGGAGCGGCCATCCGCTGCGGTCGGTACGGCACCGGCTGCTCGGGACGGTCGACGGTCTCCGGCGCGGCGAGGACGACGACGAACGCGACCGCCAGGGCGACGACGAAGACGACGTACGGCACGACGAGCGGCTGCCCGACGAACTCCGCGAGCGCGCCCCCGACCAGGGCGCCGAGCGACAGACCGCCGAGGTTCACGGCGCCGGCCGCGACGCTCGCACCCTGGGCGGACGCGGACGAGCCGGTCGCCCGGACCCGCAGTTCACCGAGGTGCGCGGTCGCCGTCGCGGTGAGGAGCCCGACGCCGAGCCCGGTGACGAACCGCGCCACGACGAGACCTGCGACGTCGGACCACAGCAGGAACAGCACGGCCGCGACGAGCTCGAGGGCGATCGACACCAGGATCAACGGGCGTCGTCCGTGCACGTCGCTGAGGTGTCCCGCCAGGAAGAGCGAGGCGACGACCCCGACACCGTAGGCGGCGAAGACGACCGTGGTCGTGAACGTCGGGAAGCCGTCGCGCGCCTGGTAGATCACGTAGAGGGGTGCCGGGACGGTCGCGAACGCCATCACCGCCAGGAACGCGAAGGCCACGGCCCAGAAGCCGAAGCCGTGCCGGCGACGGGAGTGCGTGCGCCGCCCTCGCGGAGCGGGGACGGGACGGGAGCCGGTCGTCGGGGCCGGAGCCGCGTCGGTGGTCGAGGTCATGCTCCGATGGTGCCCTGGCGCCGTCATCGAGTCCAACGGGTGTTCTTGATGAGTGTCATCGATCTGGTCGATACTCGGACGATGGAGACCCGCCTGCTCGAACAGTTCGTGGCCGTCGCCGCCGAGGGGACCGTGACACGCGCCGCGGAACGCCTGTGGGCCGCCCAGTCGACCGTCTCCGCCGGGATCGCCTCCCTCGAACGCTCGCTCGGCGTGCGGTTGTTCGACCGCACCGGTCGGCGACTCGTGCTGACCGCGGCGGGCGAGGACCTCCTCCCGCACGCCCGCGCGGTGCTCGGTTCCCTGGAGCGGATGCGGGACCTGGCGACCGTCGACGACGCCGACCTCCGCGGCCGGGTGAGGCTGGGCATCTTCACGAGCATGGACGTCGTCGACCTGACGGGGGTGCTTCGGCGGTTCCGGCGGCGGCACCCGCTCGTGGCCGTCGAGCTGATGACCTCGCCCTCGGGCACCACCGGCATGGTGCAGGACCTGGTCGCCGGGCGGCTCGACCTGGCGTACACGGGCCTGCCGTCCGTCCCGCCCGGGGTCGTCGTCGAACCGCTGCGCGAGCTGCCCTTCCGCGTGTACACCGCCGCGGACCACCCGCTCGCTGCCCGCCCGTCGGTGTCCCTGGCCGAACTCGCCGGGGAGCCCTTCGTCGACACCGCGCACGGCTTCGGCAACCGCCTGATCCTCGACGCCGCGTTCGAGCGCCTCGGCCTCCGACGCCGGGTCGTGGCGGAGATGAACGACATGCCAGCGGTGATCCGGTTCGCCTCGGCCGGGCTCGGCGTCGGTGTCGTCCCGGATCCGGGTGTCCGGTACGACGGCGCCGTGCTCGAGCTCGAGGACGAGGTCGAGCCGCTCCGCATCGGGCTCGCGATGCGGTCGGACACCGAACCGAACCGCGCCACGCGCACGCTCGCTCGCGACGTCGTGGCCGCACGGGTGGGGTGAGGTCCGGGGGCCGTGTGGGACGTGTCCCACCGGCGGACGGGAGGCGCGGGACGGTCCCGCACCGCGCCTCCCGGCCGTCAGTCCCCCCAGATCTCCCCGACGACGGCGTCCAGCAGGCCGTCGGTCGGGAAGTCGGCCTGGTCGATCTCGACCCAGGTGTCACCGCGCGAGTACCAGGTCCGTGCCTGAGCGGCACCGGTCTCGACGTCCGTCGACGACGCTCGGCAGACGCGGGCGGGGCCCTCGACCGAGCAGACGGTGTCCTGGTCGCCGAAGAAGCTCGACTCCCGGGAGGCGAGCTGCTCGCCGTTCGCGGTCCCGACGGTGAGGGCGAGGCCCGGGCCGGGTCCGTCGCTGCCACCCCAGAGGCAGTACAGCTCGGTGACGACCCCGGATCCGGACACCGACGGAACCACTCCCCCCGGCGACGGGAAGACCTGGATGGCCTCACGCCCGCCGAACAGGCGGTCGTACGCACCCGCCGGAACAGCGCCCCGGCACGACGTGGGGATCGACGCGACAGCCGTCGGATCCGCTCGGTCGGGCGGCGCGGCACCCGTCGTCGCGGCCGGCGTCGGCGTCGCCGTGATCGGCGCGGAGGTCGGGGTGGTGACGGACGGCGCCGGCGCCGGCTCCTGCGTCTGCACCGGGGCCGCCACGGGACGGTCCTGCTGCGACAGCGTGAGCGCCACCGCCCCCGACGCGGTGCCCAGCGCGAGCAGGGCGACCACACCGACGACGATGCCGGTGTGCCCGCGACGCCGCTTCGGACGCGGGGTGGCGCGATCGAGCACGCCCTGCTTCATCGTGACGAGCATGCGCTGCAGCTCGTCGCCCACGGGAGGCTCAGTGTCCATCGTGCATCACCACCTTCTTGAGTCGTCGACGGTTGCGGGAGACCCGTTGGGTCACGGCGCCCACCGTCAGCCCGAGCGCCTCGGCTGCCTCGGTGTAGGAGCGCCCCTCGAGCAGGCAGAGCTCGCAGATGCGCCGGTCGAGTTCGGGCAGGGCCGCGATCTCGGCACGGACCCAGCGCAGCGTCTCGGCGGCCTCGGTGTGGTCGACCGGTGCCGTGAGCGTCTCCGGCAGCTCGTCGGCACGGTGCCGCGTGCGCTTCCGGCCGGCGTTGCGCGCCAGGTTCCGGCACACGACGAGCAGCCAGGGCAGCAGGCTCTCCGCCGGCAGCTCCAGCGTCTCCGCCCGCTGCCACAGCACCAGGAACGCGTCCTGCACGACCTCCTCGACGTCGTGTCGATCGTCGACGATCGCCCACACGTACCGGGTCATCGTCGCGGCGTAGCGGTCGAAGACCTGCGCCAACGCGGCCTGGTCACCGGCCGCCAGTGCGCGGACGATCGTCTCGTCCGTCGTCGTGGTCACGTCCATCGCTCACCCCCTTCACCCAGCGGTGTCGGACGGGGTGCCGATCCTGACGACGCGGGCGCGGACCGCTCCGCCCGGGCGTGTCGCCGGGGACGACGGTCGCCGGAGCGGGGTCAGTGGAAGTCGTCGCCCTCGGACCGCTCGCCCGGCGTCCTGTGGCCGCCGAGCATGTCGTTGTCGTCCTGGTCGCTCGACGCCGCGAGCTGGAGCATCGCGAGGACCACCACGACGACGATGAACGCGACACCGAGGAACACCAGGGCGAGTTCGAACTCACGCGTCGAGAAGAGCACGACCGCTCCGGTGAACACCGCGACGACCGCCGAGATCACGAGGAGCTCGGCGGGGCGCAGACGGTCGCGACGGCTGGGGGTGCTCATGCGTGTGGTGCTCCGTCCGGGGCTGCGGCAGGCGCCGTGGTGCCCCACTTGTGCGAGAGTCCGGCGATCACGTGGAAGACCGCCGCGATGGCGAGGTAGGCGCCGAGCAGTCCGACCAGGACGACGGCGGCGTCCAGGGTGCCGGTCACCTGCTCCACGCCCCCGAGTTGCTGGGAGTAGTCCGGTGGTGTCAGCAGGAACGCGACGGCGAGCAGCAGGGTGAGCCCACCGATCGTGGTCCAGTCACGGGCGAACGGCGACCGGCCGCGCGCTCGGAGTCCCTGTGCGAGTTCGAGGGCTCCCGTCAGCACGGCCCACCCGACGACCACCGTGATGAACGCGCCGAGCCCGACGCCGTTGGTCGCCAGGGCGGCGACACCGGCGACGAGGGAGACGACCGCCTGCACGAACGTGGTCGGACGCGAGCGCTCGTCGGAGGGCATGCGGCGCAGGGCGGCCCACCCGAGCACGAGGGCGTCGACGATCACGAACCCGCCGAAGAGCAGCAGGCCGTAGCCGGCGGCGTGGTTGGACGAGAAGGTGATGACGAGGGCCACGACCGCGGCTGGGACGGCCCGGAGGACGGGGATCGGCCAGTACCGCGCGCGCTGGCCGGCGTCGTCCACGGAGTCGGACACGGGACCTCTTTCGGGCATGCGGATCGTGGTCCGAGTCTACCGCCGGCGCCCCGGGCGTCGGACCGGAGCCCGTGCCGACGGGAGCCACCACCGCCGGCCGGGGTCCGAGCGCCCCGACCGGCGGTGGGGCGCTCCCCGTCAGTCGGGGTCGTCGGCCGCGCGCCCGCGTCGTGCGACCCACCAGCCGCCGGCACCGAGCCCGACGGTGGCAGCAGCCAGGGCGGCGAGGAGCCCGAGCCCCTCGGCGCCGGTGTACGCGAGGGCTCCGGCGCCGGCCCCTCCGCCGCCCGTCCGACCGCCGCGGGCAGCCGACGGAGCGTCCGGCGACGGCGAAGCGCTCGCGGAGACGGCCGGCGTCGGGCCGCCCGTGTCGCCGTCGCCCTCGTCACCGCCGTCACCCTCACCGTCGCCGTCGCCGTCGCCGTCGCCGTCGCCGTCGCCGTCGCCGGGCACCGTGACGCCGATCGTGACCTCCGGGGACGGGTCGCCCCCGTCCGGATCGGTGGGCGACGTCGCGGTCGCCACGTTGACGACGTCGGACCCGTCGCCGGTGTAGCCGGGGTCGAGCACCGCTCGGATGCGGAAGGAGCGCGTCCCACCCACCGCCAGGTCCCCCTCGGACCGGCACGTCACGTGCTGTCCCTCGGCCGAACAGTCGTCCTCGGATCCCGTGAAGCGCATCGCCGCCGGCAGGTCGTCGACCACGCCCACGTCGTGCGCGGGGTCCGGACCGCGGTTCTTCGCCGTCACCAGGTACTCGACCTCGTCCCCCGGTGCCACGTCGACGGACGGGGACACCGACTTGTCGGTCTCGAGCTGCGCCTCGAGCGCCGGCGCCGCCTCGATCGGACTCGTCTCGACGGACCGGTTGTCGGACTCGTCGACGTCGGACAGCGACGCCGGAGGCGCGATGGTGGCGGTGCTCTCGAGCGCCCCCGAGGCGTCGTCCGCGACGGTCCCGGACACGGTGACCGTCGCGGCGCCGCCCGGGATCAGGTCGAGCCCGGCGTCCACGTCGCCGGTCCCGCTGGCCGTTCCGCAGGAGGATCCGTCGGTCGCGGTGCAGGTCCACGTCACGTCCCGCAGACCGTCGGGGACGTCGACGTGCAACGCGCTGGGGTCGGACCGGTTCGGGCCGGCGTCGGACGCGGTCACGGTGTACGAGAACGGCTGCCCGGGCCGACCGGACGCGGGGAGCTCCTGGGTGACGCCGAGGTCGACGGGCTGGGAGACCCGGAGGTCGTCGACCTCGTGGACGTCGGCGAAGCTGCCGGTCGCGGCGGAGAAGCCGAGCCGGAGCGTGTCCGGGAGCGGAGCCTGGGCGTCGCCGTGCAGCGGCACGCGGTCGAGGACGGTGCGGAGCGGCCCCCCGTCCTCGAGGCGCACGGTCATGAAGAGTTCCCCCGACGCCCCCGGCACGAGACTGACGCGGACCTTCCGCTTCGTCGGCCCGTCGGTCAGGGTGCCACCGGGAGCCTGGACCCCGTCGACGTACCGGTAGCCGGTGGTGCCGTCACCCGATCCCCGGACCACGACCGAGTCCGGTCGGCGCCCGAGCCCGGACAGGTTGATCTCCTGCGAGAAGTTGCCGTAGTGGTCGACCGCCACCGCCGCGAAGCCACCCGGCACGCCGGGCAGGTCGCAGGGTCGCCCGCCGCCCTGGGTCTCGCTCGACCGGCAGGCGTACCCGAGCGCTGCGCCGTACGCTCCGACGCCCTGTGGTGCGCTGCCGTCCGCCAGGAAGAGCAGCAGCCCGTCGGCACCCTGGTCGCCCACCGTGTTGTACATGGCGTACGAGAACTCGATGTCGAGTCCGAGGTCAGAGCGGAACGTGTCGTCCGTCGACCACGCTCCGGCCTGGTCCTTCGTCTGGTCCGTGAGCCGCAGCCGCCCGTCGACGACCTGCGCGTCGCCGCTCAGGGTGCCGCCCGCGGCGGAGTCGAAGCCGTTGCGGTAGGGGAACGCGAGGTCGTCCGCCGAGGAGCTGGAGGGCAGGAGCGCCGGCGCCGCCAGGACGGCAAGGGCCACGAGTCCGGCCGTGATCGCACCCCGCGGGCGTCGACACCGTCGGGGGTGTGCGACGCGATGGGTGGTTGTCGGGATCGAGGTGTCTGTCATGCCCCGATCGTCGCGAGCGGGACCACCCCGTCAGCGGCCGTCGAGCCCTTCTGGGGAGAACAGTCCCGAGACCAGCCGCTGTGCAGGGATGTGCTCAGCCACCCCGGCCAGATCGAACTCACCCGAGCCACACCGTGGTCTCGCCCGGGAGCATCCCCTCGCCCGCGTCGAGCGGCCCGGACGCCAGCACCACCGTGCCCGACGGCATCGGCACCGGGGACGTCCCGAGGTTCGTCACGGACCGCCAGCCCTCGTGCCGGGCGAACGCCACGACGTCGTCACCGGCGTCGAGCCACGTCAGTTCCTCGCCCTGCTGCAGCCGTCGTCGGGCCGCAGTCGCCTGCCGGTAGAGCGACAGCGTCGAAGCGGGGTCGCCGTCCTCGGCCTCGACCGACGAGTCGCCGAAGTCCTCCGGCTGCGGCAGGTGCGGTGCGACGTCGCCGAAGCCGAACGACGGCCCCGTCCGGGTCCAGGGGATCGGGACCCGGCAGCCGTCCCGCCCCTTCACCGTGTGCCCGCTGCGGATCCACTTCGGGTCCTGCAGGCGCTCGTGGGGGATCGCGGGCGCCTCGTGCAGGCCGAGCTCCTCGCCCTGGTACAGGTAGGTGGACCCGGGCAACGCCAGGATCAGCAGCGTCGCCGCACGCGCCCGACGTCCACCGCGCGCACGGTCGAGCTCGGGCTCGGTGCCGTCGGTGAGCAGCCAGGCATCCGTGTCGGTGCCGTCGGGCAGGCCGTAGCGGGTGGCGTGCCGCACGACGTCGTGGTTCGACAGGACCCAGGTCGAGGAAGCGCCGGACTCGGCCGACATGGCGAGGTTCCGCTCGATGATCTCGTGGAAGGCCCGTGCGTCGTACGGCGCCTCGAGCAGGTCGAAGTTGAACGCCTGCCCGAGCTCGGTCGGCCGGGCGTAGAGCACGCGACGCGGTGCCGGCGCCCAGGCCTCGGCGATCGCGGCGCGGGGCGGGTCGTACTCGTCGAGCACGGAGCGCCACGTCGCGAAGATCTCGTGCACCTCGTCGCGGTCGTACAGCGGGTCGGAGCCGTCCAGCGGCAGCGCCTTCTCGTTCGAGGGACGGTACGGCGTCGACAGGTCCTTCGCGAGCCCGTGCGCGACGTCGACCCGGAAGCCGTCCACGCCGCGGTCGGACCAGAACCGCAGGGTGTGCTCGAAGTCGGCGCGCACCTCGGGGTTCGACCAGTCGAGGTCGGGCTGTTCGGGCGCGAACAGGTGCAGGTACCACTGGCCGTCCGGCACCCGCGTCCACGCGCTGCCGCCGAAGTTCGACACCCAGTCGCTCGGCGGGAGCTCGCCCGACTCCCCCGCTCCGTCACGGAACACGTAGCGCGCCCGCTCGGGTGACCCCGGCTCTGCGGCGAGCGCCTGGCGGAACCACTCGTGCTGGTCGGAGGTGTGGTTCGGCACGACGTCGACGATGACGCGCACGTCGTGCTCGTGTGCGGCGCGGACGAACGCGTCGAGGTCGTCGAGCGTGCCGAGGCGCGGGTCGACGTCGCGGTAGTCCGCCACGTCGTACCCGCCGTCGGCGAGCGGCGAGGGGGTGAAGGGCGACAACCACACCGCGTCGACGCCGAGCGACGCCAGGTACGGCACACGGCTCGTGATGCCCGCGATGTCCCCCAGGCCGTCCGCGTCGGTGTCGGCGAAGCTCCGCGGGTACACCTGGTAGACGACGGCCTGACGCCACCAGTCCGGGTCGGTGGTGCGCGGGCTGCTGGCGGGCGTCCGGTGGCTGCTCACCCGGCCACCGTACCCAGCGGGACCCGAGTGGTGGTCCGATCGGGAATGGCGCACTCAGCGAGCACATTGGTTGTCCCTGACACCATTCCGTGACCGAACGGTCACGGACAGAAGGGATCCACCATGACGAACGTCCTCGCCCTCGTCGGCAGCCTGCGCGCCGGCTCGATCAACCGGAAGCTCGCCGAGGCTGCCGAGCAGCACGCCCCCGAGGGGATCACCCTCACGACGTTCGACGGCATCGTCGACCTGCCCTTCTACAACGAGGACATCGACGGCGACACCCCGCCGGCCGCCGCCGTCGCCTTCCGCGACGCCGTCGCCGCAGCGGACGCGGTCCTGCTCGTCACCCCCGAGTACAACGGCACGATGCCGGCCGTGCTGAAGAACGCGCTCGACTGGGGCTCGCGGCCCTTCGGCTCGTCGCCGCTGTCCGGCAAGCCGCTCGCGGTGATCGGCTCGGCGTTCGGCCAGTACGGCGGTGTGTGGGCACACGACGACGCCCGCAAGTCGGCGGGGATCGCGGGTGCGAAGGTCCTGGAGGACGTCAAGGTCGCCATCCCGCAGTCGGTGGTCCGGTTCGCGGAGACCCACCCGCGCGAGGACGCCGAGGTCGTCGAGCTCGTGCAGGGCGCGCTCCGCGCCCTGGCCGGTGCGGCGGACGAGCGCGTCGCCGCCTGATCCGCCCGGTCGCCGTCGGGCGACCAGGAGACGGTCTGGAGGCGCGGTGCCGGCTGGCACCGCGCCTCCCCTCCGTCCGGGGCAGCGCCGAGGACTCGTCCACAGCACGCGGATCCGCTAGGCAGGCGAGATACCAGACGGGTTACCCTGAACGGCATGTCGACGCAGGAGATCACGGAGGCGTCGGGGTACTGGTTCCCCGACGACGACGCCACACAGCGCGGCGTCGCCGTGCTGAACGCCCTGCGTCGCTACCGCGCCGCCGAGACCGCGATGCGGCGACGGACCCGCGACTCGATGGGCATGGGCGAGACCGACCTGCTCGCCGTCCGCTACCTGCTGCAGGCACAGCGTGCGGGTCGGATGGTCAAGCCGAAGGACCTGGCCGCCTACCTGAAGATCTCGTCGGCCTCGACGACGATCCTGATCGACCGCCTGGTGAAGTCGGACCACGTCCGCCGCGAGCCGCACCCCACCGACCGTCGCGCACTGGTGATCACCCCCACGACCGAGACCGACGACGAGGTCCGCGCCACCCTCGGGACCATGCACCGGCGGATGATGTCGATCGCCGAGGGGCTGTCCGCCTCCGACGCGCGTGTCGTCGCGACGTTCCTCGAGCGGATGCGCGACGCCGTCGACCAGGTGGACCCCGCGCTCGAGCACTGACCCCGGTGCCGTCCGCGCGTCCGACCACCCCGCGGGGGACGCCAGGGTGCACGCGCACTGGGAACGCCGAGCACGCGACCGCGTAGACCAGAAGGGTCACCGACCGCGAAAGGAGCCGATCATGCACGCATCGGACAAGCTCGCCGCCAACCTCCAGGCCGTCCTGGTGGACCTCGTCGACCTGCACCTGCAGGGCAAGCAGGCCCACTGGAACATCCTCGGACACAACTTCCGCGACCTGCACCTGCAGCTCGACGAGATCGTCGACGCCGCGCGTGAGTTCGCCGACGACACCGCGGAGCGCATGCGCGCCCTCTACGCGATCCCGGACGGCCGCTCGGCCACGGTCGCCGCGGGGACGCACCTCGACGCCTTCCCGGACGGGGAGATCGACACGCACGACGCCATCGACGCGATCACGCTCCGGCTCTACCAGGCCACCGGCACCATGCGCGACGTGCACGACGAGGTCGACGACGAGGACCCGACGACCGCGGACCTGCTCCACGGCTTCATCGAGCGCCTCGAGCAGCTCGCCTGGATGGTCTCGGCCGAGAACCGCGAGCCGCGCACGCCGCTCGCCGCCGCCACGACCCCGGCCGTCGCCGAGGCCTCCGAGCACGAGTAGGGGACGCGACGTGGACCTCGGCATCACCGGCAAGGTCGCGCTCGTCTTCGGTGGCGACTCCGGCATCGGCTGGAACACGGCTCGCATCCTCCTGGCGGAGGGTGCGACCGTGGTCGTCACCGACCTCGACCAGGGACGACTCGACACGAGCGCCGACCAGCTCGAGGCGCCGCACGGCAAGCTCTTCGCCTTCGCCGCGGACGTGACGGAGGCCGAGTCCCTCGCCGCGCTGCACGGCAAGGTGCGCGACGCCGTCGGCGAGATCGACATCCTCGTGCAGTCCTCGGGCATCACCGGTGCGCAGGGCATGTTCCACGAGATCGACGAGCAGGGCTGGCTCGACACCATCGACGTCGACCTGATGGGCCCGGTGCGGATCACGCGCGAGTTCATCGGCGACCTGCGCAAGGGCGGCTGGGGTCGCATCGTCTACCTCGTGTCCGAGGACGCCTCGCAGCCCTACGACGACGAGCTCCCCTACTGCGCCGCGAAGGCCGGTGTCCTGTCGTTCGCGAAGGGCCTGTCGCGGTCGTACGCGTCCGAGGGCCTGCTCGTGAACACCGTGAGCCCGGCCTTCATCCACACCCCGATGACCGACGCCATGATGGACAAGCGCGCGAAGGAGCAGGGGACCTCGTTCGACGAGGCGATCTCGAACTTCCTCGACGAGCAGCGTCCGTACATGGAGCTCGGCCGCCGCGGGGAGCCCGAGGAGGTCGCGAACGTCGTCGCCTTCCTCTGCTCCGACCTGGCGAGCTTCGTCAACGGGTCGAACTACCGGGTCGACTCCGGCTCGGTCGCCACCATCTAGGAGGACCATGAGCGACTTCCGCTACCTGATCGTCGGAGGCGGGATGGTCGCCGACGCTGCCGCCCGCGGGATCCGCGAGATCGACGCCGACGGCTCGATCGGCATCGTCAGCGAGGAGACCGACCGTCCGTACGCCCGTCCGGCCCTGTCGAAGAAGCTCTGGACCGACCCGGACTTCAGCTGGGACGAGAAGGTCGACCTGCACACCGAGGAGACCGGGGCGACGTTCGTGCTCGGGACCGTCGTGACGGCGATCGACCGCGAGGCGGGGACCGTCACGACGGACGACGGCCAGACCCACGGCTACGAGCGCCTGCTGCTCGCGACCGGTGGGAAACCGCGCAGCCTGCCCGGCCTGTCGCCCTCGTCGCGGGTCCTCGACTTCCGCAGCGCGGACGACTACCGCCGACTCCGCGCCCTCGCGGACGCCGGAGCGCACGTCGCCGTCGTCGGCGGCAGCTACATCGGCACCGAGATCGCCGCGGGCATCGTGCAGAACGGCGCCAGGGTGACCCTGGTGACGCCCGACGAGGTCCTCGGCGGGCACATGTTCCCGGACGACCTCGCCCGGGCCTTCCAGCAGCGCTTCGTCGACCACGGCGTCGAGCTCCGCACCGGACGACGGGTCGACCAGGGCACGGAGTCGGAGGGCGGCGTCAGCCTCACCCTCGACGACGGGTCGGTCCTCGAGGCCGACGCGGTCGTGGCCGGACTCGGCATCGAACCGCAGACGCAGCTCGCCGCCGACGCGGGTCTGACCGTGCGCGACGGCATCGTGGTGTCGTCGACGCTGGTGACGGACGACGAGTCGGTGTTCGCCGCCGGCGACGTCGCCGAGTACCCGGACCGCATCCTCGGCACGCGCCGGGTCGAGCACGTCGACAACGCGAAGCAGCAGGGCCGGCAGGCAGGCCGGAACCTCGCGGACGCGGACGAGACGTACGACCACACGCCGATGTTCTACTCGAACGTCTTCGACACGGGGTACGAGGCCGTCGGCCAGGTGTCCACCGAGCTGCAGACCGTCGAGGACTGGCAGGAGCCGCTCACCACCGGCGTCGTCTACTACCTGGACGACGACGACACGGTCCGCGGGGTCCTGCTCTGGAACGTCTCCGACAAGACGGACGAGGCCCGCGGGGTGCTCGCCGACGCCAACGGGCTCACCCGGGACATGCTGCCGGGCCGCATCACGCCGTGACCCGCGGATCCTGACGCCGGCGGCCTGGAGGCGCGGCCCGACCTGACGGGGTCGGGTCGCGCCTCCAGGCCGTCGCCGTGTTCGCGGTGCCCGGGTCAGGACCGGTCGCGCACCTCGGGTGCGACGTCGTCGACCACCTCGCGGCGGTCGTCCGGGTCCACGGGGATGCCGTCGCCGTCGGCCATCGCGACCGCGTGCGCGGACTTCGCCCGCTCCAGCTGCTCGTCGTCGCCCTTCGCCATGCCGAAGAGCTCGATGAAGCGCGACTTCACGACCAGCCAGGCATCCTTCGGACCCAGCCGGGCCAGGTCGGACGAGGTCGTGTCGTCGCGCACCCGCTGCAGCGAGCCGACGCCACGGTCGGTGATCTGCCCGTCGACGAGGGCCACCGCGAGGCGGGCCACCGCGTCCGCCTGCGCGTGCATGACCGAGTGGGCGCCGCCGACCACCTCGCGCAGGACCGCGTGCGGGAACACCCGGGCGAGGGACCGCACCCAGTCACGGGGCACCATCGCGTCGTGCTCACCGCGGACGATCAGGGTGCGCGCCCGCACCTCGGCGGCGCGGTCCTCGATCGGGAACGCGATCATCTCCGGCAGCACCTTCCGGAACCAGTGCCAGCCGCAGAGCGCGTAGGCGGTGACCCCGTGCCAGCGGACGGCCGCGGGCTCGTGCAGCGCCGACCGCAGGAAGCGGAGCGCCGAGATCGGGATGCTCCGGGCGCGGCTGTCGACGACCGGACTGATGAGCACGAGGTCGCGGATGTGCGGGTTGCGCGCGGCGACCTCGGTGACGACCTGGGTGCCCATCGAGTGCCCGACGAGCACCGGGTCCTCGAGCCGCAGCTCGCGGATGACCTGCTCGACCGCGTCGGCGTAGCGCTCGATCGACACGGCACCACGGAAGCGCGGGACCCCGGCGAAGCCCGGCAGGTCGAGGGCGTGCACCGGGCCGTTCTCGTTGAGGTGCGGCGCGAGCCGCTCGTAGTAGGTGGCGGCGATGCCCAGACCGGCGACGAGGACGAACGCACGGTCGCCCGGCTGCCCGATCGAGCTCACCCGGACGTAGGTGCCGTCGACGGCGATCCGGTCGACCTCGACCTGCACGTCGGCGTCCTCGGCACGCGCGAGCGCACCGGCGGGGTCGGGTGCGGGCGGCGGGGTCCGGTCGTCCTGGTCGTCCTGTTCGGTCACGGGGCCTCCTGGGATCGGCGACCTCCCACCGTACCCGCCGTTCAGCCGCCGAACGCGGAAGCGGGCGCGCCGTGCACCCGGGTGGGGACCGCGAACACCGCCCCGGAGTGCGGGTACTGCTCGAGCTGTTCCTCGGTGCTGTTCTCGCGCGCCGTGGCGACGAAGAGCGTCGACGCGTCCGGTCCGCCGAAGGCCACGGAGGTCACGTTCGGCGCGGGCACCTCGACGGTCTCGAGGTGTCGGCCCTCGGCGTCCCAGCGCTCCACCCGGCCGGCGCCGTAGACCGCCGTCCAGAAGCAGCCCTCGTCGTCGCGGACCAGCCCGTCGTGTGCGGCGCCGCTGACGAAGGGCTCGAGTTCGCCGAGCACGCCGTCGGGGCCGTACGAGCCGCGGTAGATCGTCGAGGTGCTCGTGTCCGTGACGTACATCACGCTGCCGTCCGCCGACCACTCGATGCCGTTGGTCACGCCGAAGCCCCCGCGGAGCACGCGCGTCGTACCGTCGGGCTCGACCGAGTACAGCGCTCCGGCCGGGTCCTGGTCGGAGAGGTCCATGCTGCCGACGAGGAACCGACCGAAGGGGTCGCACTTGCCCTCGTTGAACCGCATCTCGGCGGTCGCGTGCTGCACCCGCACCAGCTCGCGCTCGACGACGCCGCGCTCGTCGGTGAGCACGACCGTGTCGCCCAGGGCCGCGACGAACCCGCCGGCGGCGCGTGGCTGGAAGCTCGCCAGGGGCGGCGGCAGTGCGACGCTCGACTCCACCGTGCCGTCCGCGCGGGCGGTGGTGAGCAGGCCCAGGGTGATGTCGGTCCAGCGGAGCCGCTCGTTGGTCGGGTCCCAGACGATGCTCTCGGCGAGGACCGCCTGCTCGTCGCAGAAGACGGTCACGGGCCCGGTCACGGCGTCGGTGTGCATGTCCTCCCGTCTACCGGGGCCGGCGTGCACGACCTGCCAGCGAGACGCGGCGGACTCGGTCGGACCGCGGGCGCCGGAGACCGCCCGAGACACCGGCGTCGGACGGAGACGCCTTCATCCCGGCGAGACGCCGTCGGATCCGGCGGCGTCTCGACGACTCGGGTGCGTCCGGTACCGACGCCGGCGTCTCGCGCGAACCGCACCGACCGACGTGCGCTCGGGTCAGAGGCGCGCGAACCGGGCGCGGAAGAAGCTGTAGACGCCGTACGCCAGGAACCCGATGCCGACCGCGACGAGCACCACCGATCCGGCGGGCAGGTCGCGCAGCGCGTCGAACGCCCCGTCGAGCCCCGTCGCCTGGTCCGGGTCGCTCCGGACGCCGGCGACGACGATCAGCACCCCGACGACCGCGACGGCGATCCCCTTGCCGACGTACCCGACGGTCCCGAGCACGGTCACGGCACGGTCGAGGGGCTGCCGCGGCCGGACGAGCTGCTTCCAGAAGGAGCGACGGCACCCCTGCACGACCAGGGCCGCACCGATCGCGATCGCCACGGCACCGACGGCGATCAGCAGGAACACCCCGCCGGGCGTCGCGAGGGCCTGACCCGCCGCGCTCCGGGTCGACCCGCTGGAGCTCGTGCCGGCCCCGAGCGCGAACGACCCGGCCGAGTACGAGACGACGCCGTAGACGACCGCCTTGCCGAGGTCCTTCGCCCGTGCCGCCCACCCGCGGGCGCTGTCGGACCGGCCGCCGACGACCGCCTCGAGCAGGAGCCGCAGGGCCAGCGCTGCGGTGCCGACGGCGACGACCCAGAGCAGGGCCACGCCTCCGGGGACCTCGGCGAGCTGCCGCAGCGCTCCCGACTGGTCCGTCTCGCTGCCCCCGGACGCGTTCCCGATCCCGAGGAGCACGACGAGGTACCCGATCAGCAGGTGGACCACACCGCTGCCGACGTACCCGGCCCGCGCCGTCAGCTCGAACCACCTGCTGTCGGCGACACGCTTCGCCTGTCGTCCGGTCTCGCGTGCTGCTCGTTCCGCCTGGTCGCTCATCCCTTCGAGCGTGCCCGACGCACGGACCGCTGTCCGCAGCGGGGCGCACCGCGTGTCGGGACGAGCGCCGGACGGGAGGCACGTGGCGGACGGCCACGCGCCTCCCCGTCCGGTGTCAGTCACCCTTGACGTTGACGACCTGCCGCAGCGTGTGCCGGACCGTCACCAGGTCGACGGCATCCGCCATGACCTGGTCGATGGGCTTGTAGGCCGCGGGGATCTCGTCGAGGAACGCGTCCGTGTCGCGGTACTCGATCCCCGCCATCGCCTCGCGCAGCTGCTCGTGGGTGAAGGTCCGCCGGGCAGCGGACCGCGAGAACAGCCGACCGGCGCCGTGCGGCGAGGACTCGAGCGACGGCTTGTCACCGAGCCCCTCGACGACGTAGGAAGCGGTCCCCATCGATCCCGGGATGAGACCGGGCTGCCCTGCCTTCGCCTGGATGGCACCCTTCCGGCACACCCACACGCTCTTGCCCCAGTGCGTCTCACGCTGGGTGAAGTTGTGGTGGCAGTTGATCCGCTCCTGCTCGTCCACCGGCTGGCCGAGCACCTCGGACAGCTGCCGGACGACCCGGTCCATCATCTCCTCGCGGTTGAGGAGCGCGAAGTGCTGCGCCCACCGGAGCTCGGCGATGTAGCGGTCGAACTCCGGGGTGCCCTCGACGAGGTAGGCCAGGTCGGGGTCCGGCAGCTCGATCCACCAGCGCTGCATCATCCGCTTGGCGACGGCGATGTGCCGCTGGGCGATCTTGTTGCCGACGCCGCGCGACCCGGAGTGCAGGAAGAGCCAGACCCGGTCCTGCTCGTCGAGCGAGACCTCGATGAAGTGGTTGCCCGAGCCGAGCGTGCCGAGCTGGTTCCGCCAGCCGCCGTGTGCTCCGGCCGGGTCGAACCCGGCGGCCGCGGCCATCGCCTCGAGCTCGGCGATCCGCGGCTCGGCGGTGGCGACGACCTTCCGGTTCGACGCCCCGGCGGACAGCGGGACCGCGCGCTCGATCTGCTCGCGGAGGGGCTGCAGGTCGGCGGGCAGGTCCGCGGCAGCGAACTGCGTGCGCACCGCGATCATGCCGCAGCCGATGTCGACGCCGACGGCCGCCGGCATGACGGCGCCGAGGGTCGGGATCACGGAGCCGACGGTGGCGCCGAGACCGAGGTGCGCGTCGGGCATCAGCGCGAGGTGCGGGAACACGAACGGCATCCGGGCCGTCGTGCGGGCCTGCTGCTCGGTGTTCTCCTCGAGCATCGAGGCCCAGCTGAGCAATCGGTCGTTGATCTTCTCCACGGTGTTCGTCCTTCGTCGTGACGGTCATCGACGGCCGGGCGGCCGTCGTGGTGACGGCCGGGCGGCCGTCGTGGTGACGGTCCGGGGCGGACGGATCCTGCGCCTCCGGCTCGGTGCAGTGCACCTGTGGAGGAACGACGGGAGGGACGCCCCGGGCCGGGTGGGCACGGGACGTCGGGGGACGGCGCGTGCCTACGCGGGTTCGCGGAGGGACGGGTTCGCGTACTGCACCGCGGGCAGCACGACGAGCGCATCGAGCTGGCGCTCGAGGCGGCTGCTGTGCTGCTGGGCGTGCATCGCGGTCCCTCCGTGGGTGCCCGGGGCGGGCGGTCCTGCCCGACGGGCAGGAGGACCGACAGTAGTGCGACACGCCCGGGCCGCACAACTCACCCGGGCGTGTCGCGGTTCTCTCGGCCGTTCCTGCACGGTCGGGAGGAACACCACGACCGTCCACAGCGGGGTACGCCCGGCTGATGGTCGCCCCGCCGGGCCGGGCAGGCTGGTGGTATGACCGAACGGACCCGCGACACCCCCGACGCGAACGACAACGAGGAGCGCACCGACGGCTACGTGCCGCTCCGCTCCTACGGAGCCATCGGTGACGGCCGCACGGTCGCGCTCGTCGCACGCGACGGCCGGATCGACTGGCTGCCGATCCCCTCGATGGACTCCCCACCGGTCTTCGCGAGCATCCTCGACGCCGAGCACGGGGGGCACATCGCACTCCGTCCCACCGGCGACGCCAGCGTCGAGCGCGAGTACCTGCCGGGCACGAACGTGCTCGTCACGACGTGGACGACCGACAGCGGGTCCTGCACGGTAACGGACGCGATGGTCACCGGCGTCGCCGGTCGGCTGCCGTGGGCCGAGATCGGCCGCTGCGTACAGGGTGTCTCCGGCACCGTCGAGATGGAGTGGGCGGTCGTCCCCGGCACCCTGCTGAACACGGCGGAGCCGCGACGCATCGACACGGCCAACGGCACGGTGATCGGTATCGACGGCGTGACCATCGGCATCGTGCAGCACGGCTTCGAGCCCGTGCACGACGACGGGCCTCGGTTCTCCGGACGCTTCACCACGAACGAGGGGTCGAAGTCGATCCTGACGATCGTCGGTACCGAGAACGAGCCGATCTTCATGCCCGAGCCGGAGCGCACGCTCGACGCGGTCGACCGGACGATCGAGAACTGGTCGACCTGGTCGGAGACCTTCTCGTACGACGGCCCGTGGGCCGACGCCGTGCAGCGCAGTGCGCTCGCGCTGAAGCTGCTCATCTACTCGCCCACGGGTGCGATCGCGGCGGCGCCGACGACGAGCCTGCCCGAGGACCGCACGGGCGGCAAGAACTGGGACTACCGGTTCGCCTGGGTCCGCGACCTGTCGTACACCGTGCACGCCCTCACCCGCTTCGGGCTCCGCGAGGAGACGCACGCGGCGGTGTCCTGGGTGATGCGGACCATCGCCGAGCACGACGAGACCATGCCGATCTTCTACGACCTGAACGGCGAGAAGACCGACGGCGTCGAGGAGCGCGACGTCCCCGGGTGGAACGGCATCGGTCCGGTGACGATCGGCAACCGTGCGGGCGACCAGCTGCAGCTCGGTGTCTGGGGTGACGTCTTCGAGATCCTTCGTCAGTACGTCAAGGCGGGCAACGTGCTCGACCGCCAGACCGCGAGCGTGCTCGAGCGGCTCGCGGACGACGCCTGCCACCGATGGCCCGAGCAGGACTCCGGTATGTGGGAGCTCCAGGAGGCGCAGCACTACGTGTCGAGCAAGGTCGGGTGCTGGCAGGCGCTCGACGCTGCGGTGGAGCTCCACGACGCCGGCATGATCGACGGACCGCGCGAGAAGTGGATCGAGAACCGCGAGCTCATCGAGCAGTGGGTCGCCGAACACGGGTGGGACGAGGAGCGCGGGTACTACGTGATGTACCCGGGGTCCGACGCGATCGACACCTCGATCCTGCTGCACGCGATGTCGTCGTTCGACCGCGGCCCGCGCATGGCGTCGACCATCCGCGCGATCGAGGAACAGCTGCAGCACGGCCCCCTGGTCTACCGGTACTCCGGCATGGACCAGGAGGAGTCGCCCTTCGTCGCGTGCTCGTTCTGGCTCGCGGCCGCCATGGCGTGCACCGGTCGGGTGGACGATGCCCGTTCCCTGATGGACGACATGGTGGCGCAGGCGAACGACGTCGGCCTGTTCAGCGAGATGCTCAGCGTCGAGGACGGGGCGTTCATGGGCAACATCCCGCAGGGGCTGTCCCACCTCGCGCTCATCCAGGCGGCGCTGACGATCGAGGAGGTCGCCGCCGAGTCGTGAACCGGGCGCGGACCCGGTCGGGCGGGTCGGTGGTGCCCGCCCGACCGCGACGGTCGTACGCTGCTCAGCCCAGGGTGATCGCCACGAGGCCGGCGACCCCGACCAGGTAGAGCACGACCACGACGAACGAGTCGACGCCCATGCCGATGATCCGCCGCCCCGGCCGGAACACCAGGCCGACCGCGTAGACCAGCGTCAGCAGCGCGGCGAGGGCCGTCAGGTACACGTCACTCGCGTTCGCCTGCGGCAGCACCGCCTTGCCGGACAGCACCGTGGCGACCAGGAACAGCACCGGCAGGAACGCGTTGCCGCCGAAGATGTCCGACATCGCGAGGTTGTCGTCGCCCTGCCGGACGGCCTGGATGCCGGTGGAGATCTCCGGCAGGCTCGTGGCGAGGGCCAGCACCGTGGCGCCGAAGAGCACCCCGGACAACCCGATCTGCTCCGACGCCGCATCACCCGCACGTTCGAGGACGACACCGGCGACCAGCGTCGCGAGGGCCGACACCGTGAAGACGACCGCCGCCTTCCGTGTGCTCATCCGCGGTGGGTCCTGCTTCCGTGTCCGGTGCCCCGACGCGTGCGGTGACGCGTCGGGCGCCCGGCCGTCCTGGTGCCACGGCAACCCCTTGCCGGCGCGCTGCACGAGCAGGAGCCCGACGACCCAGATGGCTGCGATGAGCACCACGTCCGGTGTGAGTCGTGCGACCACGAGGTCGGGCGGGAGCTGACTGCCGGCCACGACCACGGCGAGCACCGCGACGACGACGACCGCCTCGAGCACGAGGGTCAGCGACGCAGCACGGTGGGTGAGCGGCCGCACCCCCTTGCCCCGTCGGCCGAAGGCGTCGAGGATCGCGATCACGACGGTCTGCAGGGCGATGCCACCGAGGATGTTGCCGGCAGCGACCTCGATGTTGCCGGACAGGCCCGCGCTGACCGTGATGGCGATCTCGGGCAGGTTCGTCGCGACGGCCAGGACGATGAGCCCGCCGAGCGCGCTCCCGAGGTGCAGTCGGTCGTCGAGGACGTCGGTGGTCTTCGAGAGCTGGATGCCTGCGACCCAGATCACCGCGGCACCGGCCACGAAGATCACGACGAGCATCCAGAGCGGCAGGGATCCCATGCCCTCACCGTGGCCTCCGACGGCCGCGACCGCTCCGAGGTGTGCGCCGAACGGCTCGACGGCGACCGGCCGGACCCGGACGGCCGCTGAGCACACCGTCGGCGGTGCGGCGCATGATGGACGGGCGATGAACGACGTCGATGCACGGATGGACCGGCTGCGGCGAGCCGCCCGGTACCGGTACCAGCAGCTCGTGGACAGCGAGATCGAACGCGGCTCCCTCGACCCGGACGAGGTCCGCGAGGAACGACGCCTGCTCCGGCTGCAGGACGTCGAACGGCACGCTCGTGCCCGCATCGAGGAGGCCGAGCGCCGCGGGGTCTTCGAGGGGAACCCGTACCACGGCAAGCCGCTGCCGGGGAACGACGGACGACACGATCCCGACTGGTGGATCAAGGCGAAGATCGAGCGTGAGGACATCCGCGGCATCGCCCCGCCGGCGCTGGCGCTGCGGACCGAGGACGCCGAGCTCGACGACCACCTCGACGCGCTCACGACCGAGGACGACGTCCGCGCGGTCCTCGTCGACTTCAACGCCCGCGTCAAGGAGGCCCGACGGCAGCTGCTCGGCGGACCGCCGGTCGTCACGCCGATGCGCGACGTCGAGGTCGAGGTGGAGCGGTGGCGCGAGCGGCGGGACGCCCGCCGCGCCGCCGACGAGCGGGCGGCCGCCGACCGTGCGGCTGCGGAGCAGGCGGCACGGCCGCGTCGGTGGTGGCGTCGGGCCTGACCTGCGCTGCACGAGGCGCGCACCGTGTCCTCGTCCGCCGTGCCGGACCGCGGCCGGTGTCGCGGCGCTGGGCCGTGCCTCCAGGCCGACCCACACGACTGCACCCGCCTGCGCTGCCGGCCCGGACGTGCGGAAGGCGCCGCTCCCGTGGTGGGGAGCGGCGCCTTCTCGTGGTGGTGCCGGTGCGGTGGTGTGCCGCGGGGTGTTACTTGATCTGCGCGGTGATGGTCGCGGTGCCGACGAGCAGCCCGCCCTTGACGGCGTCGGTCTTGAAGGTGCTGTTGAGCAGCTTCGCGGCGTCGTCGGAGACGTGGACGGTGGTGCCGGTCAGGATGGCGTTGTCACCCTCGAGCTGCAGCGGCTTGAGCGTGCCACCGTGCAGCGAGAACAGGTAGGCGTTCGAGGCGGCGACCTCGCCGTTGACGAGGACGTCACCGTAGAGCTTGGACGAGCCCGGGTTCACGACGAAGTTCTCGAGCGTGACCGTGGTGTCGCCGGCCTTGAGGGTCAGGCCCGAACCGTTGTGGTCCAGCAGGCCCTGCACGTAGGGGCGGTAGTTGCCGTCCGGGCTCCAGTAGGTGACCGAGCCGGCGGTGATCGGGAACGACACGGAGCCGTCCTCGAGCTTCGCGTCGCCGGAGACGCCCGGGGTCAGCCCGAGGGAGGTGAGGGCGTCGGTGAAGCCCTTGTCGAGTGCGACGGCGGTGTTGCCACCCTTGACCTCGGGGACCGATGCGACCGGGGCCGGGATCTTCGAGGCCTCGGACGAGGACGAGACCGTCTGCACGTTCGGGGTCGCGGCGTTCGCCGTGCTGATGCCGAACGCGGCACCACCGAGGACGAGGGCGCCGGTGGTGGCGAGGGTGATCGAGGTCTTCATGGACTTGCGCATGAGTGGGTTCCTTCCGTTGTCGCGCTCGGCGCGATTCCCTGTGTGCGCGCCGAACACACCCCGAAGAGGGGTGGAGAACCAGCTACTTGCGGCTGGTGAGCGCTCCGGGTGTTTCCCGGCTGATGCAAGGGATTCGGGGCCCTCGCCCGATCGGATTGGACGAAGTTCCTGGGGAACTCCGGCCCCCTGCTCCGTAGCGTGGAGACATGGCCCCCGTACACATCCCGAGCACCGACCGGATCCGGGCGATCGACGCCTGGTGGCGCGCCGCGAACTACCTCACCGTCGGGCAGATCTACCTCCTCGACAACCCGCTGCTCACCCGTCCCATCGACCCGGACGACGTCAAGCCGCGCCTGCTCGGGCACTGGGGCACCTCCCCCGCGCTGAACCTCGTCTACGCGCACTGCAACGCGCTCATCGCCGAGACCGACCGCGACCTCCTCTACGTGTGCGGGCCCGGGCACGGTGGCCCCGCGATGAACGCGAACGCCTGGCTCGAGGGGACCTGGGGCGAGCTGTACCCGGACATCACGCCGGACCCCGAGGGGCTCCGGAAGTTCTTCAAGCAGTTCTCGTTCCCGGGCGGCATCCCGTCCCACGCCGCCCCGGAGACGCCCGGATCCATCCACGAGGGCGGCGAGCTCGGCTACTCGCTCGCGCACGCGTACGGCGCGGCGCTCGACAACCCGGACCTCGTCGTGGCGTGCGTCGTCGGTGACGGCGAGGCCGAGACCGGTCCCCTGTCCGGCTCCTGGCAGGCGCACACCTTCCTCGACCCGGTGTCCGACGGAGCCGTGCTGCCGATCCTCAACCTCAACGGCTGGAAGATCGCGAACCCGACCGTCCTCGCGCGCATCCCCGACGAGGACCTCACCGCGTACTTCCGTGGCCTCGGGTACGAGCCGATCGTCGTCGACTCCGCACGCGTGGACCACGACCCGTTCGCGGTGCACGCGCTGTTCGACGGTGCCCTCCGCCGCGCGCTCGCGAGCATCGACGACATCCAGGCCGCCGCTCGGGCCCAGGCCGAACGGGCCGCAGCCGGACAGCCGGCAGGCGCAGCCGACCTGCGTCCACGCTGGCCGATGATCGTGCTCCGTACCCCGAAGGGCTGGACCGGCCCGCAGGAGGTCGACGGCGAGCGCGTCGAGGGCACCTTCCGCGCCCACCAGGTCCCGCTGCCGGCCGTGCGCGAGGACGCCGGACACCGCGAGCAGCTCGAGGAGTGGATGCGGAGCTACCGCCCGGACGAGCTGTTCGACGCCGACGGCCAGCCGACCGGGATCCTCACGACCATCCGGCCGCAGGGCGACCTCCGCATGAGCGCCACGCCGCACGCCAACGGCGGGCGCATCCGCACCGCGCTCGACCGTCCGCCGCTCGAGCCGTACGCGGTCCCCGTCGGCGAGGACGCCAGCTCGACCGCGACCCTCGGGGCGTGGCTCGCGGAGCTGACCTCGCGGAACGGCTCGTCCTTCCGCCTGTTCGGGCCCGACGAGACGGTGTCGAACAAGCTCGACGCCGTGTTCGACGTGACCTCCCGGGTGTGGCGTGCCCGTCGCGCGGCCGGCGACGAGCACCTCGGCGCTCGTGGCCGAGTCATCGAGGTCCTGTCGGAGCACCTGCTCGAGGGGATGCTCGAGGGCTACGTGCTCACCGGCCGCCACGGACTGCTCAACACCTACGAGGCGTTCGCGCACATCATCGACTCGATGGTCGGGCAGTACGCGAAGTGGCTCGAGTCGTCGACCGACATCGACTGGCGCGCGCCCGTGTCGAACCTGTCGATCCTGCTGTCGTCGCACGTGTGGCGGCAGGACCACAACGGCTTCTCGCACCAGGACCCGGGCTTCCTCGACGTCGTCGCCTCGAAGCAGCAGGACCTCGTGCGCATCAAGCTGCCGGCGGACGCGAACACCCTGCTCGCCGTGGCAGCGCACGCGTTCGAGACCACGGACCGCATCGAGGTGATCGTCGCCGGGAAGCACCCCGAGCCGGTCTTCCTGTCCCTCGAGGACGCCGTCGCGCACGCGGCTGCCGGGCTCGGCGTCTGGGACTGGGCCGGCACCGAGCAGACGGTCGGACGCGCCGACGTGCTCCTCGCGAGCGCCGGTGACGTGCCGACGGTCGAGGCCGTCGCCGCCGCGGACATCATCCGGAAGCACGCGCCCGAGGTCGGGGTCCGCTTCGTGAACGTCGTGGACCTGCTGTCCCTCGGCGACCCGCGGAAGCACGAGCACCCGGTCAGCGACGAGCGCTACGACGAGGTCTTCCTGCCCGGCACGCCGACGGTGTTCGCCTTCCACGGCTACCCGTCGCTCGTGCACCAGCTGACGTACCGCCGGAACGGCCACGACGACCTGCACGTGCACGGCTTCCTCGAGCAGGGCACCACCACGTCACCGTTCGACATGCTCATGCTGAACGAGATGGACCGCTTCTCGCTGGCGCACGACGCACTGTCGCGGGTCGACGCCGACGCGCACGCTGACCTGCTCGCGAAGCTCACCGAGGCGCGGGACACCGCGCGGACCTTCGCCTACTCGAAGGGCGAGGACCACCCGTCGCTGTCGGGCTGGGAGTTCCGAGGGTGGCCGCAGGACGAGCCGACCGACGGCGGGACCGGGGGCGACCCGGGCGCCGGCGAGACGGAGGGCGCCGCACCCGGCAACTGACGTCCCGCGTCTCCTGCACGCTCCTCCTGCACAGCCTGGAGGCGCTGCGAACCGTCCACAGGACCGGTCACGCCCGTCGCGTGGCCGGTCCTGTGCCGTGAGGCTCGGGGCACGGACGTCGGATGGGTGAGCGCGGTGTCACCGACGAACCCGACGACCTGTTCAAACGACGCCTGGACATGATGGAGCGCATCTACCGGTCGCTCTGCGCGCATCCGCACTACGGCCCCCTCGTGGAGCCGGAGGGGCGGCTGGAGTTGCTCGAGGACCTCCGGCAGGAGTCGCGGGAGCGCCAGGAGCGGGCACGCGCGCGGGAGCGGCACGATCTCCACGAGGACGCCTCGCTCGCCGAGAGTCGACGTGCCAGGCTGGGCACGTGCAGGACCTCGTCATCCCCGCTCCGGACCAGCCCACGCTGCCGACCACGGCCGGCGGTCGGTTCCCCGTCCGTCGGGTGTACTGCGTCGGTCGCAACTACGCGGCCCACGCCCGGGAGATGGGCCATGACCCTGACCGCGAGCCGCCGTTCTTCTTCACGAAGCCGGCCAGCGCCCTGGTCACAGACGGCGCCGACACCCCCTACCCGCCGGGTACGGACCGTCTCGAGCACGAGGTCGAACTCGTCGTCGCGCTCGGTCGTGGCGGGTCGGACGTCGCCGTGACGGACGCCCTCGACCTGGTGTGGGGCTACGGCGTGGGCATCGACCTGACGCGTCGCGACGTGCAGGCCGAGGCCAAGCGGCTCGGTCGGCCGTGGGACCTGGCGAAGGGCTTCGACGCCTCGGCCCCGGTCGGGACGCTCGTCCCGGCCGCCGGGGTCGACCCGACCACCGGTGCGATCGGCCTCCGCGTGGACGAAGCACTGCGACAGTCGGGCGACCTGGCCGACCAGGTCTGGTCGGTGGCCGAGACGATCGCCGAGCTCTCGCGGTGGGTGACCCTCGCCCCGGGTGACCTGCTGTTCACCGGGACCCCGGACGGCGTCGGGCCGCTGCAGCGCGGCCAGGTCGTCACCGGCTTCGTCGCCGAGGTCGGAACGGTGACGACCCGTATCGTCTGACCTCCGGGCGCGGTCGGACGGTGCGCGACCACGCACCGCTGGGAACGTCCGCAGGCCCGAGGCGTACACCGGTCGGTGACGCCGGGGGACCATCGGCGCCAGACCACGGGACACCGCGAGCGTGCTCGACGCCGAGCGCGCCGGGGACGGGTGCGTGTCCCGACCGAGGAGGTGCGCCGTGCAGGAACACGACCTGCTCGCGACGTCCTGGACCTGGGCGGGCGACGAGCCGATCGCCGACCGGGTCCGAGCCGTCGTGGATGCCGGGTTCTCCGGCCTGTCACTGTCGCTCGACGACCTACACGAGGTGCGGGCGACGACCGGGTTCACGGCACTGCGACGTGCCCTCGACCGAGCCGGGATCGTCTGGGTGCAGCTCGGCCCCCTCGACCGCTGGTGGAGCCACGGCGGACGCTCGACGGACGACGAGGCCGACCGTGGGGTCGTGCTCGAAGCGGCAGCGACCCTCGGCGCCTGGCAGGTCGTCGTCCGTGCCGACACCGGTGTCCACCCGGTCACGCCAGCGGCGATGACCGCGGACTTCGTCGACCTCGCCGCGCAGGCCGAGAAGGTCGGTGCCCGCCTGGTCCTCGAACCGGAGCCCTGGTCGAACCTGCCCACCGTCGAGCGGGCATCGCGCTTCGTCGCCGCGGCCGGCCACCCGAACGCCGGGCTGCTCCTGGACGCCATGCACACGCTGCGCGGCGGCTCCACACTCGCCTCGATCGCCCAGGGCGTCGCGCCGGAGGTGCTCGCCGCGGTGGAGCTCAGCGACGGCCTGCTGCACACCCCGTCCGGACTCACCCTCGCCGAGGAGTCCCGCAGTGCCCGACACCTGCCGGGATCGGGCGCATGGGACCTGCCCGGGCTCGTCCGCGTGCTCCGGGGGCTCGGACACGAGGAGCCCTGGGGTGTCGAGGTCCGGACGGCCGCGCACCGGGCGATGCCCCTGGCCGACGCGCTCCGGACCGCAGTGGCCGCGACCCGGGCCGTGCTCGACGCCGCGGACGCCGCGGACGAGCCCGCTGCCCCGGCGATGCCGACCACGCCTGCCCCGACCTCCGCCGTCGACTTCGACGTCGCCGCACCTCCGCTCGATCGACCGGCACCCCGGACCGACGCGGGTACAGGCGCACCCGCGTAGCGTCGGGCGCATGACGGATCACGCAGCAGACGACGACCTCCTCCGGCGCTCGCAGGAGTCCATCGACGAGGCCAAGGCGGCAGCCGCCGAGGTCGACCTGCCCGAGCAGGAGGACCTGATCGACGAGGACCTGCCCGCCGCGGACACCGCGAAGCCCGCCGACGGTCCCGCGCCGGCCGCCTGAACGGGCCGACCGAGGACCACCGGAGACCGTCGGGAGCCGAGCTCCCGGACGGTCTCCTCGTGTCCGCAGCGGCTCTGTAGGAAGAAATCCGACGAACGGCGTGACGAACCCCGGAGTCGACCCGTCACACCAGTGGGCCCCGGAACCGTGGGGGTTCCGGACGCCCGGGTTCTGGTGATCCCGGGCCGCGGACGCGCCGTGGTCGGCCACCCCTGATCGCCGACCGCGGTGCACCGGCGGCGGTCCGTGCGTCCCCTGATCCGGCGCACGGACCGCCTTCGCCCGCGATCGCCGAGGCCGACCGGTCAGGACTCGCGGACGACGTCCTCGGGCCCCTTGTCCGGCCGCCACCCGCGCCACGACGGCTGTCGGAGCCGACCGTCCGCCGTCCACTCGGCGAACTCGACCTCACCGACCCGACGAGGTGTGACCCAGTGGGCGTCGCGGGCATCCGGGCGAGGGACCTCGACGAACGGCGAGGTCTTCCGCTCCGTCTTCCCGAGGGCCTCCCCGATCTCGTCCAGGTCGCGGTCGCTGAACCCCGTCCCGACCCTGCCGACGTACTCGAGTCCGTCCGGGCCGGGTACGCCCAACAGCAGCGATCCGACGCCACCGGCCCGGCGCCCCCTGCCGGGCCGCCACCCACCGACGACGACCTCCTGCGTGGCGTGGTGCTTGATCTTCACCCAGGCCTCGGAGCGGCGGCCCTCGGCGTACCGCGACGACCGTTTCTTCGCGACGACGCCCTCGAGCCCCCGCTCACGCGACGCCGCCACGGCGTGGTCCAGGTCACCGTCGACCGCCTGGGGCACCTCGATCACACCGCCCGGTTCGACGACGGTCAGGAGCGCCTCGCGCCGGGCGTCGTAGCCGAGCCGGGTCAGGTCGTGTCCGTCGGCCTCGAGCACGTCGAAGAGCAGCAGGCGCACGGGTGTCCGGCGCCGAGCAGCCTCGACGTCACGAGCCCCGGTCAGTCCCATGCGGTCCTGCAGCAGACCGAACGACGGACGCCCGCGCTCGTCCAGCGCCACGACCTCGCCGTCGAAGACCCCGTCGACCCCGGCCCGCTCGCCCAGCTCCTGCAGCTCCGGGTACTGCGCGGTCAGGTCGTTGTCGTTGCGGCTGCGCAGGGTGACCCGTCCGTCGCGCACGGTCGCCAGGGCACGGACGCCGTCCCACTTCATCTCGAAGGCCCAGGCCGCCGGGTCGAGACGCGGCTCCCCCTGCACGGGGCTCGCGAGCATGGCCCGACGCTCGGCGGGCGACGTCCTCGCGGGCGCGGCACGTCCGATCCGCTGCCGCTCCGCAGCGCTCGGCGTCGGTGTCCGGGAGGCTCGACCCGCATCCGCCTCGCCACCCCCGTCGGCGAGACGGTCCGGTTGGTCCTTCGTACGGTGGATGAGCCAGTTCTGCTCGTCGCCGTCCTTCCCGCGGCCCCGCCCTCGGGTGTGCAGGAGCGCCAGCCGACGGACGCCGTTCGTGCGGCCGTGCAGCGTGACGATCACCTCTTCGCCGTCGCGCCACTTCTCGAGCTCGTAGGTGCCGTCGTCCCAGATCGTGACGGTCCCCCCGCCGTACTCGGCCTGCGGGATCGTCCCCTCGAACGAGCCGTACTCGAGCGGGTGGTCCTCGGTCTGCACCGCCAGGTGGTTCTTCCCGGGGTCGGTCGGCTCGCCCTTCGGCAGCGCCCAGCTCACGAGCACACCCTCGTGCTCGAGCCGGAAGTCGTAGTGGTCCCGGGTCGCGTGGTGCTCCTGGATGACGAACGTCGGCGTGCCGTCCTTCCGCACGGTCGGTGCGCCCTCGGGCACCGGCTCCGGCGTCCGCGACGCATCGCGCTTCGCGCGGTAGGCCGCGAGGCGGTCGCGAGCCGGTTGCTCTGCCTCGTTCGCACGCTGGGTCCGGTCGCCGTCCCAGTGGCCGTGGTCGGTCCTGCCCACCGCCAGCGAGGCGGAGGCGACCGGGTGCAGGAGGTCGCCGAGGGCCTCCAGGCGGTCGAGGACCTCCTCGAACTCCAGCTGGGCGAACCCGCGCTCCTCGAGCTCCCGCCAGGTCCGCGGCGCGGCGACGGTCGGCCGGTCACGGCCGCGCAGGGAGTACGGCGCGATCGTCGTCTTGTTGCCGTTGTTCTGCGACCAGTCGACGAAGACCTTGCCCCGTCGCTCGGCGCGGCTCATCGAGGACAGCACCAGGTCGGGCAGGTCCTGCTCCAACGCCCGGGCGAGCTCGTGCGCGACGTCGGACACCTGTGCGGTCGTGGCGCGCCCGTCGAGCGCCGCGTACAGGTGGATGCCCTTCGAGCCGCTCGTCACCGGGTACGGGTCGAGCCCCATGCCGTGCAGGATCTCGCGTGCGGCGAGCGCCACCTCGACGCACTCCGGCAGCCCGACACCCTCGCCGGGGTCGAGGTCGAGCACGAGCCGGTCCGGACGTTGCTGCGCGCCGCGGGGACCGAACCGCCACTGCGGGACGTGCAGTTCGAGCGCCGCCTGCTGCGCCGTCCAGACGAGCGTCGGCAGGTCGTCGACGATCGGGTACTCGGTGTCGTGCTCCTTGTGCGCGATCGTGTGGTGACGGACCCAGTCGGGCGCCGAGTCGGGCAGGTTCTTCTCGAAGAAGACCCCGCCGTCCACGCCGTTCGCCCAGCGCTTCCGCGTCACGGGGCGGTCCTTGACGTGCGGGATCATCCACGGGGCCACCCGCTCGTAGTACGCGATGACCTGGCCCTTGGTCGTCCCGGTCGCCGGGTAGAGCACCTTGTCGGTGTTCGTCAGGGCGATCCGACGGTCGCCGACCGTGACTGTGGTCTTCCGGGCGACCGGGCTCACAGCGCGACCCCGGTCGCTCCCGCCACGGTCAGGGTGCTGCCGGACGTGTACGAGGACTCCGGGCCGGCGAGGTGGACGTAGGCGCTGCCGAGCTCGACGGGTTGCGCCGGACGGCCGAAGGGGGTGTCCTGACCGTAGGCGGCGATCTCGTCACCGGGGTAGCTGATCGGCTGCAGCGGCGTCCACACCGGCCCCGGCACGACGCAGTTCGCCCGGATGCCCCTCGCCGCGAGCTGGCGGGCGAGACCGTTCGTGTAGGTGATGATGGCGGACTTCGTGGCGGCGTAGTCGATCATCCGGTCCTGCGGTTGGTACGCCGAGACGGAGCTCGTGGTGACGATCGCGCTGCCAGGAGCCATGTGCGGGACGGCCGCTCGCACCAGCCAGAACATCGAGTAGAGGTTGACCTTCATGGTGCGGTCGAAGTCCTCGGTCGACTGCTCGGTCACGTCCTCGTGCACCTGCTGGTGTCCGGCGACGAGCACGAGCGCGTCGAGGCCGCCGAGCTCGCTGACGGCGTCGCGCACGAGGGTGTCGCAGAACGCCTCGTCGGTCAGGTCGCCCGGCAGCAGCACGGCCCTGCGCCCGAGGTCGCCGACGACGTCACGCACCTGTTCCAGGTCCTCGCGTTCCTCGGGCAGGGCGTTCAACGCGACGTCGGCCCCTTCCTTCGCCATCGCGATCGCGGCAGCTCGCCCGATGCCGGAGTCCGCCCCGGTCACGAGCACCCGGTACCCGGGCATCCGCCCCGTCCCGAGGTAGGTCGTCTCGCCGTGGTCGGGCGCCGGGTCCATCGCGCTGGCCAGCCCGGACCCCTGCTGGGTCTGCGGCGGGAACGGCGGCCGGGCGTACTGCGAACGCGGGTCCTGCTTGTCGAGCTGGCTCATGGGCCCATGGTGCTCGCCGTGGCGGCACGACGGTTCAGGACCGGGCTGTTCCGTGGACGGGTCGTCCTGACTCAGGAGCTGTGCAGGGACCGGCGGCCGTCAAGCCGTCGTCCGCACCGGGGCGGCGAGCAGCTGCTCCGCGCCGACCCGGTCGCCGCGTCCCTGCACGAGGGTGCCGACCCCGAGTACGGCCCAGACGACCGCGACACCCCAGTCGCCCGCGGTCCCGGACGCCGCGAGGATCGCCCACAGCGCGGCCAGCCCGACGAACACGCACCCGCTGGTGCGTCGCTGCCGGGCCTCCGCCAGCCACCGTTGCACCCGCGGACGCCAGACCGCGTCCGGGACCTCGGCGGGGACGCGTCCGTCGTCAACCCACCGTCGCGTCGCGACGACGGCGGCACGACCGCCCCGTCGCGCCCAGGACCAGACCTGCAGCGCGGGGAGCACGACCGCCAGCGCGAGGCCGAGCACGACGACAGCGACCCAGGGGACCGGTCGCGGTTGCAGCGCGAAGAACACCGCCGGTGCGACCGCCCCGCCGACCGTCAGGGCGACGAGCTGCCACCACCCCGACGCGCCGATCCGATCGTCGTCCGTCGTCGCCGTCGCCTCGCTGGCCGTCGTCGTCTCGTGGTCCCCCGTCATGTGCAGCACGGTACGCCCTCCGGTGTCCGGGCGCGGCTGGCGATCCGCCCGGAACTGAGGGCCCGTCGCCGCACTCGCGGGCATCATGTGCCCATGAGGTCGATCTGGAAGGGCTCCATCGCGTTCGGGCTCGTCAACGTGCCCATCAAGGTGTACGCGGCGACCGAGACCCACGACGTCTCCCTGCACCAGGTGCACGACGAGGACAAGGGCCGCATCCGGTACAAGCGCGTGTGCGAGTTCGGCCACGAGGTCGAGTACGCCGACATCCAGCGCGCCTACGACGACGGCGACAAGACCGTCGTGCTGACGTCCGACGACTTCAAGCAGCTCCCCGAGGAGCAGTCGCACGAGATCGAGGTGCTCGAGTTCGTGCCCGTCGACCAGGTCGACCCGATGATGTTCGAGAAGTCGTACTACCTCGAGCCGGACTCCCGCTCGCCGAAGGCCTACGTGCTGCTCCGCGAGACGCTGTCGAAGACCGACCGGCTCGCGATCGTGCAGTTCACCCTGCGGCAGAAGACCCGGCTCGGCGTGCTGCGGGTGAACGAGGACGTCATCCTGCTGCAGGGGCTGCTCTGGGGCGACGAGGTCCGGGCTGCTGACTTCGCGGCCCTCGACGCGTCGGTGAAGGTCAGCGCGAACGAGCTGAAGATGTCGTCCTCGCTCGTCGAGAGCATGTCCGCCGACTTCGACCCGGACCGCTACACGGACTCCTACCAGGAGGAACTGCAGCAGCTCATCGACGCGAAGCTCGAGGCCGGCGACGACGTCGACACCGCGGAGACGTTCGGCGAGCGCTCCGAGGACGAGGAGGACGGCGACGGCGGGGACGTCATCGACCTGATGGCGGCCCTGCGGGCCTCGGTGGACAAGAAGCGGTCCGGCCCGTCGGGGTCGTCGCGGTCCTCGTCACGGTCATCATCACGGTCCGGAGGCTCTGGGTCGCGCTCGTCGTCCGGCGCACGGTCGTCGTCCGGTTCCGCTGGTGCGGACCGGGACGCGCAGGCGGAGAAGGCCCCCACGGAGAAGGCACCGGCCGGGAAGGCACCGGCGAAGAAGACCCCCGCGAAGAAGGCCTCCGCAAAGGAGACCTCCACGAAGAAGGCCCCCGCGAAGGAGACCTCCACGAAGAAGGCCCCCGCGAAGGAGACCTCCACGAAGAAGGCCCCCGCGAAGAAGGCCCCCGCGAGGAAGCAGGCCAGCTAGCCGTCGCGTCGGGTCCGGCGGAGCGCGAGCGGGATCGAGACCCAGAGCGCAGCCGTGCCGAGGAACACGACCACCCCGCCGATGATCCCGCCGACGTCCCCGATCACGACGTCGAACACGAACAGCACGGTGCCCGAGAAGAGCAGCGCGCTCGCCGCGAGCGCCGCGATGAGCAGCGCGTTGCCGGCACGCACCAGATCGTGCTTCTGGCGCTGCCGGAACACCAGACGGTGCGCGGAGACAGCGGACAGCGCGACGACCGTGATCACCACGGCGAGCGCGACGAGCACGAGGTAGACGACCTCCTCGCTGGTGCTGAGCATCGTGAACCGCTGCTGGAACGGCAACGTCAGCAGGAACCCGGCCAGGATCTGCGTCCCGGTCTGCACGATCCGGAGCTCCTGCTGGATGTCCGACCAGTTCCGGTCCCACCGCTCGGTCGGGGTCTCGTGCCGCCCGCGTTCGGTGTCCTGTGCTGCACCGCTGACGTCGCTCATGCGCCGAACCTACTGCGCCGAATCCACGGTGCCGTCACGAGCCGGAAACACGACTCCGCGAGACTGTCCGCATGACTCCACAAGAGCCAGGGAGCCTGCAGTCGTCATCCGTGACCGCAGGCCCGCCCGTCACCGTGTCCATCACCCGCCTGGTCGAACCCGACCGCATCCCCGACGCCACAGCGTGGGTGCAGTCCGGCGTCAACCTCGCGAACCGCTACCCGGGCTTCCTCGGCTCCGGGTGGGTCCGGTCGCACGCCACCAGTCGGGAGTGGCACATGCTCTACCGGTTCGCCGACCACGAGCAGCTCGCCACGTGGGAGAACTCCGACGACCGGCTCCGCTGGCTCGACCAGGGGCGTGACCTCGTGGTGGAGTCCCGGGTGGAGAAGCGCACCGGCATCGAGGGCTGGTTCGACGCCCCGCAGGACGCCCCCGCGTCGAGCGCCCCGCCCCGCTGGAAGCAGGCCGTGAGCATCTGGCTCGGGTTCTTCCCGGTCAACCTCGCCTTCACCTACCTGGTCGGCTGGCTCGTCCCGGCGTTCGGGCACCTGGCCGTGCTGCCCCGCGTGCTCGTCACGACGCTCGTGCTCACGCCGATCATGACGTTCTGGGTGCTGCCCGTCGTCACGGGGCTGATCCGCCCGTGGCTGCTCGCTCCCCCGCGACCCGCCCGGCAGCGCTAGGCCCCGACCGAGCCCGACCGCCCGGCCGGGTCGGGTCGGGTCGGGTCGGGTCGGGTCTCAGCCGAGCACGGAGAGCTGGTCGAGCCGCTCGAGGATCACGCCCTCGCGCAGCGCCCACGGGCAGATCTCGAGCGCCGGCAGGTCGAAGATGTCCAGGCAGGCCTCGGCGACGAGCGCTCCCGGGACGACCTGGTGCGACCGGCTCGGCGAGACGCCCGGCAGCTCGGCCAGCTGGTCGAGCGACATCGTCAGGAGTGACGGCAGCCGCTCGCGGAGCACCACGCCGTCGAGGGACCGCGGCACGAGCGGTCCCGCGGCCGAGGGCGCGGCGCCGCAGATCCGGGCGATCGACCGGAAGGTCTTCGAGGTCGCCACCGCCCGGTCGGGCCGCCCGGCGCGCAGCAGCAGTCCGGCGTCGCGGGCGATCGCGACGCGGATCTCGTGGCGGATGCGGCGGACGTCGTCCTCCGAGGGCGTGCCCGCGGCGAAGTACCGGCGCGCGAGTCGGGCTGCTCCGATCGGCATCGACCACGCGACGTCGGGGGCCTCGTCGGCACCACCGGCGATCTCCAGGGAGCCACCGCCGATGTCGAACACCGCGAGGCGTCCGGCGGACCACCCGAACCAGCGTCGGACGGCCAGGAAGGTCAGCCGCGCCTCGTCCTCGCCGGACAGCACCGCGAGCTCGACGCCGGTCTCCCGCTCGACGTGCGCGAGCACCTCGTCGGAGTTCACGGCGTCGCGGACGGCCGAGGTCGCGAAGCCGAGCATGTCCTCGCAGCCGCGCTCCTCGGCGACGCGGACGGCATCGGCGACGAAGGTCGTCAGCGCGTCGACCCCGACCGCGGTCACCGCACCCGACTCGTCGAGGTGCTCGGCGAGCCGGAGGGCCTGCTTGGACGACGACGCCGGCAGGGGCGCGGCTCCGCCGTGGGCGTCCACCACGAGCAGGTGGCCGGTGTTGGACCCGATGTCGAGGACTCCGACGCGCATGCACCAACGCTAGCGGCCGATGTCCCCCGCAGGACGCAACCCCGGCGACACCTCGCAGCGGTACAGCGCTGCGCGCAGCCGCCAGGGTTGCGTTTCGCGGGACGGAACGGAACGGTCGGGACGGGACGGGACGGGCGGACGGGAGGCCCGGGCTACGGCCGCAGGAACGACTCCAGGTCCGACGTGGTCGGGTAGGAGGCCTGCGCGCCCGGCTTCGTCGCGGCGTACGCGCCGACGCCGACGGCGAAGCGCGCGGCCTCGAGCAGGGAGTCCCCGGCGTCGAGTCGGAGCGCCACCGCCCCCATGAACGCGTCGCCGCAGCCCGTGGTGTCGACGGGCTCGACCCGCACGGCGTCGACGTCGACCGGCGCGGCATCCCCGTCGTGCACCGTGCAGCCCGCGCCGCCCCGGGTCACGATGGAGCGTGCGACGCCGTGGTCCCCGAGCTCGGCGGCCTCGTGCTCGTTGACCAGCAGCACGTCGGTCAGGTCGAGGAGCTCCTGCGGCACGGCGCCGAACGGCGACAGGTTCGTGAGCACCGTCGCTCCGGCGGCACGACCGGCCCGCGCGGCGGCGAGCACGACGTCGATCGAGACCTCGAGGCAGAGACCGAGCACCCCGGCGCCGTCGAGGGCGTCGGCGGGTACGTCGTCCGGGGTCAGCGTGGCGTTCGCGCCGCCCGAGATCACGATGGTGTTCTCCCCCGCTGCGTCGACCGTGATGACGGCCGTCCCGGTGGCGACGCCCTGCCGGACCGCCACGTGCGTGGTGTCCACGCCGGCCGATGCGACGGACTCGCGCAGCAGTGTGCCGTTCCCGTCGTCGCCGACCGCACCGATCATGCGGACGGTGCCCCCGAGCCTCCCGGCTGCCACCGCCTGGTTGGCGGACTTGCCACCGGGCAGGATCGCGAGGTCGGACCCCTGCAGGGTCTCCCCGGGCTTCGGGAAGCGCTCGGTGCGGACCACCAGGTCCGCGTTGAGGCTGCCCACGACGACGATGCCGCTCATGCGGTGGCTCCTGTCTCGGCCGAGGCCGGGCGCGGGATGAGGAAGGACGTGGCGAGTGCCGCGCAGGTGATCGCGGCACCGAGGAGCATGCCACCGGAGTAGCCGGCGGTGCCCGCTGACCCGCCGGTGCCGAGTGCGATCTGCAGCGCCGGGAGGACCGCGAAGCTGATGCCCGCACCGAGGTTGAACGCGCCCGCGTTGAGCCCCGGCAGGAAGCCGGGGTTCGAGTCCGGCGAGAGCACGATGCCGAGCCCGTTCAGCACGATGTTCGCGATGCCCGCGTAGGTGATGCCGATGAGCACGGTGGCGGCGACGAGCACGGGCAGCGAGTGGACGCCGACGAACGCCATGACGAGCGTCGCGACGATGCTGCCGACGAGGCCGACGCGGAGCACGGCGCGGTAGCCGAGCGTCGGTGCGAGGCGGCCGGAGAAGGGTCCGACGACCCAGCCCACCAGCGCGTACGGCACGAGGAACGCGAGCGACGCGACGTCCGCCTCCATGCCGAAGCCGACCTCGTCGTTCTGGGCCAGGCTCGTGACCAGCCCGTTCACGACGGCGAAGACCCCCGTCATGGTGAGCAGCGTCGTCACGAGGAGCGCCCAGGTCCCGCGACGCCGCAGGTACCGGGTCTCGACGAGCGGCTCGCGGACCCGCGACTCGACCGCCCAGAAGACCGCGAACGCGACCAGGGCGACGACGATCCCGCCGACGACGAGCGCCCGGTCGGCCTGGGCGAGCTTGCCGGCCTCGTTGAACGCCGTGAGCAGTGCGCCGACGCTGACGACGAGCGGGAGCACGCCCCACCAGTCCATCCGGGTGCCGGCGGACGGCTTCGACTCGACGCCCCACACCGCCACCATGAGCGCGGCGAGGACCGTGACGACCGCGATCACCCAGAAGATGCCGCGGAAGCCGAAGTGGGTGGCGATCCAGCCGCCGGCCAGTGCGTCGACACCGGCGATGCCACCGTTCACGGCGGTGAGCAGGCCGAGGGCTGCGCCGTAGCGCTTGGGGTCGGCGATCTCGTTGCGCAGGATGAGCAGGCCGATCGGGACGACCGGCCCGGTGACGCCCTGGATCATGCGGCCGGCGAAGAGCATCGGCACGTTCACGGCGAGGGCGGCGACCACGCTGCCGACGAGCATCACGAGGAGCATGCCGAGCAGGACCCGCTTGCGGCCGACGATGTCGGACAGCCGGGGCAGGAACAGCGAGAACAGGGCGGCGATCGTGAAGAACAGCGTCTGCGAGAGCCCGATGGTCGCGTCGTCGGTGCGGAGTTCGTCCGCCATCGTCGCGAGCGCCGGGCTGAGCATGCTCGCGTTGAGCTGGAACGCGACGCACGCGGCGAGCAGGGCCGCAGTGAGGGCGCCGATCGACTTCGTCGTCGAGGTGGTGGTCACGGTGCTCAGGCCTCCGGGGTGACGGTCGTGTCGGCGGACTCGACGGCCCGGGCTGCGGCGCGCGGGGACCACCCGGTGTCGGGCGTCTCGCCGATCCGCTCGAGGGCGTCGACGACCAGGTCCCAGAAGCGCCCGTGGTCGAGCTCCATCGCCGCGGACGTGCGGCAGTCCTCGGGCGCGGGACCGCGGAGGTCCGCGACGGTCATGCCGAGCGTGTGGGTGCCCGTCGTCTCGATCGCGATCGGCATCCGCACCGCGCGGACGATCGTCGGGTCGATGACGTACGCGACGGCGCAGGGGTCGTGCACGGGCGGGGCGTCGAACCCCTGGGCGTCCTCGTAGGCCTTGCCGAAGAACTCGAGCAGCTCGCCGACGAACGCGGCGGGCCCGGTGCCGACGGCTGCGATGCGCGCGGCCACCTCGGGGGTGGCGAGTGCCTGGTGGGTCAGGTCGAGCCCGACCATGACGACGTCCCACCCGGCGCGGAACACGATGTCCGCTGCCTCGGGGTCGATGACGATGTTGAACTCGGCGACCGGGCTCCAGTTGCCCACGTGCACGCCGCCGCCCATCAGGACGACCTGCTTGACGCGCTCGACGATGCGCGGTTCCTTGCGGACGGCGAGGGCGATGTTCGTCAGGCCCGCGGTCGGCACGATCGTCACGGTGCCGGGCTCGTGCGCCATCACCGTGTCGATGATGAGGTCGACCGCGTGCCGCTCGTCCAGGCCGAACGACGGCTCGGGGAGCATCGGCCCGTCCAGGCCGCTCTCGCCGTGGATCTCCGGGGCGACCTCGATCTCGCGCAGCAGCGGCCGGTCGGCGCCCGCGGCGAACGGCACGCCCGTGATGCCGGCGATGCGCGCCACGGCGAGGGCGTTGCGGGTGACCTTCGGCAGGGTCTGGTTGCCGACGACGGTGGTGACGGCGAGGAGCTCGATCGTCGGGTTGCCGTGTGCCAGCAGGATGGCGACGGCGTCGTCGTGGCCGGGGTCGCAGTCGAGGATGATCTTCTGCGTCGTTGCATCGGGCACCTTGGGCGCTCCACTTCGTCGGGGATCGGCGTCGGCGGGCCGCTCGCAGCCCGTCGTGTCCGGCAGCGCCGGACGGAGGTATGTGCTCGACGCGGTGGGGTCCGCACTGTGGAGGAACCAACTCCAGCGCGGCGCGTCAAGCGTTTGACATTCGAACACGTCAAACGCTTGACGTCAACTCCGAGCGATCCTCGTCCGACCGCGTGCCCTCGCCGGTCGGTAGGCTCGTCGGGTGCCCTCCCCCGCCGCTCACGGCCGTCGCGTGACCGCGGCGATGGTGGCCGAACGCGCGGGGACGAGCATCGCGACGGTCTCCCTGGTCGTCAACGGCAAGGAGCGCGGGCGGGTGTCCCCGCCGATCGCGGAGCGGGTGCGCGACGCGGTGGAGGCCCTCGGGTACGTCGTCGACCACGCGGCGAGCACCCTCGCCCGCGGCACCGGCGACCTGGTCGTGCTCATCGCACCCGACCTGTCGAACCCGTTCTTCGCCGAGGTGATCCGCGGCGTGCGCGACACGCTCGGCGACCGGTACCAGCTCGTGCTCTCGGTCACCGAGCGCGGCGCACAGCCCACCGCCGCCGACCTCCGGCGCTTCGAGCGGCTGCGGCCGGCGGGGATCCTGGTCGACGCCCCGGCAGCCGGCGAGTCGATGGACGCGAGCGTGCCCGTCGTGCTGCTCGACGCCCCCGACGCCGCCGAGGGCACCACCGCCGTCGACTACGACCTCGCTCCGGGCATCGACGCGCTCGTCGCCCACCTGCGGGACCGCGGACACGACCACGTGGCGTACCTCGACGGCACCGCTCGGGTCGCCACGTTCGGCATCCGCCACCGGATGTTCGACGAGGCCTGCGCCGCCGCCGGGATCACGGTGTCGGAGACCGGTGCCCGCGCGGACCTGACGGTGGACGCCGCCGCGCTGGCGACCGAGCACGTGGTCGAGGCGTGGCACGAGGACGGCGTCACCGCGGTCGTGGCGGCGGCGGACACCCTGGCGTACGGCGTGCTCCGGGTGGCGGGCGCGATGGGGCTCCGGGTCCCCGAGGACCTGGCGGTCGCGGGCTTCGACGACCTGCCCTCGTCGTCGGTCACGGCGCCGGCCCTGACGAGCGTCGCCCTGCCGGGAGCCGAGCTCGGCCGCACCGCCGCCCTGCGCCTGCTCGCGACGATCGACGGCACCGCGGTGGAGCCCGTCGACCTGCCGGCCCGCCTGGTCCCCCGCGCCAGCACCGGCGCCTGACGGCGCCTCCGCACGATCCACCGGACGGGAGGCGCGGGACCGGCCGGCACCGCGCCTCCCGTCCGACACAGCGCACGTCCGGCGACGCGGCCCCGTTCCGGCGACACGGCCCCGTGCCGGCGGCGAGACGCGGTGTCGGACCGCGAGACGCCGGCGTCTGCCCGGGACGCACCGGAACACGCGAGACGCCCCCGGTTCCGGAGGCGTCTCGCACGCGCGGGGGCGTCCCGCGCCGACGCCGGCGTCTCGGCGCACGGAGCCCCCGTGACGGACGGGGCGTCCCGCGCCGACGCCGGCGTCTCGGCGCGGGGAGCGCTCGCGTCAGGCGGAGGTGTCCCGCCCCGACACCGGCGTCTCGCCGCGCTCCGACGCCTGGCCGGGCGACGGGGCCGCGGCCGACCCGGCTGTCCCGGCCCGCTGCGCACGCTCGAGCTCGTCCGCCTCGGCGCCGCCGACCGCCTCGCCACGGGCGACCATGCCGGCCGTGTCCGACAGGCGGATCTGCGGCAGGAACAGTGCGAGCAGGAACGCGATCGCGATGAACGGCAGCAGGTACCAGAACACCGGCGCGAGGGAGTCGGCGTACGCGTTCACGATGCCGTCCTGCACCGCCTCGGGCAGCTTCGCGACGGTGGCCGGGTCGATGCTGCCCGCCGAGGACGCCGCGTCGGTGGCGGACCCGCCGGCCGAGGTGAAGACGTCGGTCAGCGCGCTCGTCAGCCGTGCCGTGAACAGCGCGCCGAAGACGGCGGTGCCCAGTGATGCGCCGACCTCGCGGAAGTAGTTGTTCGTCGACGTCGCGGTCCCCACCTGCTCCGCGGGCACGGCGTTCTGCGCGACGAGGACGACCACCTGCATGATGAGCCCGAGCCCCGCGCCGAACACGAACAGGTAGGCGCAGATGAGCCAGATCGGGGTGTCCGCGGCGAGCTGCGTCATGGCGAGCATGGCCAGCGCCACGAGCACCGTGCCGACGATCGGGAACGCCCGGTAGCGGCCGGTCTTGGTGATGAGGTTGCCGGACGCGATCGAGGTACCGATGAGGCCGACCATCATCGGCAGCATGAGCAGGCCGGACACCGCGGCCGAGGTGCCCGACGCCATCTGCAGGAACGTCGGGACGAACCCGATCGCGGCGAACATGCCGATGCCGAGCACGAGGCCGATGCCCGTCGCGAGCAGGAACGTGCGGTTGCGGAAGAACGACATCGGCAGCACCGGGTCCTCGACGCGCGACTCGACGAGCACGAGCAGCGCGGCCGAGACGACCAGTCCGGCGAACCAGGCCCACGTCTCGGGGGCGTCCCAGCCGTGGTCCCTGCTGCCGCCGAACTCGGAGAAGAACACGAGGCAGGTGGTCGCGGCGGACATGAGCACGACGCCGACCACGTCGATCCGCTTCTCGGCCTTCTTCGTCGGCAGGGTCAGCGCGAACCAGGCGACGAAGAACGCCGCGATGCCGACCGGGATGTTGATGTAGAACGCCCAGTTCCAGGTGAGGTGGTCGACGAAGAACCCACCGAGCAGCGGGCCGCCGATCGCCGACAGGCCGAAGATCGCGCCGAGCGGGCCGAGGTACTTGCCGCGCTCCGAGGCGGGGACGATGTCGGCGATGATCGCCTGCGACAGGATCATCAGGCCACCGCCACCCAGGCCCTGCATCGCGCGGAAGACGACGAGCTGCGTGAAGTCGCCGGCGAAGGCGCAGCCGGCGGACGCGATCGTGAACAGGGCGATCGCGACGAGGAACAGGTTGCGACGCCCGAGGACGTCGCCGAACTTGCCGTAGATCGGCATCACGATGGTCGATGCGAGCAGGTAGCCGGTGGTGAGCCACGCCTGGTGCGCGACGCCGCCGAGTTCGCCCACGATGGTGGGCATCGCCGTCGACACGATCGTCTGGTCGAGGCTCGACAGGAGCATGCCGGCGATGAGGGCGGAGAAGATGATCCAGATGCGTCGCTGCGTCAGCAGCAGCGGTCCGTCGGATCCGGGTCGGGCACGCTTCGTGCCCTGCGCGGTGGCGCTCATGCGGTGTGGTCCTGTCCGGTGGTGGTGATGGCCGCCCTGAGCTGGCGGAGGTTGTCGGTGAGCAGCGCGTCGAACGACGGCCCGGTCGACTCGTCGAAGGCGTCGTCGAAGTAGGTGCCGGCGGTGACCTTGAGCAGGCCCGCGGCTGCCTCGGCGACCAGCTGGGCCCGTCGATCGTCCGGGTCGGTCCACCCGAAGCGATGCCGCACGGCCTGTCCGACCGCGGCGAGCTGGACGTCCGCGGCCGCCAGGAACTTCGCGACCATCAGCGGCTCGGCGTCGAACACCCGACGGACCAGGGCCTCGTCGGCGCGGTCGAGCCCGACGACGTGCATCTGCTCGATCGCGAGCGCGACGATCGACCCGAACGGGTCGAGGTCCGTCGGCACGAGCGAGCCGTCGGCGTACGCCGCGAGCAGTTCCGACATCGCGCCCTGCTCGATGCCGAGCACGGCGTCGTCCTTCGACGCGAAGTGGTTGAAGAACGTCCGCCGTGAGACGCCGACCGTCTCGCAGAGCTGCTCGATGGTGAAGCCGTGCAGACCGTGCTCGATCGTGGCCCGGCGTGCCTCGACGACCATGCGTCGGCGCAGCGTGCGGGTGCGTTCGGTGGGGCTCACCGAGCAAGAATTGCACTCTGATGCTGAGAGTGCAACAGGAGGACGGGTTACAGCGCCTTCGCGAAGCAGAACGACCAGGGCATGGTCGCGGCGTACGGCTCGTAGACGTCGATCTGCTGCCACCCCGTCTTGCGGTACAGCGCGACGGCCTCGGGCTGCTTGTCGCCGGTCTGCAGGATCACGCGGGACACGCCCTGCTCGCGTGCGACCTGCTCGCCCTCGGTGAGCAGCGCGGTGGCGGCGCCCTTGCCGCGGGCGGCGGCGAGGACGATCAGGCGCTTCAGCTCGACCTCCTCGCCGAGGTGCCGGACGGCGATGTGCCCGAGGGCGGAACCGTCCTCGTCGATCGCGAGCAACGAGGTGATCACGGTCGCCGGGTCGACGGCCAGCACACGGTTCCGCTCAGCGGTGACGGCCGGGTCCTCGTCCGCGTGCCCGTCACCGTAGCGCTCGTGCATCTCGTCGTCCATGGTGGCGCGGAGGGCCACTCCACGGGGGTCGTCCCAGGCAACGCGCTCGATCGTGATCACGATCGTCCATCCTCGCACGCACGGGGGCGGGACTCAGGCCAGCGCGGCGATCGGCCCCTCGCCCGCCCGGAACGCGGCGAGCACGGCGGCTGCGTCGTCGTACACGGCCGCGGCACCGGCCCCGCGGAGTTCGTCGCCGCCGATCCCGCCGGTCATCACACCGACGCAGGGCAGCCCGACCTTCCCCGACGACTCGACGTCCCACATGGCGTCACCGACCATCACCGCGCGATCCGCAGCGACGCCGACCTTGTCGAGCGCGACCTGGATGATCCCGGGGTCCGGCTTCGCCTGCTCCACGTCCTCCGAGCTCGTCTCGGCCGTCACCCACGCGGACGCGTCGAGCAGCTCGCGCAGCACCGACAGCTCCGACTCGGGCGCACTCGTCGCGAGCACGACCGCGTGGCCGGCGTCGGCGACCGCCTCGAGCAGTTCACGCGCCCCGGGCAGCAGCCGCAGCTGCGGCATGTGCTCCGAGTAGTAGGCGGTGTGGAACTGCTTGGCGGTGTCGCGGACCTCGTCGGAGGCGTCGGGCAGCAGCTCCTCGAGCAGGCGCCCGGAGTCCATGCCGATCGCCCGGTGGATCCGCCACGCGTCGACGGACTCGCCGGCGGCGCGGAAGGCCCGCCACCACGCGTCGACGTGCGCGTAGTTCGAGTCGGCGAGGGTGCCGTCGATGTCGAAGAGGACGGCGGTCGAGGGAGCATCAGGCATCCGCCCAGCCTGCTCCCACGACCACCGGTGCGACCCAGGGTCGCGCGATCAGACCTCGATCGACGAACCGACGGGCAGGATCGACGCCGGGACGCCACCGAGGCCCTCGGTGCCGAACATCCGGACGTTCATCTCCTGACCGCCCTCGCTGAGGAGCAGCTCGTGGATCTGCACCACGCGCTCCGGTGCGACCGCGCGGACGTAGTCGACACCCTCGCCGGTCTTCGCCCACGGCCCGCTCGTCGGGACGAGCAGGGTCCGGACCGGGACGTCCGGCACGAGGTAGGCGTCGCCCGGGTGGAAGACGGCGTCGTTCACCAGGTAGCCCACGTTCGCGATGGTGGGGATGTCGCGGTGGATGACCGCGTGCTCCTCCCCGAAGACCCGGGCGCGGAAGGGCCCGACCTCGACCGTGTCGCCCGCGGTGACCGTGCGGACGCGGCCGTCGTGGTCGCCGAGCTGCTCGACGACCGACGCCGGACCGTGGACGACGACGTCGGCGCTGCGCTCCAGACCCGCACGGATCGCGTCGACGGCGAAGTGGTCGGCGTGCTCGTGGGTGACGAGGACGACCGTGGCCCGGGCGACGAGGTCGGCGGACTCGGGCGTGAACGAGCCCGGGTCGATGACGAGCGAGGCGCCGTCCTGCTCGAGGACGACGGTGGCGTGGTTGTACTTCGTCAGCTGCATGTCGCCAACTGTACAACACTGTTGTACAAATGGGACCGGTCGTCGGAGGGACCCTCAGTCAGCCCGGCGCGCCAGACGCTCGAGGATGTCGGGCAACCGGGCGAGGAGCGCGCGCTCGTCGTCGTCGAGCTCCGCACGCACGGCCGTCGCGAGCCAGTCCGCGCGCCCGTCCATGTCCCGCTGCAGCGCGGCGCGGCCGGCATCGGTGATGCGGATCACCGACGCCCGTCGGTCCGTCTCGGACACGGTCCGCTCGACGTACTCCTGGCTCGTCAGCTCCGCAACGGTCCGGGACTGTCCCTGGTGCTTCACGCCGCGTCGCCGGGCGAGCTCCGCGATCGTCATCGGCCCCTCGCGTCCGAGGAACCCCAGCGTCGTCGAGTGCGCCGGCGGCAGGCTGTCGCCCTCGCGCCGGGCCGCCCGCACGACGCGGCCGATCGACTGGCGCAACTCGGCGGCGAGTTCGTCGATCGGGTCCATGGGCCCCGACGCTACCGCGGAACGGACGGGGGGCCCGTGGCGGCGTCGCCACGGGCCTCCCGTCCGTCACGGGGTGACGTCAGCTGCTGCGCACGTCGTCCGCAGCACCCTTCGCGTGCTCCTGGACGTCGGACGCGGCGCCCTGCGCCTCGTCCTTGACGGTCTGCGCGGCGTCCTGCGCGGTCCCCTTGAGGTCCTGCGCGTGCTCCTTCGCCACGTCGCCCAGCTGCGAACCGACGTCCTTCGCCTGGGACTTGACGTCCTCGACGAGGGGTGCCGCCTTGTCCTTGAGCTCACCGGCGAGCTGCTCCTCCTTGTCGGACGTCGGGATGAGCGACGAGGCGAGCCACCCGGCGCCGAACGCGATGAGCCCGACCGCGAGCGGGTTGCCCTTGGCCTTCTGGACGCCCTCGTGCGCGACGTCCTTCGCCCGGTCGGTCGCACCCGAGGCAGACCCCGAGACGCTCGAGCCGGCGGAGTGCGCCGAGCCCATCACCGAGTCGCGGACGCCCTGGAAACGGTTCTTCACCCGGTCGGTCTGGCGGTGCGCGATCGACGACGGGTTGACCTTGTCGGCCAGGGCGTCGACGTCGGACCCGAGGGCACCGCGGGTGCGCTCGATGTCGGCACGGATCTCTTCTGGGGTGCTCATGGCTTCCTCCCGGTGTTCGGCTTCAGTGCTTCGGGGACTTCCTTGACGGTCTCGACCGTCTGCGGGGCGCCCTGGATCTCCTTGATCTCCTTGCGCCCCCGGACGGCGAGGATCGCGGCGACGATCGCGTAGACCACGGCGATCACGACGGCGGACCACGCGTTGCCGATGAGGTACCCGAGACCCCACCACGCGGCGATCGACAGGAACAACAGGGCGAACAGGGCGGTGAGCCCGGCGCCGCCGAACATGCCGCCGGCCTTGCCCGCCTTCTTGGCGGACTCGGTGAGCTCCGCCTTGGCGAGGGCGACCTCCTGGCGGAACAGCGACGACAGGTCCTTGGACACGTCGGTCAGCAGTTCGCCCAGGGGCGTCGTGGCGGCGCGTTCCTCGGGCGTCGGCTCACCGAGCGGGGTCGCGCCCGGGACCGTGTGGCTCATACGCCGCTCCCCGTGCCGGTCGAGGTCTCGCCGGCCTCCTTCTCGTGCTTGAGCTCGGTGGCGAGGGCCTTCGTCAGGCGTCCGGCGAGGATCCCGGCGCCCGCGGCGAGCGCGATGAACGTGCCGGGACGCTTCGCGGCGAAGGACTTCACCTCGTCGAGGAGCGAGCCGGGGTCGCGGTTCTCGAGGTACCCGGCTGCGGAGCCCGCGCGGTTCGACAGGTCGCGGACGACCTTCGCGGCGATGCCCTGCTCGTCGTCCTTGTCGGCCATGCGGCCGAGCTGCTCGCCGAGGCTGCGGAGCCCTCCGGCGGCGCGCTCCTGCTGCCCGGCCGCCTGCTCCTTGAGCGTGTCGGAGGCCTGGGAGTAGAGCTGCTTGGCGTGGTCGGTCGCCTCGGAGGCGACGTTCGACGCCTGCTCCTTCGCGGTGCCGGCCACGTCCGCGGCCTTGTCCTTCGCGTCACCGGCGACGTCCTGCGCGGCACCCTTGGCTGCGTCGGCCTTGCCGCCGTCGCTGCTGCTGCCGCCGCCGGCGCCGGCACCGGTGCTCGTGGCGGTGGCCCCGCCGACGGGCGGGACGGAGCCGGTGGAGGTGCCGGTGCCCGTGCTCGTCGTCGTGGAGTCGTGCAGCGGTGCCGACGCGCCGGCGGCGGACGGCGTCGCCGGGAGCTGCTCGTCGGCGGGCAGCGCGTCGAGCGGCTCGACGTCGTCGAAGCCGTCGGGCCGGAGGACGTCGTCGAAGTCGCGGTCGGTGTCGCGCGGCGCGGGGACGCCGGTGCCGAAGGAGGGCACCGTCACGCCCGGGTGCACCTCGTGTCCCTCGGCAGCCGCGGTGCGGTCGTGGATGGGCGTCCCGGAGTCGTTCCCGGGTGGGTTCGTGGTCATGGTCGGCCTTCCGGTTCGGTCGCGGCGGGTACGGCACCCGTCGCGCTGGCCCCGACCGTGCGCGACCGGCGCTGCGTTGCAGCACAGGAACGTCGATCTGCGCGGTCGGTCCGTCCACGGAACGCGGAGGGGCGGCCGTGGTCGACCGCGGCAGCGGGGCCGACGGTCCGCCCAGCGCGCCTCCGGCAGGATCGGCAGGGTGCCGCAGGTCTCCGTCGTCGTCCCCGTGCTCGACGATGCCGAGCACCTCGCACGCTGCCTGGACGCACTGGCCGCGCAGACGCACCCCGTGCACGAGGTCCTCGTCGTCGACAACGGCAGCACCGACGACAGCGTCGAGGTCGCCCGGGCCGCGGGCGCGACCGTGCTGCACGAACCCGTGCGCGGCATCGCCTCGGCCTCGGCTCGTGGGTACGACCGCGCCTCGGGGGACGTCATCGCGCGGCTCGACGCCGACTCGGTGCCGCCGCCGGGATGGATTGCCGAGTCGGTGCGCCTGCTCGAACGGCCGGGCGTCGTGGCGGTCACCGGCCCCGGTCGACCGCGCGAGGGCGGCCGGGTCCTGCGCCGCCTGTGGGACGGGCTCTACATGGGTCCGTACTTCGTGCTGATGTGGTCGGCGCTCGGACGTCCTCCGCTGTTCGGCTCGGCGATGGCGATGCATCGTGCCACGTGGCTCGCGGCTCGTTGCCGGGCACACCGTGACGACCCGGAGGTGCACGACGACGTCGACCTCTCGATGCAGCTCGACCCCGCCTGGCGCGTCCTGGTCGATCGTGCGCTGACCGTCGAGGTGTCCGCGAGGCCGTTGTCCGGTGCGGCCTCCGTCGCGCGGCGGACCCGGCGCGCGTTCCACACCTTCCGGGTCAACGGCCGGCGGGCGAACCCGGTGCGGCGGTGGGCGCGACGGGGCCGCGTGGCGCTCCGGGCACGCGTCCCCGCTCGCTGGACCCTCCGGCGCTGACCGGCGCACCGAGCGGCGTCGACGACTACCGTCGGCAGCACGAGGTCGGGTGGACACCTGACGACGCACCCGGGGGCGGAACGATGCGGCACACACGCACCACGACGCTGCTCGCCACGATCGGACTCGGGGTGGGCCTCGCGCTCACCCTGTCGGGGTGCACCGGCGACGGCGGTGACGGCGCCACCCCGACCGCGAGCACGTCCTCGTCGTCGACGACGTCGGGTGCGCCGACCCCGACCGACGGCGCCACCCCGGCACGGACGCCCGGCACCGGGGCGACGCACACGTCGTCACCGCCGTCGAGCACCGCACCGGCCTCCGCGACGGGCACGGTGCCGGAGACGTGCGACGACCTCGTGACACCGGGCGCGTTCGAGTACACCGACGAGGCAGCCCTGAACGACCCCGCCGTCGTCGGTGACCTCGAGGTCCCCCGCACCGCACTGACCCCGGCACGGCAGTCGAGCGGGCAACGGTTGTACTGCGTCTGGCGTGACCCCGAGGCCGACCTCACGAACCTCACCATCCAGGTCGAGAACGTCGTCCCGTCGCGTGCCACGGAGGCGCTCCGCGGACTGTCCGGCTTCGACTGCGCGTCCGTCGACGACGGGCTCCGGTGCCAGAAGGTCACGCAGAACCCGCAGTACCCCGTGACCGACGGCGACACCTACTTCACCCGCGGCGACATCGGCATCCGCATCGCCCAGTCGAACGTGCCGACGGACGGGCTCCTCGAGGACGTCGTCGGGCACGTGTTCGGCTGAGCCTCAGCCCGCCGGCCGTGACCGCACGTGGGCCCGCTCCCCCTGCGGCCCGTACAGGCAGAGCACCTCGGTGACCTCGTCCGTGGTGTTGCCGACCCAGTGCGGGGTGTGCGTGTCGAACTCGACGACCTCGCCCGGCCCGAGGTCGAAGTCGCGGTCGCCGAGCAGCAGGCGCAGGCGTCCCGACAGCACGTAGAGCCACTCGTAGCCCTCGTGCGTCTTCAGGCTCCGGTCGCCGTTCGCCGGCATCGGCGGGATGAGCTGCTTGAACGACCGCACGCCCCCGGTGCGCTTCGTCAGCGGGATCACCACGCGACCGCCGTGCCGCTCGGGCTGCAGGTGGACGCGTGGGTCGCCGGTCTGCGGTGCGCCGACGAGGTCGTCGAGCGGCACCTGGTACGCCCGGGCGAGGGGCAGCAGCAGCTCGAGGGTCGGTCGACGCTGCCCCGACTCGAGCCGCGAGAGCGTCGACACCGAGATGCCGGTCTCCGCGGCGAGCGCCGCGAGCGTGACCTGTCGTCGCTCCCGCAGCGACCGCAGCCGCGGGCCGACCGCGTCGACGACCTGCGCCGTCGTCGGTGGGGTGATCCGTTCCTCCCGGCCGTGCACCATGCGGCCATGTTGCCACACCGGCAAGATTCGTTGCCGTTGTCGCCGACCACTGTCCATGATGCGGTCATGCGTGATCACTACGACGTCATCGTCATCGGCGGCTCGGCCGCCGGCCTGTCCGCCGCACTCATCACGGGGCGGTCGCGCCGTTCCGTCCTCGTCGTCGACGCGGGTGAGCCCCGGAACGCGCCCGCCGAGGGCGCCCACAACTACCTCGGGCGCGAGGGCGTCGCACCCGCGGAGCTGACCCGGATCGGCCGTGAGGAGGTCGCCGCGTACGGCGTCGAGGTCGCGGCCGGGAGGGTCGTGGCCACGTCCGCCACCGAGGGCACCGGTGTCGACCCCGTCGGCTTCTCGGTCACCCTCGACTCCGGAGCGGTCGTCACGTCGCGCCGGCTGGTCGTCGCCTCCGGCGCCGTCGACGTGCTGCCGGACGTCCCCGGCCTCGCCGAGCAGTGGGGACGCGGCGTCGTGCACTGCCCGTTCTGCCACGGGTGGGAGGTCCGCGACGGCCGCATCGGTGTCCTCGTCACCACACCGAACGGTGCGCACCACGCCCAGATGTTCCGCGCGCTGAGCGACCGGGTCACGGCGTTCGTCACGGACCCCGCACTGGTCGACGACACCGCGCTCGCCGGTCTCCGGGCCCGCGGCGTCGAGGTGGTCGAGGCGTCGATCACGCGGGTCCGCTCCTCGGACGGCGTCCTGACCGGTGTCGAGCTCGACTCCGGGGAGGTCGTCGCGCTCGACGCGCTCGCGGCGTCGAGCACGGCGGAGCCACGCGTCGGGTTCCTCGAGGGGCTCGGGCTGCACGCGGATGACGTCGTCGTGAACGGCTTCCGGTTCGGCGGTGGGCTCACCGTCGACGCGGTCGGCCAGACGGGCGTCCGCGGGGTGTACGCCGCGGGCAACGTCACGTCACCGATGGCCACCGTCATCGCGTCGGCGGCTGCGGGGACCCAGGCCGGTGCCGCGGTGCACGGCGACCTCGTCCAGGCCGACATCGCGGCGGCGCTGGCCGCCGACGCGGAGCCCGCCGGTCACTCCACGCGGTAGCCGGCCTGCGCTGCCAGGAGCGGCGCGAGGGCGAACAGCTGGTCGGTGCCGATCGTCGCCCCGCGGAGGCCCTCGAGCCGCTCCACCCGGTCGAGGTCGGCGTCGCGCAGGTCCACGTGCTCGATGCGGGTGCCCGAGCCCTCCACGGAGCGGATCCGGGTGCCGGGGAAGGCCACGCGCAGCAGCCGGGCGTCGGCGACGTCGAGCTCGTCGACCACGCAGTCGCGGAACACGACGTCGGTGAGCGTCGAGCCGCGCAGGTTGACGAACCCGAGCTTCATGCCGACGAACTCGACCCCGTTCAGCGTCGCGTCGTACAGCTCGGCGGAGCCGACCCGGCCACCGGCGACCCGGACCTCGCGCCAGGCGCTGCTCGAGGCGCGGAACACCGGCGCGTCGAGCGTCTCGACCACCGAGTCGCGGATGCGCAGTCCGCGCAGGTCGGTGCCGTCCGCCCGGAGCGTGTCGACCACGCACTCCTCGAGCTCGAGGTCGGGCAGGCGCTCGCCCGCGAGGTCGAGCACGTCGATGCGCCTGCCGTCGATCCGGTCCCCGGTCAGGACGTCACCGGGCGCCGGTGCCCAGTCGTCGAGATCCCGCGGGTCGATCGGGGTGATCCGTGGGGCGGCGGTACCGGTCGAGGAGCGTGCCATGCGCTCAGTCTGCCGTGGTGGACCGACGCTGCAGGACGCTGTCGAGCCGGTGGTCCTTCGCCGGGCCGCGTGCCCGCCACCGGACGGTCCAGCGCTCGGCGTCCCCGTCGAGCACGCCCGTGTAGTCGTCGGGCGCGCACGCGTGCTCGACCGTGGTGCCCCACACCCAGTCGTGGAAGACCCGGCCGTCGGTGAAGTGCACCGTCCAGTGGTCGTCCGGGCCCCGGCGCACGACGAGGGTCCGGGAGACCGGCACCACGCGGCCGTCGAACGTCATGGTGCCGGACTCGTCCCAGCGCACCTCGTCCGGGGTCGTCAGCGTCAGGGTCGTCGACCCGGTGACGGTGCCGGTCACACCCGCGAGGCGGTCGTCGACCGTCCGGCGGAGCGTCCAGTCGCCCAGCAGGTCCGTCGGCAGCAGCGGGCTCCTCGGCAGCACCCGGCCAGGTTACGCGCGGAGCGCCTCGGCCCGGGCGTCCCGGCGCTCGTCGTCGGTGATGAGGCCGCGGCGGTGCAGGTCGTCGAGCTCGGCGAGCCGGTGCTCTCGGGAGACCGCCGGAGCGAACGCTGCGCTCTGCATCGCCCGGTACGCCAGGTCCTCCTGCAGGGTCAGGGGGTCCTGTCCACGAGCGGCCATCCGTCGGGACCGGTGCACGACGAGGACGATCACCGCGACGACGCCGAGGAGCGTGACGATGCCGCCGACGGCCACGAGGGTCCAGAGCAGGTCGTACACGGGCGGGATCAGCGGGTTGTGGGTCTCCCCGCCCGGGGCCCCGAAGTCGTCGATCGCCATGTCAGCCCCTCCCCCGCCGGGCACGGTCGCGCCCTGGGCTGGAGCGTAGCGCGCCCGGTGCTCCCCGGAACAGGTGCCATGGCAGGGTTTTCCGGGCGTACCTGGTGGAACCGTCCCACCAGGTACGCCCGATTCCACCAGGGACGCCCGGTCCCACCAGGTACCCCGGGTCCCGCCACGGGCCGGGCCCGCGTCCCTCAGCCGCCCAGGGGCCCGGACGCCTCGACGTTCGCCCCGTCCGCGAACCCGCCGACGAGCTCGCGCAGCGCGTCCTCCGCCGTGTGCTGCGGCACCCACCCGAGCTCGCGCCGAGCCCGGTCGGTCCGCATGATCGGCACGCCGGCGGCGATGTCGAGCCACCCGGCGTCCGTCGGTTGGAGCCGGAGCCGCCAGGTCAGCGTGACGATCCCGCGCAGCAGCCGGAGCGGTACCCGCACCGCCCCGAGCATCCCCGCTGCCCGGGCCATGCGTGGCGGGGTGAGCACCGGCGTCGCCGCGATGTTGAACGCCCCGGCCGCACGTCGGTCGATCGTCCGCCAGAACGCGTCCGCCAGGTCGTCGGCGTGCACGGCCTGGAACACGAACGGTAGCGGCAGCGGCAGCACCGCGAACCGAGCCGCCCGGACGATCGACATCGGCACGAGGTGCCCGAGGAACAGCCCCCGGAGCTCGGCCGCGACCCCGCGCTGGAACACCAGTCCGGGTCGGAGCCGCGTGACGACGACCCCGGGGTGCTGCGACGCGAACACGTCGAGAGCGGCTTCGTTCTCGGCCTTGTGGATCGAGTAGGTGGCGGTCTGGATGCCGGTGGCGGGGAACGACTCGTCCACCGGGGTCCGCTTGCCCTCGACGTCGACGCCGCGGTAAGCGCCGACCGACGAGGACACGACGACCTGCCCGACGCCGGCCCGGGCGACCGCCGCGAGCACGTTCGCCGTCCCGGTGACGTTCGTCCGGTGCTGCGCCGGGATGTCGTGCGTCGGCTGGAGTGCCCACGCCAGGTGCACCACGGCGTCGGCGCCCTGGAACACCGCCGTCAGCTCGTCCACGGCGCGCGGACCACCGACGTCGACCGCGTGCCACACGGCGACGTCGTACGGCGCGACCCGGGCGTCCGGCACCCGGCGGGCGACGCCGACGACCTGCAGGCCGTCCTCGTCGCCCGCGCGGCCGTCACCGGTGAGCCGCGCAGCCGCGAGCCGTCGGAGCACCGCGGTCCCGACGTTGCCGGTCGCCCCGACCACGACGACGCGCATCAGCGCACCCGCAGCGGACGGGCGGTCATCAGGCCGCGGCCATCGACGGGTCGAGCACGACCTTGATGCAGCCGTCCTCCTTCTTCTGGAAGACCGAGTACATCTGAGGGGCGTCCTCGAGCGAGACCCGGTGCGTGGTGAGGTCGAGCGTGCCGAGCGGGTCCGAGGGGTCGGACACGAGCGGCATGAGGTCGTCGACCCAGCGGCGGACGTTGCACTGCCCCTCGCGGATCGTGATCTGCTTGTCGAAGAGGGTCATCATCGGCATCGGGTCGGCCATGCCGCCGTAGACACCGGACAGCGACACCGTGCCGCCGCGGCGCACGAGGTCGATCGCCGCGTGCACGGCTGCGAGCCGGTCGACGCCGGCGGTCTCGATCGCCTTCTGCGCGAGCTTGTCGGGCAGCAACCCGGCCGCGCGCTGCGCGAACCCGGCGACGGGGTTGCCGTGCGCCTCCATGCCGACCGCGTCGACGACACCGTCCGGGCCGCGCCCGTCGGTGAGGTCGATCAGCTTCGACACCATGTCGTCGTCGAGGTCGAACACCTCGATGCCGTGCTTCGCACCGAGGTCGCGGCGGACCTGCTCGGGGTCGACGGCGAGGACCCGGTACCCGAGGTGCTTGCCGATGCGTGCGGCGAACTGGCCGACCGGACCGAGACCGAGCACCGCGAGCGTGCCGCCCTCGGGGACCTCGGCGTACTGCACGGCCTGCCACGCGGTCGGGATGATGTCGCTCATGAAGAGCCACTGGTCGTCGGCGCCGGTGTCCGGCACCTTGATGGGCCCGTAGTCGGCGTGCGGCACGCGGAGGTACTCGGCCTGGCCGCCGGGGACCTGGCCGTACATCTTCGTGTACCCGAAGAGCGAGGCGCCGGTGCCGTACTCCTTGACCTGGGTGGTCTCGCACTGCGACTGGAAGCCGTGCTGGCACATCCAGCAGTGGCCGCAGGAGATGTTGAACGGCACGACGACGCGGTCGCCGACCTTGAGGTTCGTGACGGCGGAGCCGACCTCCTCGACGATGCCCATGGGCTCGTGGCCGAGGACGTCGCCCTTGTCGATGTACGGGCCGAGGACCCGGTACAGGTGCAGGTCGGAGCCGCAGATCGCCGTCGAGGTGATCCGCACGATCGCGTCGGTCGGCTCCTGGATCGTCGGGTCGGGGACGGTCTCGACGGACACCTTCTCGGTGCCCTGCCAGGTGAGTGCGCGCACGTCGCGTTCCTCTCGTCGTTGCTTCGGGCCGGCCGGGAGGCACGGCTCACGTGACCTCCTCGGTACGCGCCCGCCCCGTGGTGGCCTCCCAGCCCCGTCCTCCACGCGCGCTGCGGGCGGCGGTGGGGCGGGCCTCCCGTCCGCACCGGTGGCCGGTCGGCCACCGCGACTCCTCCGGCGTGCGGATGCGCCGGTGCCCGACCGGTCGGCAGGCTGGGGCCGATGGACCACAGCACCACCCGCCGGACGATCCTCGCCGGGGCGACCGGCACCCTGGCGGCCGCGGTCCTTGCTGCCTGCTCCGGTGGTGACCGGCCCGCGGCGCCGACGCCCTCCGCCCCCACGCACACGACGGCCACGCCGACACCCACGCCGACCCCGACCCCGACCCCGACGCCGACCCCGACGAGACCGGCGCTGACGCGCGTCCCCCTGCCCGGCGGCACGGTCACGGGCCTGCCGCAGGGCACGCCGGGGATCGCGTGGACCGTGGACGACGGGGCATCACCCGAGGTCGTCGAGGCCTACGCCCGCTTCGCCGCCGAGACCGGGACGCGCCTGACGTTCTTCGTGAACGGGGACCGACCGTCGTGGACCGAGCACGCCGACCTGCTGCGGCCGCTCGTCGACTCCGGGCAGGTGCAGCTCGGCAACCACACGTGGAGCCACCCCGCGCTGACGAAGCTCGGCGACCAGGCGATCCAGGACGAACTGATGCGGAACCACGCGTTCCTGGAGCGGACGTTCGGCGTCGACGCCCGCCCGTACTTCCGACCGCCCTTCGGGTACCACGACGCCCGGGTGGACCGTGCCGCGGCGGCCGTCGGCTACTCGACCCCGCTGCTCTGGTACGGGACGCTCGCGGACTCGGGCGACATCACGGCGGAGCAGATCGTCGGCTTCGCGGAGCAGTGGTTCCAGCCGGCACACATCGTCATCGGACACGCGAACTTCCCCGGCACGATCGGGGCGCTCCCGAGGCTGCACGCCCTGCTCGAGGAGCGCGGTCTGGCGACCTGGACGCTGGACGACGTCTTCTCGCACTGACGCCCGGCGACCCGGCCGGCCGTGTTCCGTCGGCTCCGCAAGACGCAACGTCGGCGGCTGCTCGCAACGGTACAGCGCTGCGAGCAGTCGCCGTCGTTGCGTCTCGCGAGGGTGCGTCGTCAGCCGCGCAGGCGGTCCCGTTCGGCCGGCGGCAGGTGCTCGGTCGCGGTCGCCCGGGCCGCCGTCGACAGGAAGCGGCCGTTCCGCTCGAGGAAGGCCACGAGCGCCGGCTCCGAGGCGCGCTTCCCGGTTTCGCGGAGGACCCACCCGAGCGCGGACTGCACGGTGTCGCTGCGCTCCCGGACCAGCCGACCGGCGATCGCGAGCGGCACCTCGGCGTCCCCCTGCTTGACGAAGGCGAGCGTCGCGACGACGGCGATCCGGCGGACCGTCGCCACGTCGGACTTCGCGAGCGCGAACAGCGGGCCGGTCGAGGTGCCGACGAGCGGGACACCGACGAGCTCCTCGGCCGCGACGTCCACCAGGACCGTGTCCTCGAACCGCTCGGCCTTCGCCGCGGCGAGGTACTCGTCGGTCAGCTCGGGGTCGGGGTGCGCGCGCATCGCCTGCACCAGCAGCAGCACGGCGACCAGCCGCGCTCCCGCGTCCTCGCTCCACAGCAGCGCCGAGCGCTCCCCGGCGTCGACGTCGGCGAACCGTCGGGCGACGCGCCGGGCACCCGCGACGTCGCCCGGGGTCCTGGCGAGGGCGGCGAGGACCGACTCGGCGTCGTGGCGCTGCATCCGCCCAGCCTAGGTCCGCGCAGAGCGGGGCTCAGCGGAACGACAGCAACGACAGCGGGTCCTTCAGCGTGCCGTTCACGCGGGTCTCGACGTGCACGTGCGGACCGGTCGACTGGCCGGTGTTGCCGGACTTCCCGATCTGCTTGCCGTTCCCGACCACCTGCCCCTTGGTGACCGAGATCTCGCTGAGGTGCGCCGTCAGGACGGTGGTCAGCCCGTAGGTGACCACGACGTAGTTGCCGTAGCTGGCGTTGTCCCGGACGACCGTCGTCACCGTTCCCGGGCCGGACGAGTACACGGGTGTCCCCACCTTCACCGGTGCGTCGGTGCCCTGGTGGTAGCGCGGCACGTGCCCGGCCCCGCGGTCGTCGCCGTACCGTCCGGAGATGGTCGTGCCGGTCACGGGCCAGAGCAGCCCGGTCACCGGTCGTGACGACCAGGTGCGGGTGCCGGAGCTGCCGTAGAGCACGACGTTCTGGTCCACCTGCACGAGCAGCTGACCGGCGCCGCGGCCGAACGTCCCGGACGACCACAGTGCGCGGCCGCCGTCGGGGCTGTAGACCACGAGGTTGCCGTCCGTCTGCACCGCTGCGGTCGCCCCGGGGTTGCCGAAGGTCTGCGACGACCAGACGGGCTTGCTGCTGACGTACTGGACGAGGTTGCCGTCCGCCTGCATGGTGAAGGTCGTGGTCGAGCCCGCGCCCGCGCGCAGGACCGTCCCCGGCAGGAGGACGTTGCCCGAGACGACCCGCGACTGTGCGACCTTGGTGCGCCAGAGCGGACCGTTCGTCGGCGTCCGCATCCGCAGCTCGCCGTCCAGCCGGACACCGAAGTCCTTCGCCGTCCCGGCGGTGCCCCACCTGGCGACGAGCCGACCGCTCCGGACGAGCGCGAGGTACCCGTCCTTCTGCACGACGGCAGCGGCCCCGGGCTGGTTCGCGGTGTTCGACGCCCAGAGCACGACGTTCCCGATGCCGTACTCGACGAGGTTGCCGTCGCCCTGCATGACGAGCCGGAACTGCCCGTTCGTGGACGTGACGGTGTCGCCCGGCTGCAGCGTGGTGCCGGCCTTGACCGTCCCCTTGTAGGTGGTCGCGGCCTGCGCCGGCGACGCGGTGGCGACGAGTCCCGCGGCCGCGATGACGACGGCGGTGACGGCCGCAGCGAACTTCGCCCGTGCCCTGATCATGTGGTGGAACCCCTGCTCGTGGTGCCGCGGGCGTCGGATGCCGGCGCGGTGCGTGTCTCGGAACGGCGGGCCCCTGAAACCCACCGAGGGTCGATGTTCGCAGGAGGCCCTCGGTCGGGACAGCCCCCGGACCGGGGGCATGACACCGGGCGGGAATCGTGCAGACGAGCGCCGGCGGTCGGCGGAACTGTTACACACCGGAAACACACTGTGTACAAACGAGCGCTGTCAGTCGTGATTGTATGCAATCACCGCACTCCTGAGCGTGACTCCACAAGGGTCACCACGCACACCAGCAGCTCCAGGAACACGATGTCCCAGACTCCCGCTCGACGCCGCCGGACACTCCTCGCCGTGCCCGCCGTCGCCCTGGCCGCCTCGCTCGCGCTCACCGCCTGCGTGCCGGTCCAACGCTCGAAGGCCGGTGGCGCCACCGCCGGTACCGTCACGACCGTCGCGATCGGCGACCAGCAGGTCCGCGAAGGCGGTGACCTCGTCATGGCGCTCTCCGCCGAACCGGACCGGCTCGACCCGACCACCTCGTCGTCGCTGTACACCCGGTACGTCATGGAGACGATGTGCCAGAAGCTCTTCGACATCGACGCCGAGGGTGCGATCATCCCGATGCTCGCGACCGAGCTGCCGACGGTGTCGGACGGCGGGAAGACCGTCACGTTCCCGGTGCACACCGGCTACCGCTTCGCCGACGGCACCCCGTTCGACGCGGACGCCGTCGTGACGACGCTCGAGCGGAACCTGACGAAGGACGACTCGAGCCGGAAGAGCGAGATGGGTCCGGTCTCGAGCATCGACGCGGTGGACGACCACACCGTCCGCATCCGCTACTCGACCCCGTTCGCCCCGATCACCGCGGCGCTCGCCGACCGTGCGGGCATGGTCATGTCGCCGACGGCACTGGAGCAGGAGGGCGACGGGTTCGGGGACGCCCCGGTCTGCATCGGCCCCTACAAGTTCGTCGAGCGCGTGCCGCAGACCTCGATCACCGTCGAGCGCGACCCGATGTACCACGACCCGGCGAGCGCCCACTTCGACCGGATCACCTACCGGATCATCACCGACGCCAGCATCCGCGCACAGAACCTGAAGTCCGGGGACGTCCAGGTCGCCGACACGATCTCCACGCAGGACGTCGACGACCTGATGGAGCGGAAGGACCTGGAGGTCCTGCGCACCGGCTCCCTCGGCTACCAGGGCATCACGATCAACCTCGCCAACCAGGACGGCGTCGGCACCGACCCGGAGCCACTCGACACCCCGCTCGCCACCGAGCGGAAGGTCCGGCAGGCCCTGTCCATGTCGATCAACCGCGGCGAGCTCGTGCAGAGCGTGTTCCGCGGGTGGGCGGACGTCGCGTGCTCCCCGATCCCGGACACGAGCGCCTTCGCGACCGACGCGAGCACGGCGTGCCCCGAGTACGACCCCGACCACGCGAAGGAGCTCCTCGAGGAAGCGGGGGTCGAGCAACCGTTCCCGATCGAGATGGAGGTGACGAACACCCCCGACACCGTCCGGTTCGCCCAGGCGCTCCAGGCCCAGGCCCGCGCCGGGGGCTTCGCGATCACGATCACCCCGGTCGAGTACACGACGCTGCTCGACGACCAGACCCGCGGCGACTTCCAGGCGCTGCAGCTGGGCTGGTCGGGCCGTGTCGACCCGCACGGCAACATCGGCTCGTTCCTCGGCACCGGCGGCGGCAACAACTACCCGGGCTACAGCGACCCCGAGGTCGACGACCTCATCGCCCGGGCGGCGCAGGCCACCGACCAGCAGGAACGCGCCGACCTGTACGGCCAGCTGGTCACGAAGGTCCAGCAGGACGACCCGATCATCTACCTCTACCGGACCCGCAGCATCACCGGCGTCAGCTCCGACGTCGCCGGGGTGTCCACCTACGCCGACGGCGTGGTCCGGCTCAGTCAGGCGGCGTTCGTGGAAGGCAGCGACAAGTGACCCGGTACGTCCTGACACGGCTCTGGCAGGCGGCGCTCACGCTCGTCCTCGCCTCGATCGTGGTCTTCTTCGGGGTCCGGCAGCTGCCGGGCGACCCGGCCCTGGCCCTGGCCGGCGAGGAGGCGAGCCCCGAGCGGCTCGCCGCCGTCCGCGCCGACCTCGGCCTCGACGACTCCCTGCTCGTGCAGTACTGGCGCTTCGTCGTCAACGCACTGCAGGGCGACCTCGGACAGTCCACCCGCACCGGCACCCCGGTCACGGACCTGCTCGGCTCGACGCTCCCCGTCACGCTGTGGCTCGCGCTCTACGCGATCGTGGTCGCGGTCGTCGTGGGGGTCGCCCTCGGCACCCTCGCCGAGCGCTACCGCGGCCGGTGGCCCGAGTGGATGGCGAACGCCGCCGCGCTCGTCGGCCTGAGCGTGCCGAACTTCTGGCTCGGCATCCTCGCGATCGTCTGGCTCGCGGCGGGCCTCGGCTGGTTCCCCGCCTCGGGCTACGTCCCGGTGACGCGGGACCCGCTCGGCGCGCTGCACCACCTGACGCTCCCGGCGCTCATCCTCGGCACGTCGCTCGCGGCCGTCATCATGCGCCAGACCCGCGCGTCGATGATCGAGACGATGAAGACCGACTTCGTCCGGACCGCCCGCGCCAAGGGGCTCAGCCGCCCGCGGGTGCTCTTCCGCTACGGCCTGCGCAACTCGATGATCGTCGTCGTCACGATCGTCGGCCTGCAGCTCGGTGGCCTCATCTCGGGCGCGGTCGTCACGGAGCGCATCTTCGCCCTGCCCGGGTTCGGCAAGCTCACGCTCGACGCCGTGTTCACCCGCGACTACCCGGTCATCCAGGCCGTCGTGCTCGTGATCACCCTGGGCTACGTCCTCATCAACTTCGCCGTGGACGTCCTGTACTCCGTCATCAACCCGAAGATCCGCGTCGGAGGCACCGCATGACCACCATCACCGCTCCCTTCGACCTGGGCTCGAGCCGCGGTCGCATCTGGAAGCAGGTCCGGACGAACCGGCTCGGCATGACGGGCGGCATCATGCTCGCCGTCGTCGTGCTCGCCGGGATCACCGCACCGCTCGTCGCACCGCACGACCCGACCGCGACGCACTTCGACCTGCCGTTCCAGGTGCCCTTCACCGTCGGCTTCGGGTTCGGCACCGACGACCTCGGCCGAGACATCCTGTCCCGCACGCTGTACGGGATCCAGGTCTCGCTCGTCGTCGGCGTGCTGTCGGTGCTGCTCGCCGTCGTGGTCGGCACCCCGCTCGGCCTGCTCGCCGGGTACTGGCGCTGGCTCGACTCGATCATCTCCCGCCTGACCGACGTCGCGCTCGCGTTCCCGTTCCTCATCATCGCGGTCGGGCTCGCGGCGATCAGCGGGCCGAGCCTGTCGAACGCCGTGATCGCGATCGGCATCTCGCACGTGCCGGCGATGATCCGGATCGTGCGCGGTGAGACCCTGCGGATCACGAGCGCCGACTTCGTCACGAGCGCGAGGACGCTGGACGCCGGCGGCGCGCGCATCATCGCGCAGCACGTCCTGCCGAACTGCGTCTCGGCGATCATCGTGCAGGCCACCGTGATCATGCCGGTCGCAGTGATCGGCGAGGCGCTGCTGTCCTTCCTCGGGCTCGGCATCCAGCCGCCCACGCCGAGCCTCGGCATCATGCTCTCGGACGCGCAGCAGTACCTCGGCCAGGCGCCGTGGGCCGCCGTCGTGCCGGGGGTCGCGATCGCCGTCATCTGCCTCGGCTTCAACCTGTTCGGGGACGCCCTGCGCGACGCCCTCGACCCCACCGCCTCGGACCGGAAGTAGCACCAGCACCATGAGCACCAACCCCGCCTTCACCACCCCGCCGACGGAGACCACCCGTCCGGACCTGCAGGGCACCTTCGGGATGGCCGCGTCGACACACTGGATCGCGACCGCGACGGCGCAGTCGGTCCTCGAGCGCGGCGGCAACGCCTTCGACGCCACCGTCGCCGGCGCCTTCGTCCTGCACGTCGTCGAACCGCACCTGAACGGACCCGGCGGCGACGTGACCGCGATCTTCGCGACGGCGTCCGACAGGGCACCGACCGTCCTCGTGGGCCAGGGACCGGCCCCGGCCGGCGCGACGCCGGAGCACTTCCGGTCCGAGGGCCTCGACCTGGTCCCGGGGGCGGGCGCGCTGGCGGCCGCCGTCCCCGGTGCCGTCGACGCGTGGCTGCTGCTCCTCGCCGAGCACGGCACGTGGGAGCTCGCCGACGTCCTCGCCCCCGCGATCGGGTACGCCCGTGACGGCCACCCGGTCGCGCCCCGGGTGGTCGCCACCATCGCGACCGTGCAGGACCTGTTCCGCGACCACTGGCCGTCCTCCGCCGAGCGGTGGCTGCCGGGAGGCTCGGTGCCGGTCGCCGGGTCGATGGTGCGCAACGAGACCTGGGCGTCGGTCCTGGAACGGCTCGTGCAGGCAGGGTCCGGCACCGTGGAGGGCGAGGGCGCGCGCGTCGCGCGCATCGAGGCCGCCCGCACCGAGTGGGCCGAGGGCTTCGTCGCGCAGGCAGTCGACGCCTTCGTCCGCGCCCCGCACCGCCACGCGTCCGGCACCGACCACGCCGGGGTGGTCCGCGCGAGCGACCTCGCGGCGTTCCGCGCGTCGACCGAGCCCGCGACGACCGCGGAGTTCCGGGGCCACACGATCGCGAAGACCGGGCCGTGGGGCCAGGGTCCGGCGCTCCTGCAGACCCTCCGCCTGCTCGACCCACTGGACGACGAGCGGCTCGACCCGTCGACCGTCCTCGGCGCGCACACGATCGCCGAGGCGCAGAAGCTCGCGCTCGCCGACCGCGAGGCGTACTACGGCGACGGCGACGTCCCGATGGCCGAGCTGCTCTCCGACGCGTACTCCGACGCGCGTCGCGCCCTGATCGGTGACCGTGCGTCGCACGAGCTGCGACCGGGGTCGGTCTCGGTGCCCGCGGGTGCGATGCCCCCGCTGCGTGAGACGTACACACCGCGCGGCGAGTCGATCGCCGGTGTCGGCGAGCCCACCGTCCCCGGCGCCCGCGGCAACGCGGTGGCCGCACCGGCCGAGGATGCCCCCGTGCACGAGGACCGCGGTGAGCCGATCGTGATGGAGACGGGCGAGACCCGCGGCGACACGTGCCACATCGACGTCGTCGACCGCTGGGGCAACATCGTCAGCGCGACGCCCTCCGGCGGGTGGCTGCAGTCGTCGCCGACGATCCCGGAGCTCGGGTTCTGCCTCGGCACCCGCATGCAGATGACCTGGCTCGAGGAGGGCACGGCGTCCACGCTCACCCCGGGCGCCCGACCCCGCACGACGCTCACCCCGACGCTCGTGCTCCGGGACGGCGAGCCGGTGGTCGCGATGGGCAGCCCGGGCGGCGACCAGCAGGACCAGTGGCAGCTGCTCTTCCTGCTCCGCACGATCGTCGGCGGGTGGTCCCCGCAGCAGGCGATCGACGCACCCGCACTGCACACGACGTCGTTCCCGGGGTCGTTCTGGCCCCGCACCTGGACCCCGGGCGGCCTCGTCGTCGAGGACCGCCTCGGTGACGACGTCATCGCCGGGCTCGAGGAGCTCGGCCACGTCGTCACCCGCGCCGGCGACTGGTCGCTCGGCCGTCTGTCGTGCGTGACGCGCGACCCCGACACCGGCGTCATGGGCGCCGCCGCCAACCCGCGAGGAGCACAGGGCTATGCCGCAGGACGCTGAGGACCGGACCATGCACGACGGCGACACGACCACCGGGGCCGCACCGCGCCTCCAGACCGACCAGACCGACCGGACCGACACCCTGCTGTCCGTCCGCGACCTGCGGGTCGCCTTCGGTGACCGCGGGGTCCTGCACGGCGTCGACCTCGACGTCCGCCGCGGCGAGCGCGTCGCGATCGTCGGCCAGTCCGGCTCGGGCAAGTCGACGCTCATCGCGGCCCTGCTCCGGCTCCTGCCGGGGGCCGGGCACATCACCGGTGGTGGGATCCGCCTCGGCGACGACGACATCGCCCACGCCGACGAGGCGCTCATGCGACGCGTCCGTGGCGCACGGATCGGGCTCGTGCCGCAGGACCCGTCGACGAACCTCAACCCGTCGATGCGGGTCGGCGCGCAGATCGCCGACGCGCTGCGGGCCGGCGGGCTGCGGGGACGCGCGGCGATCCGGCAGCGGGTGGTGGCGCTGATGACCGAGGCCGGGATCCCCGAGGCGTCGCGGCGGGCGGACCAGTTCCCACACGAGTTCTCCGGCGGGATGCGGCAGCGCATCCTCATCGCCGTCGCACTCGCCCGCCAGCCCGAGCTGCTCATCGCCGACGAGCCGACCAGCGCGCTCGACGTGACCGTGCAGCGGCAGATCCTCGACCACCTGCAGACCCTCGTCGACCAGCACGGCACGACGCTGCTGTTCGTGACGCACGACCTCGGGGTCGCGGCGGACCGGACCGACCGCGTCGTCGTGATGCTCGACGGCGAGATCGTCGAGCAGGGTGCGCCCGAGGCGATCCTCCGCGACCCGCAGCACGAGTACACGAAGCGGCTCATCGCGGCGGCGCCCGCGCTGTCCGGGGTCGCGCCGGAGCCCGTGGCCGCGGGCGAGCCGATCCTCGTCGTGTCCGACCTGGTGAAGGAGTACCGGCTCCGCGGTCGTGGTGCCGGAACGCTGAAGGCTGCCGACGGGGTGTCGTTCGCGGTGCGTCGCGGCACGACCACCGCGGTCGTCGGTGAGTCCGGCTCGGGCAAGACGACGGTCGCGCGGATCGTGCTCGGACTCGAGACGCCGACGTCGGGCACCGCCCTGGTCGACGGGAAGTCCATCGGGACCGCCCGTGGCGCCGAGCGGCGGGAGATCCGACGCCGCGTGCAACCGGTGTTCCAGGACCCGTACGGGTCGCTCGACCCGACCTCGACGATCGAGCGGATCATCGACGAGCCCCTGCGCGTCTTCGGCATCGGTGACCGGGCGTCGCGCACCGAGCGGGTCGCGACGCTCCTCGACCAGGTGGCGCTCCCCCGCGAGGTCGCGCAGCTCCGGCCGAACGAGCTGTCCGGCGGGCAGCGGCAGCGCGTCGCGATCGCCCGGGCGCTGGCGCTCGAACCCGAGCTGATCATCCTCGACGAGGCGGTCTCGGCGCTCGACGTCCTGGTGCAGGAGCAGATCCTGGCGCTGCTCGAGGAGCTCCAGGACCGGCTCGGGCTGAGCTACCTCTTCATCACGCACGACCTCGGGGTGGTCCGGCGGATCGCCGACGACGTCGTGGTGATGCGCCGGGGTGAGGTCGTCGAGCGGGGCAGCGTCGCAGCGGTGTTCGACGACCCGCAGGAGCAGTACACGAAGGACCTGCTCGACGCCATCCCGGGGAGAGCCCTCGCCGAGGCGGCTGCGTGACGGCGTCCCGGGTGGGCGACCGGCGCGGTGTGGCACGATCGGCACCGTGCTGAACGGGACGAGCGTCATCGACGCCATCCGCCACGACATCGTGACCGGCGCCCTGCAACCGGGCACCCGGGTGACCGAGGCGTTCCTCGCGGAGCGGCACGGGGTCTCCCGGGTGCCGGTCCGCGAGGCACTCCGCGGGCTCGAGGGCGAGGGCTTCGTGGTGTCGCGCCCGAACGTGGGCTCGCGCATCGCCGACATCCCGTTCGACGAGGCCGACGACCTGTTCGCGGTCCGCGAGTCGCTCGAGACCGCCACCGCCCGCCGCGCCGCGACCCGGGCGCGCACGCTCTTCGACGCGGAGGCCCCGCCGGAGGACTGGTGGCGCGTGCGCCGCGAACTCGGGGCCGTCCTCGACGAGGGTGACGCGGCCGTCGAGCGGGGCGAGCTCGACCTGCTCGTCGACCTGAACGAGCGCTTCCACCTGCTGGTCGCCGAGCTCTCCGGCAGCACGACGCTCGCGACCCTGCTCCGGCAGCTCTCGCGGAAGATCGAGTGGCTCTACGCGCTCGACACCTCGTCGCGCGGCAAGCGGCTGTGGCCCGACCACCGGCGCATCCTGGCCGCGATCGACGCGGGGGACGTCGAGCAGGCCGCCGAGCGGATGGCCTGGCACGTCCGCGAGAGCCGCATCGGGTACGCGGCGCGCTCCTCCCCGGAGCAGGCCGACGCCCTGCGGACCGCGGGCCCCGCGGTCTGACCGGTCGGGCCGGCCCGGCCGGCGCGGCCCGCGCGGCCCGCGCGGCCGAGGCTCGCGCATGCGGACACGTTCGCGGCCCAGTGGCCGCGGAACCGTCCGCCCAGCCGAGCCTCGGGCAGCCGCGGCCGCCGCCGCGGCGGCCGCAGCCGCCGCCGCGGCCGCCGCGGCGGCCGCGGCCGCGCCGCGGCCGCCGCTACAGCGTCGGGACGACCACCGCGCGGCCGGACAGCTCGCCGGCCTCGAGCTTGCGGTAGGCCTCGAGCGCGTCGGACAACGCGAACCGCTCGACGTCGGGCTCGATCTGCCCCGCTCGGTACATCGCGACGACCTCGTGCAGGTCCTCGATCGTGCCCCAGTAGGTGTTCGTGATCGTCGACTCGTACGGCGTCGTGAAGAAGTTCCACTCGACGGTCCCGCCGGCGATCCCGACGACGGTCAGCCGTCCGCCGATCGCCATCGAGGCCTTCGCGGTCGCGATCGTCGGCGTCGCACCGACGAAGTCGAACGCCGCATCGACGCCCTTGCCGCCGGTGAGCTCGCGGATCGCGGTGGCCTGGTCCGGCCCGGCGGGAACGGTGACCGCACCGCGGGCCGCGGCACGGTCCATCGCGTCCTGCTTCGTGTCGGTCGCGATGACCGTGGCGCCGGTGAGTGCCGTGAGGATTTGCACGGCGATCTGCCCGAGACCGCCGAGCCCCACCACGAGCGCGTACCTGCCGCCGCCCGCCAGGTTCGGCATCGCTGCCTTGATCGCGTGGTACGGCGTGAGTGCGGCGTCGCTGAGCGGTGCCGCCGCGATCGGGTCGGCGTCACCGAGCGAGACGAGGTTGCGCGCCGGGACGGTCACGTACTCCGCCATGCCGCCGTCCCGACCGAGACCGATGGCCGCGTACGGGTTCGTGGCGGCGTTCTCGCAGTAGGTGTCCTGGCCCTTCGAACAGGACGCGCAGTGCCCGCAGCCGACCGGCCCGTAGACGAGGTAGGCGTCGCCCTCGGTGAAGCCGCTCACCCCGTCACCGACGGCCTCGACCCAACCGGAGGTCTCGTGCCCGAGGACGAACCCGGGGGCCTGCGCGCCCGGCTGCCCCTCCTGGAACTCGCGGTAGACGGCGACGTCGGAGTGGCACGCCCCGGCACCGGCGACCTTGAGGAGCACCTCCCCGGGTCCCGGGACGGGCTTCTCGACCTCGGTCAGGACGGGGAACGTCCGGAACTGTTCGAACACGACGGCGTGCATGGGTTCTCCTTCGATCTCCGTCAAAACTACACCTGTCGCGCATCTCGGTCGCCGGACATCCTGCGTCTTCCCCGAGAGCCGGTTGCGAGAACGGTCGTTCTCCGATTGACTGGCGTCGGCCCTGAACGGGGCCTCCCCCAACGAAAGGAGCGGCTATGCCCACGCGCACCGCACGCACCGCCTGGCAGGGCGGCCTCAACGACGGTTCCGGCCAGGTCGAGCTGTCGAGCTCGAAGGTCGGCACCTACGACGTCTCCTTCCCGAAGCGCGCCGCGGACGAGGCCGGTGGCACCACCAGCCCCGAGGAGCTCATCGCCGCGGCCCACTCGGCCTGCTACGCGATGCAGTTCTCCGCGATCCTCGGCGAGGCCGGCGGCACCGTCGAGGCCCTCGACGTCAAGGCCGACGTCTCGCTCGGCCCGGACAGCGCCGGCGGCTTCAAGCTCACCGGCATCACCCTCACCGTCAACGGTGAGGTCTCCGGCATCGACGAGGCCGCCTTCCTGAAGGCGGCCGACGAGGCCAAGGCGACCTGCCCGGTCTCCAAGGCGCTCACGGGCGTCGAGATCGAGCTCAAGGCGACCTTCGAGCAGTAGTCGTCACCGACGGACGGACGGACGGGAGGCGCGGTGCCAGCTGGCACCGCGCCTCCCGTCCGTCCATCGGTACGGTGGGGCGCATGCGCCGCCTCTTCCGCACCCGCACGCACGTCGTCACGTGGGTGGGCGCACTCGTCGCCCTCGTCGGCGTGGTGTTCCTGGCGGTGCGGCGACTCGACTCGTCCGGCTGGATCGCGGGTGCATCGGGCGGTGACTTCGCGTTCGTCAGCGGGGACCGACCCGGGCAGCTCGTCGTGGGGGCGGTCCTCGCCCTGCTCGGTGGGATCGTCGCGGCCGCCTGCGCCGCTCGCCTCGCCCGCACCTGGACGCTCCGGGGGCTGCTGGTCGGGATCATCCTGCTCGTCGCCGGCGTGGTCCTCCTCCTCGCAGCACCGAACCCGTCGTTCGGGTGGTTCGCCTACGCGCCCCTCGCCGGCGAGACGATGCTGCCGATCCGGACCACCCGACTGCAGCTGACCGGGCAGGTCGTCGTGCTGGTCGGTGCGGTCCTCACCGCCTTCGCAGCCGGACGACTCAGCACGCAGGCCCGTCACTGACCCGTCATCGGCAACGTCCAGCGGACGTCCGGACTCGGGCGCGAGCGGCTGGCACCATGGTCTGATGGCCGAGCAGTTCCTCCCCGGCGTCCCGCGGCCCGGGCGCCCACCCCGGCCGCGCGTCCGCAACCTCGCACAGCACGACATCCGCGACGCCCGTGCCCGCCTGCGCGGCACGATCTACGAGGACGTCACCCCGGACACCCGCCCGCGCGAGCAGTACTCGCCGGTGCAGATCGTCGACTTCTGCCTCGACCTGGCCGAGGTCATGCTCGCCTCCGGTGCGGACACCCGCAGTGTCGAGACCGCCGTCGTCGCGGTGTCCACGAAGTGGAACCTCGCGCCCCTCGACCTCGACTTCTCCGGCAGCTCGGTCACGCTCCAGTACGCCCCGGCCGACCACCCGCCGCTCGTCAAGGTCCGCACGGTGCAGTCCGACGGCTCCGACCTCGACCGGCTCGCGCGCGCGAACCAGATCGTCGACGACCTGGTGCACGGCGAGCGCGACATGACGAGCGCGGTGAGCGCCCTGGTCGCCGTCCTGCGGCTGCCCACCCGGTGGCCGACCTGGCTCGCCGACGTGGGCCTCTCGGTGCTCGGCACCTCGATCGCGATGCAGGCCGGTGGTGGCTGGCGCGCCGGTGTCGGCGCGTTCGTGCTCATGTTCGGGATCATCCTGTCCGGCCGCTGGCTGACCGGCCGGGGCTTCCCGCAGTTCTTCGTCTCCGGTGCGCAGGCAGCCGTCGCCTCGGCCATCGGCACCCTGGCGATCTGGGCCGAGGTCCTGACCGCGACGGGTGCGGCCACGATGGTCGCCGCACTCGTCGTCCTGCTGCTGCCCCACGTGTCGCTCGTCACCTGGGCCCAGGACGCGATCTCCGGCTTCCGGGCCATGGCCGTCGCCCGGGCGTTCTACATCGTGCTCGTGATCGCCGCGATCGTCGTGGGGGTCCCGGCCGGCATCGCGGTCCTGCAGTGGCTCAGCATCGAGGTCGACCCGTCCGGCATCGTGCTGCAACCGCTGCCGCTCTGGGCCTCGTTGTCGCTGACGGTCGTGTCCGCGGCGGCGAACTGCTTCGTGCAGCAGGCCAGTGCCCGGGTCATCCCCGTCGCGGTGGTGTTCTCGGTCACCGCCGGCGCGTTCCTCTGGGAGCTCCGGCACCTCGGCATGCCGCTGCTGGGAGCGACGTTCATCGCGTCGGTGCTGCTCGGCGTGCTGTCGACCATCGCAGCAGCCCGGATGCGCACGGCCGTGGCGGCGATCGCGGTGCCGGCGTTCTGCGGTGCGCTGCTGCCCGGTGTCGCGGTGTCCGATGCCCTGCTGCACTTCATGTCGGGGGCGTCCGGCGCCGCGCTCGACTTCGTGGCGGCCGTCTCGGTGGCACTCGGCATCGGCGCGGGGCTCGTGCTCGGCGGTCTCGTGGCGACCCCCGGCGCGCGACGGGCCCTGCGGCGGGCGCGTCGGGTGACGGTGCACTCGGTCCACAACGACACGACGGCGATCCCCGTCCTGCGGGACACCGGGTACGACCCGGGCAACGGCTCCGTGCCGCGGGGCCACCGCCCGCGCTGAGGGACCACCCGGACACGAGACCCGGGCTGGGCGACCGCTCTCGTGCCCGGGAGCACGAGGAACGTCGCCCAGCCCGGGTCTCGGGTGGTGCGAGCGCCTCAGCCCTTGTCGGAGACGGCCTTCGTCACCGCGGTGGGGGCGTCGTAGTCGCCGTCCGGGATCCCCTTCAGGGCGTCCAGGACGTCACCGGGGGCGTCCTCCTTCTCGGCGGTCGCGACGATGTCCTCCTTCGAGGCGGGGTAGTCGATGCCGCTGAGGTACTTCTGGACCTGGATCGGGTTCGGTGCTGCCATGTCGGTTCCTTCCGTCGGAGCCTCCACGACTACGCCCGTGCGGCTCCGGGTCGACCCGGGTGACGCGCCTCGCGGCCAGGGGTCAGATCTCCCAGCTCCCGCTGTCGCTCCACGTCGAGAAGCGCTGCGCGGCCTGCGGCTCGTACCGCTCCATCCATCCGCGCTCGAGTCGGGCGACCGCACGGTCGAACGCCGGCACCAGGTCGAGCTCCGCGCGGAGCATCGCCTGCAGCTGGAGCCCTTCGTACAGCGCGATGAGCTGCTCGGCACCGCGACGGGGGTCCATCGTGTGCGGCGCGCGGCCGACGGCGATGTCGTGCTCCAGTCCGCGCCTGACCTGCGAGAAGAAGAGCTGGTAGCGCGACCGCAGGTACGTGGCCATGGGGTGCGCAGGGTTGCCGGCGACGGAGAGCAGTGCGACGAGCAGCCGCATGAGCGCGGGGTCCTCGGCGTTCGAGGCGACGATCGCACGCAGCAGGTCGACCGTGGGGCCGTCCCCGACCTCGTGCGCCACCGCCTCCAGTCGTGCGCCGTTCCAGCGGTCGACGGCGGCGAGCACGAGGCCGTCCCAGGACGGGAAGTGCTGGCGGAGCTCCTCCGTCGTGATGCCCATCCGCTCGGCGACCATGCCGACGTGGGCCTCGTGGAAGGGCACGTCGCGGAGGACGTCGACCGTGGCGCCGACGATCGTGATGCGCAGGTGCAGGGTGGCGGCCGCGGCGGCTGCCGCCTGCGTGTCGGCGCTGGTGTGTTCGAGCATCGTGCCCTCCGTCGTGCGGCGGACGTCCTGTCCGCACCTCCATCCAAGCGCAGTGGCGGGGGACACAGCATCCCCGGTACGGGTGTCAGCATGTCGGGGGACAGGCGACGACCCCGGAGCACGCACGCGGGCTGCCGTGCGACCATGCCGGGATGACCCCCGAAGACCCCGTCGCACAGGGCCTGGCCATCATGGCCTCCGCAGGCTACGAGTTCGGCGGCGACGACGAGCAGGTCGCGCACGACGTGCGGACCATGTGGGAGCAGCTCGGCTCCCCGGAGGGCGCGTTCGACGCCGCAGCACGCGCGATCGCCCGGCTGCCGCAACGCCCCGAGGTCCCGATCGCCGACCAGGCCCGCCGCCGCGCGTTCGAGCGCGCGATCGGGATCAACCCGGTCGAGGTCGAACTGACCGCGGCGATGTCCGCACGGGAGCTGCTGGAGCGGATGGCGCGCTCCGTCGCCTGCTGAGACGACGGACGGGCGCGCCCCGCTGAACGGCGACGCGAAGCGTTGCGGGGCGCCCCGACCGAGCCTGTGAGGGAGGCGCGGTGCCAGTCGGCACCGAGCCTGTGAGGGAGGCGCGGTGCCAGCCGGCACCGCGCCTCCCGTCCGTCTGCGGTGTGCGCGCGTCAGGCGACCCGTCTCACGGGGTCGGCATGCCGCCGTCGACGTGGAGCGTCTCGCCGACCACGTAGGACGACTCGCCGCTCGCCAGGAACACGAACGCCGGCGCGAGCTCGGCGGGCTGGCCCCAGCGGCCCAGGTAGGTCTGCTCACCGGCGGACGGGAGCGCCTCCGGCGGCTGGCCACCGGCCGGCTGCAGCGGGGTCCAGATCGGGCCGGGAGCGACGGCGTTGACGCGGATGCCCTTCGGCGCGAGCTGTGCCGCGAGCCCCTTGGCCATGTTGTTCACGGTCGCCTTCGTGGCGGCGTAGTGCACGAGATGCGGTGACGGCGCGTACGCCTGGATCGACGTCGTGTTGATGATCGTGGAACCGGGCTGCATGTGCGGCACGGCCGCCTTCGTGATGCGGAAGGTCGCGTAGGCGTTCGTCTTGAAGGTCTCGTCGAACTCCTCGTCCGAGATCTTCGTGATGTCGTCGACGTTCTGCTGCTTGCCGGCGTTGTTCACGAGGATGTCGAGCCCACCGAGGCCGTCGACGGTCTTCTGGACGAGTTCCTCGCAGAACGCCAGGTCCTTGATGTCACCGGGGATCGCGACGGCCTTGCGGCCCGCTGCCTCGATGAGGCCGACGATGCGGTCGGCGTCCTCCTGTTCCTCGGGCAGGTACACGATGGCGACGTCGGCACCCTCGCGGGCGTAGGCGATGGCGACGGCGGCGCCGATGCCCGAGTCGCCGCCCGTGACGAGCGCCTTGCGGCCCTGCAGGCGGCCCGAGCCGCGGTAGGTGTCCTCACCGTGATCGGCGGGCACGTTCTGCGCCATCTCCTCGTCGGTACCGGCACCCTGCAGGTACTGCTCGTCCGGCTTCTTGTCGGCGTACATCTTCGTGGGGTCCTGCATCGCGTACTGGTCGAGACCCGCCTGGTCGTTCTGCTGCTCCGTCATGGCCTGGACGGTACGCACCGGGGTACCGCTGTCCGTCCAGCCGGGTGTCCCCCGCGACGCGTCCGTGACACATCCCCAAGATCACGAACACGTGACGACCGGGCTGCGATTCGGTAACACCTGTCGTCCTGTCCGGCTCCGGGCCGTACGGTCGACTGGTGACTTCCCGCACTCTGCTCGCGCTCGGCGCTGCCGTGCTCGCCTTCGCGGCCGGCACGGTCGGGTCCGATGCTCTCGCGACGGGGGGCGCGGCACCGGCCGCGGCAGCGGAGGACCGCAGCGACGTCGCGGACCCGGTCCAGCCACTGATCCGGGTCACCGACCGCGAACTGCGCCGGGTCGACACGGTCGAGCTCGACGCCGAGTCCCTGGTCCTCCGGCACGCCGACGACACCGTCGCGGACGTCCCCATGCGCGACGCGAGGTCGACCGTCTCGCTGCTCAACCGGCTGCTGGGGACCCCGTCGCGCACGCAGACCGCGGTCGGCGACGGCGGCGCGTGCTTCCCGGCGGGGACGACCTACACCTGGGGCGGCGCGGTCCGCGTCGCGGCGCTGCGCACACCGTCCGCCGTCGGCAACGCGGTCGAGATCCGTGTCCTCAAGGACTCGGTACGGGGCCGGACCGGCGACCGGGTCGAGCTGACCGGTCCTGACGGGGTCCAGGTCGGCGACGACGTCGCGGACGAGATCGCGACGGCTCCACGCTCCGACAAGGTGTCGTTCGGGTCCGGCGACTCCCGGGCGTGGCAGCTGCTGCTCGAGGCCGGTTGGGCTCCCGACGAGCATTCGACGGGCGACGACCCGACCGGGGACGACCCCCGCGCGGAGCACGACGACGCGGCCGACGGTCCGACCCACGACACGGGCGAGGACGCGCAGGGCACGAACGGCGTCTCGGCGCTGACGAACGACACCGAGGTGACGGTCATCGGGTCCCCGATGCCGGTGCACGCACGCCGGTCCTGCTGACGCGTCCCGCACTGCACGACGGCCGCACGGTCACGACCCGCGCGGCTCAGGCCACGCGGCTCAGGCCACGCGCAGGGACGCCACCACCGGGAAGTGATCACTCGCGGCCCACGTCTCCGGGCCGTCGTGGTCCATCACGACGCGCTCGGCGGTGACGTCGCCGCGGGTCAGCACCCAGTCGATCCGCTCGCCGGAGTCGACCGGTTCCTGCCACCCGTTGAAGGACGCGGTGCGGTCACCGGGGTCACCGGCGTCGGACCAGGCGTCCCGGTACCCGGCATCGGTGAAGACCCGGGACGCCGGACCCGCGCCCCACGGTTCGTTGCAGTCACCGGCGAAGACGACGGGGCCGTCGACCGGGGCGAGCCGCTCGACGACGAGGGCGGCGCTGCGCCGACGGACCTCGTCCCCGTGGTCGTTCTCCTCGTGGTCGAAGTGCGCGGTGAGGAGCGTGAAGGCGGCCCCCTCGGCGTCGAGGAAGCGCGCGTGGTTGGCGACCCGTGGGTACAGGCTCCCCCAGGTGTTCGACACCGGCTCGTCCGGGGTGTCGGAGAACCAGAAGGTCCCGACGTCGACGGGGCGCAGGCGGTCGCGGCGGAAGAACACCGCGGCGTGCTCCCCCGCGGTGCCCCCCTCGCGGCCCTGCCCGACGGCGTCGTGGTCGGGCAGCCCCTGTCGGAGGGCGTCCATCTGGTGGTCGAACGCCTCCTGCACGCAGAGGACGTCGGGATCGTGCCGTCGGATGACCTCGAGCACCAGCGGCAGGCGCGCTGGCCAGTCGTGCCGCGGATCCGGGTTCTTCACGTTGTAGGTCATCAGGGTGATCGGACGCGCGACGTGGCTCACCGGTCGACCCTACCGACACGCTCCCACGGGTGACCCCAGGGTGGTGAAGGGTGCGTCAGTTGATGCAGACGCCTTCCTCGCCGTAGGTCTTCACGTCGGTGGAGCTCGGCGTCGGCTCGGACTCCGCCGGCTTCGACGCCTCGGCCTCGGGCGCCTCGTCCGCCGGGGCGGAGGAGGCGTCGCCGGGGACGGCCGGGGCGGCGACGGTGATGCCGTCGGACCCGAGGACGAGCGTGACGCCCGACACCGTCGTCGACCGCACGGCGACCGCACCGGGCACCACCGCGGCGACGGCCTTGGCCTGCGCCTCCTGCCCGGCGGGGTACTGCACCTGGGTCTTCTGCGTCGTGTCCGAGGACCCCGGCGTCCCGACCTGGAAGCCGCGGGCCGTCAGGTTCGCGGTCGCCGTCGCGGCGGCGCCGGTCGTCCCGCTGCCGTTCAGCACGGTGACCGTCGTCGCGGCGGGCTCGGCGGCCGTGGCCTTCGTGTACTCCTCCGGCTCGCCGACGAGTCCCTGCACGAACGCGGGCAACCCGACGGTGTCGACCTCGACGATGGACAGCGGCCGGCCACCCACCGTGATGGTCGGGGTGCCGAGCGTCGGGATCGTGGCGGACTGGATGTTGCCCGGGCGCAGGTTCCGCATCTGGCTCGCCAGCGACACCAGGTCGGTGTCCGTCTGGATGGAGCTCCCGACGGCGCTGAGGATGTTGTTCATCTTGATGGGGTTGAGCAGGGTGCCCGCGGAGAGCACCTTGCGGGCCTCCTGCGACAGGAAGTACTGCTGGCGCACGTTCCGGTCGAGGTCACCGTTCGGCAGCCCGTGCCGCTGGCGGACGAACGACAGCGCCTGCTTGGCGTCGAGCTCAGAGGTGCCGGCCGGCAGGTCGACACCCGAGTACGGGTCGTTCACCGCGTTGTTCAGGCACACCTCGACCGGCCCGAGCTCCTTGACCACCTGGTAGAAGCCGAGCAACGACACCCGGACGTAGTGGTCGATCGTCAGGCCGCTGAGGTCCTGGATCGTCTGGATGAGCAGCTTCGCACCACCGGTGTCGCCGCCGCCGTTGAGCGTGCCGTAGTAGAACGCGCTGTTGAGCTTGCCCTTGCCGACACCGGGGATCGGGACGTACGAGTCGCGCGGGAACGAGATCATCGTCGCCTGGGACCCGTCGGCGTTGATGTGCAGCACGATCATCGTGTCGGTGTTCGTCGCACCGCCGTCGTCCTCGGTGCTCAGCTCGGCCATCTGCTCGGGCGTCGCGTTGTCCGGACGGTGGTCGTCACCGACGAGCAGGATGTTCTGCGCCTGACCGTCCACGTCGTCGTCGTCGTCCGACCGCGGACTGATCGCGTCGATCTTCGTGACGCCGCTGTTGAGGCTCGTGAAGGCGAACGCGGCGTAGCCGCCGGTCAGCACGAGGCCCATCGCCAGGACGCCGGCGACCGCGGGGAGGACCACGCCGCTCCCACGCTTCTGGCGCCCGTGGCGCGGCGGCACGTGGCCGCGGCGGGCACGGCGCGTCGTCTGCTCGGGTTCGATGCTCACCCGGAAACCATAACGGCACAGCGTGGAACGGACAGGGAGATCCCTGAGGGTCCGTGCCCGACGCTGTACGCCCGGCGCTCGGTCAGTCGCGCGTGGGCAGGAGGTGGATCGCCTCCATCGCGAGTTCCGCGTCGATCGGCTCGCCCGCGGCGACGGCGTCGCGGAGCTTCACGATCTCGGGTCGGATGACGTCGGTCGGGACGAGCTCGGTGAGCTCGGGCACGCGGAGCCGGAAGGCCAGACCGTCGGTGGTCGAGCGGCACAGCTGCGCGAGCGAGGCGTTGCCGCAGGCCTCCGCCCACATCGAGTAGATGTCCGCCCCCTCGCGCGCGACCTCGGCCTGCTGGTCGGCGTCGAGCCGCGCCAGGACGTCGTCGAGCACGGCGGTGACCCGCTCCCGCTCGGCGTCCGAGAACCGCGGGACGGCCAGGCGGACGACCCCGCCGTAGATGACGCCGAGCGTGCGGTAGGCGTCGAGCAGCTCGGCCTCGGTCGGTGCGGCGACGCGGGTGTAGCGGTTCGGCGCCATCTCGATGAGTCCGGCCCGTGCGAGTTCCGCCAGTGCTTCACGGATCGGGGTCCTGGAGACGCCGAGCCACGCGATGAGGTCGTCGTCGTTCAGTCGTTCGCCCGGTTCGAGCGTGCCGTCCATGATCGCGTCGCGGATCTTGTCCTGCACGGTGTCACGGAGCAGCTTGCGCTCTGCGGCCGGCTGCGTGGAGGGAACTGGCATGCCACCAGCGTGTCACATGTGACGCGCTGCGCGCGAGAGGCGCGACGGCCACCACGCCCGGCGCCCCAGGTCGATCACGAGCGCGGGGACGAGCAGCGACCGGACCACGACGGTGTCGAGCAGGACGCCGAACGCCACAACGAAGGCGATCTGCGCCAGGAACAGGATCGGGATGACGCCGAGCGCCGCGAAGGTCGCGGCCAGCACGATGCCCGCCGAGGTGATCACTCCCCCGGTGGCCGCGAGCCCGCGCAGGACACCCTCACGCGGGCCGTGCCGCAGGGACTCCTCGCGCACCCGGGTCATGAGGAAGATGTTGTAGTCGACGCCGAGCGCCACGAGGAACACGAACGCGTACAGCGGGACGGACGGGTCGGCCCCGGGGAAGTGGAACACGTGGTCGAACACCAGTGCGCCGACGCCGAGTGCGGCCGCGAAGGACACCACGACACTGCCGACGAGGACCAGCGGGGCGACCACGCTGCGGAGCAGCAGCACGAGGATCAGCAGGATGACCGCGAGCACCACGGGGATGATGACCGTGCGGTCGCGGATGCCGGTGTCGTTCGTGTCGACGGCGGTCGCCGTGACGCCACCCACGACCGCGTCGGGGTCCACCCGCTCGACGGCGACGCGGAGGTCGCGGACGGTCCGTTCGGCGGCGCTCGAGTCGGCGGGGTCGGCGAGCGTGGCCTCGAGCAGGACGTCCCCGCGCGACACCGTCGGCTCCGCCGTGCCCGGGGCGGTCCGGGCGGCGGCGTCCGACCCCACGGGGACGGTCCCCGAGGGCGAGTCGGTGGAGGCGGCCACCACCCCGTCGACCCCGCGGACCGAGCGGACGGCGTCGACGAGGGCGTCCAGGTCACGCTCGGCGCCGATGACCTGGGCCGGGCTGCCGGAACCCCCGGGGAAGTGGTCGGCGAGGACCCGCTGGCCGTCCCGCGCCTGGGACGACCCGATCACCAGGTCGCTCTGCGGGACGCCGTCGGCACGGAGCCCGACGAGGCCGCTGCCCATCGCCAGGAGCGCCACGGTGCAGACGATCCAGACCGTGCGGGACCGACGCGCGACGAGGCGCCCCACCCGCGCCCACAGTCCGGTCGCGTCCGGACCGGTGGTCGGGCGGCCACCGGAGCCGAAGGCCGGGCGCAGGGGCCAGAACGCCGCCCGACGGAACGCCAGCAGCAGGGCGGGCAGCAGGGTGAGGGCGGCGAGCAGGCTGAAGGCGATCCCGATCGCGGCGACCGGCCCGAGCGCCTTGTTCGAGTTGAGGTCCGACAGGAGCAGGCAGAGCACCCCGACGATGACGGTCCCGCCCGAGGCGACGATCGGCTCGAACGCGCCGCGGAGAGCGGCCCGGGTCGCCTCCCAGCCGGTGCGGTGCTCGCGCAGTGCCTCGCGGTATCGCGCCGTGTAGAGGAGCGCGTAGTCCGTCGCGGCGCCGATCACGAGGATCGACAGGATGCCCTGCACCTGCCCGTTGACCGTCACGACCCCCGCCTTCGCCAGGGCGTACACCACGAGGATCGAGGCGCACAGGGCGAAGGTCGCCGTCCCGAGCACCAGGAACGGCAGCAGCGGCGACCGGTAGACCACGATCAGGATGACGAACACGGCGGCGAGTGCCACCCCGAGCAGCAGGCCGTCGATGCCCGCGAACGCCTCGGTCAGGTCGGCCGTGAAGCCCGCCGGACCGGTGACGTACCCGGAGACGCCGGCGGGCAGCGCCTCGTCCACCGTGGTCCGGATGGCCGAGACGGCGTCTCCGGTCTCCGCGTCCTCGGTCAGTGTCGCGACGATCTCGGCGGCGTCGCCGTCCTCGCTCGTGATCACGGGGCTCGTGCCCTGCACGTCGTCGCGCTCGCCGATGGTGTCGGCGATCCGACGGGCCGCAGCGAGGTCGTCGGGCGTCAGGCCGCCGTCGCGGTCGAGGACGACGATGGCGGGTGCCCCCGAGGCCTGTCGGAAGTCGGCGGCACGCTCCTGCACCTTCGTCGCGTCGGCCGAGGCCGGCAGGAACGACGTCTGGTCGTTCGTGGCGACCTCGGAGATCTTCCCGAAGACGGGACCGCCGACGCCGGCCACGACGAGCCAGACGAGGATGACGAGCGCGGGCAGGACGATGCGGAGGAACCGGGACACGTCGGTGAGCGTACACCGATCGTCAGCATGCTGACTATCTCCGCGCCGACGCCGCCGGGAGGACCCGCCCGTAGACTCCGATCATGCACGAACCCGCGGAGCAGTGGCCGCTCGGACGCCTGCTCTCCGCCGCGGCACGTGCCGTCGAGCGGGAGTGGGACGAGCGACTCCGGGCGATCGGGCTGACCCACGCCGCCCTCGTCGCGATCGACATCCTGCTGCGGACCGGCCCGACGGGCGCGGACACCATCGCCAGGACCGCTCGCGTGCAGCCCCAGACCATGTCGCGGACCCTCGAGCGGGCCGAACGGGACGGCCTGGTCGAGCGGACCGCCCACCCGGAGGACCGCCGGCGTCGCGTGGTGTCCGTCACCGACGAGGGTCGCCGCGCATGGGAGACCGCACAGCACATCGAGCGGGAGGTCCTCCCCGAGGACGCGGAGCTCCGCCGGCGGCTGACCGGCGTGCTGCACCGCACGTGACACTGAAATACCACATGCTGTAGACTCTCCGGGTCGGCGCAGGGCCGACCCGACCCGAGGAGTCCCGATGTCCGAGCGTCGCGCCGCCCGAGCCGCGGCAGCAGCAACAGCAAGAACGGCCCGGAGGCGGCGCAGGCACCCCGCGCTCGTCGCGCTGGTCGCCACCACCGGCACCCTGGTCGGCATCGCCACCCTGCTCGCGGTCGTCGCAGCGGTCTTCGTCGGCAGTCTGACCCGGAGCTTCGACGACCACACCGAGGCGATCGCGGACCCCTTCCCCGCCGGCGACCGGCCCGCACCTTCCGGCGGCGCCGAGGACATCCTGCTCATCGGCTCCGACTCGCGGGCCGGACTGGCCGACGGCGACCAGACCGCCGGCGGGCGGTCGGACACGCTGATGCTCGCCCACGTGCCCGCCGACCGCCGCCACGTGTACCTCATGTCGATCATGCGCGACTCGTGGGTCGAGGTCCCCGGCCACGGCCGGGCCAAGATCAACGCCGCGTACTCCTGGGGCGGCATCCCGCTCACGGTGCAGACGGTCGAGCAGCTGCTCGACGTCCGGATCGACCACGTCGCCGAGGTCGACCTCGCCGGGTTCGCCGACATGACGGACGCACTGGGCGGCGTGACGGTGCAGTCACCGCGGGACTTCACGGCGCGGGGCCACCACTTCGTCAGCGGCGCGAACCGGCTCGACGGCGAACAGGCCCTGGCCTTCGTGCGGGAGCGGTACGCGTTCGCCGACGCCGACCACACACGCGTCCGGAACCAGCAGGCGTTCCTGCGCGGGGTGTTCGACCAGGCCCTGTCGCGCGGCACCCTGACGCACCCGGGGCGACTGCAGGAGTTCGTCACCGCGACGAGCGAGCACCTGGCGGTGGACCCCGGGCTCGACGCGGCGACGATCGTCCGTCTCGGGTGGTCCCTGCGCGGGGTCCGACCGGACGACCTGGTCACGTTCACGATGCCGACCGCGGGCAGCGGGACGACCCCCGACGGCCAGTCGTTCGTCCGGTTGGACGACCACGACCGCGCCGCGATCTCGAGCGCCCTGCGGTCCGACGACCTGCAGCGGTGGCTCGAGGATCGCCCGAGCTGACGGTCGCGCCGGCGAATCCCGGACAGCACGAGACCCCCGCGGCAGGTGCCACGGGGGTCTCGTGTCGGATCGGGAGGTCGATCAGGCGGGGAGCTGGAGCTCCTGGCCGGCGTAGATCAGGTTCGCGTCGTCGATCGTCGACGTGTTCGCGGCCCACAGCTTCATGTAGCCACCGTCGATGTTCAGCTTCGTCGCGATCTTGTCGAGCGTGTCGCCCGACTCGATCGTGTACGTCTTGCCGCTCGTCGCGACCGCGGCCGGCTTGCTCGACACGGCCGCCTTCGGAGCGGCCTGCGTGGTCGCCTTCGGTGCGGCCGGCGTGGTCGCCTTCGGTGCAGCCTGCTGCGGCGCGGCCTGCTGCGGTGCAGCCTGCTGCGGCGCGGCGGGGGCCGGAGCGGCGGCCTGCGGAGCGGCACCCGTGGTCCCGCTCAGGCCGAGCTTCGCGGAGCAGGCCGGCCATGCACCCCAGCCCTGGGACGCGAGGACGCGCTCGGCGACGGCGATCTGGGCCTCGCGGCTCGCGGAGGCCGGGTTGCCGGCGCCGCCGTTCGCCTGCCAGGTGCCGAGGTTGAACTGCAGGCCACCGTAGTAGCCGTTGCCGGTGTTGATGGCCCAGTTGCCACCGGACTCGCACTGTGCGAGGGCGTCCCAGGTCGAACCGGATGCGGCGTTCGCGGGCGCTGCCGCCAGGCCGACACCGGTCGCGGCGATGCCGGCGAAGGCCAGGCCACCGACGATGGTGCGGGTACGGGAAAGCTTCTTCATGGTTGATCGCTCCACCGGGACCACGGACCTGGCGCCCGCCTGAGCGGACCCGGTCGCCACTGCCCGTCCCGACCGATCGCGGTCATGTCGTGGGGTGCGCCGCCGGGGGCAGTGGTCTCGTGCCGGTGGCGCTGGTCGGCAACCATAGGAAATTCGTGACTGTTATCAAACCGAGACAATGAGTTCTACCCGTGAGTGCTATGTCCCCCACCGGTCTTCCTGAGTGCCCCGATCACCATGGGCATGCAGATCGGTCTGTACCCGGGTACGTGACCTTGGCAGTTTCCTGGCAATGCTGCGGACGGGAGGCCCGTGGCGGCCTGGCAGCGAGCCTCCCGACCGCTGGCTGGTCGCGTCCTGGTCAGCGCCTGGACAGCAGCGTCACGGCCTCGAGGTGGCCGGTCTGCGGGAACATGTCGAGCACGCGCGCCCGTCGCAGGCGGAGCGACGGCATGCGCGCGAGGTCCTTCGCGAGGGTGACCGGGTTGCAGCTCGAGTAGACGACGTGCTCGACCTCGGACTCCTCGAGCCAGGTCGCGAGCGTCTCGCCGATGCCCCGGCGCGGCGGGTTCACCACCACCAGCTCGGGCAGCGCGTCCGGTCGGGCCCGGAGGGCGTGCTCCGTCGCGTCGTCGGCGGCGAAGCGGACGTCGGTCAGCCCCGCCTCGCGCGCGGACTGCTTCGCGGAGCGGATCGCCTCCCGGCTCGTCTCGATCCCCGTGACGGCACGACCCGCGCGCGCTGCGTGCAGGGCGAACCCGCCGACACCGCAGTACAGGTCCCACATCGAGGCCGGCCCGACCTCGTCGATCCAGGCCGACGCCTGGTCGTACAGCTGGCTCGCGACGCTCGTGTTCGTCTGGAAGAAGCTCTGCGGTCGGAGGTGCATCGCGATCGAGCCGAACCGCATCGGCAGCGTCTCCTGCTCGGTCAGCACGACCTCGCGTTCCCCCTCGGTGACGGCCTTGTGCTCCGGGAGCAGGTTCGCGGTGACCACGACCGCCTCGGGCAGGACCCGCCGCAGGTCGTCGAGGCGCTCACGCAGTCGTGGCAGCTGCCCTTCGGAGCGCAGCACGAAGCGCACCATGAGCTCGCCGTCCGGGGACTCGGTCACGAGCACGAACTTGAGCTCGCCCCGACGTGCGGCCACGTCGTACGGGATCAGCCCCGTGTCGGCGACGAAGTCCGCCAGGACCGGGAGCGCCCGTCGGATGCCCGGCGTGCAGATGCCGCAGTGCCGCAGGTCCACGCCGCGCTGCCGGTGGTCGAGGATCCCCACCGTGGGGCGCTGGACCGTGCCGCCGACGACCATCTTCGCCTTGTTGCGGTACCCGGACTCCGGGCTCGTGATCGCGGGCAACCACTCGACCGCCCCCGGGCCCCCTGCGGCCTCGACGGCGTCCCGCAGGAGTTCCCGCGTGCGGATCTCCTTGTCGAGCACCTGGTCGCCGTAGGGCTGTCCCATGAGTGTGCACGAGCGGCACACCCCCCGGTCGAAGTAGTCGCACTGCATGGCCGGGTCAGGATACGGCAGCGGCGTCCCGCGTCGTCGTCGCGATGCGGTACAGCGAGGTCGTCGCGGTCACGAAGAGCGTCGTGCCATCGTCGCCGCCGAAGCACAGGTTCGACACGACCTCGGGCACGGCGACGTCGCCGATGCGGGCGCCGTCGGGTGCGAAGACCGTCACGCCCCGGTGGGTCGAGGACCACACGTTGCCGTGGACGTCGACCCGGATGCCGTCCGGCACGCCCTCGCCCTCGCCGAGCCGGGCGAACACCCGGCCGTTCTTCACGCGGTGGCCGTCGACGTCGTAGGCGCGGATGACCGGCTCGTGGGCGGACGAGCTGGCGACGTGGAGCACGCGCTCGTCGGGCGAGAACGCGAGACCGTTCGGTTCGTCGACGTCGAGCACCACGGGGCGCAGGTCCTCGCCGTCCGGTCCGCACCGGAACACCCAGTGGTCGCCGTACTCCCGCTCGCCCGGGTGTCCCTCACGCGGCTGGGTGATGCCGTAGGCCGGGTCGGTGAACCAGATCGTGCCGTCCCGCGTGACGACGACGTCGTTCGGCGAGTTCAACCGACCGTCCGCCCAGCCGTCGACGACCGCGGTGACGACGCCGCCCCGGTCGCGCTCGACGCGTCGCCGCCCGTGCGAGCACTGCACGACGGAGCCGTCGCGGTCCAGCGTGCGGCCGTTCGTGAACTCGACGTCCGACGCGTACACGGTCGTACCGCCGGTCTCCTGGTGCCACTCGAGGATCCGGTCGCCCGGGATGTCCGACCAGCGGACCGTCCGGTCGGACGGGATCCAGCACGGTCCCTCGGCCCAGGTGCTGCCGGTCGCGAGGCGCTCGACGGCGTCGGGGTCGGGGACGAGTTCGGTGAGGCTCGACACGGGTCCTCCTTCGGACGGTGCCCTCCACGCTACGGCGTCAGGCGGTCGCAGCGGCCTCGGCGCGGCGCCGCACGGCCTTCTCGACCGCGGAGATCGCGAGGCCGAGCAGGATCGACGCGACCACCGCGAGGGTCGTCACGAGGAACGGCTGCTCCCGGCTCCAGTGCCCGGTGGCCGCCGCGATCCCCACGCAGTAGGCCGCCCACACCACGTCGGCGACGAGGCAGCTGACCAGGAAGCGCCGGAGGTCGAGCCCGCTGTCCGCACCGACCAGGTTCGTCGTGAGGCGCCCCATCGGGATGAAGCGGCCGAGGACGGCGATGCGTCCGGGGGCCTTCCGGTACCTGGCGTCGATCGACTCCCGCGCCTTCCTGACCTTCGGCCGGCTGAACCACGACCGCGAGCCGAGGTCGACCGTCCGCGCCAGGTGCCAGAGCGCGACGTCGCCGAGCACCATCCCGATCGTCGCCGCGACCACCAGGACGAGCACGGGCAGGAACCCACCGTCACCACCGACGAGCAGCGTGCCGATCGCGACGACGAGCGCCTGGCTCGGCAGGAACACCGCAACGCTGCCGGCGGCCAGCACGAGCCCGACCACGAGGAAGGCCCAGGGCGTCCCGACGAGCTGGAGCACCATCTCCTGCGCTGCGTCCACCGGTCACCTCCGTCGACGCGGGGTGCGCCGACCACGATCATCCCAGGTCCGGGCCCGGCCGGTGCTCGGTGCGCCGCACGATCTCGCGCATCACGTCGGCGGCCTCGTCCGACCGACCCCCGACGACCGCCTGCACGAGCGCGACGTGCAGGCCGACGTCGTGGCGGTCCGGCCGGATGCTCCCGCGCTCACGGAGCGCCTCCCCCACGACGCGGTGCAGCCGTCGGTACAGCGCGTTGCCGGACAGCTCCAGCACGAGGGAGTGCAGCCGGACGTCCGCGATCGTGAAGTCGACCCGGCGGTCCTCGGCCGCGGCGGACGCGAGCTCGTCCGCGGTGGCGAGGAGCGCCTCCCGTCCGGCCGCGCAGTCCTCGAGCGGTGCTCGTCGGGCCGCCGCGGCGGCCGCTGCCGGTTCCACGGCGACCCGCAGCTCGCGGAGCTCGACCGAGACCTGCGCCGCGTCGGGTCCCCGGAGCCGCCAGCGGACGACCAGCGGATCGAGGACGTCCCAGTCCGTGGGGTGGGCGACGACCACGCCGACGCGGGGGCGCGCACTGAGCATGCCGAGCGCGACGAGGACGCGGACCGCCTCACGGACGATGCTGCGGCTCGCGCCCGACCAGGCCACCAGGTCGTCGGTGCTCCGGCGGCTCCCCGGCGCGAAGGTGCCGGTGACGACGGCGGTCCCGATCCCGTCGAGCACCCGGTCGAAGGCGCTCGTCACCGCTGCGCGACGGGTGACAGGACGAGCTCGTCGATGCGGACGTGGGCCGGCGCCGCGAGCACGAAGGCCACCGTGCGGCCGACGTCGTCGGGCTGCAGCATCCGAGCGCGCGCCGCCGCGTCGGGGACCTCGGGACGCTGGTCCAGGAAGTCCGTCGCGACGTCGCCCGGGCACAGGTGGGTGGCTCGCACGCCGTGCTCGGCCTCCTGCTGGTTGAGCGTCCGGACGATCGAGCCGAGGGCGGTCTTGCTCGCCGAGTACGCGACACCGGCACCGGGTTGGAAGGACCAGCCCGCGTAGGACGACACCACCACGACGACACCGCCCGCGTCCCGGAGCGCCGGCAGTGCAGCGTCGACCACCGCCACCACGGCGGTCGTGTTCGTGTCGATGACGGCGCGGACGTCGGCGAGCGACTGGTCGTCCCACCGTCGCGCCGGCGAGTTCAGCCCGGCTGCCAGCACCAGGCCGTCGATCCGGCCGTGCCGTCCGAGCACGGCGTCGCGTGCTGCGGGCACCGCGTCGCCGTCCGTCACGTCGAGCGGCACGACGTCCGCCGTCCCGCCGACCGCGCGGACCTCGTCCGCGACCTGCTCGAGTCGGTCCCGGCGACGCCCACTGAGCACCACCGTCCACCCGTCACGGGCTGCGGCCACCGCGCTCGCCGCCCCCATCCCGCTGCCGCCACCCGTGATCCAGAGCACCTTCGCCGTCATGCTCGAATAGTATGACGATTCGAGGCACGGGCGCCCACCGTTGCCGGGACAGACCGACGACGGGAGCGACGATGCACCTCGACCTGACCGACCGCGTGGTGGTCGTCACCGGAGCCGGCCGGGGGATCGGCCGGACACTCGCGGCGCGGTTCCTCACCGAGGGGTGCCGCGTCGTCGCGTTCGACCTCGCCTTCGACGACGCCGGTGACGACGGCGTCGACCGTGTCGTCTGCGACGTCGCCGACCCGGCCTCCGTGCGTGCGGCCGTCGACGAGGTCGTCCGCCGGCACGGCACCGTCGACGTGCTCGTCAACAACGCGGGCATCAACGTCACCGGGACCGTCGCCGAGCTCGGCTGGGACGAGTGGCGACGGTGCATGGACGTGAACCTCGGGGGCACCTTCCTGGTCAGCCAGGCGGTCGCGCCGGTGATGCAGGCGGCCGGGCGCGGGCGGATCGTCAACGCCGCGTCGTTCGCGGCGATCGTGCCGAGCGTCGGCAGCGCGGCCTACGCGGCGTCGAAGGCCGCGGTGGTCTCGTTCACCCGCGTGCTGGCGTCGGAGCTCGGCCCGTGGGGCATCACCGTGAACGCCTACGCGCCCGGCATGGTGCCGACCGCGATGAACGGGTTCGCCGAGATGCCGCAGGCCGAGCAGGACCGGCTGCTCGACACCCTGTCGCTCCGGCGGTGGGAGACGCCCGACGACGTCGCCGACCTCCTGGTCTTCCTGGCGAGCGACGCGTCCGCCTACGTCACGGGCACACTGCTGGACGTCTCCGGCGGCAAGCTCGCGACGCAGATCCCGGCACGGGCGCACGGTCGCTGAGGCCGGACGCGGAGCAGAGTGGAGGGAACGCTCGCTCCGGCTGTCCGGTCGCTCAGGAAGTTGCCATCCGCCTCTCCGTAGGCTGTGAGGGCCCAGTGAGCCGGACTGCAGCCCGACCCCGAGGAGGTGCCCGATGGTCTCCGTCCTCGTCGCGTTCGCGATCGTCGCCCTGATCGTCCCCGCCCTGACCCCGCTGATGGGGCGCCGCGTGTTCTACGTCGCCGCCCTCGCCCCCGCCGCCGCCGCGGTGCTGACGATCGCCCAGAGCGACGCCGCACTCCACGGCGGGGTCACGAGCCGGTGGCAGTGGATCCCGGAGCTCGACCTGGCGCTGTCGTTGCGGATGGACGCCCTGTCGTGGGTCCTCGCCCTGGTGGTCTCCGTCGTCGGTGCGCTCGTGCTCGTCTACTGCGCGTCGTACTTCGAGCGGGACGAGCCCGGACTGGGCCGGTTCGCGTCCGTCCTGACCGCCTTCGCCGGGTCGATGTACGGCCTCGTCGTCGCCGACGACGTGATCGTGCTCTTCGTGCTCTGGGAGGCCACGACGGTCTTCTCGTACCTGCTCATCGGGCAGGACGCCGACAAGCGCGCGAGCCGGGCCGCCGCCATGCAGGCCCTCGTCGTCACGACCGCCGGCGGGCTGGCGATGCTCGCCGGACTCGTCGCCCTGTCCGTGACCGCGGGGACCACGAGCCTGTCGGGCATCATCGCGCAGGCACCGGAGCTCGTCGAGCGTCCGGGGCCGCTCGTGCCGGTCGCGGTGGTCCTCGTGCTCCTGGGCGCCCTGACGAAGTCGGCGATCGTCCCCTTCCACTTCTGGCTCCCGGCAGCGATGGCGGCGCCGACCCCGGTCAGCGCGTACCTGCACGCCGCGGCGATGGTGAAGGCCGGCATCTACCTGGTCGCCCGCCTGGCCCCGGCGTTCGCGCTGCTGACCGGCTGGCGCGAGACGATCACCGTGCTCGGTGTGCTCGGCATGCTCATCGGCGGCTACCGCGCGCTGCGTCAGACCGACGTCAAGCTGCTGCTCGCCTACGGGACGGTCGCGCAGCTCGGCTTCCTCGTGCTCGCCGCCGGGTGGGGCGCTCCGGCCGTCGCCCTGGGCGGGGTCGCCCTGCTCGTCGCGCACGCCACGTTCAAGTCGACGCTGTTCCTGGTCGTCGGAGCCGTCGACCACGCGACCGGCACCCGCGACCTCCGGAAGCTCAGCGGTCTCGGGCGGAAGCTGCCGTGGCTCGTCGTGGTCAGCGTCCTCGCGCTCGCGTCGATGGCGGGCATCCCGCCGACGATCGGCTTCGTCGCGAAGGAGGCCGTCCTGACCGGCTTCGTCGAGGAGCTCCACGGACCGCAGGCGGCCTGGGCGTGGATCGCACTCGTCGGGGTGACCCTCGGCTCGCTCCTCACCGTCGCGTACTCGCTCCGCTTCCTCTGGGGCACGTTCGCCCGGAAGTCCGGCGTGGCCGACACCGAGCCGCACGGCCTGCACGGACTCGGTGTCGTGCCGTCCGTCCTCGCCGTCGCCGGACTCGCGTTCGGCCTGCTCACGCCCGTCGTCGCGCACGGCCTCGAACCCGCTGCCACCGCCGCGGCGCTGCCCGAGGGCGAGGTCCCGCACCTGGCGCTCTGGCACGGCCTGGAGCCCGCGCTCGGCCTCTCCGCGATCACGCTCGTCGGTGGCGTCCTCCTGTTCCTGGCACGACGCCGGGTCGAGGCCCTGCAGCACCGACTCTCCGGGTCACCGAGCGCGGCCGACACCTACCGGAAGACCATGCGTGGGCTCGACCGCCTGGCGACCGGGCTCACGGCCGGCGTCCAGCGCGGGTCGCTCCCCTACTACCTGACCGTGATCCTGTCGGTGTTCGTCGCCGGCGCCCTGGCGAACCTGGTGCTCGGCGGCCCGTGGGCGTTCCGCGTGCGCTTCGCCGACTCGTGGGGCCAGGTGCCGGTCGTCGCCGTGATGGCCGTCGCCGCGATCGCGGTGCTGACCGCGAAGACCCGGTTCGCCGCCGCCGTGCTCGTCGGCGTCACCGGCTACGGGATGTCCGTGCTCTTCGTCCTGCACGGTGCGGTCGACCTCGCGCTCACCCAGCTCGTGGTCGAGACCGTCACGCTGATCGCGTTCGTGCTGGTGCTCCGCCGGCTCCCCCCGCGGATCGCCACGGCCAACCCGTCGCGCTTCCGGATCGTGCGGGCCCTGTTCGCCGGCCTCGCGGGAGCCACCCTGGCCGTCGTCGTGGTCGTCGCGGCCTCGGCACGGAACAGCACCCCGATCTGGCCGGACATCCCGGCGCTCACGAAGTCCTTCGGTCACGGCCTGAACGTCGTGAACGTCGCCCTCGTCGACCTGCGCGGCTGGGACACGCTCGGTGAGCTGACCGTCGTCGTCGCCGCGGCCACGGGTGTCGCGAGCCTGATCTTCCTCGATTCGCGCGAGGACACCCTGCCGCGGCTGCGCGACCTGCCGGCGACCGTGACGAGCGACAAGCACCGCCCGGACGGCGAGCCCCGCGCCTGGCTGCCGACGAGCGCGGCGATCCCGACCGGTCGCTCGGCCCTGCTCGACGTGGTCGTCCGCCTGCTCTTCCACGGCCTCGTCGTGCTCTCGCTCTACCTGCTCTTCGCCGGGCACAACACGGCCGGCGGCGGCTTCGCCGGCGGACTCGTCGCCGGCATCGCGCTGGCCGGTCGGTACCTGGCGGGCGGTCCCGCGGAGCTCGGCGCCGCCGCGCCCGTCCGCGCCGGTCGCCTGCTCGGCCTCGGCGTCGCCACCGCGGCCACGACCGCGATCGTCCCGCTGTTCTTCGGGAAGGAGGCCCTGTACTCCGCGTTCTTCGAGGCGACCGTCCCCGTGCTCGGGCACGTCGAGTTCGTCACCGCGACGTTCTTCGACATCGGGGTCTACCTGGTGGTCGTCGGGCTCGTCCTCGACGTGCTCCGGAGCCTCGGTGCCGAGGTCGACCGGCAACGGCTCGAGGACTCCCGGGCGCGCATCACCGACACCACGGAGGGCGACGTCGACGACAACGCCGCCGCAGCGACCCCGGAGGGGAGTGCCGTATGACCATCACCCTGGTCCTCGTCATCGCGATGGCGGTGCTGTTCTCGTGCGGCGTGTACCTGCTGCTGGAGCGGTCGCTGACCCGGATGCTGCTCGGGTTCCTGCTGCTCGGCAACTCCCTGAACCTGCTGTTGCTCATCATGTCCGGCGCGGCGGGCAAGCCCCCGATCGGCGGCTCGTCCGAGGGCATCACCGACCCGCTCCCCCAGGCGTTCGCCCTGACCGCGATCGTCATCACCTTCGCGGTGAGCGCGTTCCTGCTCGCCCTCATCCACCGCTCGTGGAAGCTGTCCCGCGCCGACGAGGTCGAGGTCGACGAGGCCGACGTCGCGATCGGCAAGGACCGCGACGACGATCCCGCGGACGACGACCCCGCGGACGACGACCCCGAGATCGACACCGACCCCGAAGCGGTCCAGAACGAGGAGGCCTCGCGATGACCTGGCTCGTCCCCCTGCTCGTCCTCGTCCCGCTGCTCGGCGCCGCCATCGCGCTCGGCCTCCTGCGGCACCAGAAGCTCCAGCGGGCCATCACGGTCGCGGTGCTCGCGGTGGCCGTGGTCGTTGCCGCCACGCTCATGGTGCTCGTCGACCAGCACGGCACCATCGTCGTGCAGGTCGGCGGGTGGCAGGCACCGTACGGCATCTCGCTCGTCGTCGACCGGCTGAGCGCCCTGCTCCTCACCGTGAGCGCGAGCGTGCTCCTGCTCGTGCTGCTCTTCTCGATCGGCCAGGGACTCGCGGCCGACGACGAGGACGCCCCCGTCACGATCTACTACCCGACCTACCTGGTGCTGGCCGCCGGAGTGCTCGACGCGTTCCTGGCGGGCGACCTGTTCAACCTCTACGTCGCGTTCGAGATGCTCCTGGTGGCGAGCTACGTGCTCATCACCCTGGGCGGCAGCGAGCAGCGCGTCCGCGCCGGCACGACGTACATCATCACGAGCCTCATCGCCTCGGCGCTGTTCCTCGCGTCCATCGGCCTGGTCTACGGCGCGACCGGCACCGTGAACATCGCGCAGATCTCGGAGCGCGTCGCCGGGCTCCCCGAGCACGTGCAGCTCCTGCTCCACACGATGCTGCTCATCGCCTTCGGCATCAAGGCCGCGGTGTTCCCGCTCGCCTTCTGGCTGCCGGACTCGTACCCGACCGCACCGGCCCCGGTCACCGCGGTGTTCGCCGGACTCCTCACGAAGGTCGGCATCTACGCGATCATCCGGCTCGAGACGATCATCTTCCCGAGACCACAGCTCAACACGGTGCTGCTCGTGGTCGCGGTGCTCACGATGATCGTCGGCGTGCTGGGGGCCGTGTCGCAGACCGACGTGAAACGACTGCTGTCCTTCACGCTCATCAGCCACATCGGCTTCATGGTGATGGGCGTCGGGCTCGGTTCCGTCGTCGGCACCGCCGCGGCCGTGTTCTACACGGTGCACCACATCGTCGTGCAGACCACGCTGTTCCTGGTGTCGGGGGTGATGGAACGCGTGGGCGGCACGACCTCGACCCGGTCGCTCGGCGGGCTGCTCAAGGCCGCACCGCTCCTCGCCGCGCTCTACCTGGTCCCGGCGTTCAACCTCGGAGGCATCCCGCCGTTCTCCGGGTTCATCGGCAAGCTCGGCCTCTTCCGCGCCGCGGCCGAGGACGGCTCCCCGATGGCCTGGGTGACGGTCGGCGCCGGCGTGGTGACGAGCCTCCTCACCCTGTACGCGCTGATGCGCGTCTGGGACGCCGCCTTCTGGCGGCCCAAGCCGGCCGCCGAGGCGGCGGCACCGCACGCCAGCACGGCCGAGCCGCACGCGCACCTGCGGTCGCCGGAACCGGCGCCGCTGACCGTCTCCGAGGAGACGGGCGAGGCGTACCACCCGGGAGGCTCGACCACCGTCACCGACGCGGCGCACGCGAGCAGTGCCTCCGGTCCGGCCACCGGCCAGACCCCCGCGGTCGAGCCGTCGGTGCACACGCCGCTGCCCCGGATGCTCGTCGCCGTCACGACGGTGGCGGTCCTCGGGTCGGTCGCGCTCACCGTCGTCGCCGGTCCGCTCTACGGTTACGCGACCCGCGCAGCGGAGTCACTCGAGTCGCCGGACCGCTACGTGCAGGCCGTCCTGGGCAGCACGGACGGAGGCGCTGATGAGTGACACCCGCCGCATCTCGAACGCCCGACGGATCGCCCTCGCCTGGCGCTACGACGTGCCGCTCGTCGCCGGACTGACCGTGCTCTGGGCGCTGCTGTGGGGATCCTGGAGCGTCCTGACGCTGCTGTGCGGCGTGGTCGTCGCGCTCCTCGTCACGCAGCTGCTCCCGCTGCCGCCCGTCCCCCTGTCGAAGCGGTTCTCGCTGCCGCGCGCACTGTGGTTCCTGGTGGTGTGGGCCGGGCACGTCGTCGTCGCCTCGTTCCGGGTGGCCTGGGCGGCCGTCCGACCGCGCGGCGTCCGGCAGAGCTCGATCGTGCTCGTGCAGCTGCACACCACGTCGGAGATGACCTTCACGCTCGCCACCCTGGCGATCTCCCTCGTGCCCGGGTCGTACGTCGCCGACGTCGACCTCCCCCGCCGTCGCCTGCTCATCCACGTGCTCGACACCGAGCGCCGTGAGCAGGTCGACCAGGAGCGGCGGACCGTCGCACGCATCGAGGAGCTCGTCATCCGCGCCATCGGGTCGAAGCAGGACGTCTCCGAACTCGCCGAGCCGCTGCCGGAGGTGACCCGGTGAGCGCCGCGGTCGTCGTCATGGCCGTCGGGATCGCGCTCGTGCTCGTCCTGCTCGGCGCCACGCTCGCGCTGGCCGTCGGGCGGATCGTCCGCGGACCGACGATCCTCGACCGGATGATCGGCTCCGACATGGTGCTCACCACCGCGCTCGTGGTGATCGCCGCGGCGATGGTGGTCCGGCGCGACCTGACCGCCGTCCCGGTGCTGGTCGTCATCGCGGCGACGAGCGTCTTCGCGACCATCGCCGTCGCACGGATCGTCACGCCCTCGTCGGACCCGTCCGACGAGGGGATCGACGTGACCACGCCGGAGCACGCCGCCGAGGAGGAGTCGAAGTGATCGAGATCCTGCAGTCCTTCGTCGACGGGGCCGGCATCCGCGCGTGGATCGCCCTCGTGCTGATGCTCCTCGCCGCGGCGCTGTCGTTCGGCGCGGCCGTGGGCATCGTCCGGTTCCGGGACCCCCTCGTCCGGCTGCACGCGATGGCGAAGCCGCAGGTGCTCGGGTTGGCGCTCGCCCTGGCCGCGATCGTCGTGGCGGTGTGGACCTGGACGGCGTTCTGGGTCGTGCTGCCGGTGCTCGTGTTCCAGCTCTTCCTGGTGCCGGTGTCGACGCACATGATCGCGCGTGCCGGGCTGCGGTCGAACGACTACCGGCACGAGGACCTGCTGGTCGACGACACCGAGGACTGAGTCACCCGGCGGCGCGGACGGCAGCCTCGTCGTCGTCCGAGAGGCCCGCGCCGTGCGGGTGGACCGGTTGCAGCTGCTCCCATGCGAGCACGTCTGCCAGCGTCTCGGCGAGTGGCCTCCGTGTCAGGCCTGCCGCACGCGCGCGGTCTGCCGGTCGGTCGTTCATGCCCTGGTGGTCGTCGTCGGGGATCCACAGCGGCAGGGACCGCTCCCCCGCCCAGGGCGCCACCCCGCGCGCGAGGAGCACCTCGTCCGCGAGCGCTACGACCGGGACGTCCACGGCCGCTGCGGCCCGTGCTTCCTCGAGGTACTGCCCCAGCGTGACGACCTCGCCGGGGACGTCGTGGACACCCGCTCGTCGGCCCTCGGCCGCTCCGACGAGCCATCCCGCCAGGTCGCGGACGTCGATCACCGAGGTGGGTCGATCCGTGCGCGCCGGGACCACCACCGCGCGGCCGCTCTCGGCTGCACGGGCGAACCTCCACGGCCAGTAGCCGGAACGTCCGGTGTGGTCACCTGGTCCACCGACGAGCCCGGCCCGCGCGATCGAGGCGCGCTCGGGGCCGAAGGCGTCGAGGACCGCACGTTCGCACGCCACCTTCGCAGCGCCGTACTCAGCGGGGTCGTCCGACGGCTCGAGCACGGCAGCGTGCTCGTCGGCACCGCGCTCGGCCTGGGACGCGTAGACGCTCACGGTCGACACGAAGACGTACCGATCGGCGACGGGCTCGAGGTCACGGGCCGCGCGGCGCACGTGCGCGGGCGTCCGGGAGACGTCCACGACCGCATCCCAGTGCTCGCCGGTCACCATGGTCAGGGCGTCGTCGTGGTCACGGTCGGCCACGACGAGCCGGGCGCCGGTGGGGACGTCCGAGCCGCGTGCGACGCACGTGACGTCGTGGCCGGTGTCGAGGGCGTGCTGTACGACGGTCCGGCCGAGCCAGGCGGTACCGCCGAGGACGAGGATGCGCATGCAGTCCAGCCTGCACCGAGCTCGAGGCACTCTCGAGAGTTTTGATTTCTTACTTCGCTTTAGCGAATCGAGATAAAGCCTGGTAAGGCCAGTAAGGTCGGCGCGTGGACAGCGTCAGGAACCCGTACACGCCCAACGCCGGTGCTACTCCGGAGATCGTCGCAGGACGCATCGAGCACACGCGCTCGTTCGAGGTACTCCTCCGTCGCCTCGCTCGCGGCCGCACTGACCAGTCCATGATCATGACGGGTCTGCGCGGGGTGGGGAAGACCGTGCTCCTCAACGCTTTCGCGGACCTGGCGCGCGAGGCGCGGTGGGAAGTCGTGGAGTTCGAGGCCAGCAAGCACGACGACGGCCAGTTCCGACAGACGATGGCTTCCCTGCTCCGATCAGCACTGCTGCAGGTGTCACCCCGGAAACGATGGAGCGACCGGGCTCGGCGTGCCGCTGAGGTCCTGACCTCGTTCAGCATGAACATGAGCGCGGAGGGGACTTGGTCGATGACGTGGGACGTTGAACCCGCGGAGGGCCTCGCTGATCACGGAGACCTGACGCTCGACCTCACCGATGTCCTCCTTGCGCTCGGGGAGGCCGTACAGGAGCACGGCAGGGGGCTCGCCATCCTCATCGACGAGGTCCAGTTCCTGCGCGCCGCACAACTCGAGGCCTTGATCCAAGCACTCCACAAGACCGTTCAGCGACGGCTCCCCATCACCTTCGTCGGCGCGGGCCTTCCGCAGATCGCGGAGCTCGCCGGCGACGCGAAGTCGTACGCCGAACGCCTGTTCCGTTTTCCCGAGATCGGGTCGCTCGACCCGGAGGACGCACGTGAAGCCCTGATCCGACCGGCAGAGATCGAGGACGCATCCTTCAGCGAGGATGCCGTAGAGCTCGCGCTCGAGATCACGAAGGGGTACCCCTACTTCATCCAGGAACTCGGGTACCAGGTCTGGGAGATCGCTCCCGGTCCGGTGATCGTTGCAGACGACGTCGACGCGGCGAGAGAGGGATACCTCGCGAAACTGGACCAGTCGTTCTTCCGTGTCCGGCTCGATCGCACCACGACCCTCCAGACGGCCTACCTCCGAGCAATGGCTGAACTCGGTCCGCTTCCGCAGAAGGCTGCGGACGTCGCCCGTGTCCTGCACCGGGAGTCCACGCAACTCGGACCGACCAGAGCAGAACTCATCGACATGGGGCTGCTCTACACGCCAGAGCACGGCTACGCTGCCTTCACCGTGCCGGACTTCGACAAGTTCATGCTGCGAGCCGTACCGAAGCTGATCGTGCCCGAGGTCAGACGCCGGACGCCGAAGAAGCCGAGCTGATCCCGGCTCAGGCGGTCGCGGCCGCCGGAGCGTCCTCGCGGCGGGCGAGCAGCAGGTCCGCCACGGCGGCGACGACGACCAGCGCGGCGGCGTACGCGGGGAACGCCATCGCGGCACCGGTGCCCGCACGCTCGGCGACCTCGCCGACCACGGCCGACGCGACCGACTGTCCGACGATGACCGCCGAGCCGAGGATCGTCATCGTGGTCGCCGAACGGCCGACGGGCGACCGGTCCGATCCCAGGCTGTACTGCGCGACGAGCGTCGGGCCGATGCCGATGCCCATGATCCCGAGCACGAGGACGACCGCCACGACGGAGTCCGCTCGGCTGAAGGCGATCGCGCCGCCCAGCAGCACGACCCCGAACACGAGCCAGCGCCAGGTCACACCGAACCGCTGTGGGAACGCCGCCGATCCGAGTGCGAGTGCTGCGGATCCGATCCCCATCACGCCGTACAGCAGGCCGGCCTGGGACGCCTCGCCCTGCTGTTCCGTGAAGGCCGTCAGCGAGGTCAGCGTCGACCCGAAGAAGAGTCCGATGCCGAGGATCCCGACGACGACCACGAGGAGTCGCGGACGGAGCAGCTGCCGGGCCGGGGAGCGCGTCTCCTGTGCCGGCCCACCGACGACGAGGGCGCCGGTCGGGTGCAGCGCGAAGGCGGTGACGAAGACGAAGGTCAGTGCCGACGCACCGGCGACGGCCACCCACGGCGCGATCGTGCTCGCGAGCAGGCCGACCAGGAACGGACCGACGATGAAGACGGTCTCGTCCGCGGCCGACTCGTACGCCATCGTGCCGCTGAAGACCTTGTCGCGGCGTGCCGGGGACATGCGCTGGCGGATGATCGCCACGAGTCGCGTGCGGGACATCGGGGCGACCTGCGGTGCGGTCGCGCCGATCAGGAACGACATCGCCAGGACCGCGAGGTCGGGCGCGGTGCTCGCGACCACGATCGGCAGGACGCCGAGCAGGACGGCGTTCGCGAGTCCGACGGGGACGAGGACGGCCCGCTGGCCGAAGCGGTCGGCGGCCGCACCGACGAGCGGCCCGAAGATCGCCGAGCCGATGCCGACGAAGGCGGAGTTGATGCCGCCGAGGGCGACGGAGTCACGGGACGCGACGACGAGGGTGAGGACACCGACGACCATCATCGCGAAGGGCAGACGGGCGATGAACGCGATCGGGAAGTACCACCGACCGGCGAGGGAGACGAGGGACGCGTCGGAGCGTCGGGGTTGGAGCATGAGGGGGTGTGCCTTCTGGGGCCCGGCCTGATCCGGCGGCGGGCCCATCGGGTGCCGCCGCTGTCCGTCGGTGGGGCCGACGGCCGGTAGATACACACTGCTTGCTGTTGTGTCCCTCCAGGGTACCAAGCCCGTCCGGACGGCACGCGGGGTCGGGACCTGCCACGGGTCGGCCGCGTCGCAGGCCGTCGTCGATGCGTGCCAGCAGGTCAGCCGCGGCGCCGAGGCCACTCTCGTCGCCACCGAGGGCGGCGCGGAGCCGGCCCGCCCAGTGCGCGTGCAACCGCGCGATGCTGTCGTGGGCGAGGGCGGTGGGGTGCAGCTGCACGGTCCGGGCGTCGCCCGGGTCGGTGCGGCGCTCGACCATGCCCTTCGCGACGAGCGAGCGGAGCGCGACGCTGCAGTTGCTGCGCTGCAGCGCCGTGGCGTCGGCCACGGCACTCGGGGACGCACCCGGGTTCCGGTGCACCCAGCGCATCACGAGCGCCTCGGTGCCGGTCAGCGGGACGATGTCGAGCGCGTGCGGGCCGTGCGGGTCGACCTCGCGACCGATGCGCAGGACGACGTCGGCGAACTCGGCGAGGGCGTCGTCGGAGACCGCTGGTGCCATGTCGTCACTGTACCGTCCAGTGACGATGAGTTATGGTTTCATAACCATGACGACGGACACCGGATCCATCCGCGCCACCACGGCGACGCCCTCCACCCGCCCCACGGGCATCACGACTCCCCTGCTGCTCGTGCTCGGCCTGCTCAGCGCGGTCGCGCCCTTCGCGACCGACCTCTACCTGCCGGCGTTCCCGCGGATGACCACGGAGCTGTCCGCCTCGGCGACGACCGTGCAGCTCACCCTGACGGCGTTCCTGGTCGGTGTGACCGCGGGGCAGCTCGTGTTCGGGCCGCTGTCGGACCGTTTCGGCCGCGTGCCCCCGCTCCTCGCCGGCGCCGCGCTCTGCGTCCTCGCGAGCGCCGCAGCGGTGCTCGCGCCGAACGTGGCGGTGCTCGTCGTCGCCCGGCTGCTGCAGGGCCTCGGCGGGGCGGCCGGCATGGTGATCGGCCGCGCCGTGATCTCCGACCTGGCGACCGGCAAGCCCGCCGCCCGCGCCTTCTCGCTCATGATGATCGTCGGCGGGGTCGCGCCCGTGGTGGCACCGCTCCTCGGCGGTCTGCTCACCGGACCGATCGGGTGGCGCGGACTGCTGACGATCGTGCTCGGCCTGTCGGTGCTGATGCTCGTCGCCGTGCTCGCCGTCGTTCGGGAGACGCACCTGCGCTCGCGGCGTGACGCGCTCCGGGCCGAGCGCGTGGCGTCCGGCTCCCCGCTGCGAGCGCTGCGATCGCGCACCTTCGTCGGGTACACGGCGGTCTTCGGCTTCGCGTTCGCGGTGATGATGGCGTACATCTCGGCGTCACCGTTCCTGTACCAGGGCATGCTCGGGCTCGACACCGTCGGCTACGGGCTCGCCTTCGGTCTGAACGCACTCGCGCTGATGGGCGTGAGCATCCTGTCGGCGAAGCTCACCGCGACCCGCTCGGTCGAGGGCGTCCTGACGCTCGGCATCGCCCTCGTGGTGGCGTCCACCGTGGCGTTCGCGCTGCTCGTCGTGACCGGGGCGCCCGTCCTCTGGCTCGCGGTGCCGCTCTTCACGGCGGTCGGGTCGCTCGGCCTCGTGCTCGGGAACGCGACGGCGCTGGCGCTCGGCGCGGTCCCCGGGGTCGCGGGCAGCGCCTCGGCCGTGCTCGGCGCCCTGCAGTTCGGGCTCGCGGCGCTCGTGTCGCCGCTCGTGAGCATCGGGGGCGAGGACACGGCGGCGCCGCTCGCGGTCGTCATGCTCGCGGCCGCCGTGGTCGCCGTCGTCGCGCTCGTCGCGGCGCGGCGCAGCCGGGCGTAGCAGCGCAGCGCAGCCGGGCGTAGCGGCGTGGGGCCGCGGGGCCGTGCGCCGCTCAGTGGCGGCGCCCGAGCGGTACCGCGGCACCCTCACGCGGGCGGAGGAACGGGATGCGGGGCATCGCCCAGTCGACCCACACCACCCGGGCCGCCGGCGCGACCGCCAGCGCCCAGAGGATCGAGGCCGCCGCGTCCGTCGGGTAGTGCACGGCGTCGATCGAGACCGACAGGAACACGACCACGATCGCCACGACACCGGCGACCCGGGCGACCTGGTGCCACCGCGTCTCGCGGACGACCCACACGAGCGCGATCACGAACGCCGTGATGTAGACCGTGTGCCCGCTCGGGTACCCGGGGTCGGGCTGGACGGGGAACGGGTGCGGCAGCAGCGCCACGTCGGGCCGGGCGCGGTGGACGATCTCCTTGACGACCGCGGACGGCAGCCACGTGATCGCGATCGTCATGCCGAAGCCGAGGGCCGGTCGGAGGTCCCGTGCCCGCCACCAGATGACACCAGCGACGACGAACGTGATCGCGATCGCCGGCACCGGGCTGATGACGTGGTAGACCGCCGTCGTGAACGCACCGAGCGCACCGGTGTGCAGCGTGTTGAACGCCTTCGCGAGCCCCGCGTCCACCGAATCGAGGAAGAACCCGATCACCGTCAGCACGACCACGGCCCCGATGCCGATCGTGACGGTCGCCAGCGGGTGGGGGTTCGGCTCGAGGATGCCGACGACGTCGGCCCTCCTGCGGCGGCGCTCGGGCTCGGTGCTCATCCGCCCATCGTCCCAGGGAGAGCCGCCCGTGCCCGGCACGCGCGGCACGCGCAGATCAGAGACCGCTCAGCCTGACGCTCGTGGCCCGGCGGAGGACGTCGCCGGCTCAGTCCTCGACGTCGAACACGACGACGCGGCTGCTGCCGGCGCCGATGTGGTCGGCGACCGGACGGTGCTCCGGGTGCGGCAGGTACCCGGCGAGCGCCGCGCGGTCACGGAAGCGCACGGTGAGCATCCAGTCGAACCCGCCCTCGAGGCCCTCGGTGCTGATGCTCGGTCCGGAGTGCACCGACTCCACCCCGTCGATGCGGGGCAGGTGGTCACGGCAGAGCGCATCCGCCTGCACGGCGTGCTCGCCGACCCCGTCCCGCGCTGCGTCCCACTGCACCAGCACCACGTGCGTCACACCAGCCATGCCCTGCTCCCGTCGTCCCGGCCCACATTGCCACCCGAGCACTGGGACACCACCCCGCCTGTGCCCGCACGCAACCAGGCGACCTACCGTCGGCCGGGTACGAGACGGCACGACGAGAGGAACACCATGGCAAGCGGAGTGGCAGCGGTCTGGGTACCGGTCAGTGACATGCAGCGCGCGGTCGCGTTCTACCGCGACGCGCTCGGCCTGACGGTCGCGAGCGAGGACGACGACTGGAGCGAGATCGACGCGAACGGCCTGCTCATCGGCCTGAACGGTCGGGAGTCGGCGAGCCCGTCGAGCGGCGGCGGCGCGGTCGTGTCGTTCCAGCCGGACGGCAGCATCGAGGACGAGGTCGCCGACCTGCGGTCGAAGGGTGTCGAGTTCGCGGGTGACGTCAGCGAGCACCCGTGGGGCAAGATCGTGCCCTTCAAGGACAGCGAGGGCAACGACCTGCAGCTGTACTCGCCGCCGCAGGGCTGACGCGACGACCCGCAGACGGGAGGCGCGGTGCCAGCTGGCACCGCGCCTCCCGTCCTCCTGCAGCGCCGTCTAGAACGCGGGCGTCCCGCCGGCGATCGTGATGGTCGAGCCGGACTGGTAGCTCGACTCCGGGCTGACGAGGTGCACGTACGCGGCTCCGAGCTCGGCCGGCTGGCCGGGGCGGCCGAACGGCGACTGCTCGCCGAAGTGCGACACCGTCTCGGCGTCGTCGGACCCGGGCTGCAGCGGCGTCCACACCGGACCCGGCGCGACCGAGTTGACACGGATGCCCTTCGGGGCGAGCTGCTGCGCGACGGCCTCAGTGAAGGTCTTGACCGCGCTCTTCGAGATCGCGTAGTCGATCTTGTCGGGCGACGGGGTCGCTGCCTGGATCGATCCGGTCGTGACGATCGTCGAGCCGGGCTCGAGGTGCGGCACTGCGGCCTGCGTCAGCCAGAACAGCGAGTAGATGTTCGTCTTGAACGTCGAGTCGAAGTGCTCGGTGGTCAGCGACAGGATGTCGTCGTTGCTGTCCATGCGACCGGCGACCATGACGAGGGTGTCGAGCCCGCCGAGCTCGTCGACCGCCTTCTGCACGAGGTCCTTGCAGTACTGCTCGTCGGAGATGTCCCCGGGGACGAGGACGGCCTTGCGGCCCTCGGACTCCAGGAGGTCGCGGACCTGCTCGGCGTCCTCCTGCTCGTCGGGCAGGTAGGAGAGGACGAGGTCGGCACCCTCACGGGACATCGCGATGGCGGCGGCGCGGCCGATGCCGGAGTCGGCACCGGTCACGATGCCGCGGAAGCCGGTCAGCCGTTCCTTGCCGACGTAGCTCTGCTCGCCGTGGTCGGGCTCCGGGTCCATCCTCCACGCGGCACCCGGCAGCGACTGCTCCTGCTTCGGGAACGGCGGCTTCGGGTAGAGGGAGTTCGGGTCGCGCTTCTCGTACTGGCTCATGGGGCCATGGTGCTCGCGAGCTGCTCCGTGCCGGTCCAGTCGGCCACGTGTCACCCGGGCACACAGGTCGCGCCCGGGCGACGGGCGTTGCCTGCTCGCGGTCACCCGATCAGCAACTGGAGGCAGCGAATGGCCAAGACCTGGTTCATCACCGGAGCGTCGAAGGGCTTCGGCCGCGAGTGGGCGGAAGCCGCACTGGAGCGCGGGGACTCCGTCGCCGGCACCGCGCGGAACACCGACGACGTGCAGGCACTCGTCGAGCAGTACCCGGACACCTTCCTGGCGATCCGGCTCGACGTCACCGACAAGGCCGCCGACACCGCTGCGGTGCAGCAGGCTGCGGAGCACTTCGGCCGGCTCGACGTGGTCGTGAACAACGCGGGCTTCGGCCACTTCGGCATGGTCGAGGAGCTCACCGAGGACGAGGTCCGCGCGCAGCTCGAGACGAACTTCTTCGGCGCGCTCTGGGTCACGCAGGCGGCGCTGCCGATCATGCGCGAGCAGGGCTCGGGCCACATCGTGCAGGTCTCGAGCATCGGCGGCATCAGCGCGTTCCCGACGGTCGGCGCGTACCACGCGTCGAAGTGGGCGCTCGAGGGCCTGTCCCAGTCACTGTCGCAGGAGGTCTCGGGGTTCGGCATCTCCGTCACCCTCGTCGAGCCGGGCGGCTTCTCGACCGACTGGTCCGGTCCGTCCTCGAAGCACAGCGAGGAGCTCGACGCCTACGCGGACGTCCGCGAGGCCGCCTCGAAGCGTCCGTCCGCATCGGACCCGGGCAAGCCCGAGGCGACCCGCTCGGCGATCCTCAAGGTCGTCGACGCCGAGCAGCCGCCGCTGCGGGTCTTCTTCGGCAAGGCGCCGCTCGGCATCGCCGAGCAGGACTACGAGTCGCGGCTCGCGACGTGGCGCGAGTGGCAGCCGGTCGCCGAGGAGGCGCACGGCGCCTGAGGCCCACGTCGCCGACGTCGCCGACGTCACCACGTGTCGGACGGGAGGCTCCCCACCAGCTGGTGGGGAGCCTCCCGTCCGTCGGTGGGTCGCGTCGGTCAGACGCCCGCCGTCGACCGGATCCACGAGGACGACTGCGACAGCAGTGCGTAGTTCGACCCGGCCGTCGTGTCCGCACCGGGGTCGGCGCTGTCGCCGGTGGAGCACACCGCGACGACCTTGCCGTTGACCAGGAGCGGGCCGCCGGAGTCGCCGTGGTTCGATGCGCCGGTGACGCCGGTGACGTGCTGCGCCTTGCCGCTGTAGGCGTCGCGCGTCGCACCCGTGAGCGACACGGTCGCCTGGTACAGCGCGTCCGACTGCTGCGCGTTCGCCCGCAGGCCGTAGCCCTGGATCACGCCGGTCCCGCTCGACTTCGCCGCGGCGGTCAGGTCGAGGGGGGCGTAGGTCGACAGCGCGTAGGTGCTGCGCAGGTGCACGAGCGCGATGTCCCCGGCCGGCGCGGCGCTGACGCGGTCGATCGCGACGGCGGTGCCGCGGTTCGTGGTGGAGTTCGAGTGGTAGACGTTCATCGCGCCGATGCCGTCGATGCAGTGGCGGGCGGTGACGATCCACGAGGCGTTGATCTGCTCGCCGGTGCAGTTGCTGACGTACCCGGACGGGATGGTGCCGCCGGACGCCTCGAGCTGGACGGCCCAGGTGGTGGTGGGTGCCTTCTCGCCGCCGACGACCTCGGTGCCCGCGGGCAGCGCGGAGGCGGGGGTGGCGGCGAACACGCCGCCGGCGACGACGGCCACGGCGGCGAACGCCGCTGCGAGGGTGTGCTTCACGGGGACTCCTCTGTTCCTGGCTCCTGCACCGTTGCAGGATGCAACTGCGGTCATCCTGACCCTCGTCCGGGGGCCGCGCCAGTCCGCACTTCCACCGACACCGGGTCTCCGCGGCCGCTGCCTATGCTGATCCCGTGCCCGACCCCGCCGTCACCGCCGCCGCTCCGGACGCACGTCGCCCGGTGATCGCGATCGCGGGACTCGCGATCGAGACCTCGACCTTCACGCCCACCCGGACGCTCGCGCCCGCCTTCCACCCGGACCGCGGTGACGAGGTCGTGGCGCGGTACCCGTTCCTGGCGTCGTACGCCGACGCGGCCGAGTTCCGCGGAGCGCTCATCGGTCACGCGCTGCCCGGCGGGGTCGTCGCCCGGCCGGCCTACGAGGAACTCGCCGACGAGATCGTCGCGCGCCTGACGGAGATCGGGCCGGTCGACGGCCTCTGGTACGACATCCACGGCGCGATGGTGGTCGAGGGACTCGACGACGCCGAGACCGACCTGCTCGGCCGCATCCGCGCGGTCGTCGGGCCGGACGTCATCGTGTCGGCATCGATGGACCTGCACGGCAACGTCACACGGGAGCTCGCGCACCAGGTGGACCTCGTCACCTGCTACCGGACGGCCCCGCACGAGGACACCCTCGAGACGAAGGAGCGCGCGGTCCGGAACCTGGTCGACGTGCTCACCACCAGGCCGGTCGGAGGACGGCGCCCGGTGAAGGCGTGGATCCCGATCCCGGTGCTGCTGCCCGGCGAGCAGACGTCGACCCGCATCGAGCCCGCGGCGTCGATCTACGGGCAGGTGCCGGAGGTCGAGCAGGAGGACGGCGTCCTCGACGCGGCGATCTGGGTCGGGTACGCCTGGGCCGACCAGCCCCGCGACCGTGCCGTCACCGTCGTCACCGGGTGGGACCGCGACGTCGTGGCCGCGGGCGCCGAGCGCCTGGCCCGAGCGTTCTGGGACGCCCGCGAGGACTTCGTGTTCGTGGCACCGACGGGCTCCTTCGACGAGTGCCTCGCCGCCGCCCTCGCACCCGGGACCGCGCGTCCGTTCTTCGTGTCGGACTCCGGTGACAACCCGACCGCCGGCGGTTCCGGTGACATGACCTGGGGTCTCACGCAGGTGCTCGCACACCCGGCCTTCGCCACCCCTGACGGCCCCACCGTCATCTACGCGAGCGTCCCCGGCCCGGCCGCCGTCGCCGAGGCGGTCGCGGCCGGGGTCGGTGCGACCGTGACGGTGACGGCGGGCGCCGAGGTCGACGACGTGCACGCGGGGCCGATCACGATGACCGGCCGGGTGCACGCGGTCGAGCACGGCGACCGGGACGCCGAGACCGAGGTCGTGCTGCAGGTCGGCAGCGTCTTCGCGATCCTGACGACGCTCCGCAAGCCGTACCACCACGAGCACGACTTCACCGATCTCGACCTCGACCCGCGTCGGGCCGACGTCGTCGTCGTGAAGATCGGCTACCTCGAGCCGGAACTCTTCGACATGGCGGCCGACTGGATGCTGGCGCTCACTCCGGGAGGGGTCGACCAGGACCTGCTCCGCCTCGGGCACCACCGGATCGAGCGGCCGCTGTTCCCCTACGATCGGGAGTTCGCGACGCCGCCGGACCTGTCCGCGCGCATCGTGCCGCCGTCGAACGAACCCCTCGGAGCCGCCTGATGACCGTCGCCCTCGAGATCGCCGTGACGTCGCCCGCCGGGGCCCTGGTCGCCCGTGACGGGGGCGCCGACCGGGTCGAGCTCTGCATCGGCCTGGAGCTGGGCGGCCTGACGCCCTCGCAGGCCCTGGTCGAGGCCACGCACGAGACCGGGATCCCGGCGCACGCCCTGGTGCGCTGCCGCCCCGGGGGCTTCACGTACGACGACGACGAGCTCGCGCTCATGGAGCGGGAGGTCCGCACGGTCCTGCGCTCGGGAGCGGCCGGGGTGGTGGTCGGTGCCCTGCGCCCGGACCGGACCCTCGACGAGGACGCCCTCCGCCGCTTCGTGGCCGCCACCCGCTCGGTCTCCGCGCACGCCGAGGTCACCCTGCACCGCGCGGTCGACCACGCCGCCGACCCGGTCGCGACGGTCGCGCGGCTCGCCGACCTCGGCGTCACGCGGGTGCTGACCTCCGGCGGCGCCGCGAGCGCTCCGGCGGGAGCGACGACGATCGCGCGCATGGTCGACGCCGCCGGGCCCGTGCAGGTGATGGCGGGGGCCGGGGTCCACGCGCGGGACATCGGAGCACTGGTCGCGACCGGGGTCGCCGCGGTGCACCTCTCCGCCAAGCGGTCGGTCGCGGGCGGTCACGACGGCGTCCCGATGGGCAGCGGCGACGACGGTTCCGGCCACACCGTCACGGACGCGGCGGTGGTGGCAGCAGCGCGAAGTGCCCTCGATCAGTCGGCCTGACCCGATCGGACCCGCCGTGCGGCGTCAGCCTCGCTTCCCCGCTCGCGCTGCGAAGGCGTCCAGTGCCTGCAGGACCTCGTCGTTCCGGTAGAGCACGCCGTGGCGGTACTCGTTCTTCGACACCAGGACGCCGGCCTCCACCAGCTTCTGGATGTGCGGGTAGGCGTTCCGCGGCTCGACACCCATCTCCGCGGCCAGCACCGTGGCGTTGAGCACCGGCTGTCGCACGACGATGTCCATCGCGGTCCAGACGCCCGAGTCACGACGCGCCGTGACCCGCTCGGTCCAACCGCGCCTGATCCTCTCGATGTCGCCGACCAGTCGGCGCGCGTTGGCCACAGCGACGAAGACCGCGTCGCAGACCGCACGCACGATCGGCGCGATGTCTCCGCTCCGGTACGCCGTGAGCGCTGCGACGTAGCCGTCCGTGTCGGTGAGCAAGCCCGCGGACACCGGGACGGTCACGTTCTGCGTGAGCTCGTTGGAACGGAGCATCGCCTGCAGCAGCGCCCGCCCGGTCCGGCCGTTCCCGTCCGTGAAGGGGTGGATCGTCTCGAACTGCGCGTGGGCAACGGCGACCTGCGCCAGTCTCGGGACATCGACTCGTCGCGCGAACCCCATCACGTCGTCGACCAGCGCCGGCACACGCTGCCACGCCGGAGCCACGAAGTCCGCGCCCACCGGGCTCCTGCCGCTCGTTCCGACCCAGACAGCCTCCTGCCGGAAGCGGCCCGCCTCGTGGTGCGGATCGTCTGCCATGAGGACACGGTGCATCGCGAGGACGGTGTCCGTGGTCAGCGCGTCCGACAACTCGACCGCGGTGCGCATCGCACGGGTGTTCGAGACGATCTCCTGAGCGTTGCGTTTCCCCCGGTGCGCCGAGCTCTGCAGTGAACACCTGGCGCGCACTGGCCGTCAGGTGCTCGATCTGCGACGACGCTGCAGCCTCGGAGCGCAGGAGCAGCGAGGAGAACGGCGCCACGCGAGCACCCAGCTCACCGTCGAACCGGGCGAGCGCTGTGGCTGCTTCATCGACCAGGACTGCAAGTGCATCGTCCAGGACGAGCGGGAGTGCCGCGATCATCGGCGGGACGGCCGCTCGGTACCGTTCAGAGAGCGCAGCACGGCGCGCCGCGCGGACGCCGACCTCGGCGTACCGGCTCGTCCACTCCAGCTCCTCGTGACCGAGTGCAGGCCAGGTCGTCATGCGCAGCCCTCCGTACGGACGTCAGAACACCACGGGCAATTCTTCTGAGATCGCCCATCATCTCAGAAGATCCGGCGGGGATCTTCTGAGATCACGCCAGGGCCACGACCCGGCCCGCAGCGGCGATCGCGACCGGGTCGTGCGCCGCGTGGACGACGACGACACCCGCGGCGGCCTCCGCGGCGAGCGCCGCCGTCACGAGGGCCGCCGACCCGGCGTCGACGCCCGCCGTCGGCTCGTCGACGAGCAGGACCGGCGCGCGCTGCGCGAGACCGAGGGCGACGAGCGTGCGCTGCCGCTGCCCGCCGGACAGCTCGTCGAGCGGCCGGTCGGCGAGGTCGGTGATGCCCATCCGGTCCAGCTGCGCGTCGACGACCGCGTGGTCCGCCCGTCCGAGCGGTCGCCACCAGGGCCGTGCCCGCCAGCGCCCCATCGCGACGGTCGACCGCACGGTCAGCGGGAGCGCGGACGGCGGGACCGCCTGGGTCACGTACGCCACTCCGCCGGACGGGAGGCCCGACACGGCCCCGCCGACGGGCGTCACCACTCCGGCGAGCGCGTCGAGCAGCGTCGACTTGCCGGATCCGTTGGGTCCGGTGAGCGCCGTGACGACCCCGGCGGGGAACGTCGCGTCGAGACCGTCGAGCACCGTCCGGTCACCGCGTCGGACGACGAGGTGCGTGACCTCGAGGGCAGGGGGAACCGCGGTGGTGAGCACCTGAGCACGCTATCAGTATCGATAGTCGTTTTCATGTAGCGTCTCCCAGCGTGACCTGGCTGACCGACCCGTTCTCCGTCGACTTCATGCTGCGCGCCCTCGTCGGCGGCACCCTGGCGGCGGTCCTCTGCGCGGTCGTCGGCACGTGGGTGCTCGTGCGGGGCATGGCGTTCCTCGGCGAGGCACTCGCACACGGCATGCTCCCGGGCGTCGCGGTCGCCACCCTCACCGGGATCCCCGCCGTGCTCGGAGCGGCCGTGAGCGCGGGCGTGATGGTGGTCGGCGTCGGCGCACTCCGTCGTCGCGCCCGGCTGTCGTACGACACCTCGATCGGGCTGCTGTTCGTCGGCATGCTCGCCCTCGGGGTCATCATCGTGTCCTCGTCCCGGTCCTTCGCCACCGACGTCACCGCGATCCTGTTCGGCGACGTCCTCGCCGTGACCCGGACCGACATCGGTGGGCTCGCCGTCGCGGTCGCCGTCGCACTCGTCCTCGCCGCGGCGTTCCACCGGCCCTTCACCGCGGCCGCCTTCGACGTCCGGAAGGCGGCGACGCTCGGCCTCCGTCCCCGACTGGCCGAGGTCGTGCTCGTCGGGCTCGTCACGCTCGCGGTCGTCGCGTCCTACCGCGCGGTCGGGACGCTCCTGGTCGTCGGGCTCCTGCTCGCGCCCGCCGCCGCGGCCCGGGCCTGGACCCGGCAGGTCGGGTCGACCATGCTCCTCGCCGCGGTGATCGGCAGCGCCGCCGTCACCACCGGCCTGCTCGTCTCCTGGCACGCGGGGACCGCCGCCGGCGCGAGCATCGCGGCGGTCGCCGTCGCGGGCGTCGCCGTCTCCCGCGGCCTCGCCGCCCTGCTGCCGCACCGGGGGCGGCGGACGACCACGACCACACCAGCACCAGCACCAGCACCAGCACCAGCACCAGCACCAGCACCACGAGAGGGAGCATGACGAACCCCACCACCACCACGACCCGCCGCGTCGCGGCGCGACGCATGACCACCGCAGCGGTGGCCGCCGGACTCGCGCTCGGCCTGACCGCCTGCTCGACCGGAGGCACCGCCGGACCGGCCGCCGACGACGCGACCGGCACGGCGAAGCCCCACGGCTACGTCGAGGGCGCGAGCGAGGCGCAGGAGCCGCAGGTGCGCCTCCTGGCCGTGTCCGCCGCCGGCGAGACGGCGGTGCACGACCTGCTGAGCGGCGAGACCACGGCGCTCGACGACGTCGAGGCGCCTGAGCACTCCGCGACCGACGGACGGTTCCTCGTCAGCAGCACCGAGGACCGCACCACGATCGTCGACGGCGGTTCGTGGACCGTCGACCACGGCGACCACACGCACTACTACGCGGCCGAACCGCGCGTGGTGGGCTCGATCGACGGCGGCGGGCCCGTCGAGGTGCACTCGTCGGAGACGATGACGACCATCACCTGGCCGGAGCGCGGCGAGGGCGTCGTCCTCGACCGGGCCGCACTCGGACAGGGTGACGTCGAGGAGACGGTCCGGATCGACGCGACCGTCCTGCTGCCGTTCGGCGAGCAGCTGGTCGCGGGCACCGACGACGGCGTCCGGGTGCTCGACGCCGACGGCGAGCCGAGCGGCGCCGAGGCCGCGTGCACCGACCCCGCGGGCGGCATCGTCACCCGGGCCGGCGCCGTGGTCGGCTGCTCGGACGGGGCGGTCGTCCTCGGCGAGGACGGCGAGACCACCACCGTCGCGCTGCCCGACGGGGCCGCACGCCCGACGGAGTTCTCCGCCCGCGCGGGTCGACCGACGGTCGCCGGGCTCGCCGGCGACCGGGGCGCGTGGCTGCTCGACAGCCGCGAGGGCACCTGGCGACTCGTCGAGACCGAACGGCCCCTCCGCGCCGTGACGGCCGTCGACGACGAGGACGAGCACGTCGTCGGCGTGGACGACCAGGGTCGAGTCGTGGTGATCGCGGCGACGACGGGCACGGTCGCCACCACCGAACCGCTGCTCGACCCGGGCGAGCAGCCGCTCCTGCAGCTCGACGCCCAGCGCGCCTACGTCGCCGACGCCTCCGGGCAGCAGGTGCACGAGATCGACTTCGCGGACGGTGCACGCCTCGCGCGGTCGATCGACCTGGCCGCGGCGCCCGTCGCGTTCGCCGAGGTCGGACTGTGACCCGCCGGTTCCGCGCCAGCGCCGCGCTGGCCGTGGCCGCCGGACTGGTCGCGGTGACGGCGGGGTGCTCCTCCGCCGGGTCGGACCGCCCGGTCGTCGCGGTGACGACGAACATCCTCGGCGACGTCGTCACCGAGGTGGTCGGGGACGCCGCCGAGGTGATGGTCCTCATGCCGGCGGGTGCCGACCCGCACTCGTTCGAGGTCTCCGCGCAGGAGGCCGCCCGGCTCCGGAGCGCCGACCTCGTCGTCGAGAACGGGCTCGGGCTCGAGGAGGGCGTCGCCCGGCACGTGGAGGCCGCCGCCTCCGACGGTGTCCCGGTGTTCACGGCCGGCGAGCACGTCGACGCGCTCGAGTGGACGACGGAGGACGACAGCGGCCCCGATCCGCACCTCTGGACCGACCCCGCACGCATGGTCGACGTCGTCGAGGCCCTCGACGACGCCCTGCGGGACGCGGGCGTCGAGCCGAGCGGGACCGACGCGTACCTCGACGAGCTGGCCACGCTCGACACGGACATGTCCGACGCGTTCGCAGGCATCCCGGAGGACCGACGGGCACTCGTGACGAACCACCACGTGTTCGGGTACCTGGCGGACCGGTACGACTTCCGGGTCGTCGGCGCCGTCATCCCGAGCGGGACCACCCTGGCATCGCCGAGCGCGGCGGACCTGCGCGACCTCGCGTCGGCGATCGACGAGGCGGGCGTCCCGACGATCTTCGCCGACCTCTCGCAGCCCGCACGGCTGGCCGAGGTGCTGGCGGACGAGGTGGACGTGCACGTGGAGATCCGTCCGCTCGCCTCCGAGTCGCTGACCGAGGACGGTGTCGCCTCGACCTACCTCGGGATGATGCGGTCGAACACGGCGGCGATCGTCGACGGCCTGTCGATTTCTAATTGAGAATGAGAATCAGTACAGTGAACGGCATGACAACTCTGCGCACCACGCTCGCGCCCGCAGCCCTGCTCGGCGCCGCGGCCCTCGTCCTCACCGGCTGCTCGACGGGCCCCGCCGACGCGGAGGCCGAGGGTACCCGCACCACGGAGGCCGCATCCGCCGAGGGCGACCGCATCGTCCTCACCTACGACGGCGGCCTGCTCACCCTCGACCAGGACCTGCGGGTCGTCGCCGACGACAGCATCGACGGCTTCACCCGCGTGAACCCCGCCGGGGACGGCCGCCACGTGCTCGTCACCGTGCCCGAGGGCTTCCGGGTCCTCGACACCGCCGCAGACCCGGCCCTGACCGACGCCGTCTTCCCGGCCGACACCGGCGGCCACGCGGTCGTGCACGGCGAGAAGACCGCGCTCTTCGCGGACGGCAGCGGTGACGTCACGGTGTTCGACCACGACGACCTCGACGGCGCCACGCTGCCCGAGGTGGAGACCACGGAGTCCGAGGCGGCACACCACGGCGTCGCGATCGTGCTCGAGGACGGCACGCTCCTCAGCACGATCGGCACCGAGGAGGAGCGCACCGGCGTCCGCGCCCTCGACGAGGACGGCACCGAGCTCGCCCGCTCGGAGGCGTGCCCGAACGTGCACGGCGAGGGAGCGGTGCAGGGCGAGGTCGCGGTCTTCGGCTGCACCGACGGCGCCCTCGTCTACCAGGACGGCGCCTTCGCGAAGATCGACGCCCCGACCGAGTACGGCCGCACCGGCAACCTGTTCACCACCGAGGACTCGTCCGTGGCCGTCGGTGACTACAACGACGACCCGGACAGCGAGGGCTACCTGCTCGACCAGGTCGCACTCATCGACGCCGCGTCGGGCGAGTACCGCGTGGCCGACATGCCCGAGGGTGTGGGCTTCACCTTCCGCGACATCGCGCGTGGTCCCGGTGACGAAGCCGTGATCCTCGGCTCCGACGGCGCCCTGCACACCTTCGACGAGCAGACGGGCGAGCCGATCGACACGTTCGACGTCATCGACGCCTGGGAGGGTCCGACCGAGTGGCAGGACGCCCACCCCGCACTGAAGGTCGCGGGTGACGTCGCGTACGTGACCGACCCGACCGAGCGGAAGATCCACGCGGTGGACCTCACCACCGGGGAGGTCGTCGCGTCGAGCGACGAGCTGCCGGGCGTCCCCAACGAGATCGCGGTCGCCTGACGGCCGACGTCACCACCCGACGGACGGGAGGCGCGGTACCGGCTGGCACCGCGCCTCCCGTCCGTCCGTCGGTCGCGGCTCAACCGACCGCGGGTCGCCACATCGAGACCGGAGCGGCCGCCCGGAAGCCGGTGATCGGCGCACCGTCCCCGAAGCCGTGGCGACGGTAGAGCCGGCGGTTCTGCGGCGTCGAGGACTCGAGGTACGCGTGCTGCGCGAGGGCGTCGACCCGGCGCAGCGCGTGGTCGAGCAGGAGCCCGCCGACCCCCTGACCTCGGGCCGCGGCAGCGACACCGATCTCGGCGAGGTACCAGTGCGGCGCATCGGGGCGGGCGCGGTCCATCCGTCGGAGGTGCCGCAGCGCGCGGAGGGCACCGCCGGTCCCGAGGACCCGGAGGAGTGCCGGGACCTGCCGGACGAACGCCAGCGTGCCGCCGACGTGCGGCCGAGGCGCCTGCCAGAACGCGGCGCCGAGCAGCCGGCCCTCGTCGACCGCGACGTCGAGCGCCCGGGCGCGTTCGGGGACGGCCCGGACGAGCGCGGCGAAGAGGGCGCCGAGCACGACGACCCGGTCCTCGCCCGGACGCGGCGGTCGGACCTCACCGAGGACGGGGTCGGCAGCGAAGGCCTCGGCGAGCACGGCCGCGGCGGCGGGCACCTCGGACGGGGATGCGGGACGGACGGTGATCGACACGGGGACTCCTCCACTTTCGGCCATTTGGCCAGATCAGCTTGCCGACCACTCCTGCGGACGCCCCGTACGCTTCCTGTGATGACACAGGACCAGCAGACGCGGTCGTACCGCCCCCGAGGGGAACGGCGTGACGAGCTCCTCGACGCGGCTGCCCTCGTCGTGCGCGACCACGGGGTGACCGGCCTCACCACGCGGGCGGTCGCCGAGCGTGCCGGCGTGGCGCACGGAGTGGTGCACTACGTCTTCGGCGCGCGGTGGAACCTGGTGGTCGCGCTCCTCGAACGCCAGGCACGGGACGTCCTCCCCCGCGTGCTCGCCGCTGCCGATGCGCGGCACGACCTCGCCGACGCGATCGATGCCGGAGTGGCCGCGTACCTGGACCTGGTGCGCCGGGAGCCCGAACGCTTCCGCCTCCTCGAGGCCGTCAGCGGCACCGCCCTCGACGGTGACGACGCACTCGTCGCCGCCGAGCGAGCCCTCTGGCGCGACGGGGTGGCGGCCGGCATCACCCGCTGGACCGCGCGGCACGGAGTCGAGCTCGCCGAACCGACCGCGGTGGCGGCGGAGGCGGTGCTCGCCCTGGTCGACGGCCTCGGGCGCGCGGCGTGGGGCGACCCGGACGGCACGTCGACCGATCGCGCACGCGCGGTGCTCGTCCGCGGCCTGGCGCACGCGCTCACCCGCTGAGCACCGGCGGGCCGGGTGGACGAACTCGCTCGCGATCAGCGCCAGGTCCGCGCGACCACCCAGCCGTCGCCCTCGGGGACGATGTCGACGACGACGGCGTCCCCCTCGGCGCTGACCTGGAAGCGCCACCCCACCGTGCGCTCCGGCGCGTGGGTCATCGCCGACGGCAGGAACTCCGCCGTCGCGGTCAGTCGCGTCGGACTGTCGCTCACCCGCCAGCGTCGGTCCCGCCACACCATCCGGTCCGGCACCCCGCGCTCCCACCACACCGTGGCGACCTCGTGCGTCAACATCATCCCGACCTCCCGATTCGAACGTGTGTTCGAATGGTAGGCGATCGCAGGACGACACGCACGTGCGGGGTCGACGGGTGCGCACCGCGTCCACCGACGTCGTCACCGCCGGCCCGTCGTGGCTCAGCCGCGCTCGGCAGTCTGCGTGGCGAGCATCCCGAGGAGCGCGAGGGCATCGGCGTCAGCGGATCCCGGCGCCGCGGTGTAGAGCACGAGGAACTGGTCGCCGTCGACGAGCGCGAGGCTGTCGCAGTCGACCGTGACCGGCCCGACCGACGGGTGGTGGAAGGTCTTCGTGAGCACCGGAGCCGGCTGCACGTCGTGTCGTGACCAGAGCCGCGCGAACTCCGCGTTCCCCGTCCGGAGCTCGTCGACGAGCGCGACCACCTCCACGTCCGTCGGGTGCTGCGCGAGCGTCGTCCGCAGCTGCATCACCACCTGGTGCCGGAACTCGGCGCCGTCGGAGATGCCGTACGGCGGCTCGGACGCCCCGCCCGTCCCGCCGACGGGGAAGGCCTGCCGGGCGAGGTTGCGGCCCCGACGGTCCCGCAGGGCGAAGTCCTCCAGGAGCGCGGCGGCCAGGGGGTTCCACGCGAGGACCTCGAAGTCGGCGGCGAGCACGATCGCTGCGGTCAGCGGCAGACGGTCGACGACCGCCAGGATGCTCGGCCGCACCTGACGCCGGATGCTCGCAGTCCGGGTCCGCGCGGTCCCGGCGAGCAGGTGGAGGTGGTCGGACTCGGCGTCGGTGAGGCGCAGCGTCCCCGCGATGCCGGCCAGCACCTCGGCGGAGGGCCGAGGGGCTCGTGCCTGCTCGAGCCGGACGTAGTACTCGGTGGAGATGTGGGCGAGGACCGCGACCTCCTCGCGGCGCAGCCCGGGTGTGCGCCGGCGGGTCCCCGACGGGAGCCCGACGTCCTCCGGCCGCAACCGCTCGCGCCGTGCGCGGAGGAACGCGGCCAGCTCCTGCTTGTCCATGTCCCGATCCTCCCCCCGCGGGCACGTCGCCGTCCTGGTACCGGGTGTACCTGGCTGCGCGGCCACCGCGGGACGGACGCTGACGGCATGAACGATCACACCACCACCCGTCCGAACGGCCTGCTCACCGGCAAGGTCGTGTTCGTCTCCGGCGCCAGCCGCGGCATCGGTGCCGCCGCCGCCCGGCTCTTCGCCGACGAGGGCGCCGCAGTCGTCCTCGCCGCGCGGAGCACCGGGTCCCTCGAGACCGTCGTCTCCGGGATCCGCGACGCCGGCGGCACCGCGGACGCCGTCGCGCTCGACCTCGCCGACCCGGCGAGCATCCGGGCCGCCGTCGACCGGGTCGACGAGCTGCACGGGCGACTCGACGGCGCCTTCAACAACGGAGCCGCGATCCAGCAGCCCGGCCCGCTGGACGCCACGAGCGACGAGGACATCGACACCCAGTTCGCGGTCAACTTCCGGGGCCACTGGGTCGCGATGACCGCCGAGGCCGCCCTGATGCGCCGCTCCGGCGGCGGGGCGATCGTGAACACGTCGAGCATCGGCAGCCGCCGGGCCAACCCCGCACTGCCGGCCTACGGGGCGATGAAGCGCGCCCTGAACAGCATCACCGAGACGGCAGCCGTGACGTGGGCGCCCGAGGGCATCCGGGTCAACGGCATCACCCCGGGTGGCACCGCGACGGACATGATCGCCGCGTGGGAGGCGGCGACCCCGGGGATCACGGAGCAGATCGACGCCTCGGTACCGCTCGGCAGGATGGCCCGCCCCGAGGAGGTCGCCGAGGTGGCGGCCTGGCTGCTCAGCGACCGGGCCTCGATGGTGACCGGAGCGAGCATCCCGGTGGACGGCGGCGCCGGGGCCTGACGCACCCGCGGTGGCGCCCGGCTGGACGTGGGCCGTCCGTGCACCGACGACCGGGGCGCACGATGGACCACGACCCGGGAACACGCGCCCGGGGTCGCCGGTTGCACCCGGTGATGCCGCAGCCAGCGGCAACGACGACGCCCAGGAGGCCAGCATGACCACGACCGAGACCGCCATCCTCGCCGGCGGGTGTTTCTGGGGAGCGCAGCAGCTCCTCCGCCGCCGACCCGGCGTCATCAGCACGCGCGTCGGCTACTCCGGCGGCGACACCCCGAACGCCACGTACCGGAACCACGGCGACCACGCCGAGGCCGTCGAGATCGTCTTCGACCCGTCGCAGATCTCCTACCGCGACCTGCTCGAGTTCTTCTTCCAGATCCACGACCCGTCCACGAAGGACCGGCAGGGCAACGACGTGGGTCGCAGCTACCGTTCGGCGATCTACTTCACGAACGACGAGCAGCGCCAGGTCGCACTCGACACCATCGCGGACGTCGACGCCTCCGGCATCTGGCCGGGCAAGGTCGTCACCGAGGTCGAGCCCGCTGGCGACTTCTGGGAGGCCGAGGAGGAGCACCAGGACTACCTCGAGAAGTACCCCGCCGGGTACACCTGCCACTTCGTGCGCCCGGGCTGGAAGCTCCCGCACCGCGACGAGGCGACCGCCACGGTCTGACGTGACGTCGTGACGACGTGACGGTCTGGAGGCGCGGTGCCAGCTGGCACCGCGCCTCCCGTCCGTCGTCGGTCCGGCATGTCCGGGGTACGTCACCGACCCGAGGACACAGTCGCCGACCACTACAAGTGGGAGCATGACCACTTCCTCCCGCACCCCGCTCGGCGTCACGCTCGTCGACGGGGGCGCCAACGTCGCGCTCTTCTCCAGCACCGCCGAGCGGGTCGAGTTCTGCCGCTTCGACGAGGACGGCACCGAGCACCGCACCGAGCTCCGCAACCGCACCGGCTACACGTTCCACGACGTCGTGCCGGACGTGACCGTCGGCACCCGCTACGGCTTCCGCGTGCACGGCGCCTGGGACCCGGCGAACGGCCTGCGCCACAACGCCGCGAAGCTCCTGCTCGACCCCTACGCGACCGCCGTCGACGGCTCGTACGAGTGGGGCCAGGCCCTCTTCGGCCACGACTTGGAGGACCCCGAGCAGATCGACGAGACCGACTCGGCGAGCGCCATGCCGAAGTCCGTCGTCGCGGACCGCGAGTTCGACTGGGACGGCGACACGCTGCTCCACACCCCGTACCGCGACACCGTCGTCTACGAGGTGCACGTCAAGGGCTTCACCAAGCAGCACCCGGACGTGCCCGAGGAGATCCGCGGCACGTACGCGGGCCTGGCGCACCCGGCCGCGATCAAGCACCTGACCGACCTGGGCGTCACGGCCGTCGAACTGCTGCCGACGCACCAGTTCGTGCAGGACTCGACCCTGGCCGACAAGGGCCTCCGCAACTACTGGGGCTACAACAGCATCGGCTTCTTCGCCCCGCACGACGAGTACTCGTCCTCGGGCACGGCGGGCCAGCAGGTCACCGAGTTCAAGGAGATGGTCAAGGCCCTGCACGCCGCGGGGCTCGAGGTCATCATGGACGTCGTCTACAACCACACCGCCGAGGGCAACCACATGGGCCCGACGCTGTCCTTCAAGGGCATCGACAACCAGTCGTACTACCGCTTGGTCGAGGGTGACGAGGCGAACTACTTCGACACGACCGGCACGGGGAACTCGCTCAACGTGTCGCACCCGTCCGCACTCGGGCTCATCACGGACTCGCTCCGCTACTGGGTCGAGGAGATGCACGTCGACGGCTTCCGCTTCGACCTCGCGACGACGCTCACCCGCCAGGACGGCGAGGCCGAGAAGCACTCCGCGTTCCTCGACATCATCCACCAGGACCCGGTGCTCCGCGAGGTGAAGATGATCGCCGAGCCGTGGGACACCGCCGGCTACCAGGTGGGCGGGTTCCCGGCCGACTGGTCGGAGTGGAACGGCAAGTACCGCGACGACCTCCGCGCGTTCTGGCGCGGCGACGAGGGCACGCTCGGCGACGCCGTGCAGCGCACGCTCGGCTCCCCCGACGTGTACGAGGGCTCCCGTCGCTCCCCGCTCTGCTCGGTGAACTTCGTCACCGCGCACGACGGCTTCACGCTGGCCGACCTGACGATGTACGCCGAGAAGCACAACGAGGCCAACGGCGAGGACAACAACGACGGCGAGAGCAACAACACGTCCTTCAACGGCGGCATCGAGGGCCCCACCGACGACGGCGCGGTGAACGACTACCGCGACCGCCAGCGTCGGAACTTCCTCGGCACGCTCATGCTCTCCGCGGGCATCCCGATGATGCTCGGTGGCGACGAGATCGCCCGCTCGCAGGGCGGCAACAACAACGCGTACTGCCAGGACGACGAGATCTCGTGGTTCGACTGGGAGGCCGCCGACCAGGACCTGCTCGCCTTCACGACCGCGGCGATCGCGTTCCGCAAGCAGCACGAGGCGCTCCGCCCGCTCTGGTACCGCACGGCCCCCGGCGACTCGGAGTCGACGGTGCAGGTGCTCCGCGCGGACGCGCAGGGCTTCGAGGACGGCGACTGGGCCGACGCGGGCAACCGCGCGGTGATCCTGGTGCTGCAGCAGGGCGACGACACCGTCGCGGTGCTGCTGAACGCCTCGGGGACGACCGTCGAGTTCACGCTGCCCGAGAAGCCGGGCGGCGGCACGTGGTCGCTCGGCCTGTCGAGCGACCACGACCAGGCCGTCGAGGGCGACGCGACGACGCTGCTCGTGCGCGACGCGTCGTTCACCGCACTGGTCTAGTCCCCGGACGCACGGACACGAGGACGGGAGGCGCGGTGCCAGCTGGCACCGCGCCTCCCGTCCGTCGTGTGATCGCCTCGGCGGCTGGACAGGCGTTGTACATGTACACTCCTGTCCATGCCCGTCTCATCGAAGCGACGCCTCGTCGCCGACGCCCTCCGCGACGCGATCGCGACGGGCCGGTACCGCGCCGGTGAGCGCCTGCCCGGCGAGCACGACCTCGCCGCCCGCTTCGCGGTGAGCCGCGGCACCGTCCGCGCCGCCCTCGCCGACCTGGCCGACGACGAGTACATCTCGACCCACGGGGGCGTCGGCTCGGTCGTCACGTTCGACGGCGCCGCCCTCGACCCGCGGGGTGGCTGGGCGCGGTCGATCGCCGCCTCGGGCACCGAGGTGACCACCCGCATCCTGCGACTCGCCCGCGTGGACGACCCGGGCCTCCAGGTCGAGGTCGACGCTGCGGACGCGGCGTTCGTCGCGGTCGACCGGCTGCGCACCGTCGTGGGCGGGCGGCCGGTGTCGCTCGAGCGGAGCATCCTGCCCGCCGTCGGCCGCCTGGCCGCTGCACCGACCGACGGACTGGTCGAGGACTCGCTCACGGCGACCATCGCCGAGGCCGGCCTCGTACCGGCGAGCGCCGAGCAGTGGGTCGACGTCGTGCCCCTCGACGCCGAGGACGCCCGCCTGCTCGACCGCGCCGAGGGAACCCCGTTCCTCCGGAGCCGACGTGACTCGCGCACCGCCCAGGGCGCGTTCGTCGAGCGCGTCGACAGCCTCCTCGACCCGGACCGCTTCCGCCTGCACATGCGCTTCGGGACCGCACGATGACGACTCGACAGGACACCGTGAACGACCAGACCCACGCCCTCGCCGCCCTGACCGGCCTCGCGATCGGCGACGCCCTCGGCATGCCCACGCAGTCGATGTCCCTCGCGCAGATCCGAGCCGACCACGGCACGATCTCCGGGTTCGTCGACGCCGGACCGCACCAGCGGATCGCCGCCGGCATGCCCGCGGGCACGATCACCGACGACACCGAGCAGGCGGTCATGGTCGCCGAGCTCCTCGTCGAGGGTGACGGGCACATCGACCCCACCCGCTTCGCCGAGGCGCTCATCGCCTGGGAACGCGCGATGCAGGCCAAGGGCTCGCTCGACCTGCTCGGCCCCAGCACGAAGACGGCCGTGCAGCGCATCCTCGACGGCGTCCCGGCGTCCGAAGCCGGGTCGACGGGGACGACGAACGGCGCCGCGATGCGGATCGCGCCGGTCGGGATCGCCGTGCCCTCCGGTGACCTCGTGCGTCTGGTCGACGCCGTGCAGGACGCGTCGCGCGTCACCCACGACACGGGGATCGGCATCGCCGGGGCGAGCGCCGTCGCCGCCGCCGTGAGCGCGGGCGTCGGCGGCGCCTCCCGGACCGAGGCGCTCGACGCCGCGGTCGCGGCCGCCACGATCGGCGCGGGCCGCGGCCACTGGGTCGCGGGCGCGGACATCGCTGCGAGGACGACCTGGGCGCGCGGCTTCCTGCCGACCGTCCCCGCCGACGACCGGATCGACACCGTGTCGCAGCTCGTCGGCACGAGCGTCGCCAGCCAGGAGTCGGTCGTCGCAGCGCTCGCCCTCGTGGCGCTCGACCTCGACCCCTGGGAGACGCTCTGCACGGCCGCGTCGATCGGCGGCGACACGGACACCATCGCCGCGATGGCCGGTGCCGTGCTCGGTGCCGTGCACGGTCCGGACGCCTGGCCCGTCGACGCGGTCACCACCGTGACGACCGTGAACCACCTCGAGCTCGGCCCGCTGGTCGACGGACTGCTCGCGCTCCGTCACCGGGCCTGACCCGACGCCGGACGGCGGCGGTCCCCCCTCCGCCGCCGCCCGGTCACCACCCCTCCCCGGGAGCACCTCGCTCCCCCGCCGCACCCTCACCTCCCCCGCAGCACCCCACCTCCCCCGCAGCACCCTTCCGATGACGTAAGAGGACCCCATGGCCCAGGACACCACCACGCGCTCCGGCGGCACGCTCTCCAGCGGCACGCTGACGAGCGTCGAACAGCGCGGCATCGAGCCCGTGCCCCACGACGAGCGGAACGGCGCCCCCGGGGCCCTGTTCTGGGTCTGGTTCGCCGCGAACATCTCGATCCTCGGGCTCCCCCTCGGTGCGACGCTCGTGGCGTTCCAGGGGCTGACGATCTGGCAGGCGCTCGTCGTCGCGGTGATCGGCGCCGCCGGGTCCTTCGCGGTCGTCGGGGTGATCTCCATCGCCGGACGCCGCGGCGGGGCTCCCGGTCTGACCCTGAGCCGCGCGGTGTTCGGCGTGCGCGGGAACATCGGTCCGACCGCGGTGTCGCTGCTCTCCCGCCTCGGGTGGGAGACCGTGAACACGACGACCGCGGCCTTCGTGCTGCTGTCGCTCTTCACGATCCTGTTCGGCACCGACGGCGACGCGAAGGCGAACCCGGTGCTGACGATCGTCGCCATCCTCGTGTTCGTCGTCGCGACCGTGCTCGTCTCCGGGCTCGGCCACGCGTTCATCGTCGCCGTGCAGAAGTGGGCGACGTGGGTGTTCGGCGCCCTCAACGTCTTCGTCGCCGTGTTCCTGGTGCTCCGTGTCGACTGGGACGTCGTCGGGTCGCAGCCCGCGGGCCCGGTCGCCGCGATGGTGATCGGCATCGGCACCATCGCCGCGGGCACCGGCATCGGGTGGGCGACCGCCGGTGCGGACATCGCCCGGTACACGCGCACCTCGGTGAAGGCGGGCGCCCTGATCAGCGCCAGCGCCGCCGGCGCGGGCATCCCCCTCGTGGTCCTGGTCGGTCTCGGCGCCCTCGTCTCCGCCGGCGACCCCACCCTCGCGCAGGCCGGTGACCCGGTCGCGGCGATCCGCGACCTGCTGCCGAGCTGGATGGCGATCCCGTACCTGGTCGCGGCCTTCGGCGGACTGCTGCTGTCGAACCACCTGTCGGTGTACTCGGCGAGCCTCACCACGCTGACCCTCGGCATCAAGGTGCCCCGCGTGTGGGCGGTCGCCGTCGACGTGGTCGTCACGACCCTCGGCGCGATGTACTTCATGCTCGTCGCCGACGGCTTCTACGCGCCCTTCATCACGTTCATCTCGGTGCTCGCGGTGCCGATCACCGCCTGGCTCGGGGTGTTCATCGCCGACATGGCGAAGCGACGCTGGTACGACCCGGCCGCGCTGCTCGACCTCCGCGCCGGAGGCCGCTACTGGTACCGCGGCGGCGTCGCCTGGGGCGCCCTCGCCGCCTGGGTCGTCGCGATCGTCGTCGGCTTCCTCTTCACCTCGGTGCAGGTCGGCGACGCGGACCCCGTGTTCGTCGGAGCACTCTCGGACAGCTGGATCGGCGCGAACGGCCTCGGGTGGATCGTGACGTTCGTCGTCGCCGCCCTCGTGTACCTGCTCACCGGCGGTGCCCGCGGCCAGCTGCACGCTCCCGAGGAGCGCGCGTGAGCCGCCTCGTCTCGGTCGGCAACGTCGTCGTCGACATCGTCATGCGCGTGGACGCGATCCCCGAGCCCGGCGGTGACGTCATCGCCTCGGCGTCGGAGATCACCGCGGGCGGCGGGCTCAACACGATGGTCGCCGCCGTCCGCGACGGCCTGCCCGTGGTGTTCGCCGGACAGTACGGCACCGGGCCGTTCGGCGACGTCGTCCGTGCGGCGCTCGTCGACTCGGGCGTCGAGGTCCTGCAGCCCGGGCTCGACGACGTCGACAGCGGGTACTGCGTCGCACTCGTCGACGCCTCCACCGAGCGCACCTTCGTGACGAGCGTCGGCGCCGAGGGCCGGCTCGGCCGCGCGGACCTCGACCGCGTCGCGCTCCGGCCGGACGACACCGTCGTCGTCTCCGGCTACGGCCTCGCGCACGCCGTCAACGGTCCGGCCATCGCCGACTGGCTGACGACGGTGCCGGACTCCGTCCGTGTCGTGCTCGACCCGTCACCGCTGGTCGACACGCTGCCCCCGGCGGTGCTCGGCCCCGTCACGGCGCGCGCGGACGTGGTCAGCGCCAACGGCCGGGAGGCACGGCTCATGGCACCGACCGCCGCGGGACTCCCCGAGGCGGTCGCGGCGATCGCCGCATCCGCCCGCGGCACCGCGCTGGCCCGTGACGGCGCAGCGGGCTGCTGGGTCGCCGAGCCGGGGCGCGCCCCGGTCCTGGTGCCCGGGTTCCCCGTCGACGCGGTGGACTCGAACGGCGCGGGTGACGCCCACGGCGGCGTGCTCGTCGCTGCCCTGGCGCGCGGGCTCTCGCTGGTCGACGCGGTCCGGCGTGCCAATGCCGCGGCGGCACTCGCGGTGACACGGCGGGGGCCGGCGACGGCTCCGACGGCCGCGGAGACCGACGCGTTCCTCGCCGCGCACGCCTGACGGCGGGGGGCCCGGCCGGTGCGCGGCCGTGCGCCCGCGCGGGCCGCAGCGGTCGGGCGGTCAGCGGTCGCGCGGTCGGTGGTCGGGCGGTCAGCGGTCGCGCGGTCGGTGGTCGGGCGGTCAGCGGCCACGCGGTCGGTGGTCGGGCGGTCAGCGGCCACGCGGTCGGCCGCCGGTGCGATGTGCTCGCGCACAACCGGGAGCACCTCGCGCCACGTCGATCCGCGGCGCCACGTGCTCCCCGTTGTGCGGGCGACGCGAGGCTCACCCGTGGCGAGCACCGGTCGCTGCCCCGTACGTCCGGTCCGGGCGTGCGGCAGGGCGACGAGCGGTCAGGCGCCCAGGACCCCGGCGGCGTCCGTGTCGAGCTCGGCCCGGACGGGCGGGTCCGCGCCCGGGCGGGACACCGTGACGGCGGCACAGGCCAGCGCGAGCGACGCCAGGCGTCCGAGCTCGTCGGTGTCGAGGCCGGTGGGCGCGGATCCCCGTGCGAGCACGCCGGCGAGCAGCCCCGCCATGAACGAGTCACCCGCGCCGATCGTGTCCGCGACCTCGACGCGCGGCGCCGGCACGGTGGTCCGCGCGCGGGCGGACGCCATCGCGCAGCCCGAGCCGCCGAGCGTCACCGCGGCGAGCGCCGCCCCGTGCGCCAGCAGCCCGTCGAGGACCTGGTCGACGCTGCGGTCCGGCCAGAGCCACGCGGCGTCCTCGTCGCTGAGCTTGATCACGTCGGCCTCGGCGAACAGCGGTTCGAGGGTGGCGAGCACGGCATCCCGGTCGGGCGCGATCGACGGACGGACGTTCGGGTCGAGGGAGACGAGGGCGTCCGTCGGGCGGGTGCGGAGCGCCTCGAGCACGGTCCGTGCGCCCGGCTCCAGCACGGCACCGATGGAGCCGACGTGCACGAGCGGCGTACCGACCGGCACCTGCACCGGGTCGAGGCGCCAGTCGAGGTCGAACTCGTAGGACGCACCGCCGTCGTCGCCGATCGTCGCGACGGCGGTGGAGGTGCGTTCGATCGCGGTCGCGTCGACCTCGACGTCGCTCGCGCCGACGTGCGCCCGGATCGAACCGCCGTGGTCGTCGTCGCCGAGCGCGCACACGAGCCGTGCGGCCCGGCCGAGGCGAGCGAGGCCGACGGCGACGTTCATCGGGCTCCCGCCCGGGTGCTCGACGCGCCCATCGGGGCGGTCGACCACGTCGACCAGGGCTTCTCCGATGACGATGACGGGGTCCATGGCACCAGCCTCCCAGAGCCGACGGCCGTGCGACGTCGGCCTGTCCGCTCGTCCCCCGGTGGTCCGTGGACGCACGGGTGCCGCGGAGTTGACTGACGGACCCGGCACGACCGCCACCAAGGAGCCCCGATGCTGTCCCTCATCTACTCGAGTGTCGCCACCCGATCCCTCGACGACGACGACCTCGCCGGCCTGCTCGCGCAGAGTCGGCGGGCGAACGCGGAGAACGACATCACCGGCGTCCTGCTCTTCCGGAACGGCTACTTCCTGCAGCTGCTCGAGGGTCCGGACCAGGCGGTCCGCGCGAAGATGGCGACGATCAAGCACGACGACCGGCACACCAAGGTCACGGTGCTCACCGAGGAGCTCATCGAGGAGCGGCAGTTCCCGGAGTGGACGATGGGCTACCCGGCCGAGGACACCGACGTCGAGCAGGCCCCGGGCTACCGGACGACCTTCGACGACCTCGACGCCGCGGACGGCACGCAGATCAGCTCGCTGCCGGCGCTCCGCGAGCTGATCCGCTGGTTCCGACCCTCGCCCCGCTGACGACCCGGCCCGACCGCGACGGCACGCGGCGTGCGAGGATCGGCTCGGTCGGACAGGGGGTCCGACGGACGGGGGCACAGCGTGGGCGACACGACCAGCGAGCAGACCAGGACGCACCCCTGGGTGCACGTGCTCGGCGCGACGGCGATCGGCGTCGGCGCCGCACACCTCGCGCGCGCGGCCGCCCTCCTCACGTTCTTCGTCGGCGTACCCGGCCTCGTGGCGCTGCTGGTCCACACGGTCGTGGCGTGCGGAGCACTCGGCGGTCTGGCGGTCCTCGCCACCCGGCGTCGCCGGACGGCGTGGCTCGGTGCTGCGGGCCTCGTCCTCGTCCCCGCGGTCCTCGTCGCGGCGCTGCTGCCCGCTGCCTTCGCCGGCCCCGAGCCGACGTTCCCGCTCCTCGCGTCCACGCCCACGCCGTACATGGTGGGCGCGGTCGTCGCCGCGGTCCCGGCGATGCTCGTGCACCGCGGGGTCCTGCGGAAGCTCGGCGCCGTCCTGGGGACGGGCGCCGCGGTCGCGGTCGTCGCGGTGGTCGTCGCGGTCGGCGTCCGCGTCCACGGGAGCGACGTGCAACGGGACGAGCAGGCCATCGCGCGGGCGCAGGTCGCCATCGGCGCGGACTTCCGGCCCGTCACGATCTCCCCCGACGGGTACGGCTCCGTGTACGAGGCGAACATCGAGCAGCGGCTGCCGGGGTTCCTGCAGGTGTTCTCCTCGCCTGCCGAGGAGGCGCACGCGCCCGGCGACGCGTCGGGATCGGACCTGACGGTCGTCACGCTCGCGGCGACGACCCCGCCGTGCGGCCGACCGATCGAGGGCGTCGCCCCCGGGGGCGGTTCCGAGGCGGAGACGTCGTGCGACGAGGACGGCGGGGTCGTGCGGCGGACGAGCGAACACGGCCACGAGGTCGCCGCGGTCGTGGGCGGCACGCTCGTGGCCGTCAGCGCCCTGCCGGAGGTCGACGACAGCCTGCTCGAGGCTGCCGTGCGCTCCGCGGAACCGATCGACGACGAGGCGTACCGGCACGTGCTGCTCGGTGACGGCGACGAGTACACCGACGAGCTCGACGGCAACCGGTGTCCGGTCGTCGGCGCGGCGTGCGGCCCGCCGGCACGTCGCTGATCCGGACGGGAGGCGCGTGGCGGGCCGGCACCGCGCCTCCCGTCCGGCGGCGCCGGCTCCGTGACACGGGCCGCCCGGGCGGGCGGCCGCGCTCGGTCAGGCGGCCGGTCCGAGCGGCAGCGGGTGGATCCGCCCGTCGGGTCCGACCACCACGATGTCGGCGGCGGATCCGACGCTGAGCGGCGGACGCAGACCGAGCACCGACGCCGCCCGTGCCGAGGACGCGTGCACCGCCGCCGGCAGCCGGTCCGGGTGACCGTCGACGAAGCGAGTGACGGCGTCTGCCACCGTGATCGTGCTCCCCGCCAGTGACGAGCCGTCCGCGAGCCGGGCGACTCCGTCGGAGACGACGACCTCCGAGCCGGCGATCCGGTAGCTGCCGTCGGCGCAGCCGGTCGCGGCCATGGCGTCCGAGACGAGCACGAGGCGGTCACCCGCGGCTCCGCGCACGAGGTCGACGGTGACCGGGTCGAGGTGGTGGCCGTCCACGATGCACTCCACGGTGAGACGCTCGTCCGACAGCGCGACGCCGACCGGGCCGGGCGCACGGTGGTGCAGCGGCGGCATCCCGTTGAACAGGTGCGTGACGAGGGTCGCACCGGCGTCCACCGCCGCCCGGACCTGGCCGCCGTCGGCGTCGGTGTGCCCGATCGCGACGACGGTACCCGACGCCACCAGTCGCCGGACCGCGTCGAGCGCACCCGGGAGCTCGGGCGCGAGGGTGACGATCCGGAGCGCCGCACCGCCGGCGTCCACGAACAGGTCGACCTCGTCGGGGGTCGGCGGGTGCAGCAGCTGCGCGGCGTGCGCACCCCGGCGGGCGGGTGCGAGCCAGGGCCCCTCGAGGTGCAGTCCGGCGAGCGTGCCGTCGTCGACGAGCGGTCGCAGGCGGTGCAGGGCAGCGACCGTGTCCGGCACCGTGCCCGTCGCGATCGACGCCACCAGGCGGGTGGTCCCCCGCGCGGCGTGGTGGTCGGCGGCCGCCCGCGCCTCGGCGACCGAGCACGAGGCGAAGTCGTGCCCGAGGGCACCGTGCGCGTGCAGGTCGACGAAGGCCGGCAGGACGGTGCCCGGCGCCTCGACCACACGGTCGTGCACCGGTGCCGCACCGGTGCCGACCGCGGCGACCCGGCCGTCCTCGACGGCGAGCCACGCCTCCGACAGGTCGACCGCGGCGGTGACGATCCGTGGGGCGCGGACGAGGACGGTCACGCGGTCACCGCCACGTCCGGCACCGACCCGGCACGCACCGACGCGGCACGCGCGGAGCCGGCCTGCGCCGAGCCGGCTCGGGCCTGGCGGGCGAGCAGCACCGCACCGATGGCGCCGGCCGCATCGCCGTGGCGCGCCCCCACGAGTTCGGGCAGTCGGACCCCGGCGAGGCGGTCCGCGACGGCGGCGCGCAGCGGGTCGAACAGCAGCGGCCCGGACTGCGCCAGCCCGCCGCCGACGATCAGGGTGTGGCACCCCGCGACGGCCGTCAGCCAGGCCAGGGTGTCGGCGAGCACGTCGACGCAGTCGTCCCACGCCCGTCGGGCGACCGGGTCCCCGTCGAGCACCCGGAGCATCGCGTCGTGGGCGCTCGGAGCACCACTGCGGCGTGCGACGGCGCCGGCCGAGGCGACCTCCTCGACCCGGAGGCCCGCGTGCGCGCCGTCCCGGATCCGGACCTGGCCGACCTCCCCGGCCCACCCGCCGCCCGGTACGACCCGGCCGTCGACGACCAGGGCACTCGCCAGGCCGGTCCCCACCGGGACGAAGGCGACGGTGCCACGGCCGAGCGCGGCGATCGTGTCGGTGGCGGTGTCGGTGTCGGTGTCGGTGTCGGTGTCGGTGGCGAGCGGACCGCCCGGGGCCGCTCCCGGACCGGCGGCCCGGACCTCGGCGAGCGCTCCGGCCCGGACGTCGTGGCCGAAGGCGAGCGGGACGGCGTCCACGCCTGCCGCGCGCAGGGCGTCGGCGACCCGTGCCCGGACCGGCACGTCCCGCCAGCCGAGGTTCACGGAGAGCACCGACCGGCCGGCGTCCTCGTCGACGACCCCGGGGACGACCAGACCGATCGCCCCGAGGTCCGTCCCCCGTCGCCGGGCGACCGTCCGGGCCCGCTGTCCCAGCGTCGCGACGAGCTCGGCCAGCGCGGTGGCCTGCGGGTCCTCCCGGGGCGTCGGGACACGCTGCTCCTCGAGCACCCGCCCGTCGTCGGCGACCAGGCGCACCTTGATGCTCGTGCCCCCGACGTCGATGCCGAGCGCTGCACCGTTCGCGGTCATCGCGAGCCCTCCGGTCGTGCCGATCGGGACTGATCGGACGCCGACAGCCTGCCGACCGATCGTGATCGGTGCAAACAACGCGCATCATTTCCGCTCACATCGCGCAGCGAACACGCCCGTAGGATGACGCCATGACCCCGCAGCAGAGGCTCAACGCGCTCCTCGAGCTCGTGAGCGACCGCGGGAACGTCTCCATCGCCGAGATCGGCGAGGCGCTCGGCATCTCCGCTGCGACCGCCCGGCGCGACCTCACGACCCTGGCGGACCAGCGGCTGGTCACGCGCACCCACGGTGGGGCCGCAGCGCTGGGCGCGGGGTACGAGCTGCCGCTGCAGTACAAGATCGCCCGGCAGGCCGAGGCGAAGACCGCCATCGCCCGGGCGACCGCCGCGCTCGTCTCCCCGGGGGACACCGTCGGCCTGAACGGCGGGACGACGACGACCGAGGTCGCGCGGGAGCTCGGCAAGTCCGAGCGCTTCATCCGCGCCGACGGCGAGTGCGGCATCACCATCGTCACCAACGCCCTGAACATCGGCTACGAGCTGTCGATCCGCGCCAACGTCAAGATCGTCGTGACGGGCGGTGTGGCACGGCGGCAGTCGTACGAGCTCATCGGCCCGACGGTCCGCGACACCCTCGACGGGTTCGCGCTCGACGTCGTCGTGCTGGGGGTCGACGGGCTGTCCGGCCAGTACGGCGCCACGACCATGCACGAGGGCGAGGCCGAGGTGAGCCGGCACTTCGCGTCGGTCGGACGGCGGATCATCGTGGTCGCCGACTCGACGAAGATCGAGCGCTCCACCTTCGCGCGCATCTGCCCGCTCGACCGCATCGACGTGCTCGTCACGGACCAGGCGGTGCCGGCGTCGTTCGCCGCAGACCTGGCGTCCGCCGGCGTGGAACTCGTCGTCGCGAGCTGACGCCCCGCGGCCCAGGTCACCCCGGATCCGCCCGTCGTCGGCTGCGCAGCCGCAGTCGGCCGGCGCCGTCCCGTGCCGTCGTGTGCCGTCGTCGTGACGTTGCCGACATGTAACAACCTCGGATGCACGCTTCCGTGATCGAGCCATGCGTGCTTATTGTGCACTCATGATCGATTTGGCATCATTGCCGTCACATTCACGCAAGGGAGCGAGATGACCACCACGAGCACACGCCTGCTCCGGGTCGGCGTCGTCGGCATCGGCCAGCGGTCGGCCATCGCCGACCACGTGGCCGCTGCTGGGCTGGACGCCGACGGCGTGGACGCCCGGATCACGGCCGCCGCCGACACCACGGAGAACGGCCGGACACGTGCCGCCGCACACTGGCCGGAGGCCGAGGTGGTCGCCGACCACCGGGCACTGATCGGCTCGGACGGCGTGCCGAACCTCGTGGACGCGGCGATCGTCACCACCCCGGACTGGACCCACGCCGAGATCGCGATCGACCTGCTCCGTGCCGGCATCGCCGTCTACCTCGAGAAGCCCCTGGCGATCACGGTCGAGGACGCCGACGCCGTCCTGAACACCGCCGCCGAGACCGGGACGCCCCTGTACGTCGGCCACAACTTCCGGCACGCCGCCGTCGTCCGACTCATGCGCGAGGTGATCGCCCGCGGTGAGATCGGCGAGGTCAAGGCGGTGTGGGTCCGCCACTTCGTCGGCAACGGCGGCGACTACTACTTCAAGGACTGGCACGCCGACCGCAGCCGCGTGAACTCCCTCCTGCTGCAGAAGGCGAGCCACGACCTCGACGTCGTGCACGCCCTCGCCGGTGCGTACACGAGCCGGGTCGTCGGGATGGGGTCGCTCTCCGTGTACGGCGACGTCACCGACCGGCGGGACCGCAGCGACGAGCTCATGACCGACTGGTTCTCGTTCGACAACTGGCCGCCCGCCGAGCAGACCGGCCTGAACCCCGTCGTCGACGTGGAGGACGTCTCGATGGTGATGATGACGCTCGACAACGGCGTGCAGGCGAGCTACGAGCAGTGCCACTTCACGCCCGACTACTGGCGCAACTACACGGTGATCGGCACCCACGGACGGCTCGAGAACGTCGGCGACACCGGCGGTGGTGTCGTCAAGGTGTGGACCCACCGCCGCAACTGGGACGTCACCGGTGACGTCGAGTACCCCGTCGACGGCGTCGAGGACGGTCACGCCGACGCCGACCTCCTCACGATGACCGAGTTCCTCCGCTCGGTGGCCCTCGGCGAGCCGACGACGCTGTCCCCGATCGCGGCGCGCATGGCGGTCGCCGCCGGCGCACTCGCCACCCGCTCGCTCCGCAACGGCTCCGTCCCGCTCGACGTGCCGCCCCTCCCCGATGCCACGATCCGTCACTTCTCGGCCGCCGGCCGCGACGACCTCTCCGGAAGGAACACCCGATGACCCTCCCCTCCCCCCGTCACGGCCGCGGTCGCCGCCGCGCCCTGCTCGGTCTCGCTGCCGCGGTCAGCGCCGTCGCCCTCCTCGCCGGGTGCAGCAGCGCCTCGTCCGCCGGCTCCGACTCCGGGAAGGGCACCGTCGCGAAGGACACGAAGGCCGACCTGACGTACGCCGTGTGGGACCAGAACCAGGTCGACGCGATCAAGGCGAACATCAAGGGCTTCAACGAGGAGTACCCGGACATCACCGTCAACGTCGACGTCACGCCGTACGCCAACTACTTCACGAAGCTGCAGACGCAGGGCTCCAGCAACACGCTGCCCGACCTGTTCTGGATGAACGGCCCGAACTTCCAGCTCTACGCGGGCAACGGCAAGCTCGCACCGATCACCGGCGCCGTGGAGTCGGGCGCGATCGACCCGTCGAAGTACTCGAAGGCGCTCGACGAGCTGTACACCTACGACGGCAAGCAGTACGGCGTGCCGAAGGACTTCGACACGATCGGCGTCTGGGTGAACAAGGCCCTGTTCGAGCAGGCCGGCGTCGCGATGCCGTCGAAGGACTGGACGTGGCAGGACTTCCAGGACACCGCCGCCGAACTGTCGCAGAAGCTGCAGGGCGACGGCGCGTACGGCGCCGCCGGCGGCATGGACGGACAGACCACCTACTACGACACGATCTTCCAGGCCGGCGGGTCCGTCATCGACGACGGGAAGTCGGAGTACGACACGAAGGCCGCGCAGGAGGGCATCCGCTTCTGGACCGACCTGATCGACTCGGGCGCTTCGCCGACGATCAAGCAGCTCACCGACACCACGGCGGACCAGTGGTTCACCTCCGGCAAGCTCGCGATGTACCAGGGCGGCAGCTGGTTCCGGTCGGCGCTGATCGGCACCGACATGGAGCAGGACGTCGTCGTCTACCCGCTGCCGAAGGGCAAGGAGCAGGCGACCGTCATCCACGGCGTCTCGAACGTCGTCGCCGAGGGGTCGGGGAACAGGGCCGCAGCCCAGGCACTGCAGGCGTACCTGGCGAGCAAGCCGGCACAGCAGCAGCAGGGCGACATGGGCGCGGTCATCCCGGCGTACGAGGGCACGCAGGACGCCTTCACGAAGACCATGCCCGACGCGGACCTGCAGGTCTTCCTCGACGCGGTCGACTACGCGAAGCCGCTGCCGGTGTCGAAGAACACCGCCGCGTGGAACACCCTCGAGACGAACCTGCTGCCGAGCGCCTTCGACGGCTCCGAGCCGGTCGACCAGGTGACGGAGAAGCTCGCCCAGGAGATGGACGCAGCACTCGCGAAGGAGTGACGACGAGCCGGTCGGTCGGGCCCGCGCCCGGCCGGCCGGCTCCGTCCCGTCCGCCCATCCGCACCGCACGGACCACCCGATCCGACCGCCCTGGCCGAGGAGCGACCTGATGACGATCAACACCCAGCAACCGGACGCCACACAGATGGCCGCACCGCCCGACACCAGTCCCGACGGCCCCTCGCGACCGTCGCGGGCACCACGCACCGACGGCATCTGGCCGTGGTTGTTCGTGCTCCCGCTGCTCATCGGCGTCGGGACGTTCTTCATCTGGCCGATCCTCCAGACGTTCTGGTACTCGTTCACGAGCTGGGGCGTGTTCGGCGGCGCCACCTTCACGGGCCTGGCGAACTACGGGCGCCTGCTGACCGACCCGCAGCTGTACCAGTCGCTGGTCAACACGATCGTCTCCACGGTGATCGTCCTGCTCGGCATCCCGATCGCGGTCTGGCTCGCGAGCCTGCTGAACACGCCGGGCCTGCGCTTCGCACAGTTCTACCGCGTGCTGTTCTTCCTGCCCTACGTCGCGATGCCCGCCGCGATCGCCCTGGTGTGGCGCATCATGTACAACGGCGACTTCGGCATCGTGAACTGGTTCCTCGGGCTGGTCGGCATCGACGGCCCGTACTGGATCTCCACCCCGGGCTTCGCGCTCGTCGCGGTGTCCCTCGTCGGCCTGTGGTCGTCGCTCGGCTTCTCGATGATCATCCTCGGTGCCGGGCTCAAGGACATCCCACCCGAGCTGTACGAGGCCGCAGAGCTGGACGGCGCGAGTCGCTGGCGCCAGTTCCACGCGCTCACCGTGCCGCTGCTGACCCCGAGCATCTTCTTCGTGCTCGTCGTCACCACGATCTCGAGCTTCCAGCTGTTCGACCTGCTCTACGCGATCCTCGGCTCCACCAACCCGGTCATCCCGAAGACGATGTCCCTCGTCTTCTACTTCTACAACGCCGGGTTCATCGACAACGACAAGGGCTTCGCGGCTGCCATCGCGATGGTGATCTTCGTGCTCATCGGCATCATCACCGTCGTGCAGTTCCGGGTCCAGCGGAAGTGGGTCCAGTCATGACCGGCATCATCGAAGCGCGCGGCAGCAAGGTCGCGGCGGCCACGAGGGCGGCGAGCCGCAGCCGGGCGCAGACGACGACGCGTCCGGGGCGCCGCGGGGGCAGCCACTGGTGGATCCACGTGGTGCTCGGCATCGGTGGGTTCGTCATGGCGTTCCCGTTCCTGTGGCAGATCGTCATGGCGCTGTCCACGAACGCGCAGGTGACCTCGCCGACGCCGACCTTCTGGCCCGGTGAGCTGCAGTGGAGCAACTTCGCCCGGGTGTTCGAACGGCTCCCCTTCCTCGACCAGCTCGCGACCTCGATCTGGGTGACCCTGATCCGCACCCTGGCGCAGATCGTGCTGTGCACCCTGGCCGGGTACGCGTTCGCCCGCATGCGGTTCCGCGGCCGCGCGGTCATCCTCGGGATCGTGCTGTCGATCCTGCTGGTGCCGTCGCAGGTCTACCTGATCTCGCAGTACCAGATCGTCCAGGGCCTCGGGTGGCTGGACAGCCTGGCCGGCATCGTCGCACCGGGCCTGTTCAGCGCCTTCGGCACCTTCCTGATGCGGACCGCGTTCCTCAACATGCCCGCGGAGCTCGAGGAGGCGGCACGCATGGACGGAGCCAACCCGTTCCAGACCTTCTGGCGGATCATGCTGCCGCTCGCGCGCCCGTCGATCAGCGTGCTCGCGATCACGACCGTGCTCTGGTCGTGGAACGAGCTGCTCTGGCCGCTGGTGGTCTCCACCCGCGCCGAGGACATGCCGCTCGCCGCCGGGCTCGCGACCCTGTCCAGCGACCGGACCATCGACTACCCCCTGCTCATGGCGGCGAGCCTGATGGCGATGGCCCCGGTGCTGATCCTGTTCATCGTGCTGCAGCGGCGGGTGATCGACGGTCTCGCGTCCTCCGGCCTGAAGTGAGCGGTGGCCGACACGGCCACCGGACGGAGCGCCCCTCGGGATCCGAGGGGCGCTCCGTCGTGGTCGCTGCGGCCGCGTGGACGGCCGATGCGCCCGGACGGGAGGCACGGTACCGGCCCGCCCCGCGGCTCCGGTCCGTCCGTGCGCAGGACGGGAGGCGTGGTACCGAGCCGACCCGCGCCTCCCGGCCGGCAGTCCGCGCCCAGCCAGCGGCTCGGTTCCGGGCGGACCCGCGCCTCCCGGCCGGCAGCCGTGCCTGCGGACCGCCCGCACGGACGACGGGAGGCACGGTGCCCGTGAGCACCGTGCCTCCCGTCGTCCGTGCTGCTCAGCCCTTCAGACCGGCCGAGGCCATCGTCGCGACGAACTGCTTCTGCGCCACCAGGAAGAGCAGGATCAGCGGCAGCGTGGCGACCACGTTCCCCGCCATCAGCAGCGACCAGTCGGTCCGCCGCGCCCCCTGGAAGTTCGTCAGACCGAGCTGCAGCGTGAACGAGTCGGCGTCGTTGATCGCCACGAGCGGCCAGACCAGGTCGTTCCACGACCCGAGCAGCGTGAAGATCGCGAGCGTCGCCAACGCGGGACGGGCGAGCGGCAGCACGATCCGGAAGAACACCTGCAGGCGGGTGCACCCGTCGATCTGGCCGGCCTCCTCGAGCTCGGCGGGCAGGGACAGGAAGAACTGCCGCATCAGGAAGATGCCGAACGCCGAGGCGAGCCAGGGCACGATCGCGGCACCGAGGCTGTCCACGAGGTGCAACCGGGCGAACATGACGTACGTCGGGATCATGAGCAGCTGCGACGGGATCATGATCGTCGCGAGGATCGCCAGGAACCCGAACGTCCGCCCCGGGAACCGCAGGCGCGCGAACCCGTACCCGGCCAGCGAGCACAGGACGAGGTGCGAGACGATCGCCGACGCCGACACGATGACCGTGTTGAGGAGCCAGTGCAGGATGTCCGACTCGGCGAACAGGCGCGTGTAGCCCGACAGCGTGAACTGCGTCGGGAGGAACGACGGCGGGAACTTGTTGATCTCCGAGGCCGGTTCGAGCGACGTCATGAACATCTCGACGAACGGCAGCAGGAAGAGGAGCGCCACCGGTGCGAGCAGGAGGTGCCACGGGCTGAACGGCAGGCGACGTCGACGACGGGGTGTGGTGCGCTCCGCCGGTGTCGCGACGGCGTCCGGCCGGTTCGGGGTCTCGAGTACTCGGGTCTCGACGGTCATCGTGACGCGTTCCTTCCGGCTCGGCGCTGCACGAGCGTGACGATCACGGTCGCGGTGAGGGTGACGAAGAACATGCCGTAGGCGATGGCGGACCCGTAGCCGAACTGCAGGTTCTGGAAGGCCGTCTTCCACAGGTAGTAGACGATCGTCTGGGTCGCGTCGAGCGGTCCGCCTCGGGTGGTTGCGTAGACGAGGTCGAAGAGCTGCACGGCCTGCAGGGTCTGGTAGATCCCGACGAACGCGGTGACGGGCGCCAGCTGCGGCCACACCACGCGCCAGAAGGTCTGCCAGTTGTTCGCGCCGTCGATCCGGGCCGCTTCGAGCACGTCGCCGGGGACGTCCTGCAGGGCGGCGAGGTAGATGACGGTCGTGAAGGCCGCCTGCCCCCACAGGGACATGACGACGATCACGACCATCGCCTCGGCGCGGTCCTCGAGCCAGCCCTGGGGCGGGACGTGCAGCACGCGGAGCACGTTGTTGACGATGCCGAACTGCGGGCTGAACAGGTAGGTGGTCAGGATGCCCGTCGCCGCGGCCGAGGCCACGAACGGCACGAAGATCGCCGTGCGGTACAGCCCGATGAACCGGATGCGCCGGTTCAGCGCGACGGCCAGGGCGAGTCCGAGCAGCAGGGACGCGGGGACGAACAGGACCGTGTACAGCAGGGTGTGCACGGCGGCCGCGAGCGCGCTCGCGTCGGTGGCCAGGTCCTGGTAGTTCTCGATGCCGGCGAAGGACGGCGGGCTGAAGCCGTCCCAGCGCTGGAAGGAGAGGACGAGCGCCCAGACCCCTGGGAAGATCGTGAGGCCGAGGACGACCGCCAGGGCCGGGGCGACGAAGCCCCAGCCGGCGAGGCCCTCGCGGGCGGCGGCCGATCGACGTCGGCGCGGTGGCCGCGGCGGCGCGGTGTCGGTGGTCGGACGGGTGCGGAGTGCGGGAGTGGTCACGGGGGCCTCCTAGCCCTGACGGAGTGCCTTGTCGGCGGCGACGGTCGCCTGCCGGAGTGCCTCGGCCGGTTCGCCCTCGCCCTGCAGCACGCGGGACACCGCGTTGCCGAACGCCTCGGACAGGCCGTTGTAGCCGGGCAGGGTCGGGCGGACCTGCTTCGCGTTGGCGGAGTTCGCCTGGATCACGTCGAGTCCGGGCAGGGCGTCGACCTGCTTGCGGAACGCTTCGCTGTCGGCCTCGCTCGACCGCAGCGGCAGGTTGCCGACCGCGACGTTGAACCGCTCGTCCTGCTCGGGCGAGGTCAGCCACTTCGTGAAGTCCTTCGCCCAGTACGCGCGGTTCACGTCGTGGTTGTCGAAGAGGGTCCAGAGGTCCGGCCCGGACACCGTCTGGTGGTCACCGTCGGTGCCGGGGAGCCGCACCACGCCGTAGGAGGTCCCGGCCGTCTGCAGGGCGGAGAGCTCCCACGGACCGGAGGTGATCATGCCGACGCGGTCGCTCTCGAACAGCTGGGCGAACTTCGTGTCCGTCTGGTCGAGGTACACGCTGCGGTCGGTCACGGCCATGGACCGCATGAACTCCAGGGCGTCGACGCCGGCCTTCGAGTCGAACGCGGCGTGCTCGCCGTCCTCGGACAGGATCGAACCGCCGTTCTGCCAGAGGTGCGGCCACATCTGCCAGGTGGTCTCCTCGCTGCCCGAGACCGAGTAGCCGTAGCCGAAGGTCTGGCTGTCCCGGTCCGTCAACGCCTTCGCGGCGCGACGGAAGTCCGACCAGTCCCAGTCCGCCGTCGGGTACGGCTCACCGGCGGCGTCGAAGACGGTCTTGTTGTAGAAGAGCGAGATGTTGTCGACGACCGCGGGGAAGCCGATCACCTTCCGCCCGGTCGGCTGCGCGGTGCCGCGAGCCGCCGGGGAGAACTCGTCCCAGTGCGTGTCCGGGTCCTCCGCCTCGGCGCGCAGGTCGAGCGTCCGCCCGGATCGCTCGAGCTGGCTCGCCCACGACCCGAAGGTGTACGAGATGTCGGGTGAGTCGTTCCCGGCGAACGACGCCGCGAGCTTCTGGAGCAGTTCGTCGGTCGACGAGGCCCCGGAGGACATGTCGATCGTCACGTTCGGGTGCTCGTCCTCGTACTCGTCGACGAGCACCTGCAGGAGCTTCGCCGCCTCGTCGCTCTGGCCCGACCACATGGTCAGGTGGACCGGTGCCGTGGTGTCGAGCTCGGTGGCACCCTGCGGTGCGCAGCCGGTGAGGACCGTCGCGGCGACCGCGATCGCGACGGCGAGCGCGCCGCGTCCGGTGCGGCGGCGGGCGGTGCGTGTGCTGCTGCGTGTGCTGCTGGTGGTGCGTGTCACTGCGGACTCCTTCGTCGTCAGTGGTGCGTCGGCCGGCGAGCTCAGATCCCGCGTGCGGGGATCGTCGCGCGCAGCGGTTCCGGCAGCAGGTCCCCGTGGGCGACGACGAGGTCGTTGCACAGCTCCCAGATCTGCTCGGGCGTGAGCGTCGAGGACGCGTTCGGGTCCATGAGCACCGCCTGCCGGATCGCGACCGGGTCACCCGTCCGCGCGGCGTGCACGGTGAGCTCGTTCACGGAGACGTACGGCCGGTTCAGCGCCGCTGCCTGCACGGGGAGCGCCCCCATCGGGACCGGTGCGATGCCGCCAGCGCCGACCGTGGTCGGGACCTCGACGACGCACCCGTCCGGCAGGTTGTCGATCAGGCCCCTGTTCGGCACGTTCGCGTGGATCTCGCGCTCGGTGCCGGTGACCAGCGAGTGGATGACCTGCGGGGCGTACTCCGAGGCGCCCTCCTCGAGCTGCACGGGTCGGCCGGCCGCCAGGTCGCGCTCGGCGGCCTCGAACTCGGCGACGTTGTCCTCGGAGATGCCGACGTACTCGAGCGGACGCAGGCGGAACCGGTCGACCTGCTCCGGCGAGCGGAGGAACCACGACAGGTACTCGGAGGAGTGCTCGCTCGTCTCGGTCGGGTAGGAGCCGATCCGCTTGAACACCTCGACCCGTACCCGCCGCTCGAGCTCCGGGTCCTGCCGGATGCGCTCGCGGAGCCGCGGGTACAGGTCCTCGCCCTCGTGCGTCCACTCGAGCAACCACGACTGGTGGTTGACGCCTGCTGCGCGGAACCGAGTCTGCTCGACGTCGAGGTCGAGGAGTCCGGCGAGGTCGTGCGCGGTCCAGTAGACGCTGTGGCAGAGCCCGAGCGCCGTGATGTCCGGCGCGACGGTGTCCGCCCACCAGATGTTCATCGCCATCGGGTTCGTGTAGTTGAGCAGGACCGCGTCCGGGGCGACCTCGCGCATGTCCGCGGTCAGCTCGGTGAGGAACGGGAAGGTGCGGAGGGCACGGAAGACGCCGCCGACCCCCGTGGTGTCACCGATGGTCTGGTGCAGGCCGTACCGCTCCGGGATCTCGAGGTCGGTCCGGGTCGCGGCGATCCCGCCGATCTGCACCATGTCGACGACGAAGTCCGCGTCGGCGAGGGCGCGGCGTCGGTCGGTCGTCGCCGTGAGGGTGACCGGCCGGCCGAGGCGCTCGCTCACCTGGCGGGCGGTGGCCTCGGCGACGGCGAGGCGACGCTCGTCGACGTCGAACAGCCGGAGGTCCAGCTCGGGGAGGTCGTCGTACCGGAGGAGGTCGGCGAGCAGCTGTCGCGTGAAGACGACGCTCCCGGCGCCGACGAACACGATGCGGGTCATGGGAAGCCCTTCGTTCGGGGTACCGCCGAGGGACGACGGTCGGGGCCACCCGGCGGGTGGCAGAGGGCACGGAGGGGTGGGAGGTCACGCGTCCCGACGCGGGCTCCTGCGGCGTCCGGGTGCGCGGCCTCGACGGGGTTCGCCGGCCGGGCCCCACGGTAGGGCGCGGTGGGCACGACCACCACGCAGCCTCGCGAAACGCGCAGGACGAGTGCGCGTTCGGGCGTGGAGCGCTCAGGCGATGAGGACCTCGACCCCGGCCGCGGCGATCTGCTCGAGCGCCTCCGCCGGGGCGTGCTCGTCGGTCACCAGGACCGACACGTCGCCGATGTCGGCCATCCGCGCCATCGTCTGCCGCCCGACCTTCGAGCCGTCGCACACCACGACCACGCGGTCGGCGTGCGTCACCATCACGCCGTTCGTCCGCGCCTCGGTGTCGTCGTGCGTGGTGACGCCGCCGGCCGCGCTGATGCCGTCCGTGCCGAGGAACGCCGTCGTGACCTTGAACGCCGCGAACGCGGCCTCGGCCAGGGGACCGACCGCCTCGAGCGAGGTGGCGCGGAGCGTGCCGCCGGTCAGGATCGTCTTCACCCGCGGGCTGCGCGAGACCTCGAGCGCGATGGTCACGGCGTTCGTGATCACCGTCAGACCGTTCCGGTCGCCGAGCGCCCGCACGACCTCCTTCGTGGTGGTCCCCCCGCTGACCGCGACGGCCTGTCGCCCCGGGGGCAGGAGCCGTGCGGCGAGCCGACCGACCGCGCGCTTGGCGGCGTCGGCCTCCGAGGCACGCATCACGACGGGCAGCTCCGGGAGCGCACCGACGGACTCGACCCGGCCGTAGCTGCGCACGACGAGACCGCGCGCCTCGAGCTCGCCGAGGTCGCGTCGGACCGTGGCCGCCGAGACGCCGCAGGCCCGGATCAGCTCGTCGGTGCTCGTCGAGCCCTGCTCCCGCACCCGCTCGAGGATGTCCCGCATCCGGTCCCGCCGCTTGCGGCCGACGTCCGGCGAGTCGTTGTCCATGGACCCATCATGCGCCAGAACGATCACTGCGAATGACCGGAGTGATCGTTGTGGCAGCGGAAGTGATCGGTCGTTGCCGACACTGGGTCCGGACGCGGCGCCGGACGGTGCCGCGTCGGCAGCGCCGCCGACCGCGGCGCACGCACCAGGAGAACCACGTGAACCCCATCACTGCGCTCGTCGCTCGCCACCGTGCCGGATCCGGTGAGGGCATGTACTCGGTCTGCTCGGCGAACCCGTACGTCCTGCGGGCCTCGATGCGCCAGGCACTCGAGGACGACGCCCCCCTGCTCATCGAGGCGACCTCGAACCAGGTCGACCAGTTCGGCGGGTACACCGGCATGACCCCCGCGGACTTCCGGGCCGCGGTGCTCGACCTCGCCGAGGCCGAGGGCTTCCCGGCCGACCGGCTCGTCCTCGGCGGCGACCACCTCGGCCCGAACACGTGGCAGGACCGCCCGGCCGCCGAGGCGATGCCGCTCGCCGTCGACCTCGTCCGCGCCTACGTCACCGCCGGCTACACGAAGATCCACCTCGACTGCAGCATGCCGCTGCAGGGCGAGGTCGCCCCGCTGACCGACGCGGTCGTCGCCGAGCGGGCCGCCGTGCTGCTCGCCGCCGCGGAGTCCGCCGCCACCGACGCCGGGATCGACCGCGACGGCATCGTCTACGTCATCGGCACCGAGGTCCCGACCCCCGGCGGGGCGAAGGAGACGCTGCACGACCTCGAGCCGACCCCGGCGACGGCCGCGGTCGGGACGCTCGACGTGCACCGTGCGGCGTTCGAGCGCGCCGGCCTCGCCGACGTGTGGCCACGCGTCGTCGCGCTCGTCGTGCAGCCCGCGGTGGAGTTCGACCACCTGCAGGTCATCGACTACGTGCCCGAGGCCACGACCGCGCTGCAGGAGGTCATCGAGGCGACGCCCGGACTCGTGTACGAGGCCCACTCGACCGACTACCAGACGCCCGAGGCGCTCCGTGCCCTGGTCGACGACCACTGGGCGGTGCTCAAGGTCGGCCCCGGCCTGACCTTCGGGCTCCGCGAGGCGCTGTTCGCCCTCGACGCCGTCGAGTCCGAACTCGTCCCGGACGGCAGCGCGGTCGACCTGCGCGGCGTCGTCGAGCGTCGGATGCTCGCGGAGCCGGACCGCTGGGAGCGCTACTACGAGGGCGACGCGCACGAGCAGCGCATCGCCCGCACCTACAGCTACAGCGACCGCATGCGCTACTACTGGCCGGACCCGGAGATCACCGCCGCGACCGAGGCGCTCGTCCGCAGCCTCGACGCGGTCGGCATCCCGCTCCCGCTGCTGAGCCAGTACCTGCCCGTGCAGTACGAGCGGGTCCGCGAGGGCCTGCTGCCGAACCGTGCCGAGGACATCGTGCTCGACCGCGTCCGCGACGTCCTGCGTCCGTACGCCGCCGCCGTCGCCCCGCGCGCGCAGGCCACCGGTACGGTCACCACCACCACCAGCAAGGAGTCCCTGTGACCACCACCGCCCCCGTCCGCGCCGACGAGACCGCGACCCACCGCGAGATCCTGCAGCAGCCCGACAGCTGGCAGCGCCTCGTCGCGTCGCTCGACGGCCGCCGTGCCGCGCTCGACGCCTTCCTGCAGCCGCTGCTCGCCGACGAGGACCTGCGCATCGTGCTCACCGGGGCCGGCACCTCGGCCTTCGTCGGGGACATCGCGAGCGTCGACCTGCGCCGCCACCTCGGCCGTCGCGTCGAGTCGATCGCCACGACCGACATCGTCGCCGACCCGCACGGCTCGCTCGGCGACCCCGGCCGGCTGCTCCTGGTCTCGTTCGCCCGCTCGGGCAACAGTCCGGAGAGCGTCGCAGCGACCCGCGTCGTCGACGACGTCGCACCGGGCGCGCACCACCTGGTCGTCACCTGCGACCCCACGGGCGCCCTCGCCCGCGAGCACCGCGGGCAGGACCGGTCCTTCGTCCTCGACATGCCGGCCGAGACGAACGACACCGGCTTCGCGATGACGTCCAGCTTCTCCACGATGCTCCTCGCCGTCCTCCTGGCCTTCCGGCCGGAGCTCGTGGCCGGCACCGGCGCGCTGGTCGCGGCGGCACGGACGATCGCCGGCCTGGAGGCACGGATCGCCTCGCTCGCGGAGGGCACCGAACGCGTCGTGTACCTGGGCAGCGGAGCGCTGCAGGGCCTGGCACGCGAGTCGGCGCTGAAGCTGCTCGAGCTCACCGCCGGCGGGGTCGTGTCGTTCTTCGACACCCCGCTCGGCTTCCGGCACGGCCCGAAGGCCGTCGCGGGTGCGCACACCCTGGTGGTCGTCTACGGCTCGTCGGACCCGTACACAGCGCGGTACGACGCGGACATCCTCCGGGAGCTCCGCGCGGACGGAGCCGTCCGGGTCGTCTCGGTCAGCGGGGACGCGGACGACGAGCGTTCCTTCCCGCTCGACGACCTGGCGGGCCTCGACGACGCGTTCCGCAGCGTCGCCCTGGTCGGCTTCGCCCAGCTCCTCGCCCTCGCCACGTCCGTCGCGCACGGATGCACGCCGGACAACCCGTTCCCGGGCGGCACGGTCAACCGCGTCGTCCAGGGCGTGACCATCCACGACCACCGCGCGGGAGCTGCACGGGCATGACCGTCTTCCTCGGCATGGACGGCGGCGGCACCAAGACCGCGTTCCTGCTCACCGACGGCGAGGGCACCACGCTCGCCGAGTCGCGGCAGCCGGCCTCCTCCTGGTTCGACGCGGGGACCGGTCTCGTCGGCGACGTCGTCCGTGCGGGCGTCGACGCGGTGACATCGGCAGCCGGCATCACCCCGGCGGACATCACGTTCGCGCACTTCGGCATCCCCGGTCACGGGGAGTCGAGTCGTGACACCCCCGTGCTCGACGCCCTCCCCGCCGACGTGCTCGGACACGACCGGTACTCCTGCGGCAACGACATGGTCGGCGGCTGGGCCGGATCGCTGGCCGGCCGCGACGGCGTCAACGTGATCGCCGGCACCGGGTCGATGGCCTACGGCGAGCGCGGCGGCACCGCGCACCGCGTCGGCGGCTGGAGCGAGGTGTTCGGCGACGAGGGGTCCGCGTACTGGGTCGCCGTCCAGGGGCTCAACGCCTTCTCGCGGATGGCGGACGGCCGACTCCCCCGGGGTCCGCTGCACGCACTCGTGCGCGAGCGGGTCGGGGTGACCGAGGACCTCGACCTGATCGGCGTCGTCATGGACGAGTGGGGCGCGGACCGCGGGACCGTCGCCGACCTGGCGAAGGTGGTCGTCGCGGCCGCCGACGCCGGCGACGACGCTGCTGCCGACGTCCTGCACCGCGCCGCCGCGGAGCTCACGACCCTGGTCGGCGCGACGGTCCGCGCGCTCGGCTTCCCCGCCGGCGAGCCGGTCCCCGTGTCGTACTCCGGCGGGCTCTTCCGGGCGCCGCGGTTCCGCGAGGCGTTCGCCACCGCACTGCTCGCCGAGGACACGACCCTCGAGCTCGTCGAACCCCGACACGATCCGACCGTCGGCAGCGTCCTGGTCGCGATGCGCCGGGCCGGGGCACCGATCCCCGAGCGGTTCACCGCGGAGACGGTCCCGGCCACCTCCAGCGCCGCCCGCTGACACCACGCACCGACACCACGAGGAGACCACCCGTGCAGTACACGTTCGAGTTCGACGGCCTCCGGGTGCCCGCGAACGTCTCCGGACCACCCCGCCGGACGGCGGACGGGTGGCTCGTCCCGGCGGGCCCCGTCGCGCTGCTCCACCCCTTCGGGCACCGCGCCGAGTTCTACCGGCACGGCTGGAACTCGTGGAGCCCGAGCGGGTGGACGCGGGTCGACGGCGACACCATCGGGATCAAGGACAGCCCCGAACGCCTGCTGACCGCCGACGACGCCGCGAACGAGACACCGCACGCGCACTCCGGCAGCGCGGTGGGTGCGGTGACCGGTCCGGACGGCGGCACCCTCCTCGTCGGGGCGCTCGGGCTCGGCACCCCGCGGGTCGGCGCCGACGGCAACGTCCTGTGGGCGTCGAGCGAGCAGGACGACGCGGAGTGGTTCGTCGCGTACGGCGCCGAGCAGGACGTCTTCGCCGCGTACGCCGACCGGGTCACCGAGCGGCTCGGTCGCCGGACGGCCCGCGCCGGCACCGTGTGGAGTAGCTGGTACTCGTACTACGAGGACATCACCGAGGACCGGATCGCGCGGGCGGCCGCCGACCTCGAGGGCTACCCGGTCGACGTCTTCCAGCTGGACGACGGGTGGGAGCCGATCGTCGGCGACTGGACGGCGGGGCCCGACTTCCCGAGCGGGATGGCGGCGACCGCACGGACCATCGCGCGCCACGGCTTCCGTCCGGGCATCTGGCTCGCGCCGCTGATCGCCCTGCCGGGCTCGACGATCGCCACCGAGCGCCCCGACCTGCTCGTCGCGGGTGACGACGGCCGTCCGCTCGTCACCGGGCACAACTGGGGGTCGCACTACCACTCGCTCGACACGACGAACCCGGAGGTGACCGACCACCTCCGCGGGGTGTTCGACCGGATCACCGCGGACGGCTACAGCTACCTGAAGCTCGACTTCATGTACGCCGGGGCGATCGCCGGGCACCGACACGTCGACCTGCCCCGCGAACAGGCCTACCGGCAGGCGATCGAGCACATCCGAGCGACCGTCGGCGACGACGTCTACCTGCTCGGGTGCGGGGTCCCGATGATCCCCTCGGTCGGGGTGTTCGACGGAGCCCGTGTCGGACCGGACGTCGCGCCGTTCTGGGACAACGCCGAGCGGGTGGGCGATCCCTCCGGCGAGGGCGCCCGCAACGCGCTGGTGTCCTCGGTCAACCGGGTGTGGATGCGGCGGCTGTACGAGGTGGACCCCGACTCGGTCTACTTCCGCAGTGCGCGGAACCTGCTCGGTCCGGACGAGCGTCGGGCGCTGCAGGACACCGCGGCGGTCCTCGGGTTCCGGTCGACGTCCGACCCCGTCGACTGGCTCCGACCGGAGGAGCGTTCCGAGGCCGCGGACTGGCTCGGCGGGAGCGCCGTGGTCGAGCAGGTCGGCCGGTACGTCTTCCGCCTCGACGACCGGGTGGTCGACCTCACCCCGTACGTCACGGGCGAGCACGCGGTCGACGCGGCGTCCTTCATCGGCTGACCGGCCGGCGGTCGTCGTCCCTCAGACGGTGACGACGACCTTGCCGGCGATCCGCCCGGCCGCGCCCTCGGCGTGCAGCGCCGGGAGGTCCTCGAGCCGGATGCGCCGGGTGACCTCGACCGTCAGCTGCCCGGCGTCGACGAGCGCGACGAGCTCGGCCAGGCGCCCGCGGTCCGGCAGGACGAACACCGTCGCGGCGCGGACGCCCCGGGACTCGTCGTCCGGCGTCGCCATGAACGCCGTGGTGCTCACCACGACCCCGCCGTCACGCACGGCGGCGACGAGCGCCCGGAACTGCTCCGGCTCGATCGGCGCGAGGTTCAGCAGCACGTCGACCGGCTCGTCCACCGCCGCCAGGACGTCGGTCGTGGTGTGGTCGATCACCTGCTGGGCCCCCGCGGCGCGGACCGCGTCGGCGCTCCGCGGGCTCGCGGTGGCGACCACGTGCACGCCGGCACGGACGGCGAGCTGGATCGCGTACTTCCCGACCACGCCACCGGCGCCGTTGATCAGCACGCGCTGGCCCGCCTCGAGGCGACCCTCGTCGAACAGTGCCTGCCATGCCGTCAGCGCCACCGACGGGAGTGCCGCGGCGTCCACGAGCGGGACGCTCGTCGGGGCGGCGACCAGTGCCTCCGCGGGTGTGACGACGTACTCGGCGGCACCGCCGTCGCGTTCCATCGGCAGGAACCCGACGACCGCCTCGCCCACGGCGAGGCCGTCGACGCCCTCGCCCAGCGCGGCGACCGTGCCGGAGACGTCGTAGCCGGGTACGTGCGGCAGCTGGACCGGGATCGGCAGGAACCCGCCGCGCATGCCGTTGTCGGCGGCGTTGTAGGCGGAGGCGGTGACCTGCACCAGCACCTCGCCCGTGCCCGGAACCGGGCGCTCGACGTCCTCGATCCGCAGGACCTCCGGACCGCCGACCTCGTGGAACCGCACTGCCCGCATGGTGTCCTCGTTCATGATGTTCCCCTTCATTGTGTGCTTCGAATTCGAAGCGATGGGTTGACCGTACACCTGCTTCGAGTTCGAAGCAACAGGTAGGATCGGGGCATGGACTCTCCCCCGTCGGCGCTCACCCCGACCCAGCTCGGCGCGTACCTGTCGTTCACCGAGGTCGCGGCCCTGCTGCGCCCGGCGGTCGAGCAGCAGCTCCGCGACGCCGGCGAACTGAGTTACGTGCAGTTCCAGCTGCTCGCCCGGCTGGGCGATGCGCCGGACGGGCGGCTGCGGATGACCGACCTGGCGGACGGGGTCGTCTACAGCCGCAGCGGGCTCACCTACCAGGCACAGGTGCTCGAGCAGCGCGGGCTCGTCACGCGGGGACCGTCACCCGACGACGACCGGAGCACCGTGGTCTCCCTCACCGACGCCGGGCGCGACGCGCTCGCCACCGTGCTGCCCGGGCACATCGCGACGGTGCACGGACTGCTGTTCGCGCACATCAGCGACGACGACGCCGCGCAGCTGGGGGACGTCCTCGGGCGGATCAGCGGGCACCTGCGGCAGCACCCGCCGCGGTCGGCGGGGCGGGGGCGGCGGAAGACGGCGGGCGACTCGACGTGACGACGGCCGGACGGGAGGCGCGGGGCGGGCTGCCCCCGCGCCTCCCGTCCGGCAGTGCCGAGCCGACAGGCGTCCGGTCCGGCCCGAACAGGGGCCTGCGGTGGTCCGGGCCGCCTCAGTAGCCTCGCCGCGTGGAGCACCTGCCGATGAGGACGTCCGTGCACGTCGTGCGGGCGCAGATGCGGACAGGCGGGTCGCTCGAGGCGGCGCGTCCGCTGGTGGGACCTCGCCGTCGACACGGCACTGGCGATCGGTGCGCAGGACGACCGCTCCGCTCGGACACCGGGGTGGCGCCCGACCGTCTCCGTCGCCGACGTGCGCAGCGCCAGACGGGGCGCTGTGGCTCGGTGCGAGCCTCTCGATCCTGGCGCTCGTGGCCGGGGTCGGCAGCTGGGTGACCCCGACGCCCGAGCCGGACCGGCCTCAGGCGGTCCTCCTGGACGCGGCCGCCGAACCCCTGCCGACGCCCACACCGACCACGACGTCGACACCGACCGGTGGCGCACCCCGCGGCGCCCGCGGTCTCCCCGTCGCACCGTTCACCGTCGAGGGCGGGGCCGTGCGCATCGCGCAGTTCGACGAGGAGGACGCGTGGGCGGCGATCTGCGAAGCGGCCATGGGCGACTCCGACTGCCTGGCGTGGGGCATCGTCGCCTCGATCGAGTGCGACCTGCACGTCACGATCGGCTTCGCGGACACGGAGACCGGGCCGGTCACACGTACCCAGGAATGGTCGGTCCGCGTCCGGCCCGGGACCCCCCGCGTTCCTGGCCTCCGTCGCATCGGAGCCGTGGAGCGGCATCGAGGCCGCCGGGTGTCAGCCACGGCCGGAGATCGACGACCACGTCGCGACCTGGTTCCCCACGCAGGACCACGAGGCACAACCCGAGGGGTGCCGGAGCCTCGGCCGCATCGGGTTCGATCTCATCCCGGACCGGGACTGCCCGTCGGCGGACGTGCAGTTCTCCGTGTTCGACGACTCCGGCCGACTCGGCAACCCGCACGACCTCGTGGTCCCCGTCGAGCTCCACGCAGACGTGCCCCTCACCGTGTGGGCCGGTGGGGTCGAGAGCTTCGAGGGGGATGCCGTGCTCACCCGGGTCTCGTGCGTGGCAGCGCCGGACGACGACAGGACGGCCTCAGCGGTGAGTACGCGGGAGGGCACGGGCGGCTCTCCGTGGCCACGCCCGGACAGTGCCTGGTGCCACACCCCGGTGCCTCGTCGTCCTGCCGACGAGGCACCGGGGTGTGACGGGTGCCGTCAGCGCTTGACGGCGTCGATCTTGAGCATCTTGGCGATGACCGAGTCGAGCTCGCTGTCGTCGAAGACCTGCTTCCAGTCCTCCTTGATGAGCTTCTCGCGGCCGTACCCCATCGCGATGTGGCAGGCGTCCGAGAACGGGTTGGAGCCGCGGAGCCCGTTCGTCAGGGCGATCCAGGTGTGGCCGTGGAGCATGGCGCGGGCGGCCTCGCGCGGGACGCCGACGCCGGTGACGGTCTCCTCGAGGGCGTCGTTGAGGAAGTCGCCGATCATGCACGCGATCGTCTCGACCAGGGTGGGCTCGAGGACGGCGAGCTGCTTGACGGTGACCCAGTGCACCTGGATGACCGGCGCGTACATCGTCGTGATCACGGCTTCGGCGATCGCCTTCGCGGTGTCGCCCTCGTCGCCGAGGGACTCGGAGGCGTCGAACGCCGCGATGACCTCCTGCGGAGCGGCGATGCCACCGAAGGTGTCGTCCCACTCCTCCTTGGTGGTGCGCTCCAGGAACACCGAGGGGTGGCACGGGTGCGCGACCGCGTAGTGCACGTCCTCGCGCTCCGCGAGCAGCCCCGCGTACGCGGCAGCCGGGTCGAGCGTCAGGATCGTGGCACCCGGCTTCATGACCGGGACGAGCTGCTCGGAGATGCTGCCGAGCAGGACGTCAGGGACGGCGAGGACCACCACATCGGCGGCCGCGGCGGCGTCGAGGCTGTCGGTGATGGTGCGGCCGAGGTCGCGGATGCGCTCCTGGCCGGCGGGCGAGGCCTCGCTGTAGAGCGTCGTGTACTCGCTCTTGGCGAAGTTGTTCGAGACGCGGGTGCCCATCTTGCCGCCCGCACCGATCACGGCGACGGTGACGTCGGCCGTGCCGGATCCGGCAGCGACGGTGTGCGTGGTGGTGGCGGTGTCGGTCATGATTCCTTGCTCCTGAGGTAGTCGATCGTCTGTTCGGTCCACGCCGCCTCGGTGCGGGTGGTGGTCTGTGCGGGGTCGCCGTCGATCCCGAGGGAGGCGTCCTGCCACGGCAGCCAGAACTCGATCACGCGGTTGATCCCGTTGCGGTGCGGGTCGATCGCGGCACGGACGGCGTCGTGGTCGAGGACGCCGGTGCCGATCGGCACGCCCGTGTACTGGAACCCGACCCAGCCCGGCGACCGGGTGAACCCGGAGTCCTTCACGTGCCAGTTCCGGACCCACGGAGCGGTCAGGGCGACGACCTCGGCGGGGTGCTCGAGTCGGGCGACGGTGTTCGCGGGGTCGAGGCAGATGCCGAGCGCCGGCGACCCGATCCGCGCGACGACGTCGACGAGGTCCGCTGTCGCGACGACCTCGTACGTCTCGAGCGCGAGCGTCACGCCGGCGGCCTGGTAGGCGGGCAGGGCGGCACGGAGGCGACGCTCGGTCTCGTCCGGCCCGGGCAGGTCGTCCCCCGCGCCCCACATCGACCGGACGAGCGTGGCGCCGAGCCGCTCGGCGACGTGCAGGTACCGGGCGAGGTGGTCGGGGTGCGTACCGCGGGTGCCGACCTCGAGCGTCAGCCCGAGCTCGTCGGCGAGGGCACGGACCGCCCCCAGGCGCTCGTCCGACGCGGTGTCGAGCGGCAGGTGGTCGCAGATCTGGAACAGGTCGACGCCGTCGTGGTCGGCGGCGTCGCGGAGGACGTCGTCGAGCGTCATCGGCGCGGGCACCCGGTCGGACATCCGCCAGGTGTACGCGTAGGTCGAGAGACCGAGCAGGGACGTCATGCGTGCACCGCCAGGGACTGTGCCTCGTCGAGGATCGTCGCGACCGCGGACGGGTCGTGGGCGAAGCGGCCGAGGAAGAGGCCGCCGATCCGTCCCTGCCCGCGGGTGAGGAGCCCGGGGCCTGCGCTGCCGCCGTAGATCACGACGCTGCCGACGAGCTCGGGCCTGGTCGCCAGGTGCGCCTCGATCCCGGCCAGCACCGCGACGATGTGCTCGTCCGGAGCGGGCTCGGCCGCACCGATCGCCCAGACCGGCTCGTACGCCGCGATCACCGGACCGGCAAGGCCGTCCGCGGTCGCGGTCCGCAGGAAGCGGTCCAGCTGTGCGGTCACGTCGCGGACGGCATCCGCACTGGAGGCACGGGTCGCCTCACCGACGCAGATCAGCGGACGCAGGTGGTTGCGGAGGGCGGCGTGCACCTTCCCAGCGACGTCCTCGTCCGACTCGTGGAACAGGGAGCGCCGCTCGGCGTGCGCGATCTCGACGAGGTCGACGCCGATCTCCGCCAGTTCGCGCCCGGACACCTCGCCGGTGAAGGCCCCCTCGTCCGCCCATGCCAGGTCCTGCGCGCCGAGCAGCACCCGGCTGCCGTCGAGCAGCTGCCGCACCGGCACGAGCGCCGGGAACGTCGGCACGACGAAGAGCTCGACCGCGCCGGACCGGACGGCCGGGTGGGAGCGGGCGACGTCCGCCACGGCGGCCGTCCACGCGAGTGTCCGGGCGTGCCCGAAGTACATCTTCAGCGACACCCCGATCGTGAGCGGGGCAGCTGCCGTGGACCCGGGCATCAGGCGTCGGACCCGACCGGGGCGGAGCCGTCGTAGGAGCAGATCGCCGCGACCTTCTCGGCGCTCGCCGAGCTCGGGTCGAACGTGTAGCCGAGCCACTCCTTCGCCATCCGACGAGCGACCTCGACCCCGACGACCCGCTGCCCCATGCAGAGCACCTGGGCGTCGTTCGACAGCACCGACCGCTCGACGGAGAACGAGTCGTGGGCCGTCACGGCGCGGATGCCGGGGACCTTGTTCGCGGCGATCGCGACGCCGAGCCCGGTGCCGCAGACCAGGATCGCCCGGTCGGCCTCGCCGTCCGCGACCATGCGGGCCGCGTCCACGGCGACGTGCGGGTACGCGGTGTGCCCGGCGGCGTCGACGCCCACGTCCACCACGGACACGACGCGCGGGTCGGCCTCGAGGTCGCGCTTGATCGTCTCCTTGTACTCGAAGCCGGCGTCGTCGGAGCCGACGACGATGCGGAACTGCTGCTCAAGCATGCTGCTCTTCCTTCTGCGTGGTGAGGGTGCTGAGGACCGCGGCCGTGATGAGGCCGAACGAGATCGCCCCGGCGTCGGGGGTGCCGACCGCGTCCTCGCCGTGGGTGCGCGCGCGGCCCATCCTCGGCAGGAGGTCGGCCGTGCCGTCGGCGGCGGTCGTGGCCGCGGCGGACGCGGCGGACCAGGCGGTCGCGAGGTCGTCGCCGGCGGCGGTCCGGGCGGTGAGGACCTCGTCGAACGGCACGAGAGCGTCGACCATGGTCTTGTCACCGGGCACCGCGCCGAAGGCGAGGACGGCCTCCGTGGCGGCGTGCACCGCCTCCGCGACCTGCGCCGCCGACGGACGCGACTCGTTGCCGAGGACGCGACCGAGTGCCTCCAGTGCGGCGCCCCAGATCGCACCGGACGTCCCGCCCGCCTTGTCGGACCACGCGTCCCCGGCGACGGCCAGGACGGAACCGGCACCGGCACCGCGGTCGGCGGCGTCCCGGGCGGCGCGATCAGCGGCCGTCGAACCGCGCTGCATGCCGATGCCGTGGTCGCCGTCCCCGGCGACCGCGTCGATGCGGCCGAGCTCGTCGACGTGGTCGTCGACCGTGCGGCGGATCGCGGTGACGGCGTCCGCGATGCGCGCGGCGCTGACCCGGGACTCCTCGGAGCCCGGCGTGACCGGGACGACCGTGCCCTGCGCGAGGACCTCGGCAGCGACGGACTCCTGCGGGACGGCGCCGCCCTTGCGGAACGCGGGGCTGTCGGCCGGGGCGGCCCACAGCTGCTCGAGTTCGTCATCGACCCAGAACAGGGTCAGCGAGACACCTGCCATGTCGAACGAGGTGACGAGCTCACCGACCTCGGGCTCGACGAGCACGGCACCCGCGTCGGACAGGAGCCGCTGGACGGCGCCGAAGACGACGAAGAGCTCCTCGTACTTCACGCTGCCGAGACCGTTCAGGACCGGCACGACGCGTGCCCCGGCCGCGGTGACGCCCTCCGGCAGCTCCTCGAGCAGTCGTGCCACGAGCAGGTCGGCGAGTCCGGCCGCGGTGGGCACGGCGGCCTCGGCGATGCCGCGCTCCCCGTGGATCCCCATGCCGATCGCCATCCGACCCTCCGGCACCGTGAAGAGCGGCTCGTCGGAGCCCGGCAGCGAGCACCCGGAGAACGCGACGCCGAAGGACCGCGTACGGTCGTTCGCCCGCGCCGCGATCGCCGCGACTGTGTCGAGGTCGTCGCCCCGTTCGGCCGCCGCGCCGGCGACCTTGAAGACGCAGAGGTCACCGGCGATGCCACGTCGTTCGTGCGCGCGCTCCGCTCGGGCGGACGCCACGTCGTCGGTCACGCGGACGGTCCGCACAGCGATGCCGGCGTCGGTGAGCGTCCGCGACGCGGCGTCGAAGTTGAGGACGTCGCCGGCGTAGTTGCCGTAGGACAGCAGCACGCCGCCGCCGTGCTCGGACGCCTTCGCGACCGCCGTCACCTGCTGGGCGGACGGGCTGGCGAACAGGTTGCCCATCGCGGCACCGGCGGCGAGACCGTGCCCGACGAGGCCGCCGAACGCCGGGTAGTGGCCCGAGCCGCCGCCGACCACGAGCGCGACGGTGCCGGCCGGGCTGGTGGTCGAGCGGGCGACGCCGCCGTGCACCCGGCGCACCCACCGCTGGTTCGCGGCGACGAAACCGTCCACCATCTCGTCGGCGAAGTCCGCGGGGTCGTTGTACAGGCGGGTCATGCCCGGGCCTCCTCGGTGTCCGCGGCGACCGGCGTCGGTGCCGCGAGCGAACCGTCCGACCGGCGGGTGTGGCGGGCGAGCAGGACCATGAGCAGGCTCGAGAGCAGCATGAAGAACCCGACGATGAACATCGGCACCTGGTAGCCACCGGTCGCCTCGCTCACCGCACCGGTGATGTACGGCGCAGCGAACCCGCCGAGGTTGCCGAGCGTGTTGATGAGGGCGACACCCGCTGCAGCGGCCGCACCGGAGAGGAACTGGGTCGGGACGGTCCAGAAGTTCGGCAGGGCGGCGAAGATGGCGCAGGCGGTGACCGCGATGACGGCGACGGTCGCGGCGGGCGAGTTCATGTAGAGCGCTACCGGGATCGAGAGTCCGCCGACGAGCGCCGGGAGCGCGATGTGCCAGACCCGCACCCCGCGACGGAACGCGTCACGGGACCAGAAGTAGAGCACGACGGCCGCGGGCACGTACGGGATCGCGGTGATCAGGCCCTTCTCGAACAGGTCGAACGTGGTGCCGAACTGCTCCTGGAACCCGTCGATGATGGTCGGCAGGAAGAAGCTCAGTGCGTAGAGGCCGTAGATGAAGCCGAAGTAGACGCCGGCGAGCATCCACACCCGACCGGAACCGAACGCGGTCTTGAGTCCGCCCTTCGCACCGTGACCGGCGGTCTTCGACGCGTTCTCCTTCGCGAGGGCCGTCTCGAGCCACTGCTTCTCGTCGGCGTCGAGCCACTTCGCCTGTGACGGCTTGTCCTTCAGGACGAAGAGGCACAGGACGCCGACGACGATCGCGGGGATCGAGACGCAGAGGAACATGAAGCGCCAGCCGGCCAGGCCACCGAGCAGACCTTCGTGGGTCATCAGCCAACCGGCGAGCGGCGACCCGATGACGCTGGTGAGCGGCTGTGCAAGGTAGAACAGCGCGAGCATCTTGCCGCGGTGGCGGGCCGGGACCCACGTCGACAGGAACAGGATCGCGCCCGGGAAGAAGCCGGCCTCGGCCACGCCGAGCAGGAAGCGCAGGCCGACGAGCTGCGGGTAGTTCTGCACCCAGGTGAAGAGCAGCGAGACGATGCCCCACGTGATCATGATGCGGGCGAGCCAGACCCGCGCGCCGAACTTGTGGAGCGCCAGGTTGGACGGGACCTCGAGCACGAGGTAGCCGATGAAGAACACCCCGGACGCGAAGCCGAACTGCGCCGCGGTGAGGCCGAGATCGGCCTCCATGCCGTTCGGCGCGGCGAACGAGATCGCGGTGCGGTCGAGGAAGTTGATGAAGAACATCAGTGCCACGAAGGGCACGATGCGGATCGCGATCTTGCGGATGGCTGTCTTCTCGACAGCCGAGGTGGGGATGCCTCTCGTCGCGGGGATGTCCACGGTGACTCCTGCTCGGGATGGGTGCTCGGCAACGATGCCGGTACGCCGGGTCGGGAAGGTCCGGGCGTGGGACCGGCCGGACCAGCGCATCGGTGCGCGGAGGCCAGTCTCGACTCCGCGGAGTCACTTGTCAACCGGTTGACCAATCACCGGGTCTGCTCGGACATCGCCTGAGGGCCGGTCCGCGCTCGGCCGTGGATCGAGCGCGGTACACGCTCGGCCGTGGATCGAGCGCCGGTACGCTCGCTGCATGCCCGCGTTCAGCGAGAACGACCCGCTCAACATCCGACTCGAACTCGAGTCGGTCCCGGCCGGGTCCCCCGCATCTGCGGTCGCGCGACAGCTCGTGACCCTGCTCACCACGGGCGAGCTGGCCCCCGGTTCCCGCCTGCCCTCGGAACGCGTGATCGCCGAGCAGCTCGGGGTCGGGCGGTCAGCGGTCCGCGAGGCGCTGGCGGCGCTCGAGATCCTCGGCATCGTGCAGATCCGACCAGGCTCGGGCACCTACCTGCAGGGCGGGACCTCGGACCTGCTCCCCACCACGCTCTCCTGGGGCCTGATGCTCGCATCGAACCGGACGCGTGAGCTGCTCGAGGTCCGCTCGTCACTCGAACGCACCGCAGCGATCCTCGCCGCGCAGCGGGCCGACGCCGCGCAGCTCGACGAGCTCCAGGAGTACCTCGAGCGGCAGCGCGTCGCCCTCGACGACCCGCAGGCCTTCATCGAAGCCGACGTCCGGTTCCACGTGCTGCTCGCACGTGCCGCAGGGAACGACGTCCTGGCGGACCTCCTGCAGAGCCTCCGCTCGATGCTCAGCGTCTGGGTCGGTCGACGCGTCCGCACCCGGCAGGCAACCGAAGCGGCCTACGAGGAGCACCGGGCGATCCTCGACGCCGTCCGCGCGGGCGACGTCGCCGCCACCCAGCGTGCGATGGACGACCACATGGCGACCGCCAGTGCCCGCATCGAGAACGCGGACCCGATCAGCGAGCGCTGACGCTTCGATGCCCGCGACGTCAGCGTGCTGAGTGCGTCAGGCGCTCGGATCTGCGAGTGTCGCCCACTCCGCGTGGTGGCGGGATCCGGGCGGGGCGTGGCTCGGCCTCGCTACTCCACGCGCTCGGGCGCAGCTGCTCCGTCACGGCTGATCGGATCGTGGTTCCCGACCGATCAAGAAAGCCCCGGATCTCTGTCTTGACAGGGATCCGGGGCTCCTCGTGATGGCGGTACCGGTGGGATTTGAACCCATCGCTGCGTGTTCGTGCCTTCACGGGCGCGCCCCCGATCGCCGGATTCATGGGGAAGTTGCCGACGGGTCGGGCCAGTCGGAGCCGTTCCCGGACAGGTGGTAGTGCACCAAATTGCACCACAGCGCTGCTGGGGGACGCCCGCTCCCGAGAGCGGCGCGGAGACGAAGCACCCGCCCCCGGATGGGCGTCCGGATAGCGCCCCGCCATCGCGACTGTCTGCGGACCACCTATGTGAGACAGATGGTGAGCGCTGCGTGCGACCGCGATGACTCGTACGCCGGAGGACCGCCCATCGAGACGACATCCGCTGGCCCGTGGAAGCTCGACGGTCAGTGGCGGACGCTACGGTCCACCCATGTCCTTCGCCGAACGCATGGGGTTCACGTCACCCCGGTCCGTAACACAGACAGACGCGCTCGACACGGAGACCAGGACTGAACTCTGGAACACCGTCTATGTGATTCGCGGACTCACGCAAGATGCGATGGCCTATGACGTCGATACAGCGATCACTGCCGCAATCTGGGCTTGGTACTTCAAGAACGCCCGTGATGAGCAGCCGCGCGACGAGAAGGTTTGGGGGCTGGTCAAGTCGGCCATTATGGACGGTGAGTGGTTCGAAGCCTTGGACTGCATCGAGGCCTACGGCAAATACCTGCACCGATTCTCGAACCAGTTCACATACCAGGTTCCGGACACTTTCGATGGCCTTCTGAATGCCACCCTCGAACGGTACCTCGTCGGGTACCGACTGATCGAGCGAGAACTCGTTCCACTCAGCGACGACATGTCAATCGCCGCGGTAACGGACGCGCTGGATCTCACGGTCCAGCTCAACGGTGCTCGGAACCACCTGCTTCGTGCGACAGAATTGCTTGCCGATCGGCAGACACCGGACTACCCGAACAGCATCAAGGAAGCAATCTCGGCGGTGGAATCCGTTGTGGCGACGGTTACGGGCGAGGGCACGCTCGGTGCGGGGTTGCGGAAGCTCAAGACAGCGGGCATCGAGCTTCACCCCGCGCTGGAGGGCGCCTGGTCAAAGATGTACGGTTGGACGTCTGACGCGCAGGGTATCCGTCACGCGGCTATCGACCAGGCGGATGCTGACCAAAGTCTCGCAAAGTACATGCTCGTCGCGTGCTCCGCATTCGTGTCCTACGTCATCGAAGCCGGCAGGAAGAGCGAGCTCATCTGATCCTCGTTACATCGGCAGGCGAGCAGCAAGCCGGTCAGTACCTCAGGCTGCTTGATCCTGAAGTCTTCTGCGAGCTCAGGGCCCAGGTGGACCTACGGTCGCGCGCTCCAGACCACGTTTGGGTGCCGACGGCTGACTCTTGTGCGCCGCTACACCTTCTCGCGACGGTTCCGCGCCAACGTCCGGCCAGCGATCGTTGGCCGGACGACCGGGTTGCGATTTCTAGGGGTGAGAAACTGGCGTCGTGACGAAACGTACGCGAACGACGGGTCGGGGCAAGATCTCTGGAGCCACCACTTCAGGCGGCCGATTTGCCGTACGCCCCGGCACCTTCAATCTCGCCTGCGAGTTGTTCACGCCAGAGGGAAATCGTCTGTCTCGCCTCGAGGAGGACATCCGCGAAGAGGTTGCGGCGGTCCTCGTCCGCGATGGAGCCGAGGTAGCGTTCGAGGCTTGCGGCTGCGGAGGCGGAGGCGGAGGCGGAGGACAGTGTAAGCCCCACTGGCCCGGGAAAGCGAAGATCAAGGCGCTTTCGAGGTCCTCGCTGCCTCAGATGAGTCCCCGCCCGACCGCTCCCACCTGGATCGACGTTTGGGCAGGAGACGGCACGACCGTCGTCTTCTGTCACGGCGACATCACCTGGGGCTCGCTGCTGCCGTGAGCCTCGGTACCCCGATTCTGAATTGAAACGGGGCCATGAGTCAGCGACCGGTCAAGGATCGGCTGTTGCGACACGAGACCGGATAGCCTCCGCGCATGCTTACTCTCTGGATCGCAGTAGCAGCGGTCGTTTGTTTTAGCTGGGGCACCGTGCTCCTTTGCTTCCCCGAGCCGATCGCGCGGTTCTCACGGAAGTTGCAGGGCGAGTTCTGGGGAGGTCAGTTCACTCCGGAGCTGACGAGGTTCTTGGGATGCGCCTTCGTACTCGCCGGAATTGTGATCATCGTCTCGCTACTCGCGCACCTCCTACGAGGCTGACGGTCGTCCCGTTCGAGGATCGATCACCGGACAGCTCTGGCGCCGGTTGGAGAGGGCTGGGCGAATCGCTGTCAGCGATGATCGTCTCCGATCTGGGCGACGACGTGGAGATCAACACGGTTGCGACCGGCCCACTGCTGGACGTCGTTTGGTCGTCGGGCGACCAGGAGCTCCTGTACGTGCACGTCGTGAGCTGCGAGGTCGCGCCGGACCCGCGCACCGAATCGGCCGAAGCGCACGATCGTCGCGACCGTCACTGCGCCCGACCCGATGATCAGGACCGGGAAGATCCAGGTCGGACCGATATGCATGAGCCCGAGGGCCCAAGCCAGCACCCAGATCGTGAGTTGCGCGGGGAACGCGATGGCGAAAGAGAGCTTCCTGCGCGCGATCTCGAGGGCGTAGCGATTGCCGAGCAGCGGACGCCACGGTGCGGCGAGACGCTGGATTGCGCTCTTTGGTTGCTGGTATGACACGATGCTCACGCGCGCGGTGTGGCCGGTGGCTTATCGGCCGCTACGATCCGGCGCTCGGAGAGCGCGCATGCTGCGGAACACCCAGATGTACGCAACGACGATGACTGCCGACAGCAGCACGATCACCAGCGTCCAGATGAGCCAGTCGGAACGGTCCGGGTCGCCGAGCGCCCCGAAGACGAGCGTGCTGATCGCCATCGCGGGAAACAGCAGGCTGACCCAGATGAAGACCCAGCCCTTGGCGCGCTTCGACATCGTTGCCACACAGCTACAGTCCCATTCGCCTCGGTAGCTGTCGATTCGACGGTACTCAGGGTGATGCTGGCGGTCCCGATGAACCATGGGCCACCGGTCGCCTCGCTGGTCAAGCGGGATCACGTTGCTGATCGTCAAGGCGCCTGTGACGCGGTCGAGGTATCCGTCTCATGCATTCGACTGATCTGAGGTAAGCGGTCACTCGTTCGCATCGCCTGGCTAGTTCGGAGCGGGCGTCCGTCGACAGGTGGTGAAGCTGGAGTGCGTCAGGCCGTCAGCGGACGGCCTGATCTGATCGTCCGCTGCGATGAGCGTGACTCGAAACTGAACACGGGTCGGGCGCAATCGGCATGGCCGACGCCGTACTGGTCCTCGTCACCAGCGGCTGCAGGCTGATCGCTGCGAGGTCCTTGCCAGAAGGATCTTTTGCGAGGTAATCGTTCCCGTGTCGACATCGCGCTAAGGAGTTGACATCGCCCCGCGCGTTTGGGCACCGCGATGACAGTTCCAGCCACCGGTGCGTCTCCTCGGCCCGCGCATGAGGGACACCCGTTGGATGTGCCTCCGGGAGCGGCGCGTACGGTACAGGAGCGTCGTTGGACTGGGCGCGTCGGGGATGATTTTCACGGTCGCCGTCTTCTCAATCCCGCCTTGTCCCGCGGCGAGAGCGGTTGATCGTGCAGTACCTCCATTACGGGCATACCCGCATCCTCGTCACCGACATGGTCGGCAAAGTGGTGCTGGCCTACAGCGCCTCGTTGGCGCAAGCCGCGGTCGCTGACACCGTCGCAGTGCCGACCGTTGATGATGCTGGACTACCGGTGACGGTGCAGGTCATGCTCGCTCCGGCGATCCCGGTCCTGTTGGAGCCGGCGCCGGAGGACGTCCTCGAGGACGCAGGCGACCTTGCCGCGCAAGACTTCCTCACGGATGCGCGCTGGAGAATCAGCGTCCTTCCCCCAACCGGTCCCGATGCCCGGGACCGCAGATGAGTAGGCACACCAGAGGTGCCGCGAAGAGCTGTAGCGGCTCCCGGGGCACAAGCAAAACACCTGTGTACCGTCAACCGTCGCCCCATCTCGACCTATGACGTCATGGTGAAGACGAGCCGCCGTCTGCGCCTCGGCATGCAGGCGGTCAGTGTGCGCGGCATCGGGCACGCCTGATACGGAGCTGAGCTACATCGTTGCGCCCGCTGGACAGGTCATTCGGCAGAGCCCGAGCGGATTGCTGCACATCGGAGATCGGAAGGCCCATGGAAGCTGAACCGGGAGGAAGCCCGGCCGAGACGATGGCGTTCGTGGTCGGTGCTCTGCGGGCACGAGGTCATGTCGTCGACGCGGACACCACTGACCGCGTTGCACGGATCCTCGCCGGCGACCTGACTGCAGAGCAGGCGCGGGCTGAGATAGATCACCACGAGGGCTGCCCTTGCAGACGTCTCGATAGACGGTGGGTCAGCGGACGCTCGAGGCTGCTTCTGTGGAAGGGATTCGCCGTACCTTCTCCTGCAGGGCCACGGCGAAGGCGATGGCGATGAGAAGGACCGCGCTGACGAGGCCGGTGCCGACGTTGAGGCCGCCTCGGGCGTGCGGGACCGCGACGAAGTCGGCGAAGGACGCGCCGACCGGGCGGGTGAGGACGTACGCGGTCCAGAACGCCGTGACCGGTCCGAGTAGCGCCGTCAGGCGCGCGAGGACGACGATGGTCATCGCGGCGACGAAGACGAGGCCGCCACCGAGGTAGCCGAGGTGGAACGTGCTCGCGGCGAGGTCACCAGCCGCGGTGCCCATCGCGAACGTAGCGATCACGGCGGCCCAGTAGAACAGCTGCCGCCGGGTGCTGGTGATCGTGTGCACGTCGACGGTGTCCTCGACCCGTCGCCACAGGACGAAGACGACGACCAGGGCGGCGAAGAAGACCGGGGTGGACACCGCGTACGGAACGCCGAGTGCGACGTGGGTGACGTCGGCGACCATCGTGCCGAACACCCCGACCATCGACACGGCACCCCAGTACAGCCACGGCCGGTAGCGGTCGGCGCGGAGCTGCGCCACGAGCACGACGGCGAACACGGCCGCAGTGACCAGGACCGTGGGGACGGGGTCGAGGCGGGTGACCAGGAAGTCGGAGAGCGCCTCACCCATCCCGGTCGTGAGCACCTTGATCAGCCAGAACGACGCGGTCGGTCCCGGGACACGGTTCATCGTTCCGGTCCCACCCGTCACCGGTCCCCCACCGTCCGCTCCGCGGGTCGTGCCGCCGGTGACGTGCGCTTCCGGGCGACGTGACGGCGGCGCAGGGCGCCGATGACGATCGGCAGGACCGACACGACGACGATCACGATCATGAGTGCGTCGATGTTGTGGGCGACGAGCGGGATGCCTCCGAGCAGGACCCCCACTGCTGTCAGGCCGCAGGCCCAGGAGATGGCGCCGATGAGGTTGAACAGCAGGAACCGCCGGTAGTGCATCTGCGCGGTCCCGGCCGCGAGCGGCACGTAGGTCCGGACGATCGGGACGAACCTTCCGAGGATCAGGCTCAGGCCGCCCCACTTCGTAAAGAACGCCTCTGCTTCGTCGAGTCTGGCGGTGGTGAGGATGCGGGCGTCGTCCTTGAACAGGCGACGTCCGTAGCGTTTCCCGATCCAGTACCCGACCTGGTCGCCGGCGACGGCGGCGATGGATGCGACGAGGGCGACCTGCCACGGCGTCACGCCCAGGGTGCTGCTGATGATCGCGGCGGTGACCAGGAGGGAGTCGCCGGGCAGGAACGGGAACAGCACCCCGGACTCGATGAAGATCAGCAGCGCGATTCCGGCGAGGACGTACGGGCCGAATGCGTGCAGCACGGATGCTGCGTCGAACAGGCTTACGGCGAGCGGAACGGTGTGGAGCACGAGGACCTTTCACGAGCGGAGGGCCTGGTGCCACCGGCGTTCAAGTCGGCGGTGGGACCAGTGGACGGGTCAGACGGTGAGTCGGCTGCGCTGCGCGGGTTCGTCGCGGCGGATGCGGATCACGAGGTAGCTAATGATCGCGGCGATGATGACGAAGAACACGACGCTCGTCGTGATCGTCCCGACACCCAGACCGCCGTCCTGCGGGGACGCGGACAACAGGTCGCCCGTGGACGCGCCGAGGGGGCGGGTGAGGATGTACGCGATCCAGAAGCAGAGCACCGGGCCGCGGCGTCCGATGAACCAGACGGCGGCGGTCACCGCGATGGCACCGGCGAAGAGGAGCAGTGACGGGAAGTAGCCCAGCCCGGTCTGTTCCGCGATGAGATCGCCGGCGGCGGTGCCGAGGGCGAAGGTGAACAGGATCGCCAGCCAGTAGAACGCTTCCCGGCGGAGCGTGTCGATGCTGTGGATCGAGAGGGTCCCCTCGACCCGGTACCAGATCGCGAACACGACGAGCAGTGCGACGCCGAACACGGTGGTGCTGACGGCGAGGGGCACGCCGAGACCGTCGGTGAGGTTGTCGGTGACGCAGGTCCCGACGATGCTGATCAGGACCACGGTGATCCAGTACAGCGGCGGCCGGTAGCTGCGGGACCGGAACTGCAGGACCAGGAACACCGCCAATGCGACCGCCATGATCAGCGTCGTCAGCGGCAGTCCGAGTCCGACGGTGTCACTGAGGAGGTCGGCGGCGGTCTCACCGACCGTGGTCGCGAGGACCTTGATGATCCAGAACGACGCGGTCGGGTCGGGCACCTTGTTCGAGCGGCTCCGGGTCGGCACAGGCGCTGCGGGCGAGTGGGACATGGCGTTCTCCTCGTCAGGATGGGCCGTACCGCGATGTGCGGGGTCGGCGATGCTCCGACGGTAGAAAACGGCGCGCAAGACTCCACCAAGAATTGGACCGGCCGCCCGTGCGACGTTTCTTGGCTGTTCCTTGGCTGGTGTCGCTGAGGCTTGGGGGCCGGTGCTGCTCTGAGTGAGGCAGGATCGAGCCGACGCGGTGACGCCGGAACGCTTCCCCCCTCGCGTTCCGGCGTCACCAGCACGGAAGGGGCCACATGTCTGCTGGATGGCGGTCAGCGATCGCGGACGGACTGGCACGCTGGTCGTTCCGGTCTCGTGTGGAGACCGATCCGGACCGGTTGGCGTACCGCCGGTCCGTGATCGGGATCGCACTGCGTGTTGCGGTCGTCTCGGCGGCGCTGGTGATCGCGATCATCGTCCTCGTCGTCGCCTACGTGCTGTGGCAGCTGACACCGAACCAACTCCACGAACAACCCGGCCCGACCGACATCCACATCTACCTCGACACCATCGACCTCAGCATCGCGGTCATCGGCGTCGGCGGACTCGCGATCATCCTCGCCGGCATCGCCGCGTGGCTCATCGCCCGCCGCGCAGTCCGGCCGATCGCCGAAGCAGCACGCATGCAACGCACCTTCGTCGCCGACGCCAGCCACGAACTCCGCACTCCGCTGACCGTGCTCCACGCACGCGTGCAACGCCTGCAGCGCATGACCCCGGACGACGACCGACGGCGTCCCGTCGTCGACGATCTGCGCGAAGACACCCAGATCCTGATCAACATCGTCAACGACCTCCTCGAAGCCGCCGCCGGCACCGCCGACCCCGACGGGAGCGCCGACCTCCGGGCCGCGATGGACTCGGTGCACCACGACATGAACGTCCTCGCCGCGGAGCGAGGTGTGACGCTCGACGTTGAACCGATCGACGCCCGTGCGGGGGTGTCGGAGACGCAGCTGCGCCGCTGCCTGGTCGCGCTGACCGACAACGCGATCGGTCACACCCCACCGGGTCGGCACGTCCGGATCACCGCGACGACCACCGCGACCCGTGTGACGATCCGCGTTGCGGACGAAGGCCCCGGTGTCGTCGGCATCAAACCAGCTAGAGTCTTCGACCGCTTCGCCCACGGCGCACCCGCCGACGCGATAGCAACGAGCACCCGCACCGGGTACGGCATCGGCCTGGCTCTGGTCCGCGACATCGCCGTCCGAGCTGGCGGCGACGCAGTCATCGAACGCACGGACAGCAGCGGAACGATCTTCGCGCTCCACTTACCGACCGCTCCGGACAGCGGCTCGGAACACGACCGGAAGGACCGCGCATGATGCCCCGACTCCTCCTCGTCGAGGACGACCCCCGGCTCGGTCCACTCGTCGCCGACGAGCTCGGCGAGCAGTGGACCGTCACGCTCTGCGTGAACGGAGAATCCGCGCTCGAAACGGCTGCGAAGGAGTACTTCGACGTCATGGTGATCGATCGCCGGCTCCCCGGGATCGATGGCACCACGGTGATTGCGACCCTTCGGCAGCGACGCGTCAGCACCCCTGTGCTCATGCTCACCGCGCTCGGCGAAGTCCACGACCGCGTCTCCGGTCTCGACGCCGGCGCGAACGACTACCTGGTCAAACCCTTCGACTTCGACGAGCTCACCGCACGGCTCCGCGCGCTCACCCGCGACTACACCGGCACTGGCGCCACTATCGAGATCGGTGGGTGGGCGTTCTACCCCGACGATCACAGCATCACCTCCCCCTACAGCGGCCGGGTGATGCTGACCGCGAAGGAAACCGCCCTGCTGCGGCTGCTCGCGGGCGAACCATCCCGCGCCTTCACCCGACAACATCTGCTCTCCGCAGTGTTCGACAACGGCGAGCAGCTCGGTACCGTCGACACCTACGTCCACTACATCCGCCGGAAAACCGACCGCGACCTCATCAGCACCATCCGCGGCGTCGGCTACCGGCTCGGCACACCCGCCTGACCGCGGGTCACTAACGCTGAAACAAGCGAGAAGCGCCTAGTCGTCTAGGAGACCTTCCTTCTCCGCTTCTGACGCAACCGCCAGCAGCGCAGCCCCGACGGCCGCGACGACCACCAGGAGCAGCACGACGGCCGCAGCAACCACGATCAGCACCACGGAAACCACCTCCACGCCCACCATCGCGGCAACCCACCAAGGAATCACCCAGTCACGCCGACGCGCCAGCGCGTCTGCTCGCAGCATGCGGCCCAGCACGAAGCCGGTTAAGGAAGTAGACCAATGCGAAACGGCCGCTCTTCAAGGCGTCTCGTTTGCCGATCGGCTACCGAGACGGTCCTGTGAAGGTTGTCGGCTCCGTGGATCTGCGCTCCGTGCGCGGCTCGGTCTTGGTTGCCCACCACGAGGCGAGCAAGCGCAGGGACTCTTCGGCGGCTGCATCCGCGGGACTGTTGACGAACATCGTCTGCCCTTCGGGGCCGGGAACCACGAACGCTTCCCAATCGATGAGAACCTCCCCTACGGCCGGGTGCAAGAACCGCTTCCGGCCCGATGTTCGTCCGAGTGGGTTGGGGACGCTCCACCACGTTCGGAACTCCGGGCTCTTGGTCGCAAGCTCTCCGACGAAGGCCGCCATGGCTTCATCGTTGGGATAGGAGCTGGCCTCGAGCTGGAGCACTCCGACCATCTCTGACGCAACGACTGCCCAGTCGGCGTAGAGCTTCCTCGCGTCCGGGTCGAGGAGGATCCAGCGCAGCAGGTTCCGGTCGCCGGGTGCCCTGCTCGGGAAGTCCGTCAGGAGCGCCCAAGCCAAGTCGTTGCCCGCGAGCACCTCGGTTCGGGGGCCCACGACGAACGCGGCCTGACGGTCGAAAGTGCGCAACATCTTCACGATCCCGGGCCGCACTGGAACTTCGGCAGGACCTCCCGTGATCCCTGCCGCGGGACGGGCGAGGTTCACGAGGTAGTCGTGTTCAGCATCGTCGAGGAGCAAGATCTTCGCGATCGCCGCCAGCACCGACTCTGAGGGCGTCACCTGCCTGCCCTGTTCGAGGCGGATATACCAATCGACGCTGACGCCCGCGAGGAAGGCAACCTCCTCGCGGCGCAGCCCTGGGACCCGCCGAGGGCCAGTGGCGGAGAGGCCGACCTGCGCCGGGGTCACGGCGGCCCGCTTACCCGTCAGGAACTCGCTCAGCGCCTCGTTCTTCGCCATCCCCTCATTGTCCCCGCCGCAGCTCCGGGCAGGACGGTCGTGGGTGGGCCTTCCTGTCCTACGATGCCGCGGCCCTGACACCCGAGCCCCGGCCGCAGTGTCCTGGACCGGTGCCGGGAAGAGTCCGGCCAAAATCGAAAGGACACCTGCTTCATGGCTACCTGGCTCATTAGTGGCGCTTCGCGCGGATTCGGCCGCGAGGTCGCACTCGAGGCCCTGCGACGGGGCGACACCGTCGTGGCCACCGCTCGGAACACCGACGCGCTCACCGACATCATCGACGCAGGTGGAGACCGCGTCATCCCGATGACGCTCGACGTCGCCGACGCCGAGCAGGTCCGCTCCGTCACCGCGGAAGCGGAGGAGCGCACCGGCGGCATCGACGTCCTGTTCAACAACGCCGGAATCGGCTACTTCGCCGCCTTCGAGGAAGGCGAGGAGGCGGAAGAGCGTCGCCTGATGGAGATCAACGTGTTCGGCCTCGCCGCGGTCACGAAGGCGCTCCTGCCCGGCATGCGCAACCGCCGAAGCGGCACCATCATCAACGTCTCCTCCGTCGGAGGCATCCGCTCGTTCCCGGCACTGTCCTGGTACAACGCCTCCAAGTTCGCCGTCGAAGGCCTCTCGGAAGCCATCGCGCACGAAGTCGCACCACTCGGCATCCACATCGTTCTGGTCGAGCCCGGACCTTTCGCAACCGACTGGGCCGGCAACTCTGCCGCCGAGACCAAGCCCGAGCGGGAGATCGCCGACTACGCCGACACCGCGGGGGTGAATCGTCAGAACTCCCGCCAGGGGGCAGGTCAGGAACCCGGCGACCCGGCGAAGGCCGCGATCGCCATCGTCGACGTCGCGCACGACACCAACCCGCCGCAGCGCCTTCCGCTCGGCCAATTCGCCTACGACGGCATCCTCGAGAAGTTCGACATGGTCCGCGATGACATCGCCGCCCGCGAACACGTCAGCCGCAGCGCCGACCGATGACCTATCCGACACCAGAGCGACGTTCCACCGCACGGACGATGCGTCCGACGCGCCCGCTCGACCCCCGGATCACGACCGACAAGACGCGCACCACGACCGCGTCGGAGAGCAGATTCCATGACTGACACCCGTCCCCTCGCCCTCGTCACCGGCGGTTCTTCCGGCATCGGCTTCGAGCTCGCGAAGCGGTTCGCCACCGGCGGCTACGACGTCGCGATCACCGCCTCCAGCGACCGCGTCTTCACCGCCGCGGACACGCTGACGTCCCTGGGCGTCAAGGCGTACCCTCACCAGGCCGACGCCAGCACCTACGTCGGCGTCGAGAGCTTCTGGACCTTCGTCCGCGACCTCGGTCGCCCCGTCGACGCAGCAGCGCTCAACGTCGGGATCGGCCTGGGCGGTGCGTTCGTCGACAACACCCTCGAGGACGAGTTCCGGGTCCTGGACATCAACATCAAGGGCACCGTCCACCTCGCCAAGCGCGTCGTACAGCACATGGTCCCCAACGGCCGCGGCCGCATCCTCATCGTCTCCTCGATCTCCGCCACCACCCCGACCCCGTTCGAGACCGTCTACGGCCCCTCGAAAGCGTTCGGGTTCTCCTTCGCCGAATCCCTCCGCGAGGAGCTGAAGGACACCGGTGTCAGCGTCACCGCACTCCTGCCCGGAGCCACCGACAGCGACTTCCACGCCAACGCAGGGATGAACAACACCAAGCTCGGCCCCGACTTCAAGAAGAACGACAAGACCGAAGTCGCCCGGCAGGGCTACGAAGCCCTCCTCGCTGGGGCTGACCACGTCGTCGGCGGCGACGACGCCACCAAGCAGATCGTCATCGACAACCGCACCATCCCCGAGCCGGAGAAAGCCGCCAAGCAGGCTGAGCTGACCCGCCCCGACCAGTCACGAGAGAGCTGACCGATGAGCACCACGAAGAAGCGCGTCGCCGTCACTGGCATCAACGGCAAGGTCGGCCAGCACGTCGTCGACCAGCTCCTCGAACACGGCCACGAGGTCTTCGGGATCGACCAGACCCCCGCCAAGCGCACCGACATCATCTCGATCGTCGCCGACCTCACCGACTACGGCCAGACCTTCGATGCCCTAGGCTCCGTCGGCTGGGACGTCCTCGGCGACACCGTCGACAACGCCTTCGACGTCGTCGTCCACCTCGCCGCCGTCCCCCACCCCCGCCTCTACAGCAACGCCAAGACGTTCGAGAACAACGTCGTTGCGGGCTACAACGTGTTCGAGGCTGCCCACCGCCACGGCCTGAAGGACATCGTGCTGGCCTCCAGCGAGACCGTCCTCGGCGTGCCGTTCCCGGCGGACCTCGACCACCTGCCCCTCGACGACGACTCCGCCCGCCACGGCCGCAACGCCTACGGCCTGTCGAAACTGATCATGGAGCATCTCGCCGAGGAGTACACCAGCAACGACCCCGAGCTGCGCGTAACCGCGCTTCGTCTGTCCTACGTGCAGAACGTCGACGAGTACGACGAGTACCCGTCCTTCGCCGACAACCTCGATACCCGCGCCTGGGACATCTGGTCGTACATCGACGGCCGTGACGTCGGAACCGCTACCGAGAAGGCCCTGCACCAAACCGAGCGCGGCTTCCACCCGTACCTGATCGTCGCCGACGACACCGTCATGCCCATCCCCACCGCGAAGATCATCGCCGAGCGGTACCCGAACACCGCCGTCACGGGCGAATTGGCCGAGTTCGGGTCGCTGCTCTCGAACGCTGCCGCGAAGCGTGACCTCGGCTGGGCACCCGAACACAGCTGGCGCGACCGCGTCGAGCCCGACCGCTGCTGACCGCCGCCGCATCGAGTGAGGTCACACCCGCAAACGGGTGTGACCTCACCGTTTCACGCGGAAGTGCCGCATAGAAGTCAACATGCAGTCTCGATAGCCGATCGGCCTCCGGACGCATTCGTTCGGGCCGATCCAGCGCGGCGGCGCGACTTCCGGTCGCCGGAACCGGCACCTCGATCGCCACCCTCTGCCGCTACGGCAGAGTGGGCGCATGGTCAGTGCAGCACCCAACACGATCCACTTCCATCGCAAGCACTACGAGGCAGTGATGTCTGGCGAGAAGGTCACCACCGTGCGGTGGAACGAGGACGTCCCGGTGGGAGCAGCCGTGTTCGTCTTCGATGAACACCCGACGGCAGGACCGGTCCCCGGCGCCGTGATCGCCGTGCACCAACACCGGCTTGACAGCCTCACCGCCGAACAAGCCCACCAGCCTCCTGAGACTGACATGCAGCTCTTCGCCCAACAGCTGCGCGAGAACTACTACCCGGACATGCCTTCCGACGCTGTCGTCGAGGTCGCCCAGCTCGCGATCGAGGCGTCTCAATAGCCGGTCGTTCAGCGAGACGGAGCGTTGCGTGTCTCCGTCTGCGTACCTTCCGCGCTCCGCCTGTCTCAGATAGCTGGTCCGAAAGTGATTCCGGCAAGGTGCCCTATGCGAGACCGTGTCATGCGATGAAACTTGAGCTCCGGGGCCGAGGAGGTCACGCCCGTGGGCGCGACCGTCAGCACGACCACGTTCACGACCATCGCTATAGCTGTTCCGCTCGTTGCCGGCTCAACGCGGAGGTGACGTTGTCTAAATCGTCAGGGAACAGCGCCGCATAAGTGTCGAGAGTCACCTTCGCCGACTTGTGGCCCAGCATGCGTTGGATCACTTTGACGTTGGCGCCAGCGCTGATCGCGAGTGATGCAGCGGTGTGCCGGAGGTCATGCGGTGTGACTCGGCGGAAGCTCGCGTCGCCCGCCATCGACCGTTGGACTGCCTTCGCGAACCACCCCTGACGGGAGTGCCCCGGCCGGAGAAAGCCTCCAGCCGGTGACGACCAGAGGCGATCGTCGGGGTGCTTGTTCCGACAGGCCGCGGCAACAGCCGAGTCGAGAAAGTCAGGGAACGCGACGGAGCGCCGTTCATGCGACTTCACACTGCCCAGGACGTGTTGACCGTTCACCTCAGTCACTCCCTCTCGAATGTTGAGGCGACGGCGATCGAGGTCGACGTTCCGAACCCGCAAGGCCGTCGCCTCGCCCCATCGCAAACCGGTGTAAGCGAGCAGCCGAACGAGATCGCCGTACCTGGCCTCTGAGGCCAGCGCTTCGACCTGCCGATGTGTCAGGAACACCTCGTCCGGGATCGGCTTCTTCCTGACTGTGAGGCCGCGCGCAGGATTCTTCACCACGCGGTTTTCCTCAACGGCTTCATCGAGGATGCCAGCGAGCAGGTCTCGTGCCCTCGCCACCGAGGTGTGCGAGAGCGAATGCCCGAGTTCGTTCAGCCACGTTTGGACGTCTCGCTTGCTGACTCGGCCCACGGCGTACCCACCCCACTTTGGTTCGACGTGCACGCGCCAGCAGCTTTCAACGGAGTGGAAGCTGCTTTGGGTGAGCTTGAATCGGTGCATCTCGAGCCAAGCTGTCCCGAGCTCGCCTATCGAAACTCGCGCATCGGTCGGGTCGACGTAGGAGCCTCGCAGCTTCGACACCTCGACGGTGTTGAGGTAGTTGAGGGCCTCGGCCTTTCTGCGGAAGCCGCGGTCGTGACCGCGAGTCCCGTCGGGCTTTGTGTACCAAACTTCGTAGAGCTTGCCACGGGTCTTTGTCTCATAGGACTTCACTGAACCCACGGCTTAGCGCAGCTCGTCGGAGGTGCTGGCGTACTCCTGCTCGAGGAGCCATGCTTCGACGGCCTCTTGCCTGTAGAGCGGGAATCGCCCGACACGAACGAACCGCGGGCCCGCCCCCGTGACGCGCCATTGCCGCAAGTTCCGGGTCGTCACATGGAGTCGAGCGGCCAGTGCGTCAGGGGTGAGCAGTTCGCCGGGTTGCCGGTGCGGAGCGAGAGCGGTCTCGGACATAGATGTTCCTCGAAAGTCGATGCTTTCGAGGAGGCCTTTGGAGCCGAACCTGTTAACGGTTGCTTGGCGTACCCACTCGTCGAGCCCGCAGTGGCCCTGGTCCTTTTATCTCATTCAGACTTGCGATCACTATACCCACTGCGACCTTCTCGGACAAACCCGGCCAAGTGAACACCCTTCAGCAGCCAGCTGGCATCGCGGGCCCTGTGCGATCCACCTCACGAGTGCCCGCGCTAGCAGCGCCTCTCCTCAGTAATTCACCAGGGAGACTTCGAGCGGAATCATTTGCGGAATGATTGCTCGGGTTGACGCCGTGCTTCACTGCCCCAAGCGCTTGATCGCAGGCCTCTCGCGCGGCACCGCCGTGTTATGGTCTCCGGCCCGGGAGGGCGGCTCGCAGCCGGTGTCCGAGACGGAGCGAAGCGGAGACGCGGCATCGGCGCAAGGCACCCTCCAACGCCCCCGACGGGGCGTTGTAGGGCAAGGAGCGTAGCGACGCAGTAAGGGCCCCAAGGAGCGCCAGCGACGAGGGGTGAGGGGCGCCCGAAGACCGAGCGCAGCGACAGTCTCCGGGCGCCCCGAAGGACTGTCGGCTACGCCGACCGACGAACCAGTTCCCGACGAGCGCAGCGAGGAAGGAAACGCAGGTCGGCGTCAGTCCCCCTTATGCCCTTTTCTTTTGACCCGAGGATCCGGAGCTTCAGCGACGGATGGAGGGCACAACTGCTGTTGTGATCAGGGGAAATGAGTGGTCCCAGACCATCTGGTACCAGACCGGAATCCGGAGGACGCGAAGCGCGGGCTGGTACCAGGAGCACCCTTTTGCCCTGGGAAGTCAGGGTTTGGCTGGTACCCCGGTTTGAGGCGGCTTGACGCCGGGGTACCAGACATGGAGCGCAGCGACGTCGGGGGTGGTGGAGCCTGCGGAACCAGACCCGTTTCAACCCTGACGCAGACGCGGGGACGCGGCTGCCTATGGCCCACGGCAGCGCAGGTCGGAGCATCGCGGAGACCTCTCTGGTTGGCGAAGCCGATGCCTCATCGGGGGCCGTGAGGAACGATCGGCCACCGGGATCTCGCGCACCGCGAAGCGGTGATCCGAAGCTCTTCCTTTGCCCCGTCGGGCGCGACTGTGGAGCGTCCGTGGCGCCACGGCACCCCGCACGAGTTCCATCGAAGTTCAGGCTGGTACGGGGCTCAATCGCCGCGCGCTCGAGCTCTTTCGACAGCCGCTCGTGCACGATTCAGCCGCCGAGGCGCGCTACAAACAGGTCGCGGACTGGTCACAACCGACCGCTCCCCGCCCGAAATGACGTAAGTCTGTGACCGATCAGCGGACCGCGAGAGGTTTCAAGCAAGCCAAGCGGGTCATGGCGAGTGCCTCGCTCGCGAAGGGTTGATGCGGGCCGAAAAGAGGGCACCCCGCGGGCACCGCAAGGGCACGCCACGGACGGCACGAGCGGACCGATCCCTCGCGTTGCACTCCGGACCACGTATTGGGCGGTGCGCGCCCGTAGAGGGACCAGTCATGGACCGTCGAGCCAAGACTTTCGAGGTAGCGGTGATCGTCCGCCGACCTCAGTGCTGCATGCAGCAGGGAGGGGTTGAGGAGCCGACGACAGCCCAAGTATCAGAGCAAGTCGGCCTTCCACTCGTCTCAACACAAGGCATTCGCGCGCCCAGGGCGGACGTACCGCGGATTCTGAGGCGAAAGCGCTACAGCCGTTTTGGGGACCGTGCGGGAGTTAAGCCCAGGTCAGCAGGTCAATTCACCTGCAATGGCCGAACGCGCGTACCACTTCGCGTACCGCGCTCGTCCCGGTAGAAAACGCATGCTCATCAGCGGAAACAGCGAAACGTTCCGCTTGTACCGCCAATCTGGCTGAACTCTTATGCATGCGTGCGCGCATGCATGCGCGTGTGGAGCTTCCCTGCGGAACTAGGTACAGGAGGTACATCGGTGCTTTCCTCTCTCCTACTTCCGCGGGAAAGAAGGGAAGTAGCCCTTCCGTCCCTGTACCTCCAATGGAAAACCGAGCGGTCGATCGCCGGTACACCCCTCAGTGCGTGAGCCCGGAAACAGCGCCTGAGCTGCGGTTTTCCTCCGAGCCGATGTACCTCCGATTGTGGCAATCGGAGGTACATCGGCGGCAAACCGAACGAAGAAACAGAACAGGTACACCTTGAGCGCGAGGAGCACCACCGTCATGCGCCCCCGACGGTCGCGAAGCCACTCCAGGACACTGGGCGTCGTCGGTAGACACGAAACGGCGCCGTGATGCGCCACGTCACCCACTTGCGGGCCGTCGCCTGGCCGGCAACGGCGATGGGACCTACGAGCCTGAAGCCCGTTTCCGAGGCACGGGTCGAACACCGGACGACACTCGCAGACGGAATGCTCGGTGCCGCCGGGCACGAGGTCACGGCCCAGGAGACTTGCTCGCTCGCTCGTCAGGTCGCCGCCGGAATGCTCTTCGCAGACGACGCGATTCCCGCCTGGAGGCGCTCGAGCACGACGACGGGCCCGACGTCGAGCGGTAGGAGACGGACGGCCGGACTGCTTCTCCCCTCAGCAGGCTCTCGCGCCTCGCACTGGGGCTCGCCGCGCGCTCTCCTGTTCTGACTGGATGGACACCATGGGGACGAACGACACCACCGGCGCCGGCGCATCCGCCAAGCGCGAGTACGACCGCCGCCGGGCGCGCGACGAGGCGAAGATCCGCGAGACCTGGGGCGAAGGCCGGATCGGCTCGATCGCCGTGGCGCTCTCGGGCGAACGCCAGAGCACCGCAGCGTGGAAGTCCGGTGCCGCCGGCGAGGCGGAGGTCGGACGGGCCCTCGACGCGATCGCCAACGAGCACGTCGTCGTGCTCCACGACCGGCGCATCCCTCGGTCGCGCGCGAACATCGACCACATCGCCATCACCCACGCCGGCGTCTGGGTCATCGACGCGAAGCGCTACCGGAACAAGCGGCCCCGCCTGCAGGTCGAGGGCGGGCTGTTCCGTCCGCGCACCGAGAAGCTCATCGTCGGCGGGGACCGCACGAAGCTCGTCGACAGCGTCCTCCGCCAGGTGGCGCTCGTCCAGGACGTCGTCGCTCCAGCCTCCGTGCACGGCGCGCTCTGCTTCGTCGACGCCGACTGGCCGCTCTTCGGCGGCTCGTTCACCGTGCGCGGTGTCGACGTGTGCTGGCCGAAGCGGCTCGCCAAGCGCCTCTCCGCACTCGAAGGAACGGTCGACGTCACCGCGGTCGCCGAGGCGATCGCAGCGCACTTCCCGCCCGCCTGAGCCGCGCGGTCCGCAGGAGCGCCGTGGCAGCAACCTCGTCGATATTGTCACTTTTTCCAAATAACTGACATTATCGACCTGGCTATCGCCAGAAAGGAGCCGCGATGACGAACTGGCCAGCACACGCCCAGCGCGTGCTCCCTTGGACGAGCACGAGCCGCCGCGGCACCCGCGAGGACCGGACGCTCTCCGAGGTCACTGTCTCGATCCCACCGCGGATCGCCGACCTCGACGTACCCGTCATCGCCGAGCGTGACCTCGCCCGCGCCCGGTACGAGGCCGCCGACCTCGAGCGCGTCGCCGACGGCGTGCTGAGCCCGCTGGCCGGCTTCCTCATCCGCATGGAGTCCGTCGCGTCGAGCCGCATCGAGCACGTCGAGGCGACGCCGGTCGCGTTCGCACGCGCCATCGGCGGGTTGAAGGAGAACGCCTCGGCGATGTCGATGGTCGCAGCCGGCACCGCGATCACGAAGCTCATCGCCGCGTCGAGCACGACGATCACGCTCGACGAGATCCTCGCCGCGCACCAGGCGCTCATGGAGGCCGACCCGGACCTGTCCGAGCGGCCCTACGCCGGCCGCGTCCGCGACGTGCAGAACTGGATCGGCGGCTCGCAGTACTCCCCCCGCGGCGCGCTCTACGTCCCGCCGCCGCCCGAGGAGGTCCCGGCGCTCCTGGACGACCTCATCGCGTTCTCGAACCGCGACGACGTCGAGCCGGTCACCCAGGCCGCGATCGCGCACGCCCAGTTCGAGAGCATCCACCCCTTCACCGACGGCAACGGCCGCATCGGCCGGGCGCTCATCGGGGCCATCCTCCGCCGGAGGGGCGTCACCCCGCACACGGTGCTGCCGGTCGCCAGCGCCCTCGCCGCCGACACGACGCACTACTTCTCGCTGCTGACCGCGTACCGGACGGGCGACGCGGCGCCGATCGTCACAGACCTGGCGCTGTGCGTCGAGACGGCCGCGCGAGAGGCCCGCGGCACGGCGCGCGTCTTCGCGCGCTACGAGGCTGCGTGGCGGGAGCAGGCCGCCCCGCGCGCCGGCAGCGCGGCCGAGCGCATCCTGCCCGTCCTGCTGTCGCTGCCGGTGTTCACCATCGAGCAGCTCGTCGACGCGCTCAGGGACATCCCGGAGCGAAGCGTCTACCGTGGCGTGCAGGCCCTCGAGGAGGCACGCGTCGTCGAAGCCGTCACTGAGCGAGTCCGCGGCCGCGCGTACGCCGCGATGGATGTGCTCGACGAGTTCGAGGACCTCGACACCCGCATCCGCGAGCGGATCACCAGGCTCCGCGGAGCTTGAGACTCGTCACGACGCGCGGGGCACGTTCGCTCGCACGTCGTCGGCCTGCGCCTCGTCGAGTACTCAGAATCCGGTGTGCTCCGGGTAACGCTCCCGCAGGTAGGCCAGCACGGCCCGCCCCGGACGAGACTCGTTCGTGTAGCCGAGCTCGGCTGCCAGCTCTCGCGGTGTGTACGTCGTCACGAGGCCGGCCGCTTCGAGTGGTTCCGCGCGGGGTTCCGAGGCTGGCTGAGCGACTTCGAGTTCGTCCGGCACACCTCACCGACGTCGGAGCCGCATGTCGGGCACGGGTGCGACAAGTCCTCGGTGGCCCTGAGGTCGCGCTCCAGGCCTGCGTAGAAGGCGTCGACCGGAACGCTCGACGAGTCGAGGATCGCCTGTTCGACCAGATCGCGGTGCTCCACGAGGGCGTCGTAGAACCGCTGGGGGTCACCCGCCACGCGAATCACGGCCGGGGCGACCTCCCAGAGAGCCTGTTGCAGGCTCGGGAATGGTCGTGGACCTCCGAAGTCACCATTGCCGACCCGCACACCGTCTCGACGGGCCTCGGCGATGTAGAGCATTTCGAGGTAGTGCAGCTCGAGCGACGACCCCGCCGTCGCGACGATGCGCTTCGTGAGTCCGCCGGCGCCATGCTCTGCGATCACCTGAGTCATGAACGCACCGCTACCGAAGTAGCCATCGACATGTGCCGGATCGAGACGAGTGCTCTGACCGACGTACGCCCACGACTGGTCAGCGGGCTCTGTTCGGAACACATACCCGATCGCGCCCTCCGGCAACTCTGTCTGCTCGCTCATCGTCGTTCCACCCTCCAAGGCCATCGTCATCGTCCCATGACCCGGTCGAGCCATCCGCGGCGTCGCAGAGGCGCGACGCCCGGTGCTGATGAATCCACCGGCTGCGGCGCCGGAACGCCGATCGTGATGGTCAGCTCGCGCTCGGCCGGGTCCGGCATCGGCGTCATCGGCCAGTCCGACGGCTCGTAGTCGTCCGGCACGACGTACCCGCCGCAGTCGACGACCTCGCCGGCGGCGTTCACCGTGACGTGCTGCACGTACAGCGTCCCGTCGTCGAAGTCGTAGGGGCTGGGCCCGTCCGGGACGTAGGCCGTCTTTCCGCGAAGCCCCTTCGACCAGGAGAGCCTGCCGACGGTGCCTTCGTCCGACGTCGCCCACCAGTGGGTGCCTCGCCACTCGACGTGGAGCTCGTCGCCGACGCGGACTGATCCGATGTGCTCGGTGACCGTCGAGTGGTACAGGCTCGACAGCATCGGCGTCCCTCGGCCGGCGTAGACGCTCGAGTAGGGCCCGGTGATCCCGAACCGGCGATCGCCGTTCTTGTGCGCGGAGCCGAGCTGCGGATGCCCGTCCGCTGCTACTGGTGAAGTCATGGCCGGCATCTCTGGGTCGTCGTCATCGCCGGGACTCGCAGACCGCCGTGTCCGGGAACACACCGCAGACGATCTCGACGTCCTGATCGCCGGTGGCGCGAGTCATGCCGAGGAGGCTGGGGTGCTTTGCGAACGCCTTGTTCCAGTCATCGGCGTCCCGGCACATGTCGAGGCTCCGCTCGACGTAGAAGTCCGCGTTGTAGTCCGCGTCCGATGCCTGCCGCTCGGCTTGTTCCATCGCCATCGTGCAGTTCGCGGTCGGTCCGATGGCCGTGCCGACTTTCACCGCGCCGATGATGCCGCCGAGCACGGCGAGCGTCAGCACGGGCAGCAAGATTGCGCTCCCCCACGGCAGCAGCTGCTTCCGCTTCACGACCGGTCGGACTTCCGGCGCAGCCTCGCCGTCCTGGAGCCATCGCTGACCCGTCCAGTACCGGTAGGTGTCCAGGCGCCACGGGTGGAGATGCCACCCGATGCGCCGGTCCGACTGCCGAGGATCTGTCATGGCGCGATTCTCGCAGAGATCGACTGCCTCAGCGGCTGCCCGCATCCGCAGACAGACGCAGCATCAGGTCACTTCAAGGGGTGCGACTCACACCGACGGTAATGGCCCTTAACGCAACTATTCGGCGCACGGCCGACCGGTTCCGCGGCGAATCGCGCTACCGGAACTTTCCCAGCGAGCATCTTCTTCTCGTAAACGAGCAGATTGCATCCGCGGCTCCGACTGTGCGCTATGCGAACCTCGCGGAACTTGTAGGGTCGTTAGTCTCACCGGCCGCCCACCGCGGCAAGCACCTAGCTCGGGCCGACGCCACGACACAACCGAATGCTCTATAGGAGCGGACCGGAGGACAACGATGGTTCCAAATGCACCGCCGACAACCCCGAGCGCGAGCCCGTCTTCTCCTGCCTTCGGTGCAGTACGACGAAGGCCTCGGGGTGCCGCAAAGGGCAATCCAACGGTCTACGGCAGCGTGGCGCCGGCGGCGAAGGAGATCTTGGTTGCAACGGCGACGACACTCAAGGTCTCGCAAGCGCGAGTGATTGAAGACGTGCTTCTCGCTCTCGATCTAGATGAGGACGGCGTGCCCACGGTTCTCAACCGAGCTCGATATGTATAGCGCGCCGAAGGCGCGCGCGCACAGAGCGGACGCCGATGCAAGTCGACCCTGTGCAGCCCGGCCCGCTCGGCAGGATGATCGGGCAGCGGCACCTCAGCGCCGCAAGATCCATGGGCGTCTTCGATGACGACGCGGCTCGATATCGCCAGAGCACGGGCGAGAGTAGCCCTCGCGCGACTAACTGGCGAGGTCCTGCCCGACGACGTCGCGGCAAGGGCAGCGATGGATATCTCGACAGCGCCTCGGCTCACGCGAGCCGGGAATCCCTTCGTCGGCGTAGCGGGGGTGCACGCGAGAGGACGAGACTTCGGGACGCCGCAACCCGCGGTCCCCGATCTGCTGCTCGACCAAGCGGCACTCAGCGACGCGATCCTAATCGAGTCGGGCGTATTTACGGCATCGACGCTCGCAGCGGCGAAGGCGCGCGTCGCACGCGGTGAGCTCCACGAGCACATTCGGCAGAACTGGAAGCGTGCTCTCGACGAATCGCTTATCGAGCCTGCAGTGGCCGCGCGACTTGGGATCAGCCGGGCAAAGCTGCGATGGATGCTCGGCGTTGGCGACCTGTTCGCGTTCGTCGCAAACGCCGAACTTCACTATCCGACCTGGCAGTTCAGCAACGCCCCCGGCCATCCGGTGCTCCCGCAGCTATCGAGACTCGTGGAGGCATTCCCCGAGGGGCTCAATCCGGCAAGCATCCTGGGGTTCATGACAACTCCGCATAGTGATACTCGCGTCAACGGTCGCCCGGTCGCGCCGATCGAGTGGCTCGCAGCCGGGCAGGACGCGCAGCCCCTCGTGGACATCCTCGAGAGCTATCTCCTGTGACATTCGACTCCACTAAGCATTGTTGGAGCTCTGGCATACGTCGAGGCGCATCCGTAGGGTTCTGCGCAGGACGGCGTCTCGATAATGGTGGAGCATGACGTGTCCCACCGGAGAGCATGATTATCATCCGGCGGCTACGGGGTTCGAGCCACCGGCCTGACCCAGCGCCACCAAATGACCCCAGGCGTCAAGCCCCAGCGCCACCAAACGACCCCAGGCGTCAAGCCCCAGCCTGACCCAGCGCCACCAGATGACCCCAGGCTTCAAGCCCCAGCGCCACCAAATGACCCCAGGGTTCAAGCCCCGGCCTGACCAAGCGCCACCACGTGCCCTCGGCCTCGAGCTCGCGATCGCGCAGCGGCGCTGACCACTGTCGGTCGCCCTGACGTTCGCGAAGACCGATGCAGCAACAGGCTCGCACGCCCAGGCGCCACCATTTGACCCCACCTCACAGTGCTGCGTCGACCTCAAACAAGTCTCGCCGGAATGAGGCGCTCACCCGCCGATGTGACGGACTGCCCGCACCTCCTGCGAGGTCTCCAGCCGCAGCCGCATCAGCCCCATCGTCCGCGACGCTCACAACGCGGCGCACTGACGCCGCTCCCTCAGCAGAACAGCCGGACAGACCTCGGCGCGGCCGGCTGTTCTGGTTCGCGCCGATACGGCGCTCTTATGTCAGCAATGGCGGGCAATGCATGCTACATGCGCGTCGTCAGTTAGCCGCCATACTGGACAGTTCCTGCAACCATGACCGAATCTCCTCAGCCGCCCCGATGTCTTCGACGCGATCCGCGGTCATCTTTGCGTACGCCTGATCAGCAAGCTTACTCTTGACAGTGCGGGGATTGAGCGGAGAACGGGTCTCATCAGCCGCAACAGCGCGAGAGATGATCGCTGGTACGTCGTCGCTCTCTTCGAAAGCTACCTCAACACCAAGGACCTCTTTGATAACGTCGGGATGTAGGTAGTTCTCCAACTCGCGCCGATCGGTGAGCCGAGCGGAGGACCCGTCGCTTCGAGCGTTTACCTGGTCAGCGACTTGTTGGTATTTGGCCACGTCGTTGTCGTACAGGTGGAACTCTGGACGCCCAAATCCCTGCAAATACCGCTTGGAGACCCACTGCTGAAGAGTGCCTCCGCCCAGCGGGACGAAAGCAAACCTTTTATCAACGCTCAGGTCAACTAAGGTACTGTCCTCACGGTACAGCGCGCGGCTCAAGCCACTTAGGCCAGCCACGTCGTGCGGCCCCTCAACGCAGACCAAGACACGAACACGGTCGTCGGGCAAGATACCCAGCTCTTCAGCCATCGCATCCCACGAAGTTTCGTTTGCAGCGTCGATTCGAGGACCTGCGCCCGGTGTCTTTGAAACAAATCGAAGGCTATCCGCTGGAAGGTGGCCAGCCAAGCCCGGGCTGTGAGTCGTGAGCAACACTTGGCAGCCGTCAGCACGAGCCATTTCCCGGAACGCTTCGAGCAGCACCTTCTGATTCTTAGGATGCTGCGAAGTTTCAGGCTCTTCAACTGCGTAGATGACGCTTCGCTTGGAGCCTTCCTCCATCTGGCGCTGGGCTTCTGCTCGGAAGAAGCTGACCAGAATGAGCCGCCGAACTCCGCTGCCACGCTTGTTGATGGGAATTCCGTCAGCACCTTCGAGGGTGATGCTGAAGAGGCTCGCCCAACGGGGATCACTCTTGAAATCCGGCACAAGCCCGTCGGCAAGATTGGGGTCCAGCTCCCCGAGCGCAGCATGAGTTCGCGCTGCTAGCTCAGTGGCGCGTTTACGAATAGCGCCAACGACTTGCGCCAGCGCATTCTGCACGTCGGTCTCCGCAAGCGCCGAGGCGATGGCGAGTTTCATCGGGTCTTGTACTTCGTTGTCAGAATCCCGACTGGCCCTGTCTGATTGGAACAACGCGAAGTGCGGCAACATCGGTGCCAGCCGCTCCCAAATACGCTTGGAGTCCTCCTTCGAGACAGGCACCTCCTGTTCGATTGGCGCAAGTGACGATCTCGATCCCCAGAGCGCCTGACGCATAGCAGGATTATTTGACTTATTCACAGCCGCCAGCTGCTCCGCGGTCAGGAACTTCGACAAGCGACCTTTCAGCACGGAATTTGTCAGGAGAAGCAAATCCGAGAGCCCCTCGACAGAAGGGTGGTCACAGATTACGAACACCTCTTCCTTGGGCTTTCCCCCCGAACAGGTCCACCGCTTTTTGATTTTCAACCTCCCATCACCCGTCAATAGGTGCTCCTGTGCGAGGGAAGTCTCTGCCTGGGCATCCAGGACAAGATTCTCGGGCAGGTCACTGAACGTACACGTCACTTCAAATGCATCGGATTTCGTCGATACGTTGAGGTCTCCAACCTCAGGCTTGACAAGATCACTGCCAAAAAATATGGCGAGAGCTTCCAAAACTGTCGATTTACCTACATCATTTCTCCCCACAATGGCGGTGAGGTTGGAGATAGCTACCTCTTGCTCATCCGTATAGCCTCGGAAATTCTTGATCGCTACAGCATCTAAAATCACTTGCTCCCCTTCGGTCCGAGGATGAGCATAATTCAGCTGCGCCATGCGCGTTGGCACCCATGCGGGGTGCACGGGCCACGTCGCGTTGAAGTTGCGTTTGGGTATACCCCAGCGCCACAGTCGCGGCTGGCTGTGCGCCTGTCGTTCTAGGGTTCCCCTCGGGCCTCTGCCACACATCTGTGCGCTGATCTAGAGCTTCAGCGCCGCAACGCGGTGGCGAGGCCCAGTGGAGACCGACGTGAAGGCTTGCTCCGCTGCGCACACTCGAGGAACAGGCAAGTGGGCCTGGCACACCGGGTCCGACGCGCCGTCACTCACTGCGCTGCCAAGGAGGAGGCAGGCACGGCGCGGAGTCGTGCACTCAGGAGAGTGCACCAGAGATGCACCAAGGACGCTCCTCAAAAGGAGAAAACCCCCGCGTGAACGGGGGCTTTCTGTGGCGGTACCGGTGGGATTTGAACCCACGGTGGAGTTGCCCCCACACATGTTTTCGAGACATGATCCTTCGGCCGCTCGGACACGGTACCGGGAAAGAGTTTACACGACTCCGACGGTGCTCACGACCACCACGGGGCCGCTCCCCTGCACCACCGGCCCCGTCCCACCGTCCGTCCACCGGTGTGCTCCGCCAGAGCCCGGGGTGAGCGAGGCCGCGTACGGTCTCCGGCATGAAGACCCGCACCCTCGTCGCCCTGCTCACCTCCGTCATCGGCGGGCTCGCCGTCGTGGGTGGTGGCGCGTTCGGTGCCCGCGCGGGGATCCGGGGGCAGCGAGCTGCGTCCCAGCGCGTGGTCGACATGCTCCCCGTACATGCGGACTGGTGGCGGGAGCGCCTGCAGCACGAGGGGCAGCTGACGTACCTCGCGATCGGCGACTCCGCTGCGCAGGGCGTCGGCGCCACCGCTCCGGGGCGCGGGTACGTCGGCCTCCTGGCCCGCCGCATCCGGCACCGGTCGCGCATGTCGGTGCGGGTGGTGAACCTCAGCGTCTCGGGCGCGACGACGTGGGGTGCGAAGCAGGACCAGCTCCCGAAACTGCGGCAGTACACCCCGGACATCTGCACGGTGTCGATCGGGGCGAACGACATCGCGGACTTCCACCCGGACAAGTTCGAGCGGAACATCCGCGCGATCTACAGCGCCGTGCCCTCGCACGCGGTCGTCGCCGAGCTCCCGTGCATGTTCGTGCCCGACCGCGAGCGCAAGGTCGCCGTGGCGAACGAGATCGTGCACCGTGTCGCCACCGAACTCGGGTTGACCGTGGCGCCGCTCCACGTCATCACGAAGCGCGTCGGGCTCCGTCGGACCTTCTTCAACAGCTACGGCGACCTGTTCCACCCGAACGACCGCGGGTACGAGATCTGGGCGAGCGCCTTCGAACCCGCGGTCGATGCCCGCGTGGACACCGTCGCCGCGATCCGGCACTACCTGTCCGCACGCGAGGCCGAGGACCTCGGGCGCGAGGCCGGCGCCGTCGCGACCGCCCGCGCCGAGCAGGACGTGGAGCACGCGGCGGACCTCGGGCACGGCGACCGCCCGGGACCCGTGGAGCGGCTGCGACAGCGGATGACGGGCGGTGTCCCCCTGCCGGAGCAGGCGCGCGAGAGCGAGCAGACGACCGAGCACGACGGGGACGTCGAGCACGTCGGCGAGGACGAGCAAGGAAAGGACGACGAGCACGGCACGGACGACGGGCACGGCCGGCACGCTCCGCGGCACCGCGGTGTCGGCGGGGCGCTCTAGCCTCGAGCCATGGCGCGCACCCAGTCCCTCTACCGCTGCACCGAGTGCGGGTGGACCAGCATCAAGTGGGTCGGCCGGTGCGGTGAGTGCCAGGCGTGGGGCACGGTCGAGGACACGACGGCGGCCGCGGCGAGCTCGCGCGGTACCGCTGCCGTCTCGGTCGCTGGAGCGCGCGTGGCCCGACCGATCACCGAGGCCCGAGGGACCGGGGTCCAGCGGTGGACGTCCGGCATCGGTGAGTTCGACCGCGTCCTCGGTGGCGGCATCGTCCCCGGGGCGGCCGTGCTGCTCTCCGGCGAGCCGGGTGTGGGCAAGTCGACGCTCCTGCTCGAGGTCGCCTCCCGTGCGGCAGCAACCGGCAAGCGGGTCCTCTACGTCAGCGCCGAGGAGTCGGTGGACCAGGTCCGACTCCGCGCCGAGCGCACGAACGCCATGCACGACCAGCTCTACCTGGCGAGCGAGGTCGACCTCGGCGTCATCCTCGGGCAGATCGACCAGGTGCAGCCCGACCTGGTGATCGCCGACTCCGTGCAGACGATCTCGTCGAGCACGGTGGACGGCATCGCCGGCGGCACCTCCCAGGTGCGCGAGGTCGCCTCGACCCTGATCCGGGTGGCGAAGGAGCGGTCACTGCCGGTCCTCATCGTCGGCCACGTCACGAAGGACGGCACGATCGCGGGTCCGCGACTGCTCGAGCACCTGGTCGACGTCGTCTGCCACTTCGAGGGCGACCGGCAGACCGCGCTCCGGTTCGTCCGGGCGCTCAAGAACCGCTTCGGCCCGACGGACGAGGTCGGCTGCTTCGACATGGCCGGCGACGGCATCCACGAGGTCCCTGACCCGAGTGGGCTCTTCATGTCGCGGAACGGCACCCCGGTGTCGGGCACGTGCGTGACCGTGGCACTCGAAGGACGCCGTGCGCTCCCGGTCGAGGTGCAGGCGCTCGTCGTGCCGAGCTCGGCTCCGCAGCCGCGCCGGGTCGTGAACGGCGTCGACGCGTCACGCGTGGCGATGCTGCTCGCCGTGCTCGAACGACGCGCCGGCCTCAAGCTGTCCGATGCGGACGTCTACGTCTCGACGGTCGGCGGGATGAAGCTCACCGAGCCTGGCGCCGACCTGGCGATCGCGCTGGCCCTGGCGAGCGCTGCGCGGGACCGTCCGTACCCGCACACACTGGCGGCGGTGGGCGAGATCAGTCTGGCCGGCGAGATCCGTCCGGCGACGGGCGCGAAGCAGCGGGCAAATGAGGCCTCGCGGCTCGGGTTCACGACCGTGCTCGGCGCGGACGCCGAGCACCTGCGCGAGGCGCTGCGCGTCGCGTTCTCGCTGACGCAGTCGGTCCGTGAACGCGAGCTCGACCGCGCATTCTGACCGGAACCGGCACCGACGGCCCTGACCGGACCAGACGACATCTGACCGGACCAGGCCGGACCGGACGAGGTCTGACCGGACGGGACCAGGCCGCACCAACGAGTTCCGACCAAACCGGACCGGACCAGGTCTGGCCGAACCGGACCAGGCCGGACCGGACCGATCGCCCGTGGCGAGCCGCAGGACGAGCGCGCCGCGCCTCCAGAGCGAACCGACGCCGCCCAGGCCCCGACTACGCGCGGAGCGCCGCCAGCAGGTCCGACGGTGCCGCCTGCATCGTGTGTGGCCCGGCGATGTCGAAGAACACGCCCTCGAGCGAGTCGAGGTGCGCCGCCAGGAACTCGTCGAGCCGCGGCCCGTCGTAGACCATGACCTGGCGGACCTTCTCGTCCGGCACCATCGCGGTGTACGCATCGGCGGACGAGAAGAGCAGCAGGATGCGCTTGTCCGAGCCCTCGCGGCCGAAGACGCGGACCTGCATGTCCTTCTTGCCGGTGACGAGCCGGGGGACGATCACGATGTCGTTCCGCAGGGCGAACGCGACCGCGGCGACGTCCTGCTTCGCGAGGGCCTCCTCGAGCTGCTCGCTCCGGAAGCGCTGTTCCTTGTCTGCCATCACCCCTAGTCCACCAGATCTGCACGCCGACGGCGAACAGGAACGGCTGCGAGGCAGAGATCCTGCACAGAAGTGGGCGCTGCCTCTTCCATTGCGGCCACAGCACGGTAGGTTGGTCTCAACCGCTTCGGCGGGAGTCCATCGTTCTTCCGGTGCTCTGCACCTTCGAGCGCCATCGGTCACTGATCTTCCCAGGTCGCCTGGCCCCGAACCCGTCCCACCGGCCCATGCCCGCGGGACGCACTGATCTGACGACAACCGTCGGTGGATCGGCGGCAGCAAGAGCCGTCTCGCAAGACAGGCAACGAACGTGGCCTGGCAAGAAAGTTAAGGAAACGCCATCATGGCAACTGGCACCGTCAAGTGGTTCAACAACGAAAAGGGCTTCGGCTTCATCGCTCCGGACGACGGCAGCGCCGACGTCTTCGCGCACTTCTCCGCGATCGCTGGCAACGGCTACAAGTCGCTCGAGGAGAACCAGAAGGTCGAATTCGAGATCACCGAGGGCCGCAAGGGCCCGCAGGCCGAGAACATCTCGGTCATCGGCTGACCTCAGCTGCTCGGAACGGGCTCGTCGTCTTCGGACGGCGGGCCCGTTCGCATGTCCAGGCGGCATCGCCTCCGGGCAGGGCCACCTCCGAGCAGCCTCGCCGCCAGGAAGCATCGTCTCCGGGCAGCGCCGCTTCCGGACAAATCGCTAGACGCCCTAGCAATGTGACGTAGCGTGGTGGCATGACTTCCACGCACCACGGACCGGAAGACAGCGCGCAGCCGTTCGACATGCAGACGTTCCTCGACGACTTCATGACCGGACTCGAACCGGGTTCAGTCGAGGAGCAGCTCTAGGAGGAGGTGCGGGAGCAGCCCCTCGGCAGCAGCGCCGCTACTCGCTCCGGACGCCGTCCGACCAGATCGTGTCGTCCGCGGGCTCGAACAGACCGCGCTTCGCGCGCTTCCGGAGCCCCTTGAGCGTCGCGATCTTCACCGGCTCGACGCCGTGATCGCGCTCGTAGGCCGAGGCTGACTCCCGAACGATTCCCTGATCCGACACTCTGTCAGCATGACGCAGCGTGGACAGCTCCCAGTACCGAGTGCGTCACTCGGATGACGTGCCGGGCGCGCCGCAGGGTGGATCGTCCCAGGGCCGCGTCAGTTCAGCACGAACTGCGCCGACTCCTTCGACTCCAGGTCCCCCACCGACACCTGCAGGTGGTAGCTCGCCCCGCCACCGGGCACCGACGGCCGAGCACCGTCGCACGTGGTCGTCGACGAGCGTGTGCGGTCCCATGCGATCGCCGGTGTGGTGAGCTCCTGCCCCGCCTTGATCGTGACGTCCTGGTTCGTCCCGCCCGTTTGGCAGTCCTTCGACGACCAGTACTGCTCCTGCCCGGAGCTGATCGTCAGGACCTGCTGCGCCGAGCCGAGGTCCAGGTGGCACGAGTCGGAGCCGGTGTTCGTGATCGACATCGCGATCTGCGGGTCCTCGGTCGGCCCGTAGGTGCCCTTGTCGACGACCGGCGTGAGCTCGATCTGGTCCTCGGAGCACGTCGTGGCGTCGCCGGAGGCCGAAGCGGGTGCCGTGGCGGACGCCGACGGGGCGGGTGATGCCCCGGCGCCGGCCGGAGCGGACGCCGCCCCGGACGCGGCCACGGAGCCGTCGGACGCGGCTCCACCACCAGCCGACGGCGAGGCCCCCGGCGCCGACGCGGACGAGGCCCCGCTCCCCCGCCCGACCACGATCAGCACGACCACCACGACGACGAGCAGCAGCACGCCGGCGACGAGCGCGCGACGACGCCAGTAGACACCGGACGACTCGGGTCCGACAGGGTGACGGAACGACGACATGCGCACAGGGTAGGGCGAACGGGCGGCTCCGCAGCGACGCGACGCCGAAGCGCAGCCGAACGCGTCAGCAATCCACAGGCAGCGGATCGCCGGTCAGTGGCCCCCCGACCGAAGGATCCCGGTCAGAGGATCCCGGTCAGAGGATCTTCAACATGCGGGTGTTGCCGAGCGTGTTCGGCTTCACCCGGGCGAGGTCGAGGAACTCCGCGACCCCCTCGTCCGACGAGCGCACGAGCTCGGCGTACACGTCCGGCGACACGACCTGCTCGCCGATCTCCAGGTACCCGTGCTTCGCGAAGAACTCGACCTCGAAGGTCAGGCAGAAGATGCGGGCGACGCCGAGCTCCCGGGCGTCGTGCTCGAGCGCCTCGAGCATCCGGTGGCCGACCCGCTTGTGGATCCAGTCGGCGTCGAGCGCGAGCGTGCGGACCTCGGCGATGTCGTCCCAGAACACGGCGAGGGCACCGCAGCCGATCGGCGTGCCGTCCGGCCCCTCGGCGATCCGGAACTGCTGGATCGAGCCGTAGAGCGCGACGTTCTCCTTGCCGAGCAGGATGCGCCGGTCGACGTACGGAGCGATGAGCCGCTGGATGTGCGGCACGTCCGAGGCCAGGGCCGGGCGCACCCGGATGCCGTGCTCGTCCCGTTCGTCGAACGCGTGCTTCCCGTTGCCACTCATCCCGTCGAGCATACGGCGCAGCAGGGGGACACTGCCCTGGGGACCCTCCAGCCGGACCGGCATAGCGTCGGTCACGAACCCGAAGAGCACGACGAAACGAAGGAGCGACCATGCCCCAGATCATCGAGACCGTCGACGTCAACGTCCCCGTCCGCCAGGCCTACGACCAGTGGACCCGGTTCGAGGAGTTCCCCCACTTCCTCGACGAGGTCGAGAAGATCGTCCAGGTCGACGACAAGACCACCGACTGGACCGTCAAGGTCGCCGGTCAGGAGCGCGAGTTCCGCGCCGTCATCACCGAGCAGCACCCGGACGAGCGCGTCGCGTGGACCGTCAAGGACGGAGACGTCGAGCACGCCGGCGTGGTCACGTTCCACAAGCTGTCGGACAACGAGACCCGCGTGACCGCGCAGATCGACTGGGAGCCGTCGGGCTTCCTCGAGAAGCTCGGCTCCGCCGTCGGTGTCGGCGGCCACGCGGTCAAGAAGGACCTGCAGAACTACAAGGAGCGCGTCGAGAACGCCCCGACCGAGCCGGGCTGGCGCGGCGACGTGCAGGCCTAGGACCCGCAGCACGACGGACGGGAGGCGCGGTGCCGGCTGGCACCGCGCCTCCCGTTCCGCTGTGGAGGGGACCGCACGCACACGTCGCCCTGGCAGGGTGGACACCATGCAGCTCGTCCGCACCGCCGTCACCGGCACCGTGATCGCCACCGCCGGCAGCGTCGCCCTCGGGGCCGCCGCCGCACGCCGGCTCCTCCGCCCCGCACCGTTCGTGCCCCCGGAGTCCGAGCTGGTGTACGCCGACGAGCGGTCCGTCCCGGGAACCGAACCGGACCGCGTCGTCGGGCGCACCCACGTCGTCCACGTGCACGGGCAGTCGCTCGGCCCGCAGCAGGTCCTGCGTGGCCTGCGCGTCTGGCGGGAGCTCGGCGCCTCGAACCAGGTGGTCGACACGTCCGACCTGCCGCTGCGCTCCCTCGATCCCGCCGCGGTCGACCGCGTCGCCGCAGCCGCGCACGCCGCGCGTGCCCGCGGAGCCGAACGGGTGGTGCTGCAGGGTTGGTCCGCCGGCGCCCTCGCCGCCTCCGCCGCGGCGGCACGCACGCCGGTCGACGGCATCGTCGGGGTCGCACCGCTCCTCGACGTCCGGTCGGCCCTGCGCGGCGCCGTGACGACCGCGCGCTTCCCGGCGGCCGTCGGTGTGGTCGCGGGACGGATCGCGACCACACCGGGCCTCAGCCGACTCGCCGGGGTGCCCTACCCCCTCACGGTCACCCGCTGGCAGGACGACCGCACGCCGACCCTCCTGCTGCACTCGACGGCCGATGCCCTGGTGGCAGCGGCCGACGTCGAGACGCACCGCGCCCGCGGCGCCCGGGTCGAGACCTTCGCGCACGCCCGGCACACGCTCGAGTGGAACGAGGACCCGGAGCGGTGGGAGCGCGCCGTCAGGGAGTTCGCCGCGACGCTCGGCTGACGGACACTCACCGGAACGAGAAGTGGCCCCGGTCGGGGGGAGACCGGGGCCACTGACGTCCGACCTGTTGGGGGAACCAGCCGGACGTCGGTCGCGAGGTGTTGGGGGGAACCCTCGCACGAACAACGGTACCCCCCGCCCGGGGGTCGCGTCCGCAGCGCACGCCGGAACCCGCACACGAATCCGCGACCACGAACGGACGGAAGGCGCGGTGCCAGCCGGCACCGCGCCTCCCGTCCGAGTGGAACCGGTCCTAGGACTCGATCTCGCCCTGCGGGGTTTCCGCGGACTCGACCGCGGGAGCCCCGGCGAGGACCTCCTCGCGACCCGGCTGACGCCCGGTCTCGAAGTCGAACTTCCCGTCCACGAAGTCGACCTTCACGTGGTCGCCCGCGTTGAGCTCACCCTGCAGGATGTGCTCGGACAGCTGGTCCTCGACCTCGTGCTGCATCGCGCGACGCAGCGGACGAGCACCGAGTGCCGGGTCGAAGCCGACCTTGATGAGCTGCTCCTTGGCGGCGAGCGTCAGCTCCACCGTCATGTCGCGGTCCAGCAGGCGGTCCGCCAGGCGCTTCACGAAGAGGTCCACGATCTGCAGCAGCTCGGACTGCGAGAGCTGCGGGAACACGATCGTGTCGTCGACACGGTTCAGGAACTCGGGCTTGAAGTGCTTCTTGAGCTCCTCGTTCACCTTCGAGCGCATGCGGTCGTAGCCGACGGCCGAGTCACCCTCGACCTGGAAGCCCACCGGGCCACCCGCGATGCCCTGCGAACCGAGGTTCGTGGTCATGATGATGACGGTGTTCTTGAAGTCGACCACGCGGCCCTGACCATCGGTCAGACGACCCTCTTCGAGGACCTGCAGCAGCGAGTTGAAGATGTCCGGGTGGGCCTTCTCGATCTCGTCGAACAGGACCACGGAGAACGGCTTGCGGCGCACCTTCTCGGTGAGCTGGCCGCCCTCCTCGAAGCCGACGAACCCGGGAGGGGCACCGAACAGTCGCGAGACCGTGTGCTTCTCACCGAACTCCGACATGTCGAGGGAGATCAGCGCGCCCTCGTCGTCGAACAGGAACTCGGCGAGTGCCTTGGCGAGCTCGGTCTTCCCGACGCCCGTGGGGCCGGCGAAGATGAACGAGCCCGAGGGGCGGTTCGGGTCCTTCAGACCGGCACGGGTGCGGCGGATCGTCTTCGAGAGGGCCGAGATGGCTTCCTCTTGACCGATGACGCGCTCGTGCAGGGCCTTCTCCATGAAGACGAGACGCGAGGTCTCCTCCTCCGTGAGCTTGAACACCGGGATGCCCGTGGCCTGCGCCAGGACCTCGGCGATGATGCCCTCGTCGACGGTGCCGGACGCGGCGACGTCACCCGCACGCCACTGCTTCTCGAGGCGGAGCCGCTCGCCGAGGAGCTTCTTCTCCTCGTCGCGCAGGCTCGCGGCCTTCTCGAAGTCCTGCTCCTCGATCGCGGCTTCCTTCTGCCCGCGGACCGTCGAGATCTTCTCGTCGAACTCGCGGAGCTCCGGCGGCGCCGACAGGATCGACAGGCGGAGGCGTGCGCCGGCCTCGTCGATCAGGTCGATGGCCTTGTCCGGCAGGAAGCGGTCCTGCACGTAGCGGTCCGCCAGGTTCGCCGCGGCGACGATCGCGCCGTCGGTGATGGACACCTTGTGGAACGCCTCGTACTTGTCGCGGAGGCCCTTGAGGATGTTGATCGCGTGCGGCAGCGACGGCTCGTTGACCTGCACCGGCTGGAAGCGACGCTCGAGTGCGGCGTCCTTCTCGAAGTGCTTGCGGTACTCGTCGAGCGTGGTCGCACCGACCGTCTGCAGCTCACCGCGGGCGAGGAGCGGCTTGAGGATCGACGCGGCGTCGATCGCGCCCTCGGCAGCACCGGCACCGACGAGCGTGTGGATCTCGTCGATGAAGACGATGATGTCGCCGCGGGTGCGGATCTCCTTCGTGACCTTCTTGAGGCGCTCCTCGAAGTCGCCGCGGTAGCGGGACCCGGCGATGAGCGACCCGAGGTCGAGCGAGTAGAGCTGCTTGTCCTTCAGCGTCTCCGGGACGTCACCCTTGACGATCGCCTGGGCGAGGCCCTCGACGACCGCGGTCTTGCCGACGCCCGGCTCACCGATCAGGACGGGGTTGTTCTTGGAGCGGCGGGAGAGGATCTGCATGACCCGCTCCATCTCCTTCTCGCGCCCGATGACCGGGTCGAGCTTGCCGTCGCGCGCCGCCTGGGTGAGGTTCCGACCGAACTGGTCGAGGACCTGCGAACCCTGCTGGGCGTTCTGCTGCTGCTCGCCGCCGACGGCGACCGCTTCCTTGCCCTGGTACCCGGACAGGAGCTGGATGACCTGCTGACGGACGCGATTCAGGTCCGCACCGAGCTTGACGAGGACCTGGGCGGCGACGCCCTCGCCCTCGCGGATGAGGCCGAGCAGGATGTGCTCGGTCCCGATGTAGTTGTGGCCGAGCTGCAGCGCCTCGCGCAGGGACAGCTCGAGCACCTTCTTGGCGCGCGGCGTGAACGGGATGTGCCCGGTCGGCTGCTGCTGGCCCTGCCCGATGATGTCCTGGACCTGCTCGCGGACGGCATCGAGCGAGATGCCGAGCGACTCCAGCGCCTTGGCGGCGACGCCCTCGCCCTCGTGGATGAGGCCGAGGAGGATGTGCTCGGTGCCGATGTAGTTGTGGTTGAGCATCTTCGCTTCTTCTTGAGCGAGGACGACAACACGACGGGCTCGGTCGGTGAATCTCTCGAACATGTGCTCTCCCTTGCCGGGCTCGTGGGAGCTCGGTGACGTACATCGAGACTAACCAGCGGACCCCCGCAGGGCTGCCCCTGTTCGCCGTGGGCGTGACCTCTCTTCGCCCGGTGGCCCGCGACCTCCGCACCTGCCGTCGACCAGGCCCGGACGGTTACGATCTGGGCATGGAGCAGCCCGTCGTCGGACTCGTCGTCCACCCCACCAAGAACGTGCAGGAGTCGATCGCGACCCTGCAGGGGTGGAACGCCTCCGGACTGGGCCGGCTCGTCGCCCGGCGGGCGGACGCCCAGCGCATCGGCGGCGACGTCGAGGTGATCGGCGACGACGACTTCACCGACCAGGTCGACCTCGTCGTCGCGCTCGGTGGGGACGGCACGATGCTCGGTGCGATGCGGCTCGTGGCGAAGCGTCCGGTGCCCGTGCTCGGTGTGAACTACGGCAACGTCGGCTTCCTGGTCGAGATCGAACCGCCCGAGCTCGAGGCCGCCCTCGACCGGTTGTCCGCCGGCGAGTACCAGCTCGAACCGCACCACGCACTCGAGGCCCGGCTGTCGTGGGGTGGCGCGCGGACGGACTACCTGGCGTTCAACGACCTGACGATCGTGCGACGGCCGGGAGCCGGGCAGGTGTCGGCCGACCTCAGCGTGAACGGGCTCGGCTACGGGTACTACCGTGCGGACGCCATCGTCGCCGCGACCCCCGCGGGGTCCACCGCGTACAACTACGCGGCCGGCGGCCCCGTGCTCTCCCCGGCGCTCTCCGGCTCCGTGGTGACGCCGGTCGCCCCGATGGCGGGCATCGACCGCGCCGTGGTCCTGGCGGCACGGGAGCGCTACCGCTTCGACATCGCCGAGGGGACCCGGAGCGCGGCCCTCGAGGTCGACGGCCTCGTCGTGGGCGAGGTCGCCACCGGCGCGCAGATCGACATCCGACTGCGGAAGGACGCCGGCAGCGTGGTGCGCCTGGACGCCGAGCGGCACGGACGTACCGGCCGGGTGAAGCTCAGCCTGCTCGACCTGCCGGTCCGCCCGGACCAGCTCATCGAGCTCATCCCGCAGGACCTGCGCCAGAAGCTCGGCCGCGAGATCGAGGACTAGCGGCCCAGGCAACGACAGGGCGGGACCGCGAGGCCCTGGACAGCGGTACCCCGGACAGCGAAGTGGCCCGCCCAGGCAGTGCCTGGACGGGCCGTCCCATCACCCCACCGGCCCGCCTTCCCACAGGACGACCCGGTTCCCCGTGCCGACGCTCACGCGCCGGCCGAAGCCTGCTGACCTCAGTCGGTCAGGTACAGCTGCATGTCCTGGCTCACGGCCTTCGCGAACAGGCGCAGCTTTGCACGCGACTCGACGCGGCTGACCGCCTGGCGCGTGGTGTGCACGATCTTCGAGATCTCGTCGAGCGTCATCGGCTTGTCGTCGTCCAGGCCGTAGCGCATGCGGATGACGTTGGCCTCGTCGGTCGGCAGCTCGGAGACGATCGACCGGATGTCGCGGTGCAGGAGCGTCGTCTCGGTCAGCTCGTTCGGGCTCGCGGCGTCCTCGTCCTCGATGAAGTCGCCGAGCTCGCTGTCGTCGGAGTCACCGACGACGGTGTGGATCGACACCGGCTCGTGCGAGCGGCCCTTGAGGTCGAGGAGTTCCTCGGTGCTCATGCTGAGCTCGGCGGCGACCTCGTCGGGCATCGGCGCACGGCCGAGGTCGACGGTCAGGTCACGCTCGGTGCGCGAGATCTTGTTGATGAGCTCGACGGTGTGCACCGGGATGCGGATGGTGCGCGCCTTGTCGGCGAGACCACGCGAGATCGCCTGGCGGATCCACCAGGTGGCGTAGGTCGAGAACTTGTAGCCCTGCGTGAAGTCGAACTTCTCGACCGCGCGGACCAGACCGAGGTTGCCCTCCTGGATGACGTCCATGAACGGCAGACCGCGCTGCGAGTACCGCTTCGCGATGCTCACGACGAGTCGGAGGTTCGAGGTGATCATGCGCTCCTTGGCGCGCTCACCGTCGCGGACGAGCCAGCGCAGCTCGCGCTGCAGCGTCTTGTCGATGCCGGCCTCGGTGGCGAGCTTCTCCTCGGCGAACAGACCGACCTCGATGCGGCGGGCGATGTCCGCCTCTTCCTCGGCGGTCAGGAGCGAGAGGCGCCCGATGTGGCGCAGGTAGTCGCCGACCTGGTCGACCGAGGCGCCGCGGACACCCGCGAGCTGCTCGTCGGCCTCGACCTCGACGGCGTCGAGCGTGGTGGTCTCCACCGCGGTGACGACGGTCTTCGCGGCTGCTGCCTTCTTGCTGCGGCGCGCGGTGGTGCCAGTGGTCGTCGTCTTCGGTGCTGCGGTCGCGATCGTCATGGTGACTCTCCCTGCGGTTCGACGGTGATGGCCTCGGTGGGGGGTGTTGACGAGTAAAGCGGTCCCGAGGTGTACCCCACAAACCGATCGGATCGATTCCCAGGGAACGTCGTGCTTCACCCGCAGAACTGTCCCCCGCGGGGTACAGGCCTGGTGTCAGCATGGCCCCGCCGGATGCCCGTGCACAAGGGGATGCCGCCGTGTTTCCGGTGTTGCAGGGATGTTTCATCGACGATCGCAAGCGTGTACCCCGGACCGCTGCGCCGAGCGGACACGGAAAAGGGGTACGGCGTTCCGGATCATCGTGATCCGGCTGCCGTACCCCGAAGAGCGCAGGGGCTCGGTGTCACCAGGAGGGTTCGAGCCACCCGTCCCGTCGCTCGGCGACCTCGAGGTCGGCGTCGAGGTCGAACTCGTCGTACTCGCTCTCGATGTCGCCGACGAGGCTGCGGCCGGTGAAGACGTGCGTGATGGACATGCGGACGATGCTCACCCGCGCGGACGACCGCCCGGCGACGACCGGGTGAACGGTCGGTGACCGACGCCGGGCGCTCAGACGTCGATGTCGTCGTCGTCATCGTCCTGCCAGACCGCGTCACGTGCGGCGTCGGGCAGGACGGAGTGCCCGAAGGCGTCCTCGGGGTCGAGGTCAGCCGGGTCCGAGGGGGTCGACGACGGCGAGGGACGTGCGGTCACCCCGTCACTGCAGCACCCGTCGGTGAACGGGTGGTGACGGACTGCCGGGGAGGGCTACTCCGCCGAGCTCGGCGCGGGGGCCGGGCGGCCGTGCTCGCGCTCGAAGCGCGCTCGCTCCTCGGCCTCGACCTTGGCGTACGCAGACCGCTCGGTGCGGTCGGCCCGCATGATCGCGCGCATCACGAACCAGAAGATCAGGCCGACGACGACGGTCGGCGTCACGGCGAAGATGATCCCGGTCACGACTCCATCTGGCACCGGAGCATCGTACCTCGCCCCGGTGACCGCCACCTGCCCGCGACGGGGCCCGCACGGACGGGAGGCGCGGTGCCAGCCGGCACCGCGCCTCCCGTCCGTCTCCGGTCGCGTCCCTACTTCACCAGCGGGAACAGGATCGTCTCGCGGATGCCGAGGCCGGTGATCGCCATGAGCAGGCGGTCGATCCCCATGCCCATGCCACCCGACGGCGGCATGGCGTGCTCGAGTGCGCGCAGGAAGTCCTCGTCGACGCGCATCGCCTCGGGGTCACCACCGGCGGCGAGCTTCGCCTGCTCGACGAAGCGCTCGCGCTGCACGACGGGGTCGACGAGCTCGGAGTACGCCGTCGCGAGCTCGAAGCCGCGGACGTAGAGGTCCCACTTCTCGACCACGCCGGGGCGGGTGCGGTGCTCGCGGGTGAGCGGCGAGGTGTCGACCGGGAAGTTCATCACGAAGGTCGGCGCGTGCAGGTCGTCCCCGTGGAAGTGCTCCCACAGCTCCTCGACGTACTTGCCGTGCGTGGCGTGCGCGACCTCGACGCCCTCGGCCTCGGCGAGCGCCACCAGCTCGGACAGCGGGGTCTCCGGGGTGATCTCCCGCCCGGCGGCCTCGGACAGCGAGCCGTACATGTCCATGCGGGCCCACTCGCCGCCGAGGTCGTACTCGGAGCCGTCGGCGAGCGTGACGACGAGGGAGCCGCCGGTGACGGCCTTCGCCGCGTTCTGCACGAGCTCCTGGGTCAGGTCGGCCATCTGCTCGTAGTTGCCGTACGCCTGGTACGCCTCGACCATCGCGAACTCGGGCGAGTGCGACGAGTCGGCGCCCTCGTTCCGGAAGTTCCGGTTGATCTCGAAGACCCGGTCGATCCCGCCGACGACGGCGCGCTTCAGGAAGAGCTCCGGTGCGATGCGCAGGAACAGCTCGGTGTCGAAGGCGTTCGAGTGCGTGACGAAGGGTCGGGCCGAGGCGCCACCGTGCTGGGTCTGCAGCATCGGGGTCTCGACCTCGAGGTAGTCGTGCCCAGTGAACGTGTGTCGCAGCGAGGACATCACGGCAGCACGGGCGCGGACGGTCTCGCGGGCCTGGTCGCGGACGATCAGGTCGAGGTACCGCTGGCGGACCCGGGTCTCCTCGTTCAGTTCGTTGTGCAGGTTCGGCAGCGGCAGGATCGCCTTCGCCGCGATCGCCCACTCGTCGACCATGATGCTCAGCTCGCCACGACGCGAGGAGATCACACGGCCGTGCACGAAGACGTGGTCGCCGAGGTCGACGAACTCCTTCCAGCGGGCCAGGGCCTCGTCGCCGACCTCGGCCAGCGAGACCATCGCCTGCACGCGGGCGCCGTCACCGGACTGCAGCGTCGCGAAGCAGAGCTTGCCGGTGTTGCGGGAGAACACGATGCGCCCGGCGAGCCCGACGACGTCCTGCGTCTCCTCGCCCGTCTCGAGGTGCGCGTACTGCTCGCGGACGGCGGGGATCGTCGTGGTGATCGGCAGCTCGGCCGGGTACGCCTCGATGCCGGCGTCCAGCAGCTTCGCCCGCTTGTCGAGCCGCACCTGTCGCTGTTCGCTGGTCTCGGCGGCGGCGAGCTCCTCGGCGGAGGGGCCGTCGCCCGAGGGCTCGGTGGCGGATGCGGTCTCGTCGGTCATGCTGTGCGGCTCCGATGGGGTCGTGGGGATGCACCGATGGTACCGGCCGCTCCGCTCCCGCCGGTCCCCGCGCTGACCCGCGGCGTGCAGGGCCCGCCCGGTGTCGGCGGGGAGCGGGCGCTAGTGGTCCGCCCGACCGTCGGCCGCGGCCAGCGCGTTGTCGACGGCCGAGCGCACGAGGGCGCCGAGCACGAGTCCGGGGCGCTCGACGCCGATGCCGGACAGCGTCCCGGCGGACTGGTCCACGATCGCGGTCGAGAACGACACCGCAGCGCGCACGGCATCCGCGTACGCCGGCCGGTCCTGCTCGGACACGACGAACGGCTCCGAACCCATCTCGACCACGAGCGCCTGGGCGATCGGCAGCACGGGCGCCGGGGCGGTCACCGCGCAGTGGGCGTCCCGGAGCCGGGCGAGGTCGACGCTCGTGCCGGTGAAGGCCATCGCCGGGTGGATCGCGAGCGGGATCGCGCCGGCCGACAGGGCGGGCCGCAGGACGTCGACACCGTGGTCCGGACTGGTGTGCACGACGAGCTGGCCCGGCTGCCAGATCCCGGCGTCCGCCAGGCCCTGCACGAGTCCGGCGAGCTGGTCGTCCGGGACGGCGAGCAGCACGAGCTCGCTGCGCTCGACCAGGTCGGGGGTCGCGAGGACGGGGGCACCGGGGAGCATCGCCTCGGCGCGGTCGCGGCCCGCGTCGGAGACGGCCGTCACACCGACGACGGCGTGCTCGGCGTTCGCCAGGGCCGCCCCGAGCACCGGTCCGACCCGGCCCGCGCCGACGATGCCGACGCCGAGTCGTCCGGCCCTCACCGGAGCGCTCCGGGCGGCGGCACGTCGGACCAGCGGCCGGGAGGCACGGCCTGCGTCCCCCCGTCGGCCCGCCACGTTCCCGTGGGAGCTGCGTCGGCGGCGGTCGTCACCACCTGTCCGTCCGGGGCGTGCGTGGCAGGGGTGCGGCGGGCCTCCCGGGCGCGCCAGCGGTGCGTGGTGTCGACCGCCGCGGCCTCGACGGCGCGGTGCGCGCTCTCCGACCAGAGGCGCTGGGCGTCGAGCGCGTCCAGCGCGCCGATCCGCGCCGAGACGGGACCGGACACGGTGTGGACGTGTGCGGTCGCGAGCCGGAGCACCCGCTCGAGCGGCCCCTGCTCGACCTTGACGCTCTGCACGCGCGGCAGCGGCACGATCACGAGCGAGCGCCAGACGGCTCCGAGACGGAGCAGCACCGCGCCCTGCACGAAGCGGTAGCCGTTGCGGCGGAACGAGAACGGGCGGAGCCAGGCGCCGCGACGCGGGGAGTGCACGAACCCGCCGCGGTCCCCCGTCGTCGTGAGGCTGTCGTCGACGACGTTGACCGCCTCGGACGAGCCCTCGCGGAGCTCCTCGCGCGACGCCGTCGGTCCGGCGACCGCGGTGCCGACGAGCCCCGGCAGGATGATGTCGAGGACCTCGCGGACGTCCTCGGCGCGACCGACCGGCAGCACGATCGAGGACACCTGCTGGTTGTTCGACGCCCCGTTGCCGGCGTTCGTCGCACGGTTGATGCGGACGTCCCACCAGCCGAACGGACGCCAGAGCAGCGGCTGCGCGACGCTCACCGCGTGGATGCGCCCGGGCGGCAGCGTCTCGTTCGACGTCGAGACGAGACCGAAGCCGATCCGGATGCCGTCGCGGGTCTCGGCGATCGTGTACTGCAGCGAGCGCGAGAACTTCCGGACGGTGTAGCCGCCGGCACCGATCACCACCGGGAACAGACCGATCAGGATGCCGTACTCGCCCGTGATCGCGATGCTGACGATCATCGCGACGATCACCACGACGAAGAACACCGTCGTCCCGGAGAGCAGCATCGACGCGATCAGGCGTCCGGGGTGCACCTTGACGATGCGCGTCGCGTGCACGGCGGCGGGGTCGAGCTCCGGCGAGAAGAGCTCGCCGACACGGTCCTGCAGCACGCCGTTCGAGTCGCGACGGGCCGTCTCCTCGTCGTCCTGCGCGCCGGAGGCGAGCACGAGGATGCGCTGCCGGAGGTCGTCGGCTGCCCGCGCACCGAGGTACGCGAGCTGCACGTTGGCGTCGTTGCCGGCCTGGGCGATCTCGAGCTTCGCCGTCCCGAAGATCCGCGGGACCACCGGCCGCGAGATGTTGATGCCCTGGATCCGGTCGAGCCGCGCCTTGCGGTGGCTGCGGAACAGCACGCCCGAGCGGACCTCGACCACGTCGCCGGTCACGCGGAACTCGTGCATCCGCCAGGAGACGGTGAAGAGCCCCAAGAGCACCAGCAGGAGCACGACCACCCCGAGCAGCACCCAGCCGACGGCGCCGTGCTCCCAGACGTAGCGGACCGGGTCGCCGTCGTCCTGCGGTGCGCCGCCCGGGACGAAGAACTCGAGGAGCTGGTCCCGCAGGTTGTTGAGCACGTACCCGAGGACCACGATGAGGAAGATGCCGCCCTTGAGCAGCGGCGTCAGCGGGTGCAGGCGGTGCCACTCGCCGTCGGTCAGCGGAGCGGCAGCGGCAGCATCGCCACGCCGCGGTGGTGCGGGCGGCGGCGGTCCGGGTCGGAACGTCACGACGACTCCCTAGAGCCCGGCGCGGCGGGACTCGGCGAGCTCGACGAGCCGGTCGCGCAGCTCGTCGGCGTCGGCGGCGGGGATGCCCGGGATCCGCACGTTGGTCGCGGCGGCCGCGGTGACGAACTTCAGCTCGCTGAGCCCGAGGATCCGGTCGAGCGGTCCGCGGTTCACGTCGACGAGCTGCATGCGGCCGTACGGCACCGCGGTGAAGCGCTGCCACATGAGCCCGCGGCGCAGCACGAGGTCGTCGTCGCGCAGGGCGTAGCCGATCGCTCGGACCCGACGGGGCGTCAGGACGGCGGTGACCAGTGCGACGAGGGCGACCACGATCGCGACGCAGCTCCACACCGTGCCGGCGGCGCCCCCGAACCCGCCGAAGAGCACCGCGAAGAGCACGCACCCGGCGGTCACGACGACCCCGACCACGATCGTGCTGACGAGCTCCGTCCAGACGAGCTTCGGCGACACCCGCGTCCACGTGGTCCCGGTCAGGCCGAGGCCCGGCTCGTCGAGTCGTTCCAGCGGCATCACGGCCTCCTGCGGTCGTCGGTCAGTTCGCCGTCGTCCCACCCCGCGGCAGGTCGTCGTCGTCGTCGCCCGGTGGCGGCGCCATGCACATCCGCTCGGCGACGAGCGCACACACCACGAGCACGAGACCGCCCCCGACCGCGACGGCGTTCGGCAGGACCGAGCCTAGCGGCGGCAGGGCCGACCTGGTCAGGAGGTACAGCAACAGCCCGGCCGCGAACGCCCCGAAGAGCGCACCGGCCAGGCTCGAGGCCTTCGCCAGGACGACCACGCGCGTGGCGTAGAGCGGGTCGACGGGGTGCTGCCGGGTCGCGCCGTCGCGGGCGTGGCGGCGCACGGGTCGAGCCATCGCGACGACCGCGACGCCGATCAGCGCGAGCGTCACGCCGAGGGGCGTCGAGAGCAGCAGGGTGGGCGCCTGGCGCGAGGCCAGGACGGCGTCGAGCGCGAACCCGGCGACGACGGCGACGACCGCGACGCTGATCAGGGTGGAGGCGCGGGTGGGGTTCACGCGGCGGACCCCGACCCGGGCACGGCGTCGAAGAGCCGGGGCTCGTCGACGCGCTCGGTGTCGTCGCCGAGTCCGTCGAGCAGGTCCGCGACGCGTCCGGCGCCGGGCAGGACCGCGTCCGGGTCGGCGTCGAGCCACGGTGCGAGCACGAACGCGCGCTCCCCCGCCCGCGGGTGCGGGACGGTGAGCGTCCCGGAGTCGATCAGCAGGTCGTCGACGGCGATCACGTCGAGGTCGAGGGTGCGGTCGCCCCAGCGGACCTCGCGGGTGCGTCCGTGGTCGTCCTCGATGCGGTGCAGGGCGTCGAGCAGGTCGTGCGGCGCCAGGTCAGTGTCCACCACGACGACGCCGTTGCGGTACCGGGGCTTGCTGTCGTCGAGCCCGTCGAGCGTCAGGGCGACGGACTCGACCTCGTGGCTCGACGCCACCGGCCGGATGCCCGGCACGGCCGCGATCGCCTGCGCCGCGGCCCGCAGGGTGCTCCCGCGGTCCCCGAGGTTCGCACCGAGGGCGATGACCGCCCGGCTCACTCTTCTTCCTCGTGGGACACCGATCCACCGCGGGTGCGGCGGATCGTGATCGAGACGTCGGAGAACGGCACCGTGATCGGCGCCTGGGGCTTGTGCACGGTGACCTCGACCGCGAGCGCCGCCCGGTGGGTGAGGACCGCGGACGCGATGCGCTCGGCGAGGGTCTCGATGAGGTCGACGGGCCCGCCCTCGATCTCGGCCACGACCTGCTCGGCGACGACCCCGTAGTGCACGGTGTCGGCCAGGTCGTCGGACCCCGACGACACACGGGCGTCGACCTCGACCGCGACGTCGACGACGAAGTCCTGGCCGTCGGCGCGCTCGTGGTCGAACACGCCGTGGTTCCCCCGGGCACGGACCCCGGTCAGTCGGATGGTGTCCCTCACGATCGTGCTGCCCTCCAGGCATCCCAGACGTCGAGCACCGCACGGGTCGGTGCGGGGTCGTGCACGCGCACACCCCACGCGCCGCGTTCGGCGGCGAGCAGGCTGATGGCGGCGGTGGCGAGGTCGCGGTCGCGCGGCGGTGCACCGGCAGCACTGCCGACACCGTCGAGGAACCGCTTGCGGGAGGCGGCGACGAGCACCGGCAGGCCGATCGAGGCGAAGCGCTCGTACCCGGCCAGGATCTCCCAGTTCTGGGCGCCGTGCTTGGCGAAGCCGAGGCCGGGGTCGATGACCACCTGCTCCTCGCGGACCCCGAGGACGATCAGTTCGGCGACGCGGAGCTCGACCTCGCGCCGGACCTCCTCGACCGCGTGCGCGTACTCGGCGTTCCGGTGCATCCGGTCGCTGTGCCCACGCCAGTGCATCACGACGAAGCCGGCACCGGTGTCGCGCACGACCCTGGCCATGTCGTCGTCGGCGAGGCCGCCCGAGACGTCGTTGACGATCGCAGCGCCGGCCTCGACCGCGCGCTCGGCGGTCGACGCGTTCATGGTGTCGACGCTCACCGCGATGCCCTCGGACACGAGCTGGCGGACGACCGGCAGGACGCGCTGCTGCTCGACCGCCACGGGCACCCGGTCGGCACCGGGTCGGGTCGACTCGCCGCCGACGTCGACCAGGTCCGCTCCGGCGCCCACGAGGTCGCGGGCGTGCGCGATCGCGGCGTCGACCGCCAGGTGCAGGCCGCCGTCGCTGAACGAGTCCGGCGTGACGTTGAGGATGCCCATCACCCGCGTGCGGTCGTCCGGTCCGCCGGCGCTGCCGCTCGACGCGCGGTCACGCCGCCGGCCGGTCACGATCTCGGGCACCGGTGCCGGTGCACGGAGGTCGATCGCGACCGTCGGCGGTTCCGCCGCGGCGGTCCGCGCCTCGTGCTCGGCGGCACGGGCGCGGTCCGCCTCGGCGAGGCGACGGGAGCGTCTCGTCGGCAGGTCGGTCATGCCGGCCTACGCGGGGGCGATACCGGGGTTGCCGAACGGGCGACGACGAGGCTTCGACGACGACTCGGTGTCGCCCTGCTCCGCCGCGGTCGACGCAGCCTTGCCCGGGAACTCGATCGCAGGCAGGTTCGAGACCGGACGACGGTCGCTCGAGAGCCACTGCGGGCGCTCCGGGAGCTTGCGGACGTCCTTGAAGATCTCGACGAGCTCCGGCGCGTCCAGCGTCTCCTTGTCGAGGAGCTCGCCGGCCAGGCGGTCGAGGATGTCGCGGTTGTCGTTGAGCACCTGGTAGGCCTCGTCGTGCGCCGCCTCGAGCAGGGCACGGGTCTCGGCGTCGACCGTCTCGGCGATGTTCTCCGAGTAGTCGCGTCCGCTGCTGCCGCCCATCTCGCGGCCGACGAACGGCTCGCTCGAGCCCGACCCGAGCTTGACGGAACCGACGGCACGGCTCATGCCGTACTCGGTGACCATCTTGCGTGCGGTCGACGTGGCCTTCTCGATGTCGTTCGACGCACCCGTGGTCGGGTCGTGGAACACGATCTCCTCGGCGACGCGGCCACCCATGGCGTAGGTGAGCTGGTCGAGGAGCTCGTTGCGGGTCACGGAGTACTTGTCCTCGAGCGGGAGCACCATCGTGTAGCCGAGGGCGCGACCACGCGGCAGGATCGTGATCTTCGTCACCGGGTCGGTGTGGCGCATCGCGGCGGCGGCCAGGGCGTGACCACCCTCGTGGTACGCCGTGATCAGCTTCTCCTGGTCGGACATGATGCGCGTGCGGCGCTGCGGACCCGCCATGACGCGGTCGACGGCCTCGTCCAGGGCGCGGTTGTCGATGAGCTGCGCGTTCGACCGGGCGGTGAGCAGGGCGGCCTCGTTGAGGACGTTCGCCAGGTCGGCACCGGTGAAGCCCGGCGTCTTGCGGGCGAGGAGCTCGAGGTCGACGCTCGCAGCGAGCGGCTTGCCCTTCGCGTGCACCTCGAGGATCTGCTTGCGGCCCTGCAGGCTCGGGGCGTCGACGCCGATCTGGCGGTCGAAGCGGCCCGGACGCAGGAGCGCGGGGTCGAGGACGTCGGGGCGGTTCGTCGCCGCGATGAGGATGACGTTCGTCTTGCCGTCGAAGCCGTCCATCTCGACGAGGAGCTGGTTCAGCGTCTGCTCGCGCTCGTCGTTGCCACCGCCGATGCCGGCGCCACGGTGGCGGCCCACGGCGTCGATCTCGTCGATGAAGACGATCGCGGGGGCGTTCTGCTTGGCCTGCTCGAACAGGTCACGGACGCGGCTCGCACCGACACCGACGAACATCTCGACGAAGTCCGAACCGGAGATCGAGTAGAACGGCACGCCGGCCTCGCCCGCGACGGCGCGTGCGAGCAGGGTCTTGCCGGTGCCGGGAGGGCCGTACAGCAGCACGCCCTTCGGGATCTTCGCGCCGACCGCCTGGAACTTCGCGGGCTCCTGCAGGAACTCCTTGATCTCGTGGAGCTCCTCGATCGCCTCGTCCGAACCGGCGACGTCGGCGAAGGTGACCTGCGGGTTCTCCTTGTTGTTCATCTTCGCGCGCGACTTGCCGAACTGCATGACCTTCGAGCCGCCGCCCTGGGCACTCGAGAGCAGGAACCAGAACAGGGCGCCGATGATGAGGAACGGCAGGATGATCCCGAGGAGCGACAGGAACCAGTTGCCCTGGTTCACCACGTCGTTGTACCCGTCGGGCAGGTTCGCGTCGTTGACGGCCGAGACGACCTCTTCGCCACGCGGCGTGGAGTAGTAGAACTGCTCCTTCGCGTTGCCGTCCTTGAGGGTCAGGTCGACGCGCTGCTCGGTCGAGTTGACGACCACGGACGAGACCTTGCCGTCGGCGAGCTGCTCGAGACCCTTCTGGGTGTCGATCTGCTGCGTGCCGGACTGTGCGATCACGCTCCAGCCGATGAAGATGCCGACCAGCGCGATGAGCACGTAGAGGTACGGGCCGCGGAAGATGCGCTTGAAGTTCATGTGATCCGGGCGCGATGGCCCGACACCTTTCTCTGCCGGAGTTGCGTGGAGGTCAGCATACGGCGGTGACTCTGTGGCGAGAATGGGTGTCCTCTGCGGGCGAACTCCACCCGTGCCCGGAGGGAGCCGTACGGGCCGCCCGTGGTCCGGACGGCCCGGCGGGCCTCAGGAGTAGACGTGCGGCGCGAGGACGCCGATGCCGCGCAGGTTGCGGTAGCGCTCGTCGAAGTCCAGGCCGTAGCCGACCACGAACGCGTCGGGGATCTCGAAGCCGGCGTACTTCACGTCGACCTCGACCTTGGCGGCCTCGGGCTTGCGGAGCAGCGCGACGATCTCGACGCTCGCGGCACCGCGGGACTCGAGGTTCTGCTTCAGCCAGGACAGCGTCAGGCCGGAGTCGATGATGTCCTCGACGATGATGACGTCGCGGCCGTGCAGGTCGGTGTCGAGGTCCTTGAGGATCCGCACGACGCCGGACGACTTCGTGCCGGAGCCGTACGACGAGACCGCCATCCAGTCCATGCGCGCCTGCATCTTGAGGTGCCGCGAGAAGTCCGCCATGACCATGACGGCGCCCTTCAGCACGCCGACGAGCAGCGGGTCCTTCCCCGCGTAGTCACGGTCGACCACCGCGGCGAGTTCGGCGAGCTTCTCGTCGATCTGCTCGGGGGTGAAGAGCACTTCGGACAGGTCTGCCTGGACGTCGGAGAGTTCCACCAGAGCACTCTAACGGGCGGCGAACGCGATGCGCTCGCCCTCGCGCGACGCCCGCACCCCCGGCAGGTCGACCGGGCCCTGCCCGCGCCAGTCGGTCACGAGCCGGCAGACCTCGAGCGTCTGCGTGCGGGACAGCGTCACGCCGAACTCCCCCTCGACCGCCAGGCGGACGAGTCGCTGCCGGAGCGCCGGCGGGTTCGCCAGCAGCTCCGGCACGGAGAGCGAGATGCCTGCCTCGGAGTGCTCGGCGAGGTCCTCCGCCATCTCCTCGGCGAAGTGGTCGAGTGCCGCGGCGTCCTCGCGGAGCTGCTCGGCGGTGCGGGCGAGCGCCTCGGGCACCCCCGCGCCGAGCTCCCGCTCGAGCGCCGGCATCAGCGTGCTCCGGACGCGCACCCGTGCGTACGCGGGGTCGTCGTTCTGCGGGTCGTCCCACGGCACGAGGCCCGCGGCGACCGCCGCCTGCCGGGTCGTGTGCCGGCGGACACCGAGGAGCGGCCGGCCGTACGCCGGCCCGGTCGCGCGTCGCGCGAGCGGCGGCATGCCGGACAGCGCGTCCGGCCCGCTGCCCCGCAGCAGGCCGAGCAGCACGGTCTCGGCCTGGTCGTCGAGCGTGTGGCCGAACAGCACCAGGGGTGACCCGGTGTCGGCGGCGACCTCCGCGACGGCGGCGTGCCGTGCCTCCCGGGCGGCGCCCTCCGGACCACCGTCCGTGCCGACCGCGACCCTGCGGACCGTCACCGGGTCGAGACCAAGCGACGCGGCCGTCCGGGAGGCACGGCTCGCCACCGCCTCGCTGCCCGCCTGGAGCGCGTGGTCGACCACGACCGCGCCGGCCCGCAGGTCCTGCTTCGGTGCCTCGAACGCGGTGGCCGCGGCGAGCGCGAGCGAGTCCGCTCCCCCGCTCAGCGCGACCGTGACCAGGTCGCCGCGGTGCAGCAGCCCCTCGTCACGAGCCTGGGCGAGGAGCGTCCGGACCGCCAGCCGGGTCGCGGCGACGGCCGGGTCCAACCGGGGACGCGGAGTGTTCACCCGGTAACGTTAGCCGCGCTTTCTTCCCGCACATGAGACCAGGAGCGCACCATGACCGCGTACGACGTCGTCGTCGAGATCCCCAAGGGCAGCCGCAACAAGTACGAGGTCGACCACGAGACCGGTCGTGTGTACCTCGACCGCGTGCTGTTCACGTCCTTCGTCTACCCGACCGACTACGGGTTCTTCGAGAACACGCTGGCCGACGACGGCGACCCCGTGGACGCGCTCCTGCTGCTCGAGTACCCGGTGTTCCCGGGCGTCGGCGTGAAGGTCCGCCCCGTCGGTGTCTTCAAGATGAGCGACGAGGCCGGCAACGACGCGAAGGTCCTCGTGGTCCCCGCGAAGGACCCGCGCTGGCAGCACATCCAGGACATCTCGGACGTCGACGACCAGACGAAGGCCGAGATCGCGCACTTCTTCGAGCGCTACAAGGACCTCGAGCCGAACAAGTGGGTCAAGGCCGACGGCTGGGGCGACGCCGCCGAGGCCGAGGCGATCGTGCAGGCCGGCCAGGCCGCGTACGTGCCCGCCGGTCACTGACGCTCGCACGAACGACGGCGCCCGCGCTCCCCGAGGGGAGCGCGGGCGCTGTCGTTCGTGCTGGTCGCCGGTCGCTCGGTCGCCGGTCGCCGGTGCCGGTCGCCGGTCGCCGGTCGCCGGCCGGTCGCTCGGGCTAGAGCGAGCCGCTCGGGCGGGCGACGTACGGCAGGAGCTGGTTCGGCAGCCAGATGCCGCGCTCGACCACGCCGACACCGGGGCGGGCGGCCTCGACCATCGTGCCGTAGCTCGTGACGATGCTGTCGTGGTAGGCGCCGGAGACGCTGCCGTTCGACGAGTAGAAGAGGATGTCGCCCGGCTGGCGCTGCGACAGCGGGACGAGCCGGCCGATCGACGCGAAGTGGTTGTACTGCCAGACGACGTTGTGCCCGCCGGTCGCGATGCCCTGCGAGTTGTACGCCATCATCACCAGGCCGGAGCAGTCCCAGGTGTTCGGGCCCGCCCCGCCCATCAGGTACGGCTTGCCGAGCTGGGCGCGGGCGTACGCGATGGCACCGGCGGCCTTCGACGGGCTCGAGACCGGTGCCGGTGCGGGGGCCGGAGCGGGGGCCGGCGCCGGCGCGGGGGCCGGCGCCGGCGCGGGCGCCGGAGTCGGACGTGACGGGGTCGTGTTCGGCTGCGTCGTGCTCGGGCGCGACGGGCTCGTGCTCGGGCGCGAGGGGCTCGTGTTCGGCTGCGTCGTGCTCGGCTGGTTCGAGCTCGGGCGCGACGGCACGGACGGCGACGCGGGGTCGCTGCTGCCACCGGAGTCGCCGGCGCTGGGTGCCGTGTCACGGGAGGCGGCGGCGGTCCTGGCAGCGAGCTGCTGCTCGGCCCGCTTCGCCTGCTGCTCGTTCCAGTACGCCGTCTCGGTCGCCTTGCTCGTCCCCTTGAGGAACGCCAGCTGGTCGAGCACCTCGGACTGCTCGTCCTGCTGCTGCTGCACGCGGGCACGAGCCGAGGCGGACGCGTCGTTGGCGTCGTCGAGGGCACGCTCGGACTTCGTGGTCGCTGCGGCGAGGGCCTTCGTCGCCGCCGACTGCTGCGCGGCGATCGACTCGACGGTGTTCTGGTCGGTCTGTGCCTGCGCGAGCACACGGGCCGAACGCTCGGACAGGTGCGAGACGGTTCCCACGCGGTAGAGCAGGTCCTTCGCGTCCGAGGCGTCGACGAGCATCGAGGTCGACAGGTCACCGCCGCCCGTGCGGGAGAGCTCGACCACGAGCCCGGCGACCTGGGCCGCCGACTCGTCCGCCCGCCGCTCGGCACGCTTCGCCTGCGCCGTCAGGTCGTCGAGGGACGCCTGCGCCTCCTGCTGCTGCGACACCGCCATCGCGTAGTCCTGCGCCGCCTGGAGCTCGGAGACCTCGGCGCTGTCCGCGGCGTCCTGCAGCGTCTGCAGCCGGGCACTCAGCTCGTCCGCCGTCGTCTGGGCCTGCGCCGTGTCGGCCTTCGCCTGGCGCACGTCGTCCCAGCTCGGGGCCGAGGGAGCTGCCTGGGCGGGACCGGCGAGGACGACCGACAGACCGATGCCGAGGACGGCGACGACCGCGGTGCAGCCGGACAGGGTGGAGGGCTTCATGTCTCGCTCAGGGCCTCTCGACGGCGCTGTTGCTCATACCGAGATCCCCCGCGCTGCCATGAAGGGGACCGGGTCGACGGCGGAGCCGTTCACCCGGGTCTCGAAGTGGAGGTGGCACCCGGTCGACCAGCCGGTGGAGCCGATCTTCGCGATCTGCTGTCCGGCCTCGACGTGCTGCCCGACGGAGACGAGGATGCCGCCGTCGACGATGTGCCCGTAGGCGGTGGAGATGCCGCCGCCGTTGTCGAGGACGACCTCGTTGCCGTAGCCGCCGCCGTTGGCCGCGAACGTCACCGTGCCGGCGTGGGCGGCGTAGATCGGGGCGTAGCAGGCGGGCGCGAGGTCGACGCCGGCGTGCAGTGCCCGGTAGTGCGTGTACGGGTCGACGCGGTAGCCGTAGGGGCTCGTCTGGTACCCGCCGGCGGGACGGACCCACCCGGAGGAGTTCGGGGCCCCGCCGCCGGAGCCGCCCTGGCCCGTCGCGGCCGCCTGCTCGGCAGCCTTCGCGGCCGCCGCAGCCCGGGCCGCCTCACGGGCCTTCTCGGCAGCGACGCCCTTGTCGTACTCGGCCTCGACGTCCTTCGCGTTCGTGGTCAGCAGGGTGAGCTGCGCCTCGAGGCGGGCCTTGTTGTCCGCCTGCGCGTCGACCGCGGTCTGTGCCCGGTCAGCGGCGTCCTGGGCCGCCTGCATCTTCGCCTGGGCCGCGTCGGCGAGGGTGCCGAGGGCCTCCTTCGCCTGCTCGGCGCGGTCGGCGAGGCCCTGGGCGACACCGCGGTCCTGCGAGGCCTGCGAGTAGATGCCGTCGGCCTGCTCCGTGAGCTTCGACATCGCGCCGAGCTCGTAGAGCAGGTCACCCGAGTCGGACGGGTGCGTGAGGATGTCGGTCGTCACGTCGTTCGCACTCGCGCGACCGAGCTGCGCGGCGAGCTGGCCGGCCTGCTCCTCGGAACGCTTCGCCGTGCGGTCTGCTTCGTCCGCCTGGTGCTGCAGCGTCTGCTGCTCGAGCGTCGCCGCGTCGTACTTCGTCTGCGCCGTCTGGTACGCCGTGCCGGCTGCCTCGGACTCCTGCTGCGCGGCCGATGCCTTCGCGGTCAGGTCCTGCAGGAGCGCCTTGATCTCGGTGACCTTGGCCTGCTGGGCGTCCTTCGATGCCTTGGCCTGCTCGACGTCCGACCAGCTGGGGTACCCGGCAGCCGATGCCGCGGAGACCGGGCCGACCGCGGCGAGTGCCCCGGCGGAGAGCACGACGGCGACCGCGGCGGCGATGACGCGGCGGCGGGAGCGGGGGCGGGGGATGCGGTGGGGTGCAGGCGACATGGTCTCGGTTTCGTAACGGTGCGGCGAGGCTCGGGCACGCCACACTGTCAACAGACGCAACAGTAACAACACGGGTCACGGCAGGGACACCCCCGAGCGAGGGCCTCGGCCGCCCATGATGGTCGCACCGAGCGCCCGGCCGATGCGCATCAGGACAGCGCGACACGCCGGGGATGCACGCTCGGGGGCACTCGATTTGTGCATCACGCAGAGCGTCCGTATGCTTGACTCCCGGTAGCGCACGGCGCAGCTTGCGGCCCTATCGTTTAGTGGCCTAGGACACCGCCCTTTCACGGCGGCAGCACGGGTTCGAATCCCGTTGGGGTCACTCCACGTGAGTGAGCAAGCAGCAGTACGACACCGAACACAACACAATATGGCCCTGTAGCGCAGTTGGTTAGCGTGCCGCCCTGTCACGGCGGAGGTCGCGGGTTCAAGTCCCGTCAGGGTCGCCACGGCTGGATAGCTCAGTTGGTAGAGCGTTCGACTGAAAATCGAAAGGTCCACGGATCGATGCCGTGTCCAGCCACGGTGAAGAGCCCCTCACGAGAGTGAGGGGCTCTTTTGCGTTCCCGGCCGTCGCTCGCCGCACTTCGGGGGCTCGATCTGCTCGCGCACAACGAGAAGCACGTTGCGCCACGGACTTCCCTGGCGCAACGTGCTTCCCGTTGTGCAGCGGGACCGCTGCACCTTCGCGACCTCAGGCCTCGCGGGTCTTCGGGCTGCTGTCGTTCGTCTTCGCCGGGTCGCGCTCGACGACCGACCCGAGGGCGTCGTCGATGCGGGACATCAGCTCCGCGGGGATCTGCACCCCGGCAGCGCCGGCGTTGTCGTGCACCTGCTCCGGACGCGAGGCACCGATGATCGCCGACGCCACGTTCTCGTTCTGCAGCACCCAGGCCACCGCGAGCTGCGCCATCGACAGGCTCAGCTCGTCCGCGATCGGCTTGAGCTCCTGCACCGCCGAGAGCGTCTCGTCGTTCATGAACCGCTCGATCATCTTCGCGCCACCCTTGTCGTCGGTGGCGCGCGAGCCCTCCGGCAGGGGCTGACCGGGCTGGTACTTGCCCGTCAGGACGCCCTGCGCGATCGGGGACCAAACGATCTGCGAGATCCCGAGCTCCTTCGACGCGGGGACGACCTCGCCCTCGATGACCCGCCAGAGCGCCGAGTACTGCGGCTGGTTCGAGATGAGCTGGAACCCGAGGTCCTTCGCGAGCTCGGCCCCGGCCCGGAGCTGGTCCGCGGTCCACTCCGAGACGCCGACGTACAGCACCTTGCCCTGTCGCACGACGTCGGCGAAGGCCTGCATCGTCTCCTCGAGCGGCGTCTCGTGGTCGAAGCGGTGCGCCTGGTACAGGTCGACGTAGTCGGTCTGCAGCCGCTCGAGCGAGCCGTCGATCGACTCGAGGATGTGCTTCCGGCTCAGCCCGGTGTCGTTGTGCCCCTTCGGGCCGGTCGGACCGAAGACCTTCGTGGCGATCTCGAGGGACTGGCGCCGCTCCCCCTTGAGCGCCTCGCCGAGGACGGTCTCGGCGCCGGTGTTCGCGTAGACGTCGGCGGTGTCGAACGTCGAGATGCCGACGTCGAGCGCGGCCCGGACGCAGGCGATCGCCGCGTCGTTCTCGACCTGGGATGCGTGGGTGAGCCAGTTGCCGTAGGTGATCTCGGAGACCTTGAGGCCCGAGTTGCCGAGGTAGCGGTACTCCATGTGCGTGTCACTCCTGTCGTGGAGCGCGTCGGTGCGCCCCGACCCGTGACGGTAGTCCGCGTCGACCGTGCCGCCTCCACCGTTCACTCCGGAGCCGCTACCGTGAAGTATCAGTTGCTCGGGGCAAGACGAAACCCCGGCGATGTGGCCGAGGCCAGTGATCGTTCCGGGGTCTTCGGGAACGATGCTACACGGAGGGGGATCGTCGGTGGAAGGACGGCAGGTCACACGCGACGACGCGCTCGTCGAGGTGCTCACCAGGGAGCGGCTGGCGTCCTACGAGCGATCTGCGGGGCGGGTGGCGGGAGCGCTCCGGCTCTACGAGTGGAACATGCGGGCTGCTGCAGCCGTGACGGAGTTGACCGGTGTCGTCGAGGTCGTGGCAAGGAACGCCATGGACACCGAACTGCGGCGCTGGGCAAGATCTCGGCGTCGAGAGGCGACGTGGTTCGACGTCGCGCCGTTGGACGGACCGGGACGCCGCGACCTGGCGAAGGCACGGGCCAGAGCGACGCGCGGTGGGCGGCGCCCGGAAGTGCACGGTCGGGTCCTGGCGGAGCTCTCGTTCGGCTTCTGGCGGTACCTGGTCGAATCCCGCTACCTCACGTCGCTCTGGACGCCGGCTCTGCACCGCGCCTTCCCCTGTGGTCCGGCCGACGTCCTGACACGGCAGCGACAGGTCCGGGCTCGCATGCAACAGCTGCACTTCGTCCGGAACCGCGCCGCGCACCACGAACCGATCCACCAGCGGGACCTCCACCGCGACCTCGACGATGCGCTCGAGCTGCTCGGCTGGGTCCACCCCGCCGCCGCCGAGTGGGCGGCGGACGTGACGTCGCTCAGCGCGGTCCTCGACGCCCGACCCAGCGGATGAGGGGCAGGATCGCAGGGGCGCGGTGCACAGCGGCACCGCCGGGAGCAAGGGAGCATCCATGTCGGGACCGAGCGTGCTGTTCATCGGCGGCAGCGGCATCATCAGCGCCGCGTGCGTCCGCGAAGCCGTCGAGCAGGGGTACGACGTCACCGTGCTCAACCGGGGCACGACCGACAAGCGGCCGATCCCGGATGCCGTGGCGCGCCTCCAGGCCGACGTGTCGGACCGCACCGCGCTGGAAGCCGCGATCGGTGACCAGCACTGGGACGTCGTCATCGACTTCGTGGCGTTCACGCCCGACCAGGTGCAGCGGGACATCGAGGTGTTCACGGGTCGCACGAACCAGTACGTCTTCATCTCGTCGGCCTCGGCGTACCAGACGCCCGCGACGCACCTGCCGATCACCGAGTCGACGCCGCTGAAGAACCCGTTCTGGCAGTACTCCCGCGACAAGATCGCGTGCGAGGACCTGCTCACGAAGGCGTACCGCGAGGACGACTTCCCGATGACGATCATCCGGCCGTCGCACACGTACGACGAGACCCTCGTGCCGTTCTCGGGCGGGTGGACGGTGCTCGGACGGATGCGCGCCGGGAAGCCGATCGTCGTGACCGGCGACGGCAGCTCGCTGTGGACGATCACGCACGCGCGGGACTTCGCGGTCGGGTTCGTCGGGCTGCTCGACCGTGCCGAGGCGATCGGCGAGGCGTTCCACATCACCGGCGACGAGGCCCCGACCTGGGACCGCATCGCCCACGAGCTGGCGGCGGCCGCGGGGGTCGAGGACCTGCAGCTCGTGCACGTCCCGGCCGACGCGATCGACGCGCTCGACGCCGACTGGGGCGCGAGCCTGCTCGGAGACAAGGCGAACACCTCGGTCTTCGACAACACGAAGGTGCAGACGCTCGTGCCCGAGTTCGCGCAGACGACGTCGATCCGGCAGGGGGCGCGGGAGATCGTCGCGTGGTTCGACGCCGACCCGTCGCGCCGGGTGACGGACGAGCGGCTCGACGGGCTGATGGACCAGCTCGTCGAGCGGTGGCAGGTGCGCTGACGCGGGGCGGGGCGGTGCGGGTGCGGCGCGCGCGGCGCACGGTGCGACGCGCGCGCCGCACCGTGCGACGTGCGCGGCGCACGGCGCGAGGCGCCGGTGCACAACCGGAGGCACGTCGCGCAACGGAATCGCGTGGCGCGACGTGCCTCCGGTTGTGCGGACGGGTGCTGACGCGCGCGGTAGGCGACGCGGGCGCGGCCGAGCGCGACGGACGGGAGGCGCGGCACCCACTGGTACCGCGCCTCCCGTCCGTCGGCTGGTCGCGTCTAGCGCGCGGCCAGCACCTCGCCGAGGGTCCCGATCGCCAGACGCACCTCGTCGTCGGTGACGACGAGCGGCGGCGCGAAGCGGATCGTCGACCCGTGCGTGTCCTTCACGAGCACGCCGCGGTCGGCCAGGTCGTGCGCGATCTCCTTGCCGGTGCCGAGCGCGGGGTCGATGTCGATCCCCGCCCAGAGTCCGGCGACCCGGTGCGCGACGACCCCGTGCCCGACGAGCTCGTCGAGCAGCCCACGGAGCAGCGGTTCGCCGTCGAGCGCGCGATGCTGGAACGTGCCCTCGCCGAGCATCGCGACGACCTCGGACCCGACGGCGGCCGCGAGCGGGTTGCCGCCGAACGTCGATCCGTGTTCGCCGGGACGCAGGACGCCGAGCACCTCGCGGGAGCCGACGACGGCCGACACCGGGACGATGCCGCCGCCCAGGGCCTTGCCGAGCGTGATCAGGTCGGGTCGGACACCGACACGCGAGACGGCCAGGGTGTGCCCGGTGCGCCCGAGCCCGGACTGGATCTCGTCGGCGACGAACAGCGCACCGAACTCGTCGCAGACCGCGCGGACCTCGGGCAGGTAGGACTCGGGCGGGATGACCACGCCGCCCTCGCCCTGGATCGGCTCGAGCAGGACGGCGACGACGGTCTCGTCCATCGCCTCCCGCAGGGCCGCTGCATCGCCGTACGGCACCGTGCGGAAGCCCGGCGTGTACGGGCCGAAGTCCTCGCGGGCCGAGGGGTCGTCCGAGAACGACACGATCGTGGTGGTGCGCCCGTGGAAGTTCCCGGACGCGACGATGATCGTGGCCTGCCCGGCCGGCACGCCCTTGACGCGGTAGCCCCAGGCGCGCGACACCTTGATCGCGGACTCGACGGCCTCGGCCCCGGTGTTCATCGGGAGCACGAGTTCGGTGTCGGTCAGCGATGCCAGAGCGGCGGCGAAGGGTCCGAGCCGGTCGTTCACGAACGCGCGGCTCGTCAGGGTCACCCGGTCGAGCTGGGCCCGGGCGGCGTCGAGCAGCCGGGGGTTGCCGTGGCCGAAGTTCACCGCGGAGTACGCGGCGAGTCCGTCCAGGTAGCGCTTGCCGTCGACGTCGGTCACCCACGCACCCTGGCCGGACGCGATGACGACCGGCAGCGGGCTGTAGTTGTGGGCGAGGGAGCGGTCCTCGACGGCGAGCGCGGCGACGGTGGCACCACCGGCTACGGTGGCGTCGCCGGACGCGCCGGCACCCGCGTGGGTGCCGGCTCCGGTCGCGGTGCTCACGGTTACCGCGCGACCGAGGTGCCGGTGCCGACGGGGTGCAGGTCGAGCGTGCAGCACTTCACGCCGCCGCCGCCGAGCAGCAGCTCGGACAGGTCGACACCGATCGGGTTGTAGCCCTTCTCACGCAGCTGCTCGGCGAAGGTCGTCGCACGCGATGCGATCACGACGTTGTAGCCGTCGGAGTACGAGTTGAGGCCGAGGATCGCGGCGTCCTCCTCGGTCGCGATGACCGCGTCGGGGAAGCGCTCGCGCAGGATCGCCAGCGAGGGCTCGTCGAAGGCGCTCTCCAGGTAGGCGATGTTCGAACGGCCGGTCGCGTCGGGCTCCGGGTCGAGCACGGCGATGGCGGTGTCGAGGTGGTAGAAGCTCGGGTTGATGAGCTTGAGGGTGACGACCTCGCGGCCGTAGATGCGGGCGAGCTCCTCGTGCGAGGTGCTGTCGGAGCGGAAGCCCGTGCCGGCGAAGATCGTGTCGCCGATGAGCAGGAAGTCACCCTCGCCCTCGTTGGTCTCCTCGGGCTCGGCGACGGTGAGGCCGGCGCTGCGGAACCAGTCCATGTACGCGGGTCCCTCGGGCTGGCGCTCGGGGTACTGGAACTTCGCGCCGTACGCGACGCCGTCGAGCACGAAGCCGCCGTTGGCCGCGTAGACCATGTCGGGCAGGCCCTCGATCGGCTCGATGTACGAGATGTCGAAGCCGAGCTGCTCGTAGACGTCGACGAGCGACTGCCACTGCTCGACGGCCTTCGACGTGTCGGTCGGCTCCTCGGGGTGCATCCACGGGTTGATCCGGTAGCTCACCGTGTAGTGCGTCGGCTTGCACATCAGGATCGTGCGCTTCGTGGCGACACGGGCCGGTGCGGCCTGCGGTTCGGTTGCGGTGTTCGACATCAGTCCTCCTGGGACCGGGGCCCGAGCCTGCCAGGAACCACCACGGGTGAAGCACTCCGATGAGATGCAGGCTCACTCACCGCAGCGGACCAGGTCGACGCCAGCAGCAGTCTGACACGAACGGTCCGATCGGTGCAGTACCCCGTCCACGAGCGCATGGCACCCGTTCGGGTGACGCACGATTCCTGCGTCGGACGCACCTGGCTCGCAAGAACCCCGCGTACGATCGACGAACATGGACACGCTCGACCACCGCATCCTGGACCAGCTCCGGGAGAACGCCCGAGCCGGCTACGGCGACATCGGATCGGTGGTCGGCCTCTCCGCGTCGGCGGTCAAGCGTCGGGTCGATCGCCTGGTCGCCGACGGGGTCATCCAGGGCTTCACGATCAAGGTCGACCCCGCGGTCGAGGACCGCGGGACCGAGGCCTGGGTCGAGCTGTACTGCCGCGGCACCGTCTCCCCCGACGAGCTCCGCACGCTGCTCGACACCGTGCCCGAGGTCGTGGACGCCGGGACCGTCACCGGCAGCGCCGACGCCGTCGTGCACATGCGCTCCCGTGACCTGCCGGCGCTCGAGCTCGCACTCGACCGGGTGCGCCTGGCCCCGCAGGTCGACCACACCCGCAGCGCCATCGTCCTGTCGAAGCTCGTCTCCCGCGAGTCCGCGTAGCCCCCGTCTCCTCCGCGGAACGCAACGTCGGCGACGGTGCGCAGCGGCACAGCGGTCCGAGGGAGCGCCCTCGTTGCGTCTTGCGAGCGTCCCGCGCGTAGGGTCGCGGTCGTGGGAATCGGGAGGACGGCCGGGAGGCGCGGCGCCACTCCCACGCGTCCGCCGGCGGCCCGCCGCCTGGTTGCCGCAGCCGCCGCCGCGTACGTCACGAACTGCCTCTGGGGCACCGCGGTCGCGGTCCGGGTCATCCGCACGGAGAAGCTCCGCGTCGTGCACCACGGCCTCTTCGTCGTGACCGCGACCCTGACCGGGGTCGCCGCGACCACCCCGGCCTGGACACGGGACCGCTCCGCACTGTTCCTGCTGCCGGCGCTCGTCCCCCTCGCCCTCGCTCCACGCACGAACCCCCGCTCCGGAGCACACTGGAGAGTCGCGGTCGCCGCCGCACCGTCCTACCTGGGGGCGTTGCTCGCACGGCGCTGACCGCGACGACGAGACACGAGGGATGCAGTGGAGCTCTTCGAGGCCATCCGACGCCGGCGCACGACCAACGGCGCGTTCCTGCCCGACCCGGTGTCCGAGGAGCACCAGCGGCTGCTGATGGAGCTCGCAGGACGTGCACCCTCGCAGTTGAACAGCCAACCGTGGCGCTTCGTCATCGTCGAGGAGCGCGACACCATCGACCGCATCGCCGACATCAGCGGCCGGTCGATGACGCAGACGATGGCCGAGGGCTCGTTCTTCACGCGCTACCGTCCGTACTTCCGGTTCTCGCAGGCCGAGATGGACGAACGTCGGGACGGGATGCTGTTCGACAAGCTGCCGGGACCGCTCAAGCCCTTCACGAAGCAGGTGTTCACCAAGCGCGGGCAGCTCCTCATGAACACGCTCCGGGTACCGCAGACCCTCGGCGAGGAGAACCGGAAGCTCGTCGCCGGGTCGCCGCTCCTGCTCGGGGTGATGCTCGACCGCGACGAGTACCGGAAGGAGGCGCGCAACGCCTTCTACTCCGTGTTCAGCATGGGCGCGGCGATGGAGAACGTCTGGCTCGCGACGACCGAGCTCGGCCTCGGGATCCAGTTCGTGTCCTTCCCGATGGAGGTCGAGGAGGCCTGGGCCGAGGTCGAGCGGCTCCTCGCGGTGCCGCCGGAGCTCGAGCTGATGGCCGTCTACCGGATCGGCTACCTGCCGCCGGAGCGTCGACGTCCCGCCATCGACTGGGTGTCGAACGAGCGGAAGCGCCCGTCGCAGTACGTGTTCCGCGGGACCTGCGCGACCCCGCAGCAGGGGTGGGACGACGCGCCGGACGCTGCCCGCGCGACCGACGGGACCGTCTCGTGACCGCCGGACAGCGGGGCGGGGGCGAGCCGGGCCTCCCGGCCGTCTCGCCGGAGGCACCGCCCCTGCGCGGGACGCCGTGGATCTCGCAGGACTGGCTCGACGTGGTCTTCGTGCACTGGCGCGTCGACGTGTCGGCGGTGGCACCGCTGCTGCCCGCCGGAGCGCACCCGGACACGATGGCGCCGGACGGGACGGACGACGGGGCGACCACCTGGGTGGGCCTCATCGGGTTCCGCTTCACGGACACGCGCTTCCCGCCGCTCGGCGGGCTCGGACGGGCCGGCAGTGTCGGCGACTTCGTCGAGGTCAACGTGCGCGTCTACACGTGCGACGACCAGGGCCGTCGGGGCGTCGCGTTCCTGTCGCTGGACGCCGGGAAGCTCCTGCCGACGATCGGCGCACGGGTCGCGACGGGCCTGCCGTACTGGTGGGCGCACGCGGCGATCCGGAAGACCGACGGCCGGGTGGGCTACGCGATGCGTCGGCACGGGACGCACCTGCGGTCGACCTTCGACGTCCGGGTGGGCGACGCGGTCGACGAGCCGACGCCCCTCGAGACGTTCCTGACGGCACGGTGGGGCATGCACGTGCGCCGGGTCGGCGCGACGCGCTACTGGCCGAACGAGCACGAGTCGTGGCCGCTGTACCGGGCGTCCCTCGTGTCGCTGCGGGATGACCTGGTGGCGGCTGCGGGGCTGCCCTTCGGACTGTCCGGACTGGAGCCGGACTCGGTGCTGTACTCGCCCGGGGTGACCACGCGGTTCGGGCGGGGACGCTGAGCATCACACTCGGCATGATGACAGCATCCGGTATTCCACATACATAGCCTTTCGGAGTCCGTTGAGTCTCCGAAAGGGAACAGCATGAACCTCCGCCCACTCACCGTCGGATCCGCCGTGGTCCTCGCGAGCTGCATCGCCGTCGGCGCTGCGAGCTCCGGCGCGTTCGCCGCGCCCGAGCAGCACGCTCGGTCGGCGGCATCGTCCGCGACGACGGCCCGATCCGCCATCACCGACGTCCAGCAGACCCCGCAGCGGGTCGGCGACCAGCAGTGGGTCGAGGTGCGCGTCACCGTCGACGCGCCGACGGTCGTGCGCCTCCTCGACCCGTCGGGTGAGCCCGTCGCCGCGAAGAGCGGCGATCCTCGGAAGCAGGTCGTGTTCCAGGTGAAGCCCACCGGTCAGGACACTGCGCGCTACGCGGTGGACACCGGGCAGTCCTCGGCCGTCCGCGTCGTCGACCTCGACTTCCGCGGCCTCCCCCTGTCCGCGCCGCTCGACCTCAGCTCGGAGCGCCGCCTGGAGGAGATCGCCCGTGCGGTCGCACACGGCCAGTTCGTCCACGAGATGCGGTACGACGCGCTCCCGGGCGCCGAGGTGACGGTCGTGGCCAACGGCCGCTCGGAGGTCGTCACGGCCTCGGGTGACGGTGTCGCGACGGTCCCCGTCGAGTTCCGCGCGGGTGACAACCAGGTGCGGGCGAAGCAGGCGCTCGGGGAGAAGGAGTCGCTCGAGTCCGACGACCACTACACGTTCGGCGGCGGGTCGAGCGGCGGCGGCGAGACGCCCGGTGACGGCAACGGCGGCGGCTCCGGCGGTGGTGAGCAGCCCGGCGACGGCAACGGCGGCGGCGAGCAGGTCGACGCCCGGTCGCTGCGTCTCGACCAGCAGCAGGGCGCCGAGCTCACCCCGAAGGACGGCAAGATCACCCTCTCCGGCCGCGCCTCCGCCGGCTGGATCACCGTCTACGGCAGCGGCGAACAGGTCCTCGCCACCACCCAGGTCGAGGACGGCCGCTGGTCCGCCGACATCCCCGCGACCACCGGCCCCCAGATCGCGATCGTCGCGCTCTCCGCCACCGAACACGGCGCACCCGTCACCAACGAACGACTGAGCTACCTCGTCCGCGAGACCGGCGAACAGCCCGGCGACGGCAACGGCGGCGGCGAGACGCCCGGTGACGGCAACGGCGGCGGCGAGCAGTCGCCCGCCGAGCTCGCGGTCGACCAGTCGGGGGCGGTGCAGCTCGACTCGGAGGGCTTCGTCACCTACACGGGCACAGCTCCGGGCAAGACGGTCCTGGTCCTCGCCAACGGGAAGCCGGTCGGTGAGTACACCGTCCGCGACGGCCGCTTCGCGGCGAAGGTCTACCAGGCGCCCGGCCGGTACAAGCTGACCTTCCTCGCCAAGACGAACCCGGAAGCCAGCATGTGGGACCGGCTCACGACCACCGAGGTCACCGTCGAACGCTGACCAGGTCGCGGCCTGACGGACCCCGCCGATCCACGGATCGGCGGGGTCCGTCGTCCTCGGAACTGCGACCGCTCCCTCCGCGCGTGAGTACCGTCGGGGTCGTGACCGGTGGAGCGCAGCAGCAGGACGTCCGACGCCGCGCGGGATGGCTCCCGCAGGACCAGAGCGGGCTCGAGGCCTGGCTCCGAGGGCGTCGTGAGCGCCACCAGGAGCGCGACCCCGACCGGGCCCTGCACCCGGCGGTCTCGGCCCTCCGCGACCTCGTCGAGGGCGACCCCGTGCTGCGGATGCACGCGCACCAGATGATCGAACAGGTCCCCGCTGGTCGCGAGTACCAGGACCGGCACCTCGAGTCGTTCGGGGAGCTGCTCGAGCTCGTCGACGAGGTCATCACGACCGCGCCCGAGTACAGCGACGAGCAGATGGTGATGACGCCGCTCGACGGGGTGCTCGACTGGACGAAGGCCACGCCGGCGGGCTTCGCCTTCTACCGGGACCCGCGCGTGAACGACGCGCTCCGGGCGATCCTGCAGGGGTGGTGCGACTTCCTGTCGAGCGACAAGTCCCTCGAGGTGCTCGTGGACGCACCCTCGGGGTGGTGCAGCGATGCCGCTCGTCGGGCGGTCGGCATGGACCGGTTCGAGCACGATGCCGACGCCGAGCACTGGGGCTTCGGGTCGTGGAACGACTTCTTCACGCGGCGCTTCCGGGACGGCGAGCGCCCGGTCGCCGCGCCCGACGACGACGCGGTCGTGGTGAGCCCCTGCGAAGCCACCCCGTACCGGATCGCCAGTCGCGTCCACCGGCTCGACGCGTTCTGGGCGAAGGCGGAGCCGTACTCGGTCGAGGAGCTGCTCGCCGGCGACGAGACCGCCGACCTGTTCGTCGACGGCACCGTGTGGCAGGCGTTCCTCAGCGCGCTCGAGTACCACCGCTGGCACAGCCCGGTCGCCGGGACGGTCCTGCGCGCCTGGGTCGAACCGGGGACCTACTACTCCGAGGCCTCGTCGCAGGGCACCGACGCCGCCGAGCCGCAGCTGTCACAGGGCTACCTGGCACACGTCGCCACCCGCGCGATCGTGCTCATCGACGCCGACGACCCCGCGATCGGGACGATCGCGGTCGTGTTCATCGGGATGTCCGACGTCTCCTCGTGCGTGATCGGCGAGGGGATCTCGGACGGTGCGCACGTCGGCAAGGGCGACGAGCTCGGGTACTTCCAGTTCGGCGGGTCGTCGGTGTGCGTGCTGTTCGGGCCGGACGTCGTCGAGTCGTTCTCGCTGGGAGCGCTGCCGCAGGCGCCGGAGGAGGAATCGGCGGTCCTGCCGGTGCGGTCGCACCTGGCGACGGCGCTGCGGCGGTCGTCCGACTGACGGAACCGGTCGACGTCGGCTCCGCGGACGGTCGGCTGCCGCCGCCCGTCACCGCGACGGGGCTCGGCCTGCCCGCTGTGCGTGCACGAGGGCGAGCACCGCGGCGAACACGGCTGCCGCGATGCCGCCACCGACCCAGACCGCCGCGCGCCAGGCGGGGAGCACCGGGCCCTCGGGGAGCACGAGTCCCAGGACGACGAGGACCGCGCAGCTCAGGACCACGCCGAGGAACGCCCAGGCCACGGCCGAGAGGTCGAAACGTGGCACGGATCGGGCGTACCGACTGAGCTGCGAGAAGCCACCGACGACCCCGATCGTCGCCGCGATCGGGAACCCGACGACGAGACTCGCGACCATCACCGCCGCTCCGGCGGTGACACCGACCACGACGCGCACGCGGTGCAGGTCCCACGACGCGCCACGCGTCTGCTCCCGGTACGCCCGCAGCGCCGCGACGAGGAGCACCACCGCGCACGCGATCCCGAGCACACCGGCGACGGTCCCGGTGACGAGGGCGAGTGCATCGCCGAACGTCCTCCCGACCAGGACGGCGACGACCGCCAGCACGAGTGCGAGGACCGGTGACCCCAGGACCTCCCGGTACCGGGTCGGGGTCCGCAACACCCAGCCGGGAGGTGCCTCCTCGGTCTGCTCCTGGTCGTCCGTCTCCACCGCGCCATCCTGCCCCACGCCGTCCGGCGGCCGGGGGACAGCGGCTGGACCGGTGCGGACACGAGCCCGCGTACAACGGACAGCATGACGCGCGTGGCAGTGGTGACCGGTGGTTCGGCAGGACTCGGACGGGCGACCGTCCGCGAACTCGCGGCCCGGGGGTGGGACGTCGCCGTCCTGGCCCGTGGACGCGACGGTGTCGACGCCGCGGTCGCCGAGGTCGAGGCCGCGGGACGCCGAGGCCTCGCGCTGATCGCCGACGTGGCCGACCGACAGGCCGTCGAGGCCGCCGCCGAGCGCACCGAGCAGGAGCTCGGACCGATCGACCTCTGGGTGAACTGCGTGATGGTCGGGGTCTTCGGGCGCTTCACGGACACCGGCCCCGACGACTTCGAGCGCGCTGTCGACGTCAACTTCCTCGGCTTCGTCAACGGCACCCGCGCGGCGCTGGCCCGGATGGTCCCCCGTGACCGTGGGCACGTCATCCAGGTCGGTTCCGCACTGGGCTTCCGGGGCATCCCCCTGCAGGCCGCCTACTGCAGCGCGAAGCACGCCATCGTCGGGTTCACCGAGTCGGTGGTGTCCGAGCTCACGGAACAGGGCAGCAGGGTGGCCGTGAGCCGCGTCGACATGCCGGCGCTCAACACGGTGCAGTTCAACTGGGTGAAGTCGCTCCTGCCGCACCACCCGCAGCCCGTCGCACCGATCTACCAGCCCGAGGTCGGCGCCCGCGCGATCGCCGTCACTGCAGAGCGGCCGCGCCGCCGCACGTGGGTGGGCGAATCGACGGTCTACACGATCCTGGGCAACCGGATCAGTGGACGCTTCGCCGACTGGTACGCCGCGAAGACCCTGGTCAGCGGACAGCAGGCCGAGCAGAAGGACGGACAGTCGCTGCCGACGAACCTGCACGAGCCCGTCCCGGGCGACCACGGTGCGCACGGGGTCTTCGACGACTCCGCGCACGCCTGGTCGCCGCAGACGTGGTGGGTCGAGCACCGCAGGCTCGGCAACGGGATCATCGGAGCCGCAGTCGGCGTCGCGGGCGCGATCGCCCTGGCCGCGGGGAAGCGCCGATGAGCCGCCGCTCCCGCAGGGACCGCCGGCAGCGGGCGCGGTGGGTCGAGGGGCTCCGCGCCGGCATCGGCGTCGCACACCTGCTCGCCTCGCGTGGGTCGACGGGCCGGGTGGCCGTGTTCGGTCGGGTGCTCGGCGCCCGGCAACTCGTGCAGGCCGCACTGCTCACGCGCGCAGCGTCACCGGAAGCGCACGTCCTCGGCGCAGCGGTCGACGCCACGCACGGCGTCTCGATGGTGCCGCTCATCGCCCTCGACCGGCAGACACGGGGGTTCGCGGCACGACAGCTCGTCGTCGCCGTGGTCCTCACCGTGCTCGAGGTCGGCCTCGTCGGCACGGGACACGGTCGCCCCGGCCGACGCTGACCGCCGCTGCCTACTCGACCTCGTCGTTCGGCTGCTCCTCCTCGACACCCGTCTCGTCCATCCGGTCGCGCAGGTGGTCGGCCATGGCCCCGGCACCCTCGTGTCCGTGGTCGTGATCGACCTGCTCGACCAGGCCGGCGAGCTTCTCCTCGTTGGTGGCCTCGGTGGCACCGTCCATCACGGGGGCGGTCTGGACCTCGTCGTCGTTCGCTCGTGCGTTCATGGTCCGGACGCTACGCCCGCATCCGGTCCGGTACCTCAGAGGCGGAGGCGGCTGAAGACCCGGGAGACGTCACCGTGACGGTGCGCGGTGACGGACACCGTCTGCTCCCGCAGGAAGTGCAGCATCTCGACGATGCCGGACTCCACCACGGGGTCGTCGTGGATGGTCGTCTCGGTGCCGGCGCCCAGGGCCTCCTCGAGGGCACGGGCGTCACCGCCGAGCAGCCGGACGCGTGACCCGGGGCCGCCGAAGGCCGCGTGCCGTCGGGGCTCCGCTCCCTGCGCGAGCACCAGGTCGATCGGGTCGACCTCCGGCTCAGCGCCGTCCGACCACCCGTCCTGCAGCAGGGTGCCCGCCGCAGCCCGTCCCAGGAACGTGGCGTCGTCCTCGACGACCTGGTCGACCACGTCGAGGGGCGAGCGCGCCGTCGAGAACAGCGGCAGGAGTTCGGCGGGCAGCGGACGGGCGGTGCTGAGGAGCACGTGCGCGCGCGCTGCGGTCGCGGCGACGAGCACGCGGACGAGGTCGCCGGCGCCGACCCCCGAGGACTGCCGGACCACGACCGACTGCGGGCGGAACCGGATGACGTTCCGCTCGACGACCAGGTCGGCCGTGTCCCGCGATCGTCCGTACAACGATGCCCGGGCAGCGGCATCGCTCTCGGCCCCGGCACGGACGCGGTCGAACTCCTCGAAGGACAGTCCGGCCCGCGCCGCCTCGATGACGGCGGTGACGCGGTTGCCGAGTCCCTGCAGCTGGATGTTCCGGTGCGGCTGACGTCGGGTCGGGTCCCACCGGTCCGCCCCGATCACGGCCAGCGGCCCGCCGCGGTGCACGGTCGGACCGACCGCGGTCCCGCGCCACCCGCCGACGGGCTGGCGTCCCGGCCGGGCCCCGGTGGTCGGGCGGTCGACCACGAGCACGCCGGCCCGGGTCCGGTCGGACCAGGTCGCGACCTCGTCGGGGTCGAGGGTGTGGAGCGCCGCGACGGAGCCGCCGTCGACGGAGTGCTGCAGGGCGATCGCCTCGTCGAGGGTCTCCACGCGGACGACGTCGAGGACGGGTGCCGGCACGGCCGTCCGCGCGAGGTCGCCCGTGGCGCGGACGCCCTCCCGCACACCTGGCGACCAGAGCCGGCCGGTGTCGTCCAGCGCGACCGGTTCGACGAGCCAGGACTCCCCCGGGCGCAGCTCGGTGAGTGCGGTCCGGACGGCGCCGGTCGGCTCGGCGACGAGCGGCCCGACCTGGGCGGTCGCGTCCGTCGGCCACGCGGTGCGCAGGCCACGGACGGCATCGGCTAGCTGCTCGCGGAAGCGCGGGCTCTCCCCCACGGACCCGACGAGCACGAGCAGCGACACCGCCGACGACGCCTGTCCGGAGCGGGCGAAGGCGGAGGCGACGACGTCGCGCACCGCCTGGTCGAGGTCGGCCGAGGGGGTGACGACCGCGGTGACGACCCCGGTGAGCTCCGCCACGAGGGGCAGGTCCGCGCGCCACCAGCGGTAGGACCGAGCGGTCTCCGGGGTGCCGGTCAGGACGACGCGGTCGACGGCGGGGTGCGCCACGAGGTCGCGTGCGAGGTCGCTACCGTCGAGGTCGACGAGCTGGAGCAGGGAGTGCGGGACCCCGGCGTCCCAGAGCACGTCGGCGAAGACGGCACCGGTGCGTCGGGCGGCGGTGGCGGGCTGGAGCACGACCCCGCTGCCCGCGGCGAGCGCGGTGAGCACACCGTCGGCGGCATCGAGGAGCGGGGCGTTCCACGAGGGCACGACGACCGTCAGGCGCGGCGGGACCGGGACCGCCCCGTTGATGTCCTCGAGGTGTCGCGTGCGGTCCGCGGCGTGCGTGGCGGCGTCGACAGCCCGGCTGACCTCGCCGTCGGCGTCGGTCAGGGTGAGCCCGAGCTCGGCGATCATCGTCTCGACGAGTGCCCCGCGGTGGGTCTCGAGCGCGTGGCCGATCAGGTCGAACAGCTCGGCACGGTCCTCCGGGTCCTGGCGGCCCCAGTTCACACCGGCCTGGGCGGTGCGGGCGACGAGACGCTCGAGGCGTCCGCGGTCGGTGATGCGGGCGGCACGGATCGTCCTGGTGCCGCGCTGCGACTCCGGTACCCGGGCGAGCACCTCGGCGGCCCACGCGCGGTTGCCCGGCGTGGAGGGGTCGGTGTCCTGCGTGTTCTCGGCAGCCGAGCGCAGCACCGGGTCACCCGGCGGCCGTCGGCGGTCCTGGGTGCGGCGCGTGGGCGGCGCGGGACGGAGGAGCGCGGCCACGGCGTCGACGTGCTCGGCGGTGGCACGCTCGACGGCAGCGGTGTCGTCGGTCGAGCCGGTCGTGTCCGCCGCCGTCGACCCGGCCGTGGTCGAGCCGCCCACCGGGCGGTGGCCGGCGACCTCGCGCAGTCGACGAGCGAGGTACGGGACGGCAGCGTCGAACTCGTCGGGCCGCACCAGTGGCACACCGAGGACCACGTGGCCGAACGCCGTGCGCAGCACCTCGGCGTACCGCGTCGTGCCGAGGAGCAGCTCGGGTCCGACGACGTCGAGCACGCCGCGGCGCTCGGCGAGCACGTGCGCGGTCGCGAGGGCGAACGGGTCGTCGGTGGCGACACCGACGTGCACTGCGTCGGTCCGCTCGGGGTCGATCGCCGTGTCGAGCAGGCGCAGGAACGCGGTGTCCGTCGTGCGGGTGTCCGCGGTCACGGCGAGCGGCCGGCTCTCGAGCACGGCGTCGACCCCTTCGGTGGCGAGGAGCGTGCCCTTGGTGAAGCGGACGCGCACGGGTGCCCCGCCGGATGCCCGACGCTCCCGTGCTGCGGTCGTCACCCGGTCGAGCAGGTCGAGCGACTCGGGGAGTTCGGCGGGCAGGGTCACCCCGAGGGTGAGCTCCCGCGTGCCGTCGTGCTCGAGCAGCGCGCTCAGGACCGCGACGGCCCGTTCGACACCTCGGGCGCGGCCGGACTGCAGGGTGACCACGGGCGGTGTCGGCCGGCTCGCCGCGGTGTGCAGGAGCGGTGTGAGGTGCCGGACCGCGTCGGCGACGGCGGCGTCGAGGTCCCACGGGGACACCGGCGGCAGCACAGCGTCGAGGTCGACGGTGACGGCGGCGACGTCCTGGTGCAGCAGGTCGTCGAGTGCCGCGAGCCGTCGGTCGCGGCCGGCCGGTCCGAGCACGGCTGGGCCGAGCAGGTCGACGTCGAGTCGGGTGTCCGGTCCGCCGACCTTCGCGAGTGCCGCGGGGGTCCGGGCGGGCGTGGCGTCGACGACGAGGTGTCCTGCGAGTCGCCGGAGCACCTTCCGCGCGGAGGGGACGACCGCCCACGGCGCCATGGTCGCGAAGCCACCGCCCACCGTCACCGCGCCGCGGAGGTACCAGGCGAGGTCGTCCGGTACCGCCCGGCTCGCGCGCTCGAGGTTCCGGGCGACGACCTTCGGGTCCTCCGGCCGGACCACGACGTCGACGAACGCGCGGGCGAACTCGGCGCCACGGTGGTCGGCGAGCAGCTCGGCCAGACGTGCGGCCGCGGGCTCCGGCTTCACCCCGCGGGCGGCCTCGATCCACCCCTGTGCCCGCATGACCGCGTCGTCGGTGCAGTCTCGGAGGTGCGGGGTCGGCATGGAGTGATCGTATTCCGGGCGTCCGACGTGACCTCTGAGCGCGCCGAGTGCCGCCCCGGAGTCAGCCGAACGGATGATCCTCGGTCCCGCGGCACGCCCGCTGGTTACGCTGGCGGTCATGGCGGAGCAGGGCGGCGAGGGGCACGACTGGGCGACCTGGGACGCGTTCCACGACGTCTGGCGTCGGCTCGACCGGGCGCTCGACCAGGCCGTCCAGCAGGGTGCCGGCATCTCGATCCCCGAGTTCGAGATCCTGATCGGCCTGCACCGCGCTCCCGACCACCGGTTGCGGGTCCGTGACGTCGCCGCGGGCATCGGGTGGGAGAAGTCGCGCGTGAGCCACCAGGTCACGCGGATGGTCGGGCGCGGGCTCGTCGCCCGCGCGGACTGCCCGGCGGACGGACGTGGCAGCTGGGTGACGATGACGACCGAGGGTCGGCGCGCGGTGCTCGCCGGCATCCGCGCGCACACCGCGGCACTCGAGGAGCTGTTCTGGAGGCCCGTGGCTGCGGATGCGGACACCCTGCGGTCCGTCTCCCACCGCGTCCTCGACGCACTCGGTCCGGTCGAGCCGGAGGCCTGAGGAGAGCCCGCTCGCGGGACCGGCTCAGCTGGAGCCTGCGAGCACCTCCGCGACGGCCGCGGCCGTCACGTCGGCACGCTCGTGGTCGTCCGCGGTGAGGGTGACGACGGCGTCGGCGACCGGGTCCAGGAGCACGAGCTGCCCGTACGCCCCGTGCAGTCGCCAGGTCCGTCCCGGGCCGCCCCAGCCCGCGAGGGCGTAGCGGTCGTACGACGGTGACGACCCCGCCGCGACCCAGTCGGTGTGCATCGCGTCGACGACCGCCGCGGGCACGAGCTGACGCCCGTCCGCCGCGCCGCGGTCCCGCAGCAGCCGGCCGATGCGCGCGACCTCGGCGGTGCGGAGCCACAGGCCGCCGCCCGCGACGACGTGACCGAGCGGGCAGCGGTCCCAGCGGACGTCGTCGATGCCGAGCGGGGTGAAGATGCGGTCCTGCGCGTACGCGCCGACGTCGCCGACCCGTGCGGCCAGGGCCCTCGCGGCCGTGTAGGTGCTGGCGTTCGCGTACCGGAACGACCGTCCGACGGTCGGGCGTCCCAGGAACTCCCGTGCCAGGTCCGGCCAGTCGGTGGTCTGCGTCGGCGACCACGGCATGTCGATGCCGCTCGTCATGGTCAGCAGGTGTCGGAGCGTGACGTCCCGCACACCCGGTCCGAGCACGACGTCGGGCAGCAGCGTGCCGACGGACTCGTCGAGCGCGATCAGCCCGTCGTCCGCGGCGGTCGCGACGGCCAGGACGACCACGCCCTTCGCGACGGAGTGCACGTCACGGCGGACGTCGGCGGACCAGTGGTGCTCGGCGGTGTCGTCGCCGACCAGCACGTGCAGGCCGTGGGCGCGGAAGCCCGTCCGCGCGACCGCGCGGACGACGTCGTCGAGCACTGGTGCGGCGCGGTCCACCCCGCCATCATCCCGTGTGTCGAGCGAGGTCGGTGCTCACCAGGGACCCGCGTTCGCCGCGCAGTCGGACCTGCACCTCGGCGATGTCGTCGCGCGGGACGTCCGTCGACGCCGACAGCCCGCGGGCCTCGGCCCCGGCTGCCGACCACGAGGCCACGGTCTGCACGGAGCCGTCCTTCCGGACCACCACGAGGTCGTACATCACCGAGCCGTCCGCCGACCACTCCCTGCCGCCGTACGAGCACCCCCAGTCGAAGCGCGTGCCCCACTGCTCGCCGCTCACGGCCAGGTCGACGTCGAGACCCTGCGACCCGGTCATCGTGTAGCGGTCACCCGCGGTCGTCGGTGCGGACGTCGTGGGCGCGCCACCGGCCTGCACCGTCGCACCTCGTCCACCGGCCGTGCCGACGGCGAGCCCGCCGAGCACGGCGGCGACGACCGCCAGCCCCGCGGTCACGGCGACCCATGCCCGACGGCGGCGACGACGGTGTCGGACGCGGTGCGCGACGGCGGCGAGGGCGCTCTCGGGACGCGTGTCGGGCCTCCCGTCCGGTGCCGCGATCTCGACCGCCTGGTCGGCCGGGAGCTTCGCGAGCAGACCGGGCAGGCCGACGAGCTCGGCGACGGCCGCCGTGCAGCGGTCGCACGTCTCGAGGTGCCGCTCGTACTCGAGCCGCTCGTCGGGCGTGAGCGAGCCGAGGACGTACGCCGCGTCCCACTCCGCGTACCGGTCCTCGCTCATCGGGTCACTCCTCGTTCCTGCAGTGCGAGCCGGAGGGCCCGGAGCCCGTAGTGCAACCGCGACTTCGCGGTGCCCTCGGGGATGTCGTGTCGTCGTGCGATCTCCGGCACGGTGTGGCCGAGCCAGTAGGCGTCGACAACCACGCGGCGGTGGTCCGGGCTGAGCGACGCGAGTGCGTCCGCCACGACGATGCGGTCGAGCACCGCGTCCGTCCGGTCGGCCTCGGCACGGTCGACCGGGTGCTCGGAGCCCTGCTCACGCCGGTTGCGTGCGGAGCGGGCGTCGTCGACGACCAGGTTCCGGGCGACCGTGAACAGCCAGGCCCGTGCGCTGTCGGGCGCCCGCTCGAGCACCGCCGGACGCTGCCAGGCGCGGACCATGGTCTCCTGCACGACGTCCTCGACGGTCGAGCCGTCCCGCGTCAGGTGCCGGACGTACCGGGTGAGCGCGTCGCCGTGCTCGCGGTACAGCGTCGCCAGCAGCTCGTCGGCGGAACGGCTCGTCACGGTCACTTCGCCAGGTCGAGGGAGAACTCGACCGAGCCCTTCCCGTCCACGGTGACGAAGCCGAGCGACGGGGCCTCGACCCCGTAGTCGGCGAAGGTGATCGGGACCGAGCCGACGACCTGGACGGCCCCGTTCTTCGTCACGGCGACCTGCGCATCGGCCGTGACCGGCTTCTCGACGCCGTGCAGGTCCATCGTGCCGGTGAGCGTGACGTCCTGGGTGCTGCCGTCGAGCGCCTTCGAGACGTCGACCGGCTCCGTCAGCGCGAACGTCGCCGTCGGGTACCGGTCGGTCTGCAGGGCCTTGCTCCGGAAGTACTCGTCGCGCGCGGCCTCGGGTGTGGAGATCGTCGCGACCTGCACCGTGACGGTCGCCTTCGTGAGCGAGCCGCCGTCGACCGTCGCCGTGCCCTGCACGTCCTTCGTCCGACCGACCACGTCCACATCATTCCCCTGCAGGACCTCGTGCACGCGGTACCCGGCGTACGAACTGCTCGTGCTCGTCCAGGTGCCGTCGGCCTGCTGGGCATCGAGCGTCGCACCGGAGCCGGACGGAGCGGCGCTCAGCGAGGGGGCGGCGGCGGCCTGGCCGTTGACGGTGTTCGCGTAGATGACCGGGCCGGCGATGACGGCTGCGGCGCCGATGACGACGACACCGGTGGCGATGCCGATGACGACCTTCGTACGTGTGCGGAGTCCCATGCCCTGACGACGAGACAGCCGGCCGGATCGTTCACCCGGACGTGCGGAAGGCGCCGCTCCCGTGGTCGGGAGCGGCGCCTTCTCGTGGTGGTGCCGGTGCGGCGGTTGTGCCGCGGGGCGTTACTTGATCTGCGCGGTGATCGTGGCGGTGCCGACGAGCATGCCGCGCTTGACGGCGTCGGTGCTGAAGGTCTTGTTCAGCAGGCCAGCAGCGTCTTCGGAGATGTGGACGGTGGTGCCGGTCAGGACCGCGTTGTCACCCTCGAGCTGCAGCGGCTTGAGAGAACCACCCCAGAGCTCGAACAGGTAGGCGTTCGACGCGGCGACCTCGCCGTTGACGAGGACGTCACCGTAGAGCTTGGACGAGCCCGGGTTCACGACGAAGTTCTCGAGCGTGACCGTGGTGTCGCCGGCCTTGAGGGTCAGACCCGAACCGTTGTGGTTCAGCAGGCCCTGCACGTAGGGGCGGTAGTTGCCGTCCGGGCTCCAGTAGGTGACCGAGCCGGCGGTGATCGGGAACGACACGGCGCCGTCCTCGAGCTTCGCGTCGCCCGAGACGCCCGGGGTCAGACCCAGCGAGGTCAGCGCGTCGGTGAAGCTGCTGTCGAGCGCGACGGAGGTGTCGCCGCCGAGGACGTCCGGCACGGATGCGACCGGGGCGGGGATCTTCGACGCCTCGGACGAGGAGGAGACCGTCTGCACGTTCGGGGTCGCGGCGTTCGCCGAGCTGATGCCGAACGCGGCACCACCGAGGACGAGGGCGCCGGTGGTGGCGAGGGTGATCGAGGTCTTGAGGGACTTGCGCATGAGATGCGTTCCTTTCGTCGTCGCGCTCGGCGCGGACACTGTGTGTGCGCCGAACACACCCCGGAAAGGGGTGGAGAACCAGCTACTTGCGGCTGGTGAGCGCTCCGGGTGTTTCCCGGTTGATGCAGGTGATTCGGGACCCTCCACCGAAGGGTTTGGACGAGTTCTGAGTCGTTATCTCTCCGTTACAAACCCGAGGGACGCAGCGCCCGTACGGGTCGCACGAGCACCGCGCCCGAGTCGCCTCCCGGGGGACACTCCTGCCCGGACAGCGGTGGAGGCGCTCCCGCGTAGCGTGCGCCGCATGAGCGACCAGCAGCACGAGAACACCCCGACCGACGGCTCCACGGACGCCCCCGAGAGCGAGTTCCAGCGCACCGAGGACCTGCCCGACGGTTCATCCACCGGCAACGCGACCGAGGACCCGCAGCAGGACAGCGACGTCGACTCGGGCGGCGAGCCCGAGTCGCCGGACAACGAGCAGGTCTGATGACCGACGGCCCGGGCCCTCGCGCTCGGGCCGCTCCGACGCGCACCTGACAAGCTCAGGGCATGCAGCACCGCTCCCCCGTCGTCATCGCCGGCTGCGGCGACCTCGGTACCGAGGTCGCCCTGCGCTTCGCGGCGCTCGGCCACCCGGTCACCGGGCTCCGCCGTCGCGCCGAGCGCATCCCCGCACCGATCGCCGGCCGCAGCGTCGACCTCCGACACGAGGTCCCGACGATCGCCCCGGAGACGGGCGTGGTCGTCGTCGCCTTCGCCGCCGGCTCCCGTGCCGTGGACGAGTACCGCGCGACCTACGTCGACGGCCTGCGCAACGTGCTCGACGGCATCGACGCGTCCGGCGCCTCGCCCCGGCTGCTCGTCGTGTCCTCGACCGCGGTGTACGACGTCGACGACGGCAACGAGGTGACCGAGGAGACCCCGGCGCGGGCGAGCACCCCGACCGCCGGCGTCCTGCTCGAGGCCGAGGCGCTGCTGCGGGAGCGGGCACCCGAGGCCGTGCTCGTCCGGCTGTCGGGCATCTACGGGCCCGGCCGCGAGCGACTGATCGACCAGGTGCGGTCCGGGCAGGCCCGGCTGTCGCTCGGCACGTCGCCCCACACGAACCGCATCCACCGGGACGACGCCGCCGCGGCACTCGTCCACCTGGCGGGGGTGGACGACCCCGCACCGACGTACCTCGGTACCGACGACGAACCGGTCCGACTCGACGACGTCCTGACGTTCCTGGCGCACGAGCTCGGCGTCGAGCAGCTGCCGAGCGCCGAGCCCGAGGGGCGGCAGGCAGGCGGCGACAAGCGGCTCGCGAACGCCCTGCTGCGCTCGACCGGCTGGGAGCCGCGGTACCCGACGTTCCGCGAGGGCTACCGGGCCGTGTTCGCCGGCGAGGGCACCCGGCACCCGTAGGCGCCGCTGCGCGGACGACGGCCGGGAGGCACGTGGCGGCTCCGCCATGCCCCTCCCGGCCGCCGCCGGTCACGTCAGTGCCGCTCAGTGCTCGTCGTAGTGGTCCTCGTGACGGGCGTGCCGGTGGCCGTCGTGCACGAAGTCGACGTGGTCGCCGTGCTCGACGGTCTCGTGCTCGCCGCCGTCCTGCTCGTGGTCGTGGTCGGCGACGTCGTGCTCGGCGACGCGGTGCTCCTCGGCCTCGGCGGCGGGGGTGGTGTTCGGGTCCGACATGGTTCCTCCTTCGTGAGATCGGTTCTCACAAGGAGCCTACGTCGCAGCTCCGGTCCTGTCCGGGCTCAGTGCCAGCGGTGGTCCTGGATCGTCATCCGCGGGCCGAACGTCGGCTTCCGGAAGCCCGAGCCCCCGATCAGTCGCACGATGCGCTCGCGGTGCCCGCGCCAGGGCTCGAGGAGCTCGAGCATCCCGTCGTCGTCGACGGGGCCGCCCGTCAGTGCCCACCCGACGAGGGCCGGCACGTGGTAGTCGCCCACGCTCGGCGAGTCCGGGTCCCCGTGCGCCCGCTGCGCCGTCTCGGCAGCGGTCCACTGCCCGATGCCCGGGACCGACTGCAGCCGCTGCGACACGACCGCGCCACCACGACCGAGCCCCAGCGTCCGCTCGAGCGCGGGCGCGACCTTGACCGCCCGCATCACCGTCGCCGAGCGACCGGGCTCGATGCCCGCCCTGTGCCACTCCCAGCTCGGGATCCGCGCCCACTGCTCGGGGGCCGGCGGGACGAACATCTCCGCGGGCGCCGGACCGGGTGCCGGCTCGCCGAAGCGCCGGAGCAGGTACCGCCACGCGCGCCAGGCCTGTCGCGAGGTCACCTTCTGCTCCATGATCGCCGGCACCAGCATCGCCACGACGGTGTTCGTCCGGAGCAGCCGTAACCCCGGCTGACGGTGTCGCGCCTCGGCCAGGAAGGCGTGCGCGCTGACGTCGAGGTCGGACCAGTCGTCCCCGCGCCCGAGCAGGTCCGGTGCGTGTTCGACCGCCCAGGCGGCACCGGCACCCCACGCGGAGACCGCGACGGCATCGCTGCCCGCCCGGCGCACGAGCACCGAGGCAGCCCCCGCCGGCGTGCGCAACGCGAGCCACGTGTCGGACCCGACCACCTGGAAGGCGGGGTCGCCGGAACCGCGCTGCAGGGGCCGGAGGGTCGCGCGGACGTCCACCGCGCCTCCAGGCCGGTACACGGTGTCGACCCGGACGGCCGCAGCGGAGGTCAGGCCGGACCCGACGCCCCGGCCGGACGCACCCGGCCGCCGACCGGGCGCTCCGGACGGACCGGAGGCGACGGAGGACGGCAGGGACACACGGGGATGGTAATGCCACACCACCGTCAGACATGATGGGGAGGTCCCCGCAACCCGACGACGTTGGAGTCTCCGTGCGCATCGGCATCCTCACCTCCGGAGGCGACTGCCCCGGCCTCAACGCGGTCATCCGCGCCATCGTGCTCAAGGGCATCGCGATCCACGGCCACGAGTTCGTCGGGTTCCGCGACGGCTGGCGGGGCGTCGTCGACGGGGACATCGTGCCCCTCGGTCGCAAGGACATCCAGGGCATCGCCAAGCAGGGCGGCACGATCCTCGGAACCAGCCGCACGAACCCCTTCGAGGGACCGAACGGCGGCGTCGAGAACATCACGAAGACCCTCGAACGGCACGGCATCGACGCCATCGTGGCGATCGGCGGCGAGGGCACCCTGGCCGCGGCGAAGCGCCTCACCGACGCCGGCCTGCGGATCGTCGGCGTCCCGAAGACCGTCGACAACGACCTCGGTGCCACCGACTACACGTTCGGCTTCGACACCGCCGTCGCCATCGCGACCGAGGCCATGGACCGCCTCCGCACCACGGGCGAGTCCCACTCGCGCTGCATGGTCGCCGAGGTCATGGGCCGGCACGTGGGCTGGATCGCGCTGCACTCCGGCATGGCAGCGGGCGCGCACGCGATCCTCATCCCCGAGCAGAAGACGAGCATGGAGCAGATCGCGGCGTGGGTGCGTGCCGCCTACGACCGGGGACGGGCGCCGCTCGTGGTCGTCGCCGAGGGCTTCGTGCCGGACCACGAGGACAACGCGCACACGGAGCGCGGCCTCGACGCGTTCGGGCGGCCGCGGCTGGGCGGGATCGGCGAGCGTCTCGCGCCGATGATCGAGGAGATGACGGGCATCGAGACCCGTGCCACGACGCTCGGGCACATCCAGCGCGGTGGGACCCCGACCGCGTACGACCGGGTGCTGTCGACGCGGCTCGGGCTCGCGGCGATCGACTCCGTGGTCGAGGGGCGGTGGGGCCGGATGGTCGCGCTCCAGGGCACGGAGATCGTGCACGTGTCGTTCGAGGACGCCCTGGGTGAGCTCAAGACGGTCCCGCAGGCGCGGTACGACGAGGCCGCCATCATGTTCGGCTGAGCGGCGCGGCGCAGTTCCGCGCGTAGGAGGCCGTTCCTTCCTGCTCACCATGCGCGGATCGTCCTTCCATCCTCCGTGCGATGGGTCGGAACGACGGCCGGGAGGCACGGGGTAGCGTCCGGTCCATGACGCGCGCAGTCCTCGTCTCCCGTTCCACCCCACCCGCGATCACGCAGGTCGACCTCCCCGACCCCACCGAGGGCGAGGCGTGCGTCGACGTCACGTACTCGAGCGTGAACTACAAGGACGGGCTCGCCCTGGCGGGCAACCCCGGCGTCGCCCGGATCGACCCGCTGGTCCCGGGCATCGACGTCGTCGGCACCGTGTCGGCGCTCGGCCCCGGGGTCCACGACGTCGCGATCGGTGACCGCGTGGTGTGCAACGGCGCCGGCCTGGGCGAGACGCGGCACGGCGGGTGGGCGGAGCACGCCATCGTGCCCAGCGGGTCCCTCGTCGTGCTGCCGGACACGGTCGAGGACTCGTTCGCGGCGGCGATCGGCACCGCCGGCTTCACCGCGATGCTCTCCGTCCTCGCCCTCGAGCGGACGGTCTCGCCCGAGGACGGGCCGGTGCTCGTGACGGGGGCGTCCGGCGGCGTCGGCACGGTGGCGATCGCCCTGCTCGCCGCCCGCGGGTACCGCGTGACCGCCTCGACCGGGCGGCGGGCGAACGAGGCCTCGCTCCGTGCCCTCGGCGCGTCGGACGTGGTCGACCGCGCAGCGATCGCCGAGCTCGGCAAGCCGCTGCAGCGCGCGACCTGGGCCGGCGCCGTGGACAGCGTCGGCGGCGCCACGCTCGCGAACGTCCTCGCCGCGACGAGGTGGGGTGGCGCGGTGACGGCGTGCGGCCTGGCGCAGGACTCCGCGTTGCCGACGTCGGTGATGCCGTTCATCCTGCGCGCGGTGTCGTTGCTCGGCATCAACTCGGTCGAGGCACCCCTGCCGCTGCGACAGCGGGCCTGGGAGCGGCTCGCGACCGACCTCGACCCGGCACTGCTCGCCGACGTCACCCGCACGGTCGACCTCGAGCACGCCGTCGCGGTCGGCGCCGAGGTGGTCGCCGGACGGGTGCACGGCCGGACGGTGGTCGACCTGCGACGCTGATGCTTTTCCCTCTCAGGTGATTTCCCGAACGCTTGCCAACTGACACGCTAGGTTTGGCACACGGAACACCCGAACCTGTGAGGAGCAGCCATGCCGGTACCCAAGTCGTCGGTGGAGTCGTCCCCCCGGAAGCTCCTGCGGGACGTCGTGCTCGAGAAGATGCTCGCCGCGATCCAGGACGGCACGCTGCAGGCCGGTGAACGCCTCAACGACGACGAGCTCGTCGCGTGGCTCGGCGTCAGTCGGACCCCGATCCGCGAGGCCATCGCGAAGCTCGTCGACTTCGGGCTCGTCGAGATGGAGGCGAACCGGTACACCCGCGTCGCGTCCCCGACCCGCGAGCAGTACGACGACGCGTTCCAGCTGCTCTTCGGCTTCGCCGAGCTCGCCGCCCGCTGGGCCGTGCCGAACCTCGACGACGCCGCCGTGAAGCAGCTCGGCAAGCTCCTCGACCAGGCCCGCAAGCACGCCGACGCCGAGGACCGCGCCCTGAACGACGACGTCGACGCGCTCATCGCGTTCCTCGTCGCGCACTCGGGCAACGAGCTGCTCGTCAAGACCGCCGAGGGCATCGTCAACCGCGCGAAGTTCGTGCGCATCGGGCAGCCGGAGTTCGTGTTCTGGGACGTCAAGCACGGGCTCGACTCGTTCCGTGCAGCGGCGAAGGCCCGCGACGGCGAGGCCGCCGGTGCCGTCATCCGCGGCATGTCCCGCGCGATGGCCGAGCACATGGCGGAGATCCGCGCCGCGAACGCGAACGCCGACGCCGACGCGACCGCCTGAGACGGGCGGGGCGGGCTACCCGACCGGGCAGACTGGCCGGGTGACCGACGTCCTGCTCAGAACCGAAGCCCTCCGTGTCACCCGCTCCGGGCGGGACCTGCTGCACGACGTGGCCCTGACCGTCCGCAGCGGTGAGCACTGGGCGCTGCTGGGTCCGAACGGCGCGGGCAAGTCGACCCTGCTCGCCGTCCTCGGTGCGAACGGGCACCCGACCGCGGGCACCGTCGAGCTGCTCGGCCGTCGGCTCGGCCGCGTCGACGTGCGGGAGCTCCGCGAGCACATCGGGCACGTCGACCCGCGACACCGCATGCTGTCGCCGCTGACGGTCACCGAGACCGTCCTGACCGGGCTGACCGGCACGACGGACCTCATGATGCGGTGGGAGCCGACGCCGGAGCAGCTCGAGACCGCCCGACGGCACGTCGCGGACGTCGGCCTCGCGGCACGGGCCGACACCCGGTGGCCGGTGCTGTCGCAGGGCGAACGCGGGCGGACCCTCATCGCCCGGGCATTGATGAGCGAACCGCGCCTGCTGCTGCTCGACGAGCCGGCCACCGGACTCGACGTCGCCGCGCGCGAGCACCTGCTCGAGACGGTCGACGCCCTGCGCCAGCGCCAGCCGGACCTCGGCAGCGTGATGGTGACCCACCACCTCGAGGACCTGCCCGCGTCGACCTCGCACGCGATGCTGCTGCGCGACGGCGCCGTGGTGGCCCAGGGCCCGGCCGACGAGGTCGTCACGTCCGAGGCGGTGTCGCACGCCTTCGCCTTCCCGCTGGCCATCGAGCGGACCGCTGGCCGCTGGCACGCGCGCCGCGCGGAGTAGCCGCACCGCGCCTCCCGTCCGGATCCACCTCTGGTCGGGGAACCGTGCGCCGCGTCGTCCGGACGGCGGGGTGCGCAACCGTCCGTCCGGACGGTGTGAAATGTGGTGTTCCAGCGCTTCACTGTTCATGTCGACGGAGAGACCGCCGACACGACCGAACGGAGCACATCGTGAACACCATCAAGAAGACCATCCTCGCCACGTCGGCCGGGCTCGCCCTCGTGGGTGGGGTCGTCCTCGCGCCGCTCACGGCGCACGGCGAACCGGACCGGTCGGAGACCGGTCGGCCGACCACCTCGCAGCAGCAGACCGGCAACCAGGGACAGGACCGGAAGGACCCTCGGACGCCGGACACGAAGGGGTCCGGCGGGAAGTCGGGGTCGACCGGGTCCGGCGCGCGGGGGTCGGGCGGGAACGACGGATCGACCACGCCCGCGGAGAAGAAGAAGCAGCCGCAGTCCGAGCAGCAGCGCCAGCAGCAGCCGGCGGGTGACCGCTTCACCTGCACGAAGGGCACGAAGCCGACACCGGTGTACGGCAAGGACGGACGCATCACGCCGGAGAGCGCTCGGCAGCTCCTCGCGGCCGGGTGCAGCGCGAACGACGGATCGGAGCTGGAGGAGGCGGCGAACCCCGACCGCCACTCGGGGAAGAGCACCCCCGGATCTGGCAGCTCGAAGCCGAAGGCCCCGGTCGGGAAGCAGGGCGTCACCCAGCCCCCGACCAAGCTCCCGCGCGTCGCGGGGTGATCCGGCTCGGGGCCGCGGCGCCACATCGCCGCGGCCCCGCCGTCTCCCCACCGCTGATCCCTCGGACCGTCGAAAGGACCGATCCATGACCCTCGACCGCCGTGCGGCGCTCCGTTGCCTCGGACTCACGGTGGGTGCTGCCCTCGTGGCAGGTGCGTCGGCGTGCAGCACCACCTCCACGGACCCGCGTCCGTCACGTCCGACGTCACCCGCGCAGGGCCAGTCCCCGCCGAGCCCCACACCGAACCGTTCCCCGGAGGCGAGCACCGCACCGGCCGGTCCGCCCACCGAGGACCTGCCGGTCGCCGTGCACGACGCCGTCATCGGCGCACTCCTGCCCGGGCCCGACGCTGTGGCGTCACACGCCGGGCTCCTCGATCACGACCTCGTGCTGTACGCGGCCCGCGACGGAGAACCGGTCGCCGTGCTCCCCGGGCGCAACTTCCTGCGGGGACCGACCGTGGTCGCCGCGGTGACCACGACCGGCGACTGGACGCTCGTCCTGACGCCCGCCCGGCAGACGCTGCCCTCGGCGGCGGGTGCGTCGGGGGCACCCGCGCAGACGGCGGCGTGGGCGCGGACCGACGAGCTGCCCGCGATGCAGCCAGCCACCGCCTCGGTCACGGTCCGTGTGGCGGAGCAGTCGATGACGATCACGACAGCGCAGGGATCGCACCGGCACGAGGTCGGAGTCGGACAGGACTCCACCCCGACGCCGACGGGTGTGAGCGGCTACCTCCAGGCCCGCTACGTGGACCCCGCGCAGGCGCTGGCGCCCGGGGCGATCCAGCTCACCTCGCTGCACGCGACCGCAGCCGACGAACCGTACACCGGCACCGACGGCGGGCTCATCGCGATCCACGCCAACCCGGACCCGCGCGGCCGCGTGTCGCACGGGTGCATCCGCGTTCGACCGGGTGCCGTCGCGCAGCTCGACGCACTGCCGCTGGGGACGCCGATCGTCGTCCTGCCCTGACGATCAGTCCCGGACGACCCCGCAGCGGAACGCCTCGATGACGATGTGCACGCGGTCACGGACCCCGAGCTTCCGCAGGATGCTCGCGACGTGGCTCTTCACGGTCGCCTCGGAGATGAAGAGGGACCGGGCCACCTCGGCGTTCGACGACCCGTCCGCCAGGGCCCGGACGACGTCGAGCTCCCGAGCACTGAGGGCGTCGAAGGGCGAGGCCGGAGCCTGCTGCGGGCGGGCCGTGAGCAACGCCGGCTTCACCGTCTCGACCAGGCGTCGGCACGCTCGAGGCGCCACGATCGCATCGCCCGCGGCCACCGTCCGGACCGCAGTGCAGAGCTCCGCGGCGGAACTCTCCTTGAGCAGGTAGCCGCTCGCGCCGGCGGCGAGGGCGCCGAACACGTGCTCGTCGAGGTCGAACTGCGTGAGCACGAGGACCTTGACGGCCGGGAAGCGCTCCGTGATCCGCCTGGTGGTCTCGATGCCGTCGATCCCCGGCATCCGAACGTCCGTCACGACGACGTCCGGCCGGAGGACACCGACCCGTTCCAGGGCCTGGAGACCGTCCTGCGCCTCCCCCACGACGACGAGGTCGTCCGCCGTCCCGATCACCATCGCGGTCCCGGTGCGGAGCAGGTGCTGGTCGTCGACGACGAGGACGCGGATCACCGTGCCACCGCCGTCGAACGACGCTGGGCGGTCGCGAGGTCGCCGCCGGCCGGAGGGACGACCGCCTCCACGCACCAGGTGCCGTCCTCATGCCCGGGCCCGACTCGGAGGCTCCCCCCGAGCGTCGCCACGCGCTCGGCCATCCCACGCGTCCCGCGGCCGGACCCGCGCACGGTGGCGACCACACCGTCGTTCAGGACCCGCAGGGAGACCCCGCCGTCCTGGTCGTGGTGGACCTCGAGGTCGACCCGTGCCGGACGTGCGTGGCGCAGCACGTTCGTCAGGGCCTCCTGCACCACCCGGTACACCGTCGCTGCGACCCGCTCGTCCCGCGGCTCCCCCGAGATCGTCGCCCTCAACGGGACGCCGACCGCCCGGACGCGCGCGATCATGGCGTGGACATCGCCGTCGACCGGGTCGCTCTCGGCGAGTCGGACGAACCGTCGGACCTCGGTCATGCCGTCCCGTGCGACGCGCGCGACGTCGTCCAGGAGGCGCATCGCCTCGGCGGGCTCGGTCGTGACACGGCTGCGCGCGACCTCGCTGAGTCGACTGACGACGGCGAGCGAGTTGGAGCAGACGTCGTGGACCTCGAGGGCCAGCGCCGCTCGCTCCTCGGCGCGCTGGGTCGTCCTGCGCTCGATGCGCGACTGTGCGAGGAGCCGGAGCACCCGCCATCGGGCGGCCTGTGCACGGCGCACCGCCAATCCCGCGACGATGCCGAACGTGTAGACGATCAGGCACGTCCAGAACCCTCGTGTCGTCCGGCCGATGAGCTGTGTCGACGCCACGAGCACGGTGAGCGCCACACCGCCCGCGACGAGGGTGTGGCGCCAGGGACGCTCGCTGGCGATGGCGAACAGCCCCATCGCGACACCGAAGGGCTCGCTCCCGATGGACTTCCAGCGGTCGTACCAGTCCACTGCGAGCAGCGCGGGGAGCACGACCCACGGCACGAACCGACGGATCCCGACCAGGGCGACGGTCACGGCGGGGATCGCCAGGTGCCAACCGGTCCAGGTCTGGACGACCCGGTCCCCCTTGTCGACCGACCCGTCGTACGTGAGCGAGTACGTCCAGATGACGCACGCGAAGGCGACGGTCACGGCCAGGTCGACGAGGAGTCGGCGAGCGCGCGCGGAGCGGAAGTACGAAGACAGCGTCGTGTTCAGCACACTGGAACACTACATGTCACTCGGTTTCCGCACCAGCGCGAGCTCGACCGCACCCCGACCTTCACAACGCAACGTCGGCGGTTCCGCGCAGCGGGATGTCGCTGCGCGGAACCGCCGACGTGGCGTCTTGCGAGGGGACTCCTACGCGGTCGCGGCAGCAGCCGCGCGAGCGGCCGCGGGGAGCGCGTCGAGCACGCGGCCGACGGCCTCGTCGTCGTGCGCCGCCGTGACGAACCACGCCTCGAACACGCTCGGCGGCAGGGTCACGCCCTGGTCGAGCATGCTGTGGAAGAACGGTGCGTAGCGGAAGGCCTCCTGCGCGCGGACGTCGTCGTAGTTCCGCGGTGCCTGCTCCACGAACGCGAACGAGAACAGGTTGCCGGCGTGCTGCACGGTGTGCGCGACCCCCTCGGCCGAGAGCGCGGCGCTCGTGGCGTCGGCGATCGTCGCCGCGGTGCGGTCCAGGTGCGCGTACACGTCGGGCGTCGCGGCCCGGAGCGTGGCGGTGCCGGCCGCGACCGCGAGCGGGTTCCCGGACAGCGTGCCCGCCTGGTAGACCGGCCCGAGCGGTGCGAGGAAGTCCATGACCTCACGACGACCACCGAGCGCGGCGAGGGGCATGCCGCCGCCGATGACCTTGCCGAACGTGACGAGGTCGGGCTTCCACCCGGTGCCCTCCGGGACGGTGCCGTCGGCCTCGAGGCCCCACCAGCCGGCCGGGCCGACGCGGAAGCCGGTCAGGACCTCGTCGACGATGAGCAGCGCACCCTGCGCCCGCGTGATCTCCGCGAGCGCCCGGTTGAACCCGGGCTCCGGCGCGAGGACGCCCATGTTGGCGGCGGCGGACTCGACGATCACGGCGGCGATGCGCTCGGAGTGCTCGTCGAACGCGGCGCGGACGGCGTCGAGGTCGTTGTACGGCAGCACCAGGGTCTGCGCGGCGGTCTCGGCGGTGATGCCCGCACTGCCCGGGAGCGCGAGCGTCGCGACACCCGATCCGGCCTCGGCCAGCAGCGAGTCCGAGTGGCCGTGGTAGTGCCCGGCGAACTTCACGAGGAGGTCGCGGCCGGTGTACCCGCGGGCCAGGCGGATGGCGGTCATCGTCGCCTCGGTGCCGGTCGACACCATGCGGAGCTTCTCGATCGGTCCGTCGCCGTCGACCTGCACGCGCTGCTTCACGAGCTCGGCGAGCTCGGTCTCCCCCGGGGTCGACGCCCCGAAGGACAGGCCGCGGGATGCCGCCTGCTGCACGGCCTCGACCGTGCCGGGGTGCGCGTGCCCGAGGATCGCGGGGCCCCAGGACGCGACGAGGTCGACGTACTGCCGCCCCTCGGCGTCGGTGACGTAGGGGCCGTTCGCCGCGGTCAGGAACCGGGGCGTGCCGCCGACCGAGCCGTACGCGCGGACGGGCGAGTTCACCCCGCCGGGGATGCTGTCCTTCGCGCGGCCGAACAGCTCGTCGTTCGACACCGGAGCGGTGCCGGTGGAAGCGGTGGTGGTGGTCATTCGGGGGCCTTCCCGGTCGAGGCGACGCCGGACACCGCCGCGGTGCTGCCGGACGTGCGCAGGCCGGCCTCCTGGTTGAGCTTCCGTGCGATGTCCACGGCGAAGTACGTCAGGATCGCGTCCGCACCGGCGCGCTTGATGCCGACGAGGGCCTCCATCGCGGCGGCGTCACGGTCGATCCACCCGTTCTGGGCGGCGGCCGTGATCATCGCGTACTCGCCCGAGATCTGGTACGCCCAGACGGGGACCTCGGAGACGTCGGCGGTGCGGGCGAGGACGTCGAGGTAGCTCATGGCGGGCTTCACCATGACGATGTCGGCGCCCTCCTCGATGTCGAGCAGGACCTCGCGCAGGCCCTGCCGGCCGTCGGCGGCGTCGATCTGGTACGTCCGTCGGTCGCCCTGCAGGGTCGACGCGACGGCCTCGCGGAAGGGACCGTAGAACGCGGACGCGTACTTCGCCGAGTACGCGAGCAGCGCCGTACCGCTGTGGCCGGCGGTGTCGAGCGCGTCGCGCGCGGCGGCGATCTGGCCGTCCATCATGCCGCTCATGCAGACGAGCTCCGCGCCCGCCTCGGCCTGGGCCACCGCCATGTCGCGGTACCGCAGGAGCGTCGCGTCGTTGTCGACCGAGCCGTCCGCGGCCAGCACGCCGCAGTGGCCGTGGTCGGTGAACTCGTCGAGGCACAGGTCGGACTGCACGACGAGTGCGTCACCGACCTCCTCCTTCGCCACGCGGATCGCGACGTTCAGGATGCCGTCGGGGTCGGTCGCACCGGAGCCCTCGGCGTCCTTCGACGTCGGCACGCCGAACAGGTTCACACCGCCGACGCCCTGCGCCGCGGCCTCGTTCAGCGCCCGGCGGAACGAGTCGAGCGAGTGCTGCTGCACGCCCGGCATGCTCGAGATGTCGATCGCATCGGTGGCGCCCTCGCGGATGAACATCGGCAGCACGAGCTCGGCGGGGTGGATCCGCGTCTCGGCGACGAGTCGTCGCATGGCGGGGGTGGCCCGCAGTCGACGGGGGCGGACCTGGGGGAAGCGTCCGGTCACGATGACCTTCCTGTTCTGGGGTTCGGGTGGAGGGTCTCGACGACGGCGTCGAGCAGGGCTTCGGCGGACCGAGCGGCGGCGACCACGTGCACGGGGAGTCCCGCGGCACGGGCGGCGTCGGCGGTGGACGGTCCGATGCACGCGACGTGCGTGCTCGGGTCGAGCGGGGTCATCCGCGCTGCGACCTGTCGGGCGACGCTCCCGCTCGTCACGAGCACGGCGTCCGGTGGGGGGTCGAGGACGATCGGATCGTGGCCCGTCCCCACGGTACGGTACGCCACCACCTCCGACACGGCGATGCCGCGGGCGCGCAGTGCGTCGACCAGGGTGGTCGCGGCGATCTCGGATCGGGGGAACAGCACGGGTCCGGCGTCCGTCGGCAGGGCCGCGGCGAGCCCGGCGGCGGACTCCTCGTCCGGCACCAGGTCGACCGGCCACCCCGCCTGCCGGGCAGCACGCGCGGTCGCGTCGCCGACGCAGGCCACGCGGACGCCGGCCGGGAGGCGCGGCACGCGCCCGGCGACCACGCGCACGGCCGTCGCACTGGTCACGACGAGCCAGGGGGCTCCGGAGCCGGCTCCCCCGGGACGCGTGCCGACCGCGGGTGGTGTGTCGTGCCTCCCGGCCGGGGCGTCGACGACGGACGGTCCCGACGCGCGGTCGACGGACGGGGCGAGCGCGGCGTCTGCGAACCGGACGAGCGCCGCGTCGAGGTCCGCCGGGTCGGCGGGCGGAGCGTCCGTGATGAGCGGGACGACGACGGGCACGAGCCCGCGCTCCCGGGCCGCGGCGGCGACCGCGTCCCCCCACGCACCGCCGCGCGGGACGAGGACGACCGGGGGCCGTGCCTCGTCCGCGACGCGAGCGGTGTCGTCCGTGGTGACCGCCTAGGCCGTCGTCGTGGAGCTGTCGTCCGCCGGCTGCTCGGCGGCGGGGGTGGCGAGACCGGGCCCGGCGGAGTGGTCGCCCTCGGCAGGGGCACCGGACACCGTCGACGCCAGGTCCGCCAGCTCGGCGGCACCGTTCTCGAGGAGCTCGGCGGCCACGCGACCGGCGACCTCGAGCGCCTCGTCGAGACGGTCCTGCGCGGACCCGTCGAGGTGTGCCGCGTGCGACGCCGTGCGGTACTCGGAACCGTCCGGGCGGTAGACCGTCGCGGACACGAGCAGCAGCTCGGCATCGACGACCGCCGTGGCACCGATCGGGGCGGAGCAGCCGGCCTCGAGCTTCGCGAGGACCTCGCGCTCGGCCGTCACCGTGAGGCGCGTCGGGGCGTGGTCGAGCTTGCGGAGCGCAGCGAGCAGGCCCTTGTCGGTCTCGTCCGCCCGGACCTCGACCGCGAGTGCTCCCTGGCCGGGAGCGCTCGGCCAGAAGCCGAGGTCGAGGAGCTCGGTCGCTGCGTCCAGCCGGTCGATCCGGCCGAGGCCGGCGGCGGCCAGCACCACGGCGTCGAGGTCGTCGTCAACGCGGCCGAGCCGGGTGTCGATGTTCCCGCGGATGTCGATGACGTCGAGGTCGGGACGCTTCGCCCTGAGCTGCGCGACGCGGCGGGGTGAGCCCGTGCCGACCTTCGCGCCCTCGGGCAGGGTCTCCACCGTTGCGCCGTTCCGGGCGACCAGGACGTCACGGGCGTCCGCGCGCTTCGGGACCGACGCGATCGTGAGCCCCTCGTACGGAGCGGTCGGCAGGTCCTTCAGTGAGTGCACGAGCACGTCGACCTCGCCCGCGACCAGGGCCTCGCGCAGGGCGCTGGCGAAGACGCCCGTGCCGCCGAGGCTCGCCAGCGAGGCGCGGTTCGTGTCGCCCTCGCTCGTCACCGTGACGAGCTCGACCGGACGCCCCGCCGCCGTGGCGAGACGGTCGGCGACGTCCTGCGACTGCGCGACCGCGAGTCGGCTGGCACGGGTGCCGAGCCGGATCGGGGCCGGGCCGTCGGAGGGCGTCGCGCTGTCGGCGTCCGTCACGGGGCGACCCCGGCCGCGGCCGGCTTGAACCCGGCGCGCACGTTCTCGCAGCAGCCCGGACGGCACACGTCGTACCAGGGGCCGATGTCGGTCAGGTGCGGACGCTCGGTCGTCGGCGTGCCGTTGACGCGCTCGAGCACCAGGTCGACGAGGCCGGCGACGTACGCCGGGTCGACGCCGGGCGTCTGCGTGCGGAGCGACCAGAAGCCGAGCTCACCCGCGGTCTCGGTGGCCTCTTCGTCGAGGTCCCACATGACCTCCATGTGGTCGCTCACGAAGCCGAGCGGGACGATGAGCACCGCGCGGGTCTGGCCGCCCTTCAGCTCCTCGTTCATGTAGTCGTTGATGTCGGGCTCGAGCCACGGCTGCGTCGGGGGGCCCGACCGCGACTGGTAGACGAGCTTCCACGCGGGCTTCGACGTGCCCTGCAGGTGCGCGAACTCCGGCTGCTCGAGCAGCTCGTTCCAGGCCTGCTCGAGGACGACCTCGCCGACGGCGAGGTGCTGGGCCTCGTACGCGCCGTGCTCGTCGAAGCCCCGGTAATCGGGGCCCGACTTCGCCGCGTCGGTGGACGGGATCGAGTGCGTCGAGAAGAGGATGTGCAGCTCGGTCGCGACGTCGAGGCCCTCGTTCTCGCGGATCGCGCGGGCCATGCCGTCGCGCACGCCGTCGACGAACGGGCGCACGAAGCCCGGGTGGTCGAAGAACTGGCGGACCTTGTCGACCTGGATCGTGTCGATCAGGCCGGTCTCGGTGAGCACGCGGGCGTAGTCCTCGCGGTACTGGCGGCAGCTCGAGAACGACGAGTAGGCGCTCGTCGCGATGGCGATGAGCTTGGTGTAGCCCTTGTCGGCGGCCTCGGTGAAGGCCTCCTCAAGGTAGGGCGCCCAGTTCCGGTTGCCCCAGAGCACGGGCATGTCGATGCCGCGCTTCGCGAGTTCGCCCTCGAGCGCCGCCTTGAGCGCGCGGTTCTGCGCGTTGATCGGACTCACGCCGCCGAAGTGGCGGTAGTGGTGCGCCACCTCCTCCAGACGCTCGTCCGGGATCCCGCGGCCGCGGGTGACGTTGCGGAGGAAGGGGATGACGTCGTCCTGGCCCTCGGGGCCGCCGAAGCCGGCGAGCAGGATCGCGTCGTACGCGGTCGGGACCTCGACGTGCTCGGGGCCGTCCGCCGCGGCGGGGGTCGCGGCGAGGACCTTCCCGTTGGTGATCTGGCTGGTGTCGGTCACGACAGCACCTCCGGCAGTTCGGCGGTCGTCACCCGACGACCGGTGAAGAAGGGGACCTCCTCGCGCACGTGCAGGCGCGCCTCGGTGTAGCGCAGGTCGCGCATGAGGTCGACGAGGTCGACCAGCTCGGGGCTCTCGAGCGGCAGGATCCACTCGTAGTCGCTGAGGGCGAAGGTCGCGATCGTGTTGGTGAGCACGCGGCGGTACTTCGCGCCGGCGATGCCGTGGTCGCGGAGCATCTTCGAGCGCTCCTCCTCCGGCAGCAGGTACCACTCGAAGGACCGGACGAACGGGTACACCGTGATCCAGGCCTCGGGGTCCTTGCCGCGCAGGAACGCCGGGGTGTGGCGCTTGTTGAACTCGGCCTCGCGGTGCATGGCCATCGCGTGCCAGACCGGCTCGGCGTCCTGGAACAACGCCGTGCGACGGAGGTCGCGGAGCGCGGCCTGGATCGCCTGTGCGTCGTCGCCGTGCAGCCAGATCATGACGTCGGCGTCGGCCCGGAAGCCGGAGACGTCGTAGAAACCGCGGATCGTCACGCCCTGGTCGGCGGCGCGGGCGACCGCGGCGTCGAGCTCGGCGACGGCGTCGTCACCGACGCGGTGGATCGGCCCGAGCGGACGCCGGAACACGGCCCACAGCGCGTACGCCGTGAGGAGGTTCGGGTCGATCCCGCTCGCCGGGTCGGTCTCGTGCGCCGGGATGCCGCCGTGCGCGGCGGCGTTGTCGGGGACGTTCTCGTGCGTGGCTGCGTGCACGTCGGAGCTCATGGTTCCTCGTCTTGTCGGTTGCCTGGGTCGTGGCTGCGCGCCGCGTCCGGGAGACCACCGATCAGAGGCGGTCTACCGCCGTCGGAGCACCGCTACGACGATACTCCCGACCACCGCCACACCGGCTGCGAGGCCGGCCAGGTACGGCACCGGCTTCTCGTCGATCCCCTGCTTGACCCTGGACGCCGCAATGCCGAGCTGCTTCGGGACGTTGAGCTTGTCCTCGATGGCGTCGAGGGTCTCGAACAGCTGCGTGCGGGTCGCCGCGACGCGGTTCGCCAGGTCGTCGTGCTGATCGGTCACAGGGGTCCTCCGGTGGGGGTGTCGGTCGTCCCGCTCAGGAGCGGGTGATCCGGTCGTGCTGGCCGGGCTTGTTGCCCATGCCCTTCACGGCGTTGATGTCGTCCTTGACGCTGTCGATCGTGCGCTTCGGGGTGAGGGGCAGGCCCTTCTTGAAGCGCTTCCAGCCGACGAAGCCGAGGATGCCGGCCACGATGAGCATGACGACGGCGAGCAGCAGGGCTGCGAGCCACGCCGGCATCACGGTCGCGAGGCCCATCACGGCAGCGGTCAGCAGCACGCCGATCGCGTACAGCACGATGACGAGCGCGCCGATGAGGAGCCCGGCGGCGAGGCCGAACACCTTCGCCTTGGCGATCATCTCGGCCTTCAGCAGGTCGATCTCGCCCTTGACGAGGTTCTTGACCAGCTTCGGGATGTCCCCGACCAGACCGAACAACGATCGCGACTTGCGGTCGCGGGTGTCGGTCATGAGGTGGTCGAGTCCTTCTTCTGGCTGACCTTGCGGACGACCTTCTTGGTCTGCTCACCGACGAACTCGGCGACGTCCGGGCCCTTGTCCTGGATGAACTCCTCGGCCTGGTGCACGCCCTTCTGGACGTTGCCGTTGTTCCAGATCTTGCCGCTGACGGTCTTGATCTGCTCGTACCGCGCCCGTCCGGCTCGCGATCCCAGGACGTACCCGAGTGCGGCGCCGGCGACGAACAGGAGCTTGCCTCGCATGTGCGATCCTCCGTTGTTGAGGGTGTGCGGTGGTCATGCGCCGAACGGAATACGTCCGGCGTTGGTCCACAGTAGCCCTCGGGTGCTCCTCGGTCCGCTCAGGATCCCAGGATGCGTGCAGCGGACGCCCGGGCCGCGGCGACGATGCCCGCCAGGCCGCGGCCGGAGGAGGTCTCGCCGATGCCGACGACCCCCTCGGCCAAGCCGGCTGCGGTCAGGTCCGGCCCGTACCAGCGGACGCGGGCGGCGCCCTGCACACGGTCCGCGGTCACGGGGACGCCCAGGAGCGCGGTCGCGTCCCGGACGGCGCGGGCGCCGACGGTGTCCTCCGGGTCGACCGGGAGGCTCGTCCCCACCCCGTCGTCACCGGTCACCGGATCGTGGGGTGCGGTCGCGTAGCTGAGCCGCAGGACGTGGCGGCCCGCGGCCGCCTCGGCCAGCCAGGGCCACTTCACCGTCGCGTGCGTCAGGGCCTTCGCCCCGACCCCGGCGGCCTCCGGGTGCACGAGCATCCCGGTCCCGCGCGGCCCGGCGTCGAGCTCGGGCTGGTCGACGACCAGGGTGACGAGCTCGATGCCGGTGCGGTCGGCCGCCGCGGTCCGGCCCGGGTCGGCCGTCGACGCGAGGACGTGCTGTGCGGGCAGGCGCTCGCGGGTGCCGTCCGCTGCCACGGTCTCGACGGCGAAGCGCTCGACCGCGGTGGCGCGGGTGCCCGTCCGGACGTCGACGCGGTGGGTCTCGAGGTCGGCCACGAGCTCGTCCACGAGCCGGGCGATGCCGCCGCGGATGCCCTGCACCGCCGAGCCCGCGGCGGACCGGGAGCGCAGGGCGAGCACGGCGCGGGCGAGGGAGCCCTCACGCTGCAGGGCCGCACGGAGCCCCGGGGCCACGCGGTCGGGGTCGAGCTGGTCGGGGTGCGTGGAGTACACGCCGCCCGCGACCGGGACGACCAGGTCGTCGAGCACGCGCTCCCCCATGCGCTTCCGCACGAGGGCACCGAGCGACTGTGCCCGGGCACCGACGGGTGACGGCAGCAGCGAGTCCATCTGTGCGCGGAGGCCACCGCCCTGGCCGACCACCGCGAGGACGTCGGCGGCCATCGGGCTGCCCGGGATCCCGAGGAAGCCGGTCTGCGGGATCGGGGCCGTCCGGCCGTCGCGCGTCATCAGCCACGCACCGCGGGGGTCGGGCGACACGACGTCGTTCCCGAGGCCGAGCTCGATCGCGAGCCGCTCGACGGCGTCGGTGCGGGTCGCGAAGGACTCCGCGCCCATGTCGAGGTCGAGCCCGGCGACGGTGTGCCGGCGGATCATCCCGCCCAGGCGCTCCCCGGCCTCGACGAGCACGACGTGCGCGCCGCCCTCGGCCAGGTCACGGGCGGCGACCAGGCCGGCGACCCCACCGCCGACCACGACGACGTCGGTCACGCCGCGGCTCCGGTCCCGTCGCCCCGGCCGTCGCCCAGCCCGTGGACCAGTTCGACCACGCGGGTGAGCACGGTCGGGTCGGTCTCCGGCGGGACACCGTGGCCCAGGTTGACCACGTGCGCACGGGCAGTGCCGCCACGGCGGACGACGTCGCGCACGTGGGCCTCGAGCACCTCCCACGGGGCGGCGAGCATCGCGGGGTCGATGTTGCCCTGCACGGTGACGCCGGTGCCGACGCGACGGACGGCGTCGTCGAGCGGGACACGCCAGTCGACACCCACGGCGTCGACCGCGACGGCGTCCGACGGGTCGCCGAGCGTCGTCATCTCGTGCAGGACCTCGCCGCTGCCGACGCCGAAGTGGATGCGCGGGACACCGAGGTCCGCCACGTGCGACAGCGCCGTCGCCGAGTGCGGGGCCACCGAGGCGACGTAGTCCCGGCGGGAGAGCGAGCCGACCCACGAGTCGAAGAGCTGCGCGGCCGAGGCACCGGCCGTCACCTGCGCACGGAGGAAGGCGCCCGAGACGCCGGCGGCCCAGTCGAGCAGCCGTGCCCAGGTCTCCGGGTCGCTGTGCATGAGCGTGCGCGCGCGGATGTGGTCCTTCGAGGGGCCGCCCTCGACCAGGTAGGCGGCGAGCGTGAACGGTGCGCCCGCGAAGCCGATGAGCGGGGTGTCCCCGAGCTCGGCGACGGTGCGCTGCACGGCCTCGGTGATCGGCGCCAGGGCACCCGGGTCGAGCGGGGCGAGCGCGTCCACGTCGGCCGCCGTGCGGATCGGGGACCCGAGCACCGGGCCACGACCGGGGACGATCTCGACGTCCACGCCCGCGAGCTTGATCGGCACGACGATGTCGCTGAAGAAGATGCCGGCATCGACCCCGTGCCGACGGACCGGCTGCAGGGTGATCTCGGACGCCAGCGCCGGGTCGAGGCAGGCGTCGAGCATCGCGGTGCCGACCCGCAGCTCCCGGTACTCCGGCAGCGACCGGCCGGCCTGCCGCATGAACCACACGGGCAGCGTCTCCGGACGGTCCCCACGGAGCGCCCGGACGAGCGGCGACCCCGAGGTCCTGCCGGTCACGAGCGGGTGGCTGTTGGGCAGGGCGGCGGGTGCGGCGGAGGTCACCCACCGATTGTCCCATCCGCGGCCGGGCACGACCCGCCCCGGACACGGGCGCCACCGCACAGTCTGCTGTGCACGCGGAGGGCGAACAGCCGGTGGCCCGAGCGCGAGTTACGATGGAAGACGTGCTCATCTGTCTCACGGCGTCGCACCGCAACGCCAGCTTCGACCTCCTGGAGCGACTGAGCATCGGCGCACCGACCGCCGCGAGCCGTCTGGTGACGGACTCCGACGTGCTCGACGGAGCCGTCGTCCTCGCCACCTGCAACCGCTTCGAGGCCTACCTCGACATCGCGGGCGACGATCGTGACTCCGCCGTGTCGGCCACCGTCGACGCCGTCGCCACCGCCAGCGACCTCGTTCCCGCCGAGGTCCTCGACTCCGTCAGCGTGCTCGGCGGCGGGGACGTCGTGCAGCACCTGTTCGCCGTGTCCAGCGGACTCGAGTCCGTCGTCGTCGGCGAGACCGAGATCTCCGGCCAGGTCCGCCGGGCACTCGAGGACGCCCGCGCCAACGGCACCACGACGTCCGACCTCGAGCGCCTGTTCCAGGAGGCAGCGCACACCTCCCGCGGCGTCAAGACCCGCACCCGCATCGGTGCCGCCGGCCGGTCGCTCGTCCGTCTCGGGCTCGAGCTCGCCTCGTCGCGGATCACCGACTGGGCCCGGACCCGCGTGCTGCTCGTCGGCACCGGCAGCTACGCGGCCACCACCATCGCCGCGCTGCGCGACCGCGGTGCCGCGAACATCCAGGTCTTCTCGCCGTCCGGCCGCGCGCCCTGGTTCGCCGCGAAGCACGACCTGGTCGCCGCGACCGACCTGCGCCAGGCGATCGGCACGAGCGACGTCGTCATCACCTGCACCTCGAGCGAGGTCCCGGTCGTCGAACCGGCCGACCTCGCCGACGGCCAGCGCCGCATCGTCATCGACCTCGGGCTGCCCCGCAACGTCGACCCCGACGCGGCCCACGTCGAGGGCGTCGAGCTGCTCGACCTCGAGACGATCAGCATCCACGCGCCGATCGCCGAGCTGAACGCCGAGTCCGAGGCGCGTCAGATGGTCGACGACGCCGTGTCGCGCTTCCGTGCGCAGGCGCTCGAGCAGTCGACCACGCCGGCGCTCGTGGCCTTCCGCAAGCACGTCTTCGACATCCTCGACGACGAGATCGACCGCGCGAAGCGTCGCGACGGCGACCCGGAGTCCGTCGAGCAGACCGAACGGGCCCTCCGGCACCTGGTCGGGGTCCTGCTGCACCGCCCCTCGGTGCGCGCGCGCGAGCTCGGTCGCGCCGGTCGCGGCGAGGAGTTCGTCGGGGCGCTCGACGCCCTGTTCGGCGTGCACCCGGAGCCCGAGGCGGAGCTGCCGTCGCCGATCGTGCCGCTCGCGGAGCGCACCGCGCCCGAGTGCCCCGTCTCGACGGACCGCACCGGCGAGGCGGACGCGAGCTGAGCCTCCCGGCAGTCCCCCGCACGTTGCGCGTCAGCGCGCTGCTGCTGGTCCGTGACCGGCAGGTCCTGATGGTGCGCGCCCGCGGACGCGACGTGCTCTACCTGCCCGGCGGCAAGGCGGAGCCGCACGAGACCGACGTCGAAGCCGCGATCCGCGAGGCGCGCGAGGAGACCGGGCTGCACCTGACCGAGGCGGACCTCGAGCCGTTCGGCACGGTGACCGAGGCCGCGCACGGCCAGGGCGAAGGGACGATGGTCGCCATGGCCCTGTTCCGGGTCCGGCCGGGAGGCACCGCCGATGGCGCCTCGCCCGTCGCCTCCGCAGAGGTGGACGAGGTGGAGTGGGTCACCTCGTCGGACGCGGACCGGTGCCCGCCGGCGGGCGTCGAGACGCTCCGCCGGCTGGTCGCCGCCGATCTGGTCGACTGAGGTCCTGACGCCTGAGGATCCGGTCAGCTCCGACCGGTGCCCCTCGGCGCCTCACTCGTCCTTGTCGACGTAGTGCCCGGCCTCGCCGTCCGGCGTGGGCTCGGCCTCGCCGGGGATGTCCGACTCGACGTACTCACCCTCGTCCGCGCCGCCCGCGCCCTGGGGCCGCGTCTCGCCGGGGATGTCGCTGGAGACGAACTCTCCCGCGGGCTCGTGCGACTCGACGTGCTGCTCGCCCGGGATCTCGCTGTCGGTGAAGGCGCCGGCGCGGGTGTCGACGCCGTCCGCCCGACCGTCCTCGCCGCGTGCCTGCTCGTGCTTGCCTGCCATGTTCCGACCTCCGTCGCTCGTGTTCCTGGCTGTGACGCGAGTGTGCCCGTGACGACTGGACGCTCACCGAGTCCCGTGGGTGGGGGCCGGTGTTGCGTCGAGGCATGCACCGCAGCACCCGCACACCCATCGTCCTCGCGAGCACCGGGGTGGTACTCGCCCTCGCGCTCACCGGCTGTTCGTCGGGCGGTACGGACACGGCGCCGACGGCCACCGAGACCGTGACCGCGTCGGCCGGGGGCTCGTCACCCTCCACCGCGACGTCGGCTCCGTCCTCGTCGTCGGCGGCGTCGTCGTCGTCGGGCGGCTCGGCGGGTGGCGGGTCCGGCGGCGACGGTGGCCGGTGCACCACCGGATCGCTGTCGGGCAGCGTCGAGTCCGGCAGCGGTGGGGCCGCCGGCAGCACGTACGTGCACCTCGCGCTCCGCAACACCGGCTCCACGACCTGCACGCTGCAGGGGTGGCCCGGGGTCTCCTTCGTCGGCGGCGGCTCGGGTGAGCAGATCGGCGCCCCGGCCACCCGTGACGAGGCATCGGCGCACCCGACCGTGACGCTGGCGCCCGGCGCGGTGGCCGTCGCACCGCTGAGGATCACCCAGGCGGAGAACTACCCGACGGCGACGTGCGACCCGGTGTCCGCGGACGGGTTCCGCGTGTACCCGCCCGGGTCGACCGAGTCACTGTTCGTGCGGGACTCCGGCATCACGGCGTGCCGGTCGACCGACGCGGGGCTGCTCAGCGTGCAGGGCCTGGTGCCGGAGGGGCAGGCGGCCGACTGAGCCGTCGCGCCCGCCGGCGCCCGTCGCGCCCGCCGGCGCCCGTCGCGCCCGCCGGCGCCCGTCGCGCCCGCCGGCGCCCGTCTGCGCCCGCCCGTCCGTGCTCGTCCGTGCTGGTCAGCGGCGGGCGGGGGTGTGCACGGCCTCGAGCACCTCGGTGCCCATCGTGCGCAGGGCCTCGACGACCGCGAGCCGCCGCTGCAGTGTCGCGTCGTCGAAGGTCACCGTGACCGCGTAGCTCACCGACGAGCCGGGTCCCCGGAGGATGCCGGCCTCGGCGCGGACGCCGGTCGACGAGCCGGTCACGACGACGGCCTGCAGCCCGTGGTCCAGCGCACGGTGCGCCAGGGGGTCGAGGCCGAACGAGCCCGCCACGAGCGTGGTGTCGCTCGCCAGGCTCAGCCAGCCGAGCACCCGGTTCGACACCGCCTCGTCGACGACCTCGCCGAGGGCCAGGCCGCGCATCAGCCAGGCGAGCTCGCCTGCCGGCGCCACGGAGGCGTCGGGGGCGTCGTCGGGACCGCGCCGGTCCCGCACGCGGTCGATGAGTGCCGCGCGGTCGATGCCGAGCGCCTCGGCCCGTTGCCGCACCGCGTCGATGCCGACGGTCGACAGCAGTGCGTTCATCGCCCACGCGTCCGCCGTCGCCCCGACCAGGGTCGCCAGGTCCGGCACCTGCATCGTCGGTTCCTGCAGGAACTGCCACAGCCCGGCGCCGGTGGCGGTGTCCCGTGCCATCCGCTGGAGCCGGTCGCCGTGCAGCCGGCCGTCCTCGAGCTGCGCCGCGACCTCGATGAGCAGGAGCACGCGACCGAGGCTCGCGACCGGCTGCACCAGGGTGTCGTCGACGGCGAGCAGGGCCTTGCCGGTCGACGTGTCGATGATCGACGCGCTGACGGCGGCACCGTCACGGGCGATCGAACCGAGGGCGTCGACCGTCGCGCCGAACCGCTCGTCGGCCCCGCCACGGTGGCGTCCGCGCGCACGAGCGCCGTTCCCGCCGCCGACCTGGTGTCGGCGGCGGGGACGGCGGGAGGCACCGGTGTCGGCGCCCGGCGTCTCGCCCGGCGCAGCGCTGGGTGTCCCGCTGTGGTCAGCGCTCGGCTCGGACGACGGAGCCGCGTCCGGCTCGGTCATCACCAGATCGCGACGCGCTCGGCCGGGTCGAGGTACATCGTGTCCGACTCGGTGACGCCGAAGGCCTCGTAGAAGCCGTCGATGTTCCGCACGATCTGGTTGCAGCGGAACTCGTTCGGCGAGTGCGGGTCGATGCTCAGCAGACGCGCTGCCTCCTCCGGACGGATCGCCATCCGCCAGGCCTGTGCCCAGCTGAGGAAGAAGCGCTCGGCGCCGGACAGTCCGTCCACGACCGGGGGCTCCTGGCCGTCGAGGGACAGCAGGTACGCCTTCCACGCGATCGACAGCCCGCCGAGGTCACCGATGTTCTCGCCGATGGTCAGCGCGCCGTTGACGTGGCCGTCCGGCACCTCGGTCGGTACGAGCGCGTCGTACTGAGCGATGAGGGCCTTCGTGCGCTCCTCGAACGCCGTGCGGTCGGCCTCGGTCCACCAGTTCTGCAGTCGGCCGTCCCCGTCGTACTGCGAGCCCTGGTCGTCGAAGCCGTGTCCGATCTCGTGCCCGATGACGGCACCGATCGCGCCGTAGTTCGCGGCGGCGTCGCGCGACGCCTCGAAGAACGGGAACTGCAGGATCGCCGCCGGGAAGACGATCTCGTTGAACCCCGGGTTGTAGTACGCGTTGATCGTCTGCGGGGTCATGAACCACTCGTCGCGGTCGATCGGCTTCCCGATCTTGCCCAGCTCGCGGTCGACCGCGAAGCTCGCGACGGCCCGGACGTTGCCGATCAGGTCGTCGGGGCTGACCGACAGGGCCGAGTAGTCGCGCCACGTCACCGGGTAGCCGATCTTCGGCGTGAACTTGTCGAGCTTGTCGAGGGCACGAGCGCGGGTCTCGTCGGTCATCCAGTCGAGCGCGGTGATGCTCTGCCGGTACGCCTCGACCAGGTTGGCGACGAGGTCGTCCATCTCGGCCTTGGACGTCTCGTCGAAGTGCTCCTGCACGTAGATGCGACCCACGGCCTCGCCCATCGCGCCCTCGACCAGCGAGACGCCGCGCTTCCAGCGCTCGCGCTGCTTCGGCGCACCGGTGAGCGCCGTGCCGTAGAACGAGAAGTTCGTGGCGGACATCGCGCTCGTCAGGTACGCCGCGGAGCCGCGGATGACCTGCCAGCGCAGCCAGTCCTTCCACGCGTCCAGCGGCTGGGAGCGCAGGAGCTCGGCCAGGCCGGTGATGAACGACGGCTCGCGCACGACCACGGTCTCGAAGGCGCCGGCAGGGGCACCGATCGCCTGCCACCACAGGTGCAGGTCGGTGCCGTTCGCGAGCGCGGCGACCTCGTCCCAGGTCATCTTGTTGTAGGTCTTCTGGCTGTCGCGGGTCGTCACGTTGTCCCAGTGCGCCGCGGCGAGCGCCGTCTCCAGCGCGATGACGGCCTCGGTGCTCCGTCCGGCGTCGGCGAAGCCCGCGAGCGGGAACATCGACGCGACGAACTCGCGGTACTTCGACCGGATGTCGGCGAAGCGCTCCTCGCGGTAGTACGACTCGTCGGGCAGGCCCAGGCCGGACTGCTCGAGGAAGACGACGTACGACTCCGGGTCACCCGGGTCGTTGTCGACGAAGAGCTGGACGAAGCCGGGCAGGCCCAGGCGCTCGAAGCGTCCGACCATCGCGATGACGTCGTCGGTGGTCTCGACGGCGTCGATCTCGCCGAGCAGCGGGTCGATCGGTCCGGTGCCGAGGGCCTCGAGCCGCTCCTCGTCGGTGAAGGACGTGTACAGGTCACCGACCTTGCGCTCCTCGGTGCCGGGTGCGGCCTGCTGGGAGCGCTCGACGATCTCGCGCACGGCGACCTCGGCGTCCTCGGCGAGCACGGTGAACGAGCCGTACCGCGCCTTGTCGTCGGGGATCGGCGTCTGCGCGATCCACGTCCCGTTCACGTGCCGGTAGAGGTCGTCCTGCGGGCGGACGGCCGGGTCGAGCTCGTCGGTGTGGATCCCTGAGGTGCGTGCGACGTCGGTCATGCGCTCCACGATAGCCACCGGGTCCGCGTCGGGACGGAGCCAGCAGTGTCACGTCAGGACGCGCGTGCCGGCTCCTGCGAGCCCCAGGACCCACGCGTACGTTCTGCTCGGTGGGATCCCGACCGACACCGAACGCACCGTCGCGCGACGACGAGCAGCAGCCGCACGACCCGTACGCGAAGCGCCCGGGCTACGTCACCGGGGTCGACGGCCGCACCGACACCTGGACGACCGCGTCGGTCGCCGGCATCGTCACGGGCATCGTGGTGCTGTTCGTGTCGGGGTTGCTCCAGGCTCCGAGCCCGATCGCGTACGGAGCTGCGGTCGTGATCGGTGCCGTCGTCTGGTTCGGTGTGCGTGCACGTCGCCGAGCCGCTGATCGTCGCGACGGCCGTTCTCCCGACGCGGTGGCGCAGGCCCGCTCCCGGGCGGTCGCCGACGCGAACGGCGGACGACGCTTCCTCGTCGCGCAGAACCCCGTCGTCGTCATCGTGATGGGTGGCGTCTTCCTCACGGTCGCGGTCGTGCAGCTCGTCGCGAGGGGGCTGTCCGCCGGCGCGGTCGCCGTGGCGGTCCTCCTCGCCGCCTCCGCCGTGTTCTTCGTGGTGCAGGGCATCGGGACCCTCGTCGTCCGGCGTCGCGAGGGGTCGCGGGGCGGGGACACCGGCGGGCACTAGCACCAGCGGGACCCGCGAGCCCGCACCGTGAGCCCCGCAGCCGCTACGGTGCTGCCATGGGACTCGGCTGGAAGCTGCACGGTGACGGCGCGACCGTCTCCTCCTCGACCATCGTGGCGCCGGACGAGCGCCTCTCCTGGGGTCGCACCATCGGGCTCGGCGTCCAGCACGTCGTCGCGATGTTCGGTGCCACCTTCCTCGTGCCGCTCATCACGGGCTTCCCGCCCTCGACGACCCTGCTCTTCAGCGGCGTCGGCACGATCCTCTTCCTGCTGATCACCGGCAACCGGCTGCCGAGCTACCTCGGCTCGTCGTTCGCCTTCCTCGCCCCGATCGGCGCCGCGACGAAGATCGGCGGCATCCCGCTCGCGCTGTCCGGGATCATCGTGGTCGGCGTGCTGCTCGCCCTGGTCGGCGCGATCGTGCACCTCGCCGGGGCCGGGTGGATCGACCGCCTCATGCCCCCGGTGGTGTCGGGAGCGATCGTCGCCCTGATCGGCTTCAACCTCGCGCCGGCCGCCCGCGACAACTTCGCGAAGGCCCCGGTCGTCGCGCTGGTCACCCTCGCGGCGATCATCCTGGTCACGGTGCTGTTCAAGGGACTGCTCGGTCGCCTGTCCATCGTCATCGGCGTCCTCGTCGGCTACGTCGCCGCCCTGCTCTCCGGCCAGGTCGACCTGTCGACGGTCAGCGCGGCCCCGTGGATCGGCCTGCCGACCTTCACCGCCCCGGCCTTCGACCCGGGCCAGCTCGCGATCTACCTCGGCTTCGTGCCGGTCGTGCTCGCCCTGGTCGCCGAGAACGTCGGTCACGTCAAGGGCGTCGGACAGCTGACCGGCCGTGACCTCACCCCGCTGACGGGTCGCGCGCTCTTCGCCGACGGCGTCTCGACCGTGCTCGCCGGTGCCGGCGGCGGTTCCGCCACCACGACCTACGGCGAGAACATCGGCGTGATGGCCGCGACCCGCGTCTTCTCGACGGCCGCGTACTGGGTCGCCGCGATCGTCGCGATCCTGCTGGGGCTGTCGCCGAAGGTCGGCATGGTCATCTCCTCGGTGCCGGCCGGGGTGCTCGGCGGTGCGACCACCGCCCTGTACGGACTGATCGGCGTCATCGGCATCCGCATCTGGGTCGAGAACCGCGTCGACTTCGCCAAGCCGAAGAACCAGCTGACCGCCGGCATCGCGCTGATCATGGGCATCGCCGACTTCACGTTCTCGTTCGGCGGCGCGACCTTCGGCGGCATCATCGTCGGCACGGTCGCCGCGATCGTCGTCCACCACCTGATGGACCTGGTCGGACGGGCCCGCGGCACGGACCCGGCGACGCCCCGCGCGTCGGACGAGGCGCGCGCCGCCACCGGGGCGATCCCGGCAGAGCCGCGCGCGGACTGACGCCGGGACCACCGGACGGGAGGCCCGTGGCGACCCCGCCACGGGCCTCCCGTCCGTTCCGTCCGCGGTCCGGTCGTGCGCGCACCCGCCCTGTCGGCCAGCGTCAGCGGAGACCGACCACGCCGACGGTGAACTGGACCACCGCCAGGACGGCGAGCACCGCGACCAGTCCGACAGAGCCCCACCGGGCGATGCCCGCGCGCATCGCAGCGAGGGGACGGCGAGCGCGACGACCGGCCGCGAGCACGAGGACCACGGGCAGCACCGTCGTCGACGCGGCGACCACGACGAAGGCCGCGCCGGCGAGCAGTGCCTCGCCGGGGTCGGGCTCGGCGTCCCCGAACGCGAGCCCCGCGGTCAGGGCGAGCACGACCGCCTTCGGGTTGCAGAACAGCAGCATCCCGAGCCCGAAGCCGTGCACCGGACCGACCCGCTCGACCACGTCCGCCCAGCGGGTGCTCGACGGGGAGCCGTCCGGCAGCCGGCGGACCGTCCACTGCCAGACCGCGAGCGCGGCGAGCACCACCCCGGCGACCACGGCGACGATCGCCTGGACGGACGAGCCACCGGCCGTCTGCACGGGGAGCCGCTCCCCCACCGCGACCGCCAGGACGAGCGCCGCGGCGACGGCCACGGTCCACCCGGCGGTGCAGGCGACGGCGGGGGCGGAGCCGCGACGGTGCCCGAGCAGGACGACCACGGACGCGACGGGCAGCGGGCTCAGGGCGATGCCGACGGCGCCGGGCGCGAGCGCGAGGAGGTCCACGCGCGCAGCGTACCGACGGCGGGACGGACCGGTGCTGCTCCGACTCCGGCAGGATGGTCCGGTGCCACGACCGACCTCGCCAGCCGCGACGACCGAACGTCGGTCGGTCGACCGGGACATCGTCCGGCTCGCGCTGCCGGCCCTCGGCGCGCTCGTCGTCGAGCCGCTCTTCCTGCTGACCGACACGGCGCTCGTCGGACACCTCGGGGCGACGGCGCTGGCTGCCGTGGGCCTGGCGAGCGTCGTGCTGCAGACGGTGACCGGACTGCTCGTCTTCCTGGCGTACTCGACGACCCCCGCGGTGGCCCGGGCGCTGGGCGGCGGCGACCGTCGCGGAGCGGTGCACGCCGGCATCGACGGGATGTGGCTCGCGCTCGGGCTCGGTGTCGTGCTCGCACTCGTCGGCTGGCCGCTCGCCGGACCGCTCGTCGAGCTGTTCGGCGCCGCGGCGGCGGTCTCGACCGCGGCGACCGCGTACCTGACGGTGTCGCTGATCGGGCTCCCCGGGATCCTGGTCGTGACGGCCTCGACCGGACTGTTGCGGGGCCTGCAGGACACGCGGACACCCCTCGTCGTGGCGACGATCGGCTTCGTGGCGAACGGGCTGCTCAACGCCGTGCTCATCTACGGCGCCGGCTGGGGCGTCGAGGGGTCCGCCGCCGGCACCGTGATCGTGCAGTGGGCGATGGCCGCCGTGTACGTCGTGATCGCCGTGCGTGCGGCCCGGGCATCGGGTGCACCGCTGCGACCGGGCGCGTCCGGCGTCGTGCGGGCGCTCCGGTCCGGGGCGTGGCTGTTCCTGCGCACGGCGTCGTTGCGCGTGGCGATGCTCGCGACCGTGGCGACCGCCTCGGGCCTGGGCACGACCGGCCTGGCGACGACCCAGGTCGGTCTCACGGTGTTCTCGACCCTGGCCTTCGCACTCGATGCCCTGGCGATCGCCGGGCAGGCCCTCGTCGGTCACGGGCTCGGCGCGCGCGACCCCGATCGGGTGCGGCTGGTCACGCGCCGGCTCGTGCTGCTCGGCATCGTCGGCGGGGCACTGCTCGGGGTGCTGACCCTCGCGGTGAGCGGACTGCTCGGACCGGTCTTCTCCGACTCCGCCGCGGTGCGCTCGGCCCTGCCGCTCGTGCTCGTCCTCATCGCCGTCGGGATGCCCGTCGCCGGCTACGTGTTCGTGCTCGACGGCGTGCTCATCGGTGCCGGGGACGCGCGCTACCTCGCCGTCGCCGGGCTCGTGAACCTGGTCGTGTACCTGCCGCTGCTCTGGTGGGTCGGCGGGACGCTCGCCGGGCTCTGGGCGGCCTTCGCGCTCGGCTACATCGGCGTCCGGGCGGTGACCCTCGGGGTGCGGGCGCACCGTCGGGGCTGGGTCGAACAGGCGCTGGCGCGGTGAGCGGGCACACGGGCGGGCGCGCGGACGGGCACGGGGGCGTCGCGTCGTCGGCGCTGCTCGCCACCGTCGGCATCGGCGTGCAGGGGCTCGCGAAGCTGCTCGTCACCGTCGTCGTCGGCCGGGTGTTCGGCACCGAGACCCTCGGGCAGACCACCGCCCTGCTCTCCCTGTCGGTCTTCACCGCGCTGCTCTGGCCGAACGCCGCGGGGAACACCGCGTCGAGGGTGCTGGCGATCGCACTGCGCGGACGTCGCTCGGACGCCGCGGTGAACCGGCTGCTCGGGGCCTCGATGGCGGTGTCGAGCGCCGTGCTCGCCGCCGTGACCGTGCCGGTCGCGCTCGCCTGGGGAACGAGCCCGGGCATGGTCGTCGGCGGGGTCGGGGTCGTCGTCGGGTACGGCCTGTACTGCTACGCCCGCGGAGCGCAACTCGGGTACGACCGGGCGCCACGCGTCGCACTGTGGGACATGGTCACGAGCCTGCTCGCCCTCGGATTGCTCGTCGCAGCGTGCGTCACCCGGCTCGAGCCCCTCGTACTGCTGCCGCTGGCGGTCGGGTACACCGTGTTCGCCGTCGCCTGCTGGCCGCGAGGGAACCGTGCTCCCGGCGCACCGGAACCGACCGCAGGGGTGCTCGCCTTCGCGGCCTGGAACGTGCTCGCGGTCGTGACCTCGAACGGGCTGCTGCAGCTGACGATGATCTCGGCGCAGGTCTCCGTCTCGGCGCACGAGGCCGGTGTCTACGCGGCGGCGTTCACCCTGGCGACCCCGGCGTCGATGGTCGGCCAGGCGCTGGGCCAGGTCCTCGTGCCGGCGTTCGCCCACCGCTCGGACGGCGGGTCGCTGCGCTCACGCGGGGTGCTCCTGCTCGTCGGCGGCTTCACCGGCGGGACCGCCGTGGTGTTCGGGCTCGTGGCGTGGCTCGCCGGGTGGTTCCTGCCGCTCGTCTACCCCGCCGAGGGGGCCGAGGCCGTGTCGGACCTGCGGTACCTGATGGTCGGCGTGTGGGTGTTCACGGTCGGGCTCGTGCCCGCGGCGCTGCTGCTCGCGTCCGGGCGGTCGCGGCAGGTGGCGCTGGCGTCGGTCGCCGGGTTCGTCGTCGGGGTGGTGCTCATGGCGGTGCTCGCTCCGACGTGGGGCGTGGCCGGGGGCAGCACGGGGTTCCTGGTCGGGAGCGCGGTGAACCTCGTCGCCGTGGTCGTGCTCGGGCTGCGCGGGCCGCGGGCGGGAGGAGCGCGATAGATTGTTATGAAAGACGTCTTTCATAACAGATCATCGGAGGCCCATGCAGCCGAGCCCCTACACACCGGGTGAGATCGCCCGCGCCGTTCCCGGGCGCGCCCTCCAACTCGCCGATCTGGACGAGCGCCTGTCAGTCCTGGTCGACCTCCACCGTCTGGTGGGTCGGATCCGGGTGGACCACGCCGCGCGAGGCTTCGGGAAGACGTCACTGCTCCGCGAGTACCAACGCCGGGCTTCTGCGCGCGGCGCGGCCACCGTGTGGGTGACGGCAGGTGAACCGCAAGGGCTCGTCGAGCAGATCCTCGACGAGTTGCGGCGGACCGTCGGAGCTGCCGGCGCCCCGCACGGCAGGGCTCTCCGCGAGAAGGTCGAGTCACTCCGGCTCTCGCTCGGGGTGCCGGGCGTCGCCACCGCGACGGGGACCTTCCGCTCGACGGCTCCGGACGACGAGCGCGCTCGTGCGGGCGCCCGCGGCCTCGAGGACGTCATCCGCGCCGCCACGACGGAGCGGCCGCTCGTCATCTTCGTCGACGAGATCCAGTCAGCGGACGCGGCAGGCCTCCGCACGCTGGTCTACGCCTGGCAACACCTCCAGGCGGAGGGTACGGACGTCCCCGCCGCGGTCTTCGCCGCTGGACTGCCGAACGCGCCGGAGACCATCGCCGAGATCGTCACCTTCAGCGAACGCCTCGCGTACCGACCGCTCGGCCCCCTGCATCGTGATGCCGAGGAGATCGCACTGGTCGGACCGGCTCGCCTCCTCGGAGTGCAGTGGACGCCGGAAGCCGTCGACCGCGCGTTGTCGATCGCGCAGGGCTACCCGTACTCCGTCCAGCTCATCGCCGACTCCGCGTGGGCGGCTGCAGGGCGGCCCGATCCGGGAGCGGTGATCGACGTCGGTTCGGTCGAGACCGGACACCGTTCCATGCAGGCCGACCTGGAGGCGCTCTTCCGGGCGAGGTGGTCGGCGTGCTCGACCTCGGAACGGCGTCTGCTGACGGCGATGGCACGGCTCGGCGACGGTCCGACTTCGCGGGCGTCGATCGCGGAGGCGCTGGGGACCGGGACGAACCAGCTCTCCACGCCGCGGGCGCGGCTCATCGACAAGGGACTCGTGCAACCAGCCGACCGGGGGATGCTCCAGTTCACGATCCCCGGGTTCGCCGCCTTCATCCGTTCCGAGTACTCCTGAGGGACCGGCGGCCGGAGCCCTCGAGTGGCGAGCGAGCCGTCAGGACGCCGCGAGTCCCACGTGCGGCTCCAGCCACGCCATCCCGGCAGCGATGGCCGCGCGTGCCATCGCCCAGTCGTGCCCGCCTCCCGGCACGACCCACCGCGTGACGTGCATGCCCGCCGCAGCAGCGTGCGCGGCGACCACGGGCATCGCCGGACCGTAGTGCCGGTCCAGCTGCGCAGCGGTGAAGAACGCGGACGTACCCGTGTAGGGGCCGTGCTGGGCCATCACCGCGATCGGTTGCGCCGCACGCCAGGCCGCGACGCTGCCGCCGAACCCGTGCAGGGTCTCGGCGCGGGTCGGCTCGGTCGGGCCGAGCTCACCGGAGACGTCGATCACGTTGCCGAAGCGCTGTGGATCGCCCGCCCCGAGCTGGATCGCGCAGGTACCGCCCTGCGAGAACCCGCCGACGGTCCACGCCGTGGCACCGGTCTGCACGCGCAGGTGACTCGTGATCCACGCGGGGACGTCCTGCTCGAGGTACGTCCGGCTGTTGCCGAGCGGCCCGTCGACGCACATCGGGTTGCCCGATCGTGGGCCGAGCTGATCGGGCACGACGACGATCGGCGCGAGGCCGCGGTGCAGGCCGGCGATCGCATCCATGGTGTGTGCGATGTGCCCGCCGGTCTCGACGTCGTCGGGGCCGGCGCCCCGTGACTGCCCCGACATGAGGACGGTGACGGGGAGTGGCGGCGGATCGGCGACCAGTGCCGCCGGTGGGAGCCAGAGCAGGGCGTCCCGCGCGACGAAGTGCGACCGGGTGCCCGGGATGGCGACGTGCAGCAGGCGCCCCTGCTGCGGGAGGTCGGCGGGCGGGGTCCACGTCGTCGCGAGGTCGACGCTCGACGGTTCGTGCGACGTCGGGCGCTCCGTGGCGGGGATGCCGCGGGAACTCGTCGGCACACTGCGGGTGCGCTGCGGCGCGATCAGCGTCGCGCTCGGTGCCGGAGCAGCAGGCGCCTGGTCGGACGACCCCACCGATCGCACGACGACGACGGTGAGCGCGACCGAGACGAACGCGACCACCAGGACCACGACGAGCCACACCAGGTCCCGGGAACGATCGATCGGCTGCACGTGACGGAGCGTAGGGAGCGCTCCTCGTGAGCAGTCGGTGGCAGGGGCCTGCGGCGCTGAGGAAACCCCCAACCGACACCCAGCCGGGGCCGCGCTCTGCCATCCGCTACCGTTGGGGCACGCGACAGCGGACTCGACGAGGGGGAACCGATGAGTGACGACCAGTACCCGGGCCAGGGGAACCAGGGCCAGCACCAGCCGCAGTACGCGCCGGCGCCGCAGTACGGGCAGCCGACGCACGTGACGGTCGGCTACCAGCCCGCTCCGCCGCGTGGTCTGAGCATCGCGAGCATGGTGCTCGGCCTGGTGTCGATCGTCCTGGGGTTCACCTTCCTCGTGCCGCTGGTCGGGTTCGTCCTCGGCATCGTCGGCCTCCGGAAGGAACCCGCCGGTCGCGGGATGGCGGTCACCGGTCTGATCCTGAACGGGCTCTTCGTCGTGGGGTGGGCGCTGCTCGTCATCTTCGTGATCGGCATCGGCGCAGCGGGCATCGCCACCAGCGGCACCTCGGGCGCCTAGCCCCCGTCTCTCCGGCAGGAGGCGCGCGGGTCGCGGACCCGGGCGCTCAGTCGCCGACCGCCCGGCGCACCGGCCCCGTCGTGTCGCCGACGCGCAGCTCCGACCGGAAGGCCGCCGGCTGCGGCTCGTCGCCCTCGAGCATCGCGAGCGCGGCGCGTGCGGCGGCCCGACCCTTCTGCTCGAACGGCTGCACCAGCGTCGTGAGCTGCCGGATCGGCGAGCGGTGGAGCAGGCTGTCGTCGACCGTGATGCCGTCGAAGCCGACGACGCTGACGTCCTCGGGCACCCGGAGTCCCGCGTCGAGCGCTGCCGAGACGACCCCGACGGCGAGCAGGTCGCTCTGCGCGATCACCGCGCTCGGGACCGGTCCGTCGCCGGTGAACAGTGACTGTCCGGCGATCCGGCCCTCCTCGACGGAGCTGGCGGCGGCCTCGACCGCGACGGCGTCGGGGTAGACGCCGCGCACACCACGGAGACGCTCCAGGGTGGTGTGGGCGACCCCCTCCGCCTCGCGCGCTGCGTCGACGGGGCCGCGGCGGCGCTCGGCGTCGAGCGGGAGGGTGACGACGGTGACCGCGGTGTGGCCGAGTTCGCGCAGGTAGTCGGCGGCACGACCGGAGGCCTCGCGGTTGTCGAGCTGGACGGGGACCGCGCCCTCGATGTCGTCGGCCTCGATCGCGACGACGGGGATCTGTCGTCGGCGGAGCACGGCGACCGCAGGGTCGATCCGCACGTTGCACCCGACCAGGACGACGGCGTCCATCGGGGCGTCGACGATCGGCCCGGCGCCGTGCTCGTCGTCGAGGGGGCTGCGCACGAGGAGCAGGGAGGCGCCCGCCTCGCCCGCGACCTCGGCGATGCCGTCGAGCGTCAGGACGTTGACCGGGTCGCGGAACGCATCGCTCAGCCGCTCGTCCATCACGACGCCGATCACCCCGGACCGCCCCCGGCGGAGCGAGCGCGCCCGCGGGTCCGGGCCCCCGTAGCCGAGGTCGGCAGCGGCGGCGAGCACCCGGGCCCTCGCGTCCTCGGACACCGGGCCGGCACCGCTGAAGGCGAGGGAGGCGGTCGACGGTGCGACCCCCGCTGCCCGTGCGACCGCGGCGAGGGTCGGCCTCGGCCCTCGGCGCACGGGACCGTCGGCGTGGTCGCGGGGGTTCGTCGCCCCGGACGCGCCGGGTGCTGTTGCCGGGTGGTCCATCGCCCGTTAGCGTAGTCACACGAACCGGTCGAATCGATTCGACCGGACAGCCGCAGGCAGGAACCCGACCAGGGACGGCCTCGCCGGCGGCCCACGACACGACCAGCACGAGACCGGAAGCTCCGCATGACGACGACGTCCACCCGAACCGCCCCGACGACCCGCACCTGGATCATCGCGGTCTTCGTGGCCTTCACGCTGTCCGGTCTGGCCATCGCCACCTGGCTCGGCCGCATCCCCAGCGTGCGCGACTCCCTCGGTGCCACCACCTTCGAGATGGGCCTGCTCGTGCTCGGCATGGCGGTCGGCTCGATCGGCGGCCTGACCTTCGCCGGCCACATCGTCGCAAAGGTCGGCGCCCGTCGGGGCGTGCAGGTGGCCTCGGTCTGCCTGGCGGTCGGCCTCGTCTTCGCGGGCGTCGCCGTCACCGCCGGCTGGGGCTTCGCCGCGATCTGGATCGGTCTCATCGCGTTCGGCTTCGGCAACGGCCTGGTCGACGTGTCGATGAACGTCTCCGGCGCCGCCGCCGAGAAGGCCGGTGGTCGCACGATCATGCCGCTCTTCCACGCCGCGTTCAGCGTCGGCACGCTCGCCGGTGCCGGGCTGGGCGCCCTGACCGAGGCGCTCGACGTCCCCGTCGTGCTGCACTTCGCGGTGCTCGGCGTCGTGGTCTGCCTGGTCATGCTCGCGGCGGCGTCGCGCTTCGGGGACGAGCACCGGTACGAGGAGCACGAGTCCACCGCGACCAGCCCGACCCCGGTGCAGCTCACGCGCTGGCAGGTCTGGGCACAGCCGTCGACGCTCCTCATCGGTGTGATCGTGCTCGGCATGGCGCTGGCCGAGGGCTCCGCCAACGACTGGCTGCCCCTCGCCATGATCGACGGGCACGGGCTCGACAACGCCGCCGGCTCCGCCGTGCTCACGGTGTTCCTCGCCGCGATGACCGCCGGACGCATCGCGGGCAGCCCGCTCATCGACCGGTTCGGCCGGGTGCCCGTGCTCCGCGTGAGCGCCGCCGTCGCCGTGGTCGGCCTCGGGCTGCTCATCTTCGTGGACGTGATCCCGATCGCGATCGTCGGTGTCGTCCTCTGGGGCCTCGGTGCGAGCCTCGGCTTCCCGATGGGCATGTCCGCCGCCGCCGACGACCCCCGCTCGGCAGCGCTCAAGGTCAGCGCCGTGGCGACGATCGGCTACGTGGCGTTCCTCGCCGGTCCGCCGCTGATCGGCTTCCTCGGCGAGCACATCGGCCTGCTCGGCGCGCTGCTCGTGGTGTTCGTGTTCATCATCGCCGCCGGCCTGGCATCGGGAGCGGCGCGCGAGACCGGCGCGGCGGCCGAGACGCTGCGGAAGCGGCGCGGACGCGACGACGGTGGCCACGGGGCGGCACGCGACCAGCAGCCGGACGCGGCGCAGCCCGGCGGGGGCGAGCCGCGCCTCCAGACCGACCGCCCGCACCACGGGACGGACGACACGGTGGCGGACCCCGCCGCGTCCGGTGGGACGCGCGCCGACCGTTAGGATCGCCGGGTGCGTCTCGTCATCGCCCGCTGCTCCGTCGACTACGCCGGACGCCTGTCGGCCCACCTGCCGCTCGCGACCCGTCTGCTCATGCTCAAGGCGGACGGCTCCCTGCTCGTCCACTCGGACGGCGGTAGCTACAAGCCGCTGAACTGGATGAGCCCGCCGTGCTCGATCGAGATGACCGAGCCGGACGAGGAGCAGGCGAGCGCCGGCATCACCCAGGTCTGGACCGTCACGCAGAAGAAGACGCAGGACAAGCTCATCGTCAGCCTGTACGAGGTCGTCGCGGACGAGAGCCACGACCTCGGCGTCGACCCCGGTCTGGTGAAGGACGGCGTCGAGGCGCACCTGCAGCAGCTCCTCGCCGAGCAGATCGAGCTCCTCGGCGACGGGCACACGCTCGTCCGACGTGAGTACATGACGGCGATCGGTCCGGTCGACATCCTGGCGCGCGACGACGCGGGGGCGAGCGTCGCGGTCGAGATGAAGCGCAACGCCAACATCGACGCCGTCGAGCAGCTCACGCGGTACCTCGAGCTCATGAACCGCGACCCGCACCTGCGGCCGGTGCAGGGCGTCCTGGCCGCGCAGACGGTCGCACCGCAGGCACGCACGCTCGCCGAGGACCGCGGCATCCGCGTCCTCGTGCTCGACTACGACGCGATGCGCGGCATCGAGGGCGGGCACACCCGCCTGTTCTGACGGTCGCGTGGCGCGCTCGGCACGCGTTCTGCGACACCGCACCCGTCGATCGACGCGTGCGATGTCGCAGGACCGGCACCGAGCCGGGAGGCTCGCCCCACCGCCCTGCGCGCCCACCGGCCCGCCCCGTGGCCGGCCCCACCGCCGCGACTAGGCTGGTCAGGACATGACGCGCCCCTACTCCGCCATCCTGTTCGACCTCGACGGGACCATCAGCGACTCCGCCCCGGGGATCCTCGAGAGCATGACGCACACCTTCCGCACGGTCGGCGTGCCCGTGCCGGACCACGCGACGCTGATGTCGTTCGTCGGCCCGCCGATCATGGACACCTTCCGGACGGCGATGGGCATGGACGACGTCGGTGCGGAGCGGACACTCGCCGTGTACCGCGAGCACTACCTGTCGCACGGGGCTCTCGACTCGGCGATGTTCAGGGGCATGGACGTCGTGCTCCGCACCCTGCACGAGGCCGGACTGCCGCTGTCCACCGCGACGAGCAAGCCCGAGACACCGGCCACGGTGATCCTCGACCACTACGGCCTGACCGGGTACTTCGACTTCGTCACCGGCGCGAGCGACGACGAGGTCCGGAGCGCCAAGGCCGACGTCGTCGCCGAGGCCCTGCGACGACTCGAGGCGGCCGGCCACGACGTCAGCCGCCCGGTGCTCGTCGGCGACCGGCTGCACGACGTCGAGGGCGCCCACGTGCACGGCGTGCCGGTCGTCTTCGCCGAGTGGGGCTACGGCTCCCCCGCCGAGGCCGAGGGCACCGTCGCCCGGGCCGCCACCCCGCTCGACCTGCTGCCGATCCTGCTGCCGGACGCGGCGGCGTGAGCAGGAACCGGTGAACACGGTCGCCCGTCGCGGACTCCGCGGTGCGGCCTGGCTGCTGCCGGCGGCGATCGTCCTCATCGCTCTCAACCTGCGCGGGCCGATCGTGGCTCCGGCGCCGGTCATCGGCGACCTGCGCGTGGACCTCGGGCTGACCGCGACGATCGCCGGGCTCCTGACGACGATCCCGGTCCTGTGCTTCTCGCTGGCGACGCCGTTCGCCAGCTGGGTGATCGCGAAGGCCGACCCGGAGCGTGCGGTGTCGCTGGCGCTCGTGATCGTGCTCGCGGGCACGGTCGTCCGGTCGACCCCGTCGGCGGCGGCGCTCCTGGTCGGCACCGCGATCATCGGCATCGGCATCACGATCGGCAACGTCGTGATCCCGGTGGTCATCCGACGGGACACCTCGCCCGAGCGCGTCGGGCTGGTGACCGGCGTGTACACGTCGGCGCTCAACGTCGGGTCGATGATCACCTCGCTCGGCACCGCCCCGATCGCTGCCGCGTGGGGGTGGCCGGTCGCCATCGCCGTGTGGGCGGTGTTCGCCGTCGTCGCCGGGGCCGCGTGGACGTACGCGGTCGGGGCGCGCGCGGCGTGGCTCCGGCCGGCCCGGGTCGAGCCCGTGGTCGCGACGGGTCCGGTCGAGCTCCTGACCGAGACCGGGTCGATCCGCACGGTGTCGGCAGCGTCGGAGCCCGTCCGACCCGCGCGCCGGCTCATCACGTGGGGGCTGACGCTGGCCTTCGGCGGGCAGGCGTTCTCGTACTACGCCCTGACCGCGTGGATCCCGACGCTGCTGCACGACGAGATCGGCTTCTCGGCGGAGTCCTCGGGCGCGAGTTCGTCCGTGTTCCAGATCCTGGCGGTGGTCGGCGCGCTCGGCGTCCCGGTGCTCGCGACCCGCTGGGCGCCCCGCGCGATCATCGCCCTCGTCGCCTTCCTCTGGCTCGCGATGCCCCTCGGGCTGCTGTTCGCGCCGCAGCTCTGGCTGCTCTGGTCGGTGCTCGGCGGAGCGGCGCAGGGCGGCGGGATCACGGTCGTCTTCATCATCGTCGTGCGGATCGTCACGAGCGACGACGACGCCCGGCGGATGTCCGCGTTCGTGCAGGGCGGCGGGTACCTGATCGGCTCGGCGGGACCCCTCGTCGCCGGGGCCCTGCACGGCGCGACCGGGAGCTGGACGGCCCCGCTGCTCGTCGTGCTCGTGGCGGTGCTGACGCTCGGCGTCGCGGGGACGCTCGCGGCCCGCCGCGTGCGCTGACGCGGCGCAGCGGCGCGGCGCGCCGCGGCGGCGAAGCGCGGCGATCGGCCCGTACTCGAGGACGTGGTTCGACGCGCTCTCGAACAACCGACGGCACGTCGCACCACGGAAGGACGTGGTGCGACGTGCCTCCCGTCGTGCAGCAGTACCCGCGGCCGACACGGCGGACGCGCGCTGCGCCTCCCGGCCGGGTCAGTCCGACTGCAGCACCTCGCGCAGCGACAGCGGCCGACGGCCGGTCACCCGCTCGACGTCCGTCGAGACGTGCGCCAGCGCACCCTCGGCGATCGCCGTGTAGGTGCTCACCCACGCGTCCGCCTGCCACGGTTCCGGGTTCCAGCGCGCACGCGAGGCGTACGCCTCCGCCACCGTCTCCGGCTGGTACGTCACGGCGCGGCTGCGCACCTCGGACACGGTGGCGGCCGCCTGGGCGAGGGTGATCGCCTCCGGTCCGGTGAGCTCGTACGTCCGGTCGGCGTGGTCCGACGGGTGCAGCAGCACCTCGGTCGCGACGCGCGCGACGTCCGCCCGCGCGACCGCGGCCATTGCGCCGACACCGGCCGGTCCGCGGATCACGCCGTCCTCGCCGACCAGGTCCTCGACGAAGTCCAGGTAGAACGAGTCCCGCAGGAACGTGTGCCGCATCGAGGTCTCCTCGATCGCCTGCTCGGTCGCCCAGTGGTCGCGGCCGAGGGTGAAGGTGGCGTCCGGTGCCGCACCCACGAACGACGTGTAGACCACGTGGGCGACGCCCGCGTCCGCGGCCGCGGCCACGAAGGCGCGGTGCTGGTCGAGGCGGTCCTGCGCCTCGGCGCCCGAGACCATGAGCAGCAGGTCGACGCCCTCGAGCGCGGCGCGGGACGCGGTCGCGTCGGCGTACGAGGCGACCGCGACCTCCGCTCCCGGCAGCTCGGGTGCCCGGGCCGCGTCGCGGACGAGCATGCGGATCGGCGTGCCGGCCCGGGCGAGCGCGCGGGCGACGGACCCGCCGATGTTGCCGGTGGCTCCGGTGATGGCGATGGTCATGGTCGCTCCTGTCCTTCGGTGCTGCTGGTCGGGTGGCTCGGGTCGGGCCGCCCTGGTCGTCCGGCTCCGGTCAGGTCCGGACCGTCCGGGAGGCACGGGTCACCGTGGCAGCGACCCTCGCCGCGTTCACGCCGTCGACCTCGAGCGCCCAGGTCCGGGCCGCCTCGTGGTCGCGTCCGTGCCGCACGTGCCGGCCCACCAGACGGTCGACGCGGACACGATCGTCCACGACGCACGCCCACGTCTCGGTGAAGAGGCCGGGCAGCGCGGACCACGGCGCGTCGGTGTCGAGCAGGTAGTTGCCCTCGGAGACGACGAGCCGGGTGCTCCGCGGCACGGCGATGCTGCCGGCGACGGGCTCGTCGACGCGGCGGTCGAAGTCCGGCGCCCAGACGACGTCGTCGTCCGCGACGACCAGACGACGGACGAGGGCGACGTAGCCGGCCGCGTCGAAGGTGTCGATCGCGCCCTTGCGGTCGTGCCGGCCGAGGGCGTCGAGTGCCGCGTTCGCCAGGTGGAAGCCGTCCATCGGGACCTGCACCGCGGTGCCGGGCCCGTGCGCGGCGTCGACGGCGACGACGATCCGGCGTGCCAGCGTCGACTTGCCCGCCCCGGGCGCCCCCGCGATGCCGAGCACCGCGCGGCCGGGAACCGCGGCGAGCGCCACCGCCCGCTCGACGGCGGCGTCGACGGACAGCTCGGTCGGGGTCACCGTCCCATCCTGACAGGAGCGGTGGTTCACTGGCCGCATGGTCGATGCGACGACGGCGTTCAGCGGGTTCTCGGTGCATGACGTCCCCGGGGCGCGGGCGTTCTACGAGGGCGTCCTCGGGCTGCCGGTGAGCGAGGACCACGGCATGCTCGTGCTGCACGTCGGCTCCGGCGCCGGGGTGCTCGTCTACCCGAAGGGGCCCGCGCACGAGCCGGCGTCGTTCACGGTGCTGAACTTCCCGGTGCCGGACGTCGACGCCGCCGTGGACGAGCTGTCGTCGAAGGGCGTCACGTTCCTGCGCTACGAGGGCGTGACCGACGAGCGCGGGGTGAACCGGCACGGCGGTCCGCTCATCGCGTGGTTCACCGACCCGTCGGGCAACGTGCTCAGCGTGCTCGAGGGCTGATCCGGTCCCACGCGTCGCGCACGGGGCCGGGTGGCAGCACCGCGGCGACCTCGGCGGTCAGGCTCGCCAGGGCTGTCAGGTGCTCGGGCAGGAGCAGGTCCCACGGCGGGGGTGCGACACGCTCGAGCGACCGGAGCGTGGCGGTGTCGGGACCGGTGCCCCACTGCTCGGCGAGGGCGTGCACGAGGACGTCCTGCTCCAGGCGCAGCTCGCGCAACCGGTCGAGGAGCCGGCGGACGCGGTCGGGGTCGGCCGCAGCGGTGACCAGGTCGCCGAGCAGCGCCCGCTCGTCCCAGAGCCGGGCGGACAGGTCGGTGGCCTCGCCGCTCACGGTCGTCGAGCCCAGCCGAGGGCGATCGGCACGAGCAGCCCGTGCCGTCGGTGGGGCAGCTCGGCGACCGGGACCCACGCGGCCTCGTCGGTCGAGCCGTCCGTCTCGCTGCGCAGCTCGCCGCCGGTGACGGTCACGCGGAACACGACCTGCACCGCCTTCATCGGCCGCCCGTTGTCGTGCATCCGGCGCTCCTTCGGCACGATGTGGTGCCGGACGCCGAGGAGCGGACCGCACGTCGCCTCGTACCCGGTCTCCTCGAGGACCTCGCGCACGACGGCCTGCTCGACGGTCTCGTCGAACTCGACCCCGCCGCCCGGCAGCGTCCACGTGCCGGCCTCGGGGACCCGCAGTCGGGCCAGGAGCACACGGTCGCCCTCGGTGATCACGCCGTAGGCGGCGAGCCGGGTGTCGTAGTCCGTGTACTCCATCCGCCGACCTTGCCAGGATCCCCTGGAGGGCACACCCAGACGCGCCGCCCGCCACCGTCCGGTGCGGGGACGGTGCGGTCCTCCGCACGGTCGACGGACCACCCGGGCCTGGCCGCTCGGACAGCTCCGGACCGTCGGCCGGCCACCCCCCGTGCAGGATCGCTCAGGATCAGCCGGGAGACCGCCGGGGACGGGCTCCCCGCTGCCGGTCCGGACACCTCGGCTCGCTACCGTCGCTGGACCACGCCGCTCCTGTCCCGTCACCCGCCGGGTGTCCGAGAGCGTCCCGACCGTCGGACCCGCCCGTGACCACCCTGCCGCTCCTGTCCGCCCACGTGCTGCTGCCCCTCTACGCCCTGACCCTGGTCGCCGCCGTCCTCGTCCTCACCACCGTCCGCCGCTCCTGGCGCTGGGCAGCCGTCGCGATCGTCGCGGGAGCGCTGGTCGGGACCATGCTCTCCTGGTTCCTCGGCGACGTCCTCGACGTGCTCGGCGTCCCGCCCACCTGGGTCGACCGGGTCTGGACGGGTGTGGTGTGCGCACTGCTCGGGGTCGCGGTCGTCGGACTCGTCCGCGGTGGCCGGGCACGGCGGGGCCGGGTGCTGACCCGGGTGGTCGCCGCGCTGCTGGTCCCCCTCGCCCTGGTGTCCGGCGGACTGGCGGTGAACCGGGACGCCGGGCTCTTCCCCACGATCGCCGACGCCCTGGGGCAGTCGCACGTGCCGCCCCTCCGCCTGCCGGACGACCCGGCCCCGGGATCGGCCCCGGTCGACGCCGCGAGCTGGCGACCCCCGCGCGACATGCCGGCCCACGGCCGCTACGGTTCGGTGCGGATCCCGGGCACCGTGTCGCACTTCCACGCCCGACCCGCGATCGTCTGGCTCCCCCCGGCCGCCCTCGTCGAGCACGCCCCGGAGCTGCCCGTCGTCGTGATGCTCTCCGGGCAGGGACCCGGCGCCGCTCCGGCGAACATCGTCGAGGCCGGCCGCATGGCGACCCGGCTCGACGCGATCGCCCACCGGCACCGCGGACTCGCACCGATCGTCGTGATGCCGGACCAGCTCGCCCGGGCATCGAACAACCCGATGTGCGTCGACGGTCCGCTCGGGAACAGCGCCACCTACCTGACGCGCGACGTCCCGACCTGGGTCCACGAGCACCTGCACGCTGCCGCCGGCGGGGCGGACTGGGCCATCGCGGGCTTCTCGCAGGGAGGCACCTGCGCCCTGCAGCTCGGGGCCGGCCGGCCCGACCGGTTCGGTTCGTGGATCGACGTCTCGGGACAGATCGGGCCGGTCCTGCAGGGTCGCGACGACACCGTCTCGAGGGGTTTCCGCGGTGACCGGGCGGCGTACGAGGCCGCGCAGCCGCTCCGAGTGCTCGCCGAGCGGGCGCCGTACCGCGACTCCGCCGCGTTCGTCGCGGCCGGTGCGGACGACAGCCGGTACGGACCGGTCGTCCCGCGGGTCGTGGCGGCCGCACGTGCAGCCGGCGTCACGGTGACGGAGCGCATCATCGAGGACGGTGGCCACGACTGGCACACCGCCGGTGTCGCCCTGGCCGAGGGCGTCGAGTGGTTCGTGCACCGCACGCACCTGGCCCGATGACGAGGACGTGACCGTGCCCTTCACCGTCAGCCACGCGGTCGTCGCCCTGGCAACACGTCGCCTTCCCGTGCCGGTCGCCGCCGTCGCGATCGGTTCGATGGCGCCGGACACGGTGCTGTTCGCGCCGTTCCTGCCGCCCTACGAGGACGCGCACTCGTGGTGGGGCGTCCCGACCATCGACCTCGCCGTCTCCCTCGTGGTGCTCGCCACGTGGTGGTTCCTCGTGCGGCCGGCATGGTCACCGGTCGTCCCGGGGCTGCGTCGGCGTCTGCCGCGGGGCTGGGGTCGCCGGCCGCCGCTCGGTGCACGCGACGTGCTGCCGGTGGTCGTGGGCTGCCTGCTCGGCAGCGTCACGCACGTCGTGTGGGACGGCTTCACCCACGAGCACGGCTTCGTGGTCCGGGCCTGGCCCGCACTGCGGGACGCCGCCGTCGGCGGGTACCCGCTGCCCTTCCTGCTGCAGGACCTGTCGAGCGTGCTCGGGCTGCTCGCCCTGCTCGTCGTCGCGGCGGTGTGGTGGCGACGCGCCGACGTCCGGCCGGTCGGGCCCCTGCCCCCCGTCGAGCGGGTCGTCCCGGTCGCAGCCCTGGCCGTGGTCGTCGTCCTGGCGCTGGCCGTCGGGGTGCGGTCGTTCCTCGCCGGCGGCGGGATCGGTGGCGTGGTCACCGCGCTGGCGTTCCGGGTGCCGGCACTCGTCGCGGTCGCCCTGGTCGTGGGTGCCGTCGTGCTGCTCGTCGGGCGTGGACTCCGCGGCCACGGGACACGCGGGTCCTAGGACCCGGCACCGGCAGGGCGCTGCGCGAACGTCCGGGTGCCCGCGGGCCCCGGCAGGGCGCTGCGTGAACGTCCGGTGCCCGCGCGGCCGGCTCCCCTCAGGCCGCGACGGCGGCGGCGGCCCAGCCGGCCCGCATGCGTGCGACCGCCCGGTCCCACCCGGCGAGCAGGTCGGTGTCGTCGCGGAGCATCGCCTGCAGCTGCAGCCCCTCGAAGAGCGCGACGAGCTGCTCGGCGGCGTGCCGCGGAGCAGCCCCGCGGGACTCACGACCGGCGACGACGTCCCGCACGAGCGCGAGGGTCACGTCCTCGAAGAGCATCGTGTACTGCTGCCGGAACCACCCGGACGCCGGGTGGCCCGGGGTCGACGTCGCGCTGAGCAGCGCGACGCGGACCCGCACGACCGCGGGGTGTCGGTGTCCGCGGTCGAGCCGGGCTCGGAGGTACGCGACGGCCCCCTCCTGCTCGGCGACCCCGCGGAGCGCATCGCGGCCGTCCTTGGTCCACCGGTCGACGACGGCCACGACGAGCAGCTCCCACGACGGGAACACGCGGTGCACCTCGGCCACCGTGACGTCGGCGGCCCGGGCGACGTCGTCCGGGCCGATCGTGTGGAAGTCGCCGTCACGGAAGGCATCGGCGGCACCGGAGACGATGCGGGCGCGGAGGTCGGCGTCGGGCATGTGGTCGATCCTGCCCACGGAGCGGTGTGCGCGCGACCTCCCGTCCGGGGGCGAGCGACGTCGGGAGCAGCAGTGAGCGCTCGACGTCACGGATCGTCACCGTCGGACACAGTGCGACACAACCCTTCCGCGGCGGTCCCCTCGCTGCCACGGTCGTCGCCATGGCGTACATCTGCTTGGTGCTCTCCGGAGCGGCACTGCTCATCAACGGGCTCACCCTGCTCGGTCGGGTCCCCGGCCGTGACAGCGGTGTGTTCAACGTCCTGATCGGCGGGCTGCAGCTCGTGCTGTGCACGGCCGTCTCCGTCACGGCCGACGGGTCACTGCCCGTCCTGCTCTCGATCGCGGGGACGTTCCTCTTCGGCCTCACCTACCTGTACGTGGGGATCGACGCGCTCGCGGGGCTCGGCTCGACGGGGCTCGGCTGGTTCTGCGGCCTCGTCGCCGCGATCGCCGTCGTCTTCGCGGTCTCGAACGTCACCGTCGACCCGGTCCTCGCCGTGCTGTGGGCGACCTGGGCCGGGCTCTGGACGCTCTTCTTCCTCCTGCTCGCCCTGGGTCGTGACCTCGGCCGGTACACCGCCTGGGCCCTCGTCCTCGCCAGCCAGACCACCACGACCGCGCCGGCGCTCCTCGGGCTCTCCGGTCGGTGGCCGGCCGGGGCCGCGTGGACCGTCGGCGCCGCCCTGGTCGCGCTCGTCGTCTTCGTCGGCGCGGCCGTGCTCTCCCGACGCGGGGCTCGCAGAGCACCGTCGACCCCCGCCCAGCCCCAGGTCGTCACACCGACGGCCACCGCCTGAACAGCACCCGCACACGCAACCCGGAAGGCACGACACCATGACCGACACCACGGCCGACCAGCTCGGCACCGCCCAGACCACCGCACCGGTCGACTACGAGACCCTTGCCGGTCGCTTCCGGCCGATCTTCGACCGCATCGCCGCCGGCGCCTCCGAGCGGGAGCAGGACCATCGGCTCCCCTTCGACGAGATCCGCGAACTCGCAGCCGCCGGGTTCGGCGCGGTCCGCGTCCCCGTCGCGTTCGGTGGCGCGGGCGCGACCCTCCCGCAGCTCTTCCGCCTGCTCACCGAGCTCGCCGCCGCGGACAGCAACATCCCGCAGGCCCTGCGCGGGCACTTCGCCCTCGTGGAGGACCGTCTCGTCGGGCGCTCCGGCGAACGCGATGCCTGGCTCGGACGATTCGGTCGGGGCGAGATCGCCGGCAACTCCTGGACCGAGGTCGGGGCCGTGCAGGTCGGCGACGTCGTCACGAAGGTCACACCGCAGGACGACGGCACCTTCCGCGTCAGCGGGCAGAAGTACTACTCGACGGGCAGCATCTTCGCGGACTGGATCGACACGTACGCGGAGCGCACCGACACCGGCGAGCGGGTCATCGCGATCGTCGACGCACACCAGCCGGGGGTCGCCCACTCGGACGACTGGGACGGCTTCGGCCAGCGGACCACGGGCTCGGGGACGAGCACGTTCACCGACGCCGTCGTGCAGGCCGACGCGGTCGTGCTGTTCGACCACCGGTTCAAGTACCAGACCGCGTTCTACCAGGCGGTGCTCCTCACCGTGCTCGCCGGCTCCGTCCTGGCCGCCGAGCGGGAGATCGCGCTGCAGGTCAGGAACCGCAACCGGGTGTTCTCGCACGGCAACGCCGACACCTTCGCCGCGGACCCGCAGATCCTGCAGGTCGTCGGCGAGGTGTCCGCGGCCGGATTCGCGGCGACCGCGATCGTCGACCGGGCAGCCGAGGCGCTGCAGGCCGCGTACGAGGGTGCTGCCCTCGACGAGGCAGAGGACGAGCGCCGGAACGACCGCGCCGAGCTCGCGACCGCACAGGCGCAGGTCTCGCTCACGTCCCTCGCGACCACGGCGACGTCACACCTGTTCGACGCCCTCGCGGCCTCGGGTGTGAGCACGACGAAGAACCTCGACCGGCACTGGCGGAACGCCCGCACCGCGGGGAGCCACAACCCGTGGGTGTTCAAGGCCCGGATCGTCGGCGACCACGCCGTCAACGGGGTCGAACCGCCCCGGGTCTGGGCGATCGGGGCGACGCGTCGCGGCTGAGCACCGCGACACCGCAGCACACCGTCGCAGGGGTCGGGGCCGAGTGCCCCGGCCCCTCGCGGTGCAGCCGGTACGGGCCCGGTGGAGGTCACCCCCGGTCGAACACCAGCGTCTCGTCGTCCGCCGCCGTCACCCGTCCGGTCCGCGCGAACTCCGCCCAGACCGCCCGGAACGCCCGCCCGCGCCGTTCGACCTCCGGCCAGTCCCGCTCCGGCACGAAGCGACTGCCCACCCACGCCGAGCGACCGCCGAGCAGCAACGGCAGGTCGCTCATGTGCACCGCACCGACCGGCGCCACGGACGGGTGCCGCAGCAACCGGTAGACCGTCGCCCGTCCACCGGCGGCCCGGTGACGATCGGCGAAGCGCCGCGCATCGCGGCCGTAGATCACCTCGGACAGGGGCCGCACGAGCAGCCAGCGCAGCAGGGGTCGGACCAGGCGGGACCGCGCGGCCGTCCGGAGCCCCGGGACGAGCGGCACGTACATTCCCGCCTCGTCCGAGCCGGACCCGATGAGCACGTCGACCTCCGGTGCGACCGACCGCCAGGCCCGGTCGGTGTCGCGCTCGGCGGGCAACGGTGCGAACCCGTACTGCGTGCCGAACGGCATGCCGCCGGCCAGGCCGTACCGGCCACCGGCCTTCGTCGCGAGGGCCTGCCGCTCGAGCACCTCGTCGAGCGACGTGTCCGCCGCGACCGACCCGACGGCCCGGACCATCGCCCGGTTCATCCGCGCCCGCCCGCGCGAGAGCCCGAGCGGCGCGCTCTGCACGATCGCGCGGCGGAACAGGCCGCGGGCGCCCTCGCTGATCATGAGGTGCGCGATCGCGTCGGCTCCGGCGGACTGCCCGGACGCGGTGACGGAGTCGGGGTCCCCGCCGAACGCCGCGATGTTCCGCTGCACCCACCGGAACGCCTCGACCAGGTCGAGCAGTCCGAGGTTGGCCGGCACCGTCTCGCCGTCACCGAGGAACCCGAGCACCCCGAGCCGGTAGGTCACCGTGACGACGACCACGCGCTGCTCGGTCACCAGGTCGTGGGCGTCGTGGATCGGCAGGTCCCCGCCGCCGAGCACGTAGGACCCGCCGTGCACCCAGACCACCACGGGCAGGCGCTCGTCGGGTCGGACGTCCGAGGGCACCGTGATGCTGAGTCGCTGGCAGTGTTCGTCGACCTGCAGGTGGTCCATCGACGGCAGGAGCTGGTCGACGAACTGCGCGCTCGGCTGTGGTGGGACGGGCGCCGGGGTGTCCGCGCGGAACGGGCCGCTGAACGGCGGTTGCGGCGCCGGCGGCGCGAAGCGGTCGGCCCGCGCGTAGGGGATGCCGAGGGCGCGGGTCACGTCGCCGTCGACGACCGCCTCGATCGTGCCGGCCGGGGAGTCGAAGGAACGGGTGTCGGTGGAGCGCACCGACCCACGGTAACGACGCGACCTGCGGACGGACGACGGACGCCAGACGAACGGACTGAAGGCGCGGTGCCAGCTGGCACCGCGCCTTCAATCCGTCAGTGCGACGGGCGTCAGCGGACCCGCTTGATCGGGATGACCACCAGGGCGCCCAGCAGAGCGACGACCCCCGCAGCCCAGCACATGAGCTCGTAGTTGTCCGGGTGGCTGCTGCCGATCTTCAGGAAGAAGAGCGAGATCGCGGGTGCGAGCGACTGCGGCAGCGCGTTCGCGATGTTGATCACACCGAGGTCCTTGCCCGGACGGTCGGCGTTCGGCAGCACGTCCACGACGAGCGCGGTGTCGATTGCCGAGTAGATGCCGTAGGCGAAGCCCATGACGACCTCGGCGACGTAGAAGCCCGTCACGGTGTCGGCGTGGGCGAGGATCACCAGGCCGACCGCGAACAGCGCCGTCGATCCGCCGACGAAGACCTTGCGGCGGCCGATCCGGTCCGACGCCCAGCCGGAGAGTGCCGCGCTGACGAGCAGGGCGAGCGTGTAGAGGAGCACGCCGAACGCGACGGCCTCGGTGGCCTCCTTCAGGTCCGCGATCCCGAGGTGCTCCTGCATGTAGAGCAGGCGGTAGGTCGTGAACATGAACGTCGCCAGGATGATCAGGAAGCGCGACCACCACGCGAACGCGAAGTCGGGGTTCTTGATCGGGTTCGTCCAGAACGACGAGATGAGGTTGATCCAGGTGAACGGCTTGAGCTTGTAGGTGGGCAGGTCGTCACGGGCGACCAGGGCGTACACGACGACCAGGACGATCGCCAGGATGCCGGGAGCGATGAACAGCACCGGCAGGTTCGCGACGAAGAACACCGACAGGTAGGTGCCGGCGAGCACGGCGATGTTCTGCGCCAGGGCGATGATGCTCGACGCCCGGCCGCGTTGGAGCTGCGGCACGTTGTCGGCGAAGCTCGCGAGCAGGGTGGCGAGCGTGGCGTTCGCGGCGAGCTGCGCGAGCAGCCAGCCGAGCGTCAGGTTGAGGACGTCGGGCGCGTAGGCGATCCAGGCGAGCGCGATCGCGAAGACGACGACACCGCCGAGCAGCCACGGGCGTCGGCGGCCCCAGCGCGTGCGGGTCCGGTCGGACAGCGCGCCGGCCAGCGGGTTCATGATGAGCGCACCGAACGCCCCGATCGGCAGCACGGAGCCGATGACGTTCGCCGCGTCGTCGCCGACCAGGGCCTGTGCCTTGATCTGCATGCTGACGTAGACCGGGGCCATGAGCGCCACGAACAGGCCGAACTGTCCGAGGAACAGGGCGACCTGGTAGCCGATCCCCACCTTGACGGTGCTGACGGGCTGGGTGATGCCCGCTTCCGGGTCCAGCAGTGCGGGGCTGCCGGGTTCGGGTGTGCTCATGACGCCTCCTTGAGTCGATCGGAAACCTTGTACTGCAAGGTTTTCCGTCGGCGAGCATACATCGCCCGAGGCGTGATCGACACGTGTCGCCCAGACGGCGCGCGAGTGCGCCACCGATGACGCGCGACAAAAACTACACAGCGGGTGGTTTTTGGGGTAGCGTCGGTCTCGATCTCGCCGGGGAGCATCGATCCTCGACGGGCCCCGACAACCTGACAGGACCGAAGGAGCCCTCTGCCATGCCCACCACCTCTGTGCAGCTGTACTCGCTGCGCGACGCCATCGCCGAAGACCTCGACAAGGCCATCGCCCGGGTGCGCGAGATCGGCTACGAGAACGTCGAGCCGTACGCGTTCGTCGAGCGCGCCGCCGACCTCGAGAAGGCCTTCGCCGCCACGGGCCTGAAGGCTCCGTCCGGCCATGTCGCCGTGATCGACGCCGAGGACACCGCGCCGATCTGGGACGCCGCGGAGCGCCTCGGCATCCAGACCGTCATCGACCCGTTCATCCCGACCGACCGCTGGCAGACCGCCGACGACGTCGCGAAGATCGCCGAGCGCGTCAACGAGCTCACCGCCGAGGCCACCGCGCGCGGCCTGAAGTTCGGGTACCACAACCACCAGTGGGAGTTCACGAACAAGGTCGACGGCAAGACCGTCTACGAGCTCTTCGTGTCGCAGCTCTCGCCGGAGACCGTCCTCGAGGTCGACACCTTCTGGGCGACCGTCGGCGGCGCCGACGCCCCGGCCGTCCTGCAGTCGCTCGGCGACCGCGTCGTCGCCATCCACGTCAAGGACGGCAAGGTCGACGGTGACATCCTCACCGCGCTGCCCTCGTCCGAGAGCGCCCTCGTCGTGCCCGAGGCACTGCAGCGCGCCTTCGAGAACCAGACCCCGGCCGGCCAGGGCGACGTCGACGTGCGGGGCATCCTCGCCGCCGCGCCGCAGGCCATCCGCGTCGTCGAGTTCGACGCGTACTCGGGCGACGTCTTCCAGGGCATCGCCGAGTCGCTCGAGTGGCTGAAGGGCAACGACAAGTGAGCCGCGTCGGAGTCGGCATCATCGGTGCCGGCAACATCTCGGACCAGTACCTGACCAACCTGACGCAGTTCGCCGACGTCGAGGTCCTGATGGTCGCCGACCTCATCCTCGAGCGCGCGGCATCGCAGGCCGAGAAGTACGGCGTGCCGTCGTCGGGCACGGTCGAGGAGCTCCTCGCCCGCGACGACATCTCGATCGTCGTCAACATCACGATCCCGGCCGAGCACGCGAAGGTCGGCCAGCAGATCATCGCCGCCGGCAAGCACACCTGGAGCGAGAAGCCGGTCGCCACCACCGCCGAGGACGCCCAGGCGCTCCTGGCCGCCGCATCGGCCGCCGGCGTCCGGTACGCGACCGCCCCCGACACCGTGCTCGGTGCCGGCATCCAGACCGCGATCCGCGCCATCGCCCGCGGTGACATCGGCACGCCGCTCACCGCGACGACGATGTTCCACGTGCCCGGCCCGGACCAGTGGCACCCGGACCCCGAGTTCCTCTACGCCGAGGGCGCCGGTCCGCTGTTCGACATCGGCCCGTACTACGTGACGACCCTGCTCCACGCGTTCGGCTCGGCCTCGCGCGTGCAGGCCGTGTCGTCGAAGTCCCGCGAGACCCGCGTGATCGGCTCCGGCCCCCGCGCCGGCACCGAGTTCGCGGTCGAGGTGCCCACGCACCACGCCGCGCTCATCTCGTTCGCCGACGGGCAGTCCGCCCAGACGACCCTGTCGTTCCAGCACGCCCTGCCCCGCAACGGCTTCGTCGAGATCAACGGCTCCGAGGGCACGATCGTGCTGCCGGACCCGAACGTCTTCGACGGTGACAGCACGCTGTGGACGCTCGGCAAGGACGAACCGACGACCCTCGAGCACAAGGGCTCGACCTGGGGTCGCGGCACGGGCGTCGTCGAAATGGCACGCGCGATCGCCGAGGGCCGCCCGGAGCGCGCCTCCGGTGCCGTCGCGTCCCACGCGCTCGACGTCATGCTCGGCATCCGGGACGCCGCCGATTCCGGCCAGGCCGTCGAGATCACCTCGCGCATCACGAAGCCGGAGCCGCTGCCGGAGGACTTCGACCCGGCTGCTGCGGTGCTGGCGGAGGGCGCGAACGCCTAGCCAGCCACGTGACGGACGGGAGGCGCGGTGCCAGCTGGCACCGCGCCTCCCGTCCGTCGCGTTCAGCGCCTGGCGTTCCGGCGGCGACGACGACGGATCATCGTCCCGACGTACATCCCGCTCGCCCCGACGGCGACCGCGTTGACCAGCGCGCCCGTCCACTGACCCGGTGTGTCCACCGTGCTGGCGAAGTACGCAGAGCCGGCCACCAGCAGGCCGACCGCGACGGCGACTGCGAACCAGACGTTCGTCAGGATCTTCAGCACAGCTCTGCACTCAGGCACATCGGGGTGCGTGGTGCGAAACCGGGTAGACGCGTAGCGACTTCGTACCGCAGCGGATGCCACCACCGCTGCCGATGGCATTGCTCGCGAGGAGCGCTGCCACCTGCGCAACGGCACACACCGCGGGGCCGAGCGCGCACATGCCGGACGCGATCGCGGACAGCGCGCCACTGATGATGAGGTTCTGATCGAACGCGTTGAACGCGACGTACATGCCGTAGCGGTCCGACCCCGTACCCAAGCGGGCGTCCGAGCCGCCGGTGTTCAGTTCGAGCGTCGTCCCACCTTCCCCCTCGATGACGACGGTCGTCGTACCGTCAGCTGCGGTGTGCTCCGCAGTGATCGCTCCTGCGGACCGGGCTTCCTCGATGGCTCGATGAACGGTTTCCATCGTGACGGCATCCGGCGCCGTGCCGTCGATGCTCTGGGACACGTCCGTTGATGAACGGGCAATTGCGTTCGCAGCGGGAGCGTTCACGAGGCCGGCTGCGATGAGTGCCCCAGCCAACGCGACACCGGCCGATCGGGTACGGAAATTCTGCATGATCGTCTCTATCTCTCGAGGTGTGCACCAGGATCTGGACATCCCGGTGGGTCGACCGTAGTGCCGGACCTCTCGAATGTGGAACAGTGGTATATCTGCTGCATGCAAGGAGGCCGCCCCGCCTGCCGGTCGCTCGGCCACCCGGCTTCGTCTCGAGGGATGATGCCGCTGGACGCGGTGCGTGCGACAGTCGCACGTGAGACGGGATCCGATCGCCGACAGAGGAGACAACACGCGTACGACGAGTGGCTGGACACGGCGACGTCGGATCGCGGCCACTGCCGTCGCGGTCGGTGCCGTGCTCGCGGTGACCGGGACGGCTGCGGTGGTCCAGCGGGTCGAGACCGCGCGACGCCTCCCTCCGGCGAGCGCCTCGTCGGAGCAGGTCCTCCGCGTCTACCTCCGCGCCGCCGAGGGCCACGACTGCGCGGTGACCGAAGCCCTCACGGCTGCGCACGCGCCGTCGTCACCCGATCACGCGTGGTGCGGGCAGCGGCAGCCGACGTCCTGGTTCGACGAGCACCCGGACCTGCTCGTCCACCGGAACGTCGGCGCCGTCGAGTGGATCCCGGCCGACGAGCGAGGCGGGGGCGCCGAGGAGTGCATCCCCGTCGACGTCACCGAGACGAACATGAGCGGCGCCGACCCCGGGACCCTGCGGGGGTGGCAGTTCTGCTTCCGCCACACCGAGGACGGGTGGCGGCTGTACGACGAGGGCTACGGGTGAGCGACTCGTTGCACTGAGCCGCCCGGCAGGTCCCCAGCCGCTCTTCTGCACGTGCCGCTGATCGGCTACTGTTCCTCGCAGAGGGAAAAAATCCCGCGCCGCTCACCGGCCGGGAGCGTGCACGCGTCTCACGGGAGTCGCCACTTCTTCATCGAAGGAGTGCACCCGTGTCTGCACACACCCCACCCGCCCGTCTCCGTGACACGTGGATCGCCCTGTCCGGGCTGTCCGCCGTGTTCCTCTTCGAGATGCTCGACAACTCGGTCCTCACCGTCGCCCTGCCGACGATCGGTCGGGACCTCGCCGCGTCCACCGCCTCGCTCCAGTGGGTCTCGAGCGCGTACTCGGTCGCATTCGGCGGGCTCATGCTCCTGTTCGGGGCGGTCGCCGACCGGTTCGGCCGCCGCCGCACGATGCTCGTCGGGCTGGTGCTGCTCGCCGCGGCGAGCGCCGCGACCGTCCTGGTGACCAGCGTGGAGCAGCTCGTCGTCGTCCGGGTCCTCACGGGCCTCGCCGCCGCGATGACCACGCCCGGCTCGATGGCCCTGACCTTCCGGCTCTTCTCCGCCGACGACCTGCGCGTCCGGGCGCTGACCGTGGTGTCGACCGCCGGGCTCGTCGGGCTGGCGGTCGGCCCGACGGTCGGCGGCTTCGTGCTCACGGTGGCGCCGTGGCAGGTGCTCCTGGTGGCGAACGTGCCGATCGCCCTCGTCGCGCTCGTCGGCATCCGCTCCGGGATCGGGGCCGATCGGCCGGCGGACCTGCACCGGCACCCGCTCGACCTCGTCGGCGCCGTGCTCGGCACGGCCGCCGTCGTCGGCGTCCTGGTGACCCCGACGCTCGCCGTGTCCACCACCGGCTGGCCGACCTGGGCCGCGGCGACCGCCACCGTCGCCGCCGTCGCGGGCTTCGTCGTGCGGGAGCGGACGGCCCCGCACCCGCTGCTCGACCTCACCCTGGTGGCACGGCCCCTCGTCGCGAGCGGTCTGGCGTACAAGGCCGCCGCCGGGCTCGCCACCGCCGGGCTGTCCTACGCGGTGACCCTGCAGCTGCAGGCTGCGTGGGGGTGGCCGCCGGCCCTCGCCGCGCTCGGCACCCTGCCCCAGGTCGTGGTGCTCCTCGCGAGCGGCCGCTTCGTCGGGCCCGTCGTCCGGCGGGTCGGGCTCGATCGGGCCGCGTGGACGAGCGCCACGGCCGTCGTCGTCGGGCTCGCCGTGTTCACCCTGTCCGGGCGCACCGGGTACCCGGCGGTCGCGGTCGCCCTCGTGCTCGTCGCGGCCGGGATGCGTGTGGTCGGAGCGGTCGCCGGGGCCAGCGTCCTGTCCGGGCTCCCGACGGACCGCACGTCGATCGGGGCGGCACTCGTCGACACCGCGAGCGAACTCGCCACGGCGGTGGGGATCGCTGCGACCGGGACGGTGCTCGCCGCGCTCGTCCCCGGCAGCGTGACCGTCGCCCGGACCACGGCAGCGCACGCTGCCGCCGTCGTCGGTGCGCTGCAGGTCGCCGGGGCCGTGATCACCGTGATCGCGGCGCTGCTCGTCGCCGTCGGGGTGCTCCGCGCGCGACGCGCCGTCGGCACGCCGGAACCGACCCCGACCCCGCCGATGCCGTCCTCTTCCTCTTCCTCGTCCACTTCCGCCGACCACCACCAGGAGCCCTCCCGTGCCTGACACCACCTCGCCCCGACCGCACTTCGACCCCGAGCTCGCCGTCTTCCTCACCGCGCTCGAGGCCCGTGGACCGTTCACCATCGACGCCGCGGCCCTGCCCCGGATGCGTGCGCTCGAGATCACCGAGCAGGAGCTCGACGACCGCCTGCGCGCCCGCGGGCTCGAGCGGCGGCGCATCACCGTCCCCGGACACGGCGGTGACCCGATCGACCTCGCGGTCATCCAGCGTGCCGGCCGGACCGGCCCGACCACGGGCGTCTACACGATCCACGGCGGGGGCATGGTGATGGGCCACCACCTCGGCAACCTCGACTCGTACGACGACTGGCTGCTCGACCACGACGTCGTGCTGGTCAGCGTGGACTACCGTCTCGCTCCGGAGCACCCCGACCCGACCCCGGTCGAGGACTGCTACGCCGGACTCGTCTGGGTCGCGGAGCACGCCGACGAGCTCGGCATCGACCCGGCGCGCATCGTCGTCGCCGGCCAGAGCGCCGGCGGGGGCCTCGCCGCGGGGACCGTCCTGCTGGCCCGGGACCGCAGCGGCCCCGAGGTCCTCGCGCAGGTCCTGGTCTCCCCGATGCTCGACGACCGCGACGCCTCCGTGTCGACCCGGCAGATCGACGGCGTCGGCGTGGCCGACCGCCAGGCGATGCACTTCAGCTGGGGCGCGTACCTCGGCGAGCGCCGGGGCACCGACGACGTCTCCCCGTACGCGGCACCGGCGCGCGCCGAGGACCTGTCCGGACTCCCCCGCACCTACGTCGACTGCGGCAGCGCCGAGGTCTTCCGCGACGAGACCGTGGCGTTCGCGAGCGCGCTGTGGGCCGCCGGGGTCGACGCCGAGCTGCACGTGTGGCCGGGCGCGTTCCACGGCTTCACGAGCATGGTGCCGGGAGCGGCGGTCTCGCGGTCCGCGGTCGCGGCCCTCGCCGACTGGACGACCCGGCTGCTCGGGGAACCCGACCCGGCGCCGCGCACCTGACGCGCACGGACGGGAGGCACGGTGCGGGCCCGCACCGTGCCTCCCGTCCGTCGAGTCAGCCCTTCACCGCTCCCGCCGACATCCCCGAGACCAGGTTGCGCTGGATGATCATGAAGAACACCACGACCGGCAGCGAGAACAGCACGGACGCGGCCATCTGACCGGTGAAGTCGGTGCCGGTCGTCTGGGTGGTGAACGACGCGAGCCACACGGGCAGCGTGTAGTGCGCCTGGTCCTGCATGAACGTGTACGCGACGATGTAGTCGTTCCACGCGGCGATGAACGCGAAGACGCTCGTCGCGATCATGCCCGGCATCACCAGGGGGAAGAGCACCTTCGTCAGGACCTGCCACGTACTGGCACCGTCGATGCGCGCTGCCTCCTCGACCTCCATCGGGATCGCGAGGAAGAAGCCGCGCATGACCCAGATCGAGAACGGCAGCACCGCAGCCACGTAGGCCAGGATCAGCCCCGCGTAGGTACCGGTGAGGCCGACCTGGTTGAAGATGAGGAACTGTGGGATGAGCAGTGCGGTCCCCGGCAGCATCTGGACGAGCAGGATCGTGACGAGGATCGTGCGACGGCCACGGAACCGGAACCGCGAGAGTGCCGCCGACGCCAGGATGCCCAGGGCCAGCGAGAGCACGACGGCCCCTGCCACGACGATGGTCGAGTTGCCCAGGTAGACCAGGAAGTCCGCTCGGGTGAAGGCCGTCACGAAGTTGTCGAGCGTGGGGTGAGCCGGAGCGAAGAGCGGGGTGCTGGTCAGGGCCTCGGAGCGGGGCTTGAAGGCCGTGTTGATCATCCAGTAGACCGGGAAGATCCAGACGACGCAGAACACGATCGCGATGGAGCTGCTGATCCAGCGCACGGGGCGCCGGCGACGGCGGATGCGTCTCGTCGCGGCGACGCCCTCGGGGGTGGGGACGGCTGCGGGGACGTCGGCTCGGACGGGGACGCCCGTCGGCATCGCGGTGGTCACAGCTCTTCTCCCGATCGGACGAGGTTCCGGATGTAGAGGGCACTGAGCGCCATGAGGATCAGCGCCGCGATCACGGCGACCGCCGAACCGGTCCCGATGTCGTGCCCGACGAACGCGGTGACGTAGGTGAAGACACCGAGGGTGGACGTCGCACCGTCCGGACCGCCCTGCGAGACGAGCCAGATCTGGTTGAAGACGTTGAAGTCCCAGATGATCGAGAGCATCGTGACGAGGAGCAGGGTCGGTCGGAGGTACTCGATCGTGACGACGCGGTACACCGTCCACTCGGAGCCGCCGTCGAGCCGGACGGCCTCCTTCACCTCGATCGGGATCTGCGTCTCGGCGGCGTACAGGGTGAGCGCGATGAAGGGCACCGCCTGCCAGACGACGAGCATCCAGATGGACGTGTACGCCAGGCCGGCGCTGTTGCCCCAGTCGGTGTCGGTCATGTCGCCGAAGACCCGGAGCTGCGTGAGCGCCCAGTTCACGACCCCGTAGCCCGGCTGGAAGAGCCAGTTCCACACGAGCGAGGACGCCACGTTCGGCATGCCCCACGCACAGATCAGGACGATCGTGACGGCGTAGCGGAGCACCACGCCCAGCCGGGTCATCAGGTGCGAGACGCCCGCGCCGATCAGGATGCTCCCGAGGACCATCGCCGCCGTGAACAGCACGGTGCGGACGAGCGATGCCCAGAAGGCCGGGTCGGAGAGGATCTGCCCGTACTGCGCCAGCCCGACGGCGTCGTACGCACCGGTGAAGAGCGAGCGCTGGTCGTAGTCGGTGAACGACGTGAAGACCAGGAAGACGATGGGGGCGACCGTCACGAAGACGAGCACGAGCCCTGCTGGGGTCAGGAGCCAGAGGGGGGCGAACGAGCGGGTTGCCCGGCGCTGCGGAGCGCCGCCGGGACGATCCCCGGGCGAGCGGTCGGGGCGGCTACGGCGCTCCGTGCTCGGGCGGGTGGCTGAGACGGTCACGTCTGGCCTTTCCGGTCGGGGCGGGCGGTGCGGGAGCCGTCGCGTGACGACGGCACCCGCACCGTCCTGGTGGGTCGTCCTACTGCTTGTTCAGGACGTCGTCGGCGGCCTTGTCGAAGGTCGCCGCGGCTTCCTCCGGCGTCTTCGAACCGGAGACGATGCTCGAGAACAGGGTGTTGATGCTCTGGTCACCCTCGAGGTCGGCCCACCGGGCGTTGGCCGGGGTCGCCTTCGAGTTCAACGCGGCGGTGAAGAAGGCCTTGTTGATCGCGCTCAGGCTGGAGTCGGCGGCCTTGATGCCCTCGGTGCTGTTCGGGATCCAGCCGTTGTCGCCGTAGACGTACTTGCTCTGGACGTCCGGGCTCGACGCGATCTCGACCCACTTGAGCGCCAGGTCGGTGTTGCCGGACTTCGCTGCGATGCCCCAGTCCGATCCACCGAGCATGACCGGCTGTGTCTTCCCGGACTTCCCCGGGAACGGGAAGGTGCCCATCGTGTCCGCCGTCATCTCCGGGTTCGCCTGCTCGATGAGGCCGAGCGTGCCGCTGGTGCTGAGGATGGCCGATGTCTTGCCGTCCGCGAAGACCTGGTTCATGTCCGGGCTGTCGGTGTTGAGGGTGGCCGAGGCCTTCGTCGAGTACGCGTTCGCGAACGCCCGGAAGTCCTCGAGGCCCTGCTGCGCCTTCGCGTCGCCGAACCCGGCCTTCCACGTCCCGCCGTCCTCGGTCGCGATGTCACCGCCCGCGTCCCAGACGAACTGCATCCCGGCGTACCAGTACTGACCGGGCATGTAGAAGGCGGAGAAGTCCTTCGCGGTGTTCGCTGCCTTGACCTTGTCGAGGTCGGCCGTCAGTTCCTCGTAGGTGGTCGGGACCTCCGTGATGCCGGCGTCCTTCCACATCTGCTTGTTGTAGATGACCGATCGGGCGCCGGCGAAACCGGGGACGCCGTAGAGCGAGCCCTCCACCGTGGCCGGGTCGGACAGGCCGTCGAGCCAGGTCTGCCCCTGTGCCAGGTCCGACTCGTACGGGGTGAGGTCCAGCAACGCGCCGTTCGCGGCGTAGCTCGCGACCTGCGTGTTGCCGAGGTCGAGGACGTCCGGCGGCGTGTTCGTGGCCAGCGCGGTCGAGACCTTGGTCGTGATGCCGTCCCACTGCTGGATCTGCACCTTGACCTTCGCGCCGGTCTCCTTCTCGAACTGGTCGTTGATCGCGGCGATGGTCTTGTCGGAGTAGTCCCCGGTCATCGCCCACACGGTCAGCGTCTTGCCGTCCCCCTTGACGTCCCCGATCTCCTTGGTGCCACCGCTGCCACCAGCACCGGTGTTGCCGGCGCTGGAGCACGCGGTCACCCCGAGGGCGACGGTCAGGGCCACGGCAGCTGCTGCCGCGAACTTCTTCGTACGCATTGCTTCTCCTTGGTGGTCGTTCTGCTGTGTCGGATCAGCTGACCCCGAGCTCCGCGGCGAGCAGGAACGCTGCCCCGCCCCGGAGGATCAGGTCGCTGTTGGTGGACGTGGCCGTCACGGCGAGGTCGTCACCCACGCTCGCGAGCGTGCGGGCCGAGACGGTGTCGTGCACGGCTTGCACGAGGGGGCCCTCGACGAGGTCGGCGGGCCCGGTGACGACGATCTCGGTGATGTTCACGGCACTGACGATCGGAGCGAGCACCCGGCCGAGGGTGTCCCCCGCAGACCGGAGGAGGCCGGCACGGTCGGCGACGGGGGCAGCGTCGAGCCGCCGAGCCAGGTGGTCGGCCCCGATGATCACCTCGAGGCACCCACGGCGCCCGCAGGGGCACGGCTCGCCGTCCTCGTCGATCGTCAGGTGGCCGATCTCACCTGCCGCGTAGCGCTCGCCGAGCACGAGTCGTCCGCCGAGCACCATCCCCGTCCCCACGCCGTGCTCGAGCGCGACGACGAGCACGTCCCGGGTCGGGTCGACCTCGAAGGCGTGGACGCCGAGCGCCGCGACGTTCGCGTCGTTGAGGACGTGCACCGGGAGCCGGAAGTGCTCGGCGAGCTGCCGCTGCAGGGGCAAGCCGCCCCCGAGTGCGACCGAGTCGAGGACCGTGCCCGTCTCGTCGATGACGCCGGGGCACCCGACGGCGATCCCGAGCAGGCGACGCGACGTCGTCGCCGCCAGGCGCTCGACGAGTCGGATGATGCGGTTGAGGGCCTGGTCTCCGACGGCACCGTCGACCTCGATCTTCGCGCTGTCGACGACGTCGCCACGCAGGTTCGTGACCGCCCCGACGAAGTGGTCGGGGACGGAGAGGTCCACGACGACGATGTGGAAGGCGTCGACGTTCAGGTTGATCAGGGTCGCGGGCTTCCCGACGCGCAGGTCCTCGCGGGGCCCGAGTTCGGTGACGAGGGCATCGGCCTCGAGTTCGGCGACCAGACCGGAGACGGTCGGCCGGGTGAGCCCCGAGTGCCGGGAGAGGTCCGCTCGGCTCATCGCGCCGTCGGTGAAGAGCGTCTGCAGGATCAGGGAGCGGTTGAGCGCCCGGCTGTGCTGCGGCAGGGCCTTGCTCCGTTGACGCCGTACCTGCGCCGCGAAGGGTGCCGGAGCATCCGTGTCGTTCGCCAATGGGGTTCCTCCCTCCGAGTGGTTGCCTTAGTAAAGGACCGTTCCTAATCCGATGTCAAGCACCGATCTGGAGCCGTAACAGCCCCGTGATCTCGCGGAAACACTGCTCGACACGCTCTTGCCAGCGTCGAGTTAGGCGTGTTTACTAACCCGCATGCGCAGCCTTGACGCCGCGTCCTCGCTGACGAGGCCGCGCACCCCCTGGACGGGAGCACCATGAGGATCGGCCTCGACATCGGCGGGACGAAGATCGACGCCGTCGCCGTCTCACCGGCGGGCGACGTGGTCGATCGGGTCCGGGTCCCGACCGGCTTCGGGCCCGACGCGGTGGTGGCCGAGACGCTCGCCGTCGTCCGATCGCTCGAGGTCCGGACGCGCTCGACCGCGGACACGATCGGCATCGGTGTCCCCGGTCTGGTCGACCACGAGACCGGCTGGGTGCGACACGCTGTCAACCTCGGGCTCTCGGAGGTCGCACTCGGTCCGCTGGTGGCCGCTGCGACGGGCGCGGCGGTCCAGGTCGAGAACGACGTGAACGTCGCCGCGCTCGGTGCCGCGCAGGCGATGCAGCTCGACGGGCCGCACGCGTACCTGAACATCGGGACGGGACTCGCCGCCGGACTCGTCGTCGACCGGCGCCTGTGGCGCGGAGCACGGGGCAACGCCGGCGAGGTCGGGCACATCCCGGTCGTGGCGGACGGGCAGCCCTGCGTGTGCGGTCAGCGCGGCTGCCTCGAGACCCTCGCATCGGGGTCCGCCCTGGCAGTCGCGTGGCCGGGCCACGGCAGCTCCGCAGCGACGGCCCTGTTCGACTCGGCCGACGCGGGTGATCCCGCTGCCGTCGCCGTCCGCGACCGCTTCGTCTCGGGCCTCGCATCGGCCGTGCGCATCCTCGTCGTCACGGCCGACGTCGAGTCGGTCGTCATCGGCGGTGGGCTCGCCACCCTCGGCGAACGCCTGCTCGCCCTCGTGCGCGCCGGCTTCGACGGCGCCGCGCGCACGTCCCCCTTCGCCGCCTCGCTCGACCTGTCGTCCAGGGTCCACATCGCCCCCGTCGACCGTCCGCTCGCCGCACTCGGGGCCGCGTTCCTCGCACCCGCGCCGGCCGTCTCGACCGCCTGACCGCGGTCGAGCCAGCCGTCTCGACCGCCTGACCGCGGTCGACCGGCCGCCCGCACCACCGAAGCCTCGAACCCACCGATCGCGTCCCGACGCAGCGGAAGTGAGCACGCCATGACCGGAACATCCCGTCCCTCCGACCACGACAGCCCCCGAGCGAGCGGCACGCTGACGCGCCGAGGGATCGTGCTCGGCGCCGCGGCGACCGTCGCGTCCGCCGCGGTCACGCTCGGCGCCCCGGGCATCGCCGCCGCGACGCCGCCGGCCGTACTGCGCGGGGGTGCTCGACCCCCGGCCGGTCCGGTGTCGCGCGGCCGTTCCCGCGACCTCGCCTACGAGTACCTCGACCTCCGCATGGACGAGTACGGCTCCGGCACGGAGCTCCGCCTCCCCCGCAGCTACTTCGGTGGGTACTTCGCGTCGCTGCCCACCGAGTTCGTGTCGTCGTTCGCCTACGACGATGCCCTCATGGTGCTGGCCTGGCTCGGCCGGGGCCGGCACCGCGACGTCCAGCGGGCCACGGTGCTCGGGGACACCCTGCTGGCGCTGCAGGCTGCGGACCCGATCGGCGACGGTCGGACCCGGGCCTCGTACCAACCCGACACCTTCCCCGTCGCGACGCCCCCGCGTCCGATCGACATCGGTTCCCCCGCCGCCTACACGGGGAACCAGTCGTGGGTCGGCATGGCGTTCTGCCGCTTGTTCGTGGTCACCCGGGAACGTCGGTTCCTCGACGGGGCGCTCCGGCTCGGCGCCTGGATCGAGACGAACGCCCGCGACGACGTACGGCAGCCCGCCGGGTACACGGGCGGACGGAACGCCGACGACCAGCCGATCACCTACAAGTCGACCGAGCACAACATCGACGTGACGGCGTTCTTCACCCAGCTCGCCCGGCTCACCGGCGACCGCACCTGGTCCCGACGAGCGACCCTGGCGGAGACCTTCGTCCGCGCGATGCAGGACCGGACCGACGGGCACCTCTGGACCGGCACCGACCCGGACGGCACGACGATCAACCGCACGCCGATCCCCGAGGACGTGCAGGTCTGGGCGTACCTCGCCACGCTCGATCGCCGGTACTCCGCATCGGTCACCTGGGTGCTCGACCACCTCATCGCCCACGACGGTCCGTACACCGGCCCGTCCTTCTCGGACACGGACGTCAGCAAGGTCTGGTTCGAGGGGTCCGGTCAGCTGGCGCTCGCCCTGGAGGCGCGGGGCACGCGAACGGACCGCACCCGGTCCGCCTCGGTCCTCGACAGCGTCCAGCTCGCGCAGCGCACGCAGGCGAACGGCGACGGGAAGGGCATCGTCTCGGCGTCGTCCGACGGACTCGACACCGGGTTCGGCGACCTCTACCACTCGAGCCTGCACACCGGTGCGACGGCCTGGTACCTGCTCGCCGTCACCCGCACGAACCCGTTCCGCCTCTGACCATCCCGATCCGTCCCCGACCACCCCGGAAGGACAGCACCGCATGCTCATCCCCCGCCCCCGCTCCCGCGTCGACGGCGCCGGCTCGTTCACCCTCGACGAGCGGACCCGCGTCACCGCCGACCCCGCGGCCGAGCCGGTCGCGCAGTACCTGCAGCAGGTCCTGCGCGCCTCCACCCGTCTCCCCCTGTTCGGCGCCGCCGGCGCGACCGACGTCCCCCTGGTCGCCCTCCGGGTCGCCGCCGACCCGAGCGACCTGCCGGAGGGCCCCGGCGGTGACCGCTCGGAGGCCTTCCGGCTGGAGGTCACCGCCGAGGGCGTCGTCGTCACCGGCGGTGGCCCTGCCGGCGTCTTCTACGGCGTCCAGGCACTGCTCCAGCTGCTCCCCGCCGACGTGTACCGCCGCGGCCAGGTGCGCACCGAGGGGTGGACGCTCCCGGTGACGGTCGTCGAGGACGCCCCGGCCTTCGCCTGGCGCGGCGTGATGCTCGACGTCGCCCGGCACTTCCGCACGAAGGCCGAGGTCCTGCGCCTCGTCGACCAGCTCGCCGTGCACCGGCTCAACCGCCTGCACTTCCACCTGACCGAGGACCAGGGTTGGCGCATCGAGATCACGAAGTACCCGCGGCTCACCGAGGTCGGGTCGTGGCGCACCGAGTCGCAGGTCGGCGCACACGTGCCGGACGCGGACGGCACCCTCCGGGTCGCGGGGAAGGACGGACGCCCGCACGGCGGCTCCTACACCCAGGACGACATCCGCGAGATCGTGGCCTACGCGGCCGACCGGTTCGTCACGGTCGTGCCGGAGATCGAGACCCCCGGACACGTCCGCGCCGCGCTGGCCGCGTACCCGGAGCTCGGCGTGCACCCGGAGCGGCAGCTCGACGTGTGGACCGAGTGGGGCATCGCGCACGACGTGATGAACGCCGAGGACAGCACGGTGCGGTTCTTCACGGACGTGCTCGACGAGGTCGTCGCGCTCTTCCCCTCCGAGTACATCGGCCTCGGCGGCGACGAGTGCCCGAAGGACCAGTGGGAGGACGATCCCCGCACCCAGGAGCGCATCCGGGAGCTCGGCCTCGCGGACGAGGAGCAGCTGCAGGCCTGGATCGTCGGACAGCTCGCGGCGCACCTCGAGTCGCACGGACGCCGGGCGTTCGGGTGGGACGAGATCCTCGAGGGCGGCACGCTGTCCCCGTCGGCGACCGTCGTCTCGTGGCGCGGGTTGCAGGGAGCGATCACCGCCGCACGGCGTGGGCACGACGTCATCTCGACACCGGACGACCAGGTCTACCTCGACTACCGGCAGAGCGACCTGCCGAACGAGCCGATCCCGGTGTCGATCGTGCTCACCGTCGACGACGTGTACGCCTTCGACCCGGTGCCCGCGGAGCTCACCGAGGCGGAGCGGGCACACGTCATCGGCGGGCAGGCGAACATGTGGACCGAGCACGTCGACACCGTCGGCCGCCTCGACTACCAGCTGTTCCCGCGCGTGGTCGCCCTGTCCGAGGCGCTCTGGTCGGCGGACGTCGCCCGCCCTCGCGACGTCGAGGAGTTCCGGCAGCGGTTGACGCACCACCTCGCCCGGCTCGACGCGCTCGGCGTCGCGTACCGGCACGAGTCCGGCCCGCGCCCGTGGGAGGAACGGCCCGGTGTGCCGGGTCGCCCCCACAGCCGCGAGGAACGCGCGGCGTACGTCGACGCGATCACGGCGAACATCGCGGACGGTGCGCCGGCGTCCTGAACGGGGCGACCGACGGACGGGAGGCGCGTGGCGGCACCGCCACGCGCCTCCCGTCCGTCGCTGGTGGCGCACCGGCGACGGGTCCGGCCGCGCGGAGCCGCCTCAGTCGTCCGCGGCGGGGATGATCGACTCGAGCAGGCGGAGCACCCGCTCGCCGTCGACCGCCTCCGGGTCGAGCAGCCACTGCACCTGCAGGCCGTCGGACGCGGCGATGCCGAGGCTGGCCAGGTCGACCGGGTCCAGGTCGGCCCGGATCCGTCCGGCGGCCTGGTCCGCGGCGATCAGCTCGGCGAGGTCGGCGCGGAGCCGGGTGAAGCGCTCGCGCATGAAGTCGCGCGTGGCGGGGTGCCCCTCCTGCACGGCGTCGGCCGCGAGCGTCGTGTAGAGCTGCACGAGCCCGGGGACCGCGCGGTTCCGCGACGCGCTCTCGCGCATGTCGCCGATCGCGGACCGCAGGCGGTCCGGGGCGTCCTGCTCACGCACCTCGTGCTCGCGGTAGACGGCGAGCAGCAGTTCGTCGCGGCTCGGGAAGTAGTGCCGGAGCGCCGCGTGGGTGATCCCGAGCGCGTCGGCGACCGAGCGGAGCGACGACGCGTCGACGCCCTGCGCCGCGACCATGCGGATCATCTCGTCGAGGATCTGCGCACGGCGTTCGGCGCCCTTGCGGTACCCGCCGCGTCGGGGCGGGGTCGCGCCGTCGTCGTCGACCTCGTGCGTCATCCCCCCAACTTACCGCTGGAAGGTTTTCGCGCCACCCTGCGGTCGCCGCTAGGAGTCGTTCGGCTCCGCAGCGCCGTCGGGGTCGACCGTGTACTCGTCGACGGGTGTCGGGGTCCCGACGGCGAGGGCGTCGGTGATCTGCGACAGGCAGCGCGCGAGGACCTCGTTGTCCTCGCTCGACAGGTGGTCCATCACGCCGACCACGGCCTCGTGGAACCGGGCGTACGACGAGTCGATCTTCTCGGCGGCCTGCACCGTCGGCTCGAGCACCTGCGCCCGTCGGTCGGTGGGGTGCGGGACGCGGACGATGTCGCCCTTCGCCGCGAGCCCGTCGACGATCTTCGTGACCGACGCGTTCGAGACGTTGAGCATGACGGCGAGGTCCTTCGGGCCCATCGCCCGACCGTCCCGGTGCGCCTGCAGCATGTACCGCACCGTCAGGAACTCGTTCTTCGTCAGGCCGCTCTCGGTGCGGGCCTGCTCCAGCTGCTGCTCCTCGACGTGCTGCAGACGCAGGAGCGCGTCGACGGCGACCTTCGCGGCCTTCGACCGCGGCTCCCTGGCGTAGAGGTGGACGTGCTCACGGCGGACGACGGTCAGGGGCATCGGCTGGTGGGGTCTCTCTGTCGGGCGGATCCGGTCGGAGCGGGTGGCTACGCGGTGGGCGCCGTGAAGAAGTCAGCGTACGACGGTTCGCTGCGCGTCGACAGGAGCGACGGGTCCTGGATGCGCCGGGACACCCAGGCGTCGATCACGGCGGGGTCGGTCAGGCCGACCCGCGTGTGGGTCGCGGACATCCGTGTGGTGCGCGGCATCCCGGAGTACGTGCTGTGCATGACTGATCCCGCCTTCCTGCGTCGTTGCCGTCCTGGTCGGACGAGTGAACTGTTTCACGACGCGAACGATCAGTGCAACGAACCTTTCGCGTTCTGTACGGTTCGCGCGGCACTCGACAGGGCGGGGCCAGGATGGGTCCCATGTCCTACATCGCCGCGGACGACCGCTACGACTCCATGCCCTACCGCCGGACCGGCCGCTCCGGCCTCGACCTGCCACTGCTCTCGCTGGGCTACTGGCACAACTTCGGCGACGACAAGCCCTTCGAGACGCAGCGGGCGATCAGCCGCCGGGCGTTCGACCTCGGCATCACGCACCACGACCTCGCGAACAACTACGGCCCGCCCTACGGCGCCGCCGAGGTGAACTTCGGCCGGCTCATGCGGGAGGACTTCCGTCCCTACCGCGACGAGATGGTGATCTCGACGAAGGCGGGCTGGGACATGTGGCCCGGGCCGTACGGGCAGGGCGGCGGCTCGCGGAAGTACGTGCTCGCCTCGCTCGACCAGTCGCTCGAGCGGATGGGCCTGGACTACGTCGACGTCTTCTACTCGCACCGCCTCGACGCCTCGACCCCGCTCGAGGAGACCATGGGCGCACTCCACACCGCGGTCCAGCAGGGCAAGGCGCTCTACGTCGGGATCTCGTCCTACGACGCGGAGCGCTCCCGACAGGCCGCCGAGATCCTCCGCGACCTGGGCACGCCGCTCCTCATCCACCAGCCCTCGTACTCGATGCTCAACCGCTGGATCGAGGACGAGGGCCTGCTCGACGCCGCGGGCGACCTGGGCTTCGGCGTCATCGGCTTCACCGCGCTCGCGCAGGGCCTGCTCACCGGGCGGTACCTCGACGGCGTGCCGGAGGACTCGCGCGCCGCCGCCGGGAAGTCCCTCGACGCCGGGTCCCTGACGGACGAGGTCGTCGGACACCTGCGGGCGTTGAACGACATCGCGTCCGACCGCGGGCAGAGCCTCGCGCAGCTCGCACTCGCGTGGGCACTGCGCGACGAGCGGGTGACCTCGCTCGTCATCGGGGCGTCGCGCGTCGAGCAGCTCGAGCAGAACGTCGCGGCGCTCGGCAACCTGTCCTTCACGGACGACGAGCTGCGCCGCATCGACGAGCACTCGGTCGGCGTGCTCGACGTCGACCTGTGGTCGGGAGCCCGTTCCGGTCAGGTGAGCTGACCCCGGACCGGCTCCGTCCGCCCGGCCCGGCCCGGCCCGGCCTGGCGCAGATCGCGGAACGCAACGTCGGCGGTCGCTCGCAGCGCTGTACCGCTGCGAGCTGCCGCCGACGTTGCGTCGTGCGGGACGGTGGCGTCAGCGCAGGCCGAGCCGCTCGTCCAGCAGCGCCAGGAGCCGCTCGCGGAAGGGCACCGAGGACCAGCCGTGGTCCGCACCGTCGACGACCGTGAGTCGCGCACCCGGCAGGAGGTCGGCGTACCGGCGACCGTACGACACCGGCACGATCGCGTCCTCGCTGCCGTGCACCACGTCGGCCGGTCCGCCGTAGCCCGACACCGGCCCGTACACGTCGAGGTCGTCCTGCACGTCGGCGATGAACGCGCCACCGAGGGGCATCCCGCCGAAGTCGAACCATCCGTGCTCGCGCACCGGGGCGAGCGGCTGCCCCTGGATCACGTCGTGCTCCGTGATGTCGTCCACGACGACGCCGGCGGGTGACCACAGCGTGAGCGTCCGGACGAGCGAGGGCTCCTGCGCCGCGGCGAGCGCCGACTCGACGGCCCCCAGGCTGTGCGCGACGACGTGCACGCCCTGCCCACGGTCGGCGGCGCGGATCATCGTGACGACCTGCTCCACCTCGTCACGGATGGTGATGTCCGCGAACTCCCCGTCACTGGCGCCCTGTCCGAGTCGGTCGTGACTGCGGACGACCGCGCCTCGGGCGACCAGGTGTCGTGCGGTCTGCACGAAGAGCTGGTGCCCGCCGAGCGCACTGTCGCTGAAGCCGTGCACGAGCAGCACGACGGGCGCATCCGCGGCCGCACCGTCCTGCGGCTCCCACTGCCATCCGCGGACCGTCCGACCGTGGTGGTCGAGCGTGGTCGGGGTGGTGCGGGGATCGGCGCCCCGCAGCGGCACGACGGACATCAGTTCGTCCGGTCCGCCCAGCCGGCCGGCAGGTCACCGGGAGCGGTGTCGATCACGGTCTCGTCGTCCGCGCCGACGTGCTCGAACAGCGTGATGTGCGCGAACTCCGGCACGACGTAGATCGGGTAGGTCGGACCCTCGTCGCGGAAGCGCTGCATGTCGTCCAGGTGGTCGTTCTGGAACAGCACGGTCTTCTGCCCGTCGAGCTCGATCCAGCGCGGGAAGAAGATCGTGCCGTGCAGGACGCGCTGCTCCGGGACGACGTTGACGACGACGCTGGTGCCGGTCGGCTCGTTCCAGGACACCTTGTAGACGCCGGGGGCGAGGGCGACGAGGTCGACGGTCTGGTCCTTCACCCAGCGACCGCCGACGTGGCCGGTGTGGATGCGGTAGTCGATGGTCGTCGCGTTCTTGACGTACATCTCGTACTGCCAGCCGTTGGCGTACGTGTAGACGAACCGGTGGCCGACGATGCCGGTGAGGTCCTGGGGCGGTTCGGGGTGCTCGACGGAGGTCTGCGTGGTCATGCGTCGAGTTTGCTCCCGAACTGGTTTTGTTGCAAACAAACCTCGCTGCTAGGTTGCCGTGTGTGCAGGGTACGGACGGACCGGGCGGCACGACGCAGGTCGCGCGCAGGCTGAGCGACCGCATCGGCCCGTTCCGGCGCGCCCTCCTCCGGACGTCGCGCGAGGTCGCCGACCTGCCGGACCTGCCCGACGCCCAGGTCGAGGTGATGCGGGCCCTGACGGGGACCACGACCACGCCCTCGGCCCTGGCCGGCCGGCTCGGACTGGCTCGCTCGACGGTGAGCAACCTCGTGTCGGCGATGGAGACCGCCGGGCTCCTCGAGCGACGACTGGCAGCGGGTGACGGACGCCGGACCGAACTCCGCCTGACCCCCCTGGCCGAGGAGCGGCTCGCCGCCTACGACGACGCCTCGACCGCCGTGCTCGTCGAGGCGCTCGACCGGCTGTCCCCCGAGGACCGAGCCGCGCTGGCCGCAGCACTCCCCGCACTCGAGCACCTCCACCGCGAGATCGCGCACCGCGGCGACCGCTGAGCGTCGGCGACCCGGTGCTCCCAGCGCCCTCCGAGCGTTCTCTTGGCACTCCTGAGGGGAGAGTGCTAGAACATGACGCAGTTGAGTCGAAGGGACTCAACAAGGACGAAGGAGTTGATCTCGATGACGATGCAGTTCGACCCGTTCCGCGAGCTCGACCGACTCGCCGGCTCCCTGCTCGGTGCCGGCGCCGGTGCTCCCCGCTCGATGCCGATGGACCTGTACCGGACCGGCGACCACTACGTCCTCGACGTCGACCTGCCGGGCATCGACCCCGGATCGGTGGACGTGGACGTCGACGGCTCGGTGCTCACCATCCGCGCCGAGCGCACGCTCGGTGCCCCCGAGGGTTCGCAGTGGCTGACCCGCGAGCGCCAGCCGGGCACGTTCGTCCGGCAGCTGACGCTCGGCGACCACCTCGACACCGCGCGCATCAGTGCCGCCTACGACAACGGCGTGCTGAGCGTCACGATCCCGGTCAAGGAGTCCGCGAAGCCCCGGAAGATCGACGTCACCACCGGTGGTGGGGCGCAGCAGCTCGCGGTCGGCAGCGGTTCCACCGAGTAGTCCGGGGGCGTGCGGTGACGACGATCATCAACGCCTTCCTCGCCGTCGCGGTCGTGACGGGAGCGCTGGTCGCGACGAGCCTGGACCGTCGGGTGGCCGTGCTCCTCGGCGCGGCCGGCAGCACGGCGGGGAACTTCCTCACCTGGCTGGTCGCGCCCGGCGCGTGGGCACAGGTCCCGCTCGTCCCCTGGCTCGCCGCGGTTGCCGGCACGGTCGCGCTCATCGCACTCTGGAGCGCGACGCGCCTCTGGTCCGGCATCTTCGAGCCACCGCGCGCACCGCGCGACGACGACACCGCCGCGCTGGCGACGGTGGGCGTGGAGTCGACGGCGTGACCACGTGACGGACGGGAGGCGCGGTACCGGCTGGCACCGCGCCTCCCGTCCGTCTCCCGGTCGCGTCGGGTGGTGAGGCCGCGCGACCGGCGGACCGTCACTCCTTGTTGAGCTTGTCCTGCACGAGCCCGGCGGTCTTCTCGACCACGTTCGGCAGCTCCGTCGTGCCGTAGAACCGCACGTCCGGGTGCGTGGGCGGCGGCATCGGCACCGACGACGTGGGGCCGTCGTGGTACGAGTACTCGCCCTTGCCGTCGAACGACGGGCCGCTCGCCCAGGGGCCGTCGCCGGCCTCCTTGCCGTCCGAGAAGTTGAGGTACTGGTAGCTGAACTCGGTGTGCTCCTTCGACTGCGGGAAGTTGCTCGGCACCGGGAAGCCCTCGACGCCCTGCTCGCGGAGCTCGGCTGCGGCGGTCGCCCACATGTTCTGGTGCATGGTGTCGCGGGCGATGAGGAACGAGAGCAGGTCCCGCACGCCGTGGTCGTCGGTCATGTGGTAGAGCCGTGCTGCCTGGACACGGCCCTGCATCTCGGCGTTCTCGTTGGCCGTGAAGTCCGCGAGCAGGTTGCCCGACGCGGTGATGTAGGAACCCTGCCAGGGGTTGCCGTTGCTGTCGACCGGACGGGCGCCTGCACCCGCGACGATGGCGTGCTGCACGTCGGTGCCGCCGACGATCGCGGCCACGGTCGGGTCGTCCTGCAGCGCGTCCTCGGTGATGCCGAGCGGGCTCTTCTCGAGCAGCTGCGCGATCATCGTCGCGAGCATCTCGACGTGGCCCATCTCCTCGGCCCCGATGCCGAACACCATGTCGCGGTACTTGCCCGGGATGTGCATGTTCCACGCCTGGAACTGGTACTGCAGGGCGACGGAGATCTCGCCGTACTGACCCCCGAGCACCTCCTGCAGCTTGCGCGCGTACACCGCGTCGGGCTTGTCGGGGGTGGCCTTGAACTGGAGCTCCTGCTTGTGGAAGTACAACTCGTTCTCCTGTCTCGATGGTCGTCACGTCGTCGTGGTGCACGGCGGCGTGGCGGGGTCCGTCGTCGTGGCCGACGCTCCGCTCGGATGACTGGGCGGGCGTTCGGGGTGGACGGATCGCGCGGGTCCGTTGGCCGGATCGCGCGGACGACGTCCCGCTGCCCCCGGTCCGAGCGCGGGTGATCGGCCTAGCGTGTGGCGCATGGACCTCGAACTCACCGGCCGTGTCGCCCTCGTCGTCGGCGGACGGGGGTACATCGGCTCCGTCGTCGCCGAGACCCTGCGTCGCGAGGGCGCCCGGGTCGTCGTCGCGTCGCGGAACGCCGACGGGGACGACGCCGTGGCGATGGACACCGCGTCGCAGGAGTCGGTGGACGCCGGGGTCGCCCGCGTCCTCGACCAGCACGGACGCATCGACGTCCTCGTCGTCACCGCCGCGCCGGCGGCCGGGACCCTCGACCCGGAGCGTGCGTCGGACCCCGATCAGGTCGCCGCGGCGATCGACGGCAAGGCACTGGGCTTCCTCCGGGTCGCGAACGCCGTGCTGCCCGTGCAGCGCGATGCGGGCTTCGGCCGCGTGGTGGTGGTGAGCGGGCAGAACGCCTACCTGTCCGGCAACGTCACGACCTCGCTCCGGAACGCGGCGACGAGCATCATCGCGGGGAACCTGGCCGACCAGTCCGTCGGCACGGGGGTCACCGTGAACGTGGTGAACCCCGGTGCGGTGACGGACGAGCCCGCCAGGACGGTGCAGCCCGGGGCCGGTGGCGAGTCCAGCCCGCAGCAGATCGCCGACCTCGTCGCGTTCCTGTCGTCCCCGCGCTCGGTCGTCAGCGGGGAGTCGGTGTCGATCGGGCACCGCGTGCTGGGACAACTGACGATCTGACGGGTTCGTCCTGCAGGACGACCCCGTTCGTCCCTCCGCACGATGCCCGACGACCGGGTCGACCGACAGGCTCGGTGGCATGGAGAGCTCGACCAAGCACGTGATCGCCACCCTCGCCACCTGCGCGGCGATCATCGTCGTCACCGCGGTGGCCCTCGTCGCGATGTCCCCCGTGCCGTGAGCCCGCGTCGTGCGATGATCGAGCCGTGACGGACCGGCGCACGCTCCTCCGGCCGATGCGGACCCGGTCGGTCGTCGTCGACCTCCTCTGGGCGGGCCTCGCCGCGCTGGTGTCCGCCGCCCCGATCGACGTCGAGCTCGAGCACGCCAGCCCCCTCGCCGTCGCGATCGCCACCGTCGCCATCGCCGTCCGCCGCCTCTCGCCGAGCGCGGCGATGACCGCGACCGTCGCCCTGGGCGCGGTGCAGGTGGCCGGCGGCGAGCGACCGTCGTTGGTCGACCTCGCCATCGCCGTCGTCATCGGCACCGTCGCCGTCGTCGGGACGCGGTTCGAGGCCGTGCTGGCCGGTCTGCTCGCCGTGGTCGCCGGGGCTTCGGCGTCGATGTACCTCTCCACGACCGGTTACCGCTACGCACTACTGCTGAACGGGCCGCGTGACCAGGTCGTCCTCGTCCTGGCCGCCCCGGCACTCGTCCTGCTCTCCTTCTGGGCGGCGGGCCTCGCCGGTCGGGCGATCCGGTCACAGAACGCCGAGGCCGTCCGGCGTGCCGACGCCGAGGCGGCCGCCAGCCGGGCGGAGGCCGTGGCCAACCGTGCCGAGGCCGTGGCCACGCGCGCGGTCGACGAGGCCGAGGCGGAACGCATCCGTGCGGACATCGCCCGCGACGTGCACGACGTCGTCGGCCACTCGCTCGCGGTCATCATCGCGCAGGCGGACTCGGTGCCCTTCCTCGACGACGAGGCGCGGATCCGCGAGGTCAGCGCCACCATCGCCAGCACCGCCCGGAGCTCCCTGGTCGAGGTGCGACAGGTCCTCGGGCACATCGACGGGTCGGACACCGCGAGCGACCCGACGTCCTTCGAGGAGATCGTCCGCGGCATCCGCGACGCCGGGGTGGACGTCGAGCACGCCGTGCGCGGTGTCGCCCGACCGCTCGGCGCGGTGCACGGCACGGCTGCCCGCCGGGTCCTGCAGGAGATGCTCACGAACGCCCTCCGGCACGGGGCACCGGGCGGTGCCGTCGAGGTCCGGGAGACCTGGCGGTCCGCCGACCTCGTGCTCGAGGTGGAGAACGCCGTCCCGTCGGACGCGCTGCCGGTCGGGCCCGGGCTCGGGCTCGAGGAACTCGCCGCGGCGGCCACCGGCGGCGTCCCCGTCCGCGCGACCGCGACCGCAGGACAGCCGACCGCGACCGCCGAGCAGCCGACGGTCACGTCGACCCGTGGCTCCGGCCGGGGCCTGACCGGCATGCAGACCCGACTGACCACGATCGGCGGGTCGTTCGACGCCGCCGTGCTGGACGCCGTGTTCGTCGCGCGCGCCCGCATCCCGTTCGACGTCCGAGGGGGGACGACCCGATGACCGACCCGATCCGCATCCTGCTCACCGACGACCAGGCGCTCTTCCGGGCGGGCCTGCGCGTGGTGCTCGACGCGCAGCCCGACATGCAGGTGGTGGGCGAGGCCTCGGACGGCGCCGAGGCCCTCGACCGCGTCCGGGAGCTGCGGCCCGACGTCGTCCTGCTCGACATGCGCATGGCCGGGATGGACGGCGTCGAGACGGTGCGCCAGCTGTTCTCCGGCGCCGTCCCGGGGCCGCTCCCCCGCGTGGTGGTGCTCACGACGTTCGGCCTCGACCCCGCTGCCGCCACCGCGATCCGGCTCGGTGCGAGCGGGTTCCTGCTCAAGGACACGACACCGCCGTTCCTGTTCGCCGCGGTGCGGGCCGTGCACGAGGGCAGCTCGGTGATCGCCCCGAACGACCTGTCGCAGCTGTTCGGCGCCGATGTCGACCGAGCCCCTGCTCCCCAGCCCGAGGCGTTCCAGACCCTGACGGACCGGGAGCGCATCGTCTTCGGGTGGGCGTCCCGAGGGCTCTCGAACGCCGAGATCGCGGCGAAGGAGTTCGTCACCGAGTCGACCGTCAAGTCGCAGATCTCGAGCATCCTCGGCAAGCTCGAGCTCCGCGACCGGGTGCAGCTCGTGGTCTACGCGCACGACCACGGCCTGGCGGGCGCCCGGGAGGGGTGACCGGCGACCCGGTCAGGACGCCAGGGCCGCCGCCTCGTCGAGCACCGCACCGACCGCCGCGGGATCGTGCGCGAAGCGCCCGAGGAACAGTCCGCCGATCCGCCCGCGTCCACGGGTGAGCAGTCCCGGTCCGGCGCTGCCCCCGTAGACCACCCGCGACCCCGCGAAGGCCGCCCGGGCCGCCAGGGACTGCTCGATCCCCTCGAGGACCCCGACGACGTGCTCGTGCGGCGCCGGCTCGGCGGCGCCGATCGCCCACACGGGCTCGTACGCCACGGTGACCCGTCCGGTCGTCCCGGCCTCCGCGGCCACCGCCAGCGCCCGGTCGAGCTGCCCGGTGACCTCCGCCACGGCCTCCGCACGGGAGGCGCGGACAGCTTCGCCGACGCACACCAGCGGTTCGAGGTGGTGCCGGAAGGCCGCGTGCACCTTGCGCGCGACGACCTCGTCTGTCTCGTGGAACCGGGAGCGCCGCTCGGCGTGCCCGATCTCGACGAGGTCGACGCCGATCTCGCGGAGCTCGGCGCCGGACACCTCGCCGGTGGACGCGCCCTCGTCCGACGCCGACAGGTCCTGCGCGGCGAGCCGGATGCCCGACCCGGCGAGCAGCTCGCGCACCGGGACGAGCGCGGGGAAGGTCGGCGCGACGAAGAGCTCCACCGCGCCGGCGGCGACCGCGGGGTGCCGCCGGGCGATGTCCGCCACCGCGCTCGCCCACGAGAGCGTCTGCGCGTGCGAGAAGTACATCTTCAGCGACACCCCGACGATCGTCATGCGCCCGGGTCCGTCCCGTCCCCAGGGGCGTCGGTGCCGACCGGCGCGGAGCCGTCGTAGCCGCAGATCGCGGCGACCTTCTCCGCGCTCGCGCTCGACGGGTCGAACGTGTACCCGAGCCACTCCTTCGCCATCCGCCGGGCGACCTCGACACCGATCACGCGCTGGCCCATGCAGAGCACCTGGGCGTCGTTCGACAGCACCGACCGCTCGACGCTGAACGAGTCGTGCGCCGTGACGGCCCGGATGCCGGGGACCTTGTTCGCGCTGATCGCGACGCCGAGCCCGGTGCCGCAGACCAGGATCGCCCGGTCGGCCTCGCCGTCCGCGATCATCCGGGCGGCGTCGACGGCGACGTGCGGGTACGCCGTGTGGCCGTCCGCGTCCACGCCCACGTCGACCACGCTGGCCACGCGGTCGTCGGCCTCGAGGTCCCGCTTGATGACCTCCTTGTAGTCGAAGCCCGCGTCGTCCGAGCCCACCACCAGTCGTAGCGTCATGCGTCCACTCCTTCCTCGTCGATCGTCGCCGTCAGGGTCTCGACGACGAGCGCGAAGGACACCGCGCCCGGGTCGGGGGTCCCGACGGCCTGTTCCGCGTGCGTCCGCGCGCGGCCCTTCCGCGGCAGCAGGTCCGCGCTGGCGTCCGCTGCCCGGCGGGCGGCGTCCACCGCCGTCCGCCACGCGGTGTCCAGGGCATCGCCGGCCTCGAGCCGGCGCCGCAGTTCCTCGTCGAAGGGGACGAGGGCGTCCACCATCGTCTTGTCGCCGGGCACCGCCCCGAAGGCCAGGACCGCCTCGGTGGCGGCCCGCACCGCGTCCGCGACCGTCGCCGACGTCGGACGCGCGTCGTCCCCGACGACGCGACCCAGCGCCTCCAGGGCGGCACCCCAGATCGCACCGGACGTCCCGCCTGCCCGGTCGGACCAGGCGTCGCCCGCGACCCGCAGGAGCGTCCCCGCTCCCGCGCCCCGAGCGAGCGCGTCCGCGGCGGCGGTGTCCGCCGCGTGCGACCCGCGCTGCATCCCGATGCCGTGGTCGCCGTCCCCCGCGACCTGGTCGATGCGGCCCAGTTCGTCCGCGTGGTCGTCGAGCACCGCGCGCACGGCGCTGATGCCCGCTGCGATGCGACCGGCCGCGGCACGCGAGTCGTCGCCCGCCGGACCGATCACGATGCCCTCCTCGTCGGCGGCGACCACGTCGTCGGCGACCCGCTCCTGCGGGACCGCCCCGCCCTTGCGGAAGGCGGGCGTGTCCGCGGGTGCCGACCACAGCTCCTCGAGCTCGTCGTCGAGCCAGAACAGCGTCAGCGAGACCCCGGCCATGTCGAAGCTCGTGACGAGCTCGCCCACCTCCGGCTCCACGATCACGACACCGGCGTCCCGGAGCCGTCGCTGCACCGAGCCGTAGACGACGAAGAGCTCCTCGTACTTCACGCTGCCGAGTCCGTTGAGCACCGGGACCACCCGGGCGCCCTCGACCGTGACGCCCGCGGGCACCTCGTCGAGCAGCCGTTCGACGAGCAGCGCCGCCAGACCGTCGGCGCTCGGCACGTCGGTCTCGTCGATGCCGCGTTCGCCGTGGATGCCCATGCCGATCGCCATCCGTCCCTCGGGCACCTCGAACAGGGGCTCCTCGGCACCGGGGAGCGAGCAGCCCGAGAACGCGACGCCGAAGCTCCGGGTCCGGTCGTTCGCGCGGGCCGCCACGGCGGTGACGTCGTCGAGCGGGCGCCCCTGCTCGGCCGCGGCCCCGGCGACCTTGAACACGCAGAGGTCGCCCGCGATCCCGCGCCGGTCGGCCTCGGCACCGGCCGGGGCGGACACGACGTCGTCGGTCACCCGGACCGTGCGGACGGGGATGCCCTCGTCCTCGAGCGTGCGGGCCGCGGCGTCGAAGTTCAGCACGTCGCCGGCGTAGTTGCCGTAGCTGAGCAGCACGCCGCCACCGTGCTCGGCGGCACGGCAGACCGCGGCGACCTGCTGCGCGGACGGGCTGGCGAACAGGTTCCCCATCGCCGCGCCGGCGGCCAGCCCGTGCCCGACGAGACCGCCGAACGCCGGGTAGTGCCCCGAGCCACCGCCGATCACGACGGCGACCGTGCCGTCCGGACTGGTGGTCGCGCGGGCGACACCGCCGTGCACCCTGCGGACCCACCGCTCGTTCGCCGCGACGAAGCCGTCCGTGGCCTCGTCGGCGAAGGCCGCCGGGTCGTTGTACAGCCGGGTCATCGCGTCGTCCCCTTCGTCGAGGTGGTGGCCACGTGCGAGGTGTCGAGCAGCTCGTCGGCCTTCGCGCCGCGGAAGAACCTGGTGCAGGAGATCATCACGGCGGCGACGAACGCCAGGACGCCGAGCGAGACGATGCCGAACGCCCCGCTGTCGGTCGGCACGGCCTCGTTGATCGCGGTGCGCATGATCGGGGCGACGAACCCACCGAGGTTGCCGAGCGAGTTGATCAGGCCGATGCCCGCGGCCGCCGCCGCACCGGTGAGGAACGCCGTCGGGTAGGCCCAGGTGATCGGGCCGACCGCCAGGAAGCTCGCGACGGCGAGGGTGATGAACAGGATGCCGAGGACGGGCTGGCCGTTCGCACCCGCCCACGCCGACCCGAGGATCGACAGCCCGGTCGTGATGTAGAACATCGTCCCCCAGCGGCGGCGACGACCCACGGTGTCGGCCTTCGACCCGACGAGGTAGCAGGCGACCAGGCCGACGAGCCACGGGATCGCCGCGACGAGGCCGACCTGCCAGCCGACGTCCTGACCGAGCAGCGACGACACCTGCTGCGGCAGGTAGAACGTCGTGCCGTACACGGCGACCTGCAGGCAGAAGTAGATGATCGTGAAGTACCAGACGCGGCCGCTCGCCATCGCCTTCCAGATGCCCTTCGGGCCGTCCTCGGTGCGGGCGGTGTCCTCACGGGCCATCGCCGCGGTGAGCGACTGCTTCTCCCCCGGTTCCAGCCACTTCGCCTGCTGCGGGCTGTTCGTCAGGAAGAACAGCGCCGCGACACCGGCCAGCACCGCGAGGATGCCCTCGCCGAAGAACATGACCTGCCAGCCGTGGAACGGGGTGACCTGGTCACCGACGCTGATGAGCCCGCCGGACAGCGGTGCGCCGATCATCTGCGAGAACGGCTGCGCGAGGTAGAAGATCGCGAACATCCGCACGCGGACCTTGTTCGGGAACCACTCGGACAGGTACATGATCACGCCCGGGAACAGTCCCGCCTCGGTCACACCGAGCAGGAAGCGCAGGACGATGAACATCGTGTCGTTCGTCGTGAACGAGAACAGTGCGGCGACGATGCCCCACGTGACGGCGATCCGGGCGAGCCAGAAGCGCGCCCCGAAGCGCTTGAGCAGCAGGTTGGACGGGATCTCGAAGATCGCGTAGCCGATGAAGAAGATGCCGGCGCCGAGGGCGAAGGCCGCGTCGGAGATGTTCCGGTCGACGCTCAGGGCCTCCTCGGCGAAGCCGACGTTGGTGCGGTCGAGGAAGGCGACGAAGTACAGGATGACCAGCATCGGCATGAGGTGCTTGGTCGCCTTGGCGATCGCGGACCTCAGTGCCGGGTCGTGGGTGGACCCCAGGGCGGGGCTGCTTGCGGACACGAATCGCTCCTTCGCGATCATGAGTGGTCGTTCTGGTGGTCGGAGCCGTCGGCTCCGGTGCGTGCCGTCGGGTTCAGTGCATGTAGAGGCCGCCGTCGACGTTCAGGGTCTGACCCGTCACGAACCCGGCGTCGGCGCTGACGAGGTAGGCGACCGCGGCGGCGACGTCCCGCGGCGTGCCGATGCGCGGCAGGACACCGTCGGCAGCCATCTCGGCCTTGCGCTCCTCGGAGAGGGTGCCGCCCATGATGTCGGTGTCGATCGGGCCGGGCGCGATGGCGTTCACCGTCACGCCGTGCTGCCCGAGCTCGCGGGCCATCCCGCGGGTGAGGCCGATCACGCCGGCCTTCGCGACCGAGTACGGCGTCTTGCTGAACGTCCCGCCGCCGCGCTGCGCGGAGACCGACGACAGGTTGACGATGCGGCCGTACCCGTTCCGCACCATCGACTCGGCTGCCCGGAGACCGGCGAAGTGCACCCCGTCGAGGTTGATGCTCAGCACCCGGTGCCACTCCCCCTCGGGCAGGTCGAGGTAGGCGTGCGCCGACGAGACACCCGCGAGGTTCACGAGTGCCGCGATCGGCGGGAGCCCGGCCTCGATGGTGTCGAAGGCGGCCCGGACGGCGGCCTCGTCGGCGACGTCCGCGCCCGCGCCGACGGCCTGCACGCCGTGCTGCTCGCGGAGTTCGGCGGCGACGGCCTCGCTCGCGGCCTGGTCGAGGTCGACGATCCCCACGTTCCAGCCCTGCTCGGCCAGGTGGTGGGCGGTCGCACGGCCGATGCCGCGCGGGGACGCCGCGCCGGTGAGGACGACGGTCTGCTGCTCGTTGCGCATCGCGTGCTCCTTCAGTGGATCGGGGCCGGGCCGAGCTCGTCGAGGAGCTCCTGCATGGCGACGTAGGCCCTGTTCCGGTAGGCGACGAGCTCCGGCGTGCGGTCGGCGGGCACGTCGAGGTAGCCCGATCCGGTCTTCGTGCCGAGCTCGCCGGCGTCGACGTGCTGCTGCAGCGTCGGCGGGGTGGCGAAGCGCTCGGGCCAGCGGGTCTGCAGCGACTCGAAGCAGAACGCGTAGACGTCGAGTCCCGCCATGTCCGCGATCGCGAACGGGCCGAAGAAGGGCAGGCGGAACCCGAAGGTCGTCCGGACGATCGTGTCGATGTCGTCGGGGCTGGCGATGCCCTCGTCCGCGATCTTCGATGCTTCCTCGAACAGGGCGTACTGCAGGCGGTTCAGCACGAACCCCGTCGAGTCCTGCACCCGTGCAGACTGCTTGCCGGTCGCCGCGACGACTGCTTCGCCGACGGTGACCGCGTGCTCGCCGGTGGTGGGGTGCGGGATGAGCTCGACACCGGGGATGAACGGCGCCGGGTTCGAGAAGTGCACGCCGAGGAAGCGCTCCGGACCGGTGACGGCCTCGGCGAGGCTCTCGATGAGGATCGTCGACGTGTTCGAGCCGATGACGGCGTCGGGTCGGGCGGCGGCGCTGATCCGACGCAGGGTCTCGTGCTTGATCGCGAGCTTCTCGGGGACCGCCTCCTCGATGAAGTCGGCGTCCGCGACGGCGGCCTCGATCGACTCGGCGGCACTGAGGTGCGCGGTGACCCGCGCGACGGCGTCCTCCGGGAACAGGCCGTCGGCGACGAACTGGCCCGTCTCGCGGATCAGCCGCTCGAGGTTCTGCTGCGCGATCTCGGCCGAGACGTCGGCGATGCGGACGGTGTGACCGGCGAGGGCGAGGACCTGGGCGATCCCGCCGCCCATGTACCCGGACCCGACGACGGCGATGTCGAGGGTGCTCATCGGACTGCTCCTCCGTGCTTCGTGCCGATGCTCGTCGTGGCGAGCACCGACCGGATGTACTGCTGGTTGGTGGCGCAGACGCCGAGGCTGTCCCCGCCGTACTGCTCGGTCATGACGATCCCGCGGAAGCCGTCGGCGACCGCGTCCCGGAGGACCTGGCGGTAGTTGATGAGCCCGGTCTCCATCGTGCTCGGCGCACTCGTCGCCCAGCTGCCGTCGCCCGCCTCGTCGCGCGTGTAGTTCTTCACGTGCAGGTAGTTCGTGTGGGGCATCGTCTTCGCGAAGAGCTCCCGCCAGTCCTCGACCGGACGGTGCAGGCGGACGAGGTTCGCCACGTCGGCGTTGAGACCGACGGTGTCGAGCCCGATCTCCTCGACGAGCCGGACCGCGCTGTCCGCGGTGCCGAGGTAGGTGTCCTCGTACAGTTCGAGGGCCATCGGCAGGCCGACGCTCGCCGCGTGCTCCCCGAGTTCGCGGAGGCGTCGGACGGCCGCGTCCCACACGTCGGGGTCCTCGGGGTCCTTCGGCCCGGGAGCCGTCCAGAACCAGAGCGCGCGCTGCTGGGCCTCCGAGAACGGCTGGTGCAGTCCGGTCGAGAACACCTGCATGCCCCACTCGGCCGCCGCGTCGATCGTGCGGTGGGCGTAGGCGAGGTTCTCCTCCTCGTGCCCGGGCTGGATCACGCTCCGACGCTGCAGGTGCACCGACGGGATCCCCACGCCGTGGGCCGCCGCGACCGCGAAGAGCTCGTCGCGCCGGGACCGTTCGAGGTCCGCGGGGCGGACGTGGCTGTCGGCCAGCTCGGCGAGCGAGAAGCCCGCTGCGGCGATCTGCGCGAACACGTCGTCCCACACCTCGACGGGGGCGTCGTGGAAGGCGGTGCCGTCCCGGGTGACCCGGTCGAAGCCGTGCAGGCAGACGGCGATCGGCCACGTCCGGTCGGTCCAGCTGTCCGGGTCCCAGTCCTGCTCGACCCAGTCCTGCGGTGTGCTCACGGAGTGCTCCCTTGCATCACACGGTTCATCCTTGAACCTCTTTCCTATAGGAAAGATAGTCGCGCTGAGCCAGAGCGCAACCCCGTTCCGTCAGGCGGAGTGTGACGCGTCGGCCCGGGAGCGCACCCGCACCGCGTCGATGTGGTGCCGCATCGCCGCCACGGCCGTGGGCGCGTCCACGGCGAGGGCATCGAGGACCGCACGGTGCTCGGCGACCGCCCGCTCGGTGTCGTCGTCCCCGCCCTCGACGATCTGCCGCATGCGGTGCACCCGCGTCGTGATGATCGCGGACATCTCCTCGAGGAAGGGGTTCCTCGTCGCGTCGAACACGAGCTGGTGGAACCGCCAGTCGGAGCGGAAGAACCGGGCCATCAGCTCCTCGGACGCACGGCGGGCGCCGACCCGGGCGACCTCGGCGGCCACGGCCTCCTGCTCGGCGAGCGCCGCAGCGAGCCGCTCCCGCAGCACGGCCACGTCCCCGCGTGCCGCGAGCTCGACCGCCCCGCTCTCGACGATGAGCCGCGCGTCGAACAGCGCCTCGAGCTGGTCGCCGGCGAGCGGCGGCGCGACGCGGTACCCCTTGTTGGCTTCGCGCGTGACCAGGCCGGTCCGCTCGAGCTGCACGAGGGCCTCGCGCACCGGGGTCGGGGAGACGCCGAGCGTCCGGGCGAGACCGTCGATCGACAGGCGCATCCCGGGCTCGACGTCGTGCCCCATGAGCACCTCGAGCACCCGGTCGTACACGCGGTCGCGCAACCCGATCTGGGTGATCCGCGCGGAGCCGAAGCCCGGCATCGTGCTCGTCATGCGGTCGATCCTAGAGAGTGCAGGGTCCCGCGACCTGCGCGTCAGGCGGCGGCGGTGGCCGGTGTGCGCCGGCGCCGGGCACCGTCGGCGATCGTCAGTACCGGGCGTCGATACCCAGGGCGTCCCCGAGCCCGAGGCTGCGTTGGGCGACGTCGCACGGCGCGGCCGCCGGCTTCATGACGAGGGCCGACGAGGCTGCGGTGTGGCCGAGGCCGTACGCGTGCCCCCACTCGTGCGTCGCGACGCCGCGCAGGTCGTACCGGTTCCCGGAGCACGTCGCCGTCGACGACCACGCGTACCGGGTGGAGTAGCGCTGGTCCGCCTCGACCGCGATGCCGTCCTGCGACCACACGCACGTGGTCGCGAGCGTGCCCGCGGGCAGGGAGCCCCAGCCGGTGACGCTCCGACGGTCGGGGTCGCCGCAGCCCCCGGTGCTCGAGACCGCGGGGGTCCTCGCCGTCGTGCTGACCCAGGTGTTCGCGGCACTCGACGTGATCGAGCGCCCGCAGGTCCCGAGCCGTCCGCTCCACGCCGTCGCACCCGCACGGATCGCCACGCGATCCGCCGCCTTCGCTCCCGTCGGGTTCGACCACCACCGGACGTCCCTCGTCCAGCGGTACGCCAGGAGCGTGTAGGACCGGTCCGTGCAGCTCGAGGCCGCCGATCCGGTGCCGGTCGTGGCCGCACCCGCACCGGCGTCGTGCCCGGCGGCGACGCGGCCCTCGCGCAGTGCGAGCACCCGCCGGACGGCAGCAGGGGCGCCGGACCAGCGGCCGTCGACCGCCACGGCGATGCCTGCCGCGCCGGTGTTCGTCACCGAGGCGTCCCCGGGGTCACCACCGGTCGTCGTCGCCACCGGCAGCGCCGTCACCGTCGTGCCGGCGTCGGGCACCGCGAAGACGCGACCGTCGGGGAGCACGACCGAGCCGGACGCGACGACGCAGCCACCGGACAGCTCGGCGACCGTGATCCGGTCACCGCGGCACGACGGCGCGGCGTGCGCGGGGGCGACCCCGACGCTGGTGGTGACGACCGCGACGAGCGCGGTCCCGAGTGCGACCACGGCAGCGGTCACGGACGACGTCCGCATGGGTCCTCCAGGAGCAGGCGCACCGGCACGACCCGGTACGACGCCGATCAGTGTGCGGAGAGCGGCAGCGGACGGGCAACCCCCAGAACGGGCAGGCCGGCGGTCACCACGGGGTCGATGGGCCGACCCGGTCGGCGCGCCGAGGCGGACCCGATCCGTGCACGGCTGCGGCCGACGGACGGAGGTGGGACGAGCCTCCAGGCCGGTCGTGGGGAGCATCGGCGCCGGAACGCGGAACGGCCCCCGGATTCCTCCGGGGGCCGTTCCTCACCTGGTGCGCGAGGGGGGACTTGAACCCCCACGCCGTTTCCAGCACACGGACCTGAACCGTGCGCGTCTACCAATTCCGCCACTCGCGCCAGCCCGGCAACACTAGCACGCGACGGAGGGTGCCCGTGACCACGCACAGACGGGCACGAGCGCCACCCACTACCATGCAGTGGTCCCTGACCGACGAACACGGAGACACATGGGCCTCTTGGACAGCTTCGAGCGAGGGTTGGAGCGCGCCGTCAACGGCACCTTCGCGAAGACCTTCCGCTCCGGCGTGCAGCCCGTCGAGATCTCCAGCGCGCTGCGGCGGGAGCTCGACACGAAGGCCGCCGTGGTCTCCCGCGAGCGGATCCTCGTCCCGAACGAGTTCACGGTGCGCCTCGCGCCGCCGGACCACACGCGGATGAACGACATCGGGCGCCCGCTCATCGACGAGCTGTCGCAGATGGTGCAGCAGCACGCGGTGGCCCAGAACTACTCCTTCTCCGGACCGGTCTCGATCACGCTGCAGCAGGACGGCACGCTGTCCACCGGCATCCTGCAGGTCGACTCGTCGACGGTGCAGCGTGACGTGGCGTGGGTCGCCGTGCTCGACATCGGGTCGCAGCGCCACCGGCTGCACCGCGGCCGCACCGTGATCGGGCGCGGCACCGACGCGGACATCACCGTCGCCGACACCGGGACGAGTCGGAAGCACGTCGAGATCATCTGGGACGGCAAGCACGCGCAGGCCAACGACCTCGGGTCCACGAACGGGTCGAAGCTGAACGGCGAACGCTTCCAGCAGGCCATCGTCGAGCCGGACTCCACCATCGAGATCGGTCGTACCCGTATGGTGTTCCGGGTGATCCCGGAGAACGACGGAGGTGCGCGATGACCACGGGCCTGACCCTGCTCGTCCTGCGCTTCGCCTTCCTCGCGGTGCTGTGGCTGTTCGTGTTCGTCATCGTCTTCGCCCTGCGGAGCGACCTGTTCGGCCAACGTGTCCGCACCATCCCGACCGACCCGAAGGCCGGAGCGTCCGCACCGACGACGCCGACCGTGCCCGCCGCCGCGGCTCCTGCAGCCGCAGCGCCCGGCGCGTTCACGGAGCTGATCGGCCAACCCGCGGGCCCGACACAGCAGCAGTCCGGCTCCGCACCGCCGACCGGCGTCGCGACGCGCCTCGTCATCACCGAGGGCTCCCGCGAGGGCATGGAGATGCCCCTCGGCGGCGGTCCGATCACCATCGGACGCTCCAGCGAGTCGAACGTCGTCATCCGCGACGACTACACGTCGACCAACCACGCCCGCCTCGACCTCCGCGGCGAGGGCTGGGTCCTGTCCGACCTCGAGTCCACGAACGGCACGTTCGTCAACGGTCAGAAGGTGACCGGGCCCGTGACCATCGCGGAACGGACGCCGATCACGATCGGGACGACGACGTTCGAGCTGCGGCGGTAACCGGGACATGACGGCTCGCACGCTGAGCGCCGCTGTGTCCCACGTGGGGCGCATCCGCGCCAACAACCAGGACTCCGGCTACGCCGGCACGCACCTCTTCGCCGTCGCGGACGGCATGGGCGGCCACGCCGGCGGCGACGTCGCGTCCGCGATCGCCATCCGCCGCATCCGCGAGGTCGACCGCGAGTTCCCGTCCGCGCACGATGCCGAGTTCGCCCTGCAGTCCGCGCTCATCGCCGCGAACCAGCTCATCACCGAGACGGTGTTCGAGCACCAGGAACTCACCGGCATGGGCACCACGGTGTCCGCACTCATCCGGGTCGGCGAGCAGATCGCCATCGCGCACATCGGCGACTCCCGCATCTACCGCCTGCGCGACGGCGAGCTGCAGCAGATCACCTCCGACCACACCTTCGTGCAGCGCCTCGTCGACAGCGGTCGCATCACGCCGGAGGAAGCCGCCGTCCACCCCCGGCGCTCGGTGCTCATGCGCGTGCTCGGCGACGTCGACGCCGCCCCCGAGGTCGACACCGCCGTCATGGACATCCAGACCGGCGACCGCTGGCTGCTCTGCTCGGACGGTCTGTCGTCGTACCTGGCCGAGGAGCGGATCCGGCACGCGCTCGCGTCGACCATGGACGCGAACCAGGTGACGCAGCGCCTGGTCAAGGAGACGCTCGACCACGGTGCCCCGGACAACGTGACCGTCGTCGTGATGGACGTCACCGACACGGAACCCGAGGACGACGACGCCGCCGCCACCACGGTCGGTTCCGCCGCGGCACCCCTGACCTTCGAGGCGTCGACCGGTCGCAAGCCGATCCGCCTCCCCACGATCCTGCTCCACCCGCTCAAGGTGAGCGCCGTGCCGGAGGACTCCCACTTCGAGCCCGAGTCCGACCAGTACTTCGCCGAGCTCATCGCCGAGGACCGCCGTCGGCGCATCCGACGCCGCGTGGCCTGGTCGATCGCGCTCGTCGTCGCCGTCGCGGCCCTCGTGGGGGCGGTGTTCCTGGGCTGGCGGATCACCCAGGCGCACTACTACGTCGGCACCGACCGCGGCACGGTCGCCATCTACCAGGGCGTGCAGCAGTCGATCGGGCCGATCGCGCTGTCGGACGTCTACGAGGACACCGACATCTCGGTCACGTCGCTCCCGGACTACACGCGCGAGAACGTGCGGTCGACGATCAACGCGACCTCGCTCTCCGACGCGCGCGACATCGTGGACCGGCTGCGGAAGGCCGCCGAGACCGGCCAGGACCAGGCCGGCACGGGCGGCGATGCGGACTCGTCGCCGTCGCCCACCCCGACCCGGTCGGGGTCACCGTCGGGCAGCGCCTCGCCGTCCGGCAGCGCCTCGCCGTCCGAGAGCCCGGGGGACGGCCGATGAGCACCGCGACCGCGCAGTCCTTCACGCAGGCGATCACCATCAAGCTGCGGGAGCCGGCCCGGGCCCGGAACCTCGAGCTCGTGCTGCTCGTCATCGCGTGCGGCATCTGCGCCGGCGCGATGGTGCTCGTCCAGCTCGGCACCAAGGGCCGCATCTTCGACACCGGTGTGCTCTGGGTCGGCGGCGGGATCCTCGGCCTCGCGCTCGTCATGCACGTGGTGCTCCGCGTCGTCGCGAAGCACGCGGACCCGTTCGTGCTGCCCATCGCCCTGGTGCTCAACGGCATCGGCATCGCCGAGATCTACCGCATCGACGTGCACAACGGCCTGACCGGCTGGGACGCGATCGGCGTCAAGCAGATCGTCTGGACGATGCTCGCGATGGTCCTGGCGACGATCACCGTCGTCGCGGTCCGCAACCACCGCTTCCTGCAGCGCTACCGCTACATCTTCATGTTCGCGACGATCGCGCTGCTGCTCCTCCCGATGCTCCCCGGCATCGGGGAGAACGTCGGGGGCGCCCGCGTGTGGATCCGCATCGGCCCGTTCTCGTTCCAGCCCGGCGAGCTCGCGAAGATCACGATGGCGCTGTTCTTCGCCGGGTACCTCGTCACCGCCCGGGACTCGCTGTCGATCGTCGGCAAGAAGTTCGCCGGCATGACCTTCCCGCGCGCCCGTGACCTCGGCCCGATCCTGGTGATGTGGGCGTCGGCCATGGCCGTTCTGGTGTTCCAGCGCGACCTCGGTACGGCGCTGCTCTACTTCGGCCTGTTCCTCGTGATGATCTACGTCGCGACCGCCCGGCTCGGCTGGGTCGTCATCGGGCTCGGGCTGTTCGTCGGCGGTGCCCTCGTCGCGCAGTCGGTCCTGGTCTACGTGCGGGGTCGCTTCGAGCAGTGGCTCGACCCGTTCGACCAGGCGATCTTCGACCGACAGACCCAGGGCAGCTACCAGCTCGTCCAGGGCCTGTTCGGCTTCGCGAACGGCGGGATCACCGGTACCGGCCTCGGTCAGGGCCGCCCGTACATCACGCCCGTCGCCAACGCGGACTACATCGTCGCGTCGCTCGGCGAGGAACTCGGGCTGATCGGCGTCTTCGCGATCCTCGCCCTGTTCATCGTGCTGGCGTCGCGGGGCCTCCGCGTGGCCTTCATGGCGCAGGACGACTTCGGCAAGCTGCTCGGTGTCGGCTTCGGCTTCATCATCGCCCTGCAGGTGTTCGTCGTCGTCGGCGGCATCACCCGGATCATCCCGGTGACCGGTCTGACCACACCCTTCATGGCCGCGGGTGGCTCGTCGCTCATCGCGAACTGGATCATCGCGGCGATGCTGCTGCGACTGACCGACTCGATCCCCGCAGAACAGCGCGTCCAGCAGGGCGCGGTCCCCGCCGCCCGTGGCCGTTCCGGACGCGGTGCGACGACCAGGAAGGAGCGCACCCGGTGAACCGACAGCTCCGCGGCGTCTCGACCGTCATCGTGCTCATGTTCGTCGCGCTCTTCGTGTCGACGACCTCGATCCAGTTCTTCGCCGCCGACACCCTGCGTGCCGACTCACGGAACTCCCGCACGATCCTGGACAGCTACTCCACCAAGCGCGGCGCGATCCTGGTCGACGGCAGCCCGATCGCCGAGTCGACCCCCTCGGACGACCAGTACCAGTACCAGCGCAAGTACACGAACGGTGCGCTGTACTCCGCCGTGACCGGCTACTTCACCATCGGCCAGGGCAACACGGGCATCGAGAGCGCCGAGAACGCCGTGCTCTCCGGCAACTCCGACGCGTCGTTCTTCCAGAACCTCAACGCGATCCTCACCGGGCAGGACGTCCAGGGCGACAACGTCAACCTCACCATCGACCCGGACGTGCAGCAGGCCGCGTACGACGCACTCGGCGAGAACAGCGGTGCGGTCGTCGCGATCCAGCCCAGCACGGGCAAGATCCTGGCGATGGTGTCGAAGCCGGCGTACGACCCGAACGCCCTGACCTCGCACGACACCGCGCAGGTCAAGCAGCAGTACGACGCCCTGCTGCAGCAGACCCCGACCCCGCTGCAGAACCGGGCGATCGGCGGCGACCTGTACACGCCGGGATCGGTCTTCAAGCTCGTCGTGGCCTCCGCCGCGCTCAAGGACGGCAAGTACTCGCTCGACTCCGAGTTCCCGAACCCGTCGCGCCTGCAGCTGCCGGGCACCAGCTCGTACATCAACAACGCCGAGGGCGGCTCCTGCGGCGGTGGCGACACGGTCAAGCTCCGGACGGCGATCCAGTTCTCGTGCAACATCCCGTTCGCCGAGCTCGGCCAGAAGCTCGGGTACGACACGATCAAGTCCGTCGCGGACGAGTACGGCTTCGGTGACGCGATCGAGGTCCCGATGCGCGCCACCGCGAGCCAGTACCCCGACGTCGACTCGACCGCCCAGCTCATGCTGAGCGCGTTCGGGCAGGCCAGCGTGCGCGTCTCGCCGCTGCAGATGGCGATGGTGTCGGCCGGCATCGCGAACGGCGGCAAGGTCATGCAGCCCTCGCTCGTCGACTCGATCACCACGAGCGACCTGAAGACCGTCGAGTCGTTCTCGCCGAAGCAGTACAGCGACCCGCTGTCCGGCTCCGAGGCCGCCGACCTGACCGAGGCGATGCAGAGCGTCGTGAGCGGCGGGACCGGCACCAATGCCAAGATCGACGGAGTCGACGTCGCCGGCAAGACGGGTACGGCGGAAGGCGGTACGGGTGATCCGTACACGCTGTGGTTCACGGGGTTCGCCCCGGCGAAGAACCCGGAGGTGGCCGTCGCGGTCGTCGTCGGGAACGGCGGCGGACTCGGGCAGTCCGGCGTCGGCAACACGGTCGCGGCCCCGGTCGCGAAGAAGGTCATGGAGGCGGTGCTGAACAAATGAGACCCACCAGCGGACTCACCTTCGGTGGGCGGTACCAGCTCTCCTCGCGGGTCGCGATCGGCGGCATGGGTGAGGTGTGGCAGGCGACCGACCTCGTCATCGGCCGGACCGTCGCACTCAAGATCCTCAAGGACGAGTACCTCGGCGACCCGGGCTTCCTCGAGCGCTTCCGCGCAGAGGCGCGCCACGCTGCCCTCGTCAACCACGAGGGGATCGCCAACGTCTTCGACTACGGCGAGGAGGACGGCAGCGCCTACCTGGTGATGGAACTCGTCCCGGGCGAGGCCCTGTCCACCATGATCGAGCGGGAGCACACGCTGCCGGTCGACAAGGTGCTCGACATCGTCGCCCAGACGGCGAACGCCCTGCAGGCCGCCCACGCCGTCGGCCTGGTGCACCGTGACATCAAGCCCGGGAACCTGCTCATCACGCCCGACGGCCGTGTGAAGATCACCGACTTCGGTATCGCGCGCATCGCCGACCAGGTCCCGCTCACCGCGACGGGCCAGGTGATGGGCACCGTCCAGTACCTGTCCCCGGAACAGGCGAGCGGCCACCCGGCATCGCCGTCGACCGACATCTACTCGCTGGGCATCGTCGCGTACGAGTGCCTGGCCGGGCGTCGTCCGTTCACCGGCGAGTCCCAGGTCGCGATCGCGATGGCGCACATCAACGAGCAGCCGCCCGCGCTGCCCGGTGACGTGCCCGAGCCGGTCTCGGCACTCGTGCTGTCCTGCATCGCCAAGAAGCCGGCGGACCGTCCGGCGACCGCGGCGAACCTGGCCCGCGCGTCCCAGGCGCTGCGGCGCGGGGACGTCGCCGCAGCGACCGTCGCCGTGCCTGCAGTCGGCGGCGCGGGCACCGTCGCGTTCAACCCGCCGCAGCGTCCGGGCAACGACGCGGCGACCGCGCTCATCGGCACGCAGGCCGGAGCCGTCGCCGGCCCTCCCGGCACGCCGCGGTCACCGGCAGCGCCGGAGGACGAGGAGCCGACCAAGAAGCGCGCCTGGATCTGGTGGCTCGTCGGGGTCCTCGCGGTGCTCGTCATCGGTGGGGTCATCGCGGCCTTCGCGCTCGGCGGCTCCGACGACCCGGACCCCGCACCGACGTCGGCCTCGGCCGCGCCGACCAGGTCGACGCCGACACCGACACCGACCACGGCACGGGTGTTCCTGAACAAGAGCGACTACGTCGGCCGCAGCGCCGACGAGGTCCGGAACGAGCTCCAGGGCCGCGGCTTCGAGGTCACCGTGCAGGACGGCAGCCCCGCGCCGACGGCGGAGCAGGCCGGCACCGTCGCGGACCTCACCCCGACCGGCAGCGTCGTCGAGGGCACCCTCGTCACGCTCACCCAGTACACGACGCCGCCGACGGCCAACAAGCCGAACACCCCGACCGCGGGGACGGTGTCCGAGTCCGGCCAGGTCACCTTCAGCTGGTCGGGCGCGACGTGCCCCGACGGCTACGACGTGTCGAAGTACACGTGGACGGTCACGGGCGGCAAGGACGCCTCGGGGGCCACCTCCGGGGACACCAGCTCGACGGCCGTCACCATCCAGGCGGACGCCGTGAACGACGAGGTGTCCTTCACCTACACGGTCACGTGCGGCTCGCTCGCTGCCTCCGAGTCCTCGGACGCCGCGACGGCGACGTGGGAACAGGCCGAGGACCCGACGCCCTCGGGCACCCCGACCCCGACCCCGACGGGCCCGCAGGACGCCAACTGATCGTCACCCGAACGGGGGCTGTCGACACCGTTGTGTAACGGTTCGTCGGCAGCCCCCGTCGTCAGCGTTCGGGCAGGAACCCCTGCCGTACACTTGCCCGGACGAACATTCGGAGGAGTACGTGCCAGAAGGTGTGACCGCGGGGATCACGCTCCTCGCCGACCGCTACGAGATCGGTGACGTCATCGGTCGTGGGGGCATGGCGACGGTGCACGTGGGCACCGACACGCGACTCGGTCGCAAGGTGGCGGTGAAGCTCCTCAAGCCGAGCCTCGCCACGGACCCGACCTTCCGGATCCGCTTCCGGCAGGAGGCCCAGGCGGCGGCCCGCATGGCGCACCCGACGATCGTGCGCGTCTACGACGCGGGCGAGGAGACGGTCACCGAGCCCTCCGGCGCCCAGGTCCAGGTGCCCTACATCGTCATGGAGCGCGTCGACGGTCGCGCACTCTCCGACGTGCTCGACGACGGCCCGCTCGACCCGGCCGAGGCGGTCCGCATCACCGAGGGGATCCTCACCGCCCTCGAGTACTCGCACCGCGCCGGCGTGGTGCACCGCGACATCAAGCCCGCGAACGTCATGGTGACGCACAGCGGCCAGGTCAAGGTGATGGACTTCGGCATCGCCCGTGCCATCACCGACACGTCCGCGACGGTCGCGCAGACGACCTCGATCCTCGGGACGGCCTCGTACTTCTCGCCGGAGCAGGCCCGCGGTGAGACCGTCGACGCCCGGACCGACCTGTACTCGACCGGCGTGCTGCTCTTCGAGCTGCTCACCGGCCGCCCGCCCTTCGTCGGCGACTCCCCGGTGGCCGTGGCCTACCAGCACGTGAGCGAGCAGCCGGTCGCGCCCTCCACGCTCGTGCCCGAGGTGTCCCCGGCGCTCGACGCGGTGACGCTGCACGCCCTGGTGAAGGACCGCACCCGTCGGTTCCAGACCGCCGCGGACTTCCGGACCGACCTGCAGCAGGCCGCCGCCGGCAAGGTCCCGGTGTCCACGCGAACGCTCCAGCAGAACGCGGCACACGACGCGTCCACGATGCTCTTCGGCGTGAACCCCCGCACGACCTCGAACCCTGCCGTGGCGTTCCGCGAGCTCGACGACGACGCCGCTGACCACCGACCCCAGCGCACGCAGAACCGCCCTCCGGTCGCCTGGATCTGGCTCGGCATCATCCTCACCGCCGCCGTCATCGCGGGCGTGGTGTTCTTCGTCGCGAACCTGCAGCCCGGCAAGGCACCGGTGTCGTCGTCGGTGTCCGTACCGAACGTCGTCGGCGCCACGTGGGACTCGGCGCGGACCGAACTCGAGAAGCGGGACCTCAGTGCCGTCGAGGTCGGCGAGAACTCCGACGACGTCGCCAAGGACACGGTCATCCGCACCGAGCCCGGGGAGGGCACGAACGTCGCCCGCAAGCAGAGCATCCGCGTCGTCGTCTCCCTGGGACCGGAGCAGGTCGCCGTCCCGGACGTCGCCAACCAGACGCAGGACGCGGCGGAACAAGCCCTGAAGGACGCCGGGTTCGCGGTCGGAGCGATCAACAGCGACTACTCGAGCGACGTGCCCGAGGGCACCGTGATGAGCAGCGACCCGGGCAGCAGCACGCAGCTGACGAAGGGTTCCGTCGTCAACCTGACGGTCTCCAACGGCAAGGTGCAGATGCCGGACGTCACGCAGCAGCCGATCAGCGCCGCCAACGAGGCACTCGCGAACCTCGGGCTGAAGGTCGTGGCGTCCCCGACGTACACGTGCACGGGCAGCACCGTGGTGCAGCAGAGCGTGCCGCAGGGCGACGTCGCGCAGGGCAGCACCATCACGCTGACGTACTGCGCAGCCTCGGCACAGCGGCCGTCGCAGGCGCCGTCCGTCCCCGACCGGGGTGGCGACGACAGCGGCAGCGACGGTGGCGGCGGCAGCGGGACCGTCCAGGGCGGCGGCGCCGGACAGTAGTCCGTCCGTCACGTCGGCTGCGGCGGGCGTCCGTCCGTCGGCCTGGAGGCACGCGGCAGCATCCCCGCGGACGTCGCCTGCGCCGGTGGTCACCGGACGCGGCGGCGGTCGTACCGCTCCGGCGTCAGGACCGGTGTTCGGCGATCAGCGGGTTGAGCGCTGCGGCCCGCTCGGCAGCACCGGTCAGACCGGTGGTCTCGAGCCAGTTGCCGACCATCCGGTACCCGCCCTCGGTGAGGACGGACTCCGGGTGGAACTGCACGCCGTACACCGGGTGGTCACGGTGCTGCACGCCCATGATCACCCCACCTGCGGTCCGCGCCGTGACGGTGAGCTCGTCGGGCACCGTCCCGTCGACGATCGCGAGCGAGTGGTACCGCGTGGCGGTGAACGGGTGCGGGACACCGGCGAAGAGCACGCTGTCGTCGTGGTCGACCTGTGAGGTCTTCCCGTGCATGAGTTCCTCGGCGTGGGTCACCGTGGCGCCCATGGCTTCAGCGATCGCCTGGTGCCCGAGGCACACGCCGAGCAGCGGGGTCTCGGCGTCGACGGCCGCACGCACGGTGGGGATCGAGACACCGGCGTCCGCGGGGGTGCCCGGCCCGGGCGAGAGCAGCACACCGTCGTAGTCGGCGATGCGCTCGGCGATCTCGTCCTCGGGGAACGCGTCGTTCCGGACGACGTCGGTGTCCGCGCCGAGCTGCTGCAGGTAGCCGTTGAGCGTGTAGACGAAGCTGTCGTAGTTGTCGACGACGAGGATCTTGGTCATGGTCGGATCACCGTACTCGTGGGGGATGTGCGCGGGCTGCTGAGGGTCTTCCCACAGACGTGGTCACGGTAGGATACCGGCCATGGCCAAGGACAAGGACCGCACCAAGCCCGCCCGGAGGACCCGAGCCGACTCGGTCGACACGGCGGGCGACCAGCCCAACCCCATGTGGTTCAAGCCGGTCATGTTCGGCTTCATGCTCATCGGGCTGGCCTGGGTCATCGTCTTCTACATCTCGAACACGACCCTGCCCGTACCGTCGCTCGGGTCGTGGAACATCCTGATCGGCTTCGGGATCATGTTCATCGGGTTCCTCATGACCACGCGGTGGCGCTGACCGCCGCCCAGCATCTCCCGACGCCCGTCGTACCGCCCGGTACGGCGGGCGTCGTCGTTCGCCCCGGCCCGTCCCCTCCCGGCCCGTCCTGTCCCGGCCCGTCCCGTCTCGGCCCGGGTTCCTGCTCGCTGTCCACAAGCCCGACACCACCCCGACGCATCCGTCCACACCCGGGACCACGTTCTCCACAGTTGTCCACACTTTCCACACGACCATCCACACCATGGCCCCCGAGTTGTCCACAGGCCCGTCCACAGTGGGGATAATCACACCCGTGTAACTCACCGAGTTGTCCCCAACTGTGGAGAACTCACCGGACGGCTGTGGAAAGCGGCCTCCAGAGAGGCAGAACGCCCCGCCCCACACTGTGGTGGGACGAGGCGTCCTGAGCGGCGGCGGACTCGTCAGCCGATCGCGTAGCCACCGATGCTGATGTACGCGGCGCCGATCCCGGCCACGAGCAGGACCGCTTCGGCGACGAGGAGCCCGACCTGCAGGCCACGCTGCCGGACGTTCCGGGTCTTCGAGAAGACGAAGCCCGTGACGAACCCGAGCACGATGCCACCGACGTGGGCCTGCCACGAGATGTTGGTCCCGGGCAGGAAGCCGACGACGAGGTTGAGCCCCATGATGACGAGCAGCTGGACGGCGTTGTAGCCGAGGCTGCGCTGGATCACGAAGAACGCCGCGAACAGCCCGAAGATCGCACCCGAGGCACCGACCACCGGCGTACCGGGGGTCAGCAGGGACACCGCGAGGTCACCGCCGAGGCCCGCCAGGAAGTACAGCGCGACGAAGCGCCACGTGCCGAGGAGGTTCTCGAGGATCCGCCCGAAGATGAACACCGCGAGCATGTTGAACCCGATGTGGAAGATCGACGAGTGGACGAACAGCCCCGTGACGAGGCGCCACGGCTGTGTCCCGACCAACGGCGTCCAGTAGCTGAGCCACTGGTTGACGACGTTGCCGGACAGCAGGTTCAGCAGCCAGATCACGACCGACACGGCGATGATCACCGTGGTCGCCTTCTGGTCCATCATCGCGAACCGACGACGGGCGACGGTCAGGCCGCCCGGGGCCCCGGAGGCACGACGGTTCGCCTGGAACTGCGCGCGCTGTTCACGTACGCACTCCGGGCAGTGCACGCCGACGGCCGCCGGCGTCTGGCACTCGGTGCAGATCGTCCGCCCGCACCGCTGGCACAGGATGAAGCTCTGCCGGTCCGGGTGCCGGTAGCAGTAGTTGTCCCGCCCCGGGGCCTGGTCGGTCACCGGGTTCAGACGTCCTCGACGTCGATGCTCTCGATGACGACGTCCTCGACGGGCTTGTCGCGACCGTCCGTCGGGACGCCCTCGATCGCGTCGACGACCGCGCGCGACTCGTCGTCGGCGACCTCACCGAAGATGGTGTGCTTGCCCTGCAGCCAGGGGGTCGCCACGGTCGTGATGAAGAACTGCGAGCCGTTCGTGCCCCGCCCGCCCTGGATGCCGGCGTTCGCCATCGCGAAGATGTACGGCTCCTGGAAGGTGAGCTCCGGGTGGATCTCGTCGTCGAAGCGGTAGCCCGGACCACCGATGCCCTGACCGAGCGGGTCGCCGCCCTGGATCATGAAGTCCTTGATGATGCGGTGGAAGACGACACCGTCGTAGAGCTTGTCGGTCGAGACCTTGCCCGTGCCGGGGTGCGTCCACTCCTGCTTGCCGGTCGCGAGGTCGACGAAGTTCTTGACGGTCTTCGGGGCGTGGTTGCCGAACAGGTTGACGCGGATGTCGCCCTTGTTCGTGTGGATCGTTGCGACAGCGGTGTGCAGAGACATGTGTCGATTCTCGCATGCACTCCTGACGGTGACACGGATCACACAGCCGACGATCCGTGACCTGTCAGGGTGCTCGGTGGCAGGATGGGGTCACGCCGATCCGATGGAGGTACCAGATGACGACGATCGAGATCCCGCGCAAGCGTCGGAAGCAGATCAAGAAGCTCAAGGGCAAGACGGCCTCGCTCCTCGGCGAGCAGCGCAAGGTCCTCGAGCACGCGAACGCGATCCTCGCCGAGGCCCGCTCGCACGCTGCTGACGCAGCCCGCAAGGACATCGCCCCCCGCGTGCAGAACGCGATCGACAACGGGATCCGTCCCGCCGTCGCGACGGGCGTGCACGCAGCGACCTCGGCCGCGCACAGCGCGTCGCACCGCTTCCAGACCGAGGTCGTCCCCGGCCTCGTGGCGACCGCTGGTTCGGTGATGAGCGTGAAGGACCTCGCGAAGGACCCGCGCGTCAAGAAGATCGTGAAGGACGCCCAGAAGAAGGGCAAGAAGGCGAAGAAGGCCGCGGCGAAGTACACGCCGGGGCAGCAGAAGAAGGGCCTCGGGTTCGGTGGGGTCGCCCTCATCGTCGTCGGTGTGGTCGCCGTTGCCGGCGCCGCGTACGCCGCCTACCAGACGCTCCGCGCCGACGACGACCTGTGGGTCGCCGACGACGCCGACACGGCGGAGAAGCCCGCCGCCTGACCTCCCGGTTCGTACGAAGGGCCCCGGCACCGCGCCGGGGCCCTTCGTCGTCCCCGGCCGTCCCGCACGCCGCAGAACCTGCCCCGGCCCCGGCCCCGTGCCACCTGCCCCGAGCCCCGAGCCCCGAGCCCCGAGCCCCGAGCCCCGAACGGGCGACATACGGCCCGCTCACCGCTGAGACTCGACGAGAAGAACCCTGTCGACGCCCCGCACGCGGCACGTCCTGCCCGCTCGACAGCCCCAGCCTCAGGCTCAGGCACAGCACCGGCCCCAGCCTCAGGCACAGGCCCGGCCTCAGCCCCAGCCCCAGCCACAGACTGGAGGCACGCCCTCATCCCGTCAGCCGCTGTTGCGCCGTCGCGCAACATGCCGCCGTCGCTCGCCCAGGTGCCACGACATGCCGCGTCGAAGCACCACAGACGGCATGTCGTGCGCCAGCGCCGGGCCGAACGCCCGCAGCGGCGACACCTCACGCCCGAAGACGACCGAGACGACCACCCCGCAGCGGCAACGCCCGGAAGAAGGCGACCATCGCGGAGCGGCGCGCCGGAGGCGCAGGCCAGCACAGAACGAAGCCCCTGCGAAGCGACGAAGTCGCGAGCAGGGGCTTCTCGAGTGGAGCCTGGGAGAATCGAACTCCCGACATCCTGCTTGCAAAGCAGGCGCTCTACCAACTGAGCTAAGGCCCCGTGAGGACCAGCGTACTGGTCCCGGTGGGAAGTGGTGGGGCTACAAGGACTTGAACCTTGGACCTCTTCGTTATCAGCGAAGCGCTCTAACCGCCTGAGCTATAGCCCCTCAGACCAGAAGAAAGCCTACCGTACCGATCTCGGAGAACGAAATCGAGGGGCGACTGCCGTCCGGCCCGGGTGTGTCAGTTGTTCGTGAAGCCCACGAGCAGGCCGCCCGTGATCCGCACACTGAGGTTGTAGAGGACGCTCACGATCGCGCCGAGCACGGTGCCGACGACCACGTTGAGGATGCCCACCACGACCGAGAACCCGAGGACCTGCCCGAGCGAGAACTGGTCCATGATCGAGTAGCTGTTCTGCCCGGTGACGTCCTTGAGCAGGGCGTCGATCTGGGTGAACACACCGGTCTGGTTGAGGATGACCCAGACCAGCGCGGTCGCGACGATGATCACGATCGAACCGGCGAGCGCGATGAGGAAGCTCAGCTTCACCATCGACCAGAAGTCGAGGTACACCAGACGCAGGCGGACCTGCCGGGTACCGCTGGGACGTTTCGCCTTCTTCTGGAGCTTCTCGGCGACACTACTCATTGTTCGACTGGTCCTCTCCGGCCTCGTCCTCGACAGGCTCGGTGTCGGCGGGGTCGGCGGGTTCGGGGGCCGCTTCGTCAGGGCTCACCGTCTCCACCGGGCCCGCAGGCTCGATCTCGGGGTCGGCGTCGTCCTGGTCATCCAGGTTCCGCTCGCTGTTCCGGGCCACCGCGATGATCCGGTCGTTCTCCGCGAACCTCGCGAAGACCACACCCATCGTGTCGCGACCCTTGGCGGGCACCTCGGACACGGCAGACCTTACCACCTTGCCCGATTGCAGCACGACGAGCACCTCGTCGTCCTCGCCGACGATGAGCGCCCCCACGAGGTCGCCCCGATCGGCGGCCAGCTTGGCCACCTTGATGCCGAGACCACCGCGGCCCTGCACCCGGTACTGGTCGACCGAGGTGCGCTTGGCGTAGCCGCCCTCGGTCATCACCCACACGTAGCCGTCGTCCGACACCACACGTGCGGCGAGCAGTGCGTCGTCGCCGCGGAAGGACATGCCCTTCACGCCGGAGGTCGACCGGCCCATCGGACGGAGGGTGTCGTTGGTCGCCGTGAAGCGGAGCGACATGCCGTGCTTCGACACGAGCAGCAGGTCGTCGGTCTCGTCGACGAGCAGTGCCTGGCGGAGCTTGTCGCCCTCGCGGAGGTTGATCGCGATGATGCCGCCGGTGCGGTTGGTGTCGTACTCGGTCAGCGCGGTCTTCTTGACCAGACCCTGCTCTGTCGCGAGCACGAGGTACTGCGCCGCCTCGTAGTCGCGGATGTCGAGCACCTGCTGGATCTGCTCGTCGGGCTGCATGGCGAGCAGGTTGGCGACGTGCTGCCCCTTGGCGTCACGGCTCGCCTCCTGCAGCTCGTACGCCTTGGCGCGGTACACGCGACCCTGGTCGGTGAGGAAGAGCAGCCAGTGGTGGGTCGTCGTGACGAAGAAGTGCTCGACGATGTCGTCCGCGCGGAGCTGCGCACCCTTGACGCCGCGACCGCCGCGGTGCTGCGACCGGTAGTTGTCGCTCCGCGTGCGCTTGACGTACCCGCCGCGGGTGATGGTGACGACCATCTCCTCTTCCGGGATGAGGTCCTCGATGGACATGTCACCGTCGTAGCCGAGCATGATCTCGCTGCGACGGTCGTCCCCGAAGCGGTCGACGATCTCGGCGAGCTCGTCGCCGATGATCGTGCGCTGCCGGGTCTCCGACGCCAGGATGTCCTGGAAGTCGGCGATCTTGCGCTCGAGTTCCTCGGCCTCGTCGTGGATCTTCTGGCGCTCGAGGGCGGCCAGGCGGCGGAGCTGCAGCTCGAGGATCGCGCGTGCCTGGATCTCGTCGACGGACAGCAGGTCCATCAGGCCGGTCCGCGCCTCCTCGACGTCGGGCGACCGACGGATGAGCGCGATGACCTCGTCGAGGGCGTCGAGCGCCGCGAGGTAGCCGCGCAGGATGTGCGCGCGCTTCTCGGCCTCGCGGAGCCGGTACTGGGTACGGCGGACGATGACGTCGATCTGGTGGTCGACCCACGCCGAGATGAAGCCGTCGAGCGACAGCGTGCGCGGCACCCCGTCGACGATGGCGAGCATGTTCGCGCCGAAGTTCTCCTGCAGCTGCGTGTGCTTGTACAGGTTGTTGAGCACGACCTTCGCCACCGCGTCGCGCTTCAGCACGATGACCAGGCGCTGACCGGTGCGGCCGGAGGTCTCGTCGCGGATGTCCGCGATGCCGGCGAGCTTGCCGTCCTTCACGCCCTCGGCGATGCGGATCGCCAGGTTGTCCGGGTTCACCTGGTACGGCAGCTCGGTGACGACCAGGCACGTGCGGCCCTGGATCTCCTCGACGTTGACGACCGCGCGCATCGTGATCGAGCCACGACCGGTGCGGTAGGCGTCCTGGATGCCCTTCGTGCCGAGGATCTGCGCGCCGGTCGGGAAGTCCGGGCCCTTGATCCGCTGCATGAGCGCGCCGAGGAGCTCCTCGCGCGTCGCGTCCGGGTGTGCGAGCGCCCACTGGGCGCCCTCGGCGACCTCGCGCAGGTTGTGCGGGGGGATGTTCGTGGCCATGCCGACCGCGATGCCGACCGACCCGTTGACCAGCAGGTTCGGGAAGCGCGCCGGCAGGATCGACGGCTCCTGCGTGCGGCCGTCGTAGTTGTCCTGGAAGTCGACGGTGTCCTCGTCGATGTCCCGGACCATCTCCATGGCGAGCGGTGCCATCTTGGTTTCGGTGTACCGCGGGGCCGCGGCGCCGTCGTTGCCCGGGGACCCGAAGTTGCCCTGGCCGAGCGCGAGCGGGTACCGGAGCGACCACGGCTGCACGAGGCGGACGAGCGCGTCGTAGATCGCGCTGTCGCCGTGCGGGTGGAACTGGCCCATGACGTCGCCGACGACGCGGGAGCACTTCGAGAACGCCCGGTCCGGCCGGTAGCCGCCGTCGAACATCGCGTAGATGACGCGGCGGTGGACCGGCTTCAGGCCGTCACGGACCTCCGGCAGCGCACGTCCGACGATGACGGACATCGCGTAGTCGAGGTACGACCGCTGCATCTCGAGCTGCAGGTCGACCTGCGAGATGCGGTCGCCGGAGACCACGATGTCGCCTACCTCGCCGTGCACGATCTCGGGCTGCTCGTCGGCGCCGTTCTCGTTGTCGTCAGCCATGTGGCTTGGTCACCTTTCTGGTGGCCCTCCGGTCGTCGGCCGGGAGGCACTGGTTCCGTCGGTCGCGCCGGGCGCGACCACAGGGGGTCGGGACTGGTCGACGCGGCTGGCACCGCGCCTCCAGGCCGGTACTAGATGTCGAGGAAGCGGACGTCCTTGGCGTTCTGCTGGATGAACTGGCGTCGCGACTCGACGTCCTCACCCATCAGCGTCGCGAAGACGCTGTCGACCGCGGCGGCGTCCTCGAGCGTGACCTGCAGGAGCGTGCGGGTGTCCGGGTTCATCGTGGTGTCCCAGAGCTCCTTGTAGTCCATCTCGCCCAGACCCTTGTAGCGCTGGATCCCGTTGTCCTTCGGGATGCGCTTGCCGGCGGCGATGCCCGCCTGCATCAGGGCGTCGCGCTCCCGGTCGCTGAACACGTACTCGTGTGCCGCGTTCGACCACTTCAGGCGGTACAGCGGCGGCTGTGCGAGGTACACGTACCCGCGCTCGATGAGCGGACGCATGTAGCGGAAGAGCAGCGTGAGCAGCAGCGTCGTGATGTGCTGACCGTCCACGTCGGCATCGGCCATCAGCACGATCTTGTGGTACCGGGCCTTGTCCGGGTCGAAGTCCTCGCCGATGCCGGCGCCGAACGCCGTGATCATCGACTGGATCTCCTGGTTGGCCAGGGCGCGGTCGAGGCGGGCCTTCTCGACGTTGAGGATCTTGCCGCGCAGCGGCAGGATCGCCTGGGTCATGGGGTTGCGACCCTGCACGGCGGAACCACCGGCGGAGTCGCCCTCGACCATGAAGATCTCCGACAGCGTCGGGTCCTTCGACTGGCAGTCCTTGAGCTTGCCGGGCATGCCGCCCGACTCGAGCAGCCCCTTGCGCCGGGTGGTCTCGCGGGCCTTGCGGGCGGCGAGCCGGGCTTGCGACGCCTGGATCGCCTTCCGCACGACGTCGCGCGCCTGGGACGGGTTGCTCTCGAACCAGTGGGTGAGCTCGGTGCCGACGACGCGCTGCACGAACGACTTCGCCTCGGTGTTGCCGAGCTTGGTCTTCGTCTGGCCCTCGAACTGCGGCTCGCCGAGCTTCACGGAGATGACGGCGGTCAGCCCTTCGCGGATGTCGTCACCCGTGAGGTTGTCGTCCTTCTCCTTGATGATCTTGGTCTCGCGGGCGTACCGGTTGACCAGGCTCGTCAGGGCCGCACGGAAGCCCTCTTCGTGGGTGCCGCCCTCGTGCGTGTTGATCGTGTTCGCGAAGGTGTGGACGCTCTCCTGGTAGGAGGTGTTCCACTGCATGGCGATCTCGAGCGCGATCTTGCGCTCGGTGTCCTCGGCCTCGATCGCGATGACGTCGGGGTGGACGAGGTCCGCCTTCTTCTGCGCGTTGAGGTACTCGACGTAGTCGGGCAGCCCGCGCTCGTAGCGGAAGGAGTCACGGCGCGACTCCTCGCCCTCGTCCGGGGTGCGCTCGTCGGTGAGGTTGATGCGGAGGCCCTTGTTGAGGAAGGCCATCTGCTGGAAGCGCGTGCGCAGCGTCTCGTAGTCGAACTCGACGGTCTCGAAGATGTCGGCGTTCGGCCAGAACGTGATCGTGGTGCCGGTCACGTCGGTCTCCTCGTCCTTCGAGACGGGGGCGACCGGGACGCCGTCGGTGTAGCTCTGGCGCCAGACGTGGCCCTGGCGGCGGACCTCGACGTCGAGCTCGGAGCTCAGGGCGTTCACGACGGAGGAGCCCACGCCGTGCAGACCACCGGACACCGCGTACCCGCCGCCACCGAACTTGCCGCCGGCGTGCAGGACGGTGAGGACGACCTGGAGCGTCGAGACGCCCTCGGCCGCGTGGGTGTCGACCGGGATGCCACGGCCGTTGTCGACCACGCGGACGCCGCCGTCCTCGCGGATGGTGACGTCGATCGTGTCGCAGTAGCCGGCCAGTGCTTCGTCGACGGAGTTGTCGACGATCTCCTGCACCAGGTGGTGGAGACCGCGCGGACCCGTCGAGCCGATGTACATGCCCGGGCGCTTGCGGACCGCCTCGAGCCCCTCCAGCACCTGAATCTGGTCTGCGCCGTACGATGGTTCCGTCGGTGGAGCCTGCTCGGTCTCGTCCTGCGGGATCGTCCGGTCGTCGTCAGATTCTGATGCCATGTCGGGATTGCTCCTGCCTGCGCGCGGAACGCCCGCACACTGCACTCGCCAGTCTACCGCAGGAGCCCCTCTCCACGGGGCTCATCCGCCCGCTGGACGGGTGTTCTTCATCCCCGAGGACGATTTCGTCGCGTCAACCGTAGGTGTCGCGAGGACCACGCCCCTGGACGGTCCTGGGACCGCGTTTCCAGGTGGGGACGTCCGGGCCGGAAACCCGGATCGACTGCACGCCCGCTCCCGGGTGCCGCTCGGCGATCGTCGTCGTCACGGTCGCGCGCATCAGACGGAGCTGCGTCGCCCACGCCGTCGAGTCGCAGCGGATGACGAGCGTGCCGTCGTCGATCGTCATCGGGCGCGAGTGCTTCGCGAGTTCGTCGCCCACCACGGCGGGCCAGTCGACGAAGAGCTCCGAGCGCGCCAACGGCTCCGACCACCCGAGTTCCTGGGCCAGCGCGCCGACCACGTCGCCGAGCCCCCGGGGTTCGCGACCCTTGCCGTACGGGACCGTGTCGGCGTCGAGCTCGCGGGACCGGCGACGTCGGGCGTCGACGGTGCGGAGGGACGGGTCGCCGAACACGGCGCGCAGGTGCCGGTACACCCGCGAGGGCTCGGAGGGCTTCCACGGCTTGGGCATCAGGCGCGAGCCTCGTCCGTCACGATCGTGCCCGCCTCGATCCGAACGGTGTGGGCGGCGAGCTGGTCGGGCACGTCCCCGAGCACCGCGGCGGTGATGAGCACCTGCTCGTAGTCGGCGACCGCCCCCGCCAACCGTTCACGCCGTGACTCGTCGAGCTCGGCGAACACGTCGTCGAGGATGATGATCGGGTCGCCGAGCGTCGACTCCGCCCGGAGCACCGCGGCGCCGGCGAGCTTGATCGCGAGGGCGAACGACCACGACTCGCCGTGACTGGCGTACCCGCGCGCAGGTAACCCGTTCAGCTGGAAGAGCACGTCGTCGCGGTGCGGTCCGACGAGGGTCAGTCCGCGGTCGAGTTCGTCCCGACGCCGACGCTCGAGCGCACCACGGAAGGCCTCGGCCGCAGCGGCGACGGACACCGGTTCGTCCGGCGTCCCGAGCACCGGGTCGGTCGCGGCAGCGTCCTCGGGGTCACCGCCGCGCACGCTGAGCACACCCGAGATGGTCGCCTCGTGCCGTTCGCCCGCGACGGTGGCGTAGGCCTCCGTGACGAACGGCGCGAGCCGACGGGTGAGGTGGTCGCGGGCCGCGATGATCTCGGAACCGAACGCGACGAGCCGGTCGTCCCAGACGTCCAGCGTCGCGAGGGAGCCGGACCGCGCACCGCTCGCCCGTGCCGACTTCAGCAGGGTGTTCCGCTGCTTGAGCGTCCGGTCGTAGTCGGCGAGCACGCCCTGCATCCGGGGTGCGATCTGGCCGAGCAGCTCGTCGAGCATGCGCCGACGGCCCGAGGGCTCACCGCGGACGAGGGCCAGGTCCTCGGGGGCGAAGAGCACGCTGGTGCAGTACCGCGGCAGTTCGCGGGGCTTGATCGCGGCCCGGTTGACCTGCGCGCGGTTCGACCCGGTGCGGTTGATCTGCACCTCGGCCAGGATGCTGCGGTCCTCGTGCGCCAGTCGAGCGCGCACGATCGCGGCGTCGCAGCCCTGACGGACGAGGGCGGCGTCGGTCGGGACCCGGTGCGACCCGAGGGTCGAGAGGTAGCCGATCGCCTCGACCAGGTTGGTCTTGCCCTGTCCGTTCCGCCCGACGAACAGGTTCGGCCCGCGTGCGAGGTCGACGTCCGCCTCCCGGTAGTTCCGGAAGTCGGTGAGTTGCAGGTGGTCGACGTGCACGCGGGCCGGGACGAGCTCAGGTGGTGACCTGAACTACGCCTTCTTCACGGCGTGACCGCCGAACTGGTTGCGCAGGGCCGCGACGGCCTTCATCGTCGGGGACGCACTGCCCTGACGCGAGACGAAGCGCGCGAAGATCGACGCGGAGATGGTCGGCATCGGCACGGCGTGCTCGATGGCCTCCTCCACCGTCCAACGGCCCTCGCCGGAGTCGTCGACGTAACCCTCGATGGCGTCGAGCTTCGGGTCCTCGTTCAGCGCGAGGACCATCAGGTCGAGCAGCCAGGAGCGCACGACGGTGCCGCGCTGCCACCCGGCGAAGACCGCGGGGACGTCCTTGATGATGTCCTTGGCCTCGAGGAGCTCGTAGCCCTCGCCGTACGCCTGCATGATCGCGTACTCGATGCCGTTGTGGACCATCTTGGCGTAGTGACCGGCGCCGACGGGGCCGGCGTGCGAGAAGCCCTCCTCGCGGGGGCCCTCGGGACGGAGCGCGTCGAAGACCGGCATGGCGAACTCGACGTCCTCGGGGGCGCCACCGACCATCAGGCCGTAGCCGTTGTCCTTGCCCCAGACACCACCGGAGACACCGGCGTCCATGTACCGGATGCCCTTGGCGTCGAGCTGCTCGGCGTGGATCGTGTCGTCCAGCCACTTCGAGTTGCCACCGTCGATGACGAGGTCGCCCTCGCCCAGGACGCCGGCGAGGTCCGTGATCACGTCGTCGGTGATCTTGCCGTGCGGGACCATGACCCACACGAGCTTCTTGCCCTCGGGCAGTGCGGCTGCCAGGGCGCCGAGGTCCGCGACGTCGGAGACGGCGGGGTTCGCGTCGTACCCGGTGACCTCGATGCCTGCGTTGCGGAGACGGGCACGCATGTTGTTGCCCATGCGACCGAGGCCGACAAGACCGATGTGCATGATTTCCTCTTCTGTTCGTCGTCGCGCTGGTGGCCAGAGGCGCGTCAGCGCAGTGGTACGGCTGTTGCGCTATCGCAGCAGGAGATTGGGCTGCAGCAGGTACCGGTATCCGTCCGTCGCCGCGGCCTCTTGCGAGGTCTGCCCGGTGATGAGCACCGGACCCGGCTTGTTGGGGTTCTCCGTCTTGGTGAAGGAGATGCGGACGAACTCGGAGTGCACCGCGTTCAACCCGTCCAGGAGGAAGGCGGGCTTCAGCGAGACCACCGTTTCCTCCCCGGTCAGCAACGCACTGATCGACTCTGACGCCTGCGCTTGTTCGGATCCGATCGCCTCGAGCGTGAGCCCGTCGACCGAGAAGGAGAACCGGAGCGCCGCTTCGCGCTCCAGGACGAGGGAGACCCGTCGGACGGCCTCGACGAGTTCAGCGGTGTTGATCACCGCGTGGTCGTTCACCGTCTCGGGGAAGAGCCGGCGGACCGGCGGGTAGTTGCCCTTGATGAGCAGCGAGGTCACGGTCTTGTCGTCGGCGTGGAACGCGATGAGCTCGCGGTCCGACGACCCGCTGATCGAGACCGACACCGTGGACGCCGACCCGAACGTGCGGCCGACCTCCTGCAGGGTGCGGGCGGGGACGAGCGCGTGCAGCGGGTCGGATCCGACACGACCGGAGTCCCACGCGATCGTGCGGACCGCGACGCGGTAGCGGTCGGTCGCGATGAGCGACAGGTCGTTGTCGCCGACCTCGAGCTGCACACCGGTGATGACCGGGGTGACGTCGTCGCGGCTCGCGGCGACGGCCACCTGGGACACGGCCTCGGAGAAGGCGTCGCCGGGGACGACCCCGGTCTGCTCACCGATCTCCGGCAGCGTCGGGTACTCCTCGACCGGCATGGACAGCAGCGTGAAGTGCGCCGATCCGCAGGTGACGGAGATCTTCGTGTCCTCGGTGGTGAAGGTCACCGGGGCGTTCGGCAGTCGGCTCGAGATGTCGTTGAGCAGACGGCCGGAGACGAGCACGGTGCCCGGTTCGTCGATCTGCGCCGTGATCGAGGTCTGCGCCGAGACCTCGTAGTCGAACGACGACAGCGTGAGCCGATCGCCCTCGGCGTGGATGAGGACTCCGGACAGGATCGGGAGGGTCGTGCGCTGTGGGAGGAGCTTCACCGCGAAGGAGACGGCTTCGGAGAAGACGTCCCGGTTGACCTCGAACTTCACAGCTGGGACCCCTGTCGATCGGTGCGGACTGTCCGGCCGCCCCATTGTGGCACAGCGGAGCAGGGCCCGGATTTCTTGTCATCCCGCCGTCCACAAGGTTGGCCCGCGGAACTTCATCGTTAACCAGGATCAATGGTGTTAACGCCTGTGCACAGTGTGGATAACTCTGTGCATCCCGCTTCTCCACAGGGAACTACACACGTGTGAGTTGTGAGTCCCGTGTTGGCAGCGTCTGGATGAACAAATCTCATCTATCCGCTTCCATCCCCAGTCTCCACAGGTGGGTACAGAACTGTGAACAACCGGACCGCGTGTCCTCCACAGTTATCCACAGGCTTTCCACACTGGGGGAAACTCGGCGCATGGAACCGTCTCAGATGGTGGATGCGCGCCGAGGTGGGCCTCTCCGAGGCCGTGGGGCGGGCCTCCCGGTCGGACACCGGTGCGACGGATGTCGGGTCGAGGGGAGACGACGGACGGGAGGCACGGTGCCGAGTCGCACCGTGCCTCCCGTCCGTCAGCTGCTCGCGTCCGCGTCCTGCTCGCGTCCGCGTCAGCGGTAGCGGCGGTCCTGCTTGATGCGGCTCGTCAGCTCGGTGACCTGGTTGTAGATCGACCGTCGTTCCTTCATCAGCTCGGTGATCTTCTTGTTCGCGTACATGACCGTGGTGTGGTCGCGGTTGCCGAACAGCTGCCCGATCTTCGGCAGCGACAGGCTCGTCATCTCACGGCACAGGTACATGGCGATCTGCCGCGCGGTCGCGATCGCCTGCGACCGGGACGAGCCGTACAGGTCGTCGACCGAGAGCTTGAAGTACTCCGCGGTGTGGTTGATGATGTCCGTCGGCGCGATCACGTTGTCGTCGTCGAGGGTGATCAGGTCCTTGAGGACCGTCTGCACCAGGGCCATGTCGACGGCCGTCCGGTTCAGGCTCGCGAACGCCGTGACGCGGATGAGCGTCCCCTCGAGCTCACGGATGTTGCTCGAGACCTTCGACGCCATGAACTCGAGGATGTCGTCGGGGACCTGCAGGTGGTCGGACTGCGCCTTCTTGCGCAGGATCGCGATGCGCGTCTCGAGGTCCGGCGCCTGCACGTCGGTGATGAGGCCCCACTCGAACCGTGAGCGCATCCGGTCCTCGAAGCCGGTCAGGTGCTTCGGCGCGACGTCCGACGTGATCACGACCTGCTTGTTGTGGTCGTGCAGCGTGTTGAACGTGTGGAAGAAGGCCTCCTGCGTGGAGTCCTTCCCCTGCAGGAACTGGATGTCGTCGATCAGCAGGATGTCGATGTCGCGGTAGCGCTGCTGGAACTGGTTCGACCGGTTGTTCGCGATCGAGTTGATGAAGTCGTTGGTGAACTCCTCGCTCGACACGTACCGGACACGGATGCCCGGGTAGAGGCTCTCGGCGTAGTGGCCGATCGCGTGGAGGAGGTGCGTCTTGCCGAGACCGGAGTCGCCGTAGATGAAGAGCGGGTTGTACGCCTTGGCCGGAGCTTCGGCGACCGCGACCGCGGCGGCGTGGGCGAAGCGGTTCGACGAGCCGATGACGAAGTTGTCGAAGTTGTACTTCGGGTTGAGTCGCGACTCGGGGCGACCACCGGTGCCCGGGGAGTCGATCTGGCTCGGGACGAACGGTGCCTCGATGTACTGGCGGGGTGCCGCGCTCTGCTCCACCGGCGCCTGCACCGGCTCCGCGTACTCGGGGACGTGGCTCGGGACGACCGCCTCGACCCGCGGTTCCGACGCCATGTCCGGGTTCACCGTGATGGCGAAGTTCGCGACCGAGTCGTCACCGACCCGCGACACGGCCTCGGTGATCGGGACGCGGATCCGCTGCTCGAGCATGCCCCGTGTCAGGTCGTTGGGGACCTCGAGGTAGAGGGTGCCGGCGAGCACGCCCTTCGGTTCGACCAGGTTGAGGAAGCCGTGCAGCTGCGGGGTGATGCGGTCGTCCTCGGAGAGGAGGCCCAGGACGGAGGACCAGAGGTCCTCGACGGGGTCGGCCGGCATCGTCATTCGCGCTGGTCTCCTGGTCTGGTGTCGGTGTGCTGGTGTCGTGGCGCCGGTCCCGTGCCGTGGTGCTCGGTGCTCGGTGCTCGGTGCCCGGAACGGCGGGACTCCGGCGCGCCGGGTCGGTGCCGCTCCGCGAGTGGTGTCCGGCGCGGCCGATCCACGGGCCGGACCGCCGTCACGCCGTGGCGGTGATCCACAGGGTTGTCCACAGTCCTGTCCACGGTGGCCCGGCTGCGGACGGTGAGGTGACTCCCCCGTCGCTCCGCGGAACGGGCCGATCGATCACACCACTGTAAAGGGTCCGACCGAGTCGTACCGAACGCACGTTTTCCCCAATGTGGATGATGATCGTGCGCTCACCTCGGACGAGGGCGCCCGTCGTCGCCGTTTGACCTCACCGCCGCTGTCACGTACCGTTAACCAGTTGACTGCGGCCACCTGGTCGCGCCCATCGTGTCGTTCGGCCTCGTCGAGCGGCTGTCCAGACATACGTGTCGGCTCGCGCTGAGCCCGTCCTCGAGCGCAGCCGTGTGGAGATCATCATGAGCAAGCGCACCTTCCAGCCGAACAACCGTCGTCGCGCCAAGAAGCACGGCTTCCGCGCCCGCATGCGCACCCGTGCCGGCCGCGCCATCCTGGCCGCGCGCCGCGGCAAGGGCCGCACCGAGCTCAGCGCCTGATCGGGCTGCGCCCCTCGGGGCAGCGCCTGATCCGGTCCCGAATCGGAACCCGGTAGCGATCGTGTTGGCCCGCGCCAACCGCATCGTCCGCGGTGAGGACTACCGGTCCGTCGACCCGTCGGGGCCGAGCCCGGTCCGGACGACCCGACCCGCTTCGGGTTCATCGTCGCGAAGACGGTCGGCAACGCCGTCACCCGCAACACGGTGCGACGTCGGTTCAAGGCGATCGCCCACGATCTGCTGACCGAGGTGCCGACCGGCCACGACGTGGTCATCAGGGCCTTGCCAGCCGCGGCGCAGGCCGGATGGCCTAGCCTGCTCGGAGACGTCTCGCGCTCCTTCGCGCGCGGGGTGGAGAAGGCAGCATGAACCGCATCCAGTGGACCCGGCTGGCGTTGAACCGACTGGCCTGGGTCGTCGCGTTGCTCCCGCGCAACGTGTGCGTCGTCGTGCTGCGCGCCTACCGCGCGGTCATCTCTCCCCTGTACGGGAACGTCTGCCGCTACCACCCGTCGTGCTCACGGTACGCGCTCGAGGCCATCCAGCAGTACGGCGTCGTGCGCGGGTCGGCGATGGGGGCCTGGCGGATCGCGCGGTGCAACCCGTGGGCCGCAGGCGGGATCGACGACGTGCGTGGTCGCCGCCGCCCCTACCGCCTGACCCGGTTCGGGTTCGTGCTCCCCCCGTCCCAGCTGCACCCCCAGCCGTCCGGCGATGCCCGTCGTCCGGTCCTGCTCCCCCAGCGCACTCGAAAGGCGTGACCGTCCTCATGGACTTCATCGGAACGATCCTCTGGCCACTGAAGTGGGTGGTCTCGGCGATCCTCGTGGCCTTCCACTGGATCTTCGAGTCGATCGGCATGGACCCGTCGGCCGGCATCACCTGGGTGCTGTCGATCATCTTCCTCACCTTCGTGGTGCGGGCCGCGCTCATCCCGATCTTCGTCCGGCAGATCAAGTCGCAGCGACGCATGCTCGAGGTGGCGCCGCAGCTGAAGAAGATCCAGGACAAGTACAAGGGCAAGAAGGACCAGTTCTCGCGTGAGGCCATGAGCCGCGAGACCATGGCCCTCTACAAGGAGACCGGGACGAACCCGCTGAGCTCCTGCCTGCCGCTGCTCATCCAGATGCCGATCTTCTTCTCGCTGTACTCGGTGCTGCACGAGGCGCAGATCAACAAGACCGGCATCGGTCTGCTCACGAACACCCTGGCGCAGGACTTCGGCAACGCGGCGCTGTTCGGCGCTCCCCTGCACGAGACCTTCACGAACGCCTCCGGGTGGGAGGTCCGGGTCATCGCGGGCTTCATGATCGTCGTGATGACCGCGTCGCAGTTCGTCACCCAGCTGCAGCTCGTGGCGAAGAACATGTCGCCGGAGACCAAGGCGTCGCCGATGTACCGCCAGCAGAAGATGATGCTGTACATCCTCCCGCTGGTGTTCGTGATCTCGGGTCTGAGCTTCCCCCTCGGCGTCATGTTCTACTGGCTGGCCTCCAACATCTGGACGATGGCGCAGCAGTACTTCGTCATCCGCAGCATGCCGACCCCGGGTTCCGAGGCCGCACTCGCCCGTGAGGCCCGCCTGGCCAAGAAGGCCCAGCGTCGCGGCACCCCGGTGCTCGCCGAGGCCGGCGCTGGCTCCACCGCGGTCGAGGTCGAGCCCGTCCGCGTGACCACGCAGCGTCAGCAGCCCGTCGGCAAGAACCGCTCCAAGAAGAACGGGAAGAAGTAAGTGACCGAGCAGGACACCGCACCCACCGTCGACGCCGCGGCGGAGACCGAGACCGACGAGGTCCGCGACGAAGCGGACATCGCGGCGGACTACATCGAGGAACTCCTCGACATCTGCGACCTCGACGGGGACATCGAGATCGAGGAGCGTGGCGGACGGGTGTACCTGTCCGTGAGCGACGAGGGCGGCGCACTGCGGGTGCTCTCGAAGCCGGACACGGTGTCGGCCCTGCAGGAGCTGACCCGCATCGCCGTGCAGGCCGAGACCGGCGAGTTCAGCCGCCTCATCCTGGACGTCGGTGGCTCGCGTGACGCCCGAGCGACGGAGCTCCAGCGTCTGGTCGACACGGCTGTCGAGCGCATCGAGAGCGGTTCGACGTCGGCGGCGCTCCCCCCGATGTCGTCCTACGAGCGCAAGCTCGTGCACGACCTGGTTGCCGAGAAGGGCTTCCACTCGGAGTCCGAGGGCGAGGGACGAGACCGCCACACGGTCGTCACGCGATGACCGACGAGGTCACGCCGGTCCTCGAGCGGGAGCCGGCTGCCGCTGCGCAGCTGTTCGGCGACCGGATCGAGGTCGCACGGTCCTTCACGGCCGAGCTCGCTCGTCGCGGCGAGGAACTGGGCCTCATCGGACCCCTCGAACTCCCCCGTCTCTGGACGCGACATATCCTCAACTCTGCCTTGCTCGCGCCGCTCCTGGAGGCCGATGGTCGCGTCGCGGACGTCGGTTCCGGAGCGGGGCTGCCTGGCCTGGTGCTCGCGATCGCCCGTCCCGACGTCTCGTTCACGCTCATCGAACCGATGGAGCGTCGCTGCGACTGGCTGAACGCCGAATCCGAGCGACTCGGGCTGGGGAACGTCACCGTCCTCCGCGGGCGGGCCGAGGACGTCGCAGACTCGGTCGTCGTCGACCAGGTCACGGCTCGTGCGGTGAGTGCGCTGTCGAAGCTCATCCCGCTCACGGTCCCGCTGGTGCGGTCGGGCGGTCAGCTCATCCTGATGAAGGGTGCGCGGGTCGACGAAGAGATCGAGAAGGCTCGGAAGGTGATCCTCCGGAAGCGCCTGGCCGATGTCGAGGTGCTCGAGCTCGGAGACGGTGTGGTCGAGGAGACCACGCGAGTCTTCCGGGCTACAGTTGACTGACGCCGCGGCTGGGTCCGGCTGTGCTGGACCAGAGAGCCCGACGTTCCACGTGGAACACTGACCCGGGGAAGAGGTCTTCGTTGAGTTCATCGACCGACTACGACTCGTCGACGCCCCTGGCTCGCGAGATCGCTGACCTCAACCGGCGGCGGCGAGCGATCGCCACGCAGCAGTTCCCGCTCCCCGCGAAGACTCGCGTGTTCACCGTGTCGAACCAGAAGGGTGGCGTCGGGAAGACGACCACCACGGTGAACCTCGCGGCTGCCCTCGCGCACGGTGGTGCCCGTGTCCTGGTGATCGACCTCGATCCGCAGGGCAATGCTTCGACCGCGCTCGGGGTCGAGCACCAGGCCGAAGTGACCAGCGTCTACGACGTGATCGTGGACGAGGCGCCGATCGCCGATGCTGTTCAGCGATCGCCAGAGTCCGAGACGCTCTGGTGTGTCCCGGCGACCATCCACCTGGCGGGTGCGGAGATCGAACTCGTCTCCCTCGTGGCGCGCGAGCAGCGGTTGCGCACGGCGCTCGACCAGTACCTGTCGTCGCTCGAGGAGCCGTACCACTACGTCTTCATCGACTGCCCGCCCTCCCTCGGCCTCCTGACGATCAACGCATTCGTCGCCGCGCAGGAGGTGCTGATCCCGATCCAGACCGAGTACTACGCGCTCGAGGGCCTCAGCCAACTCCTGCGGAACATCGAGCTGATCGAACGCCACCTCAACCCGAACCTCCGGGTGTCGACGATCCTGCTCACGATGTTCGACGGACGCACGAACCTGTCCAACCAGGTTGCAGCGGACGTCCGTGAGCACTTCGGCGAGCAGGTGCTGAAGGCCGTGATCCCCCGGTCGGTGCGCGTCAGCGAAGCACCGAGTTACGGACAGAGCGTCGTGTCGTACGACGTCAACTCGTCGGGCTCGCTCTCGTACCTCGAGGCAGCCGCCGAGATCGCAGCACGAGGAGCGCAGGACTGATGGCACCCAAGCGAACTGGACTCGGACGAGGCATCGGCGCCCTGATCCCGACGGCGTCGGACCAGCAGGACCGGCCCGTCGACGTGTTCTTCCCGACGGGCGGCTCCCCGGCCTCGGCACCCTCCGCCGGTGCGACCGCTGAGGACCTCGTCGCCGTTCCCGGCGCACGTCTGGCGAACCTCAATCCGCTCGACGTCGTGCCGAACGGACAGCAGCCGCGCAAGGAGTTCCGCGAGGAGGAGCTCCAGGAGCTCGTCCACTCGATCCGCGAGATCGGTGTGCTCCAGCCCATCGTCGTCCGTCCGATCGCCGGCGCATCAGGCACCGAGGCGCAGTACGAGCTCATCATGGGTGAGCGTCGTCTGCGTGCCACGAAGGAGCTCGGGCTCGCGACCATCCCCGCGATCGTCAAGGACACCCCTGATGACGCGATGCTTCGGGACGCGCTGCTCGAGAACCTGCATCGTGCACAGCTCAATCCGTTGGAAGAGGCGTCGGCGTACCAGCAGCTGCTCGCGGACTTCGGGATCACGCAGGAGCAGCTCGCGCAGCGCATCGGCCGGTCGCGTCCGCAGATCACGAACACGATCCGTCTGCTCCGGTTGCCCTCCCCCGTCCAGCGCCGCGTCGCTGCCGGTGTGCTGTCCGCGGGACACGCACGTGCCGTCCTCGCGGCACCGGACGCCGAGGCGATGGAGTACCTCGCCGAGAAGATCGTCAACGAGGACCTCTCCGTCCGGGCCGCAGAGGCGATCGCGCAGCAGTTGTCGGCCAAGACGCCGGTGAAGCCGAAGGCGGAGCCGACGAAGCGACAGGCGCACTTCAACGACCTCGCCGAGCGCATCGGTGATCGGTTGAACACACGCGTGAAGATCGCGGTTGGTGCTCGCAAGAGCTCGGTGACGATCGACTTCGCGAACGGCGATGATCTCAACCGCATCCTCGGCGAGCTGGGCATCAGCGACATCGCTGGCTAGACGCGCTCGGAGGCCGTCGTTGGTGCAGGGATGGCGCCCTTTGGCCGTGTGCGGAGCGTACTGTGCGTCCCCGTCATCCAGTCCCCGGTCGGACCTGTTCGGCCGCCTGCGGGGCGTACGGCGGCGTTGACGAGGCGTCGAGGGCGACAGCTGCGCTCGCGCGTTCGCCAAGGCCGTCTGAGGCAGTGTTCCACGTGAAACGTCTGGATCCGGTTGTTCGGGTCAGCCGTCTCGTCTCCCGAGGGTGCTCGGGCTCTCGCGGCCTGCACATCTCGACGATGTGCCGATGTGCCGATGTGCCGATGTGCCTGCTTGCCTGCCGGTGGTCCCTGCAAGCTGGAGAAGGCTGCGTACGTCGCCGAGTTCTTCCGGTGCTACCGATCGGAGTCTGCGCCGGCGTACGGCTCGCGGAGTGCAGCTGGGGTGAGCGGGCGGCAGTACGCGGATCGCATGGTCGGTACGCGATGAAGGGCCACCGGACGTGCTGGCAGCATCACTGCTCCATGGTCTCTCTCCCTCTTGTCCTCCGAGTGCGTCGGTCGTCGACCTCGACCTCGACCACGATCCTCGTGTTCGCGGTACCGGCTGTGCGCCCATCCAACGAGTGGTCGTGCGCGACAGAAACGGCTTGGTGCTCGGCCTCCCTGGCAACGGCGACGGCGGCGGCGCAGCGATGCTTGTGACGGCGTTCGATCAGAACACCCGGAACGGGTGCGACGCCGGACCTCGGGCGGACGACGGCCGCGTGGCTTGGTGCTGAGACCCGACCTCACACCGTAAGCGGGCAGCGCATCCTTCGTCCTCACGCTGGCGGTACGAGCGAGCTGGCGCTGTGGACTTCGAACTGAGTAGGTCGGCCCAACCCGGATGTGCGCAAGGTGTGACACCGAGCGGTCCGTCTGCGGCTACGGGTGGCACGGCTCCCTGGCCGTCGGCAGCACCGTCGGGCGCCGCGGACGGTCGGTGGTGGTGCGACGACCTCGACGGCGCCAGGTGATGCCTACCTCGCCGCCTGGTGACGGTAGCGGGACGTCCGGGATGAGGATGCAGATGCCCGGGCCATCCACGGGAGGCGACCTGCGAAGGGTGTCGTGCGGATGGCCCGCATCCCGTGGCTGCGCTGCATCAGGATCGGAAGGGGCTCGCTCTACTCGAACTCGTCCGCACTGATCGTTCTGCAGCGCCGATCTCCCCCGCTCGGCCCGCGACGCGCGCGGAGTGAACCGGGCCGCGGGATACCGTCTCTGGGCTGGCGGGGGTTCATCGAGGAGGACGAGGATCGCTGCGACCGACGGCATCGGCTCAGGTGAGGCTCGAGCCAAGCCGTTCGGCGGTGCGAGCGCGAACCCGATGCATCCTGCGACGCCCGGAGGCCACCGTCGGGGTCGACCAGGACCGGAGCGATGTGCGGCACCTGTGCTCCGGATGCACCAATTCACGACCGGCTTGCCCGTGGTGCACGAGGCGCCCTGAGTCCGCTCCTGAAACAATGCGAGGCTCGGGGCTGCACGAAGGGTCGAGGTTGGAGAATCGGCGGCGCGGTGCACCTCGACGACGACCGTCGTGCGAGAGCCGTCCGCACCCGGTCAGCAGCAGAGGGACCGATCGGCGCAATCTCCGCTTGGGAACCGGCGATGCAGTAGCCCTACCGCGCTGGTGAGCGTGATCGGCCTCCGCGCCCCTCGCCCGATGGAGATGACGAACGCACGCCGGCTCTGTTCCCCGCGTCCGGATCACCTGGTTCGGTGCGCTCCCCGGAGACGTCCTCGTCAACCGTCCCACGACGGGCGACAGTGCATCCGGCGACCACTCGTCGGAGTGTTTCACGTGGAACGGCGGGTCCGGAGGAGCTTCCAGATTCCGACGGCGGCGAAGACCGGCTTCGCCCAGAGCATCTCTCCGACGCGATAGTCCAGCGCTGGGGCCAGTTTCGACGCGAGGTGCGCGTCCTGGCGGCGGAGGTACGTTCGCCCCTTCGCGGCGTGGAGTCCGTTCGAGCAGATGACGACGCGGTCTGCGGCGGCGATCATCGGCCTCGCGTTCGCGATGTTCTCCCATGTGGAGACGCTGTCGCGGTCCTTCCTGACCGCACCGGTCCACCCGAGCCGGCGCACCGCATTCTCGAGCAGATCAGCCTCAGGGAACGCCCCGCGCACCGCTCCGCCGCAGCACACGATGATGGCGGTGTCACCCGCTGCTTCGTACCGCCGCGCGGTGCGCACGGCGATACGGGCGCGCCATCGGTTCACCGCGTTCGGGTCGGGGCCTGCATTCGCGAAACCGAGGACGACGATGGCCGTCACCGCTCCGGTGCCCGCTGTCCTCCCTGCGGTGCGAGTCGGAATCGTGCCGAGCGCGCGCCGCGCAGTCATCGATGCCACAGCATGAGCAACCTCGCCGACGATCGCGGCAGCGCCCAACGGGACGGCCACAACGAGCAGGGGCAGTGTTCCACGTGGAACACTGCCCCTGCGTCGTACTGACATTGGTCAGCTGCGGTGGTCGCGGATGGCCTGTTCGGCGAGCTCCGCGTAGGTCCAACCGAGGTCGAAGCCGGAGGCACTCAGCGCCTGCGGAACGAGGGAGGTCTCGGTCAGACCCGGGAGGACGTTGGCTTCGAGGAACCACGGCGTCCCTGCCGCATCGATGATCAGATCGACGCGCGAGATGTGGCGGAGACCGAGCGCCTTGTGCGCTGACACGGCTGCGTCTGCGGCGGCGGAGGCGAAGTCGCCCGACAGTCGGGCGGGCGTGAAGAAGGTCGTCTCCCCCGCGTTGTAGCGCGCCTCGAACCCGTACGTCCCGCTCTTCGGGACGATCTCGACCGCCGAGAGCGCCACGGGGCCGTCACCCGTGTCGATGATCCCGACGGCGACCTCGGTGCCGCGGATGAGCTGTTCCACCACGACGTCGTCGCAGTAGGTGTACGCGCTGACCATTGCACGCGGGAGATCGTGTGCGTCCTCGACGAGCGTGACCCCTTGTGCGCTCCCGCCTCGTGCCGGCTTCACGGCGAGCGGCACCGGGTGTTCCGCGGCGATGGCGTCGAGGACGCCCACGGCACCGAGCTCGCGGAAGACGTCGTGCGACAACGTGACCGACCGAGGGGTCCGCACACCGGCCCGCGCGACGAGCGCGGACGAGGTGGGCTTGTCCCATGCCAGCCGGGCTGACGTGGAACGGGAGCCGACGAACGGGATGTCCAGCGCCTCCAGGATGCCCCGCAGCGCGCCGTCCTCGCCGGAAGCGCCGTGCAGGGCCGGCCAGACGACGTCCGGGCGTGACTCGCGCAGCGCGGGCAGGAGCGACGCGTCGGCATCGCGCAGGTCGACCGTCCAGCCGTAACCGGTCAGTGAGTCGGCGACGCGTCGCCCTGACCGCAGGGAGACGTCTCGTTCGTGCGAGATCCCTCCCGCGACGACGACGACGTGACGACGGGTGAGCTCGGCCATGCGAGGGTCCTCCGGGAAGAGCGAATGATGAAAGTGCTGATCAGGACACGTTCGGCGGCGGCGCGACGACGGTGGAGCGCGACTCGGACACCGCGCTCGGACGGGTTGTGTGTCCGAAGGTCTCGAGGAGCTCGAGCTCGTCGTTGATGACGGTGGCCAGGCGCTTGACGCCGACCCGGATCTGATCGGGGGTCGGGTAGCAGAAGGACAGGCGGATGTTGCCGCCGCCACGGCCGTCGGCGTAGAAGGCGGTCCCCGGTGTGTACGCGACGAGTTCCTTCACGGCACGGGGCAGCATGCCCTTCGAGTCGAGGGCGTCGGGCAGCGTCAGCCAGACGAAGAACCCACCGTTCGGCTTCGTCCAGGTGAGGTCCGGCAGGAACTCCCCCAGAGCGGCCATCATCGCGTCCCTGCGCTCCGCGTAGAGGCCCCGGAAGGTGTCGACCTGCCCCTTCCAGTCTGCGGCGTCCAGGTAGGCGTTGACGACGTACTGACCGAACGAGTTCGGCGCGAGGACGGCCGACTCGTTGGCGAGCACGAGCTTCTCGCGGATGGCGTGCGGGGCGAGGGCCCAACCGACACGGAAGCCTGGAGCCAGGGTCTTCGAGAAGGACCCGAGGTACACGACGCCCTCGTCGTCGATCGACCGGATCGCCTGCGGAGCGGGCTCGTCGAACCAGAGCAGGCCGTACGGGTTGTCCTCGAGCACGAGGATGCCGTTCGAGCGGCAGATGTCGAGGACCTCGATGCGGCGCTCACGGCTCATCGTGACACCCGCCGGGTTGTGGAAGTTCGGGATCGTGTAGAGGAACTTGATCCGCTTGCCCTGCGTGCGCAGGTTCGCGATCGCCTCGCGCAGCGCTTCGGGGACCAGGCCGTGCTCGTCGGTGGTCACGTGGACGGTCTCCGCCTGGTACGAGCGGAAGACCCCGATGGCGCCGACGTACGACGGCGACTCGGCGAGCACGACGTCGCCCGGGTCGATGAAGAGCCGCGTGACGAGGTCGAGCGCGTGCTGCGAGCCGGTGGTGACCACGACGTCCTCGGCGCTGGCACGGATGCCCTCGAGGCTCATCACGTCGACGATGTGCTCACGGAGGGAGCGCAGGCCCTGCCCACCGCCGTACTGCAGCGCCATCGCGGCGTCCTCGGTCATCACGCGGTCGATGGACCCCGTGACGAGCTCTCGCGGGAGCGCCGAGACGTACGGCATGCCGCCGGCGAGTGAGACCACCTCGGGCCGCGATGCCACGGCGAACAGGGCTCGGACCTCGGAGGCGCTCAGCCCGGCGGTGCGCTGGGCGTAGGAGTCGTACCAGGGGTCGAGGCTGTTGCCGTTCGTCATCGTGTGCTCCGTTCAGTGGGACATTCCCGCCACACTACGACATGCGTTGCCGGATCCGCGGTGGGAGGCGGGGGCCGATCCTGAAGCTGTGGCCCTGGCGCGCGCAGCCGGCATCCGGGAACGGCGACGGCCCCGCCCTCCGAGGAGAGCGGGGCCGTTCGCGGTCTGTCGGTCGGACTACGCCAGGAACTCGGCGAGGTCGGCCTCGAGCGCCGGCTTCGGCTTGGCGCCGATGACGGTCTTGACGACCTCGCCGCCCTTGAACACCTTCATCGCCGGGATCGACGTGATCTGGTAGTTCATGGCCGACTGCGGGTTGTCGTCGACGTTGAGCTTGACGATCTCGATCTTGTCGGCGTGCTCCGCGGCGATCTGGTCGAGGATCGGGGACACGGCGCGACACGGGCCGCACCACTCGGCCCAGAAGTCGACGAGGATGGTCTTGTCGGACTTGAGGACCTCGTCCGAGAAGGTGGCGTCGGTGACGGCCTTGGCGTTGGACATGTGTGCTCCTTCGAGAAGTTCAGTTGGTGCAACGGTTGGGCCGCTGCGGTATTCCGGACTGGGTCAGGCCCGTGCGGCCTCGACGTCGATGATCGCCGGGCCCTCGGGCGTGACGCCCTCGGCCTGGTCGACCAGCGCGTCGTCGAGTTCGGCGAGGTACTTCTCCGCGTCGAGGGCGGCGACGGTACCGGAACCGGCTGCCGTGATCGCCTGGCGGTAGGTCGGGTCGATGACGTCGCCCGCGGCGAAGACCCCGGGCAGGTTGGTCTTCGACGAACGACCCTGGACCGCGATCGTGCCCTCGGGAGCGAGGTCGATCTGCCCGTGGATGAGGTGCGTCCGCGGGTCGTTGCCGATCGCGATGAACAGGCCGTCGAGCTGGAACGAGGACTCCTCCCCGGTGACGGTGTCGCGGAGGGTGACGCCCTCGACCGAGGAGTCACCCGTGATGCCGGTGACCTCCTTGTTCCACGCGAACTCGATCTTCGGGTCGTTCATCGCACGGTCCTGCATGATCTTCGACGCGCGCAGGCTGTCCTTGCGGTGGATGACCGTCACCTTGTCGGCGAACCGGGTGAGGAACGTGGCCTCTTCCATCGCGGAGTCGCCGCCGCCGACGACGGCGATGTTCTTCTGCCGGAAGAAGAACCCGTCGCACGTGGCGCACCAGCTGACGCCGTGGCCGGACAGACGCTCTTCGTCGGCGAGACCGAGGTGGCGGTACGCCGATCCGGTCGCGTAGATGACCGAGAGGGCCTCGTACGTCTCGCCGGACCCGACGGTGACCTTCTTGACCTCACCGGTCAGGTCGACCGAGACCGCGTCGTCGTACAGGACCTCGGCGCCGAACTTCTCGGCCTGTTCCTGCATCTTGATCATGAGGTCCGGGCCCTGGATCCCCTCGGGGAAGCCCGGGAAGTTCTCGACCTCGGTGGTCTTGGTGAGCTCGCCGCCGGTCTCGACGCTGGACGCGACGATCAGGGGCTTGAGCTCCGCGCGCGCGGCGTAGATGCCGGCGGTGAACCCGGCGGGACCGGAACCGATGATGATGAGCTGGCGCATGCCTCGCTGCCCTTCCGTTGAGTGCTGACCGGGTCAACACATGGTAGCGGCGGGACATTCCGGCCCACCGGTGAGCGGACAACCGATGAGCGGACAGCCGGTGTGCGGACGATCGGCGGTCAGCGTCCGAGCCGCTTGCGGAGCAGCGCGACCGCGTTCGCGATCTCGCCGTTCTTCGACACGACCAGGGCGCCGAAGTACACGAGCGCCATGACGGCTCCGGTCAGCGCGATGGTGACGAGCGCGCCCGTCCGGTCGGACATGGCGAAGCCGTCGGGCGAGAAGGTCCCGAGGGCGGTGACGACGGCCGCCCCGGCGACGCCGGCGATGAGTGCCGCGATGACGAACTGCACGTGGGAGCGGGTGACCACGGGGCCCTCGATGCCGTTCAGGCGACGACGGACGAGCACGAGCGCGATGATCGTCTGCGCCGTGCCGGCGAGCGTCGTGCACGCCGCGATGGAGACGCCGACGATGCTCTGCGGGAACGTCGCGACGGCCAGGGCTCCGATGACGAACAGCACCGACTGCACGCACTGCATGAGGAACGGCGTGCGGTGGTCGTGCATCGCCCAGAAGACGCGCTGGATGATGAACAGCATGCTGAACAGCACCAGGCCGGGCATGTAGGCGAGGAGCACCGCGCCGATGGAGAGCGCCTGCTCGAAGGTGCCGGCGAACATGCGACCGAACGGCACGGAGACGACGATCAGCGCCACCGACGCGAACACCGTGAACAGTCCGACGATCCGCAGGGACAGCGACAGGTTGCGCCGGACGGCGTCGAGGTCGCCGCGGCCGGCGTCGTGGCTCATCCGCGTGAAGTACGCCGTCGCGATCGACACCGCGAAGATCGAGTGCGGCAGCATGAACAGCAGCCACGCGTTCTGCAGCACCGCGTTGCCTGCGGCGCCCGTACCGAGCGACGCGACGCGCGACTGCACGATGCCCGCCAGCTGCGTCACGAGGATCATCGCGAACAGCCAGCCGGCCGCCGTACCCGTCGCCTTGAGGCCCACGCCGCGCCAACGGAAGTCCGGGCGGAACGACAGGCCGGCGCGCCGCCAGAAGAACGGCAGGAACGCGGCCTGCGCGAAGACGCCGAGCGAGGCACTCCCCGCGAGCACCGCGATCTTCAGCGGTGTCCAGCCGTCGACCGAGGAGTTGACGTCCTGACCGCCGAACATCGCGATGAAGACGACGAGACCGGCGATGGCGATGACGTTGTTGATGAGCGGTGCCCACGTGAAGGGGCCGAAGACCTGCTTGGCGTTGAGGACCTCACCGAGGAGCGAGTACAGCGCGTAGAAGAGGATCTGCGGAAGGCACCAGAAGGCGAACGCCACGGCCAGGTCGGTCTGTGCCGGCGTGAAGCCCTTGCCGTCCCCGGTCGCCTGCTGGCTGTAGACGAACACGAGGAACGGTGCGAGGACCGTCGCGACGATCGTGATCACCACGAACACCGTCGCGCCGAGCGTGACGATCTTGTTGACGTAGGCCGTACCGCCGTCGCTGCTCTCCCGCATCGACCGGACGATCTGCGGGATGAGCACCGCGGAGAGCAGACCACCGGCGATGAGCGCGTAGATGTTGTTCGGCAGCTGGTTCGCGAGCGCGAACGCGTCGGCGCCGGGCGACTTCGCTTGGCCGATCGCGTAGGCGAGCACGAACGTCTTGCCGAAGCCGAGGACCCGCGAGAGCATCGTGCCCGCCGCGAGCATCGCGCTCGCCCGACCGAGGTTCCGTTCGGCCGCGGGCTCCGCGTCGACGGCGGGTTGCTGCTGCGTGCTGATGGTCGGCTCCTCGGGATCTGGCGGGGTGTCGTCCTGGTCCGGACGGCCGGCCTGGAGGCGCGGCTCGCCGCCGTCGCGCACCGTCGCGTCCGCAGGGCGCGCACCGGCCTGCTGCGGTGCGACGCGCGCGGGACCGGACGCGGCAGTGGTGCCGACCACGGCGGCGGCGGGCGCCGCCTGTGCGACGTGGGACGGGCCTCCCGATCGGGCAGGGGCGCCGGGGGCATCGGGCTGGACCGCGAGCGGACGGTTCGGGTCGTCGTCGTCCTCGTCGTCGAGCTCGCCGTTGCGGCGGCGGATGCGCTTCCGGATGCTGCGGAAGATCCCGAAGCCGAAGATCGCGACGAGGCCGATCGCGGCCACCGCGGTGATCACGGTCTCCCACTGCGCCTGCACGTTGAGCTCGACCGTGGTGGGCTGCGACACGGTGACCCCGGTCGGCGTGGTCAGGGACATCGTCAGGTTGACCGTGCCGTTCGCGACCGACCGGACCGGGATGGTCGTGCGGGCGGAGGACTGCGGCTGGAGCTTCACCTCGATGTCGTTCCGCACGACCTGCAGCGCCGAGCTCGACGGCTGGACGTTGAGGCGCACGGTGACCGGGTAGTCCGTCCGGTTGCGGACCGACACGGGCAGCGACGATCGGTCCCCGAGCAGCGTCAGCGAGCTGGAGTCGGGGATGCTCACCTGGTCGGTGGTCTGCGTCCAGGACCGGGCCTGCCGGTCGACGGCGGTGGTGAGGGCGTCGGGTTCGTCCCGCCAGGCGTTCGACGCCAGGGCGAGCAGCTGGAGCCGCGCAGGGGCGGTGACGGTCGCGGGGTCGTCGACGGCCGATGCGAAGGCGACGAGCTCGCGTTCGCTGTCCACCAGGGTCCGCAGGCGGTCGAGGCGGGCGTCGCCGTCGTCGGCCGGCGCCAGGGTGAGCGAGCCGGCGGTCGCCTTCGCCGCGGTCGACAGGTCCGAGGGCGACACCCACGGGGTGTCCTCGAGCGCGTCGAGCACGGCGCTCAGTCGACCGGTCTCGGTCGGCCAGCTGCGGCCGAGGGTCAGGAGCACGGGGCTCTGCGCGGTACCGGCACGCGCCGCCGTCGCCAGGGTCGCGGTGAGCTCCGCCACGGCCGCGTCGTAGGCGCGCTGGTCGGTGGCGTCGGCGGCGTCCCGCAGCAGGGCAGACATGCCCTGGTCGGCGACGAGGACCTTCTGGTCGCCGATGCGCTCGGCGGCGGAGACGGTGGTGTCCGGGCCGGCGGAGGTGTTGCCGCTCGCGATGATCGTCGTCTCGGTGCCGGCCTTCGCGAGTGCGGGCAGGTCGTCGGTGGCCACGGTGTTCTCGACCGGCCACGCGACGTCGTCGAGTGCGTACGGGAAGTCCAGCAGGCTGGCGGTGGTCGGCAGCGTCGTGGTCGTGCCGTCGGTGTCGTCCTGCCCCGAGCCGTCCTGACCTGTGCCGTCCTGGGTGCCGGCGGTCGCGTCGTCCGAGGGGGTCGGTGTCGCGTCCGGGGTCTCGTCGACGGGGGCACCCGCGCTGGCCGAGGCCGTCGGCGTCCCGGTGGCCGTCGGGGTCGGGGTCGGCGTGCTGGCACCGGGGAAGTTCTGCTCCTTGACCGCCTGGTCGAGCGAGATCACGCCCGGGATCCCGTCCGCGCCGGCCTGGCGCAGCCCGGTGACGTCGGCGTCGGCGTACGACAGCGCGAAGGTCTCGTTCCGGAGCCCCTCGAGCCGGTCGAGCCAGTTGCGCGCACTCGACGGGGCGTTCTCGCCGAGCAGCCGGATCGAGGCGATGATCCTCGGGTCGACGCCGACGGCCACGTTGTGGTCCACGGCGGCGTCGAGCTGCTGCGTGAGGGTGCCGTCCACTGCGGTCGCCGCCGCGAGGTCGTTGGCACCGATCACGCCGTCAGCCGTGCTCGGCAGGGTGATCGGCATCGCGACCGAGACACCGACCGGGGTCTGCTGGAAGTCCGGGTACCAGGTGATCGCGGACCGGGCGACGGCGAAGGTGTCGCCCGCGGTGTACTCGGCCGCGATGCGTCGGGCGCCGAAGGACGAGTAGCCGCCGAGTGCGACGTTGCCCGGCACGATGGTCACCGTCTGGGTCACCGAGCGGTGCGCCGGGACGATCGGGACGTCCGCCGAGTCCATCGGGGCGCCGAGGTAACCGGTCGTGGTGGTGTCGGACAGCCAGTCGGAGAGGACGTCGCGCGTGCTCTCGGAGCGGAAGATGTCGAGCTCGACCGACCCGGCGGGGACGTCCGTGTCGGTGTCGTTCGTCACCGTGACGCTGACCTGGAGGTCCTCGTCCCGTCGGACGATCCCGCGGTCGGCCGGGGCGATCGACACGGTGGTCTTCCCCTGGTCGGCTGCGGCCGGAGCAGCGGTGCGCGTCGTGGTGCGGTCGACCGAGGCGGCGTGCGCCGGGTCCGGACCTGCGGGCGTGACGACGAGGCCGACGGCGACGAGGGCCGTGGCAGCGGCGGCGAGCGTGGAGCGGAGGATGTGCATACAGGAGGGCCCGAGGGTCGGTTCCGGCCGAGCACGAGTGTACGAGGGGCGGACGGGGACGATCCCGTGCGCGCGGGCCGTGTGGAGAACTCGGCGCACCGATCTGGGAGGATGAGGTCCGTCATGCAGTCCGTTGCCCAGGCCGTCGAACGACTCGACGCACTCGCAGCCACCGAGCCCGTCGCCGTCCTCGCTCGGGCGTTCGCCGACGCCGGACACGAGCTGGCGCTGGTCGGCGGCCCCGTCCGCGACGCCTTCCTCGGCCGTGCCGTCACCGACCTCGACTTCACGACCGACGCCCGCCCCGACGACGTCCTGCGCATCGTCGAGCCGATCGCGAGCGCGACGTGGGACGTCGGTCGGCAGTTCGGCACCATCGCCGCCCGGGTCGCCGGCGAGCAGGTCGAGATCACGACCTACCGCAGCGACGTGTACGACGGCGAGACCCGCAAGCCCGAGGTGGCGTTCGGCGACACCATCGAGGACGACCTGCTCCGCCGTGACTTCACGGTGAACGCCATGGCGCTCCGCCTCCCCCAGCGTGAGCTCGTCGACGTGCACGGCGGGGTCGAGGACCTGCTCGCCGGGCGCCTGCACACCCCGCAGGCGGCGCCCGTCTCGTTCCGCGACGACCCCCTGCGCATGATGCGCGCCGCACGCTTCACCGCGCAGCTGGGCTTCACGGTGTCCGGCGAGGTGCGTGCCGCGATGACGGACCTCGCCGACTCGATCGACATCGTGTCGGCCGAGCGGGTGCGTGACGAGCTCGTGAAGCTGCTGAACACGTCCGAGCCGGTCCCCGGCATCCGTCTGCTCGTGGACACGGGGCTCGCCGAGCGCTTCCTGCCCGAGCTCCCCGCGATGCGGCTGGAGATCGACGAGCACCACCACCACAAGGACGTGTACGAGCACTCGCTGACGGTGCTGTCCCAGGCCATCGGGTACGAGGCCGAGCGGCACCCGGGCGAGGCCCCCGACACCGTGCTCCGGCTCGCGGCCCTGCTGCACGACATCGGCAAGCCGGCCACCCGCAAGCTCGAGCCCGGCGGTGCCGTCAGCTTCCACCACCACGACCTGGTCGGCGCGAAGCTCGCGAAGAAGCGACTGCGGGCGCTGCGGTTCGACAACGACACCATCGCCGCCGTCTCCCGACTGATCGAGCTGCACCTGCGGTTCTTCGGCTACACCGAGGGTGCCTGGACCGACTCCGCCGTCCGCCGCTACGTCCGGGACGCCGGCCCGCTGCTCGAGCGCCTGCACGAGCTCACCCGCTCGGACGTCACGACGCGGAACCGTCGGAAGGCCGACCGGCTCGGCTTCGCGTACGACGACCTCGAGGACCGCATCACGGCGCTGGCCGACCAGGAGGAACTCGACTCGATCCGTCCGGACCTGACGGGCGACGACATCATGCGGATCCTCGGCATCCCGCCGGGGCGTGCCGTGGGCGAGGCGTACCGCCACCTGCTCGAGGTCCGCATGGACGAAGGTCCCCTCGGCGCCGACGAGGCCGAGCAGCGCCTGCGCGCCTGGTGGGCCGAGCGCGACGCGACCGCCTGACGGCGCGACCGCCTGACGACGCCGGCCGCTCTGCACGACCGGTGGCGCGCCTCCAGGCCGTGGGCTAAGCTACTCGAGTTGTCCACGCGCTCCTGCGCGTCCGGACACATGCATCAACCCTCCTGCTCCGGGAACCGCCCGGAGCCGCCGAGACCAAAGGAGGTGGGTTCCGCATGCACCAGTACGAACTGATGGCGATCCTCGACCCCGAGATCGACGAGCGCACCGTCGCTCCCAGCCTGGACAAGTTCCTCGCGGTCATCCGCAACGACGGTGGCACCGTCGACAACGTGGACGTCTGGGGCCGTCGTCGCCTGGCCTACGAGATCGCGAAGAAGTCCGAGGGCATCTACGCCGTCGTCGACTTCACCTCGACGCCCGAGGCCGCCAAGGAGCTCGACCGTCAGCTCGGTCTCTCCGAGGCCGTGCTCCGCACGAAGGTCCTCCGCGCCGAAGAGGCGATCGCCCAGGTCGCCGCGCAGAAGCAGCGCGACGAGGCCCGCGCGGCCCGCAAGGCCGCGAACGCGACCGCGAGCGCCGAGTAGCTCATGGCCGGCGAAACCGTCATCACGGTGGTGGGCAACCTCACCGCAGACCCGGAGCTGCGGTACACGCAGAACGGGCTCGCGGTGGCGAACTTCACCATCGCCTCCACCCCTCGCACGTTCGACCGTCAGGCGAACGAGTGGAAGGACGGCGACGCGCTGTTCCTCCGTGCGAGCGTGTGGCGCGAGTTCGCCGAGCACGTGGCGGGCTCGCTGACGAAGGGCTCGCGCGTCATCGCGCAGGGTCGTCTCCGTCAGCGCTCCTACCAGGACCGTGAGGGCCAGCAGCGCACGAGCATCGAGCTCGAGGTCGACGAGATCGGCCCGTCGCTCCGCTACGCGACCGCCCAGATCACCCGCGCTGCGGGTGGCTCCGGTGGCGGTCGTGGCCAGGTCGGCGGCGGCAACGCCTCCGGCGGTGGCCAGGGCGGGAACGGCGGCGGCTGGAACAACAACAGCGGCGGCGGTCAGTCGGACGCACCGTGGTCGCCCCAGGGCGGCCAGCAGGGCGGCAACGCACAGTCGAACGACGTGTGGAGCCAGCCCGGCGGCTCGTACGACGACGAGACCCCGTTCTGATCCTCAGCGGTCTGACGGACACACAACTTCTTCTTCTCTAAGGACAAACAATGGCTGGAAAGAGCACCGGCGACCGCCGGAAGCCTCGCGGCAAGGGCGGCAAGAACGCCGCTCCCGCGAAGTCGATCAAGGTCGGCGTCATCGACTACAAGGACGTCGCGACCCTGCGCAAGTTCATCTCGGAGCGTGGCAAGATCCGCGCCCGTCGCATCACCGGCGTCTCCGTCCAGGAGCAGCGCCTCATCGCCCGTGCCGTGAAGAACGCCCGTGAGATGGCGCTCCTCCCCTACGCCGGCTCCGGCCGCTGATCAGGAGGATCACCATGTCGAAGCTCATCCTCACCCACGAGGTCTCCGGCCTCGGTTCCGCCGGTGACGTCGTCGACGTCAAGAACGGCTACGCCCGCAACTACCTCATCCCCCAGGGCTTCGCCGTCGCGTGGTCCAAGGGCGGCGAGAAGCAGGTCGAGTCGATCCGTGCGGCCCGTGCCGCTCGCGAGCTCGCCACCATCGAAGAGGCCCAGGACCTCAAGATGAAGCTCGAGAACGCGACCATCAAGCTGACCGTCAAGGCCGGCAAGGACGGCCGCCTGTTCGGCTCGGTCCGCCCGGCGGACGTCGCCGACGCGGTCCAGGCGCAGGGCGTCGGTTCGCTGGACAAGCGCAAGGTCGAGGTCCCCGCGACCATCAAGACCGTCGGTGACCACGAGGCCACCGTGCGTCTGCGCGAGGACATCACCGCGGTGATCTCCCTGCAGGTCGTCGCCGCCAAGTAAGCAGCGTCACCACCGTCGAAGGGCGGGTCTCCTCCGGGAGGCCCGCCCTTCGTCGTGCGCGCGGCTCGCCGCGCGCGCGGGTGTTGCTGTGGGACAGGTGTTGCTGCGTTGGCCGGTTACCCCTCGCGCCCGTCCGGGCTTGCTGGGAACGAACCGAGAACGCTCCCCACAGGAGGGCCCGTTGTCAAGTCGTTTTACACAGTCGAAACGCCCCGAATCGGAACCTTCAAGGTGTACTTGAACCGCGGTTCTCCACACACGGTGTGGAGCGGAAAAGCCCAGTTCCGGGGCAAGAACACGTGTTCGAATGCCGACTTGTCCACACGTCCATCCACAGTTGTGCACATGCGTGTCCGGCGTGTTCCGCATCCTCTCCACAGAGTTATCCACAGGGCCGTTTGCTGGGGATAACTCTGTCCCCGTAGCTTGGCCCAGCGACTCGGCGGAGGGCAGGGGATGTCGGTCGTCCGGGGTAGGAAAGCCGGTGTGGGCCGAGGCCCGCACCGTCACGACAAGAGGGAGTCCGTGTGTCGATCGCGCATCTCGATCCGTCCCCGCAGGACCTGTCCGAACGGGGTTCGGAGCGGACGCCGCCGCACGACCTGCTCGCGGAGCAGTCCACCATCGGCGGCATGCTGCTGTCGAAGGACGCCGTCGCCGACGTCATCGAGACCGCGCGCGGGGTGGACTTCTACATCCCGAAGCACGAGGTCATCTTCGACGCGATCCTGTCGCTGTACTCGCACGGTGAGCCCACCGACGTGATCGCCGTCACCGACGAGCTGACCAAGACCGGACTGCTCTCCCGGGCCGGCGGCGCCGAGTACCTGCACAGCGTCACGAGCATGGTGCCGACCGCGGCGAACGCCGGGTACTACGCAGCGATCGTCGCCGAGAAGGCCGTGCTCCGCCGTCTGGTCGACGCGGGCACCCGCATCGTGCAGATGGGCTACGCGTCCGAGGGTGAGGTCACCGACCTCGTGAACAGCGCGCAGGCGGAGGTCTACAACGTCGCCGGCGGCGTGCAGACCGAGGACTACGTGCCCCTGACCGACGCCATCGGCGCCGCGATCGACGAGATCGAGGCCGCCAAGGGGCGCGACGGGCAGATGACCGGCGTCCCGACGGGGTTCAGCGGCCTCGACGCCCTGACGAACGGCTTCCACCCCGGGCAGCTCATCATCGTCGCCGCCCGACCCGCGCTCGGCAAGTCGACCCTGGCCCTCGACCTGTGCCGCGCCGCAGCGCTCAAGCACGACCAGACCGCCGCGTTCTTCTCGCTCGAGATGGGTCGCGCCGAGATCGCGATGCGCCTGCTCTCCGCCGAGTCGAGCGTGCCGCTGCAGAACATGCGCAAGGGCACCGTCGACTCCCGCGACTGGACGACCATCGCGCAGACCCGCGGGCGCATCAACGACGCCCCGTTCTTCATCGACGACTCCCCCAACATGACCCTGGTGGAGATCCGGGCGAAGTGCCGCCGGCTCAAGCAGCAGCACAACCTCAAGCTCGTGGTCATCGACTACCTGCAGCTGATGACCTCGGGCAAGAAGGTCGAGAGCCGTCAGCAGGAGGTCTCGGAGTTCTCGCGTGCGCTGAAGCTCATGGCGAAGGAGCTCGGCGTGCCGGTCATCGCGCTGTCGCAGCTGAACCGTGGTCCCGAGCAGCGCGCCGACAAGAAGCCGATGATCTCGGATCTGCGGGAGTCGGGCTCCATCGAGCAGGACGCCGACATGGTCATCCTGCTGCACCGTGAGTCGGCGTACGAGAAGGACAACCCGCGTCAGGGTGAGGCGGACCTCATCGTGGCGAAGCACCGCAACGGCCCGACGGACACCATCACGGTGGCGTTCCACGGGATGTTCTCGCGGTTCGTCGACATGCCGCAGTAGGGCGTCGTTGTTGTCGTCCGCCAACGAACGTGTCCAACTGCCACACAACGTGTCCTGAAATACGGAGGTGGACACGTTATTTGGCAGTCCCGCCGGTCTTCCTCAGACCTGAGTGACCACGCGGTGGCGTCGTGACCGCTCGCTACCTCGGCGCCCGCGAGGAGTGGTGTGTCCCTACTCGGCGTTACGCCAGCCCGGCGCTCAGATCGTCGTGCCGAACTGCCCGTCGTCGATGCTCGATGCTGACTCCGCCAGGGAACAGGTTGATGAGGACCAGTAGGTACGCCTCGTACCACTCATCTGCGATCTCTTCAGCGCGGCGGATGCGCTGGAGATCCTGCTCGGCGAAGCTGATTAGCTCCGGGTATTCGTCTTTGTCGACCGGTTTGTACGTGCCAGCATCCAGCCATCGATGTTCATCTGCCTGCCAAATCAGGCCAACGTAGTCGCGTTCATCGCCGGACAAGGGCTCGAAACCGAACTCCCAGTTGTCGGCCCACGCCTTTCCGAGCTCACTTGCGACGTAGCCGTCGGGTTCCGGCGTCTCGTCCGGGATTGGTTCATGGGGGTACCGCATGATGGTGTTTCCGTCCGCTGCGTAAAACACAACCTCACCGGTCAGTAGGGCGTAGACCACTGAGTGACGTTTACCTCTGCTGGCGAGATCGCCGCGGAACATCCACAGCGCCATGTCCGCCTGCTTCTGCCAGTCGTCCCATGCCTCCGCAGGCTCCGGCAGCGTCTCGCCGGGTGGCTCAATCGTCCACATGGTTCGGTCCCCGAGGACCCACGTCAGAGTGGCCCGTTGAGTCGCATCGGGTTGGAACCGCAACGTCTCTGGCCCGTTCTCCTCGCCGGCGACGGTCAGGCGGGGAGCGTTGAAGTGACGGCGGACCGCAGAGTGGTCGACCTGATGCGCCGGCCATTGATAGCGGATCTCGAGCACTACCGTCGCCACGCGAACCTCCCGCGACGTCGTACTGGTCGCTGACTCAGCGTGCCGTCTCCGTCGTCGGGCTCGTTGGGAGTGGTCGCCGCCACGGTCCCATGCTCTACCGCTTTGCTGGACGCGGGTTTCGATCGTTCGATCAGAATTGGATGTAGCCGTTCCAAGCTGCCTCTGCTTTTGCTCCGTCATCACCGAAGATGTCAGGGTCGACTGGGAAGTGCTCGTTCCGGAAGTGGTCCAGCTCCAGCTGCGCACGATCTCGGAGTGTCGCTCGGTCCTCGTCAGGATGTCCCAAAGCAAGCATGGCGGTGCGCCGCTCGATGACGGCATCCCACAGTTGTCGTCGGCTGACTTCCGCGATCAGTTGCGAAGCAACGAGCATCGAGTTGAACTCAAGCGATCCAGCGAATCGGTCCATCAAGGTGACAAGGTCTCTGTCCTTCACCTCGGTGAACACCTTCGGCTGCTTGCGTTGCTCCTCCATCATCCAACGGATCTGTGCACGGGCGTCCGCAATTGGGTTGGATTCTTGCTCGTCGGTCATGTCTTCATCCTCACCGTGCGGAGGCTTCATCGCGAGGTGAGTTTGGTGATCTCAGCGGGTGGGTGAGGTGAGCAGTGCCGCGACTGATTCGAGGGCGCCGGGGACGAGGGAGAAGTAGGCCCACGTGCCGCGCTTCTCCCGGTGCAGGATGCCGGCGTCGACGAGCACCTTGAGATGGTGCGACACGGTCGGCTGAGACAGGCCGAGCGGTTCCTGCAGGTCACAGACGCACGCTTCTGCACCCTCGTGCGCGGCAACCATCGAGATCAGCCGGAGCCGCGCAGGGTCAGCGATCGCCTTCAACGACTTCGCGAGGACTTCGGCGGACTCCTGCGTCATCGCTTCCGTCGTGACAGGCGAGCAGCATGCGGTGACGTCCTGGATGGGAAGCAGCTCGATCGTCGTCATCGCACCATCATCCCACGCCCTTCGATGCAGGTCTATATTTGCGTTCATCGATATCGACGTGCTTCGATGTTCCTGCTCGACTTCCGATCGATCTAAAGGACCGACCCGATGACTCACCTTGTTGCCGTTGGGGGCAGCGACGCCGGCATCGCCGCAGCGCTCCGCGCCCGTGAGCTGGACCCGTCGACCGACGTGACGGTGGTCCTCGCCGACGAGTTCCCGAACTTCTCCATCTGCGGCATCCCCTACTGGGTCTCCGGCGACGTCGCTACGGAAGCGTCTCTCGCGCACCGCACCCGCGGAGACCTCGAAGCCGCCGGGATGACCGTCCGCTCCTCCACCTGGGCTTCCGCCGTCGACGTCGACCGCCAGTTGCTCTCCGTCACCGGCCCGGCCGGTGAGGAGCAGATCGCCTACGACGAGCTGCTGATCGGGACCGGCGCGGAGCCGGTCCGCCCGGCCGGGATCCCGTTCGGTAAGCCCGGCATCCACCTGCTGCACTCGATGACCGACGCCGAGTAGGTTGTCGCCGCCCTGGAGCTCCTGCCTGCCGGCAGCCGCGTCGCGGTCGTCGGCGCCGGCTACATCGGTCTCGAGATGACCGAGGGGCTCGTCGCCCGCGGGTTCGACACGACGCTGATCCAGCGCGGCCCGGAAGTGCTCTCCACCCTCGACCCGGGACTCGGGTCCCTGGTCACCGAGGAGGTCCGTCGGCACGGTGCGACGGTGCTGACCGGTGCGACCGTCACCGGAATCACGCCCGCTGGCGGCGGGCAGTGGAGCGTCGCGACTACCTCCACGTTTGGGGACGCCGCCGGAACGTTCGCGCTCGTGGTGGTCTGTGTCGGGGTGCGGCCGGTGACGGATCTCGCGGTCGCGGCAGGTGCGCAGCTCGGGCAGGCCGGCGCGATCGTCGTCGACGAGCAGATGCGCACCGGGGTGCCGCACGTGTGGGCAGCGGGTGACTGCGTCGTGACACACCACCGCCTGCTCGGGACGACCTGGCTGCCGCTCGGGACAACCGCGCACAAGCAGGGACGCGTCGCCGGGGAGAACATGCTCGGCGGGTCCCGGACCTTCGCGGGCTCGGTGGGGACGCAGGTGGTGAAGGTGTTCGACCTCGTCGCCGCCCGCACCGGCCTCCGCCACCACGAAACCGCCCCGCTGGACGTGTCGCCGCTGACCCGTGTCACGGTCGCGGACGACCACAAGCGGTACTACCCGCGTGCAGTGCCGTTGACGATCAGCGTCACCGGCGACCACACGTCCGGACGGCTCCTCGGGGCGCAGATCGTCGGGGAACGCACCGCGGAGATCAGCAAGCGGATCGACACGTTCGCCACCGCCCTGCACGCCGGCCTGTCGGTCGACGACGTCATCGACTTGGACCTCAGCTACACGCCGCCGCTCGGGTCCCCGTGGGATGCCGTGCAGGTCGCCGCGCAGGGCTGGGAGCGCGCCGCCGCGGCAGCGAACCCAGCCGGGGTGAGCGTCTGATGGTGCTGGCTGTCGTCGCTGCGGCGATCTTCGTCGCGACGCTCGTGGTGGTGATCTGGCAGCCCAAGGGCTTCCCGATCGGCTACACCGCGCTCATCGGTGCCGTCATCGCTCTCGCGACCACGGTCGTCGGGCTCGGGGACGTGCCGACGGTAGTCGGGATCGTCTGGAACGCGACGCTGACGTTCGTCGCGGTGGTGCTGATCTCGTTGATCCTCGACGAGGCCGGGTTCTTCGAGTGGGCCGCTCTCCACGTGGCCCGGTGGGGTCGCGGGAACGGTCGGCTGCTGTTCGTGCTGATCGTCGGCCTCGGCGCGGTCATCGCGGCCGTGTTCGCCAACGACGGGGCCGCGCTGATCCTCACCCCGATCGTCGTCGGGATGCTCCGCGCGCTGAACATGCCGGCGAAGGCGGCGCTAGGGTTCATCCTCGCCACCGGGTTCATCGCCGACACCGGCAGCCTCCCGCTGGTGGTGTCGAACCTGGTCAACATCGTCTCCGCCGACTACTTCAGCCTCGGGTTCGCCGAGTACGCCGCCGTCATGGTGCCCGTCGGCATCGTGTCCGTGCTGGCGTCCCTCGGGATGCTGCTGGCCTATTTCGGCAGGAGCATCCCGAAGCAGTACGACGTCCTCGCCCTCACCCGGCCCACCGCCGCGGTGAAGGACCGGGCGACGTTCCGCGCCGGATGGGTGGTCCTCGCCGTGCTGCTGGTCGGTTACTTCGCCGCGGACCCGCTCGGGGTTCCCCTCGCCGCGGTCGCTGGTGTCGGCGCGGTCGTGATCGTGCTCGTCGCCGCCCGGCAGCCCGCGTTCCTCTTCGCCCGCCAGGCGGCGTCCCCAGTCCTCGTCACCACCGGCGGCACCGCCACCGTCACCGCCGGCAGTGGTGGCCCCGGTGGTGGGTCGGGGCGGGTGATTCCGGTGTGGAAGACGATTCGAGAGGCGCCGTGGCAGATCGTGCTGTTCTCGATCGGCATGTACCTCGTCGTCTACGGGCTGCAGAACCAGGGCCTCACCGACTACCTCGCCCGCCTGTTCGACGTGTTCGGGGACCACGGGGTCCTCGTCACCGCGCTCGGGGTCGGATTCGTGATCGCGATCCTCGCGTCGCTGATGAACAACATGCCGACCGTCCTCATCGCCGCCCTCGCGATCGGCGGAGCCGGCGCGACCGGGCTCACCCACGAGGCGATGATCTACGCCAACGTCATCGGCTCCGACCTCGGCCCAAAGATCACCCCGATCGGGTCGCTGGCGACCCTGCTGTGGTTGCACGTGCTCGACCGGAAGGGCATCCACATCGGCTGGGGACAGTACTTCCGCACCGGCATCGTCCTGACCGTCCCCGTCCTCGCCGTCACCCTGACAGCCCTCGCCGGCTGGCTCACCCTCATCCGATGACCACGCCCACGCCTACCGAAAGCACCGCCATGACCGCGACCCCCACGATCCTGTTCGTCTGCGTCCACAACGCCGGCCGCTCCCAGATGGCCGCCGGCTACGCCCAGACCCTCGGTGGCGACCGCGTGCAGGTCCTCTCTGCAGGCTCCGCGCCGAAGGACCAGATCAACCCCGTCGCGATCGAAGCGATGGCGGAGGACGGCATCGACATCGCCTCAAACCAGCCGAAGATCCTCACCACCGACGCCGTCCGCGAGTCCGACGCGGTCATCACGATGGGCTGCGGCGACGCGTGCCCGATCTTCCCCGGCAAGCGGTACGAGGACTGGGACCTCACCGACCCCGCCGGGAAGGGCATCGACGACGTCCGCCCCATCCGCGACGAGATCAAGACCCGCGTGCAAGCGCTCCTGGCCGAGCTACTGCCCGCCGAAGCATCCGCCTGACCACCGGAAGGACCATGACCATGACGCTCACCCTCACCGTCCCACCCCATGCCGACGCGGACCGCCTCACCCGGCTGCCCGTCGCCGTCATCGGCGCCGGCCCCGTCGGGCTCGCCGCGGCCGCGCACCTGCTCGAGCAGGGTCTGCCCGTCGTCGTCTACGAAGCCGGCGACCAGGTCGGCACGTCCGTCCGTGCGTGGGGGCACACCAGGCTGTTCTCCCCGTGGCGGTACGTCATCGACGACGCAGCCCGCCGGCTCCTCGAACCCACCGGTTGGGCTGAGCCGCGCCGGTCGTCGCTGCCGACCGGCCACGACCTCGTCGCCCAGTACCTCGAACCCCTCGCCCAGACGCCCGAGCTGGCACCGGTGATCCGGTACGGGGTCCGCGTCGAAGCGGTGTCCCGGCAGGGCATGGACCGCACCCGCTCCGCCGGCCGCGCCGACACCCCATTCCTCCTCCGCCTCCACACCGCGGACGGCGTCGAGGACGTCACCGCCCGCGCCGTCGTCGACACCTCCGGCACGTACACGTCCCCGAACCCGCTCACCGCCGCCGGCCTCGACCCCACAGCCGACCTCGGCGACCGCATCGCGCACGCTCTGCCCGACGTGCTCGGTGTCGACCGGGCACGATTCGCCGGGAAGCGGGTCCTCGTCGTCGGTGCCGGCCACTCGGCCGCGAACACGCTCATCAAGCTCGCCGCCCTCGCGAAGGACGAACCGGGCACGACGCTGCTGTGGGCGATCCGGAACGCCGGCACTGCGCGCCTCGGCGCGGACGCCGCTGACGGGCTCGCCGCACGCGGGCAGCTCGGCTCGAATGTGCACGGGCTCGTCGAGTCCGGGCAGGTCGACCAGCTTGCCTCGTTCGAGATCGACGACGTCCGTCCTGACGGCGACCAAGTCACCGTCACCGGCCGCCGCTCCGGGGAGCCGTTCACCGTCATCGTGGACGTTGTGGTGAACGCGACGGGGTTCCGGCCTGACCTCGACATGCTCCGCGAGATCCGCTTGGGCCTGGACGACATTGTCGAAGCACCGCGGGCGCTCGCGCCGCTGATCGACCCGAACCTGCACTCTTGCGGCTCCGTTCCGCCGCACGGTGTCGCGGAGCTGGCGCACCCGGAGCCGAACTTCTTCATCGCCGGCATGAAGTCCTACGGCCGCGCCCCCACGTTCCTGCTCCTCACCGGGTACGAGCAGGTCCGCTCCATTGCCGCGGAACTCGCCGGCGACCACCAGGCCGCCCGCGACGTGCAGCTCGTGCTCCCCGAGACCGGCGTCTGCACCACCGATGTCGGCGGCTCATCCTCCTGCGGTGTTCCCGCGACGACCGAAGCGGCTGAGGGGTTGTCGTGCTGCGCCGCGCCCGCGCCGGCCGCGCCGCCCGCCAGCAGCTCCTGCTGCACGAACTGAACCGGACCCCACATGACCGACAAGCCCACCGTGCTGTTCATCTGCAAGCACAACGCCGGCCGCTCCCAACTCGGCGCAGCCCTTCTCGAACTCGCCGCCGACGACCGCTACACCGCCACCTCCGCAGGGGTCGCCCCCGCCAACGAGGTGAACCCGTCGATCGCCGTGACCGTCGCGGAACTCGGCCTCGACATCAGCAACCGCACCCCACGGCAGGTCACGCCCGAGCTGCTGGATCAGGCCGACGTCGTCGTGCTGATGAAGCCCGGCCTGAACCTTCCCGCGACGCCCCGCGGGACGGTGTTGCAGTGGTCGTTCCCGGACCCGGACTCCTGGTCCCCCGACGACGTACGCCCCATGCGCGACGCCGTCGCCGCTCGCATCCAGGACGAGCTCCTGCACCCATGACCGACGACACCCCGGTCTCCATTCGGCCGATGACCGCCGCCGACTGGCCAACTGTCGAGGCGATCTACCGGTAGGGCATTGCCACCGGGAACGCGACGTTCGAGGCGGAACCGCCGACCTGGGAGGCATTCGACGACGGGAAGCTGCCCGAGTATCGGTTCGTCGCCGTCGATGGCGACGAGGTCCTCGGCTGGGTGGCGGTCTCTCCGACCTCCGCCCGGCCGGTGTACCGGGGCGTCGTCGAGCACTCCGTCTACGTCGCCGCCGCAGCGCGCGGCCGCGGCGTCGGACACCTGCTCCTCGACGCACTGATCGCGTCGACCGAGGCAGCCGGCATCTGGACCATCCAGTCCGGGATCTTCCCCGAGAACACCGCCTCCCGAGCCCTCCACGCCCGCCACGGGTTCCGCGAACTCGGCACCCGCGAACGCATCGGCCTCATGACGTTCGGGCCGTGGGCCGGACAGTGGCGCGACAACGTCCTCGTCGAACGCCGAAGCCCCCACGCCGGCTCCTGAGCAGGAGCGGCACGCCCCGATCCGCATGCTTGCAGGTATGTTCCCAAACCCGCTATGCTGTGGCACGCGTCATTAGTGCGCGCAAAAAGCCAGTCCATCGGACTGGCTTTCGTCATGTCCGGCCTGAATCGTAGGCTGGAACCGCTCGGAACGACTCTGCCCTCAGCGCAGCACCCGAGCACCACGAACAGGCCGGTCCCGTCAGGGCCGGCCTTTTCCATGCCCGCAACGCGCGAGCACACAGCAAGCCGACCGCTCCCGCATAGGGGTACCACTCGCCCACCGGGCGCTCGCGTCGGCTTCCGACGCTCTAGACCCCCGCCCACAACGGGCGGGCTGGCCACACGGCCAAACCCGAAGGAGGCAACATGCCCATCACCGACACCACGGTGGACATGCTGACGGCCTTCGGCGGCACCATCCTGACCGGCGTCATCACGGTCGTCCTCGCCGTGCTCGGCTTCCTCCTGCGCAAGCAGGTCGTGGAGCTGGTCAAGCACATCGTGGACGTCGTCGACGATCGCACGCTGGCCAGAGACCCCGAGCGGGCACGCATCGTCGCAGAACTGCGACGAGCCCGCCTTGGGAAGAAGTAGCCGCCGAAAAAACGCCAACCCTCATTCGGGAAGGAGAGCTCTACCTTGACTTGTATCGATAGGGGTGCCTCATGTGAGATTGCAAGCACCAATGGCCCGTCTTCCTAGGGCGTGTTGATCAAGAAGGTGCGGGGTGGCCAGCCGCCGCGAGTTGCGCGGGAGAATGGGCGTATGAAGATCCAGGTGCTGCATATCGAGGATTGCCCGAATTGGCAGGAGGCGGGCGATCG
>NZ_JAMAXX010000020.1:0-663 GCF_023712625.1 Curtobacterium sp. ODYSSEY 48 V2
ACTGGACGCGGGTGGTGCGTGCCAGTGCGGTGCGGGTGCCGCCGGTGAGGTGGACCAGGACCGGGATCTGTCGGCCGAGGGTCTGGTCGAGGGTGGTCAGGGCGTGGTCGACGGCGTCGAGGACGGTGACCGCGTCGCCGCCGCGGCGGACGTGGACCCGGATGCGTGCGGCGCGGGTCTTCTTGACCAGGTACGTGTCGACCTTCGCGGCGACGATGTCGTGGACGCCGGTGAGTTCGTGGTCGATGACGTCTCGCACGAGGGCGACGTTCACGGTGACCTGGTCCTCGCCGGAGCGTTCCCGGACCGCGACGCTGGTGCCGCCGCCACCGCGAGTGAACACCACGATCACGGCGAGGACGATGACCACCGCGCAGACCGCGGCGATGATCCACAGTGCCTGGTCGGGCACGGTGACCTGCTGCGGCAGCGTCAGGTACGGCTGGAGGGCGTCGCGGACGGGTTGCAGGACCCCGGCGCCGATGGTGACACCGACGATGATGGCGACCAGGCCGATCAGGAGCAGCAGGACCCGGTTGACGCCGCGGTTGGTGGTGGTCATGCCAGGGTTCCCTTCTGTTCCACGGTGACCTGCACCGACGAGCCGTGCTTGCCGCCGAGGCGACCGAGCCGGTCCCCGACGGCGTGCTCGACGGCGCTGGC
>NZ_JAMAXX010000021.1:0-593 GCF_023712625.1 Curtobacterium sp. ODYSSEY 48 V2
TGCTGCGACGACGCAGCCGCTTCTCGAGCTGTTCGGTGCTCATGTGCTCTGTCTCCTACCGGACCCGGCCCTCGTGCGCACGCACGATCCCGGTCAGTTCGATGTGGGTCCGACCCACGTGACGGCCCGCCAACTCGCCCACCCTGCGACCCACCGCGTCAGCGGCGGCAGCGGCCGCAGCGACGATGTCGGCTTGTTCGCGCACGGGACCCGTGACGTCGAGGACGATGGACCCCCGGTCGTCGTCGAGTCCCACGCGCAGACGCTTCGCGGGCACGCCGAGCTGTTCGGCTGCGGCTGCCCGCGCCAGCGCCGTGAGCGCTCGTGCGGTGATCTCGACGCGGCCCGGGACGGCAGTCGCGTCGACTCCTACCGGGCCGGCGCTCACCGGGAGCTCCGGCGTCCGGTCAGCACGTCGGTCAGGGCGCCGCGGTCGATCTTCCCGGTCGTGATGGCGGCCACGAGGGCACCGATCAGACCGAACACGATCACCAGGACGAAGCCCCAGAACCCGAACTGCAGTGCCACGACGGCGAGGATGGCGCCGATCAGCGCGCCGACGAGTGTGTTACTCAACGCGGGACTCCTTCTTG
>NZ_JAMAXX010000022.1:0-492 GCF_023712625.1 Curtobacterium sp. ODYSSEY 48 V2
GCGCGGAATGTTGGCTGTGGGGACAAAAATATGGCCGCATCGATGGGGATGTGGCGATCAAAGGGGATACCTTAACGCTCTCCAACGGCCTGGTGGATACCGGGTTTGGCCGGCTGACGACCAACGGCGTGTGGGTGAACGCCCCTTCAGGGGTTCGAACCTCGCTGAAAGGCAGACTGCACGGCAATAAGACGGATGCATTTGCGGATTTCTTTGGCGTCTCCACGCCGGTGAAGGATTCGCCGTTTGATATCGACTACGATCTGCACTGGCGCGCGCCGCCCTGGTCACCCGATGTCGCGTCGCTCAATGGCATCATTAAAAGCCACCTGGGCAAGGGGCAGTTTACCGACCTGAGTACCGGGCACGCTGGCCAGCTGCTGCGTCTGCTGAGTGTGGATGCCCTGCTGCGTAAACTGCGTTTCGATTTCAGCGATACCTTCAGCGAAGGCTTTTACTTCGATTCGATTAACAGTACGGCATGGATTAAGG
>NZ_JAMAXX010000023.1:0-491 GCF_023712625.1 Curtobacterium sp. ODYSSEY 48 V2
CCAGAACGGATGGTCGTCCGGCAGCGGTTCGTGCTGGAACACGTCGAGCGTGGCCGCGGCGACCTGGCCGCTCGCGAGCGCGTCGAGCAGGTCGGCTTCGACGAGATGCGCGCCGCGCGCGACGTTGACGACGTACGCGCCGGGCGCGAGCCGCGCGAATGCACGCGACGACAGGATGCCGTCGGTGTCGCGCGTGCTCGGCAGCAGATTGACGAGCACCTTCGCGCCGTCGATGCACGCGTCGAACGCGCCGTCGCCGGCGAAGGTCGTGACGCCGTCGAGCTGCTTCGCGCTGCGGCTGTAGCCGCGCACCGGCACGCCGAGGGCGGCGAGCGCGCGGGCGACTTCGGCGCCGAGCACGCCGAGCCCGAGGACCGCGACGGTGAAGTTCGCGCGCGCATGCGGCTCGAGCGGCTGCCAGCGGCGCTCGCGCTGCTGCAGGTCGTATTCGTCGAAACGGCGCAGGTAGCGCAGCACCGCGTGCGTCACGT
>NZ_JAMAXX010000024.1:0-487 GCF_023712625.1 Curtobacterium sp. ODYSSEY 48 V2
GCTCTGGCGCGCAGCACAAAGTTGACGATTTCGTTACGGAAGTCTTTCGGGTTGCTAATCCCGGCTGGCTTCTCAATTTTCTCCAGCTCGGCATTCAACGATTCACGGTCAAACAGCTGCCCGGTGTCCGGATCGCGGTATTCCTGATCCTGGATCCAGAAGTCAGCGTAGGTGACATAGCGATCGAAAATGTTCTGTCCATACTCGGAGTAGGATTCCAGATAAGCGGTCTGGATCTCTTTGCCGATAAACTCGGCGTATTTCGGGATCAGATAGCCTTTGAGGAATTCCAGATAGCGCTCGGCCTGCTCCTGTGGGAACTGTTCGCGCTCAATCTGCTGCTCCAGCACATAGAACAGATGCACCGGGTTGGCGGCCACCTCGACGTGGTCGAAGTTAAACACCCGAGACAGGATCTTAAAGGCAAAGCGGGTGGAGAGCCCGTTCATCCCTTCATCAACCCCGGCGTAATCGCGATACTCCTGAT
>NZ_JAMAXX010000025.1:0-483 GCF_023712625.1 Curtobacterium sp. ODYSSEY 48 V2
TGCCGCTGGTGACCGACAGTCTGCCGGTGCGCCTGCTGCCGACCGAGCTGCTCTCCGGTACGCCGATCCGCAGCCGGGATATCACCCTTGGCGACGATCCGGGCATCAACGGCCAGCTGTGGGATCCGCAGCGTATCGATATCACGGCGCAGCAGGGGACCTGGGAGCGCTGGACGGTGCGCGCCGACCGCCCGCAGTCGTTCCATATTGAAGGGGTGATGTTCCAGATCCGTAATGTCAACGGCTCGTCTCCTTTCCCGGAAGATCGCGGCTGGAAGGACACCGTGTGGGTCGACGGGCAGGTTGAGCTGCTGGTCTATTACGCCCAGCCGTCGTGGCCGCACTTCCCGTTCCAGTATCTGAGCCAGACGCTGGAGCTTGCCGATCGCGGCTCGATCGGCCAGATGTTGGTGAATCCCGCGCCGTAATCTCTTTGACCCTGGCCGGCGCACGGTCAGGGTTTGAGAAAATCCTCCTTCATTT
>NZ_JAMAXX010000026.1:0-482 GCF_023712625.1 Curtobacterium sp. ODYSSEY 48 V2
GGATGTCGTCGACTATTTTGTTCATCACTGCCCGATGGAAATGACCCAGCTGGAGCAGTGGGGATGCCCATGGAGCCGCCGCCCCGACGGCAGCGTCAACGTCCGGCGCTTCGGTGGCATGAAAATCGAACGCACCTGGTTTGCCGCCGACAAAACCGGCTTCCACATGCTGCATACCCTCTTCCAGACCTCCCTTCAGTTTCCCCAAATTCAGCGCTTTGACGAACATTTCGTCCTTGACCTGCTGGTCGATGACGGGCAGGCCCGCGGCCTGGTGGCGATGAATATGATGGAAGGCACCCTGGTGCAGATCCGCGCTAACGCCGTGGTGCTGGCTACCGGCGGCGCCGGGCGCGTCTACCGCTACAACACCAACGGCGGCATCGTCACCGGTGACGGGATGGGGATGGCCCTGGGACACAGCGTGCCGCTGCGCGACATGGAATTCGTTCAGTATCACCCGACCGGCCTGCCGGGCTCCG
>NZ_JAMAXX010000027.1:0-480 GCF_023712625.1 Curtobacterium sp. ODYSSEY 48 V2
GCCTTTGGCCGATGATTAAATTGTTGGGGCACTACCGATACGGGGACGGTGTGAGCGAGCCTTGTGGTATGCACAAAAATCAATCTTGTGCATCCTACTTGGCTTACCCCGTCCCTATATCCGTGTCCAATGTAAATATGAGGCCCTTCTTTCACCGTTGTTTGAGTTTGGTTCTTATTTGCTGCAATATGAGTTCAAGTCTTTTCTTACTTTGCTCTTTTACTATATTACACATGTTGCATATTATTATACATCTATGAATTTGCTAAACTCCTTTTCCTTTACAGATGACATGGTATGTCGTGTTCAAGGGTCGGGTTCCAGGAGTGTACGAGCACTGGGATGACGCGCATCGTCAGGTCAACGGGTTCAAGGGCAACCTCTACAAAGGGTACCCCACTAGGAGCATCGCGGAAGAGCATTGGAGGAGGAGTAACCATGGCCGGATGGGGACCGCCGGCTACCTAGTGATCCTACCCT
>NZ_JAMAXX010000028.1:0-480 GCF_023712625.1 Curtobacterium sp. ODYSSEY 48 V2
GACCGTAAGAATGCGAAAACCAAGTACACCCTTGAGCGCGTCGGTGTCGAAACCTTCAAAGCGGAAGTGGAGCGCCGGGCAGGCATTAAGTTTGAGCCGATCCGCCCGTACGAATTTACCGGCCGCGGCGATCGCATCGGCTGGGTGAAGGGGATTGATGATAAGTGGCACCTGACGCTGTTTATTGAAAACGGCCGCATTCTCGATTATCCGGGTCGTCCGCTGAAGACTGGCCTGCTGGAGATTGCTAAGGTCCATCAAGGCGAATTCCGCATCACCGCTAACCAGAACCTGATTGTCGCCAGCGTACCGGAAGATCAGAAGGCGCGGATCGAGAAGCTCGCGCGGGATCATGGCCTGATGAATGCCGTCACCCCGCAGCGCGAAAACTCGATGGCCTGCGTCTCCTTCCCGACCTGCCCGCTGGCGATGGCGGAAGCCGAGCGTTTCCTGCCGTCGTTTATCGACAAGGTGGAAGGG
>NZ_JAMAXX010000029.1:0-478 GCF_023712625.1 Curtobacterium sp. ODYSSEY 48 V2
CTGCTCGGCGGCGTGCTCGCTCATGCGGGCTCCAGCTATGAATACGACACGCCCGACGCGCTGGCCGCGATCGCCGAACAGGAGCGCAGCCGCACCGTGCTGGCCGCAGAGCGCCTGCGGGCCGCCGGGTTGCCGTGCCCGGTCGTGAGCATCGGCTCGACGCCCACCGCGCTGGCGGCGGAGCGGCTCGACGGCGTGACCGAAGTGCGCGCCGGCGTGTACGTGATGTTCGACCTCGTGATGCACAACATCGGCGTGTGCGAACAGTCCGACATCGCGCTGTCGGTGCTGACCACGGTCATCGGTCATCAGGAAGAGAAAGGCTGGGCGATCGTCTACGCGGGCTGGATGGCGATGAGCCGCGACCGCGGCACGCAACGCCAGGCACGCGACTTCGGCTACGGGCAAATCTGCACCGAAGCCGGCGAAGTGCTCGACGACTACCTGATGAGCGCCGCCAACCAGGAACACGGGATCG
>NZ_JAMAXX010000002.1:0-511386 GCF_023712625.1 Curtobacterium sp. ODYSSEY 48 V2
TTGACGCCGCGGTTGGTGGTGGTCATGCCAGGGTTCCCTTCTGTTCCACGGTGACCTGCACCGACGAGCCGTGCTTGCCGCCGAGGCGACCGAGCCGGTCCCCGACGGCGTGCTCGACGGCGCTGGCGTCGACGGGGATGCCGGACAGGGGCACCACGTGCACCTGGGTGCGGTGCCCACGCGCGGACGCGGACGTGTTGGCTTCCGGGACGCCTGCTGCGTGGGCGGCGGCGTTCGCGGCGGTGGAGGCCAGGATGCGGGTGTCGATCACGACCGCACCGCGGTCACGGTCGATCCCGGACCGGGGCTGCCTGCCGGGCTTGAGGGCCAGCACGACCAGGACGATGCCGAGGATCACCAGGGCGGCGGCGATGACCTCGATGATGGTGGTGAACGCGGCGTCGGGCGTGAGGGCGGTGTCGACCACGGTCTGCGGGTCCGCCAGCAGCGGCTGCTGCCCGATGGCCTTCAGGACCGCTTCGGTGCCGATCCACGCCGCGACCAGTGCGACGACGACCAGGGTGATCGCGACCGCGGTGGACCGGGACCGGTGGATGCTGCGACGACGCAGCCGCTTCTCGAGCTGTTCGGTGCTCATGTGCTCTGTCTCCTACCGGACCCGGCCCTCGTGCGCACGCACGATCCCGGTCAGTTCGATGTGGGTCCGACCCACGTGACGGCCGGAGAGTTCCCCGACGCGGGAGCGGATCGTGTCAGCAGCCGACGACGCCGCGGAGACGACGTCCCCGCCGGCGGCGATCGGGCCGGTGACCTCGAGCGCGAGCGCGCCGTCGTGGTCGTCCAACCCGACCCGGAGCCGCTTCGCGGGAGCGCCCAGACGCTCCGCTGCGACGGCCCGGGCCAGCGCCGTCAGCGCCCGGGCGGTGATCTCGACCCGGCCCGGGACCGCGCTCGCCGGGAGGCTCCCCGGGCCGGCGCTCACCGGGAGCTCCGGCGTCCGGTCAGCACGTCGGTCAGGGCACCGCGGTCGATCTTCCCGGTCGTGATCGCGGCCACGAGTGCACCGATCAGACCGAACACGATCACCAGGACGAAGCCCCAGAACCCGAACTGCAGTGCCACGACGGCGAGGATGGCGCCGATCAGCGCGCCGACGAGTGTGTTACTCAACGCGGGACTCCTTCTTGTCGTCGTTGTCGTCGTCATCCCCCGGGATGTAGACGTCCTGGACGGTGACGTTGACCTCGGCGACCTCCATGCCGACGATCTGCTCCAGCGCACGGGCGACCGACGAACGGACACCGTCAGCGACCTGCTGCAGCGACACCGGGTACTCCGCGACGATCACGACGTCCGCGGCGACCTGCTTCTCGCCGACCTCGACCTTGACGCCCTGACCGTGGTCACGCTGCCCGATCGCGTCGCGGATCGCGCCGATCGCACGGGCAGCGCCGCCGCCCAGCGAGTGCACCCCGTTGACCTCACGAGCGGCGATGCCGGCGACCTTCGACACGACGGTGTCGTCGATCGTGGTCTTGCCCGCAGTACCCGAACCGTTCTGGACGGCCGAGCGCGACGCCGCCGAAGCGGTCGCCGGAGTGGTCGAGGTGGTGGTGGTGTCAGCCATTGGTGTCTCCCTTCGAGGACCCGCCGGGACTCGTTCCCAGCGGTTGCTGTTCACGGATGAGACGGGCTGACACCGAGATTCGTCACACGGGTCCGGTGTGATTCAGCGCTCTTCCAGGGGAAGCGCCAGAACGCCGGTTCTCCGTGTACCCCGACGGCGGAGGGTCAGCCGGTGCCGCCGATACCGGCCCCGGTGTTGCGCGACGCGGCGTCCCGCACGGAGCGCACGTACGCCATGGGCGACAGTCCGCACTCCTGTCGGAAGAGCTGTTGCAACCGGCGGGGACGCACCCCCGCAGCGTCCGCGATCTCGTCGACGGTCAGGTCGCCGTCGGCGTGCTCGACGATGTGCGCGACGGCACGTCGGACCCGCCAGGACGTCCGGCCGGAGTCGGGTCGCGCGGCCCGTGAGCCGCGCAGGGTCGCCGCGGGGTCCTCACCGAAGCGCTCCCGGTAGGCCGCGGCGAAACGGCCGGGGTTGGTGAAGCCCCATCGTCGGGCGACCGGTGTCACGCCCTCGTCGCCGGCGGCGCGCAGCAGTTCACGACGGACGCAGTCGAGCCGGTGGTCGCGCATGAACCGGTTCGGTGTGGTGCCGAGCGTCCGCGCGAAGACGTCCTGCAGGCCGCGCTGGCTCAGTCCGCACGCGGCCGCGATCTCGGGGACGGACGGTCGGTCCTGTGCGTGTGCCTCGATGTGGCGGACCGCGTCGCGCAGCCGGTTCGCGACCGGGACGTCCTGGCCCCGGTTGCGGATCGGGAAGGTGTCGAGGACGACCACCGCGAGCCGCCGGTTCAGGGCCGTGCGCATCGGACCGACCACGCGGTCGTCGAGCAGCGCCGGCGCGAGGTCCTGCACCAGGCGGCGGAGCGGCTCGCGCCGGGCGATCGCCTCGTCCTGCTGGTCGAACAGCAGGGGGCCGTCCGGCAGGCGGTAGCCGAGCTCCGCGCCGACCGACCGGAGGAACGGGTCCGACACGTGCAGGCCGTTGTAGACGGTGTCGGCGGACTCGAACCGGTACGCCTCGGACGCCGAGGCGATGTAGGGGCTCCCCGGTTCGATCACCCGCGTCCGGTCCGCGAAGTGCATCTCGAGGCGTCCGCGGGTGAGCCAGAACACGACGTGGTCGTTGCGCGGGCCGATCACGCCACCGCGCCGTCCACCCTCGGCGCGCATGGTGCGGAGCGTGACGTCGTCGTCGCCGACGATCGTGTACTCGTACCGGGTGCCCTCGGCGACGTAGGTCTCGGTACCGAGGTCGCGGCCGTTGTACTCGGCCGAGAAGATCCGGCCGTAGTCGGTGCCGTCGCTCTCGGTGAACCGCAGGCGGCGGTAACCGTTCGTCGACGAGGTGCTCACCCGCGCATCATGCCAGCACTGTCCGGGATGCGCGCTTCCGCGTCCCGGGTGGGCGCTGCCGGACGGGAGGCCCGTGGCGGCCGCGACACGCGCCTCCCGTCCGGTGGGTACCGGTTCGATCCGCGCCACGGCGGGGATCCGCCGGCGCACGCCGACCCTCGCCCGCAGCGACGAGCGATCCCGCCCTTCAATGACGAATTCTCAGACAACTCTGCGCCTCCCGAGGGATCGACGAGCACGAAATACCCCAGGGGGGTACCCTGTCGGGGAGGACGGAGGTCAGGATGCCAGCAGCACCGCACGCACACGTCGGGTACATCGAGGACAAGGACGACCTGCTCAAGCGGCTGCGCCGCGCGGAGGGGCAGGTCCGCGGGATCGCGCGCATGGTCGAGGACGAGACGTACTGCATCGACGTGCTGACCCAGATCTCCGCGGCGAACCGGGCGCTCGAACGGGTCGCCCTGTCGTTGCTGGAGGACCACCTGCGCCACTGCGTCGCCGAGGCCGTGGCCGAGGGCGGCGACGCCGCCGACGCGAAGGTCCGCGAGGCGAGCGACGCCATCGCCCGACTCGTCCGTTCCTGACCCCACCGCACCACACACCGAGGAGGACCCATGACCACCGAGACCGTCGCCGTGACCGGGATGACCTGCGAGCACTGCGTGGCGAGCGTGACCGAGGAGGTCTCCGAGCTCGCCGGCGTGACCGACGTCACCGTGGACCTCGTGCCCGGCGGGTCGTCGTCCGTCACCGTCACGTCCGACCACCGGATCGACGACCAGGCCCTCCGCGGCGCGATCGCGGAGGCGGGGTACGAGGTCGTGTCCCGGTGAGCCAGGGCGTCGTCGAGCTCGACATCACGGGGATGACCTGCGCCTCGTGCGCGAACCGCGTCGAGCGGAAGCTCGGCAAGCTGCCGGGCGTCTCCGCGACCGTGAACTACGCGACCGAGCAGGCGCAGGTGTCGGTGACCGACCCGGACACGGTCGACACCGCGGCGCTCGTCGCGGCGGTCGAGGCCGCCGGGTACGGGGCGACCGTCCACGTGCGGCAGCCGACTCCGGGCTCTGCCGACGACGTCGACGACGCCACCGGTCCCGACGCCGCGACCGCGCCCCTGCGGCAGCGGCTCGTCGTCTCCGCCGTCCTGGCGCTGCCCGTGGTCCTGCTCTCGATGGTGCCGGTCCTGCAGTTCCCGAACTGGCAGTGGGCTGCCCTGGCACTGGCGGCACCGGTCGCCGTCTGGGGAGCGCTGCCGTTCCACCGTGCCGCGTGGGTGAACGCCCGACACGGCGCCGCGACCATGGACACCCTGGTCAGCCTCGGCGTCGTCGCCGCGTTCGGCTGGTCGCTGTACGCACTGTTCCTCGGCGACGCCGGTGCCCCCGGCATGCACATGACCTTCTCGTGGTTCGCCACGGACCCCGAGGCGAGCGACCTCTACCTCGAGGTGGCCGCGGCCGTGACGGTCTTCATCCTGGCCGGCCGGTACATGGAGGCCCGGGCGAAGCAGCGGTCCGGGGCGGCGCTGCGCGCGCTGCTCGAGCTCGGCGCGAAGGACGCGTCGGTGCTCCGCGACGGGCCGTCCGGTCCCGTCGAGACCCGTGTGTCCGCCGCGTCGCTCGTCGTCGGTGACGTCGTCGTCGTCCGACCGGGGGAGCGGATCCCGAGCGACGGCATCGTGCGCGAGGGCTCGTCAGCCGTCGACCTCAGCATGCTCACCGGTGAGTCGGTCCCGGTCGAGGTGCGACCCGGCGACCGTGTGACCGGCGCGACCATCGACGTCGGTGGTCGGCTCGTGGTCGAGGTCACCGCCGTCGGTGCCGACACCGAGCTCGCCCGGATGGGACGCCTCGTCGAGGACGCCCAGACCGGCAAGGCCGCGGTGCAGCGACTCGCCGACCGGGTCTCCGCCGTGTTCGTACCCGTCGTGATCGGCCTCGCCGTGGTCGCGTTCGTCGGGTGGCTCGTCGACGGCGGGTCCCTGACCGCTGCCGTCACCGCCGCGGTCGCGACGCTCGTCATCGCCTGCCCGTGCGCCCTCGGGCTCGCGACGCCCACCGCGCTGCTCGTCGGCACGGGTCGTGGCTCGCAGCTCGGCATCCTGATCGGCGGCCCCCAGGCGCTCGAACGCACCCGCGCCGTGGACACGATCGTGCTCGACAAGACCGGCACCGTGACGACCGGGGAGATGCGCCTGACGGCGGTCCTGCCGGTCGACGGCGCACCGGACGCCGACGGATCGCTGCTCGCGGTGGCGGCGGCGGTCGAGGACGGTTCCGAGCACCCGGTGGCGCGTGCGGTCGTCCGGGCCGCGCGGGACCGCGCACTCGACGTCCCGGTCGCGGAGCAGTTCGCTGCGACGCCGGGCGCGGGCGTGCAGGCCGTGGTCGACGGCGAGGTGGTCGTCGTCGGCACCGCCCGGTGGCTGGCGGAGGCCTGGGCACTGCCGGTGGACGAGGCGCTGGCCGCGCGGGTCGCCGCTGCCGAGTCGGACGGCGGGACCGCGGTCCTCGTCGGCCGGGGCGGCTCGGTGCTCGGCGCCGTCGTCGTCGGCGACACGGTGAAGCCCGAGGCGCCGGAGGCCGTCCGGCGGTTCGTCGCGCTCGGCCTGCGCCCGGTGCTGCTCACCGGGGACAACGAGGGCGCCGCGCGCGCCGTCGCGGCGCGCGTCGGCATCGACGAGGTGCACGCCCGTGCGACCCCGGCCTCGAAGCTCGAGACCGTCCGGCGACTGCAGGCCGAGGGGCGGACGGTCGCGATGGTCGGCGACGGGGTCAACGACGCGGCGGCGCTCGCGGCGGCGGACCTCGGCATCGCGATGGGGGCCGGCACCGACGCGGCGATCGCCGCGAGCGACATCACCGTCGTGAGCGGTCGGCTCACCGTCGTGGCGGACGCGGTCCGGCTGTCCCGGGCGACGCTCCGCACGATCCGCGGCAACCTGTTCTGGGCCTTCGCCTACAACGTCGCGGCGATCCCGCTCGCGATGGCGGGCCTGCTGAACCCGGTGCTCGCGGGTGCGGCGATGGCGTTCTCATCCGTCTTCGTGGTGACGAACAGTCTGCGCCTGCGTCGCTTCCGGGCCCTCGGCTGACGCCCGACGAGTGTCCCCGCGCCCTTCCGGGGGCGCGGGGACAGCCGATCACGGTGGTCCGTCGGTCATCTGCGTCGCTGGTGCCTCCGCACCGCGAACCCGGTGAGGACGATCCCGACGAAGAGAGCGGCCCCCAGGGCGAGCTTCCCGAGCCAGGAGTCGGAGCTGGCGAGTACGGACCCGACGCCCACGAGGACGAGACTGACGGCGACGGCGAACGGGACGCTCGAGGCAACCCCGCAGACTGCGCGCTTGCTCATCAGGCGCAGCGCGGCTTGACCTTGCCGCCAGCGAACGGGTAGACCCGGAGAGCCTTGCCGCCGCTGCACCGCACTCCTCCGTTCGAGGTGATCGCAACGGTCGCGGCGGTCAGGATCGCGCCGGCGACGACGCAGAACGTTCCCGCACTGATGGCGCAGAGTCCGGCACCGAGCCCGAATGCTGCTCCGCTGATGATCAGGTTCTGGTCGGTGCTGTTGAACGCCACGTACGTGCCCCTGCTGTCCCGACCGGCGCTCAGACGCGATGTCGGACCCTCCTGGACGAGATCGAAGGTCATTCCCTGCCCGAGGTCCAGGGTCGTGCGGATGCTCCCGTCGTCGTCGACCGTCTGCCGCTCGACGTAGCCGCCAGCTCGGGCTTCTTCGATCGCATCGTCGATCTGAGCGGGTGTGAAGTGCTGCAACGCGTCGGCGCTGGCAGCAGCGCCCTGCGCGCCCGCGGTGGTGTCTGCGGCGTTGGCTGCAGGGGCAGCGATCAGCCCTGCGGCGACGAGTGCGACGCTGGTCGCGCTGATGGCGAGCGACGTCCTGACCTTCGACATGCGATTCCTTCCTCTGGGGTCCGAGAGCTGAGTGCTCCCCGGACTCCTGACCGTAGGGGTCGGAACGTCGATTCTGAAGTGTGAAATCTCAGTACGACGAGTTGTTACGCCGCTTCGCCCCACCGAGCTGTGCGCAACCGCACTGCTGCGGCACTACGCTCGGACGTGGTCCGCGACGCAGCGCTGCGGTGACCCGCGGTCCAGTACGTCCAGAAGGTACCCAGGAGGACCGAAGTGACCGAATCCGCTCCCGTCGACCCCACATCGACCGACGGCTGGAAGAAGCTCGCCGGCATCGCCGACGGATTCACCCCCGACCTGCGCGGTTGGTTCGACAGCGACCCCGGTCGCGCCGATCGCTACACGTTCCAGGCCGCCGACCTGACCGTCGACCTGTCGAAGGGCCTCGTCGACGACGAGATCCTCGCCGCCCTGCTCCAGGTCGCGAAGGACACCGGCGTCGCCGAGCGCTTCGAGGCGATGCTCGCCGGCGAGCACATCAACGTGACCGAGGACCGCGCCGTCCTGCACACGGCGCTCCGCCGTCCGCGGGGCATCGAGCCGGCGCTCGTGGTCGACGGCCAGGACGTCGACGCCGACGTGCACGCCACGCTCGACAAGGTCTACGCCTTCGCCGAGCAGGTGCGCGACGGCTCGTGGACCGGTGTCACCGGCAAGCGCATCGAGACCGTCGTCAACATCGGCATCGGCGGCTCCGACCTCGGCCCGGTCATGGTCTACGAGGCGCTCAAGCCGTACGTGCAGGAGGGCCTCGAGGCGCGCTTCGTCTCGAACATCGACCCCGCCGACATCTACGAGAAGACCGTCGACCTCGACCCGGAGACCACGCTCTTCATCGTCGCGTCGAAGACCTTCGGCACGCTCGAGACCCTGACCAACGCCCGTCTCGCCCGCCAGTGGCTGTGGGAGCGCCTCGGCCTGACCGACGCGTCGGACGACGAGAAGTCGAACGCCGTCGCCAAGCACTTCGTCGCTGTCTCGACCGCGCTCGACAAGGTCGCCGCGTTCGGCATCGACCCCGAGAACGCCTTCGGCTTCTGGGACTGGGTGGGCGGCCGCTACTCGGTCGACTCGGCCATCGGCACCTCGGTGGTCATCGCGATCGGCAAGGAGAACTGGGAGCAGTTCCTCGCCGGGTTCCACGCCGTCGACGAGCACGTCCGCACCACGCCGCTCGAGCAGAACGTCCCCGTCCTCATGGGTCTGCTCAACGTCTGGTACACGAACTTCCTCGGCGCGCAGAGCCACGCGGTCCTGCCGTACACGCAGTACCTGCACCGCTTCGCCGCGTACCTGCAGCAGCTCACGATGGAGTCGAACGGCAAGCGCGTCCGCTGGGACGGCTCGCCCGTCACGACGGACACCGGCGAGGTCTTCTGGGGCGAGCCGGGCACCAACGGCCAGCACGCGTTCTACCAGCTCATCCACCAGGGCACCCGCCTGATCCCGGCGGACTTCATCACCGTCGCGAAGCCGGCGCGTCCGCTCAAGGACGAGTCGGGCGACGGCAAGGCCGTGCAGCCGGGCCAGGACGTCCACGCGCTGTTCCTGGCGAACTTCTTCGCGCAGACCAAGGCGCTCGCGTTCGGCAAGACCGCCGACGAGGTCCGCGCCGAGGGCACCACCGACGAGGGCATCGTCGCGGCCCGCACCTTCACGGGCAACAAGCCGTCGACGTCGATCCTCGCGCCGGAGCTCACCCCGAGCGTGCTCGGTCAGCTCATCGCCCTCTACGAGCACATCGTGTTCACCGAGGGCACCATCTGGGGCATCGACTCGTTCGACCAGTGGGGTGTCGAGCTCGGCAAGCAGCTCGCGCTGCAGATCGCCCCGGCGGTCGACGGCGACCAGGACGCGCTCGCGTCGCAGGACTCCTCGACGAAGGCGCTCATCGCCAAGTACCTGGAGCTGCGCGGCGAGTAGCCCACGCACCTGACGACGGACGGGAGGCGCGGTGCCAGCTGACACCGCGCCTCCCGTCCGGTGCGTGGTCGCGCTTGCCGCGGGGCGGCCTCGGCCCCGAGACTCGGCCCCGCGGACACCTTCGCGGCTCGCGAGCCGCGAACACGTCCGCCTGCGCGAGACTCGGCGGGAGTGCGACCAGCCGGCGTCAGCGCGCGAGCGGGTCGAGGTTGAGGGTCGTCCCCTCGTACAGGTACTGGTCGTCGCCGAACACCTGCACGTCGGCGTTCAACCAGACGAGCGCCTTCACGCTGATGCCGAAGCGTGCCGCGACGTCGCCGATCAGGTCGTCCGGCGCCACCGTGTAGGAGCGCGGCGCACCGGACGCCGTCGTCGCCGTGACCGGACCGGAGGCGTTCGACCGTGCTCCGCCGTCGACCGGGTGCACGTTCGTCTGCCGCTCGGGCACCGACCAACGCACCGGCGCGACCGCGAGCACCTTGCCGGCCGCGATCTCGATCGGCAGGTCGGCCTGGCCGGGGTCGGCCGCCGAGGACACCACGAGCGTCACGAGCCCCGACGGGTCGACACCCGAGCCGTCGAGCGGCACGTCCTTCGCGACCGGCGCGGGGGTCGGACCGCCGAGCACGGTGTCGCCCACGCCGGGGTAGGTCAGGCCGTCGCCCACCGTCCGCTCGCGTTCGAAGAACCCGGCCCCGATCGGGACGGGCAGCGACGAGGTCACGCCGCTGAACTGTGCGGTGAAGGTGTCGTCGCCGTCCGCCACGACGCGGTAGTGGAAGTGGATGCTGCCCTTCGGTGAGGCGACGTCGCCCTCGGCCAGCACCGTCCCGGCCGGGATCGGGGTGAGCACGGGGTCGGGGACGGCGGCCTCGGACGCGACCGGGCTGGGCGCGCGCGGGGTCGCCGAGGCCTCGAGCCGGGCGGCGTCCGGGTCCTCGGTCGCCGTCGGCGACGGGGTGGACGTCCGGCTCGCCGTCGGCGGGGCCGAGGGCGCCGGGAGCGCTCCGTCGGACCCGCCGAGCAGCGAGCAACCGGACAGCGCGACGGCGACGACCAGAGCGGTGGCACCGGTCGCAACGGTTCGGTTCATGATTCCCCCTCGGTTCGAGATGCTACCGGCGGATCCGGCGCGGCAGGGAGCGGCGGCGAGCGGATGTGTCGAGGGACGTAGCTGTCGGCGCGAGCGGCTACCGTCGAGGCATGGACCGCCACGACATCCTCGCCGCCGCAGCCGCCGCCCACGCCGCTCGCATCGCCGAGGCGGGCGGTGACGACACGGCCGCCCGGCAGCGTGCCGCCGCCGTCGAGGGGCGCGAGCACGGGACGGACGATGCTTCGGCCGACGCCGTCCGCGCGGTCCAGCGCCGGCGTGCAGGAGAGGTCGAGCGGGCCGCTGAGCGCACCGAGGGCGCCCTCTCCGACTGGCACCGGATGGGCACCCGTCGCGGGGTCACACCGGACGAGCAGCTCCGGAGCGCCTGGACGGTCACCGGGGTCCCGGAGTCCGGCGCCGCACGCGCACTGGCGAACGTCCTGCTGTCCACCGCCGGGCACGCGGGTCGGGTGGCGGACGCGGCTCGGCGCAACCCGGCGCTCGGCGGGGCCGCGAGTGCAGCGGCCCGACGGACCGTCCGCCGCTACACCGACCACGGGGCCGGCATGGCTTCGCTCGGCGACGTGCTCGGCGACGGTCCGGCCGACTCCGACTGAGCAGCACCGGCCTCCGCCGACCGGTCGGAGGATCGGCCGGCCGCACGGGTGAGCGGTCCGGTCGACGGGACACGGAACGGGACACGGAACGGGACACGATCGCCGCGCGCACCGTCGCGAGGTCCCCCGACGAAGGAGCCACGCAATGGTCGATACCGCGCCGACAGCACCGAAGGTCGCTCTCCCCCCGGTGGGGGAGGGCCCCCACCGCCGCCGTCTCGGTGTCCTGGCCCTCGTCGCGACCCTCGGCGGCCTCCTCTTCGGCTACGACACCGGTGTGATCAACGGGGCGCTGCTCCCGATGCAGCAGGAGCTCGGCCTGACGGACCTGACCGTGGGCGTCGTCACGAGCTCGCTGCTCTTCGGCGCTGCGGTCGGTGCGGTGCTCGGCGGTCGGATCGCGGACGGCTGGGGACGTCGGAGGACGATCGTCCTGCTCGCCGTGGCCTTCTTCGTCGGCACGCTGACCTGCGTCCTCGCCCCGACGTTCGGGGTCATGGTCGTCGGCCGGGTCCTGCTCGGGCTCGCGGTCGGTGGGGCGTCGACCGTCGTGCCCGTCTTCCTCGCCGAGCTCGCACCGTACGAGATCCGTGGATCGCTGTCGGGCCGCAACGAGCTCATGATCGTGATCGGCCAGCTCGCCGCCTTCGTGGTGAACGCCGTCATCGGCACCCTCTGGGGCGAGGGCGACGGCGTCTGGCGCGTCATGCTCGCCGTCTGCGCCCTGCCTGCGGTGGCGCTCTTCGTCGGCATGCTGCGCGTGCCGGAGTCGCCGCGGTGGCTCGCGTCGAAGGGCCGGTACGGGGAGGCCCGTGCGGTGCTCGTGCAGGTCCGCTCCGAGGAGCGCGCCACGGCCGAACTCGAGGAGATCGAGCGCGCGAACGAGCGCGAGGCGGAGGCCCGGCACGGCGGCGGGTGGCGCACGCTGCTCGGCAGCGGGTGGCTGGTCCGGACCGTGCTCGTCGGGTCCGGCATCGGTGTCGCGCAGCAGCTCACCGGCATCAACTCGATCATGTACTACGGGCAGACCGTCCTGGTCGAGTCCGGCTTCCAGGAGTCGGCGGCCCTCATCGCGAACATCGCTCCCGGGGTCATCGCGGTGGTCGGCGGGGTGGTCGCCCTCACCAACATGGAGCGCATCGACCGACGCACGACGCTCGTCATCGGGTACTCGCTGACGACGGTGTGCCACTTCCTGATCGGCATCGCGTCGATGACCCTGGTCGAGGGCAACCCCGCTCGACCCTGGGTGATCCTGGTCCTCGTCGTCGCGTTCGTCGGCTCGATGCAGACGTTCCTCAACATCGCGACGTGGGTGATCCTGTCGGAGATCTTCCCCACGCAGATCCGCGCGCTCGGCATGGGGATCGCCGTCTTCTGCCTCTGGACCGCGAACGCGTTCCTCGGGCTGACCTTCCCCACGATCGTCGCGGCGACCGGCATCACCGGCACCTTCTTCGGGTTCGCCGCGGTCGGCGTCCTGGCCCTGCTCTTCATCCGGAGGTTCGTGCCCGAGAGCCGGGGCCGCACCCTGGAGGAGGTCGAGCAGGGGCTCCCCTCCGGTGACGTCTCCGCCGTCGCCGCGGAGCAGGCGCAGCGGTAGCCCGCGCTGCCACGCGGACCGACGCCGGGGGACGCCTGCTCGACCGGGGCTCCGGCACGGGTGTGTACGGTGCACCGTTGTCGGGCGACAACGATCACGGGAGGCGCACGCGATGACCGAACTGCAGGTGGGCGACCTGCCGACGACGCTGACCGCGGTCTGCGCGGTGCTCCTCGTGGTGGCGGTCGGCTGCGCGCTCGTCGTCGCGGTCGACGTCGTCCGGCATCCACCGCACATGCGGGTGATGGCGCTCGTCTGGCCGCTGACGATGCTCTTCGGCAGCGTGGTGTGGCTGGTCTTCTACCTCCGCCGGGGCCGTGCGACGGTGGGCGGGCACGGCCGGTGGGCGGGCACCGCGATCGACACGAGCCACTGCGGCGCCGGGTGTGCGCTCGGTGACCTCGTCGGCGAGTTCGGGCTCGTCGCCTTCCCGGCCCTCGGCACCCTCGTCGGGCTCGGTACGCTCTACCAGGACCGCATGTTCGCCGGGTGGATCATCGACTTCGTCATCGCGTTCGTCGTCGGTATCGCGTTCCAGTACGCGGCGATCGCGCCGATGCGCGGGCTCGGCTGGCGGGACGGGCTCGTCGCCGCGCTGAAGGCCGACACCCTCAGCATCACCGCGTGGCAGGTCGGCATGTACGGCGCGATGGCGGTGCTGCAGTTCGCGCTGCTGCCGGCGGTGCTCGGTGGCCGCGTCGGCGTGCTGACACCCGAGTTCTGGGTCGCGATGCAGGTCGCGATGGTCGCCGGGTTCGTCTGCTCGTACCCGATGAACGCGCTCCTGGTGCGGAAGGGGCTGAAGGAGGCGATGTGACCTCCGGCGCACGCCGCGACGGACGGGAGGCGCGGTGCCAGCTGGCACCGCGCCTCCCGTCCGTCCCGGGGTGCTGGACCGCTACGGGCGCAGCAGCACCTTGCCGACACGGCCGGCGGTGTCGCTGGCACGCGCCGCGTCGCGGGCGTCCTCGAAGACGAAGGTCTCGGAGACGGGGAGCGTCAGCGATCCGTCGAGCACGCGGGTGATGAGCTCGCCGAAGAGCTGGCCCTTGAGCTCGGCCGGCATGGTCTTGCTGACGACGGCGCCCCAGAACCCCTTGACGGTGAGCTGGCCGAAGATGACCTTGCCGGACGGGATCTCGAGCGTCGGCGACGCCATGGCGCCGAAGACGACGAGCGTGCCGTTCTCGCCCATGACCGAGGCGATGTCGCCCGCGGCCTTCCCGCCGACGGACTCGACGCCCGCGATGATCGGGGCACCGCCGGTGAGCTCGCGGACCTGGTCCTGCCAGCCCTCGGAGTCCGTGGCGACGATGCGGTCGATGCCCTGCTCCCGCAGTTCCTCGACGCCCTCGGCGCGACGGACCAGACCGATCACGTTGATGCCGCGGGCCTTGCCGAGCTGCGCGACCATGCGGCCGACGGCGCCGTTCGCGGCGTTCTGGATGATCCAGTCGCCCTCGTGCAGGTCGAGCGAGTGCAGCAGGCTGATCGCGCTGAACGGCATCGAGACGAGCTGCGCGGCGGACTCGTCGGGCATGGCGTCCGGCACGGGGACGAGCCCGGCGGCGTCGGCGACGTAGTACTCGGCCCAGACGCCGAAGGTGCCGCCCGCGACGCGCTGGCCGACCTGCAGGCGGTCGACGCCCTCGCCCAGGGCCTCGACGACGCCGAGCGCCTCGGTGCCGCTGGCCGCGGGGAGCTCGGGCTTGAACCCGTAGGTGCCGCGGATCGTCCACAGGTCGTGGTTGTGGATGGGGGAGAGCACCGTGCGGACGAGCATCTGGCCGGGGCCGGGCTGCGGGACGGGGCGCTCGGCGACGGTCAGGACGTCGGCCGGCTCGCCGAAGGTCTCGTGGACGACGGCACGCATGGTGGTGGGGGTGGTGTCGGTCATGGGTCAGTCCTCCGAGACGACGATGGTGACGTCGATGTTGCCGCGGGTGGCGTTCGAGTACGGGCAGACCTGGTGCGCGGCGTCCGCGAGGGCCTGGGCCTGGTCGTGCTCCAGGCCGGGGATGACGACCTCGAGCATGACGGCGAGCTGGTAGCCGCCCTGGCCGTTCGGGCCGATGGAGACGCGGCCACCGACGGTCGAGTCGGTGATCTTCACCTTCTGCGCGCGGGCGACGCCCTGCAGCGCGGAGTGGAAGCACGCGGCGTAGCCGGCTGCGAAGAGCTGCTCGGGGTTGGCGCCGTTGCCGGAGCCACCCATCTCCTTCGGGATGGCGAGGTCGTGCTCGACGCGGCCGTCGCTGGTGGCGACGTGGCCGTTGCGGCCCTCGCCGGTGGCGAGCGCCTCGGCGGTGTAGAGGACGTCCATGGGGGTCCTTCCTTCCTTCGTGGGGTCAGTCGTCCGACGCTGTGGGGGCGTCGGTGGTCGTGGTGGCGGTGTCGTCGGCCGCGGCGTGCATGGTCGCCGTCAGGCGCTGGAGCGTCGCGATGAGCTCGAGGGCGGCCTGCTCGTCGGACAGGCCCATGCCCGCGGCGATGCGCGCGGGGACGTGGGCGAGCTCGGGGCGGATCGAGCGACCGCGGTCGCCGAGCGTGACGGTCACGACGCGCTCGTCGGTGCTGCGGCGCTCGCGGCGGACCAGGTCGGCCCGCTCCATGCGCCGGAGCAGCGGCGACAGGGTGCCCGAGTCGAGCTGCAGGTGCTCGCCGAGCGTGGAGACGGTCTGGTCGCCCTCGATCCACAGGGTCACGAGGACGAGGTACTGGGGGTACGTCAGTCCCCAGGGCTCCAGCAGTGCGCGGTACGCCTGGGTGGTCGCCCGGGACGCCGCGTAGAGCGAGAAGCACACCATCTCGTCGGTCACCGGCATGCCCACCAGTGTGGCACGCAACTCAGTTGTGCACAACCAGGTTGTTCACAGGTGGGCACGGGCGGTCGCGTGCACGGCCGGTTAGGCTGACCTGAGCCACGATGACCAGCAACGACACCGACAGCACCGCGACCCCGGGAGCAGGACCCAGCCTCCGCACCGGGTCAGCGTCGTCCCACGGCAAGACGATCCTGATCGGCGAGCACGCCGTGGTGTACGGCGTACCCGCGCTCGTGCTCCCCGTGCTCGACGTGCGGGTGACCGCGACGGTGTCCCCGGTGGCGCCCGGCGACGGCAGCCGGCTCGAGTCGACCGTGCACACCGGACCCCTCGACACCGCACCGGCGGCCGTGCTGCCGACGGTGACCGCCGTGACCGCGACGCTCCGGCACCTCGGCGCCGAGGAGCAGCACGTGCACGTCCGGGTCGACAGTGCCGTGCCGACCGCCCGGGGCATGGGTTCGAGCGCCGCCGTCGCCGCCGCCGTGACCGCCGCCGTGGCCGACGTCTTCGGTCGGACCCTCGACCCCGAGGAGCACCACGAACTCGTGCAGGAGTGCGAGCGCGTCGCCCACGGCCGCCCCTCCGGACTCGATGCCCGAGGCGTCGTCGCCGAGGTGCCCGTGTGGTTCGAGGGCGGCGTGGTCGAGCCCGTCCCGCTCGGCGCGGTGTTCACCTTCGTCGTCGCGGACACCGGTGTCCCGGGGCACACGCGCGAGGCAGTCGCGGCCGTCCGGGAACGGCACGACGCCGACCCCGCGACGGTCGACGGCATCGTCGACGCCATCGGCGCCCTCGCGCGACGCGCACGGGGGACACTCGAGGATGGCGATGCCCAGGCCCTCGGTGCCACGATGGACGCCGCGCACGAACTGCTCACCGAACTCGACGTGTCGAGCGCGGACCTCGACCGGCTCGTCGACGCCGCACGCCGTGCGGACGCCCTCGGCGCGAAGCTCACCGGCGGTGGGCGCGGCGGATGCGTCCTCGCGCTCGTCGCGGACGGGGAGCACGCCGACCGCGTGTCCGCCGCACTCCGTGCCGCGGGCGCGACGGAGACCTGGACCACCACGATCGGAGCCCGCGCTTGATGACCGCCACCGCCGTCGCGCACCCCAACATCGCGCTCGTGAAGTACTGGGGCAAGGCCGACGCGCAGCTCGCCCTGCCCGCCACCGGCAGCGTGTCGATGGGCCTCGACGTCTTCCCGACCACGACGACCGTGACGCTCGACGCCGCGGCGGACGCCGACTCGCTCGTGCTCAACGGTGGCGCGGCCCCCGAGGGTGCGCTGCTCCGCGTGCAGCAGTTCCTCGACCTCGTGCGGGCGCTCGCCGGGTCGTCCGACCGTGCGGCCGTCGTCTCCGAGAACACCGTGCCGACCGGCGCCGGGCTGGCCTCCAGCGCGTCCGGCTTCGCGGCCCTCGCGACCGCGGCGTCGGCGGCCTACGGGCTCGACCTGTCCGAGCGCGACCTCTCCCGGCTCGCCCGACGCGGTTCGGGGTCCGCCACGCGCTCGATCCCCGGCGGTGTCGCGGTCTGGCACGCCGGCGACGACCAGGGCTCCTACGCCGAGCGCGTCCCCGCCCCGCCGATGGCCATGGTCGTGGTGACGATCTCCGCCGGCGAGAAGGCGATCGGCTCGCGTGAGGCGATGCGCCGGACGATCGCGACCTCGCCGTTCTACCCGGCGTGGGTGACGTCGACGACCGAGACCGTGGGGGAGATGCTCGACGCCTGCGCCGCCGGTGACTTCACCCGGATCGGGGAGCTCACCGAGAGCAACGCGCTCCGCATGCACGCGACGATCGAGGGCGCCTTCCCGCCCATCCGGTACCTGAACGCCCGCAGCGTCGCCGTGTTCGATGCCGTCGCCGAGCTCCGTGCCGCCGGGACCGAGGCGTACGCGACCGCCGACGCCGGCCCGAACGTCGTGGTGCTCACGAAGCCCGAGGACCGCGGTGCCGTCGCCACGGCGCTCGCCGGTCTGGGAGACGTCATCGAGTCGGGCACCGGACCAGGCGCACGGGTCGTCCGCTCCGAAGGGACGGAGGCACCCGGAGTGGGTGCCGTCCGACCGGAGGAGACCGCCGAGTGATCGAGTTCCGCGCCCACGGCAAGCTGTTCGTCGCGGGCGAGTACGCCGTCGTCGAGCCCGGGCAGCCGTCCGTGCTCATCGCCCTCGACCGGGCCATCACCGCCCGGGTGCGCGAGGGCCACGGTTCCGGGAGCGTGCACTCCGAGGAGTACGGACACCTCCCGCTGACGTGGACCCGCGACGAGGATGGCCTGGCGCTGGACCGCGAGCACCACCCCTACGACTACGTCATGGCGACGATCGACCTGGTCGAGAAGCTCCGGGCCGAGCGTGGGATCGCACCGCGGTTCCACGACCTCCGCATCGAGAGCCAGCTCGACGACGCCAGCGGTCGGAAGTTCGGACTCGGATCCTCGGCCGCGGTCACCGTCGCCACGGTCGGCGCACTCGACCGGTTCTACGGCATCGGGCTCTCGCAGCGGGACCGCTTCCGGGTCGCGCTGCTCGCGACCGTCCGGGTCAACCCGCGCGCGTCCGGCGGCGACCTCGCCGCGAGCACCTTCGGCGGCTGGCTCCGCTACAGCGCACCGGACCGCGAGCGCCTGGTGGCCATGCTCGACAGCCGTTCCGTGACCGCGATCCTCGACGACACCGACGCCTGGACCGGCTTCGACGTGCAGCGCCTGCCCGCGCCGGCGGACCTCGAACTCCTCGTCGGCTGGACGGGCTCGCCGGCGTCGACGACGAAGCTCGTCAGCGTGGTCCGGAAGCACCGCAACGGCGGGTACCAGGCGTTCCTCGACGACAGCCGCGCCTGCGTCGACGACCTGACCACGGGCCTCCGGACCGGCGACGCCGCGATGACGCTCGACGCCCTGCGGCGCGCCCGCGTGCTCATGCAGCGCCTCGGCGCGTCCGTCGGCTCGCAGATCGAGACCGAGCGGCTCGCGACCCTGTGCGACGTCGTCGAGTCGGCCGGCGGGGCGGCGAAGCCGTCCGGTGCCGGCGGCGGCGACTGCGGCATCGCGCTCGTCCCGGCGGACACCGACCTCGCCGGCATCCACCGCGCCTGGGAGGCGCACGACATCAGACACCTCAGCGTCGCGGTGCAAGCGCCCGAAGGGAGCGTCGAATGACCGACCTGCTGACCCCGATCCCCACGAAGTGGGTGGGGCCGATCCGCGTGAGCGGCAACGCCGTCGAGGGCGAGCACGAGGTGCCCCTCGCCACGTACGAGTCGCCGCTGTGGCCGTCCGTCGGTCGCGGTGCCCGCATCTCGCGCATGGTCGAGGGCGGCATCGTCGCGACCGTCGTCGACGAGCGCATGACCCGCTCGGTCGTCGTGAAGGCCGACAGCGCCGCCGCTGCGCACATCGCGGCAGGCCGCATCCTCGCGCGCCAGGACGAACTCGAGCAGATCGTCGCCGGGCAGAGCCGCTTCGCGAAGCTCATCGAGGTGCACCCCGAGATCGTCGGCGACCTGCTGTTCCTGCGCTTCGCGTTCACCACGGGCGACGCCTCCGGCCACAACATGGTGACGCAGGCGGCGGACAAGCTCCTGCCCGCGATCCTCGCGTGGGAGCCGGGCCTGCGCTACGTCAGCGTCTCGGGCAACTTCTGCACGGACAAGAAGGCCACCGCGGTGAACGGCATCCGCGGTCGCGGCCGGAACACGATCGCCGAGATCGTGATCCCGGGGGAGATCGTCGAGAAGCGGCTGCGGTCGAGCGCTGCGCGGATCGCGGAGCTCAACGTGGCGAAGAACCTGGTCGGCTCGACCATCGCCGGGGCCCTGCGCTCCGCGAACGCGCACTACGCGAACATGCTCCTCGGCTTCTACCTGGCCACCGGGCAGGACGCCGCCAACATCGTCGAGGGCTCGCAGGGCATCACCTACGCCGAGGCCCGCGGTGACGACCTCTACTTCTCCACGGCGCTGCCGCACCTCATCGTCGGCACGGTCGGCAACGGCAAGGGCGGGGACCTGCCCGTCGTCGAGGACGCCCTGGTGCGCCTCGGCTGCCGTGAGGACCGGGAGCCCGGTGCCAACGCCCGCCGCCTGGCCGCCCTGTGCGCGGCGACGGTGCTCTGCGGTGAGCTGTCCCTGCTCGCCGCCCAGACCAACCCGGGCGAGCTGATGGCGGCGCACGTCGCCATGGAACGTCGCGGGTCGAAGCCCGCAGGAGGTGCAGCATGAGCGCCCAGCAGCGCGACGCACGGCAGCCGCTGTCCGTCGGCATCCACGACATCGCGATCGCGACCGGCCACCACGTGCTCGAGCTCGACGACCTGGCCGAACGGCTCGGCGTCGACCCGGCGAAGTACCACGTCGGCATCGGGCAGGACGCGTTCAGCGTGCCCGCACCCGACGAGGACATCGTCACCATGGGTGCCGCCGCCGCGAAGGAGGTCATCGACCGCCACGGCGTCGAGGGCATCCGCACGGTGCTGTTCGCGACCGAGTCGGGCGTCGACCAGTCCAAGGCCGCCGGTGTCTACGTGCACGGGCTCCTCGGCCTCCCGCAGAACGTCCGCGTGGTCGAGCTGAAGCAGGCCTGCTACGGCGGGACCGCGGCCGTGCAGCTCGCCCTGGGCATCATCGCGCGCGCACCCCACGAGCGGGTCCTCGTCATCGCCGCCGACGTCGCCCGGTACGACGTCGACACCGCCGCCGAGCCCACCCAGGGCGCCGGGGCCGCCGCGATCCTGGTGTCCGCGGACCCCGACCTCATCGAGATCGAGCCCGCCGCGGGCGTCTTCACCGCCGACGTCGACGACTTCTGGCGACCGAACGACCGCTCGACGGCGCTCGTCGACGGCCGGCTGTCGGTCAGCGCGTACGTCGACGCGTTCGTCGGGGCGTGGGACGACCTGGCGTCGCAGGGCGGCCCGGCGTACGAGGACATCGTGCGCTTCGTCCACCACCAGCCGTTCACGAAGATGGCGCTCAAGGCGCACCGGAAGCTCACGCAGCACGTCGGGGTGCCCTTCGACGAGTCCGAGCTCGCGATCGGCTTCACCTACAACAAGCAGACCGGCAACACCTACACGGCGTCGCTCTGGATCGGGCTCGCGGCGCTGCTCGACCTCGACGACGACCTGGGCGGCGAGCGGATCGCCCTGTTCAGCTACGGCTCGGGCAGCGTCGGGGAGCTCATCACCGGGATCGTCCGGCCCGACTACCGCTCCCACCGCCGCGAGGGCCGGGTCCGCGCACTGCTCGCGGCGCGCACCCCGCTGACGGTCGACGCGTACCGGGAGCTGCACGCTGCCGGTGCCGCCACGAGCGAGGACGTCGAGCGGCCCCGCGTCACGGCTGCGCCGTACCGCTTCGCGGGTGTACGCGGCGGTGCGCGGCACTACGAGGCGACCGCGCAGGACTGACGCGACCCCACGACGGACGGGAGGCGCGGTGCCGGCCGGCACCGCGCCTCCCGTCCGTCCCGCACCCGTCCCTCGCCCGCACGGTGTAGAAGGATCCTCATGGGTCAGATCGTCTACGACGGTGAGGTGCTCGACCTGCGGGTCGACGACCGCGCGCTCACGCACCTGCAGATCGTCATCGTGAACATGCTGCGGCGCGACCACCGCTTCGTGTTCTCGTGGAAGGACGACGTGCTCCACGGCGACGGGCGCAGCTCCGTCTGGCTGCACCCGAACGTCAGCCTGCGGTTCACCTTCGCGGGCAGCCGGGTGCCCGCGATCAACCGCAGCTGGCTCGAGGAGCTCTACGCGGCGGCGACCTCCGGTGCCGGGCTCGTGCTCGTGCCCGAGCCACCGGACACGAGCACCGCGGCGGACTCCGCGTGGTCCCGGGCGGTCGTCCCGGGGGCGGCGGAGTCCGCGTCCGCCGGCGACACGGAGTAGCACAGCGGCCGAGCCGGGTCAACGGGTTCCGGCCGTCGCGGGCGCGTCCGTAGGGTACGGGTGCCGCGGGACGCACAGTCCCCACGGCCGGCGTCAGGGAGCCGGCCGGCTGCGACCGCGGACGGAGGGAACCGCATGTCCGCGACGGAGGACACGGTCGACGACCGCGCCGGGACGGTCGTCGAGGTGGAGTGTCGACACGAGATCTGGATCAGGGGTCTCCTGGTCGAGCCGGACGGGTGCGCGCTGTACTCGGACTTCTTCGTCGTGCGGGATGCGGAGTCGGTCGCCGTCACCGGGTGACCGTCCCTCGGGTGCCCCGGCCGTCGGTCCCTCGGCGGCCGGGGCACGCCTCGGCGGCGGCGCCGCTCAGTACACGTCGCGGACGTAGCGCTTCGCGCGCCGCAGGTCCGCCAGGTACGCCTGCGCGTCGTCGTCCCCGCGGCCCCGACCGGTCGCGATGACCTCCAGGAGCGCCTGCTCGACGTCCTTCGCCATGCGCGAGGCATCGCCGCACACGTACACGTGCGCCCCGTCCTCGAGCCACCGGAAGAGCTCCGCCGCCTGCTCGCGCATCCGCGTCTGCACGTAGACCTTCTCGGCCTGGTCGCGCGAGAACGCCAGGTCGAGCCGGGTGAGCACGCCCGACGCCTGCATCGCGGTGAGCTCGTCCTCGTACACGAAGTCGGTCTCGCGGTGCTGGTCGCCGAAGAACAGCCAGTTCCGCCCGGTCGCACCGGCCGCTGCCCGCTCGTGCAGGAACCCGCGGAACGGGGCGATGCCGGTGCCGGGGCCGATCATCACCATCGGGGCGTCGCCGTCGGCGGGGACCCCGAACGCGGCGTTCGGCTGGAGGTACACGTCGACCTCACCGTCCGCCTGCACCCGGTCGGCCAGGTACGTCGACGCGACGCCGGCGTGGGACCGGTGCGCGTCGCCGTAGCGGACGGACGCGATCGTCAGGTGGATGCGGTCCGGGTGCGCCAGCGGGCTCGACGAGATCGAGTACTGCCGCGCCTGCAGCCCGCGGAGGTTCGGGAGCAGCTCCTCCATCGACGGCGCCGCGGTACCGGCGTCCCGGAGCAGGTCGAGGACGTCGCGGCCCCAGAGCCACCGGTCGAGCTCGTGCTTGTCCCCGTGCGACACGACCGCCGCGAGCTCCGACGCCGGTGCGCGCTGCACGAGGTCGGCCACGAGGTCCTTCGACGGCGTCCGGATCTCGCGCTCGGTGCGCAGGACCTCGGCGAGCGGCCGTCCGTCGAACGCGGCGGCCCCGTCGGCCCCGAGGTGCTCGAGCAGCTGGTCGACGAGCGCGGGGTCGTTGTGCGGCACCACCGCGAGGGCGTCGCCGGCGCGGTACTCGATGCCCGAGGTGCCGAGGTCGAACTCGACGTGCCGGATCTCCTTCGCGCTGCGCGGCGAGGAGAGCAGCCGGTTCACGACGAGCGGGGCTCGGTACGGGTTGCGCTTGTTCCACTGCGACCCCGGCCGGGAGGCGCGGCCCGCCTCCGACGCGCCCGCTGCGGCGGACGACGTGGTCGCGGCTGCGGCGGGGCCGTCCGCCCCGGGCTGCGCTCCGGCCTCGGCCGCCAGCCGGTCGAGGACCGCCGCGCTCCAGAGCGCCGCGGGGTCCTCGAAGTCGACGTCGCAGTCGACGCGGTCGTGGATGCGGGTCGCGCCGAGCTGCTCGAACCGCAGGTCGAGGAGCTTCCCGGCCTGGCAGAACTCGTCGTAGCTCGTGTCGCCGAGCCCGAGCACCGCGTACTGCAGCCCCTCGAGCCGGGGGACCGTCGAGGCCTGGACCGCGTCCCAGAAGAGTCCGGCGTTGTCGGGCATCTCGCCCTCGCCGTACGTCGAGGTGACGACGAGCACGTGCGACATGCCGGCGAGCTGCTCCGGCGTCACGGCGTCGAGCGGTGTCGCCCGTCCGCCGAGCCCGCGCGCCTTCGCGCCGGCGACGAGCTCGTCGGCGAGGAACTCGGCGTTGCCGGTCTGCGTCCCGAAGAGCACGTCCACCGTCGTGGTCGGGGCACCGCCGGTGGCACGCTTGCCCGCGGCCGCGATGCCGGCGATGAACCCGGCGAGCCACGACTCCTGCGCTGCCGAGAACGGGGCGTCGACCGGGATCAGCTGCCCGGTGGGGGGAAGCGTGCTCATGCCGACACCGCCTCGACGGGGGCCTGCGGGGCGCGGGCGGCGATGTCCTCGAGCGCCGCGGTCGCGAGCAGCTCGTCGAAGCGGGCGGCGCGGACACGGCCGGCGTTCTTGGCGTTCTGGTGCATGATCCACCCCGTGGTACCGGGCATGTCCGCGCTGCGGTTGTTCCGCTGTGCGAGGGCACGCTTGGCGTCGTCGAGCCGCTTGACGGCGATGAGGGTCGCGAGCTCGTCGTCGGCGAACCGGTCGAACGTGCCGCGGAGGTACTTCACGACGCGCTGCTTCACCTGGAAGTCCTCGGTCAGGACGAGGTTCCGCACCGCCTCGGTCACCCGGGGGTCGCTCGGCGCGGCACCCGGCACACGTTCCTGCGCGACGTCATGCGCCACCCCGAGCACCGTGTACGACGACAGCAGCGAGAACGTGTCCTCGCCCTGGTCACCCAGCGCCGGAGCGCGGCCGTCGAGCACCGTCCGCTGGTCGCGGTAGTCCACCTTGAACGCCCGGAGCTTGTCCGTCGCCACCGAGGTCGCGAGCTCGTCGAGGAGCTCGTTCCGCGTCGCGGCGGCGAGGATCTCGTCGGCGTCCTGGCTGAGCAGGAGCGCGCGCGGCATCCCGACGAACACGTGCTCGCGAGTGGTCGCCCAGTCCGCGAGCAGCCGCTCGGCGAGGGCGGACCCGGTGGCCTCGAGGTGCCACTCGAGCAGCAGCTTCGCCGCGGCCTCGTGGAACGCACCGCGCTCGGTCTCCGTGACGGGGAAGACGAGGAGCGAGTCGGTGCTCGCGCGCTCGGTCACCGCTCCCGACGGGTCGTACTGGTACAGGAAGCCGCCGGACATGCCGTTGCCGAGGCCCTTGCCGTAGCCGCCGAGGTTGAGCACGGCGCCGCCGGTCATGTACTCGCAGCCGAAGTCGCCGAGGCCCTCCACCACCGCCGTCGCGCCCGAGTTCCGGACGGCGAACCGGTCGCCGGCCTCGCCCTCGACGAACGTGCGTCCGCCGGTGGCGCCGAACAGCGCGAAGTTGCCGACGAGGACGTTGCCGCCGCGCTCGGCGCTCCCGCCGCCCGGGGCACGGACGACGATGCGTCCGCCGGACTGGCTCTTGCCGACACCGTCGTTCGCCGTGCCGGTGTGCTCGAGCGTCGTGCCGTCGTTCGTGAAGACGCCGTACGACTGCCCGGCAGCGCCGTGGGTGCGGACCGTCACCGCGCCGTCGACCAGGCGACGGCGACCGCGGTCGTCGGTGGTGACCGCCGGGTGCGCGGACAGGTCGACGCCGCGCAGCTCGTGGTTGAGGATGCGCTCGACGTCGATCCCGAGCTGCCCGCCGACCGACTTGTCGGCGTTGCCCAGGCCGATGCCGTCCACGGTCAGGGCGTGCTCGTGCCCGTCGACGAGCGCGGCCCGCACCTGGTCGATCAGGGCGTCGTCGGTGCGGTAGTCCTTCTCGAGGTACTCGGGGTCGGTGACGACCTTCTCGGGCACCTGCGCGAGCAGGTTCCGCACGTCCAGCCGGCCGACGGACGCCGGGTGGTCGAGGAGCTGCAGCAGGTCGGTGCGACCCCGGGCCTCGCGGAGGGACTGCAGGCCGAGGCGCGCGAGGATCTGGCGGACGTCGTGCGCGATGTTGAGCAGGTACTGCGCGAGCGCTCGGGGGTCGCCCTCGAAGGCCTCGGCGTTCGTGGTCAGGCCCGCCGGGCACTTCACGTTGCAGTTCTTCGCCATCACGCAACCGAGCATCATGAGCGCGGTCGTGCCGAACTCGAAGGAGTCCCCGCCGAGCAGCGCGCTCGTGACGACGTCCGAGCCGGTCTGGTGCGCACCGGAGCAGCGGAGCGTGACCTTCTGGCGCAGGCCGTTCGCGACGAGGGCCTGGTGCACCTCGGCCACGCCGATCTCCGCGGAGCGTCCGGCGTACTTCAGGCTCGTGACGGCCGCGGCGCCGGTGCCGCCGGTGTTGCCCGCGACGTTGATGACGTCCGCGCCGGCCTTCGCGACGCCGACCGCGATCGTGCCGATGCCCTCGGAGGACACGAGCTTCACGACGACCCGCACCCGGGCGGCCTTGCAGTCGTGGATGAGCTGCGCGAGGTCCTCGATCGAGTACGTGTCGTGGTGCGGCGGCGGCGAGATGAGCTCGACGCCGGGCGTCCCACCCCGGGCCGCGGCGATGTCCACCGTGACCTTGGGCGCGGGGAGCTGTCCGCCCTCGCCGGGCTTGGCGCCCTGGCCGATCTTGATCTCGAGCTCCTCGAGCATCGGGTCGGCCAGGTAGCCCGCCCAGATGCCGAACCGACCCGAGGCGAACTGCTTGATGCGCGAGCCGCGGATCGTGCCGTAGCGGGAGTGGTGCTCGCCGCCCTCGCCCGAGTTCGACATGCCGCCGACCATGTTCGTGCCGTGGGCGACGGCCTCGTGCGCGGTCGCGACGAGGGCGCCGTGGCTCATCGCACCGGACGCCAGGGTCCGGGTGATCTCGTGCGCGGGTTGGACCTCGGCCACGTCGACGCTCGCCGGTGCCTGCTGCAGCAGGCCGAGCAGGTCGGCGGCCGCACCGGTGGCGCGCAGCGTCACCCGATCGTCGGCGACGACGTCGACGTCGACCGTGCCGGGGTGCAGCAGGGCGAGCCCGTCCGCGAGGGCCCGGTGGCGCAGTGCGCCCGTGGGCCCCGTCGAGGTGAGCCGCAGGGTGAAGCGGGTCGTGCCTCCCGGCAGGGCGTCCTCCGAGGAAGACCGCGAGCCGGACAGCCCGCGCACCGTGATGCTCGCGTTCCCGGTGGTCGAGAAGCGGCCGAGCTCGCGCGCGAAGTCCGGCGCCTCGTCGATGCCGGTGACGTCCGCGGGCAGGGCGAGCACGTCGCGCAGGGCCGCCGGGCGGCGGGAACGCTCGTCGTGCGTGGTCTGCAGGAACGTGACGTAGCCCGGCGTGATGCGGTGCGCGTCGATCTCGGCGTCGCTCAGCCGGTCGTAACCGGTGTTCCGGTACGCCGTGTCCGAGATGCCGAACGAGTCGTCGAGCTGCCGGAGCGTGAGCAGCCGCAGCGCGTCGGAGTCACCGGAGCGCTCGAAGGCCGGGCGCTCCTCGGTCATGCCGCCGAAGCCGCGGACGCTCGCGACGCCGAACGAGTGTCCGGCGCCGTCCGACCGCTCCTTGAACAGGCCGAGCAGGGGGACCTGGCCCTCGGTGGCGACCGAGCGCGCGCGCTCGTGCCACTCGGTGGACGCCTGGGCGATGCGGGCGAAGCCGACACCGCCGACCGGAGCGGCCATGTGCGGGAAGACCCGGGCGAACAGGTCGTCGCCGGTGTCGAGGTAGTTCGGCTCGAAGAACTCGCCGCCGATGTAGCTCTCGGCGGTGCACAGGCCGACGCGGCCCATCGTCTTCGCCAGCGCCTTCTCGGCCGCCTTGCGGAAGCGCTTGAGGGCGGCATCCGTCTCGGTGAGCTGGCCGGCGGGTGCGGGGGCGGCGGGGTACTTCTCCTCCGCGCGGAGCCGCGCGGACAGGCTGTACACGGCCGAGGCCCCGAAGCCCAGGGCGGTGGCCACGTGGTGCGAGGACGGCAGCTGGCCGGACTCGGCGACCACGGACACCCGCAGGCGCAGACCGGTCTCGATGAGCCGCTGGTTGACGGCGGCGACGGCGAGGATCACGGGGAGGGGTGCGTGCGTCGACGACACCGAGCGGTCGGTCAGGACCGCGATCCCGCCCTGGCGCTCGGCGAAGGCCACGACGGCACCGGCGAGCCGTTCGGTCGCGGTACGGACGGCGTCCGCGTTCGCCTGCTCGTCGTCGACGACCGGCACGTAGAGCATGTCGAACCGTTCGAGCGGCACGATCGTCTGGTCGCGCAGGCGGACCATGTCGAGGTGCCCGAGGACGGGGGAGTCCACGACGATCTGCCGGCTCGACGTGCCGGACGCGCTGCCCGTACCGTCCGGCTTGCTGCCGAGGGCGACCCGCATCGACATGCCGTCGGCCTCGCGGATCGAGTCGAGCGGCGGGTTCGTCACCTGGGCGAAGCGCTGCGAGAAGTACTTCGCCATGCCGCCCTCGGTGTCGCTCAGCGCGTTGATGGCGTTGCCGTAGCCCATCGCCGAGATGCGCTCCGAGCCGGTGGCGAGCATCGGGTCGAGCATGAACCGGAAGCTCTCCTGGTTCAGCGAGTACGCCACGTAGCGGCCCGCGAGCGACAGGTCGCCGTCGTAGCCGAGCGTGCTGGTGCCGCGGTCGTAGGCCGGCGCCGGCAGGTCGTCGAGGTGCACGCGGGCGGCGTCGAGCAGCGTCCCGTAGTCGCGACGGGCGGCGAGCATCCGCAGGACCTCGTCCGTGCGCATCACCGACCCGGTGCGGTGGTCGACGACGAGCATGCCGCCGGCCTCGATGCGACCGCGGTGCATGACCTCGTCGGCCCGGAACGTCACCTGGCCGGACTCGGACGCCACCATGAGGTACTCGTCCGTCTGCACGGTCCGCAGGGGACGGAGCCCCAGTCGGTCGAGCCGTGCGCCGACGACGTCGCCGTCGCTGAAGATCACCGCGGCCGGGCCGTCGTTCTTCTCCTCGTACAGCGAGAAGTACTCGAGCATGTCCCGGACGTCGGCCGTCAGGGTGCGGTCGTTCTCCCACGCCGGCGGCATGAGCGTGACGACGGCCTCGACGATCTCGAGCCCGTCGTCGAACACGCGGCTCTGCAGGGTCTGGTCGAGCCGGCTCGAGTCCGACTGTCCGGGAGGCCGGACGATGCTGCGGGTGCGGGCGGCGGCGAGTGCCTCGTCCGACAGCCGGTTCTTCCGGTCGGTGTTGAGCTCACCGTTGTGCGCCATCAACCGGAACGGCTGCGCCATGGTCGGGTGCGGCTCGGTGTTCGTCGAGAACCGCGTGTGGAAGTAGAGCGTGCGCACCGAGTGCCGCGGGTCCGTGAGGTCGCGGAAGTACGAGATCACCTCGCCCGAGTTCAGTCGGCCCTTGAGGATCTGCGTGCGGGCACTGAGCGACAGCGGGTAGAGCGCGGCGTGCGGGGCACGGGCCTCGGCCGCCTGCGTGTAGGACACGCGCTCGACGGCGAGCAGGGCGCGGTTCGCCGCGGCGTCGACGTCGGTGCGGGACCACCCCTCGGGCGCGCGGAACACCCACTGCACGATCGGCAGCTGGTACTGCTCGGCCTCGGGACGGGCGACCGAGTGGTCGACGGGGACGTCGCGGACGAGCAGCAGCGTGAAGCCCTCGTGCTCGATCGCGTCGGTCACGGTCTGCACGGCGGCGGCACGCTCGTCGGGGTCGGCCGGCACGAAGCAGTTCGCGACGCCGAAGTGCCCGGCGACGAGCTCCTCGCCGGTGATCGCGCTGAAGAACTCCACCGACAGGTCGATGCTCACGCCGGCGCCGTCACCGACGCCCTCGGCGGACTTGCCGCCCCGGTGCGGGATCGAGCAGAGCGCTTCGTCACCGCGGACGATGACGTCGTGGGTCGGCACCCCGTCGAGGCGGGTGATGAAGCCGACGCCGCAGTCGCTCGACTCGCGGGCAGGGTCGTACAGACCGAAGGGGGAGGGGTTCACGTGCGGGTCCAGTGGGGCTCAGCCGGCAGCGGACGGCCAGGGCTGCATCGGTGGAGCGCTCGCCGCGGGCGGACCGGTGGTGGCGGTCGTGGCCCTGTGTGGGGGTGGTGCGGTGAGCCGATGCTACGGCTTGGTATACCGCGGGTGCAACAGACCGGCCGGACGGGAGGCGCGGGGCGGTCCGGCCACGCGCCTCCCGTCCGGTGCGCGGCCGGTTCCGGTGCGGGTGCCGGTGCCGGTGCCGGTGCCGGTGCCGGTGCCGGTCTCGGTGCCGGTGCCGTTCTGCTCCCGCGGTTCCGTCTGCTTGCGCACAACCGGAAGCACCTCGCGCCACGGGGTCCCGTGGCGCGACGTGCTTCCGGTTGTGCCGCGAGCGCCGTGCCGCGTGCCGCGCCGTCCACGGTGCGCCGCCTGCTGCGGCGGCTCAGGCCGCCGGCTCGTCGACCCGCCGGGCCGCCGCCGCGGCGGTCGCCGTCGTCGCGATCGGGCCGGCAGCGTCGGCGACGGCTGCCGTGGGGCCGCCGGGGCGCACGAGCACGGGACGCCGCCTCGTACGGAACACCCACGCCTTGAAGAGGACGAAGCGCACCAGGGTCGCGACGAGGTTCGCGCCGGTGAGCACCAGGACCTCGGCGCCGTGCGACGCCCCGGGCACGGTCGTGTGCAGCAGGACGAGCGACCCGGCGGTGATCGCCCAGGCGATGCCGAACACGACGAGTCCCTGCACGTGGTGGACACCGGCCCCCGCCCGCCCTCGGACTCCGAAGGTGAAGCGGCGGTTCAGTGCGGTGTTGCCGATCGCCGTGATGAGCAGCGCGAGGAAGTCCGCCGTCTGCGCTCCGATCGCGGGCCGGAACAGTGCGTAGAGCAGCGCGAAGGCGACCGTGGACAGCACGCCGATGGTCCCGAAGCGCAGGAGCTGACCGACGATCCCCACGTGCGGTGTCGTGAAGGGCTGCCGGCCGATGGCGTCGTACACCGGGTCGATCGGGATGCGCCCGGTCGCGAGCCCCCGGGAGACCCGCCACATGCCCTTGAGGTCCTCGGCTGCGGTCGACGCGATGTGCACGGAGGAGTCCACGTCGTCGACCCAGTCGACCGGGACCTCGTGGACGCGCAGCCCCGCGTGCTCGGCGAGCACCAGGAGCTCGGTGTCGAAGAACCACGCGTCGTCCTCGCAGAGGGGCAGCAGGTGGTCGGCGGCCTGGCGGGTGATCGCCTTGAACCCGCACTGGGCGTCGGAGAACGACACGCCCATCGTGCTGCGGAGGAGCAGGTTGTACGAGCGGGAGATGAACTCGCGCTTACCGCCGCGCACGACCCGGGAGGACCCCGCGAGCCGCGTGCCGATCGCCACGTCGGAGTGGCCGGAGAGCAGCGGTGCGACGAGCGGTTCGAGCGCCGCGAGGTCGGTCGACAGGTCCTCGTCCACGTAGACGAGCACGGCGGCCGGGGATGCGGCCCAGACCGCCTTGAGGGCGCGGCCGCGACCCTTGAGCGGCAGGTGGACGGCGTGCACCTCGGGCAGCATCGCGGCGAGGTCGTCGGCGATGCGCCCGGTGTCGTCGGTCGAGGCGTTGTCGGCGATCGTGATGCGCCAGGTGTGCGGCAACGACGTCCGGCAGAAGTGGTGCAGACGTCGGACGTGGGCGGCGAGCGTGCCCTGCTCGTCGTGGCAGGGCACGACGATGTCGATGTCGAGCGCGGTGCTGCTGTCGAGCGGGGTGCTGCTGTCGTGGGGGGTGGCTGCTTCCGTCATGCCGCCCAGGCTCGGCAGCGCGTCGATGCGGACCGCAGCAGCACCCTGTGGTGCCCCTAAGAAGCGCTCGGAGGGCTCAGCCGGTGACGCCGAGCACGATCTGCACGATCGCGACGACGGCGAGCGCCGCGATCGGCACGCCCGCGATCCAGAGCCCCGCGCGCGTCTGCGTCCGCCGGATCGTCGGCATCGCGTGCGAGGTCTGCGCGAAGCGGGTCGCGGCGACGAGCTCGGGGGCGGCGGCCGGCGGCTCGGGTTCGGGCTGGGGTCGGTCGTCCTCGAACGCCGGGACCTCGACGACCAGGTCCTCGGGTCGGGCACGCTCCGGCAGGCGGGTGAACCGCTGGTCCGTCCCGCGCGGGTCACCGTCCCGCAGGTCGCCGCTGCGCAGGTCGCCGTCCCGCAGGTCGCCGTGTTGCTGGTCCATCGCGTTCCCCTTCCGCCGGTGCCCGCAGCGTACCCGTGGCAGACGAGGAAGCGGGAGCGGGTACGCGTGACGATCCTGGTTCGCGGTCCGCGGGGATCGTGCACCGGGATCGTCAGGCGTCGGATCGGTTGCCGACCTCCGGCAGGTCGACCGTGAACGCGGTCCGTCCCGGCTCCGACACGACCCGGACGCTCCCACCGTGTGCGGTCACGACCGCGCGGACGATCGCCAGTCCGAGGCCGCTCGTCCCGTGCTCCCGCGAGCGGGACGACGAGCCCCGGGTGAAGCGGTCGAACAGCACCGGCAGGACCTCGGCGTCGATCGGGGGTCCGTCGTTCGCCACGACCAGCCGTGCGAGCCCGCCCGTCGCGGCCTCGTCGCCCCCGGTACGCGGGACCCGTTGCAGCGACACCACGACGGTCGTCCCCGCCGGGGTGTGCGTCCGCGCGTTCGCGAGCAGGTTCGTGACGGCGCGCCGCAGCTGCCCCGGGTCGCCGGGCACCGTCAGCGGGCGGTCGTCGGCGAGCTGCAGCGTCCACCGGTGGTCGGGTGCGGTGGCTCGTGCGTCCATCACGGCCTCGACGACCGTGGCGGTGAGGTCGACGTCCTCGTGCACCGTCCCGGGCCGGGCGGCGAGGGCGGCGGCGTCGGGCGCCGGGCCGTCGGGCGCCGCGCCGTCGTGTGTCGCTGCGTCGGGTGCTGCGCCGTCGTGTGTCGCGGCGTCGAGCCGGGCGAGCAGCAGGAGCTCCTCGACCAGGTCGCCCATCCGCACCGCCTCGCGGCCGATCCGCTCGGCGTTCCGCTGCAGCGCTGCGACGTCCTGCGAACCGGCCGACAGCTCGGCGTAGGCGCGGACGGTCGCGATCGGCGTGCGCAGCTCGTGCGAGGCGTCGGCGACGAAGGTGCGCATGCCCCGCTCGGCGTCCCGTCGGACGGTCAGTGCGCGGCCGACGTGGCCGAGCAGCCGGTTGAGCGCGGTGCCGACCTGTCCGACCTCGCGGCTGACCACGAGGTCCGCGGAGGGCACCCGGGCGGCGATGTCGGCGTCGCCGCGTTCGAGGTCCAGCGCGGTGACGCTCGACGCGACGGAGGCGACCCGCTCGAGCGGACGCAGCGATCGTCGGACGGCCAGGGTCAGCGCCCACGCCGCGACGAGGAGTGCGAGCAGCGTGGTGCTCCCGATGACGACGACGAGTCGGACGACCGACGCGCGCAGGTCCCCGAGGGGCAGCGCCGTCACGAAGACGTCGCCGCCGCGGGTGACCGCCTGCGCCCGGTACGCCCCGAGCGACCCCAGCGAGACCGTCGTGGGGGTCGCATCCGGTGCGACGTCCGCGAGCACGGCCTCCTGCGCTCGGCTGAGACCGTGCTGCGCACCGGCACCGTCCGTGTACCCGGCGAGCACGGCGTCACCGTCGCGCAGGACCGCCACGACGGTGTCGGCCGCCTGTCCCGGCGCCCCGATGAACCGGTTGTCCGGGTCCTGCTGACCGCCCGAGGACTCCGGGGGCGGTCCGGACGGCGGCTGCCCGCCCGGGGTCCGGCCCGCCGCCGTCGCCAGCTCCGCGTCGAGCCGTCCGACCAGGTACTCGCGGTACGCGATCACGGTCACCGCGCCGACGACGACGTTCGTCGCGACGAGCAGCAGCGCCACGGCTCCGACGATCCGCCAGCGCAGCGACGGGGTGCGCACCGGTCGGGAGGCACGCCCCGCCCCGTCGGGACGGCTCACGGCGTCGGCCGCAGCACGTAGCCGGCGCCCCGGACCGTCTGCAGCATCGGCTCGCGTCCGGCGTCGAGCTTCCGCCGCAGGTACGAGACGTACATGTCGACGAGGTTCGACGACGTGCCGAAGTCCATGCCCCACACGCTCGCCAGGATCTGCTCGCGGGACAGCACCCGGTTCGCGTTCCGGGCGAGGTGGCGGAGGAGCTCGTACTCGGTCGGCGTGAGCTCGATCGGCTCGCCGTCGCGCAGCACCGAGCGGTCCTCCTCGTCGAGCCGGAGGTCGCCGACCACGACCGCGGACGACCCCGGTGCCGCGACCACCTGCGGTGCGGTCCGGGCCAGGATGCGGGCACGGACGAGCAGCTCGTCGATGCCGAAGGGCTTCGTCAGGTAGTCGTCGCCGCCGCCGGTGAGTCCGGCGAGCCGGTCCTCGGGGGCGTCCCGGGCGGTGAGGAACAGCACCCGCACGGGGTCCCGGGCGTCCCGGAGCCGCTCGAGCACCTCGAAGCCGTCGATGTCCGGCAGCATCACGTCGAGCACGACCACGTCGGGCAGGAACTCCCGCGCCGCGAAGAGCACGTCCCGTCCGCGGTGCACCGCCCGTACGGCCCAGCCGTCGCCCTCGAACGCGAGGGCGACGGCATCGGCGAGCGCGTGCTCGTCGTCGACGACGAGGACCCGGACGGGGCTGCCGTCGGTGCGTCGGAGTGGTCGGTCCGCCATGCACCGGAGCCTAGCCACCGCCGTGTCCTCGTCGTCGGTCACGTCGATGCCGTCACTTCGATGCGCTCAGGTCGTAGACGGTCTGGCCGCCGACCGTGGTCGCCTCGTAGTGCGCGGCGACCCACTCCTGGATCGCGCTCGCGGTCGACGAGCCGCCACCCATCCCGCCGCCGGAGCCCGAGGACACGTAGTAGCCGACGTCACCGGCCGCGACCCAGGCCTGGAACTCGGCCAGGGTCGGCGCGGGGTCGCTCGACCAGCCGCCGATGGCCATCACGGCGGTGTCGGTGTCGAGCTCGAGCTGCGCGGCCGACTGCGAGCCGTTCACCGCGGCCGACCACTTCGCGTCCGAGGCGGCGAGCAGCTTCGTCAGTGCCGACGACGTCGTCACACCGCCACCACCCATCCCGCCGCCGCCGGTCGGGGCACCGTCCTCCGAGGTCGCGGAGCCGGAGCCGGAGCCGGAACTGCCCGGCATCGTCGGGACGCCGTCGCCCGTCCCCGCAGGAGCCGAGCCGGTCGGCGCTTGCCCGCCGCTGTCCGGGCCCTGCCGGGAGCCGTCCGTCCCGTCCTGCTGCGTGCCCTGCCCGCCCGGGCCGCCACCGTCCTGGGAGCCGTCCGTCTGCGTGCCGTCAGTCGACCCGCCGGGGCCTCCCGCGCCTCCCGGCTGTCCACCGCCACCGCCGCCGGGGAATCCTGCTGCGCCGCCCGTCCCACCGGAGCCGCTGCCCGCCGGGCCGACGCTCGGGATGGACCCGGAGTGCGCGACGGTCGTCGTGGCGAGCGCGTACGCGGTCGTGCCGGTCAGCCCGAACAGGGTGCCGGCGAGGACGCCGACGGTGACGGCCTTCCGGAGGGTGGGCACGCTGCCGACGACGATCGCCGCGGCGGACAGGAGCCCACCGGCGAGCACCACCCATCGGAGCCAGGGCAGCCAGGTCGGGTCCTCGTTCAGCAGGCACCAGCTCCAGAACGCCGTCCCGCCGACCATCGCGGCGAGGCCGAGGCGACCGGTGACACGCTCGCGGGCGTGCCAGAGGAGCGCACCACCGGTGCCGACCAGGCCGGCGATCGCCGGGGCGAGCGCGACCGTGTAGTACGGGTGGATCGTGCCGGACATGAACGAGAAGACCAGACCGGTGACGATCAGCCAGCCGCCCCACAGCACCAGACCGGCGCGTGCCGGATCGGCGAGGTGCCGACGACCGACGACCACCAGGCCGAGGACGAGCGCGACGAGCGCGGCGGGCAGGAGCCAGGAGATCTCGAGGCCCATCTCGGACGAGAACAGGCGGTCCAACCCGGTCGCACCGCCGAACGACGAGCCCGCGGTGCCGCCTCCGCCCGTGCCGCCCCCGCCGCCGCCGTTGCCCGAGCCGCCGAAGATGCGGCCGAGGCCGTTGTAGCCGAACACCAGGTCGAGGACCGTGTTGTCCGTCGACCCACCGATGTACGGGCGCGACTCCGCGGGCCACAGCGCCACGGCGACCACCCACCACCCCGCGGACACGACGAGCGAGACCGCGGCGATGCCGAGGCCGATCGCGCGCCGGCCCCAGCTCGTGCGTGCGGCGAACAGGTACACGAGGCCGAACGCCGGCAGGACGAGCAGGCCCTGCAGCATCTTCGTCAGGAACGCGAAGCCGAGGGCGACACCGGCGAGGGCGATCCACCGCCAGCTGCCCCTCGGGAGCGCCCGGACGGTGCAGTACGCGCCCGCGGTCATGAGCAGGACGAGGAGCGCGTCCGGGTTGTCGAAGCGGAACATCAGCGCGGCGGCCGGGGTCGCGGCGACGACGAAGCCGGCGAGCAGCGCACCGACGTTCGCGGTCGTCGCACCGAGGCGGGCGAGGGTCCGCCGGACCGTGCCCCACACCAGGGCGATGGAGCCGACGGCCATGAGCGCCTGGGGGAGCAGCAGGCTGGTCGACGAGAAGCCGAACACGCGGGCGGACAGCACCATCACCCACAGCGAGGCCGGGGGCTTGTCGACGGTGATGAAGTTCGACGAGTCGAGGGAGCCGAAGAAGAACGCCTCCCAGGACTTCGTGCCGGCCTGCACGGCGGCGGCGTAGAAGCTGTTCGCGTACCCGGAGATGCTGAGGTCCCACAGGTACACGACGGCGGTCAGGACGAGGAGCGCCCAGAACGCCGGGCGGAGCCAGCGGGCGTCCTCGCGCTCGCCGGCGAACAGACGGGCGGCAGCCGGGCGGCGCGTCGGCGCTCCCGGGTGCGCTCGGTCGTGACGGTCGGTCACGGGGATCGGGTACGTGGTCATGGCAGCGAGCATCGCCGGGCCGGGTCGGCCGTCCCGATGTGCTGCCTTGGTGCTTCCTAAGACGTCACGAGCCGGTGACAGCCCGGCGGACCTGCTCGATCGGGACCTTCGGCGTCCGGTCCGCGTGGAGCAGGCCGTTCGTCTCCTGCATCGTGTCCGTCAGCTGCGTCCAGCACGAACCGGCCAGGAACGAGCTCGCCCGGACCCCGTCGTAGAGCGCCGTGATCCGCGCCACCCAGTCGTCGCCGTCGACCGCCGCCGTGTAGCCCCAGCCCTCCGTGTGCCGACCGGCGGCCTGGTACCGGACGCCGCCGAACTCCGTGAGCATCACCGGCTGGCCGCGGTCGACGGCACCGCCGACGAACTGGGGGTGCCCGGAGGGGGCGAGGCCCTCGAGGGCGCGCGTGCGTGCCGCGTCGTCGCGGTAGGTGTCCGCGAGCACGGCGCCGTCGCCCTCGTAGTCGTGGATGGTCACGACGTCGGTGTCCTGCTGCTCCCAGCCGTCGTTCCCGATCACGGGACGGGACGGATCGAGGGCCCGGGTGAGGTCGACGAGCGCTCGCGCGTACGCCTGCTGCGCGGGGTCCGAGACGACGTGCTGGATGCCCCACGACTCGTTGAACGGGACCCAGGTGACGATCGAGGGGTGCGAAGCGTCCCGTTCGACGGCGGCTGTCCACTCCGCGGTGAGCCGGCGGACGGCCGTGGGCGAGAACTCGTACGCCGCGGGAGCCTCGCCCCAGACCATGAGGCCGAGGCGGTCGGCCCAGTAGAGGAAGCGCGGGTCCTCGATCTTCTGGTGCATGCGGGCGGCGTTGAAGCCGAGGGACCTGATCAGCTCGACCTCCTGCCGGTGCGCGAGCGGGTGCGGTGCGGCCAGGTGCGACTCCGGCCAGAACGCCTGGTCGAGCACACTGCGCACCGGGTACGGCTGCCGGTTGAGCAGGAACCGGCCACCGCCGACGCCGACCGTGCGCATGCCGAGGTAGCTGGCGACGACGTCGAGCACGGCGCCGGACGCGTCGACCAGGGTGAGGACGGCGTCGACGAGCCGCGGGGTCTCCGGCGACCACGTCAGCTCGTCCTCGGCCTGACCGTTGCGCTGCCGTGCGATCGGCACGGTGACCTCGAGGGTCGGACGGCTGGCGGTGGCGTCCCACTCGGTCGTGCCGAGGTCCTCGTCGCGCTCGTCGAAGCGGAGGGCGACCCGGAGCCGGGCACCGGCGGGCACCCGCCCACGGAAGCGGACCGACAGCGCCGTCGACGCGGGGGAGGCGGGGGTCCACCGGAGCGCGTCGATCGCGGTGGTGGGCACGGCCTCCAGCCAGACCGGCTGCCAGATGCCCGTCGTCCGGCGGTACCAGATCGCGTGGGCCTCCTCGTGCCAGTCCTGCTTGCCGCGGGGCTGCGTGACGTCGTCGGGGTCGTCCTCGGCTCGGACGACCAGCACGTGGTCGGCCCCGTCGGGGGTCTCGGCGAGCAGGCTCGTGACGTCGAACGTGAAGGGGGTGTGCCCGCCCTCGTGCTCGCCGACGAACCGGCCGTCGATCCAGACCCGGGCGCGGTGGTCGACCGCGCCGAAGTGCAGCAGGACGCGGGGCCGGTCGGTACCGTGCCCGGCCTGCACGAGCTCGTCGTGGCCGATCGTCCGGCTGTACCAGACGACCGGGTGGAACCCGGGGTCGCCGATGCCGGACGCCGTCGACTCGGGCGGGAAGGGCACCGTGATGGTGCGCGGCGACGGCACCCCGGCGACCCACCCGGCATCGCTCCCGGCGTCCTCGTCGTCGTGCCGGAACGACCAGGGGCCGCTGAGGTCGACCCAGTCCCGTCGGACCACCTGCGGCCGGGGGTACCGGCCGTCCTGCCGGCTGGCGAGGGGGACGACGGAGACGTCGGCGGAGGACACGGGGGCGACGCTGCTCATGCTCCCGCAAGTTACAGCGCTGTAAACAAATCGTCAACGCTACGGTGGGCGCGTGGGCCGGGTCACGCTGCAGGACGTCGCGGAGCACGCCGGCGTCTCGATGAAGACCGTGTCGAACGTCGTCCGTGGCTACCGGCACGTCAGCGACGCCATGCGGACCCGGGTGCAGACGTCGGTCGACGCGCTCGGCTACCGACCGAACGTGACGGGACGGAGCCTGGCCACCGGCCGCACGAACATGCTCGCGTTCGCGTTCCCCGACCTGCGTCGGCCGTACTTCGCCGAGCTCGCGCACGTCTTCTCCGAAGTGTGCGCCGCGCGCGGCTACCAGCTGCTGCTCGAGGAGACCGCCGGGGCGCCGGGTGGCGAGCTGTCGGCGGTCCGTGGGCGCGAGGCAGGCGTCGTCGACGGGGTGGTCATCCACCCGCAGGTGCTCACGCCCACCGAGATCGACCGGGAGCGCGGCGACACCGCGGTCGTGTTCCTCGGCGAGGACGTCCGTCCGGAGGGAGCGGACCTCGTCGCCATCGACAACGTGCGGGCCGCGGCCGAGGCCGTCGCGCACCTCGCGGCCCTCGGGCGGCGCCGGATCGGCTTCCTCGGCCACGAGGTGGGTGAGCAGTCGCGCACGTCGGCCTTCCGGACGGAGGGCTACCGCGACGGCCTCTCCGCGGTCGGGTTGCCCTTCGACCCGTCGCTCCTGGTGGCGCGGGAGGTCGGTGACGCCCGCGGGGCGGAGGAGGCCTTCGGACGCGCGCTCGACCAGGGGCTCCGGATCGACGGGCTGCTCTGCCGCGACGACCTCGCCGCCGTCGGGGCGCTGCGGGCGATGCGCCTGCGGGGGCTCGAGGCGCCCCGCGACCTGGCGGTGGTCGGGTGGGACGCGATCGGACTGGCCGCCAGCCTGGTGCCGAGCCTGACCTCGGTCGCGCCGGACACGGTCGCGCTCGCCGAGGCAGCCGTCGACCGGCTGCAGGAGCGCATCGAGGGACGCCCGGGCGAGGGTCGGGCGGTGACGGTCGGCCACCGGCTGCTGGTGGGGGAGAGCGCGCCCTACCCGGACGGCTCCGTCGACTGATCCGGGCGGCCCGTCGTCGGACCGCCCGGCGACGACGACGCGGCCGCCGGAGCCTCTCGTCGGACCCGGCGTCGGGCCTCACGGAGGCTCGCGCGCTGCAGGCGCATCGTCGGCCACCCCGCTGCCCGCGCGTGCGCGGCGAGTCCCTGGTCCGGGTTGACCACCACGGCGTGCCCGACGAGCGACAGCAGCGGGATGTCGTGCCGTGAGTCCGAGTACGCCCAGCACCGGGCGGGGTCTGCGCCGGTCCGGGCCAGGAGCGCACGGGCGGCGACCGCCTTGTGCTCCCCGTGCAGGAACGCCCCGTCGAGGCGGCCCGTGTACGTGCCGTCCCGCACCTCGAACACGCTGCCCAGTGCTCCGGTCAGACCGAGACGGCGCGCGATCACCTCCGCCAGGAACGTCGGTGTCGCGGTGACGAGCCACACCTGGTGGCCCTTCGCGAGGTGCTCCTGGGCGAGGGCAGCGGTCTCCGGCCACACGGACGGCTCGGTGTGCCGGACCCAGACGTCGTCCGACAGCTCCGCCATGTCGGCGACCGTGATCCCGGTGATCACCTCGAGCCCGCGGGTCTGCGCGGCCGCCAGGTGCCGGTCGTTCTCACCGCGCACCTTGAACCGCGCGTGCTTCCACCCGGCACCGAGGACGTCGCGCAGGGTGATCAGGCCGGCGGCTCGGAGTCCGCGCACGAGGTGGAACGCGCTCGCTCCGTGCACGAGGGTGTTGTCCACGTCGAAGAACGCGAGGACCGGGGAGCCCGCCTGTTCGTCCGCCATCCGACCAGGCTAGGCGACGTGGCTGCGGGCCGCGTCCGGGCGCTGGCTCGGACTGCCCGGTCGGTCTGCGACGTCCCGCGTGTCGCTCGACACGTGCGACGTGCCGCTCCCGCAGGACCGGGGCCCGCCTGCGTCATCGCTCCCCGGGGTGCACGCTCCCGAGCAGCTCGACCAGGGCACTGCGCAGCGACTCGGGCAGCCCGACGGTCTCGAGCTCGGCCATCCGGTCGGCGCGGGGTGCGTCGCGGTCGACGACCTCCCACGCGGTGAGCTTCTCCGCGTTGCCTGCCTGGGCGCCCTCGAGGAGCTGCCGTGCGGCGTCGCGGGCGTCGACACCGATCGTGGGCGGCCCGGCGAGGGGCAGGACCGCGCCGGTGTCCGTCGCGACGTCCAGGTCGACCGAGAACCGGTCGGCCGACGCTGCGTCGATCTCCTGTCCGGCCGCGGGGGACCCCAGGAAGGTGACGCGCCACCGACGCCACGCCGGCACGCTGCCGAGGTCGCCCTCGGCGGGGGCGATCCGGAACACGCCGCCGTCGCGGTCCCACGTGAGCGTGGTCCGGCACACGCCGTCGGTGCCGGTGCCGGTGCCGGTGCCGGTGCCGGTGCCGGTGCTGATGCCGGTGCCGGTGCCGCTGGGGGTCCGTTGCTCGCGGTCCTCCACGAGCGTGAACGTGCCCGATGCGCCCGGGGCGACGAGTACCTCGAGTGCCGCGGGGTTCACCGTCGCGTCCGACTCGTCCGACGCCGCGAGCGGCAGGATACCGCCCGCGCGCAGCAGCACGGGGATCGTGTCGAGCCCGCGGTGCAGGTCGACGAACCGGTCGCCGGCGTGGGTCGTGCCGGTGAAGACGTCCGTCCACGTGCCCGGCGGCAACCAGGCCCGGGCCCGGCCTCGCCGCGTCACCGGGTCACGCGGCTCGACGATCGGGGCCACGAGCAGCTCCGACCCGAAGGCGTACTCGTTCGGTACCCGGTACGCCTCGTCGCGGTGGGGCTCGAGGTGGTACACCGGTCGGACGAGTGCGGTACCCGCGGCCGCGCGGTGGTTCATGGTGTGCAGGTACGGCACGAGCCGGTGGCGGAAGCGCAGGGCGTCGCCCATCGCGGACCGGGGTTCGGCCGGGAACATCCACGGCTCCTTCCGGATGAACGGGTTGTTCGCCGAGTGCAGGCGCATGATCGGCGAGAAGACCCCGAACTGCACCCAGCGCGTGGCGAGCTCGTCGTCGCGCACCCCGCGGGTGTGGCCGCCGATGTCGTGGCTCCACCAGGGGTACCCGACGTTCGCGGCGGTGGCGGTGAACTCGGGCTGGAACGCGAGGGAGGCCCACGAGACGACGGCGTCACCGGAGAACCCGACCGCGTACCGCTGGCTGCCCGGACCCGCGTACCGCGAGAAGGTCATGCCGGCACCGCCGTCGCGCGCGGAGTCGAGCAGGTGGAAGTGGTTGAGCACCCAGAGCGGGTCGACACCGGGCATGCCGGAGGTGCGTCCCTGCTGCCAGTCGATCCACCAGAAGTCGACGCCCTGCTCCTCGAGCGGCCGGTGCAGGTGCTCGAAGTACGCGCGGAGGAAGTCCGGGTCGGTGGGGTCGAACGCGACCGTCTGCTCGGTGTCGGGGTCGATCCCGGTCGCAGCGGCCATCGCCGGGTAGGCGTCCTCGAAGGCCCGTACGCCGTCGGCGGGGTGCAGGTTGAGCGTGGTCCGCATGCCGCGACGGTGCAGCTCGGCCAGGAAGGCGGGCGGGTCGGGGAAGAGCGACGGTTCCCACGAGTACCCCGTCCAGCCGTTGCCGAAGCGTGCCGGCACGGAGTCGACGCGGTGCCAGTCCATGTCGATGACCGCGACCGAGAAGGGCAGGCGTTCCTCGGCGAACCGGTCGAGCAGCGCCAGGTACGACTCGTCCGAGTACGGGTGGTAGCGGCTCCACCAGTTCCCGAGCGCCCACCGGGGCAGGAGCGTCGGCGGTCCCGACACCGCGTGGAACGCCCGGAGAGCCGCGTCGTAGTCGCGGCCGTAGGCGAACACCTGCACGTCGCGGCGCCCCGGCACGCGGCTGCCGACCCACCCGTCGTCCTCGAACAGGAACGAGCCGGTGTCGTCGAGCGCGACGATCCCGTCGCGCGCCAGGACGCCGGACTCGAGCGGCATCCGCCCGTCCACGTCGTCGAGCGTCCTGCCGGTGCCGCCGAGGTCACGCGGCTCCTGGCCCCAGCGCCACCGGTTCGCGTCCGCTCCCGAGGTCTCGACCACCAACCCGGTCGCCGAGAACGGCCGGCCGTCGTACCGGAGGGTGGCCCGGTCCGTGGTCACCTCGACCCCGTCGCCCCGCCGCACGACGGTGTACTCGGGCACCGGCAGGCGTCGTCGCACCGCGAAGGTCGAGGCGCGGTCCTCGAAGCCGCCGTCGTCGCTCCACTCGACACGGAAGAGCCCGTCGCACAGCACGGTGATCCGCCAGTGGTCGCCCTGCACGACGGCGTCGCCGTCGGCGACCGGGTCGGACCCCGGGAAGGGGCGGATGGTGGGCAGCGGTCCGTCGTCGGGGGTGTGCACGTCGGTTCGGTCCTGTCTCGGCCGGTCCGGCCGGTGTCTGTCTGGAGGCTCGGGTCAGCTCTTGACGGCGCCCTGCGTCACGCCGCTGATCACCCAGCGCTGCGCGAACAGGTAGACGATGATCGTCGGTGCCATCGCCATGAGGTACGAGGCGAACGCCACGTTGTAGTTCGTGCCGAACTGGCTCTGGAAGATGTTCTGGACGACCGGCAGCGTCTGCAGACCGGGGTCCGCGGTGATGAGCGACGGCATCATGAAGTCGTTCCAGGAAGCCAGGAAGGCGAAGATGCCGACCGTGGCGTTCATCGGTCCGAGCAGCGGCAGGATGACGCGCCAGAAGATCTGCCACGTCGAGGCGCCGTCGATGCGTGCGCTCTCCTCGAGCTCGACCGGGATGGAGCGCAGGAACGCCGAGTAGAGCAGCACGCTGAACGACAGTTGGAACATGGCGTGCAGGATCGCGACGCCCACCGGGCTGTCCAGCGAGATCATCGCGGTCAGCTTGATCTGCGGCAGGGCGACCACCGGGAACGGCAGGAACATCGCCGCGAGCAGGTAGACGAACGACCAACGGAAGAAGCGGCGGTGCCAGTTCCGCACGATCGCGTAGGACGCGAGCGAACTGAGGAGCAGCGTCGCGACGACGGTGAGGGCGGCCACGCCGAGCGAGACCGAGAACGACACCGGGAAGCGGGTCAGCGTCCAGGCCTCGGCGAAGCTGGCGGGGTTGAACGGGAAGGGCAAGGACAACGCGTTGCCGTCGACTGCCTGGGTGCTCGTCTTGAACGCCATGGCGACGGTGACGTAGAGCGGGACCAGGACGGTGAGGGACGCGATCGCCAGGACGATCGTCAGCGGGACGTCGACGCGGCCGAGGCGGCGCCGGCGGGGCTGCTCCGGTGTGCGTGCGGCGGCGGTCGCGGGGGACCGGGTGTCGAGGGTGCTCATGCGAGTCGGAGGTTCCTTCCGCGCGTCACTGCGAGCTGCAGGACCGAGATGAGGACGGTGATGATGAAGAAGACGGTCGCGTTGGCCATCTGGTAGGCGTAGTCACCGCTCGTGAAGCCCGTGAAGATGGTCATCGCGACGCTGCTCGTCGCCGAGCCCGGTCCGCCGTTGGTGAGCCCGACGATGACGTCGTAGGCGCCGAGGTAGCCCTTCACGCCGAGTACCGTGTTGATGATGATGAAGCCGCCGATCAGGGGCAGTGTGATCGATCGGAGCTGCTTCCAGGCGCCGGCGCCGTCGAGCGAACTCGCCTCGTACACGTCCGTCGGGATGGAGGTCAGTCCCGCCGTGTAGACGAGCAGCGCACCCGGGATCGTCTGCCATGCCGAGACGATGACGATCGCGAGCCAGGCGAGGTCCGGGTCACCGAGGATGCTCTGCTCGAGCGGTCCGAAGCCGACCGAGGTCGCCAGGGCCGGCAGGGTGTTCGAGAACAGGAAGTTGAAGACGTAGGCGACGATGATGCCGGAGACGACCATCGGGATGACGAACACGGCGCGGAGCCCGCTCGCGAAACGCACGCGCTTCGTCAGTGCGATCGCCAGTGCGAGGGCGATCACCTGCGTGATGACCACGGTCACCACGGCGAAGCCGAGCGTGAAGCCGTACGAGCCGAGGATCGCCGGGTCGGACACGAGCGCCCGGTAGTTCTCGAGCCCGAGGAAGTGCCACTGCCCGAAGCCGAGGTAGTCGGTGAAGCTGTAGAAGACACCGATGCACGCGGGGGCGACGACGAACGCCGTGAACAGCACGAGGGCGGGCACGAGGAAGAGGTAGTAGACGCCCTCGGTGCGGCGCAGCGAGCCGACGCGTCGGTGCACGCGGGACGCGACGGTCGCGGGCCCGGGGCGGGGCCCACCGGTGTCCGGTGTGCCGGGGGTCAGCGGGGTCTGGACGGTCATGAGCGCTCCTGGGGTCCTGGTCGGCGGTGCCGGGGTCGCGGCGGTCAGACCGTCGCCGAGCGGCCGGCGAGGCGTCGCCAGTCGGTGTCGAGCCGCCGCAGCATCGACTCGAAGTCGCCGCTGCGGATCGCCGTCTGCATGTAGTTGCCGAGGGGGATGGAGGTGGGGATGAAGGTGCCGGCGCCCTGGTAGAAGTCGCCGCTGTCGACGTACTGCTGCAGGCCGGCCACGCGCTCGTCGGTCTGGGGAGCCGCGTCCTCGGTCGTCGCGAACGCGAGATTGTCGAGGTTGTAGGCGTTGATGACGTCGGGCTGCATGAGGAACTCTACGAGCTCCCGCGCCTCGTCGAGGTGCGTCGTGGTCGTGGGGATCCAGAGCCCGAGGTCGATGTTGACGCGTGCCTGCCGGTCGTCGGGGTCGTCGGACACGGGGAGCGCGAAGGTCCCGACGGGCAGGTCCGGGTCGACGAGCGCGATCTGGCTGAGCGCCCACGGCCCCTGCAGGTACATCGCGACCTTGCCCTGTCCGAACGCCAGGTTGCCGTCGGCGTAGGAGCGGGTCGCGTGGTCCGGGTTGAAGAACGTCGAGATCGTCTTCGCGCGCTCCATCGGCACGGCGAAGTCGCGCTCGAAGGAGACCTCGGCGTCGGGTCCGACGTCCGTGCCGAGCGCCTTCATCTTGCGGAAGAACGTCCCGGTGTCGACCAGGCTGCCCACGGAGTAGTCGAACAGGCCCTGCCACAGCGTCCAGGTGTCGCGGTCGGTGGCGTAGACGGGGGTGACGTCCGTCTTCGAGAGTGCCGTGCAGACGTCGACGAACTCACTCCAGGTCGTCGGGACCGGGAGGTCCTGTTCGGCGAAGATGCGCTTGTTGTAGATGACGCCCGCGGCCGCCAGGGAGAACGGCAGGACACTGGTGCGGTCCTCGAAGGTCGCGTACTGGTTCGTCAGACCGTCGATGCTCTTCCTGACCCTGCTCGCCGACGGAAGGTCGCCGAGGTCGCGGAGTACGCCGCGCTCGATGTAGCGGGCGAGCTCGAGGTTGTCGTTGAAGCAGCCGACGTCCGCCGGTTCGCCGCGGACGAACTGCGGTGCGATGGCGGTCGTGCTGTCGTGCACGACCCGAACGCCGCGGTGCTCATGCTCGAACCGTCGGAGGAGGTCGTCGAAGTAGGCGATCACCTCCTGCTTCTGCTCGTAGAAGCGCAGCGTCGTCCCACCGGCTGCCGCGGCACCCGAGGACGGTGCCGAGCAGCCGGTGAGTGCCAGTGCGCCGAGGCCGATCCCGCCCGCCGCGCCCGCGAGGAATCCGCGACGGCTCAGCGCCGCACGTGCCGTCGTCCTGCTGGTGACCATCGTCGCTCCCTTTCGCGCACCGTCGCGCTCGCTCTGTTTTACAGCGCTGTAAAAGCAAAGTCAACGAATCGACGAGCATCCTTCGGTCGCAGGAGGGGCGTCAGGCGTAGCGGCGGGCGGCGCGCAGGGCGTGGTCGGTGTACGAGCCGCCGAACAGGTACACGTGCAGGAGCAGCGGCGCGAGCTGGTGGAGCTCGACGCGCTCCTGCCAGCCGTCCGCCAAGCGGGACTCGGCGTCGTACCCGGCGAGCACCGTCTCGAGCCGGGGGAGTCCGAACAGCGCCAGCAGTGCCAGGTCGGTCTCCGCGTGCCCGCCGTGCGGCGTTGCGTCGATGAGCACCGCACCGGTCGGTTCCGAGGAGTCCGTGGGCCACAGGACGTTCCCCGCCCAGAGGTCGCCGTGGATGCGCGCCGGAGCGTCGCCGACGAGCCGTGGCTGCGGGGAGCCGAGCGTGCCGTCCTCGAGCCGGTCGGCCACGCGGTCGAACACCGCGGCCTCGGCAGCGTCGAAGCCACCGCGGTCGACGATGCGCTGCACGAAGTCCCGGATGCGGTACTCGGCGAAGAACGCGCCCCAGGTGGCCGGTGCGTCGGCGGCACTCGTGAACGGCGTCCGCGACCGGCCCATCCGCAGGCCGCCGCGGGTCGGGAACCCGGGCGAGGGTGCACCCCAGTGATCGGCACCGGCGGCGTGGGTGCGTGCGAGCGAGCGACCGAAGCGCTCGGCCTGCGCCCGCGTCGGGCTGCCGTCGCGGATCTGCTCGAGGTGGAGCACGGTCGGCTCCGGGTGGTCGAGCACGCGGGCGATCCGGGTGCCGCCCGTCTGCTCGGCCTCGGCGAGCCAGGCCAGTCCGGCGGCCTCGGCGGTCGCCTCGTCGGGGTCGCGGAACGTCTTCACGTGGATCTCGGGCACCGGTCCATCCTGCCGACGGTGCCCGACGGGTGTTCAGGCTCCGCGGCGGGCGGCGTGCACGACCAGGGCGAGCTGCACCCGGTTGTCGACGCCGAACTTCTCGTACACGTGCCCCACGTGGGTCTTCACGGTGGCCAGGCTCACGAACAGGTCCGCGGCGATCTGTGCGTTCGAGGCTCCGGCGGCCACGGCGAGGGCGACCTCGGTCTCGCGGTCGGTCAGGGTGGCCAGGAGCGCGCGCTCGGTGGCCCCGTCGGCCGCGGCGGTCGCGACGGCGGCCGTCCCACCTTCCGTCCCGGTCGAGGCGCTCGCCGCGACGGCGATGACGCGGTCGAGCACCGACGGCGACAGGATCGACCGCCCGGCGGCGACCGTCCGGACCGCGTGGACGAGGTCGTGCGGCGGGGTGTCCTTGAGCAGGAAGCCCCGGGCGCCCCGCTGCAGCGCTCCGAGCACGAGGTCGTCGTCCTGGAAGGTGGTCAGGACGAGCACGGCCAGCTCCGGCTGCTTCCGGAGCTCCCGTTCGGTGGCGACGAGGCCGTCGCAGCGGGGCATCCGGATGTCCATGAGCACGACGTCGGGTGCTGCGGAGGCGATCACGCCCTCGGCCTCGAGTCCGTCGCCGGCCTCGCCGACGACCTCGATGCCGTCGTCGCCGCTCAGGAGCAGTCGGAGCCCGGCCCGGACGAGGTGGTCGTCGTCGACGAGGACGACCCGGATCGGTGCGCTCACGCCGTCCACGGGAGCACCGCCTCGACCACGTGGGTGCCGTCGTCGTCGCGACCGGCCGTGAAGGTCCCACCGACGAGCCGGGCCCGTTCCGCCAGGCCCCGCAGGCCGTGACCGCCGGGAGCGCCGTCGCCGGTGCTCGCGGGTCCCACCGCCGGGTTGCCCACCAGCACGCGCAGCGCCGGGCCGTGGAGCACGTCGACCGTGACGGTGACGGGCTGCCCCGGAGCGTGTCGGCGGGCGTTCGTCAGCGCCTCCTGCACCACCCGGTAGGCGTGCCGCCCGACGGTGTCCGGCGCGGCGGTGACGGCCTCGTCGACGGTCGCCGACACCACGGCGCCCGAGGACCGCGCCTCGTCGAGCAGCGCGGGGAGGTCGCGCAGGGTCGGCTGCGGAGGAGCGGCTCCGGCGAGCGCGGCGGTGTCCCCGGGTTCCCGCAGCACGCCGAGCACGTCGCGGAGCTCGGTGAGTGCGGCGTGCGCCTCGGCCCGGACGACCCCGGCGGCCTCGACCGTCTCGTCGGGTGACAGCGACCGGCCGCGGTACTCGAGCGCCCCGGCGTGCAGGGCGACGAGCGACAGCCGGTGTCCCAGCACGTCGTGCATCTCGCGGGCCAGGTGCGCCCGCTCCTGCTCCCGGGCGCGGTCCTCGCGGAGCTGCTGGTCGCGTTCGAGCAGGGCGGCCCGTTCGCGCAACCCGTCGAGCAGGGCCCGCCGCTGCCCGATCGCGATGCCGATCGCGACGAGCAGGGCGGTGAGCACGACGGCCGCGACGAGCACCTGCCACAGGGGCGTGGCGTCCTCGACCGGGTACAGCCCCTCACCGAACATCGAGGCGGCCACGAACGCCGCACTCCCGATCGCGATCTCGGCCGGGCGCCGCCGGGTGACGAGCGAGACCAGCGCGAGGACGGCCGCGCCGACCGCGAAGGTGGACACGGTGCTGCCGGCGATGACGAGCACGCCGACGAGCAGTGGCGCCCGGTGCCGGAAGAGGACCAGGACGAGCGCGGTGAGCCCGACCGCGAGGTCGACGAGCAACGCCGCACCGAGCCGGGCCTCGCTCCACCGGGTGGTGTCGAGGGTCGACCAGATCGCGCTGAACGCGGTGAGCCCGACGAGTGCCGCGAGCACGAGTCGCCACGACTGCGCCCACACGCGTCGGCCGAGGGGCACGGGACGGAGCACGGTCGAGGTCACGGCTCCGAGCCTAGGAACCCCGGCACCCGCGCCGGATCGGCCGAAGGTCGGAGAAACGGCGGCGGCCGGGGTCACACCGCGTCGACGAGGGCCCGGGCCAGCGGGTGCCACGGCCGCGAGTCCGGTCCGCTGAGCACGAGTGTCCGCACGTACCGCGGCTCCACGGGCAGCATCACCAGGTCGTCCGGCAGCATCACCCGCCCGAGCGTCGGGACGATCGACACCCCCTCGCCCCGCTGGATCATCCCGAACATCGTGCTCATCTCCCGCACGCGGTGTGCCCAGCGGAACGGTTGCCCGGCGAGCTCGTGCATCCGCTGGATCTGGTGCTCGCAGCCTCCGCCGCCGGCGACCAGCCCGTCCTCGTGCAGGTCGTCGAGCGTCAGCGCAGTACTCGACGCGAGCGGGTGGTCGCGCCGGACGACCGCGCCCATCTCGTCCCGCGCGACGACCACGCCCCCGTGGGGTGCCGGCACCGGGTCGACGAGCACGGCGGCGTCCACGGTGCCGCCCTCGAGCCACTCGGCCATCTCGTCGTCGTCACCCTCGTAGACCTGCACGTCGACGTCCGGCAGCGTCACCGCCCACAGCTCGCGGAGCCGCGGCAGCAGGCCCTGGCAGACGGTCGGGACGGCGGCGAGGCGCACGGTGCCGCGGATCGTGGCGGGCCGCACCACGGCCTCCAGGGCGTCGACCGAGGCGAGCACGCTGCGGGCGTGGGCCAGCATGCGGTCGCCGAGCGGGGTGGCGACCGCGGCGCCGCCGCGCCGGACCACGGGCCCGCCGACCTCGCGCTCGAGCCCTGCGACGGCGTGCGAGACGGCGGACTGACCGACGCCGAGGGTGGTGGCCGCGCCCGTGAAGGAGCCGGCGTCCACGGTGGCGACGAAGGCGCGGAGCTGCGGGATCGAGAGGGTCATGCGTGTCCTTCATGCCGTCATGCAGGTCAGTCGTTCGACACATGTGCCGGACGTGGCCGATGCTAGCGCTCGTGAACGCCCTCCTCTACGTCCTGGTCGCCCTCACCTGGGGTTCGAGCTTCTTCTTCGCGAAGATCGGGCTCGAGGGACTCGCACCGCAGCAGGTCGCCACCGTCCGCACGGTCCTCGGAGCCCTCACGCTCGTCGTGGTGCTGCTCGCGACCCGTCGACGGTGGCCGCGCGAGCGGCGCGTCTGGGGACACCTGTTCGTCGTCGCGGTGTTCCTCAACGCCGTGCCGTCCTCGCTGATGGCGTGGGCCGAGCAGACCGTGCCGTCGGGTCTGGCGAGCATCTACAACGCCACGACGCCGATCATGACGCTCCTCGCGCTCGCGGTGCTGGTGCCGTCCGAACGGCTCAGCCGCCGCCAGCTCGGCGGCGTCGTGCTGGGGATCGTGGGTGTCCTCGTACTCGTCGGCCCGTGGGACCTGGTCGGCGACCCCGCCGTGCTCGCCACCGTCCCCGGCCAGGTCGCACTGCTCGGCATGACCGCGTCCTACGGCATCGGACTGGCGTGGCTCCGGCGTTTCGGCGTCGGCAGCGGGCAGGACCCGACGACGGTCGCGACGGTGCAGCTCACGCTGGCGGCGCTGCTCATGCTGCTGGTCGCGCCCGTCATCGCGACCGGTCCGGTGCAGCTGGACTGGAGGATCGTGGCCGCGATGGTCGGGCTCGGCGCGGTTGGCACGGGGCTGGCGTACGCGTGGAACACGCGGTTGGTCGGGGCGTGGGGCGCCGGGCGGGCCTCGACGGTGACGTACCTGACACCGGTCGTCGGGGTGGGACTCGGGGTCCTCGTGCTCGGCGAGCCGCTGCGGTGGAACGAGCCCGTGGGTGGGCTCGTCGTGCTGCTCGGGATCGCGCTGGCGTCCGGGGTCCTGGGCGGCAGGCGGCGGAGCGCCCCGCGGGCTGCAGCCGCCGCCTGACGTCGCTCGGGCGGGGCGGGGCGGGCTGCGGGGCTCCGGCTCTGGCGCTGCCCGTTCTTTCCCACAGCGGCTGCGATGGAAGGTGGAACCGGGCGTACCTGGTGGGAACGGACGACCAGGTACGCCCGGATCGACCAGGTACGCCCGGAACGGCCGAGTACGCCCGGGAGGACTCGGCGCGCTCCCCCGCGGCAGTACGCTCGCCCCGTGCTGACGATCGAGACCGTGCTCCCCGGTGCGCCCGCCGCCGGGAGCATCCTCCGCCGGTACACCTCCGAGGTCGCCTCGCGGTGGTACGGCCGCCCCGCGACGGAGGACGAGGTCGACCAGGCACTCCGCGACGAGCCCTCCGACGACCTCACGGGCACGACCGGCGTGCTCCTCGTCGGCCTCGACGACGGGGTACCGGTCGCGTGTGCCGGCGCGCGCTTCCGCGGGGACGTCGCCGAACTGACCAAGGTGTTCACCCTGGGCGAGGCCCGCGGACGGGGCATCGGGAGACGCATGGTCCGCGCCGTCGAGCGGGTGTGCGCGGAGCGGGGCGTCGACACGGTCCAGCTCGACACCCGCGGGGAGCTCGCCGAGGCCTGCGCGTTGTACGAGCGGCTCGGCTACCGGCGGGTCGAGCCGTTCAACGACGAGCCGTACTCCGACCGTTGGTACCGGAGGTCCCTCGCCGGAACGTCCGCCTGAACCTCCGGCGGGTCAGAAGGCGGCGAGGGCGTTCTCGAGCATCCGGTGCCCCTGTCGTTCGAAGCGCTCGTCGTGCACCGCGAAGGCCCACACGGCCGTCCCGACCGCCTCACGCAGCTGGAGCCAGCGCCAGTCGTCGGTGTCACGAGGATCGGACCCGTAGCCCGCGAAGAACGCGTGCTCGAGCTCGGGGGAGTCCTCCCAGTGCAGGACCGCCAGGCGGGTGAGGTCCGCTGCGGCCGGGCGGAACCCGAAGCGACCGAAGTCGATCGCACGCAGTCGGCCGTCCTGCACGATCCAGTTCCGGGGGTGCCAGTCGCCGTGCGTCGGCACCAGGGTCGCGGCGTGCGGGGTCGACGACCGGAGCAGCGTCCGCGCGCGGTCCTCGAGCTGCGGATCGATGCGGTGCGGGGCGTCGAGGGAGCGGAGTGCCTTCGCGGTCTCGGCCGTCAGGTACTCCGCATCGGTGCGGGCCGCCTGGTCGTGGAGCCGTCGGAGGATCGTGCCCGCCTGTCGGTGCACGGTCGCAGCGGTCTCGTCGGGGGTGCCGAGCGCGAGGTGCCCGGGGACCCGCTCCAGCACGAGCACACGGCTCTCGGCGTCCGCGGCGACCAGACGGCCCGTGTCGTCACCGCGGAGGAGCGCCCCGGTCCACTGCCGGTGCGCCGTCAGCTCCCGTGGGAAGTGCGTGTTCTCCGGTCCGGACGCCTTCACGGTGTGCTCCCCGGCACCGTTCCGGACGTGGAGCACCCGGGTGTCGAGGAGGCCCCACGACTCGTCCGCCACCATCGACGCCCCGGGGAGCACCTGCGCGACGAACGCCGCCTGCGCCGGGCTCAGCCCGCTGTCGTCCCACCCCACGGCGCCATCCTGGCACGTGCGCGACGAGTGGTCATCCGGTAGTCGCGCACGGTCCTTGTCGCCCTCGGACACGGGCGGTACAGTCCGGATCACCCGTCGACGGAGACGGCCCCTCGACGGGACGAGGAGCGCACCGCAGTGCTGCGCGCTCCCCGCACGTGCCGCCGCCGACCGATCGAGGAGGATCACATGGCGAGCAACCACGCAGTCGCGTACAAGGGACCCGGGAAGGTCGAGGTCATCGACACCGACTACCCGACGTTCGAGCTCAAGGACGGACCCGGGGTGAACCCGGCGAACGTCGGACGCAAGGTGAACCACGGCGCGATCCTGCGCACCGTGGCGACGAACATCTGCGGCAGCGACCAGCACATGGTCCGCGGCCGCACGACCGCTCCGACGGACCTCGTGCTCGGGCACGAGATCACCGGTGAGGTCGTCGAGGTCGGTCCGGACGTCGAGTTCATCAAGGTGGGGGACATCGTCTCCGTGCCGTTCAACATCGCCTGCGGGCGGTGCCGGAACTGCAAGGAGCGGAAGACCGGCATCTGCCTCAACGTGAACCCGGACCGCCCGGGCAGCGCCTACGGCTACGTCGACATGGGCGGCTGGGTCGGCGGCCAGGCCGAGTACGTGCTCGTGCCCTACGCCGACTGGAACCTGCTGAAGTTCCCGGACCGCGACCAGGCCCTCGAGAAGGTCCTCGACCTCGCGATGCTCTCCGACATCTTCCCGACCGGCTTCCACGGTGCGGTGACCGCCGGGGTCGAGGTCGGCTCGACGGTCTACGTCGCCGGCGCCGGGCCCGTGGGTCTCGCCGCCGCGACGGGCGCGTTCCTGCTCGGTGCGAGCGTGGTGATCGTCGGGGACATGAACGCCGACCGGCTGGCGCAGGCGCGCAGCTTCGGGTGCGAGACGGTCGACCTGACGAAGGGCGACCCGGCCGACCAGATCGACCAGATCCTCGGTGAACCCCTCGTGGACTGCGGCATCGACGCCGTGGGCTTCGAGGCGAAGGGGCACGGCTCCGGCGCCGGACACGAGGCCCCGGCCACCGTGCTCAACTCCCTGATGGACGTCACGGCCGCTGGCGGCGCACTCGGCATCCCCGGGCTCTACGTCACGGGTGACCCGGGCGGTGTCGACGAGGCCGCGAAGAAGGGCGCCCTGTCGCTCAGCCTCGGCACCGGGTGGGCCAAGTCGCTGTCCTTCACCACGGGGCAGTGCCCGGTGATGAAGTACAACCGGCAGCTGATGATGGCGATCCTGCACGACCGCACGAGCATCGCGAAGAACGTCAACGCGAAGCCGATCGGACTCGACGAGGCCCCTCGCGGGTACGAGGAGTTCGACAAGGGTGCCGCGACGAAGTACGTGCTGAACCCGAACGGCCTGATCCCGGCGGCCTGACCACCGCACGGCCCGCGTCGCATCGACACCCGGTGCGGCGCGGACCATGACCGGCGTCGCACTCGCGCAGCCACCGGTCCGTACGCTCGCCGGTGTGAGCGACACCAGCAGGCCCTCGACCGTCCGCCTGCTGTTCGCGTCGTCACACCCCGGACCGACGGTCACCGTGACGGTCCTCGCCGCGGTGATCGCCGCGGCCGTCGGGCACCCCTGGTGGCTCGTCGTGCTCGTGGCGCTCGCCGTCGTGGCCGGGCAGCTGTCGATCGGCCTCGCCAACGACTGGATCGACGCCGACCGCGACCGGGCCGTCGGCCGCAGTGACAAGCCCGTCGCCCGCGGACTGATCCCCGTCGGGACCGTCCGGACGGCGGCCGTGACGACCGCGGGTGTCGCCGTGCTCCTGTCGCTCGCCCTGGGGCCGGTCGCCGCGGTCGCCCACGTCGTCCTCGTCGCGGCCGGCTGGGCCTACGACGCCGGGCTGAAGCGGACGGTCTGGTCCGTCGTGCCGTTCGTGGTGGCGTTCGGGCTGCTGCCGGTCGTGTCCGTCGCTGCCGGGGGCGACGGTTCGTGGCCGGCGTGGTGGGCGATCGCCACCGGGGCGGTCTTCGGCGTCGCGATCCACTGCACCAACGTGCTGCCGGACCTGCTCGACGACGAGGCGACCGGCGTCCGTGGGTTCCCCCACCGGCTGGGGCTCCGGGGTGCGGGGACGCTGGCGTTCGGGTCGCTCGTCGTCGCGGCGGCGCTGGTGCTCGGCGGCCAGGTCGCCGGCGGAGGCGTCGGCACGGCCGGGACGGTCCTGGCGGTCGTCGGAGCCCTCGTGGTCGTCGTGCTCGCGGTGGTCGGGATCCGCCTCGTGTTCGCCGGTCGTCCGACGCGGGCACTGTTCCGCCTGGTCATCGCGTCCTCGCTCGTCCTCGTCGTCGAGCTCGGCGTCGCCGGCGCCCGACTGATCGCCTGACGGCACCGGAAGCGGCACCGGGACCGGCACAGGCACAGGCACAGGCACTGGCACTGGCACTGGCACCGGAAACGGCATCGGCACCGGCTGACTCAGGCCCACCGCATCGCGTAGACCCCGGCGAGCCCGTCGGCGCTCGGCAGCGCGAGCACGGTGCGGAGCAGCGCCTCCCGCCCCACCGACCCGAGCACGCCCGTGGGACGCCCGAGCGCCATGTTCAGTTCCGCCTGCCGAGCAGCCCGCCGCGCCGCGGCCTGCCGCCCGACGGCGTACCCGTTCGCGGACTCCTGCCACGGTCCGCCCGTGCCTGAACGGACGGCCTCGGCGAGCAGTGGCGCGAGCGCGGCGGCGTCGAGCCAGCCGAGGTTCATGCCCTGGCCGCCGATCGGACTGATCTCGTGCGCGGCGTCCCCGACGAGCACCACCCGTCCGACACCGACGTGCGACGCCTCCCGCCGCCGCACCCGGAATCCGCTCGTCATCGTGCACGTCGCCGGGTCGGGCCGGGCACCGGTGCGTCCCGCGACGATCGCGGCGAGGCGGGCGGCGGCGTCCGGGTCCGGTTCGCCATCGGCCGGTGCGGTGCGGTCGTCCGGCACGAGGGCGACGTACCGCCGCCTGCCACCCGGCAGCGGGAACGACTCGACGACCCCCTCCGGTCCGACGTCGACCAGTGCTGACGACCGGGCCTGCTCGGGTTCGGGGTCGGCGAAGTCGCCCATCACGTACCGGTCGCGGTAGTCGCGGCCCGAGGTCGCGATGCCGACCAGGTCCCGCACCGCGCTCCGGGCGCCGTCCGCGCCGACGACGAAGGCCGCCTCGACGACGACCGGGGCACCGTCGGGTCCGACACCGTGCGCCACGACGTCCCCGACGCGGCGGGACAGGGCGGTCACCGTCGTGCCCGTCCGCAGCGTCCCGGACGCGAGCCGGTCGCGCAGCAGCGCCTCGGTGCGGTGCTGGTCGAGCGTCGCGACGTACGGGTGCGTCGCGGAGGCACGGTCGAACGACAGCGTCCCGAGTTCCCGTCCGCGACTCCGGGCCACGCCCGTGCGGACGAGCACCGCCTCGGCGAGCACCGCGGTGTCCAGGCCGATCGCGGCGAAGGCGTCGAGCGACGGCGGGTGGATCCCGATCGCGCGCGAGCCCGTCGGCTCGGTGTCGCGCCGCTCCCAGACGGCGACCGTGACGCCCGCCCGCTCGAGGAGCGCAGCGGCGAACAGGCCGACGGGCCCGCCCCCGACGACGAGCACGTCGACGCGTTCCGTGGTCACGGAGGCGAGCCTACGGAACGGTCGCGACGACCCACCCAGGCGTCGTCGGACGGGAGGCGCGTGGCGGGCGCGCCACGGGCCTCCCGTCCGGCGGTGCGTCACGTCGGCGGACGCTCGCCGACCTCGTCAGGTGGTGACGCGTGCGCGTTCGGCGCGGTCCTCGGCGGCGAGTCGACGGGCCTCGCGGAAGCGCTTCTGTGCCTTCTCGACGGGGACCTCGACGGCGTACGCGGCGCCGACCGCCACGACGACGGCGACCGCGATCATGAGCACCTTGCCCCACGGCCCGACGGCGAATGGGTCGAGGAGCGCGATGACGAGCGGGTGCCAGAGGTACGCGGCGTACGACACGCGCCGACCGAACCACGAGACCGGCGACCAGGCGAGTGCGGCCGACAGCGGCGACCGCACCGACACGAGCCCGCCGATGAGCACCGCGGAGACGACACCCGTGAGCGGCAGCACGACGCTGAAGGTCCAGGCGTGCTGTGCCCAGTCGTCGCCGATCCACAGCATGGTCCCGGCGAGCAGGACGATCCCGGCCCAGGTCGCGACGTGCCCGGCGATCCCGGCGGCCCACGTGCGGATGCGCTCGTCGTCGAGCAGCAGTGCGAGCAGGCACCCGGTCGCCAGCGGGACGACCCCGAGCACGGGGGAGAAGTAGACGTCGGGCGTCGCGCCGCTGTTCGGCGTCCGGTAGACCAGCCCCGCGGCCACCGAGCACCCGACGATCACCGCGCCGAGGCCGGCGAGCAGCCACCGCCGACGCGACCGCACCAGGAACAGCAGCACGAGGACGGGCGGCCACACCAGGTAGAACTGCTCCTCCATCGACAGCGACCACGTGTGCGCGAAGACGCCCTGCGTGGTGTCCCAGAAGGAGCGGAAGAGGTTGCCCGTGTAGGTGAGGGCGATGAACGCGGCCTCGCCGGGCCCGAACGACGCGCCCTTGTAGTCACCGACCCAGTTCCAGAGGAGCAGGCCGACGACGACGAGCGCGAGCAGCGCCGGGTACAGGCGGAGCAGACGCTTCAGCCAGAAGGACCCGAGACGGATGCGGCCGGTCCTCCGGTGCTCGCCGAGCAGCAGCGTCGTGATGAGGAAGCCGGACAGGGCGAAGAAGACGGTGACGCCGATGAAGCCGCCATCGAACTGCGGGACGTGCAGATGGTAGAGGATCACCATCGCGATGGCGACCGTGCGCAGGCCGTCGAGGGCCGGAGCGCGGCGGGTCAGCGGCGTTGGCGGCGTCGGCCGGGCAGCACGGATCCCACGGCCGACCGGTGTGCTGCGGTCGACCGCGTGGGCGTGCTCGGGGGCGAGGGTGTTCGTCGCCACGGTTCCTCCCTGTGAGGATCGTTCGAACGGATGACGACGAGCTTGCCCTGTCCGGGTAAGAGCACGCTCAAGATCCGGGGTGCAGGATCCGGGTCAGTGCGTCCAGCCGCTCGTGCACGATCGTCGCGAAGTCGCGGTCCTCGCCGTCCGCGATCCACTGCGTGAAGGACAGGTGGAACACCGTGACCGCCGTCTCTGCGGCGATCGTGGCCGCCGGCTCGTCGATCCCGTGTGCGCGCAGTGCGCCGCCCAGGTGGACCTTCAGGGTCGCGAGCTTGCCGAGCTCCCGCTCGCCCAGGGCGGGGACGGCGTCGATGACCTGCTGCCGTGCCCGGGACCACGCGCGACGGTCGTCGGGGAAGAACGTGGCTGCGGAGTCGAGCGCGCGACCGACCAGGGCGAGGGCGGGTGTCCCCCCGGGAGCCTGGGCGATCGGGTCGGTGAACATGCCGGTGAAGTCGTCCTGCCCGGCGAACAGCACCTCGCGCTTGTCGGCGAAGTGCCGGTAGAAGGTGCGCTCGGTGACCTCGGCTGCCGCGGCGATCTCGGCGACGGTCGTCTCGTCGTAGCCGTGCTCGGCGAAGCGCTGCAGTGCGGTCGCCTGCAGTCGTTCCCGGGTGCCCGATCGCCATCGTGCCATGGGACGATCCTACTGATGACAGTCGCTGACATCGAGTGCTACGGTGATGTCAGTCCGTGACATCAAGCCGCGGACACCCCACGAAGGGACCACTCATGCACGTGTTCGTCACCGGAGCCTCCGGATGGATCGGCTCCCACACCGTCGACGACCTGCTCGCCGCCGGGCACGACGTCACCGGCCTCGCGCGCTCCGACGCGGCGGCGGCGGCGCTCGAGACGAAGGGCGTCACGGTCCTGCGCGGCGACCTCGACGGCCTCGGGGCGCTCGCCCGGGGTGCGGCCGGCGCCGAGGGGGTCCTGCACCTCGCGAACAAGCACGACTGGTCCGACCAGGCTGCGACGAACGCCACCGAGCGCGCCGCCGTCGAGTCCCTCGCGAACGCCCTCGTCGGCACGGACCGCCCGTTCGTGGTGGCATCCGGGGTCGCCGCCCTGGCTCCGGGTCGTCCCGCCGAGGAGCGGGACCCGTCTCCCTTCACCGGTGTGGACAGCCCCCGCGGTGGCAGCGAGAACCGGGCACTCGACTTCGTGGACCAGGGGGTCCGCACGATCGCTGCGCGGTTCAGCCCGACCACGCACGGCGTCGGCGATCACGGCTTCGTCGCGTACCTGGCCGGGGTCGCGCTCGAGCGCGGGGTGTCCGGCTACGTCGGTGACGGCAGCAACCGCTGGGCGGCCGTGCACGTGGACGACGCCGCCCGCATGGTGCGACTCGGTCTCGAGCAGGCCCCCGCGGGCGCACGGTTGCACGCCGTCGCCGAGGAGGGGATCCCCACGCGGGACATCGCCGCAGCGATCGGCGACGCGCTCGGGCTGCCGGTCACGAGCATCGACCCGTCGGACGCGTCGGCGCACTTCGGGTTCATCGGCGGGTTCTTCGGCGCGGAGATGTCGGCGTCGTCGACCGCGACGCAGGAGCTGCTCGGGTGGGAGCCCGTCGGGCCGTCCCTGCTCGAGGACATCGCCGCGGGGGCGTACGCACACGCCGCCGCGCGCTGACGGCCGCGCCCGCCGCGCTCGTCACGCTCGTCACCACGGTTGCGAGACTCGGCACAGCGGACAGTTTCGCGACGCAACCGCCGCGAATCTGTCCGCATGGCCGAGTCTCGGCTCGGGCCGGCGCCGGGCCGGCGGCCGGCGGCCGGGCCGGGCCGGCCCGGCGCCGGGCCGCCGGCCGGCCCGGCCGGCCGGCTACTCGGCCTTCTGCATCTGCCAGGGCTCGGGCTCGCGGTCGCCGTTCGGGCGCACCGGCCGAACGTCCCCGACGATCGGGATCGAGCGCTTCCGCATGAACCACAGGTAGCGGACGAAGAAGTGCGAGAGCGTCGACAGCCGGTTGCCGTTGCCGAGCAGCGAGGCGATGTGCACCGCGACCCACGCCAGCCACGCCACGGGGCCGACCATCGTGATGCCGCCGCGCAGCTGCGCCACCGCGGCGTTCGTCCCGATGGTCGCCATCGTGCCCTTGTCGAAGTACTTGAAGTGCTCGGTCGGCTTCCCGTCGAGCAGACGCACCACCTGGCGCGCGACGTGCTTGCCGCCCTGCAGTGCGGGCTGGGCGAGCTGCGCGAGCGCGTCGTCCTGCGCCGCGATGTCGCCGGCCGAGAAGATCCGCTCCACGCCCTTCACGCTCAGGTCGTCGTTCACCTGGATGCGACCGCCGTGGGTCTGCGGCAGGCCCCAGCCGGAGACCTCCTTGTGCGCCGCGACCCCGGTGGCCCAGATGACCTGCGACGCGGGGATGAACTCGCCCGAGGCGGTGACGACCCCGTCCTCCTTGACCTCGGCGACGCCCGTGTCCAGGCGGAGCACGACCCCTCGCTTCCGGAGGACCTTGGCCGCGTACCGACGGAGGCGCGGGGCGAACGGCTTGAGCAGCTCGCCGCTGCGGTGCACCAGCGTGATGGAGATGTTGCCGCGCTCGATCTCCGGGTAGGCGCCGACGAGCGCCTGGTCGCGGAGTTCCGCCAGGGCGCCGGCCATCTCCACGCCGGTCGCGCCGCCGCCGACGATCACCACGCGGATCTCGTCGGGACCCTGCTGGGCCGCGGCCTGCTCGAGGCGGGTGAACAGCTCGTCGCGGATGCGGAGTGCCTGCGAGCGGGAGTACATCGAGTAGGCGTACTCGTACGCACCGGGGGTGCCGAAGTAGCTCGTGTTGACGCCGTTCGCCAGGATCAGCCAGTCGTAGTGCAGGTGCTCACCGTCCGACATCTCCGCGATGCGGTGCTCGGTGTCGATGCCGGTGAGCAGCCCGTGCCGGAAGTCGGCGTTCGACTGCTTCGCCCGCAGGCTCCGCAGGAAGTACGTCACGTCGCCCGCGTTCAGGCCGCCGGTGGCGACCTGGTACATGAGCGGCTGGAACATGTTGTAGACGTGGCGGTCGACGAGCGTCACCCGGACGTCCGCGTCGGCGAGTTCACGCATGGCCGCGATCCCCGCGAAGCCACCCCCGACGATGACGACGTGCGGGCGGGTGTCCTCGGACATGGTGTTCTCCAGGGTGGTGCGGTCGACGGCCACCCAGAAGGGTACGCCGGTCTCGGCACCCGTCCGTCCACCTGCCCGTCCGGCTGCCGATGGAGCGGTCCCGCGGTCCGGCCTGGAGGCACGCCCCGCCGCCGTCAGGCGTCGAACGGCGCGTAGGTGCTCAGCACGTTCCCCTTGCTGGTCACCACGCTCTGCACCAGGCGCAGGCGGGTGGGCGGGTCCGTCGGTTCGAAGAGCCGCCGCCCGGCTCCGGCGATCGCCGGGTGCACCATGAGCTGCAGCTCGTCGAGGAGTCCGGCGAACAGCAGGTGGCGCACCAGCGTGACGCTGCCGGTGACCGCGACGTCGCCGCCCTCGCCGGCCTTGAGGTCGCGGACGAAGTCGTCGACGTCGCCCTGGATCCGGTGCGCGTTCTGCCACGTCAGGTCGTCACCGAGGGTGGTCGACGCGACGTGCTTCTCGATCGGGTTGATCCACCGGCCGAACGGGTCGTCCTCGTGCCGGGGCCACCACTCGGACCACTCCAGGTAGCTCTGCTTGCCGAGCAACACCGTCTCGGTCCGCTCCATCCACGCCGTCATGGCGGTCCCGAGCTCGGCGTCGAACGAGTCGTACTGGAACTCGTACGGGTCCTGCACCACACCGTCGACCGATGCGAACAGCCCCGAGGTCACCTTGCGCATGCTGCGGAGCACAGGGCCGCCGCGACCCCGCGTCGAGAGGCGCGTGCCGATCAGGCTGATGCCGCGCCGGGGAGCGCCGGGTAGGTTCGCACCGTGCGCGCACGGGTGGAGTCCTTCGAGGTCGGTGGGCTGTCCGTGCGGCTCCGGACCCTCGCGCCGGCCGGGCGGCTGCACGACACGCTCGCGCCGACGGTCGTCCTCGTGCACGGCATCGGCATGTCGCACCGCTCCTTCGACCGGACGCAGCGCCACCTCGCCCGCACCCACCGCACGGTCGCGGTCGACCTGCCGGGTTTCGGCGGGCTCCCCCCGGCAGGCCGCCCGCTCGACCTGCACGAGCTCGGCGACCTGGTGGTCGGAGCCGTCCGGTCCCGCGGCGTCGGGGACCTCGTGCTCGTCGGCCAGTCGATGGGCACCCAGGTCGTCGTCGAGGCAGCCCGTCGGCACGCCGAGACGGTGACCGCGGTCGTCCTGGTCGGGCCCGTCGTGGACCCGGCGCGGCGGACGCTGCTGCAGCAGGCGACGGACCTCGGACGCGACTGCCTCGTCGAGGACCCGCGGATGAACCTCGTCGTGCTCACCGACTACCTGCGGAGCCTGCGGCAGTACGTCCGGCAGCTCCGACCGATGCTCCGTTACCGGCTCGAGGACACCGTCCCGGAGCTCCCGCAGCCGGTGCTCGTCGTGCGCGGCGACCGCGACCCGATCGGGCGACGGGACTGGGCTGCTGCGCTCGCGGTCGCAGCGCGTCGGGGTGTCCTGGTCGAGCTCCCCGGCGGTCACCACGTGCAGGACCGGCAGCCCGTCGCGTTCGCGCGGCTGGTCGACGAGTTCCGGCGGGTGCAGACCGTCGAGGACCTCGCGGCCGGTGGCCCGTCGACCGGTGACACCACGACGGGGCCGGCACGGTGACGGACCGGACCACCCCGGGGACGGGAGCGGCGTCGGGGACGGCGGCCGTGCCTCCCGGCCGTGTGCCGCTGCTGCGTCGTGCCTGGTGGGCCGCCCTCGACTGGTGGTACGCCGCGCGGTGGCAGCTGCGGAGCACCGGACCGACGACCGCCGAGGACTACCGGACCGGTGACGGCCAGCCGGTCGTCGTCGTGCCCGGCGTCTACGAGACCTGGCACTTCATGCGCCCGCTGATGGACGCCCTGCACGACGCCGGACACCCGGTGCACGTGCTGCCCGTCCTGCGGCACAACCTGCGTCCCGTGCCGGAGTCGGCGCGCGAGGTCCTGGCGTACCTCGACGAGCACGACCTCCGTGGGGTGCTGGTCGTCGCGCACAGCAAGGGCGGTCTGATCGGCAAGTACGCGATGACCCTGCCCGAGGGGGAGCGCATCGACCGGATGGTGGCGGTGTCGACGCCGTTCGGCGGGTCCGTGTACGCCCGGCTGGCGCCCGTGCCGCACCTGCGGGCCTTCCGTGCGGCGGACCCGGTGCTCGCAGCGCTCGGACGCGACCTCGCCGTGAACGCCCGGATCACGTCCGTCTACGGGGTCTTCGACACGCTCATCCCGGGAGGCAGCGAGCTCGCCGGGGCCACGAACGTGCGCGTGCCCGTCGGCGGGCACTTCCGGATCCTCGGCGCGCAGCAGACCCGCGAGGTCGTGCTCGACGCGGCCGCGGGCCCGGGCTCAGCGGGCTGAGCCGCGAGAGGCCGTGCGGCGGCCGTGCGCGAGACTCGCGCTGACGGACACTTTCGTCCCCGGGGCCCGCGAGTCTCGTCCGCCTGGCCGAGTCTCGGGGCCGTGCCGCGCCGCCGCCGCCGCGGTCAGGCGCCGGGCAGGAACAGGCAGAAGGGGTGCCCGTCGGGGTCGAGGAGCACCCGCACGTCGTCCTGGGGCTGGAAGTCCGCCTCGGTCGCACCGAGCTCGAGCGCGCGGGCGGTCGCGGCGTGGAGGTCCTCCACCTGCAGGTCGAGGTGCAGCTGCATGCCCTGCGTCCCCGTGACCGGGGGCCAGGTCGGTGCTTCGTAGGCGTCGTCGTACTGCACCGAGAGCCCGACCCCGCCGTCGGCCGGGCGCACCCGCAGCCAGGTCGGACCGTCCTCGTGCACGGTCCACCCGGTCAGCGCACCCCAGAACCGCGCGAGGCGCACCGGGTCGGGGGACTGCAGGACGGTCGCGGTCAGCACGGGCATCGCGGGGTCGTCGGCACTCATGCGGCGCACGGTACCCGGGCCTGTCGACAGGACGGTCCAGCACCGCGACGGCCGCGCGACGGACGCGCGACGGCTGCCGGCTGGTCAGCGGGCGGCGACGCTCGCGCGCTCGACGATCCGGTGCGGCACGACGACGGTCTCCGGAGCGGCCGTCGGGTCGGCGATGCGTCGGGTGAGCAGGTCGAGCGCCGCCGTGGCGAAGGCCCGCCGGTCGAACGACACCGTCGTCAGCGCCGGGATCGCGAAGGCTGCGGCGTCGACGTCGTCGAACCCCACGACGCTGACCTGCTCCGGCACGTGGACACCCCGTGCCGCCAGGACGTGCAGCACGCCGAAGGCGATCGAGTCCGTGTACGCGAACACCGCGTCCGGCAGCGGGTGCGCGTCCAGCCAGGTCGCGAACCCCGCCGCCGCCGCACTCGTCGACCACGTCGGCAGCGGCACGCGCAGGGCGGGGTCGACCTCGAGGCCGACCGCGCCGAGCGCATCCGCGTGACCCTGGTCGCGCAGCTCGCTCGTGGCGGTGGCGTCCGTCGGACGGGCGGCTCCGACGACCGCGATCCGACGGTGCCCGCGGTCGAGCAGGTGGGTCGTGACCTCGCGTGCGGCACGGCGGCTGTCCACGTGCACCTGGTCGACGTGCTCCGGTTCGACCTCGCCGATGACGACGGTCGGCGGGAGCCCCTCGGTCTCGGCCAGGACGCTCGCGCTGAGCGACACCGGGTTGAGCACGAGGCCGTCCACCAGGTGGGCCCGGGCCCGGGAGACGAGGTCCCGCTCACGTCCCGGGTCGTGTCCGGTCTGGTCGAGCTGCACCGTCCAGCTGCGCTCGCGGGCGAGTTCGACGAACCACTGGGCGAGCTCGGCCGAGTAGGCGCTGCCGAGCTCGGGCAGCGTCAGGGCGATCGCGCCGGAGCGTCCGTTGCGCAGGCCGCGCGCGGACAGGTTCGGCACGTAGCCGAGCTCGGCGACCGCGCGCTCGACCCGCTCCCGTGTCGCCGGCCGCACGGGCACGCCGCCGTTCACCACGTTGGAGACGGTCTTCGGGGAGACCCCGGCGAGGGCCGCCACGTCCCGCACGGTCGCGCGCATCGGGACGAGCGTAGCGCGCCACCCGGCGGACGGGAGGCGCGGTGCGGTGCCGCCACGTGCCTCCCGTCCGTCGCGGTGACGGACGGGAGGTGCGGTGCAGGACCGCCCCGTGCCTCCCGTCCGACACGGGGCGGGTCCGACCCGGACCGCGTGCCGCGGGCCGGCGACGCTCGGTCGTGGCTACGCGTCGACCAGCTCGCGTCGTGCCGCTCGGCGGGCGCGGACGCGGCCGGTCACCGTGACCGCGACCACGACCGCCAGCACCGCGTAGAGCACGATCGGGATGGGGCCGGCCACCAGCACCGAGAAGTCCCCGTCGGCGCTCAGCGCCGCGTCCCGCAGGCTCGTCTCGGCGAGCGGACCGAGCACCATCCCGATGATGAGCGGTGCGAGCGGGATGTCGAGGGCCCGCATGAGGAACCCGACGAGGCCGATGCCGAGCAGCATGAGCAGGTCGAAGACCGAACCGCTCGTCGCGTAGATGCCGAGCCCGCAGAAGACGGCGATGCCCGCGTAGAGGTACGCCCGCGGGATCCGGAGCAGCTTCGCCCACAGCATCGCGAACGGGAGGTTGATGACGAGCAGCACCACCATCGCGATGAAGAACGACGCCAGCAGCGCCCAGACCAGGTCGGGGGACCGGTCGAAGAGCAGCGGACCCGGCTGCAGGCCGTACTGGCGGAACGCGGCGAGCATGATCGCGGCGGTCGCCGACACCGGCAGACCGAGGGACAGCAGCGCACCCATCGCCATGCCGGTCGTGGAGTTGCCGGCTGCCTCGGGTGCCGCCAGGCCGCGGATCGCACCCGTGCCGAACTGCGGGTCCTTCCGGCGGGCGTCGAGACGCTTCTCGAGCCCGAACGCCAGGAAGGTCGGGATCTCCGACCCGCCGGCGGGCACGACGCCGAAGGGCAGCCCGATCGCGGTGCCCCGCAGCCAGGCGGGGGCCGCCTCGCGCAGTTCCCGCTTCGAGAGCCACGGGCGTCCGGTCGCCTGCACCATCCGGCCGTCCTTCAGGTGTCGGGCCAGGCACGCGACGTAGATGACCTCGCCGAGCGCGAGGACCGCGACCGTCACCGTGACGAGCGAGATGCCGTCGAAGAGCTCGGGCACGCCCATCGTGAAGCGCGGCGCACCCGAGATGCCGTCGACGCCGATCACCGCGATGCCGAGGCCGAGGCACAGCGAGCCGAGGCCCTTCAGTGCGTCGTCGGTGACGACCGACGACGTCGTGACGAACGCGAAGAGTGCCAGGGCGAAGAACTCCGCCGGTCCGAAGCTCGACGAGAACGACGCGAGCGCCGGTGCGAGGAACACGACCAGGACCGAGGCGATCATGCCGCCGACGAACGCGCCGATCGCGGCCGTCGCGAGTGCCTGGGCCGCTCGTCCGTTCAGCGCCATCTTGTGGCCCTCGAACGTCGAGGCGATGGCCGAGGCCTGGCCCGGCGTGTTCATCAGGATGCCCATGGTGGAGTCACCGAAGAGCCCGCCGAAGTAGACGCCGGCGAACATGATGAACGCCGCGGTCGGGTCGAGCGAGAACGTCACGGGCAGCAGCAGCGCCACCGCCATCGACGAGCCGAGGCCGGGGAGGACGCCGACCGCGGTGCCGAGGAGGCACCCGACGACGACCCAGAGCAGGTTGGCGGGGGTCAGGGCGCCGGCGAAGCCGTCACCGAGGAGACCGAGCACGTCCACGTCAGAACTCCCATCCGACGATGCCCGAGGGCAGCGACAGGTCGAGCAGCATGTCGAAGGCGATGTAGCTGATCGCGCTCACCGTCAGCCCGACGACGAGCGGACGCAGCCACCCCGGGGCGCCGAGCCCCTTCGCGACACCGAGGAAGAGCAGTCCGGCACCGACGATCCACCCGAGCACGCCGAGCAGCAGGGCGAAGGCGGCGAAGGACAGGACCACCCAGGCCAGGGAGCGCCAGTCGACGCGGACCGAGCGCTGCTCGACCGAGGTGCCGGTCGTTCCAGTGTCGGCGGTGTGCGCGTCGGCGCGGACGGCGGCGTCGGTGCGGGCTTCCGACGGTGTGCCGTCGGACCCGACCCGTCGGCCGCGCGCAGCCCGGACGGACCGGACGACCAGCAGGGCGGCCAGCAGCAGGAGTGCGGCGGCGACGATGCCGGGGAACACCGCGGGCCCGGGGAACGCGGTTCCGTCGGGGACCTCCATCGTGACGATGCCGACGACGAGGTAGACCGCGAAGGCGGTGAAGAGCGCCGGGGTGGTCAGCTCCTTCGCCACCGCGGCGACGCGGCCGGGGTCGGCCCGCAGCGTGAGCCGCTGTCCGACGACCGCGGAGGACGACGTGGGGTTGCTCGGACGGCTCATCGGCCCAGCTCCTCGTACAGCCCGGTGATGCGCTCGCGCTCCTCGTCGATGAACGCGTCGAGCTCGTCACCCGTGATGATCCGCTCGGTCCAGTGGTACCGCTCCACGGCGTCCGCCCACTCGGGGGTGTCGAGCGTGTCCAGCACGATGTCGGTGAGCTGCGCCCGCTGCTCGTCGTCGAGGCCGCCCGGTGCGGCGATCTCGCGCCAGTTCGTCAGCGTGACGTCGTGCCCCTGCTCGACCGCCGTGGGGATGTCGATGCCCTCGACCGGCTCCGCCGCGACGAGCGCGAGTGCGCGCAGACGACCGGACTCGATCTGGTCGATGTTGTCCGGGTACCCGCCCGAGGCCGCCGCCGCCGTGCCGTTGAGGAGCGCCTGGATGGCCTCGCCACCGCCGTCCGACGGGATGTAGTTCGTGTCCTTCGGGTCGATCCCGGCCGAGACGGCGAGGTCGGTGACGACGAGCTGGTCGAACGAGCCGCCGCCCGTCCACGGCACCGAGCCGGGTCGCTCGCGCCAGGCGCTGACGAGGTCGTCGAGCGTCTCGTACGGCGAGTCGGCGGGGACGACGAGGACGTCGTACTCCTCGACGGTGACCGCGAGTGGCGTGATGTCGTCGTGGGTGACCGCGGAGCCGAACTGGATCTCGGCCGCGAGGAGTCCCGTCCCGCCGACGAGCAGCGTGTCCGTCTGTCCGGCGAGCCGAGCGACGTTCCCGAGCGCGATGGTGCCACCGGCGCCCGGCATGTTGACCACCTGGACCGAGTTGACGATGCCGTTCGCGCGCTGCGCCTGCTGCATGGACCGTGCGACGCCGTCCCAACCGCCGCCGGCCGCCGCCGGCGCCACGAGGGTCACCGACCGGGTCGGGTCACCCCCGGCCGCTGCCGACGTCACCGAGCCGAAGGCCGCGACCGCGATGGACACCGCGGCGACGGCTGTCCCGACCACGCGTGCGACGGGGCGACGGGCACGCGGCGGACCCGGCGTCCCCGTCGTCGGCTGCTCCGGCACTGGTTGCTCCGCGGGCACGGGTTGCTCCGGCTGCACTGGTTGCTCTGGCATTGCTGGCTCCCTCCTGCGCACGTCGTCGTGCCGCAGGTCGAGAAGTACGATGGCAGCCGCCGACCGGGCGAGCACCCGGCGGCGGAGATGTGCTCATTGACGCTCACGGCGTCGCGGCCGAAGGGGGACGCCACGGTGACCAGGGCTCGTCTCGGGCGGTTGCGGCGGACCGCGGTGCTCGCGCTGCCGAGCGTCATCGTGCTCGCGGCGACGGGTGTCACGACCGGGGTCGCGGCCGTGGTGCAGGAGCGCGCCATCCGCACGTCCGTGGTCGACCAGGTGTCCGGCGTCGCGTCGAGCCTGGCCGACCTGCCCGAGGTGCGGGACGCGGTGGCGTCGGTCGCCGACCGAGGCGCACCCGGCGCGCTCGCCGACGCCGACGACCTCGCCTCCGCCACCGCGGCACTGCAACCGATCGCGACGCTCGTCGAGGGTGCCGCCGGCGTCTCGTACGTCGTGGTCACCGACGACGACGGCGTGCGGATCACCCACCCGGACCCGGCGGAACGCGGTGAGCCCGTCGAGACGACGATCGCGCCCGTGCTCCGCGGTGCGGAGTTCGTCGGCACCGAGACCGGCCCGACCGGGACGACCCTGCGTGCGAAGGTGCCCGTCGTCGGCGAGGAGGGCGAGGTCGTCGGCGTCGTGGCGGTCGGCGTGCTCGAGTCCACCATCGCGGCGGACCGGGAACGGGCCCTCGGCACCCTGCTCCCGTGGAGCACCGGCGCGCTCGTCGCGGCGACGCTCGCGAGCGTGCTCCTGTCACTCGTGATCGCCCGACGGCTCCGCCGAGCCGACGCGGTCGACGCGGAGAGCCGGCAGGTCCGGTGGACGACCGAGGCGCTGCGCGAGCAGGCACACGAGTTCGGCACCCGTCTGCACGTGGTGCGCGGACTGGTCGAACAGGGGGACGACGAGGACGCGATGGCCTACATCGACGCCGTGGCACCCGGGCTGACCAGCGGCGGCGGTGCCGGGTCGCCGCGCCGCGGTGCGGTGGCGACGGCGTCGGTCGCGGCGGTGCGCTCGGAGCTCGCCGTGGCCGGGACCACGCTCGACCTGCGGATCGCCGACGACGTCGTGCTCGACGACGCGGTGCTGCTCGTCCTCGCCAACCTGTGCCGGAACGCCGCCGAGGCCGGGGCGGCCACCGTCAGCTGCACCATCGGCTCGCATGACGGGCGTGTGACGGTGACGGTCGAGGACGACGGACCGGGCATCGACCCGGCCGACGCGCACCGCGTGCTGACCCGCGGGTGGTCGTCGAAGACCGACGAGAGCGGCCTCGGGCGCGGCATCGGCCTGGCACTCGTCCGACGCACCGCCACCGACCGCGGCGGATCCGTGGTCGTCGGACGGTCGGCAGCGCTCGGCGGTGCCCGGCTCGACGTCGAGATGGCGGCGGGATCGTGACGGCGGCGCTCCGCGTGCTCGTGGTCGACGACGACGCCGGCGCTCGCGCACTCCACACCCGGTGGGTGGCCGCGACCGAGGGGTTCGCCGTCGTCGGGGCGGTCGCGTCCGGCGGCGCCGCGCTGGCATCCGTGGAGCGCGGGGTCGACCTCGTGCTGCTCGACATGCGCCTGCCCGACATCAGCGGCATCGAGGTCCTGCACCGCATGCACGTCGCCGGCGTCGACGACACCGACGTGCTGGTCGTCAGCTCGTCCCGCGACCAGGTCACCGTCCGGCAGGCGCTCGCCGCGCACCCGGTCGGGTACCTGCTGAAGCCGTTCGACCGCGAGGCCCTGCAGGACCGGCTCCGCGCCTACGCGGCCGAACGTCGGTCCCGCGAGGACGCGCAGCGCGACGTCCCGATGGGGCAGGGCGACGTCGACCGGCTGCTCGCCACCGGATCGGTGCGCGTGGTCGGACCCGACCGCACGGCGACGAGAGCGCCCGAGGACGCCCTCCCGAAGGGCGTCAGCGCCACCACGCTCGGTCGGGTCGTGACGGCGCTCGACCCCGTGGTCGCCCGCTCGGTCGACGAGGTCGCGGCAGCGACGGGCACCTCGCGGGCCACCGCCCGCCGGTACCTCGACCACCTCGTCGCGACGGGCGCCATCGACCTGGCGCACCGGTACGGCCGTCGAGGCCGTCCGCAGGTGCTCTACCGGCTGACGCCGGCTCCCTGAAGGCCCGGCCACGGCAGCCGGGTCGCGATCCGTGACGGAGGGAAGGCCCGTGGCGGCGTCGCCACGGGCCTCCCGTCCGTCACCGGGTCACGCGCGTCGCGTGGTGCCGCCCCGCCGTACGGACGCATCCGTGGCGGGCGGGCGTCCGGTCAGGACGGGTGGCGGGCGGTCCACTCGCGGAATGAGGCGGCGCAGCTCAGTTCGTCTTTGCGAACACGCTGCCGTCACCGAAGGAAACGATTCCGCCGTGGAAGGTGTTCGGGACCTGGAAGACGACCTCTCCGCTCGCGCTCTGGCCGGCACCGAGTGTGACGCTCGGCATCGACTTCGCGCCGGTGATGAACTCGGAGTCGTAAACGGAGCCGTCCGTGCCAGCAAGCGCGAGGTCGTAGGCGACAGATCCCGCTTCGACTCCCGCGGTCGTGGCCGTGACGTGCACGATCAGGAGCACGTACTTCATCCCGGCGTCCGGCTGCTCGAACTGGTTGGACGACGTGAAGTTGTCGTTGTAGCCGTCGACCCACTGCGTGTAGTCGGCGGACGACCCGTCGAGGCGGTTCGTGCTCGTCATCTCGAACTTGGTTCCGGCCGGAGCGGGGTTGGCGGCGCTCGAACCGTCATCGGCTGCCGGCGTCAAGAGGACGGTGGTACCCGGCTTTACGCTCGCTCCGGCGTCGGGTGCCTGTGAAGCGACCGTGTCGGCAGCTTCGCCGCCCCCACCGACGTTGAAACCAGCGGCCTTGAGCAGGTCGGTTGCCTCGTCGAAGGTCTTCCCGACGACGTCAGGCACCTCCACTGGCGCAACTTCCGCGACCTCGGCGGCCTCGGTCGCGGAGGTCGACGAAGCCGCCGTCTCGCTGGCAGCACCGAGCGACGCCACCCCGTAGATGGTCCCGAAGAGGAGGGAGACGACAACAGCAGCACCGCCCAGGATGACGCCAGCCAACGACTTCTGCAGGCGGTGACGCAGTGTGACGAGGCCGAAGACCAGGGCCAGGACCCCGAGGATGAACCCGAAGTGGAGCAGAACCGGGATGAAGGCGATGGCGAGGCCGATGATCCCGAGCACCAGGGACGCGGTTGCGAGCGGGACGGTCCGATTTCTCGGGTCTCCGGATTGCGGTGCGAAGGGCGGTTGCGGCGTACCCGGGGCGTACGGTGCGGACATTGGAGACTCCTGAATGAGTGATGGTCAGGATGACCGTAGCCGCTGCACTCCTGGTTCGGTAGTTCGCTCGGTCGCCAGGAACCGTCGGCGCGGTTCCCGGCTCGGAGACAGACGTCACCTCGGTCAAGACGGGTGGCGGGCGGTCCACTCGCGGAACGGGGCCGTCGGGTCGTCGACCCGGCCCTGCTCGCTCGGAAGGGCGCGCTCCGCGACGGGCTTCGCGTACTCGTCGTAGAAGGTGGCGAGCGTCATCAAGCGGTTGCCGTCCTCGTAGTGCTCGCCCTCCTGCTCCCGCGTCGCGGCGAAGACCACACGGTCCGGCTGGGCGTAGTACAGCGCGCCGAGGCACATCGGACACGGGTACGCGGTGACGAACACCTCGTGGCCGGTGAGGTCGGTGATGCCCTGCTCGGCGGCGGCGCGGATCGCGCGGATCTCGGCGTGCGCGGTCGGGTCGCCGGTCTGGGCGACGTGGTTGACGGCCTCGACCACGACCTCGCCGTCGCGGACGATCAGGCAGGCGAAGGGCTTGCCACCGTCGTGGACGTTGTCGAGGGCGCGGGAGACCGCGAGGGCGGTGAGTTCGTCGTCGTGCATGCCGGCCACGGTGCTCCCGGCCGGTGCTCGTCGCGTGTGCGTCCGGGGGACGGGGACGATCGGATCGCGGTGCTGGTCAGCCGAGCCAGGACGGGTCGGCGAAGAGCTCCTCGACCTCGGTGACGAAGCGCGAGGCGTGGAAGCCGTCCACCGCCGCGTGGTTGATCCGGAGCGCCATCGGCATGCGGGTGCGTCCCTCCACCTGCCGGTAGCGCCCGAGCGTGATCACGGGCGCCAGGTGGTCCTCGGCGCCCGTCAGGTGCAGCGCGAAGCCGGTGAACGACGTGCGGGGGAGCGTCGAGACGTCGAAGAGGTCGGTGCGACCGGTGCCCTGCGGGAACATGCGGTGGTCGTCGCGGTACCGCTCGGTCGTGGCGACCACGGCGTCGTGGAACGCCCGTGCGTCGGGGTCGTACTCGGTGACGAGCACCGAGAAGGTCTCGGTGTCGGGGTGGAAGACGGTGAAGGTCGGGTGCACCACGTCCCACACCGCGGGCCGGCCCTCCTCGGTGAGCTGCATCCGGAACTCGTCGTGCCGGTTCACGACCGTCGCGAGCACCCAGATCTGCGACGGGTACGTCTTCGCGCCGGCGGCCCGGGCGGCGTCGACGAAGGCGGTGACGTCGACCTCCACGGTCATCTCCCACGCACAGGGCTCCCGCCGGTAGTGCGCGAAGTGCTCGGCGCGGGGCCACTGGTCGAGGTCGATCGGTCGGAGTCGGTCCACCCGGCCAGTCTCGTCCCCCGGACTCCCGACGCGCGTGCACCGGACGGGGGTTCAGTGGTGCATGCCCTCGACGCCGTTCTCACCAGCGCTCGCGACGTTCTTCCGCGGGCTCGCCGCGCACAACGAGAAGTCGTGGTTCGAGGAGCACCGCGACGACTGGGAACGGCACGTGCAGGAGCCGATGGAGGCGCTCCTGCACGAGGCCGAGCGCCGCTACGGTGCCGGACGGGTGCTCCGGCAGCACCGCGACCTGCGCTTCACGCCGGACGAGCGGCCCTACCGCGAGGACACCGGTCTCACCGCGGGCGGCACGTACCTCAGTGCCGGAGCGGACGGGTTGCAGGTCGGCGGTGGACTCTACGAACCGTCCCGCGCACAGCTGCGGGCAGCGCGCACCACCATCGACGAGCACCCGCAGGCCGCGGCCGCGCTGCAGCGTGAGCTCGGCGAACTGACCGATGCCGGGTACGAGCTGGCCGGACCGCCGCTGAAGACCGCCCCGCGCGGGTACGACGTGGACCACCCGCGGATCGACCTGCTCCGGATGCAGCACTACGCGGCGCTCGTGCACCTGCCGCTGGAGAGCTCCCTCGACGACATCACCGCGGCGTGGGACCGCGTGCAGCCGCTGGTCCGGTGGACGGTGAAGTGGGCACGGGCGGACGACCCGGAGGCTTCGGACGACCCGGCGCCGCCCGTGCCGGGAGCCCGGTCGATCGACGAGCGCGCCTGACCGCCTGATCGCCCGTCCGTCGGATGCTCCCTAGGCTCGGGGCATGCCGACGCTCGATCGTTCCCCTGCCCTCGTCGCCACCGGGTTCCTCGCGATCCCCGTCGCCCAGGCGCTCGTCGCACTGCCGAGCGACCTGCTGTCGACGATCCAGGCGGCGCCGATCGACCCGGCCCTCGCCGACACCGCAGCGTTCTCCGAGGCGTACGGCTACCCGCTCGAGGGCGGCGCGAACTGCATCGTCGTCGTGGGGAAGCGCGGCGACGAGGTCCGCCACGCGGCGTGCGTGGTGCTCGCGTCGACGAAGCTCGACGTGAACCGGGTCGTGAAGAAGCTGCTGGACGTCCGCAAGGCGAGCTTCGCGCCGATGGACCAGGCGGTCGAGCTGACCCGCATGGAGTACGGCGGGATCACCCCGATCGGGCTGCCAGCGGACTGGCCGGTGTACGTCGACGCCCGCGTGCTCGGTGCTCCGGAGGTCGTCGTGGGCGCCGGGCTCCGCGGGGCGAAGGTGTTCCTGCCCGGGCGGACCCTGGCGGCGCTGCCGAACGTCACCGTGGTCGAGGGGCTGGCCGTCGAGGACCAGGCCGCCGACGCCCCCGACACCCCGGACGCCCCCGACCCCACCGACCTCGGCTGAGCCCCGTCATCGGGCGGCGGCCAGGGTCTTCGTGATCCGCTGCAGCGAGACCGTCTCGGCGGTGCCGAGCTCCTGGGCGAACAGGCTCAGGCGGAACTCCTCGAGCATCCACCGTGCGTGCACGAGCTCGGGATGCGCACCGACCGACGGCGGGAACACGCCACCGGCGTCGGTGTAGCGGTCGGTGGCGACCGTGACCTCACGCATCCACGTGGCGTCACGTCCGGGGTTCTGCAGGAGCTTCTGCACGCGGGCCTCGACACCCCGCAGGTACACCCGGATCCGCCGGAGCCGGTCGAGCCCGGCGACGGCGACGAAGCCCGGGAAGACCAGGCGCTCCACCTGCTGGCGCATGTCGGTCAGCGCCGGCAGGAGCGCCATCGAGTTCGCCTGCTTCATCGCCTTGTCGGCCGCACGCTGCGCGGTGAGCACGGCGGCGACCTCGGACACGGCGGTGAACATCGTGTCGACGACGGTGGCGGACACGGCATCGCGGACCGCCTCGAAGTCGGCCTTCGTGAAGACCAGACCGTCGGGGTGGGTGCGTCGGATGCCCGCGTCCACGACGGCGGCCAGCACGTCGTCGAACAGCGCCGCGGTCGACGCGTACGGGCTCGCGGCCAGCGCGAGCTTCTCCTGCGCCGTGAGGTGCGACTGCACGTACGACACCGGCGAGGGCACGGCGTGCATGACGAGCCGACGGACGCCGGCGGGCATGTTCACAGTGCGGTCACCGGGCGTCGCCAGGAGGCGGACACCGACCGTCGCCTTGGGGCCGTCGCCCTCCTCGACCAGCGACGGGTAGGCACGGATGACGCCACCGGCCTGCTTCGTGTCGAGGACCTGCGGCAGGTCGTCGGACGGCCAGGCGGTGAGGCCGGAGCGTTCCACCTGCGTGCCGGAGGAGGCCCCGGCGACGCGCGCCGCGCCTCCCGGCCGGGCCGCTGCCCTCGCCGTCGCGGAGGCGACGCTCTGCTGCGTCCGGTCCTTCAGCTTCGTCTGCAGGGCCGCGAGGTCCTTGCCGGACTCGACCCGACGGCCGCGCTCGTCGACGACCGCCCAGGTGGGCAGCAGGTGCGCCGGCACCCGGGACAGGTCGAAGTCGGCCTCGGTCACCGGCACGTACGTCATCCGCTGGATCGCCGCGGCGAGGGTCGCGCGGAAGGACTCCGTCGGCTCGGTCGGAGCGTCGTCGGGCAGTTCGGCGACGATCTTCTCGGCCCAGTCGGCAGCGGGGACGACGTTCTTCCGGATCTGCTTCGGCAGCGACTTGATGAGTGCGGTGACGAGTTCCTTCCGCAGGCCACGGACCTGCCAGTCGAAGCCCTCCTCGCGCATGCGGGGGAGCAGCGCGAGCGGCACCTGCACGCTGACGCCGTCGTCCTGCGCGCCCGGCTCGAAGCGGTACTTGATCGCCAGGCGCTGGTCACCGGAACGCCACTGCGTCGGGTACTCCTGCTCGTCCTGGGCGGCCTCGGCGGCGTCCTCGTCGAGCAGGTCCTGCCGCCGCATCGTGAGCAGGTCCGGCTGCTCGCGACGGGTCGTCCGCCACCACCCCTCGAAGTCGCGGGTGGTGGCGACGTCCGCAGGGATCCGTGCGTCGTAGAACTCGTACACACGCTCGTCGTCGAACAGGATGTCGCGACGGCGGGTGCGCTCCTCGAGCTGCTCGAGCTCGCGACGGAGCTTCCGGTTCGCGCGGTCGAAGGCCTGCTGCGCGTCCCACTCGCCCTCGACCAGGGCGTGGCGGATGAACAGCTCGCGCGAGTGCTCGGGGTCGACGCGCCCGTACTGCACGCGGCGACGCTGCACGATCGGGACACCGAACAGCGTCACGCGCTCGTACGCGACGACCGCACCCTGCTTCTTCTCCCAGTGCGGCTCGCCGTAGGTGCGCTTGAGCAGGTCACCGGCGAGCGGCTCGACCCACGCGGGGTCGATCCGGCCGACGGTCCGGGCGAACAGCCGACTCGTCTCGACGAGCTCGGCGGCCATCACGGCGTCGGGCTGCTTCTTCGCCAGGACGCTGCCCGGGAACACCACGAACCGGACGTTGCGCGCGCCGAGGTAGTCGCGCTTCTCCTTGTCCCGCAGCCCGATCTGGCTGAGGAGCCCGGCGAGCAGCGAACGGTGCACCGCGTCGCCGTCCTCGGAGCGCGACTGGCCCACCCGCACGTCGACCTGCTTCGCGGCGCGGGACAGCTGCCGGTACAGGTCCTGCCACTCGCGGATCCGCAAGTAGTTGAGGAACTCGGCCTTGCACAGGCGGCGGAACGCGCTCGACGACAGCTCCTCCTGCTTGTCCTCGATGTGGTTCCAGAGGTTGAGCAGGGTGAGGAAGTCGCTCGTCGGGTCGGCGAACCGGGCGTGCAGCTGGTCGGCGTGGGCACGCTTCTCGAGCGGTCGTTCACGTGGGTCCTGGATGCTCAGGGCGCTGACGATCGCGATGACCTCGCGCCCGACGCCCTGGCGACCGGCCTCGAGCACCATCCGGCCGAGCCGCGGGTCGATCGGCAACCGGGTGAGCTGTCGGCCCGACCTGGTGATCCGGCCGTCGCGGTCGACCGCGCGGAGCTCCCGCAGCAGGTCGAGGCCGTCCTTGACGCCCCGGGAGTCCGGCGGCTGCAGGAACGGGAAGCGTTCGATGTCGCCGAAGCCGAGGGAGATCATCTGCAGGATGACCGCCGCGAGGTTCGTGCGGAGGATCTCGGGGTCGGTGAACTCCGGACGGCGCGTGAAGTCGTCCTCGGAGTAGAGCCGGACCGCGATGCCCGCGCTGGTGCGACCCGCGCGTCCGGAGCGCTGGTTCGCGCTCGCCTGGCTGATCGCCTCGATCGGCAGCCGCTGCACCTTCGCCCGCGGGGAGTACCGGGAGATGCGGGCGGTACCGGTGTCGATCACGTACTTGATGCCCGGCACCGTCAGGGAGGTCTCCGCCACGTTCGTGGCGAGGACGACGCGGCGACGGACACCCGGGGTGGTCCGGCGCTCGAACACGCGGTGCTGGTCGGCGGCGGAGAGTCGGCCGTAGAGCGGCACGACCTCCGTGCCCGGGTAGCGCTTGCCCTCGATCGCCTCCTGCGCGTCGCGGATCTCGTTCTCGCCCGACAGGAACACGAGGACGTCGCCCGGGTCCTCGCGCGCGAGTTCGTCGAGCGCGTCGGTGATGCCCTGGAGCACGTCGCGGTCGTCCGCGCTCCCACCGCGGCCACCGCTGTCGTCGGTCCGCGGGTCGGTGTCGTCGCCCTCGTCCGCACCGGTGTCACCGTCCGCCGCGTCGTCGGCGACGAGCGGCCGGTAGCGGACCTCGACCGGGTACGTCCGGCCGGACACCTCGATGATCGGAGCGCCGCCGAAGTGCTGCGAGAACGATTCTGGGTCGATCGTCGCACTCGTGATGATGACCTTGAGGTCGGGGCGCCGGGGGAGCAGCCGCTTCAGGTACCCGAGCAGGAAGTCGATCGTCAGCGAGCGCTCGTGGGCCTCGTCGATGATGATCGTGTCGTAGCGCTCCAGGTCACGGTCGAAGTGGATCTCGTTGAGGAGGATCCCGTCGGTCATGAGCTTGATCCGGGTGTTCCCGCTCACCTTGTCGGTGAACCGCACCTGGTAGCCGACCAGGTCGCCCAGCTCGCTGCCGAGCTCCTCGGACACGCGCTCGGCGATGGTGCGGGCGGCGATCCGGCGGGGCTGGGTGTGCCCGATCGACTCGCGGCCGAGCTCCAGGCAGATCTTCGGCAGCTGCGTCGTCTTGCCCGAGCCCGTGGCGCCGGCGACGATGACGACCTGGTGGTCACGGATCGCGGCGGCGATGTCGTCCCGCCGCTGCGACACCGGCAGTTCGGGCGGGTACGTGATGACGGGCGTGGCAGACATGAGCATTCCAGGATAGCGGTCCGTGCGGCGGCTGTCGTCAGCGGAGCTGCTCGGCGAGCGCGGCGTCGCTCCGGGCCGGCAACGCACAGACGTGGTCGTGGCAGACGTAGGCGGCTGGTGCTGCGCTGTCCCGCCCGGCGAACAGCGAGAACCCGGCGGCGGCCCACGCCCGTGCCTGGTCCGGGGTCACGGTCGCGACCACGGTGCCCGGCCGGCGGGCGGCGAGGCCGGTCCACCGCATCGGGTCGTCGCGGCCGGACACGACGACGACCTCACGCGAGGGACGCTGCAGGGCGAGCGCGACCCCGAGGGCGTCGGCGTGGCCGAGCGGCCGCTCGGTACCGGTGCGTGCACGGTCGGCGACGAGCCGCGTCGCGGCGTCCCGGAGTGCCCGGTCACCGGTGAGTGCGGCCAGTGTCGCCGCGGTCGCAGCCAGTGCGACGGTGCCGGACCGCAGTGCCGTCTGCGGCTGCTCACCCGTCGTCGTTCCGGCTGCCCGCAGGACCGGATCAACCTCGAAGCGACCGGCGAGGCCGTCGTCGACGAGCGCGCGTGCCGTCTCGGCGTACCGGACCTCGCCGCTGAGCAGCGCGAGTTCGAGCAGCCCCTCGGCGAGCAGTCCGACGTCCTCGATCGTGGGAGGCGCCGCGGACGTGCCGTGGGCGGTGCTCGACCGGACCACCACGTGTCCGTCGCGCACGTGGGCGGCCAGGACCGCGTCGGCGGCACCCTGCGCGAGGGCGGTGCACTCGTCGTCACCGCTCCGGGCCGCAGCACGCGCGAGCCCGCGGATCGCGAGGCCGTTCCACCCCGTCAGCACCTGGTCGTCGAGGGGCGGTGCGTCGAACCGCCCGCGCTCGTCGAGTGGCAGCCGGTACCAGTCGCCCTCGACGCGTCGCCCGTCGATGGTCGACTCGCTGTCCTGCGCCGCGACGAAGGCGCCGTCGGGCCGTCGCAGCGTGTCGCGCAGGAAGTCGGCGATGCCCCGTGCCTGCTCCGCCCCGGCGATCGCGAGCAGCCCCGCGTTGTCGTAGAGCATCCGTTCGTAGTGCGGCACGCTCCAGTCGCGCTTGGTCGCGTACCGGAACACGCCGCCGTCGGCGTCCGTCAGCTCGGTCGTCCGGATCGCCCGGAGGCTCCGCTCGAGCAACCCGCGTGCGGCGGCGTCACCGTCGGCCGCGACGTCGGAGAGGAACTCGAGGAGCGGCGCGCTCGGGAACTTCGGCGCACCGCCGAAGCCGCCGTACGTGGTGTCCTCCGCCGAGACGAGCTGCGCGGTCACGGAGCGGATCGCGTCGACGGACGGGAGGCGCGGCGTGTCTGCGTCGGACCGCTCGCCACCCCGGGCGGTGGCGTCGGCCTGCGCCCCCTGCGCGATCGCCGCGGCGATCGCGCTCGCGTTCGCGTCCACCTCGTGCCGCCGCTGGGTCCATGCATCGAGCACCGCCGTGAGGACCTGGCGGAACGACCCGACCTGGCCGACCGGGGTCGGCGGGTAGTAGGTCCCCGCGAAGAACACCCGCCCCTCGGGCGTCGTGAACGCGGTCAGCGGCCACCCGAGCTGCTGCGTGAAGGCGCTCGCGGAGGCCATGAGGCTGGCGTCCACGTCGGGCCGCTCTTCTCGGTCGACCTTGACGGCGACGAAGTCGCGACGGAGCAGCTCGCCGATCTCGGGGTCGGAGAAGCTCTCGCGCGCCATGACGTGACACCAGTGGCACGTGGCGTACCCGACCGAGACGAGCACCGGGACGTCGCGCTCCCGTGCCGCGGCGAACGCGTCGGGTCCCCACTCGCGCCAGTCCACCGGGTTGTCGGCGTGCAGACGGAGGTACGGGCTGACCGCGGTCCCGAGCCGGTTGTCGTTCATGCGTCCAGCCTGCCCCGCGGGCGCTGGACGGTGCTGACGATCCGGTGACCGGTGGACAGGTCGTGCTCGTCCACAGGCGCAGGCGGGGAGTCCGGGACACCGTGCCCGGGCCGGCGGTCAGCCGGGCAGCCAGCCCGTGAGCGACGCGAGCCGTCGCGCGATCACGAGCGGGGACCTGCCGTCGGTGTCCACCCGGGCGACCGTGTCCGCGACGGCCGAGTCGAGCCTCCCGGCCGTCGCCGTGCTGCGGGCGAGCTGCGCATGCGGGACCGTGCCGCCCGCCCGCCGGGCCAGACGCGCGGCGGTGGTGGCGTCGGAGGCGCGGAGCAGGACCGCGGTGACGACCGGGTCGTCGCCCATCGCGGCGGCGAGCCGCTCGTGCTCGAGCACGGACACGGTGTTCGTGAAGACGAGCCGGTGGTGCCCGAGTTCGCGGTACGCCGCCCACATCGCGCGCAGGTTCCGCTCGGCGAGCCGGACGGCGGGGTGCGCCACGTGCGGAGCCGGGTGCGCGAGGTCCAGGAGGTCGCCCTCGATGACCGCGTGCGGGACGTCGGCAGCCACCAGCAGGTCGTGGAGCGCCTCGGCCGCGGTCGACTTGCCGACGCCCGAACGCCCGCCGACGAACAGGACCTCCGAGCGGGGCACCGGCTCAGCCCCTGCCGAGCGAGAGCAGCACGAGGGCGGCGTCCTCCGGGCCGTAGTCGAACATCCGCTCCCAGAACGGGTCCTCCGCCCAGGGGACGTCGCCACCGGCCGGCACGGCGTGCGCGGTCTCGAGCAGCCAGTCGACCTCGGGCCGCACCGCGTCGGCGTACCGCGGGGGCTGCCAGCCGAGCGCCCGTGCCGCCGTCGTGTCGAGGACGAACGGCGACGGCGAGCTCCACGGGGTCGTCCCGACGAAGGCGGGGGCGTCCTCGTCGAGCAGGACCTCGTCGAAGCGGTGGTCGACGAGTCCGGCCACGGTCCGCACGATCTCCAGCACGTCGGGCGCGGTCTCGTCGGCCACGTTGAGGATCCGGCGGTCCGGAGCGTCGGCGACGAGGCGCACGAGTGACGCGATCCCACTCGCCGCCGTCGTGTGGTCGACGCCCCGTCCGTGGTCCGCGAGCAGGATCCGCTCCCGGCCGTCGAGCGCGCGACGCACCACGAACCACTCCCGGGGACGGCCGATCCCGACGCCGTACACCTTCGAGGGGCGCAGCACCGTGACGGGAGCGCCGTGGTCGAGCAGGACCTGTTCGGCGGCGACCTTCGCGGCGCCGTAGCCCTCGCGCGAGGTCGGGTCGCCGTCGCCCGCGACGACGGTCGGCTGGAGCTCCGTGACCGCGCCGCCGAACACCGGCCGTCCGACCGAGTTCGCGTGGCGCCCTCGGTCGTCGACGTAGACCGCCTTCGAGGACACGAACACCGTCGAGCCGACGTCGTCGAGGAACGGTCGCAGCTGCAGGGCGTCGTCGCGGGTCGCGCCCACGGTGTCGACGAGCAGGTCGGCGCCGGGGCGCAGGAGTTCGCGGAGCACGCTCGTGTCGCGGCGGTCACCGGCCACGAAGGAGGCGCCGGCCGCCGTCAGCGCATCGGCTGCGGGACCGCCGTGTCGTGCCACGACGTCGATCTGCCAGTCGTCGCCACCGCGGCCGGAGACGTCGAGGAGGTCTCGGACCACCGCCGACCCGATCCCGCCGGTACCGCCGAGGACGACCGCGCGTCTGGTGCTCATGCGCCAACGCTAGTGCCGCGGGGACGGCCCGGACGCCCGGCCAGCCCGGCCAGCCCGGTCGGCCCGGCCAGCCCGGTCGGGCCGGCCAGCCCGGTCGGCCCGGCCGGCGCGGTCGGCGTGGCCGACGTTGTGGCGTCAGGACGCGAGCAGCTCCGGCTCGAGGCGCCACCACTCGGCGAGCGAGCCGTCGTAGACCTTCACCTGGTCGTGCCCGAGCACCGTCAGGGCGAGCGCGTCGACGCAGGCCGCGCTGCCGACGCCGCAGTACGTCACGATCTCGTCGGCGTCGAGCACCGGCGCGAACACCTCGGCGAGTGCCGGGCCGCGGCGGAGGGTGTTGGTGTCGGGGTCGACCACGTCGTCCGTGGTGATCGCCGTGCTGCCGGGGACCACGCCGGGGTGGTCGGATCCCAGCGCCGACGGGGGAGCCGCCAGGACGACCGCCGCGGGCTCCTCGCCGCGGACGGCGCGCAGGACACGGTCGTGGTCGGCCCACACGGGACGTTCCTCCCCGGCCAGGAACGGCTCGGCGGACGGCGACGGGGTGCTGCCACGGAGCGGTCCGACGCGGACGGGTCGTCCCTCGTCCCGCCACTTGGCGAACCCACCGTCGAGCACCGCGACGTCGTCGAAGCCGAACGCGCGGAAGATCCACCAGAGCCGTGCCGCCCACTCACCGACGCTGTCGTCGTAGACCACCACGGTCGAGCCGTTGGTCACGCCCAGTCCACGCGCGGCGGACTCGAACCGCTCCGCTGTCGGGCGGGTGAAGGGCACGTCCGCGTCGGGCGTCGAGAAGTCGTCGACCAGGTCGGCGTACCGGGCGCCCGGTACGTGCCCGTGCTGCTCGTACGCGTCGCGGGCGGCCTGCCAGTGCATCGCCGTGCCGACCCCGGTGGTGTGCACCGAGGCATCGAGGACGACGAGATCGTCGGCACCGATGTGGTCGGCGAGCCACTGCGTCGACACGAGCGGCGAGGTCAGGACGGGGGCCATGGCGCTCAGGGTAACCGGGGCCACTGATGTGCCGCAGGAGGACCGACACAGTGCGCAACGCCGCCGTCCCGACCACGGGGTGTGCCGAATCCGTGCGCACCGGAACGGCCGGGGTCGGTCGTTCCTTCGGCCAGCCCCGAGGACGCGACATCCCACGCGTCGATCGACGCGTGGGATGTCGCAGAGCGGGGGCAGAGCAGGGCAGGGCGGACCGGGGGCGGACCGGGCGCGGAGCGGCTCGGGTCGCGGGAGCGGGGCGGCTAGTGCGCCGCTGCCGGGATGCTGCCCGTGGTCGCGGACGCCGCGCGCTCGAGCTTCGCGAGTCGCACCGACTGCCGGTTGATGAGCAGGCCGCCGGCGAGGGCGACGAGCACGAGCACCCCGGCCGAGATGCCGAAGGCGACGTGGTACCCGTCGATCACCGCCTGGGCCTGCTGCAGCTTCGTCGGTGCTGCCGAGAGGCCCGACAGGCTGTCCTTCACGACGTCGGCGAAGATCGTCGAGAGCAGGGCAGTGCCGATCGAGCCGCCGATCTGCTGCATCGTGTTGACCGTCGCCGAGGCCACGCCGGCGTCCGCCCGTGCGACACCGGTCGTCGCGGTGTTCATCGCGGACGAGAAGATCGTGCCCATGCCGAGACCGATGACGATCAGCGCCGGCAGGACGGTGCCCGCGTAGGTGCTGTCGACGTCGGTGCGGAGCAGCAGCAGGAGCCCGGTCGCCGCGACGAGACCGCCCGCGAAGATCAGGACCTTCGGGCCGACGCGGGGGAGCAGCCGCCCGCCGATCTGCGTCGCCGACACCATGATCGACAGCGGCATCGGCAGGAACGCCAGACCGGTCTGCAGCGAACTGAAGCCGAGGGTCTGCTCGAGGTAGTACGTCAGGAACAGGAAGATGCCGAACATGCCGATCGCCACGAGGCCGATCGCGATGAAGGCACCGCCGCGGTCGCGGTCGAGGACGACGCGCAGCGGCAGGAGCGGGTGCGCGACGCGGGTCTCGATGACCACGAACGCGGCGACGAGCAGGACGCCCGCGGCGAGCATGACGATGGTGAGCGGGGCGTCCCAACCGTTCGACTCGGCGTTCGAGAAGCCGTAGACGATGCCGACCAGGCCCGCGGTGATCGTCAGCACACCGGCCACGTCGATGCGCGGACGCTCGACCTTCGGCGGCTTCGCCATGAACACGAGCGCACCGATGACCCCGAGGACCGCGAACACGACGTTCACGTAGAGGCACCAGCGCCAGGACGCGTACTCGGTGAGCACGCCGCCGAGCAGCAGGCCGATCGCCGCACCCGAGCCGGCGATGGACCCGAAGATGCCGAACGCCCGGCCGCGTTCCTTCGGATCGCGGAAGGTCGTGGTGAGCATGCCGAGCGCCGAGGGGGCGAGCAGGGCACCGAAGACGCCCTGCAGTGCGCGGGCGGCGACGAGCAGGCCGAACGAGTCGGCGAGACCACCGAGCACCGAGGCCAGGGCGAACCCGACCAGGCCGACGATGAAGGTGGTCTTCCGGCCGAACAGGTCACCGAGGCGACCGCCGAGCAGGAGCAGGGAGCCGAACGCGAGCGAGTACGCGGTGACGATCCACTGCCGCTGGTCGGTGCCGAAGCCGAGATCGGCCTGCGCCGAGGGGAGGGCGATGTTCACGATGGTCGCGTCGAGCACGACCATGAGCTGGGCGAGGGCGATGACCGCCAGTGCGATCCAGCGGTGGTTCGGCCTGTCGGAGCCGGAGCCGGAGCCGGAGCCGGTCGTGGTGCCGGCAGCACGGCCGGTCGTCGTCGGTGCCGACCCGGTCGGGGTCGGCACGGTCTGTTCTGCCGTCACGGCAGCCTCCTTCGGAGAAGGGTGGAGGTGGCGGAGCACGCGCCGTCGAGCGCTTCGCGAGGAGGTGGAACCGGATGTGGTACATCCGTTTGTGTCGAGTGTAGACCGAAACGGAGCCACCGCATCCGTTTGTTCCCAGAATCGTCAACTACCGTCGACGTCGTGAGCACCACCGACACCGCGCACGACCTCGAGCGCCCCCTGCGCGCCGACGCCGCGCGCAACCGCGAGCTGATCCTGCAGACCGCGCGCCGGTGCTTCGCCGAGCGGGGCCTGTCGGTCACGTTGAACGACATCGCGCACGAGGCCGGGGTCGGCGTCGGCACCGTCTACCGCCGGTTCGCCGACAAGGACGCCCTGATCGAGGCGTTGCTCGCCACCAAGTTCGAGGCGATGAACGCCGCCGCCGCCCGAGCCGCGCAGGAGACCGATCCGCGCGAGGCCCTCCGCGTCTACCTGACGGGCGTGTTCGAGTTCCGCGCGCGCGACCGTGCCCTGGCGGACGCCATCGTCCGCGCGGGGAAGGCGCGGCCGTCGATCGTGCACGAGCGGGACCGGCTCGAGCGCCAGGTCGCGACCATCATCGAGCGAGCGGCGGCGTCCGGGGTGGTGCGGGCCGGGTTCAGCTACGCCGACCTGCCGATGCTCACGACGATGGTCGGCGCCGTCGCGGACGCCACACGCGCCCACGACCCCGACGCCTGGCGCCGCTACGCCGAGGTCGTGCTCGAGGGCGTGCTGCCCGGCGGCACCACCGACCCCATGGTCGGTGCCCCGCTCGACCGCACCGCCATCGAGCGCGCCCTGCACGGCCAGCCCTGACGTTCGCCTGACGCGGTATGCGCCGGGCGGGAGGCTCGTGGCGGCCGGGCACCGCGCCTCCAGGCCGTCGGCGGATCGGCCGCCACCGGCGTCCCGCGCGGTCGCGTCCTCAGGGCCGGACCGCTACAGCCAGCTCGGCAGCCAGTAGTGCGACCGGACGAAGTCCCACGGCATCTGCAAGCCGGTCCACATCGGGTACCAGTACGCCGACGCGAGCACGACGACACCGAGGTACACGCCGACCCAGACCAACGCCCGGGTCCGCCGCGGCCGCGGGTCGGTCCGGGACCCGGCGACGAGTCCGATCGCGGCAGCCAGGGCCATGACGAGGAACGGCTCGAACGCCACCGTGTAGAACTGGAACACCGTGCGGTCGGTGTACAGCAGCCAGGGCAGGTACCCGCCCGCGACACCGATGAGCACGAAGCCGTACTCCCACCGGCGCCGCAGCACGAAGAGCACGAGCAGCGCGACCGCCGCGATCACCGAGGCGTACCAGACGAACGGGTTCGCGATGCCGGTGATCGCCTCGCCGCAGCGGTCCGCCCAGCAGCCGTCCTGGCCGCGGTTCGTCCCGACGTAGTACATCGACGTGGGGCGCTGCATGACGAGCCACAGCAGCGGGTTCGCCTGGTACGAGTGCGGGGTGTGCAGGCCGATGTTGAAGCCGTAGATCTCCGACTGGTAGTGCCACCAGTTCTGGAACGGGTCCGGCACCCACGCGAGCAGTCCCGTCCACCGCTCGCCGCCGGAGGCGATCCAGTTCCGGTCCCACCCACCGGAGGTCCGGAACCACCCCGTCCAGGACGCCAGGTAGGTCACGGCAGCGACCGGCACGGTGAGCAGGAACGTCACCGGCGCCTGCTGCAGGAAGGCGCTCGAGGACCAGAACGTCACGCCCGCCCGGCGGCGCATCACCATGTCGCTCAGCACGGAGTACAGGGCGAAGAACGCCAGGAAGTACAGGCCGGACCACTTCGTCGCGGACGCCAGACCGAGGGCGACGCCCATCGCGACGAGCCACGGCCGCCAGACCAGCACCGGCCCCCAGAGCGTGTCACCGCCGCCGTCCGCCCGGCGTCGGACCCAGTCGTCGAGCCGCCGCTGTGTCCACCGCCGGTCGAGCAGCAGCGCACCCGCGCCGAGCACGACGAAGAAGGTCAGGATGCCGTCGAGCAGCGTCACGCGCGACAGCACGATCGCCTGGCCGTCGATCGCGAGCAGGAAGCCGCCGAGCGTCCCGATCGCGGTCGAGCGGAACAGCGAGCGGGCGATGACCGCGGTCAGGAACACGGTCGCGGTGCCGAGCACGGCGACCGTGAACCGCCACCCGAACGAGCTGTCGGCGCCGAACAGCAGCATCCCGAGGCCGATCAGGTACTTCCCGAGCGGCGGGTGCGCGATGAACTCCGCCGCCCTCGAGTACAGGTCGGTCTCGCCGTCCGCGAAGCGCTGGTCGGTCGTCGGGGCGCCGTCGTCGGAGGAGTTCGCCGGCCAGGTGCCCTCGTAGCCGAGGTGCACGATCGACCAGCCGTCCTTGACGTAGTACGTCTCGTCGAACACGAGCGAGTGCGGGTGTCCGAGTCCCACCAGACGGAGCACGGCCGCCAGCAGCGTCACCGCGATCGGACCCGTCCAGCGCCACACGGCGACCCGCCGCGACGTCGAGAGGACCCGACCCCACCAGTCGTCGAGGCGGGAGCCGGCCGGTCCGTCGACGAGGGCGGTGCGGTCGTCGGTCAGCTCGCTGGTCATCGCCTGCATCCTACGGATCGCCGCCACGGCGGACCTGGCACCAGAATGGGGAGGTGATCGTCCTCGCAGCAACGCCCATCGGCAACCTCGGCGACGCGTCTCGTCGTCTCGTCGAGACCCTCTCGAACGCGAGCGTGGTGGCCGCCGAGGACACCCGGACCGCGATCCACCTGATGCGTGCGCTCGGCATCGAGAACCGCCCGCGCCTGATCGCCCTCCACGAGCACAACGAGCGCGCGAAGGCCGCCGAGGTGGTCGAGCTCGCCCGCGACGAGGACGTGGTGGTCCTCACCGACGCGGGCATGCCCGCGATCAGCGACCCGGGCTTCCCCCTCGTGGAGGCCGCGGCGGCCGCCGGGGTGACCGTCACCGCCCTGCCCGGGCCGTCCGCGGTGCTCATGGCGCTCGCCGTGTCGGGCCTGCCGACCGACCGGTTCAGCTTCGAGGGCTTCCCGACCCGCAAGGCGGGGGAGCGCCGTCGTCTCTTCGCGTCCCTGGCCGGTGAGCAGCGGACGATGGTGTTCTTCGAGTCACCGCACCGGCTCCCCGACACGCTCGCCGACATGGCCGCGGGCTTCGGGGACGACCGCCGCGCGGTCGTGTGCCGCGAGCTCACGAAGCTGCACGAGGAGGTCCGCCGCGACTCGCTCGCCGCGCTCGCCGCCTGGGCAGCCGACGGGGTGCGTGGTGAGATCTGCGTGGTCGTCGAGGGCTCGACCGGCGCGCTCGACGTGACGAGCATCGAGGACGGTGTGCGGCTCGTGCTCGAGCGGGTCGCCGCCGGGTCGCGCATGAAGGAGGCCGCCGCGGCGGTCGCGGACGCGACCGGCCTGTCGAAGCGCGACCTGTACGAGGGCGCGCTCGCCGCGCGGTAGGGCCGACCACCGTCGGTCTGGAGGCGCGGGGCGGGCCCGCCACCCGCCTCCCGTCCGGTTCTCCACAGGCGGCGCGCGGGGCGCGTCACGCGGCTCCGGCCCGCCCGTAGGATGGTCCGCATGTCCGACGGGTCCTCGTTCAGCATCACCACGCCGATCTTCTACGTGAACGACGTGCCCCACATCGGGCACGCCTACACCGAGGTCGCCGCGGACTTCATGGCACGGTGGCACCGGCAGCGGGGCGACGACGCCTGGCTGCTCACCGGGACCGACGAGCACGGCCAGAAGATCCTCCGGACCGCCAGCGCGAACGACGTGTCCCCGAAGGAGTGGGCTGACCGGCTCGTCACCGACGCGTGGAAGCCCCTGCTCGACACGGTCGACGTTGCGAACGACGACTTCATCCGCACGACCGACGAACGGCACGAGCGCGGCGTGACCGCGTTCCTGCAGAAGCTGTACGACGACGGCTACATCTACGCCGGCGAGTTCGAGGGCTTCTACTGCGTCGGGTGCGAGGAGTACAAGCAGCCGAGCGACCTCGTGCCCGGCACCGGTCCCTACGAGGGCCAGCAGGTCTGCGCGATCCACTCGATCCCCGTCGAGGTCCTCGCCGAGCGCAACTACTTCTTCCGCATGAGTGACTTCGAGCAGCGCCTGCTCGACCTGTACGAGTCGAACCCACAGTTCATCCAGCCCGAGAGCGTCCGCAACGAGATCGTCTCCTTCGTGAAGCAGGGCCTGCGCGACCTGTCGATCTCGCGCTCGAGCTTCGACTGGGGCATCACGATCCCCTGGGACCACGACCACGTGCTCTACGTGTGGTTCGACGCCCTGCTGAACTACGTCACCGCCCTCGGCTACGGGTCGGACGACGACGAGGCGTTCCAGCGCCTCTGGCCGAGCGTGCACGTCGTGGGCAAGGACATCGCCCGCTTCCACGCGGTGATCTGGCCCGCGATGCTCATGGCGGCGGGTCTCCCGGTGCCGGAGCGCGTGTTCGGTCACGGCTGGCTGCTCGTCGGCGGCGAGAAGATGTCGAAGTCGAAGCTCACCGGCATCGCGCCGTCGGAGATCACCGACACCTTCGGCTCGGATGCCTTCCGCTACTACTTCCTCCGCGCCATCACCTTCGGGCAGGACGGCAACTTCAGCTGGGAGGACATCTCCGCCCGGTACTCGGCCGACCTCGCGAACGGCTTCGGCAACCTCGCCTCGCGTCTCGTCGCGATGCTGCAGAAGTACTTCGACGGTGCCGTGCCGTCGCGCGGCGAGCTGACCCCGTCGGACGAGGCGATCGACGCGCTCGCGGTGTCCGTCACCGAGCGTGCGGACGCCGCGGTCGAGGCCTTCGCGCCGCACGAGGCGATCGCCGCCGTGTGGGAGCTCGTCGACGCGCTGAACGGGTACATCACCGAGCAGGAGCCCTGGGCGCTGGCGAAGGACGAGTCGGCGCGCGAGCGTCTCGGCACCGTCCTGGCGACGGCCCTCCGCGGCCTCGGCACCGTGAACGTCCTCGTGTCCCCGGTGATGCCGAAGGCGACGGAGAAGCTCTGGGCGTCGATCGGTGCCGGCGGATCGGTGACCGAGCAGCGTGTCGACCGCGCCTACGAGTGGCAGGGCGCCGCAACCGTCGTGCCGCTCGGGTCCGGCCTGTTCCCGCGCATCGAGCAGCAGCCCGAGCAGGGCGCAGCGTGACCGACGCGGCGGACGGCTCGCACGTCCGGGCGCGTGGCGAGGGGGCGTCCGGCGGCTCGAAGCGCGACCTGAGCTACCCACCGCTGCCGCAGGCGCTCGTGGTGCCGGTGTACGACAACCACACGCACATGGAGATCGCCGACGGCGTCGGCGAGGGCGGCGACGGTCCGCTCGACTACCGCGAGCACCTCGACCGTGCGTCGAGCGTCGGGGTCCGCGGCGTCGTGCAGGTCGGCACCGACCTGGCGACGTCGGAGTGGTCGGCGCAGATCGCCGCGCGTGAGCCCCGCGTGCTCGCCGCCGTCGCGCTGCACCCGAACGAGGCGCCCGTGCTCGACGAGCAGGGGCTGCTCGACGAGCACCTCGCCGGCATCGAGCGGCTCGCGGCGCTGCCCCGCGTCCGGGCGATCGGCGAGACCGGTCTCGACTTCTTCCGCACCGGCGAGGACGGCCGCGCGGCACAGGTCCGCTCGTTCGAGGAGCACATCCGCATCGCGAAGGAGCACGACCTCGCGCTGACGATCCACGACCGTGACGCGCACGAGGCCGTGGTCGAGGTGCTCGACCGCGTGGGCGCTCCCGAGAAGACCGTCTTCCACTGCTTCTCCGGCGGTCCCGACCTCGCCCGGCTCTGCGCCGAGCGCGGCTGGTACATGTCCTTCGCCGGCACGGTCACGTTCAAGAACGCCCAGTCGCTCCGAGACGCCCTGCAGGTCGCGCCGCGGCACCTGGTCATGATCGAGACGGACGCCCCGTTCCTCACGCCGACGCCGTACCGCGGCCGGCCGAACGCGCCGTACCTGATCCCGCTCACGCTCCGGTCGATGGCCGAGACCCTCGGTACCGACCCGTCGATGCTCGCGGCGCAGATCGCCTCGACGACCGAGCTCGTCTACGGTGCGTGGGACGCCGAGCCCGTCACGGTGGACCAGTAGTCGTGGGCGCGCTGCTCGGCCCGGCGGAGATCCGGGACCTCGCCGCCAAGCTCGACGTCACCCCGACGAAGAAGCTCGGCCAGAACTTCGTGCACGACGCCAACACCGTGCGCCGCATCGTCTCGGCCGGCCGGGTCACGTCGGACTCCCGCGTGCTCGAGATCGGACCGGGCCTGGGCTCCCTGACCCTCGGGCTGACCGAGACCGGCGCGTCCGTCACGGCGGTGGAGATCGACGGTCGGCTCGCAGCCCAGCTGCCCGCGACCGTCGCGGCGATGCAGCCGGACGCGCGCCTGCGGGTCGTGCACCAGGACGCGCTCGCGGTGACTGCGGACGACCTGCCCGAGGCTCCGACGCACGTCGTGGCGAACCTGCCGTACAACGTCTCCGTCCCCGTGCTGCTGCACCTGCTCGCGACCTTCCCGACCATCGAGCGGGTGCTCGTCATGGTGCAGGCCGAGGTCGGCCACCGCATCGCCGCCGGGCCGGGCAGCAAGGTCTACGGGGCGCCGAGCGTCAAGGCCGCCTGGTACGGGTCGTGGTCGACCGCCGGGCAGATCAGCCGCCAGGTCTTCTGGCCGGTGCCGAACGTCGACAGCGTGCTCGTCGGGTTCGACCGTCGTGAGCGCCCGGGGGACGAGACGCTGCGGGCGCAGGTCTTCGAGCTCGTCGACGGGGCGTTCCAGCAGCGCCGGAAGATGCTCCGGCAGAGCCTGTCCGGGGTCCTGGGTTCCAGCGCCCGTGCGTCGGAGCTGCTGACCGCGGCCGGTCTCGACCCGACCGCTCGGGGTGAGGCGCTGTCGCCGGACGACTTCGTGCGCCTCGGACGGACGGTCCTCGCCGCCGCCTGACGGCAGGCGGTCGTGTCACCGCTCCGGCCCGGTGGTCGTCGTGTCGGCGACGGAGCCCTAGGCTGACCGCGTGCACGCTCCGACCTCCCGTCTCGCCCTGGCGATCACGCTCTTCTTCCTCGCGGGCGGTGCACTGGTCGTGGTCGTCGCCGTCGTCGCCCTCGTCCGTGACGCCGGCGACGATGCTGCCTGGGCAGCCGCCCTGTTCGGAGCAGGCCTGGCGGCGTGGGGACTCTGGTTCAACCAGCTCGCGGACGAGGACGAGGACGGGGCGTCCACCGGGGCCGAGCCGCGGGCTGCGAGGAGCTCCATCGGCACCCTGGCGATGGTCGCCGTCCTGGCCGGGGGTGCCTTCTGGGTGCTCCGTGGGCCGCTGGACAGGACGCTGGCCGAGTCGCTCCTCGTCACCGCCATCGTGCTGGGGCTCTGGGCGTTGAACCGGGGTCTCGACGCGCGGATCCGGCGTCGGCGCGCCGCCGGCGAGGTCGACTGACGGAGCAGCGTGCTCCGGCCGGCGCCGGCACCGGTGCCCGCCCCGGCCCCGACCCCGACCCCGACCCCGGCCTGACGGTCGACGTGCACACGCCTCCTCGCCCGGGGCTGATCCGCCCGTGGTGCGTGGCTCAGTGACCGCGGCCGGCCATCGCCTCGAGGATCTGCTGGTGCGTCCCGTCGCGCTCGGCCCAGCGCAGCGGCTGGACGTCCTGCACGAGGATCTCCGGCGCGGCACCGGAGTCGAGCAGACCCATCACCTCGTCCGTGAAGGCGTCGAGGGGCATCCCGCCGAAGTCGGCGCCACCCATCAGGTCCGTCTGCACGGCCGGCGGGGCGAGCTCCAGCACCGCCACCGAGCTGCCGACGAGCTGCTGCCGGAGCGCCTGCGTGTACGAGTGCACCGCGGCCTTCGTGGCGCTGTAGGTCGGGGTCGCGGTCAGCGGGACGAAGGCCAGACCGGACGACACCGTGATCAGCGTCGCCGCCGGCCGGGAGAGCAGGTGCGGCAGGAAGGCGTCGATGAGCCGGATCGTCCCGACCAGGTTGGTCTGGACGGTCGCGAGTGCGTCGTCGATGTGTCCGGGGTCGCGCAGGTCCTCGTTGCGCATGATGCCCGACATCGTGACGACGGTGTCGAGCTCCGGCCAGCGGGTCGTCACGTCCGCTGCCGCGCTCGCGATGGAGTCCGCGTCGGCGACGTCGATCGCGACGGTACCGAAGCCGTGCTCGGCGGCGAGGGCGTCCAGACGGTCCTGGCGGCGGCCGCCGATGACGACGGTGCTGCCGGCGGCCTGCAGGCGCTGCGCGAGGGCGAGCCCGAGGCCCGAGGTCGCGCCGGAGATGAAGACGGTGCTGTTCGTGGTGTCCATGCCGACCACGATGCTCCTGCGCACGGGGCTCCTCCAGGGCGCGGGCATCGGGGGACCGGCGGTCCCTGGCTCCGCTCCGGCCGAGACGGCACGATGGGGGCATGGACCGCCCCGCGCTCGCCGACTTCCTGCGCCGCCGCCGCGAGCTGCTGCGCCCCGAGGACGTCGGCCTCGGCAGCGGTCCCCGTCGGCGGACCCCCGGACTCCGTCGCGAGGAGGTCGCCGCACTCGCCGGGATGAGCGTCGACTACTACACGCGGCTCGAGCAGCAGCGGGGCCCGCAGCCGTCGGAGCAGATGGTCGCGGCGATCGCCCGGGCCCTCCGGTGCAGCCTCGACGAACGCGACCACCTGTTCCACCTCGCCGGGCACACGGCGCCGGTCCGGATGCACCGCGCGGACCACGTGGACCCCGCGATCCTGCGTGTGCTCGACCGGCTCGAGGACACCCCGGCGATCGTCGTGAGCCACCTCGGTGAGACGCTCGTCGAGAACCGGCTCGCTCGGGCACTGCTCGGCGGATCCGTCGACCTGCCGGGCAACGAGCGCTACCAGGCGTGGCGCTGGTTCGTCTCGGGGACGGAGCAGGCGAAGTACGCGCCCGAACAGCACGAACGACTCGGTCGGGTGGTGGTCGCGTCGCTCCGCGCGGCCGTCGGGCTCGCGGGGCCGAGCGACCGTCGGGCGACGGAGCTCGTCGCCGAACTGCAGCGTCGCAGCCCGCAGTTCCGGGAGCTCTGGGAACGCCACGAGGTCGCGACCCGCTGGTCGGACGACAAGACCATCGTGCAGCCCGAGCTCGGCCGGATCACCGTCGACTGCCAGGTGCTCCACACGGACGACCAGGCGCAGGCGCTCCTGTTGTTCACCGCGCCCGCGGGGAGCGAGGACGCGCAGAAGCTCGAGCTCCTCGGCGTCGTCGGCACGCAGCAGTTCGGCGCCGACCGCGTCGCGCGCTGATCCTCAGTCCGCCGACGCACCCCGTGCCCGCAGGGCCGCGACGACGGCTTCGGGGTCGTTGCACCGGAACCGCAGCGACCGCGCCCCGCGGATCGCGACCTGCACGCCGGGTCCGCCGTCGAGCAGCACCGCCGTGCCGCCGGGGACGAGCCGGATGCCGAGCCCGCCGGAGTTGCCGCCCGTCATGTGCACGACCTCGGCTGACGTGATCTGCTCGGGGGCGACGCGCCGCCGGTACCACCAGGGGCGGACACGGACCTCGAGCACCTCGTCGACCCGCACCGTCATCCGCATGGTCATCATCCCGATGCCGAGCGCGACCGTGACGGCGAGGGTGACCACCAGCACGCCGACGTCCGACGCCGACGGCGGCTGGTCCTGCCACCCCGCCGGCACCGCGAGCACGAGCGTCGCGATCCCGACGGCGGTCGCGATCACGGCCCACCCCACGACGGTCATCACACGGCCGGAACGGACGGTCTCCTCGTACGCGGGGTAGGACATGCGTTCCACCCTCGCACACCCGGCGCTCCGGCACGAGGTGACCCCGCCGCGATGGCACGAGGCGACCGCGCGCGGACGCACGCCGCAATCCCGCGTCACACACCTGGCACCCCCAGGGGGAGCGTGCCTAGGGTGGCCCGGTGACAACTCCGCGCGTGTACGTCATCCACGAGAACCCCGAGTGGTTCCCGCCGTTCGCCGCTGCCTTCGCGGCAGAAGGGGTGCCGGTCGAGGAACTCCTGCTCACCGACGGCGGTGCCCTGGGCAGCATCGACCTGACCGCCGAGCCGGCTCCGGGCGTCTACTGGTCGCGGATGTCCGCGTCGAGCCACACCCGCGGCAACGAGCACAGCAAGGAGTACGCCCGCGCGCTGCTCGGCTGGCTCGAGCGCTCCGGTGCGACGGTCGTGAACGGCAGCCACGTGCTCGAGCTCGAGGTGTCGAAGGTCGCCCAGCACGGGCTCCTCCGGGACGCCGGCTTCGACGTGCCCCGCACGACCGCGGTCTTCGGGTCGGCCGCCCTCAAGGACGCCGCGCGGACCTTCACGGGAGGGCAGGACGTCCCGTTCATCACGAAGCACAACCAGGGCGGCAAGGGCCTCGGCGTCCGCCGCTTCGACACCCTCGCCGAGTTCGACGCGTACGTCGACAGCCCCGAGTTCGAGGCCCCGGTCGACGGCATCACGCTGCTCCAGGAGCTGCTGACCGCCCGCGAGCCGTTCATCACCCGCGCCGAGTTCGTCGGCGGCGAGTTCGTCTACGCGGTCCGTGTCGACACGAGCGCCGGCAGCTTCGAGCTCTGCCCGGCCGACGCGTGCGAGGTGCCCCAGGCCATCGCCGGCGCCGTCTGCGACGTGCCCGGCGCCGAGACGACCGGCACCGGGGCACCGGGCGCACCGGCCGCCTTCAGCATCCGTGCCGAGGTCACGGCCCACCACCCGCTCGTGCAGCAGCTCCGGACGTTCCTCGCCGACCAGCGCATCCAGGTCGCGGGTGTCGAGTTCATGGAGACCACGGACGGCCGCACGGTCGTCTACGACGTGAACACGAACACGAACTACAACCCCGCCGTCGAGGCGGTCGCGCCGGTCTCCGGTCCGCGCGCGATCGCGCGCTTCACCGGCGCGCTCCTCGAGCAGGCGTACGCCACGTCGGCGACCACGGCCTGAGACGACACCACCCACCGGCCTGGAGGCTCGTGGCGGGCCCGCCCCGCGCCTCCCGGCCGTCACGACACACCTGAGGAACCACTCGTGCGATTCGGATACTGGACCCCGCTCTTCGGCGGCTGGCTGCGCAACGTCGAGGACGAGGACATGCCCGTCACCTTCGACTACGTGAAGCGGCTGGCGCAGCGTGCCGAGCGGATCGGCTTCGATCTGACGCTCGTGCCGGAGCTCAACCTCAACGACATCAAGGGGACGGCCGCGCAGAGCCTCGAGGCGTGGGCGCTCGCGGCCGCGCTGGCCGCGACGACCGAGCGGCTCGAGATCATGGCCGCGATGCGTCCGGGCTACCACCTGCCGGCGGTGACGGCGAAGCAGGCCGCGACCATCGACGAGATCTCCTGTGGTCGCTTCACGTTCAACGTCGTGAGCGCGTGGTGGGCGGAGGAGGCCCGTCAATACGGCGGCATCTTCTCCGAGCACGACGACCGCTACGCGCGGACCGAGGAGTTCGTCGCGATCCTCAAGGGCCTCTGGGCCGAGACGCCGTTCTCGTTCACGGGCGAGTACTACGACGTGCAGAACACGCACCTCGAGCCGAAGCCGCGGGTCACCCCGCGCATCTACGCCGGCGGCGAGAGCGAGGCGGGCAAGAGCTCGATCACCCGCTTCGCCGACGCGTACCTGACACACGGCGGCACCGTCGACGAGCTCCGCACGAAGATCGACGAGATGAAGCGTCGCCGCGAGGACGCCGGCGCCGCGCCGTTCGAGGCATTCGGCATGGCCGCGTACGTGATCGTCCGCGAGACCGAGGAGGAGGCGCAGGCCGAGCTGGCCCGCATCACCGACGTCCGCCACGGGAAGGCGTACGAGTCGTACCAGGACTTCATCTCGAAGTCGCAGCTCGAGCACGTGCCGTCGCTCGAGGACTACTCGGTGTCGAACCGCGGTCTGCGCCCCGGGTTCGTCGGTACGCCGCAGCAGGTCGCCGACCGGATCCGCGAGTTCGAGGACGCCGGGGTCGACACGCTCCTGCTGCAGTTCTCGCCGCAGGCCGAGGAGATGGAGCGCTTCGGCGAGCAGGTCATCCCGCTCGTCCGCGCCGCCGTCCCCGCCGAGCCGGTCGCCTGATGGCGGCCGAGGACGACTGGGCGTTCGAGACGCGGCAGATCCGGGCCGGCTTCACGGCCGACCCCGGCTTCGGGGCGAACGTGCCCCCGATCGCGCAGAGCGCGGCCTTCGTGTACCCCTCGGGCGAGGACGCGGCGGCGCGCTTCATGCTCGACGCACCTGGACACACCTACACACGCGTCAACAACCCGTCTGCGGCGGCCCTGGAGCGACGCGTCGCGGACCTCGAGGGCGGGGTCGGAGCACTGGCGCTGGCGTCCGGTCAGGCGGCGACCTCGCTGGCGGTGCTCGGCGTCGCGCGGGCGGGCGCCCACGTCGTCTCGTCGGCGTCGCTCTACGGTGCGACCTACACGCTCTTCCACTCGACGCTGAGCGACCTCGGCATCTCGTTCACCTTCGTGCAGGACCCGACGGACCTCGACGAGTGGCGCGCCGCGGTCCGTCCGGAGACGCGGGCGTTCTTCGGCGAGAGCATCCCGAACCCGCGTGGCGACGTGCTCGACTTCGCGGGGGTCGCCGGTGTCGCGCACGACGCCGGGGTGCCGCTCATCGTCGACAACACCATCGCGACGCCGTACCTCGTGCGACCGATCGAGCACGGCGCGGACATCGTCGTGCACTCGGCGACGAAGTACCTCGCCGGCCACGGCAGCGCCGTCGCCGGGATCATCGTCGACGGCGGGAACTTCGACTGGGCGGCGCAGGCGGAGAAGTACCCGCAGCTCACGACGGTCGAGCAGTCCGGGTTCGCCGGGACGGCCTTCGCCGAGAAGTTCGGCCGCCGCGCGTTCATCCAGCGCACCCGGTCGAAGCTGTCCGCCGACCTCGGCCCCGCGATCGCCCCGTTCAACGCCTTCCTCGTCCTGCAGGGCATCCAGACGCTGTCGCTGCGCATGGACCGGCACGTGGCGAACGCGGCCGCGGTCGCCTCGTGGTTGGACGGACACGCGCAGGTCGAGCACGTGCACTACGCCGGGCTGCCCTCGTCGCCGTGGCACCACCTGCAGCAGCGCTACGTGCCGAAGGGGCCGTCGGCCGTGCTGGCGTTCGACCTCGCCGGTGGGGTCGCTGCCGGTCGCCGGTTCGTCGCCGCGCTCGAGCTCTTCGACCACGTGTCGAACCTGGGCGACGTCCGGTCGCTCGTCGTGCACCCCGCGTCGACGACCCACGTGCAGATGACCCCGCAGCAACGCGCGGCCGCCGGCGTCGGGGAGGGCATGATCCGCCTGTCGATCGGTCTGGAGCACGTGGACGACATCCTGGCCGACCTGGCTCGCGGGTTCGCGGCGGCGGGGACCTCGGCGTAGTCCGCGGCCCGGCGCGGGGAGGATAGGTTGGACGCATGACCTCGCTGGCCGCACCGACCCGCGTGCGGGTGCGCGCTCCCGGCAAGATCAACGTGTTCCTGTCCGTCGGCGCGCTGCAGGACGACGGCTACCACGACGTGGCGACCGCGTACCAGGCGGTGTCGCTGTACGAGGACGTCACCGCGGAAGCGGCCGACGACTTCTCCGTGCGCTTCACGGGACCGATCGACACCAGTGCGGTCCCGACCGACGACTCGAACCTGGCGATCCGCGCCGCGCGTCTCGTGGCCGAGGCCGCCGGGCACCGGGGCGGCGTCCGGCTCACCATCGACAAGCAGGTCCCCGTCGCCGGCGGGATGGGCGGGGGATCGGCCGACGCCGCGGCGACCCTGCTCGCGTGCGACACCCTCTGGGGCACCGCCCTCGGGCGGGACGAGCTGCTGCGGCTCGCGGCCCGACTCGGCGCGGACGTCCCGTTCGCCTTCGCCGGCGGCACCGCCGTGGGGACGGGTCGCGGCGACGAGCTGAGCCCGGCGCTCGCCAAGGGGGAGTTCCACTGGGTCCTCGCGCTCAGCGAGGACGGTCTCTCCACCCCTGCTGTCTACCGGGCGCTCGACGAGCACCGGGAGCGCTACCGGGCCGACATCCGCCCGGCTCCCACGACCCCCGTCGTCGAGGCGAACGTGCTCCAGGCGCTCCGTGCCGGCGACGCGGACCTGCTCGCGGACTGCCTGCACAACGACCTGCAGGCACCCGCGATGCGGCTGCAGCCGGGGCTCGCGGCGACGATCGAGGCGGGGGAGAAGGCCGGCGCGCTCGCGGGCATCGTCTCGGGGAGCGGCCCGACGGTCGCGTTCCTGGTCGCCGACCGCGATGCTGCGCTCGAGGTGCAGGTCGAGCTCAGCGCCTCCGGGCTCGTCGCGCTCCGGGCGACCGGCCCGGTGCACGGTGCCCGCGTCGTGCACTGACCACCGGACCCGCGGTGCCGACTGACCACCGGACCTACGGTGCCGTCGGGGCTCAGTCGCGGACGAACTCCGTGATGACGACCCGACCGGTCCGCCACTTCTGCTCGACGTGGAAGCCGTGCTCGGCGAGCACCTCGGTCGTCTCCGGCTGGATGTTGCGGGCCTTCGGGGTGCCGCCGACGAACCACACGGTGTCGATGTCACCGAGGCGTGCCGGGATCGTCGACGCCAGGTCGCCGTTCTCGTTCCAGAGCACGCCCGTCTCGGCGCCGTTCTTCCGGATGCCCAGGTCGGTCATCCCGGTGAACGCCCAGGGGTAGGAGACGCGGATGATCTCCGCGGTGGACGTCGGGTGCCCGTAGACGCTGCCGAAGACGACGCCCTCGTTGGCGCCGGTGTTCGCCCCACGCTCGGCGGCGATGATCGACGCGGCGTTCGCCCAGGTCGACTCCTGCTTCGACCGGGGCGTCTTGACGTCGATCGCGCTCGGGACGCTGATGACGAGGAAGACCGCGAGCAGCGCGGCGATCAGGGCCTTCCGCCGCAGGGCGGTGATCGCGAGCGCGATGAGGAGCGCGACGAACGGCATGCTCAGCGATGCGTACTTGGGGGAGTAGAGGTGCTTGCCGAGTGCCGTCGCGGCGAGCAGTGCCCCGGTCGGCAGCAGTGCCAGCGGCAGGGCGATCCGGACCGACTGTGCCCGGAGGAGCGCGCGGACGGTGGGGACGCGGCGGTGTGCGGCGACCAGGGACACGACGACACCGATGACGAGGAGCGTCCACGCGACCGCGGCGTACGAGTCGATCCCGCCGAACCACGAGGTGGCGAACACCTGGCGCGGGGTGCGCTGCGTGATGCCCGAGATCCACGCGACCTGCTTGGACTGCTCCGTGACCTCGAGCACGAGCGGCGACGCGAGGAGCGCGGCAGCTGCGGCGGCGACGACCCAGCGGACGAGGACGACACGGCCCACGAGCGGGTCACCGGCGTCCGGCCGCCGGGTCCACGTACGCGATCGGCGCTCGGCCAGCCACGTCCAGGCCAGGGCCGCCGCGTGTGCGACCACGGCGAGCGCGAGGTACACGTTGAAGCAGACGGCCAGGAGCGCGAGCAGCCCGTAGGCGACCCACCAGCGGATGCTCGACGCCCGCGTTGCCCCGGACCGGGTGCGTCGGACGGCCGTGATGCCGACGAGCGTCAGTGCGACGGCCAGGGTCGTGACGGTCGCGTAGGGGCGGCCCTCGGACCCGGCCCACTGCACGCGGGGGATCGCGAGGAACACGAGCCCGGCGACGATGCCGAGCCGACGACCACCCAGGCGGCGTCCGAGTGCGACGACGAGCCCGGCGGTGACGCCGATGGCGAGTGCGCTCGGGAAGCGGAGGGTGAACGGCGTGTACCCCACGAGCCAGAACCAGGCGTGGATGAGTGCGTAGTACAGGCCGTGCACGGCGTCCACGTTGTGGAGTTCGGCCCAGAGCTGCGGCCAGCTGCGCGTGGCGCTGGTGACCGTCGCGGCCTCGTCGTACCAGAGCGAGGGGACCCAGGCGAAGAGCGCGCCCGTGACGACGCCGAGCGCACCCACGGTGAGTTCGGGGGTCCGGACTGCTGCGACACGCAGGGCCGTGGACGCGGACCGCAGGCGGGTACGGACCGGCGCGACCCCGGCGGAGGCGGGGACGTGGATGGTGCCGGTCTGTGGTGCAGTCACGCCCGCGACGGTAGCGCGCACGGCTGGGCGCGTGCCCCGTACCGCTGTCCCCTCCGTGAGAGTTCGCCATGCCGTAGGGTCACGGACACCATGACGACACTCCGCATCCGAGACGCCGCGCGGTACCTGGGCGTCAGCGACGACACCGTCCGGCGCCTGGTCGACGCCGGCACGCTGCCCCGTTCCGAGGACCCGTCCGGCCGCACGGTGGTCGAGGGGCGGGACCTCGCCGCGTACGTCCGCGGTCGTGACGGCGGGCTCGACGACCCGTCCGGTGTCCGCAGCTCGGCGCGGAACCGCTTCGTCGGCATCGTCACCGACCTGGTCGTCGAGGGGGTGGTCGCCCAGGTGGAGCTGCAGGCCGGCCCGAACCGAGTGGTGTCCCTGATGACCGCCGAGGCCGTCCGCGACCTCGGGCTCGAGGTCGGTTCCGTCGCGGTCGCGTCCGTCAAGGCCACGATGGTCACCGTCGAGGTGCCGGAGCAGCCGGAGCGCGCACGGTGACCACGCCCGACCCCGCCGTGTCCGACCCCGCCGTGTCCGACCCCGCCGTGTCCGACCCAGCCACGCCCGACCCGGCCACGCCCGACCCCACAGCGCTCGCCGCCCGGCGGCGGAGCACCTCGCGCACGGCCGCGCTCGACGGTGCCGGGCAGGCGGCGCTCGACGCGCTCGCCGGCGCCCGGGTCCTCGTCGTCGGAGCGGGCGGGCTCGGCGCACCCGTCCTGACGTACCTGGCCGGCTCCGGGCTCGGCCGGATCACGATCGTCGACCACGACACGGTGGACACGTCGAACCTGGCGCGACAGACGCTGTTCGCTGCCGCCGACGTGGGGCGCTCGAAGGCGGCGTGCGCAGCCGACCGGGTGCGCGGCGTCGACGCCGTCGTCGAGGTCGTCGCCCTGACCGAGCGCTTCCGCCCCGAGCACGTCGTCGACCACGACGTGGTGGTCGACGCGGCGGACAGCGTCGAGGTCACCCGTGCCGTCTCCGACGCGTGCGCCGCGGCGGGCGTGCCCTTCGTCTGGGGCACCGCGCTCGGCTACGACGGACAGGTCTCCGTCTTCCACGACGCCGCCGCCGACCCGGTCGACTTCCACGACCTCCACCCCGAGGCGCTGCCGGACGAGGGCTCCTGCGCCGCGGACGGCGTGCTGCCCGCCCTGTGCGGCGCGGTGGGCGCGGTGATGGCGGCGCAGGTCACCGCCCTGGTCGCCGGGCTCGGCGAGCCGCTGCTCGGCCGGGTGCTCACGGTGGACGCCCGTCGGTGGCGCTGGACCGAGAGCGTCCTGCGTCGCGGCCCGGGATCGGTCCGTCCCGCGCCGTCGGCGGTCGCGGAGCCGCCGCGGATCGCCCCCGCCGAGCTGGCACGACGACTCGGTGACGACGGTGCGGACGACGTCGCCGGCGACCGGATCGTCCTCGTCGACGTCCGGACCGAGGCGGAGCGCGCGACCGGGGTGATCCCGGGCTCGCGGACCCCGGACGACCTCGGCGGCTCCGGGGCGGTCGACGAACTGGTCGTCGTGTGTGCGTCCGGGAAGCGCGCCACCGCCTGGGCACGACAGGTCATCGCGGACCGTCCGGCGGGGGCGCCGTCCGTCACGGTCCTCGACGGCGGGATCACCGCGTGGGGCCAGGAGGGTCACCCGATCACCTCCTGACCGCAGGTGCGGCTAGGATCGCCCCGTGAAGACGCTCCTGCGAACCTCTGTTGCGATCGCGCTCGTGGTCGCCGTCGGGACGAGCCTCGCCGCGTGCACGACCCGGCCCGCCAACGGCGGCGCGACGGGGAGCAGCGCGACGGGCACCTCGGCGAGCGGCACCGCCACGGGCAGCACGGGCCCGACCGGGTCGATCACGGTCTTCGCGGCCGCCTCGCTCCAGCGCACCTTCACGGAGCTCGGGGAGCAGTACGAGCGGCGGCACCCGGGGACCACGGTCACGTTCTCGTTCGCCGGTTCGAGCGACCTCGTCTCGCAGATCCGCAACGGCGCCCCCGCCGACGTGTTCGCCTCCGCCGACGAGGCGACCATGGCGAAGCTCGCGACGACCGACCTGGCGACGGGGTGGCCCCGCGACTTCGCGACGAACACCCTCGAGATCGCCGTCGCGCCCGGGAACCCCGAGCGCGTCGCGGACCTCCGCGACCTCACCGCGTCCGACCTGCAGGTCGTCACCTGCGCCGCCCCCGTGCCGTGCGGTGCGGCGACGGCGGAGGTCGAGCGGGCCGCGGGCGTCGAGCTCCGACCGGTGAGCGAGGAGCAGTCGGTCACCGACGTCCTCGGGAAGGTCGAGTCCGGGCAGGCCGACGCCGGGCTCGTCTACGTCACCGACGTCGAGGGCTCCGGGGGGAAGGTCGAGGGCGTCCCGTTCGCGGAGTCGTCGGAGGCCGTGAACACGTACCCGATCGGTGTCCTCAAGGATTCCGCGAACCCGGAGACCGCCGCGTCGTTCGCCGCGTTCGTCCGCTCCGACGCCGGACGCAAGGTGCTCACGGACGCCGGCTTCGGCGCACCCTGACGACGACCGCGATGCACCGGACGACCAGGACGATGACGAGCAGGACGCCCCAGCGCCACCAGCGGACCCCCGTGCCGTGGTGGCTCCCGGTCCCCGCGGTCCTCGGCGGCCTGTTCGTCGTCGTGCCCGTGGCCGCGATGGTCGGTCGGGTCGACTGGTCGTCGTTCGTCGCCCTGGTCACGGCACCCGCGTCGACCACCGCGCTCGGGCTGAGCCTCGGCACCGCGGCCGCCGCCACCGGGGCCGCGTTCGTCCTCGGCTACCCGCTGGCGGTGCTGTTCGCCCGCTCGACCTCCCGCTGGGTCGGGGTCCTCCGTGCGCTCGTCCTCCTGCCGCTCGTGCTCCCGCCCGTGGTCGGCGGTCTCGCCCTGCTCGCGGCCTTCGGGCGGCTCGGCGTGCTCGGCGCGTTCCTCGACGAGCACGGGCTCCGGATCGCCTTCACCACGACGGCGGTCGTGACGGCGCAGGTCTTCGTGTCGATGCCGTTCCTGGTGTCGTCGATCGAGGGCTCGCTCCGCACCGGCGGCGGTCGCGCCGAACGGGTCGCCGCCACGCTCGGCGCCGGACCGACCCGGACGTTCCTCACCGTCACGACGCCGCGCGTGCTCCCGGGCATCACCTCCGGCCTGGTGCTCTGCGGGGCGCGGGCGCTCGGCGAGTTCGGCGCCACCCTCACCTTCGCCGGCAGCCTGCAGGGGGTCACCCGGACGCTCCCGCTCGAGGTCTACCTGCAGCGCGAGATCGACCCGGACACCGCCGTCGCGCTCGCGCTCGTCCTCGTCGTGGTCGCCCTCGTCGTGATCGGGACGACGACGGTGCGCACCCGCCCGGTGACGACGTGACGGGCGGTGGAGCGGGGCTCGTCGCGCACGTGCTCGTGCCCGAGCGGGACGTCGACGTGCGCCTGACGATCGGCCTCGACGAGTGCGTCGCGCTGGTCGGGCCGAACGGCGCCGGCAAGTCGACCGTCGTCGAGGCCCTCGCCGGCCTCCTCCGCACGCGCGACGGCAGCGTCGTGCTCGCGGGCCGCGACCTGACGTCCGTGCCGACGCACCGCCGCCGGGTCGGCCTGGTCGCACAGCGCCCGGACTTCTTCGCCCACCGCACGGTCGTCGGCAACGTCGCCTTCGGTCCGCGTGCCACCGGGGCAGGTCGCCGGGAGGCACGGCACCGCGCCGCCACGGCCCTCGCCGCCGTCGGTGCGTCGGGTCTCGCCGACCGGTCACCGACCACGCTGTCCGGCGGGCAGGCGCAGCGTGTCGCGGTCGCCCGTGCCCTCGCGACGGAGCCCGCGCTGCTGCTGCTCGACGAGCCGACCACGGCGCTCGACGTCGACGCCCGCACCGAGGTCCGCGCGGCCCTGCGCGCCGCCCTGCGCGGCCGCCCGACCCTCCTCGTCACGCACGACCCGCTCGAGGCCGTCACGCTCGCCGACCGCGTCGTCGTGCTGGAGGACGGCCGCGTCGTCGAGGAGGGGCGCACCGAGGCCGTCCTCCGGCAACCGCGCACGCCGTTCTCGGCGTCCTTCTCCGGACTGGTGCTCGTCCCCGGGACGGCCACGCCGACCGGGATCGCGCTCGACGGCGGCGGTGAGCTGGCGTCCGCGACGCACACCGTGCCTCCCGGCCGACCCGCGGTCGCGGCCCTGCACCCGACCGCGGCGCGCGTGCGCCGTGACGGGCCGGGGCTGGCACGGACGGTGACCGCGGTGGAACCGCGTGACGGGCTGGTGCGGGTGCACGCGGGTGACCTGGTGGCCGACGTGACCGTCGCGTCGGCCGCGGCCCTCGGTCTGGAGCCGGGCGTGGCCGTGCGGGTCGCTGTCGACCCGGACGAGGTCAGCGTCGCCGCGCCCGCGTGACGGTGGCCTAGCCGCCGGCGAACGGGGGCATCACGTCGACGGTCGCGACGCCGTCGAGCGACGTCGAGCGGTCGCGCGTCGTGACCCCGTCGACGAGGTACGAGCACCGCTCCTGCAACGCCGTCCACCGGTCCGGATCTGCCGCCGTGACACCTCGCAGTGCCGCATCGAGCGTCGTCGCGGCCACCGTGGTCTCGTCCTGGCCGACGGCCGCGCGGGCCGCGGCGAAGAACCGCATCGTCGTCACCGGTCAGCCTCCGATCGCACTCATGCCGCGGGACGGGTGCACGATCCCGTCCGCGTCGTCGCCGTGGTCCCGCGGCTTCGCCCACATCGCGCGTCGCCAGGTGTCGAGCAGGACGTCGTCGTCGGCGCCGGCGCGCAGGGGGCCGAGCAGGTCGACCTCGTCGTCCGAGAACAGGCAGGAGCGCACGTGTCCCTCGGCGGTCAGGCGTGTGCGGGTGCAGTCGGCGCAGAACGACTCGGTGATGCTCGCGATCACACCGACGGTGCCGAGCGCTTCGCCGTCGAGCGTCGACACGCGGTACCGCTCGGCGGGGGCGCCGTCACGCGGCGCCTCGTCGGGCTCGAGGTGGTAGTGCTCGCCGAGCAGGGCGCGGGTCTCCTCCGCCGTGACCATGGTGGCGCCGTCCCAGGCGTGCCCGGGGTCGAGCGGCATCTGCTCGATGAAGCGCAGCTCGTGCCCGCGCTCGAGGCACCAGGCGAGCAGGTCGACGGCGAGGTGGTCGTTCACCCCGCGGAGCAGCACGGCGTTGACCTTGACCCCGAGGCCTGCGTCCGCCGCGGCGGCGATGCCCTCGAGCACGCGGTCGAGGAACGGGCGCCGGGTGACCTCGGCGAAGACGTCCGGGTCGACGGTGTCGAGCGAGACGTTGACGCGGCGCAGTCCGGCGTCCGCCAGGGCCTGCGCGCGGTTCGCCAGGCCGATCGCGTTCGTGGTGATCGACAGTTCGACGTCGTGGGCCGAGCACCGACGGACGATGTCGACGAGGTCGGCGCGCAGGAGCGGCTCACCACCGGTGAAGCGGACCTTGCGCACGCCGAGGGTGCCGGCGGCGAGGCCGACCAGACGGTCGATCTCCGCCGCCGTCATGAGTGCGTCCGACGGGATCACGGGCAGCCCCTCCGCCGGCATGCAGTACGTGCATCGGAGGTTGCAGCGCTCGGTGAGCGAGACCCGCAGGTCGACGGCGCGCCGGGCGAACCGGTCGACGAGCCCGGGGTCGTCGACGGGTCGAGGAGGGATGGCCGGCGACTCGCTGCGCACCCGGCGCAGCAGGCCGGTCGAGGGCAGGATCCGCGCCGTCATCCCCGTGATGCTACCCCGCGTCGATGCGGTCGCGGGTGCGGGGGTCCACGGACCGCCACCCACGGGGGTCGAGTCGTCGTCCCCAGCGCACCCAGTCCTCGCGCCGGGTGCGGACGAGCGTGACGACCACGATCACGAGCACCGCGGCGAGGAGCCACCACCGGAACGCGGGCGCCGAGGGCCAGACCCCGCGCAGGGCGATGGCGAGGTTCAGGGCCATCCACTCCCACCGACCCGAGAGGACCACGAAGGGGATGAGGAGCAGCGCGTACCAGGGGTACCGCGGGGTCACGGCGAGGAAGGTCACACCGATCATGAACACCTCGGCGGACCACGGCCGTGCGGGGTCCGCGAGGCGCCAGGACACCACGGCGGCCAGGAGCACCACGAGCCCGACGACGATCGTCGCCGCATCGCCCTTGATCACGGACGAGACCAGGGCGAACCGGGAGCCGTCCTCGTAGCCCTCCTCGGACAGGTAGCCGGGCAGGTACCCGAGGACCTTCACGCCGGTCGTGAGCACGTAGGGCACGTAGAGCAGCGCGAACGTGGCGATGCCGACGGGGACCGCCCACCAGTACCGCCACCGGCCGAGCAGGGGCGGGTAGACGATCGCCGGGATGAGCTTGGTGGCCGTCGCCGCACCGAGGGCGATCCCGCCCCAGATCGGCCGACCGAAGGCGACGAGCACGACGCCCGCCGTGGCGAGGGCGGCACCGACGACGTCGATGTGCGAGTTCGTGACCGCCTCGGACGCGACGAGCGGCGACCAGGCCCACAGCGCGGCCCACCAGGTCGGGCGGCCGACGCGACGGAGCACCGCGACCAGACCGATCGTGACGCCGAGGGAGACGAGGAGTCCCGCGACCTGGAACGGCATGTACTGCGCGGTCGCGGGCACGAAGGCGCGCACACCGGCGAACCACAGCTGCGCCATCGGCGGGTAGATCGTGGTCACGTCCGGCCGGTTGATGGCGACGCAGTGCCCGTCGGCTCCGTCGCCGAGCCCGCGCATCCGCGGCTCGAGCGGCTTGCAGGTGCCGTCGATCTTGTCCGGGAACAGCCAGTCCGGACGCAGGTCGGCCAGCGCGTTCGACTGCGGCGTGTGGGCGTACGGTGAAATGCCGGCGTGTTGCACGATGCCGTCCCAGGCGTACCGGGCAGAGTCGGTACTGGTGTTCGGCGGGCCGACGAGCGCCGCGATGCCGACCACGACCGCCCCACCGAGGACGATCCGGGTCGTCCACTCGCGGGGCACGAACCGCACGGCGACCACTGCTCCCGCGAAGACCGCCCAAGCGATGAGCGTCCAGGCAACGAATGGTGCACGATGACCGGCACGGAGGAACCCCAGATGCGTGATGCCGAAGGCGATGACACCCGCCAGCGCCAGCACGCCGACGACGGACAGGACGGTCGACACGACCGCGGTCGTCGGGACGGAGGCGGCGCGCGGTCGTCTGCTCATGGTTCCCCGAGGCTACCGATCGTGCGCCGGGTCCTGCTGGACGCACGCGCGACCATGGCGTCCCCGAACCGCAACGCCCGCTCGGCCGTCGTCTGGGGTCGCCTGCTCGGCATCGCGTTCGTCGTCTGCTTCGGGACCGGCGTCTACAGCCACCTGCTGCAGGACCCCCTGCCGTGGATGCGCTTCCCGACCCGGCCGACGCAGCTCTACCAGTTCACGCAGGGCCTGCACATCACCGCGGGCATCGCGATCATCCCGCTGCTGCTCGCCAAGCTGAACGTCGTCATGCCCGCGCTGGCCCAGGTCCCGCCGGTGCGCGGGGTCCTGCACCTGCTCGAGCGGCTGTCGATCGCGGTGCTCGTGTCGGCGTCGATCGTGCAGGTCGGCACCGGCCTGCTGAACACGTACCAGTGGTACCCGTGGCCGTTCCCGTTCCGCCAGGTCCACTACGCCATGTCGTACCTGATCATCGGTTCGCTCGTCGTGCACATCGCGTCGAAGCTGCCCGTGATCGCGCGCTACTGGCGGGCGCGGGACGCCTACGACGCCGAGGGTCGGTTCGTCGCGGACCCGACGGTGGGCAGCGAGCTGCTGCCGGACGGCCGGGAGGCCCGCCCCGCCGTGGGTGGACGCCCCGCGGCCGAGCAGACGGCCGGGGCGTACCCCCGTGGCCTGACCGGCCGCCTGCTGCGGTGGGTGGACGGCGCGGCTGCGCCGGCTGCGCCGGCTGCGCCGGCTGCGCCGGCTGCGCCGGCGGGCGCCGCCGAGACTCGCCCTGGCGGACAGGTTCGCGGTCTCGGGACCGCGAACACGTCCGCGGAGCCGAGTCTCGGGGACGGCGCCGGCGGGGCGGAGGCGGGTCGCGCCTCCCGGCCGGAGCACGACGACGCGCTCCCCGGACCCCGTCAGCGGATCGCCCGCCGCGGGTTCGTGGCGGGTGTGACGGCGGCGACCGTCGGCGTCGTCGCGCTCACCGCGGGACAGTCGAACCGGCTGCTCGAACCGCTCAACGTGTTCGGTGCCCGTCAGCGGTACATCGGACCGGACGACCTGCCGGTCAACCGCACCGCTCGCGCCGCCGGGGTCCTGGCGACGGCGACCGCGGCGGACTGGACGCTGACCGTGGTCGGTCCGGACGTCACGCGGACGTTCTCCCGCGCCGAGCTCGTCGCGCTCGGCACCGCCACCGCGGACCTGCCGATCTCGTGCGTCGAGGGGTGGAGCCAGGTGGCGTCGTGGCGGGGTGTCCGGATGCGGGACCTGCTCGCCTCCGTGCAGGCCGACCCGGCGTCGGCGCTGCGGATGACGAGCCTCGAGAAGAGCGGCGGGTACCGGGTCACCGAGATGGGCCCGGAGTACGCGTCCGACCCGACGACGCTCCTCGCGCTCGAGGTGAACGGGAAGACGCTCGACCTGGACCACGGGTTCCCCGCCCGGGTCATCGCGCCGGGACGACCCGGCGTGCTGCAGACGAAGTGGATCGGGAAGATCGAGGTGATCCGATGAGGGCCGCGAGGATCGTGCTCGTCGTCGTGGGCGTGCTCGTGATGGCGTTCGGTGCGTACGTGCTCGTCACGACCGTCCGACCGAACCGCATCTGGGGCCTGGCGACGTGGCTGCTCGGCGCGGTCGTGCTGCACGACGTCGTGCTGTCGCCGTTCGTGGTCGGAGCGGGACTCCTGCTCCGTCGGACCGGCAGGACGCTCGGCGCCGGGGTGCTCGTCGTCGTGCAGACCGCGGTGGTGCTCGGGAGCGTGCTCGCCCTGGTGGTGCTCCCGGAGATCGCCGCGAAGCAGCACGGACAGAAGAACCCGACCGTGCTGCCGTTCGACTACACCGCGCGGTTGCTCGTCGTCGAGGGGCTGCTGCTCGCGGTCGTCGTGGTCGCACTCGTGGTCGGCGTCGTCCGTGCACGACGATCCCCACGACCACTGGTTGCATCGACAACCAATGGCTAGCATGAGTGCATGACGGACGAGACGCCCTGGCTCACGCGCGACCAGCTCCGCGCGTGGATGAAGCTGGTCGCCGTCATGGAACTCCTCCCGGCCGCGCTCGACCAGCAGCTCCAGCGGGACGCCGATCTGACCCACTTCGACTACATGGTCGTCGCGATGCTGTCGGAGACCGAGTCGCGCACGCTCCGGATGTCGGCGCTCGCCGCGGCGACGAACGCGTCCCTGCCGCGCCTGTCGCACGTGGTGTCGCGGCTCGAGAAGCGCGGGCTCGTCACCCGGTGCCCCTCGGTCGACGACCGCCGAGCCACCGACGTCCGACTGACCGACGACGGGTTCGCGGCCATCGTCGCGGCGGCGCCCGACCACGTCCGGACCGCCCGACGCTTCGTCATCGACGCGCTGAGCGACGAGCAGGTCCGGCAGCTCGACGGCATCACGCGGGCGCTGCTCGGGCGGCTCGACCCCGAGGGGCGGTTCGCGGCGCTGACCTACCCGCGGTCCGACGGCGAGGTGCTGTGCGAGGAGCGTCTGACGGGTGCGTCGCCTGCGGCACCGGCGGGGGTGCTCTTCCGGGACGCGACTGCGGACGACACCGGGCTGCTCCGGCACGCGACGCTCGCGGCGATGAACTGGAAGGCCCCGTCCTTCGTGGACGCCGACCTCGACCGCCCCGAGTTCGCGCACTACTTCGTCGGTTTCGACCCCGCCCGCGACCACGGCGTCGTGGCGGTGGACGGCGAGGGACCGGTCGGGGTGGCGTGGGCGCGGTTCCTGCCGGCGGACGACCCCGGGTACGGGTTCGTGGCCGAGGACGTCCCGGAACTCACGATGGCCGTCGAGGCGCGCGGGCGGGGTCGGGGGATCGGCACGGCGCTGCTCGCGCGGTTGCTCGACGCCGGCCGGGCCGCGGGCTGGCCGGGTGTCAGCCTCAGCGTCGAGGACGGCAACACCGGGGCGCGGATCGCGTACGAGCGGGCCGGGTTCCGGACGGTCGGGCGGAACGGGGACTCGGACACGATGCTCGTCCGGTCCTGACGTCCGGGCCGGCGCCCTGGTCGCCCTGGTCGGTTCGGTCGGCCTGGTCGGTTCGGCCGGTCTGGTCGGTCTGCTCGCGTCGCGGGTGACTGGTACACCAGTAGGATCTGGCGCATGACCGACCGTGCCACGCCGTCCGACACGTACTCCTACCTCGGACCCGCCGGTACGTTCACCGAGGCGGCGCTCAAGCTCGTCGAGGCCGCCGCCGGCAAGCCGTGGCGCAGCGTGAACAACGTCGGCGAGGCGCTCGACGACGTCGTGACGGGACGGTCGGTCGGAGCGGTGATCGCGATCGAGAACAGCGTCGACGGCGGCGTCAGCGCCACGCAGGACGCCCTGGCGCGGATCCCCGGCGTGCGGATCGTGGGCGAGTACCTCGTGCCCGTCGACTTCGTGCTCGTGGCCCGGCACGGCACCGCCCTGTCGGACGTGCGGACCGTGAACGCGCACCCGGTCGCGTACGCGCAGACGCACCGCTGGCTCGAGACCAACCTGCGCGGCCACGGGCACATCCCGGCGTCGTCGAACGTCGCCGCCGCGACCGCGCTGCTCGACGAGCACCCCGTCGCGGACGCCGCCGTGGCCCCGCCGGGGATCACCGACCACCACGACCTGGCGGTGCTCGCGTCGTCCATCGGCGACAACGCTTCGGCGGTCACCCGCTTCGTGCTCGTGTCACGCACGCTCGCGATCCCGGAGCGCACGGGAGCGGACAAGACGAGCGTCATCGTCGAGCTGCCGAGCGAGCACCCCGGCGCCCTGGTCGACATGCTCGAGCAGTTCGCGACGCGGGGCATCAACATGGGGCTGCTGTCCTCGCGGCCGATCGGCGACGAGCTCGGGCGCTACCGGTTCGTGATCGACCTCGACGGACACGTGCACGACGAGCGGGTCGCCGACGCCCTGCTCGGTCTGCGGCGGTTCAGCCCCCGCGTGACGTTCCTCGGGTCGTACCCGCGCGCCGACGGCTTCCGCCCGGAGGTCTCCGCGCGCTACTCGGACGAGGCGTTCGTCGAGGCGCGGGACTGGCTCCGCGCGATCGTCTCCGGCGAGCCCGACGTCGAGCCCGAGCCCGAGGCCGGCTGAGCCCGAGCCCGGCCGAGCCCGAGCCCGGCCGAGCCCGACGTCGAGCCCGAGCCTGGCGCGCGCGGCCGAGCCCGGCGGAGCGGCTGGTCCGGCAGTGGCGCGACGTGCCGCCGAACAACCGGAGGCACGTCGCACCACGCTCTTCGGTGGTTCGACGTGCCTCCGGTTGTGCGGGCCGCTCTCCGTCCCAGCAGGCGCACTCCCGCCGGAAGGGGGCCCGCGTCAGCTGTGGGCGTTCTCGACCCGGCGCGTGTTGCGGGTCTGGTCCTGCGGTCCGGCGACGCGCACCCGCAGCCCACCGGTGTCGATGCGCGCCTTGAACGCCACGACCTCGCCGACCGGGTCGCCGTCGATCTCGAACTCGTCCGGACGCTCGAGCCGCGCCACGAACTCCTGACCGCGGATGTAGCGCAGCGGTCGTTCGTCGCGGGCCGCGGTGGCGATGCGCTTGCCGACCTGGGTCTGCCCGATCTTCGAGCGGCGGAACGAGCGCAGGATCGCGTTCTCCCAGAACACCCGGGCGCCGATCCGGACCCACCCGAAGAACCCGCGGGGCCGCATCACGACGATGTCGAACACACCGTCGTCGATCTCGGCGTCCGGCAGGAGCGTCGCGCCGGCCTGCAGCATCCCGCAGTTCCCGACGATGAGCGAGTGCGCGCGCACGGACTGGTTGCCCTCGCCGTCGAGCCGGTACCGGAACTCGAAGGCGTCGGCGTCGCGGAGCGACCGGAAGAGCGAGTCGACGTAGGCGAGCCAGCCGACCTTCTTCTTCAGGTCGTCGTTCGTGTTGGCGAGCATCCGGGCGTCGAGCCCGAGCCCGGCCATGACGACGAAGCCGAACTGCTCGCGCTCACCGCCCTCGCGCTCGACCTCGAGCTCACCGAAGTCGATCGGGCGGTCCTCGCCGCGGAAGATCGTCCGGACGCTCGCACCGAGGTCGTCGATCGGCGCCGGGATGTTCCGGGCGAGCAGGTTGCCGGTGCCGCTCGGCAGCAGGGCGAGCACGGCGTCGGACCCGTGCACGATCTCGGCCACGGCACGGACGGTGCCGTCACCGCCGGCCGCTGCGACGACGTCGGCTCCGGCGTCGAGCGCGGCCTTCGCCATGCCGCCGCCCGGGTCCTCCTCCGAGGTCTCGAACCAGAGGGTCTCGGCCCAGCCGGCCTCCTGCTCGTGCTCCGCGACGGTGCGCTGCAGGGTCTCGAGGTCCACCTTCACCGGGTTGTAGACGACCGCGGCCGTCTTCTGCTCGGTGGGGAGGGCGTCCTGGCCCGCGGGCGCGGTCTCCGATGGTGTCGACATGCTGCCGACGTTACCGACGGACGCCTGCGAGCGACCGGCCGGGTCGGCGCGCGACCGCCCGGGTCGGCAACCCGACCGGCCGTACCGGCGCACGACCGCGCGCATCGATGATCGGCGACCGCCCGAGTCGGTGGCCCGCCCGTCCGGCTCAGCGCCGGTCGTGCAGCGTGACCGGGTAGCCGTCCGGGTCCGCGAAGGTGAACGTCCGACCGAACGGGCCGTCGAACGGCGGGGTCACGATCGTGTGCCCGTCGGCGACGAGCGCGTCGTGGATCGCCTGGACGTCGGTCGCGTGGAACCACAGTGCGACGCCGAGCGCGGGCTGCCCGGCGGACAGGTCCGTCCCGGGTACGAGGTCGCGGAGCGCGAACGCGATCGGCTCGGTCTGGAAGACCACGGCGTGCGGCGGGCCGGCGGGAGAGCGGACGAGTCCGAGGTACCGCTCGTAGAACGCCTGCGAGGCGTCGAGGTCGCGGACCTGCAGCGAGGTGAAGTCGATCCCGGTGGCGGGCATGGTGTGCTCCTTCGTCTGTGTCAGATGCCTGACACGAGCAGTATGTGTCAGACTCCTGACATGCGTCAAGCGCGGATCGACCTCGACAGCTCGGTCGGCTACGTCCTGAAGGAGGCCGCCAGTGCCCTGCGTGCCGCCATGGAGGACGCCCTCCGTCCCCTCGGCATGACGGTCACGCACTACTCGTGCCTCGAACTGCTCGCCCAGCGCCCCGGCATGTCGAACTCCGACCTCGCGCGCGGCACCTTCGTCACCCGGCAGTCGATGAACACGCTCCTGCAGCAGCTCGAGCGCGACGGCATCGTCACCCGGCCGGCCACCCCGACCACGGGCAAGGTGCTCCCCACCACGCTCACCGCGGCCGGACGGCGACAGTGCGAGGCGGCGAGTGCGGCGGTCCGGCAGGTCGAGCTCCGGATGACCCGGGACCTCGACGAGGCGGGCCGCGCAGCGGCCTTCCGCCTGCTGCGCGGGATGGTCGCCGCCCTGCGTGACGTCCCGTCGGGTGCCGTGACCGACTGACGGACGGGAGGCCCGTGGCGGGGCCGCCACGGGCCTCCCGTCCGGCGGTCACACGCTCCCTCTAGGATGATCCGGTGATCGATCTGCAGCTCCTGCGCGACAACCCTGACCTCATCAAGGCCTCGCAGGAGGCGCGCGGCGCCTCCGTCTCCGTCGTCGACGACGCGGTGTCCGCCGACACCGCCCGCCGCGCTGCGATCACGTCGTTCGAGGCGCTGCGCGCCGAGCAGAACGCGTTCGGCAAGACCGTCGCGAAGGCCCCGAAGGACGAGAAGCCCGCGCTCGTGCAGCAGGCGCAGGCGCTCGCCGCACGCGTGAAGGAGGCCCAGGCCGAGGTCACCGCAGCCGAGGAGACCTTCGACCGGGTGGTCCGTACGATCCCGAACGTCGTGCTGCCGGACGTGCCGAAGGGCGGCGAGGACGACTTCGTCACGCTGCGCACCGTCGGCACGAAGCCCGAGTTCGCCTTCGAGCCGAAGGACCACGCCGACCTCGGCGAGCACCTCGGCATCATCGACATCCCGCGCGGCGTGAAGGTCTCCGGATCGCGCTTCTACTTCCTCCGCGGCCTGGGCGCCCGGCTCGAGATCGCTCTCATGCACCTCGGGCTCGACCGCGCCGTGGAGCACGGGTTCGAGCCGCTCATCACGCCGACGCTCGTGCGTCCGGAGACGATGGCGGGCACCGGGTTCCTCGGCGAGCACGCGGCCGAGGTCTACCGGCTCGAGGCCGACGACCTCTACCTGACCGGCACGAGCGAGGTCGCCCTCGCCGGGTTCCACGCCGACGAGATCCTGTCGTTCCCGGAGTCGGGCGACCCGATCCGCTACGCCGGCTGGTCGACCTGCTACCGGCGCGAGGCCGGGTCCGCGGGCAAGGACAACCGGGGCATCCTCCGCGTGCACCAGTTCAACAAGCTCGAGATGTTCTCGTACGTGCTCCCGGAGCAGGCCGAGGCGGAGCACCAGCGCCTGGTCGCGATGCAGGAGTCGATGATGCAGGACCTCGGCCTGCACTACCGCGTGATCGACGTCGCCGGCGGTGACCTCGGCACGAGCGCCGCACGCAAGTACGACATCGAGGCGTGGGTCCCGACGCAGGGCACCTTCCGCGAGCTCACGTCGACCTCGAACTGCACGACGTTCCAGGCCCGTCGCCTCGACACCCGCTACCGCACGTCGACCGGGAAGACGGCGCCGGTCGCCACGCTGAACGGCACGCTCGCGACCACCCGCTGGATCGTCGCGATCCTCGAGACCCACCAGCAGGCCGACGGGTCGGTGGTCGTGCCCGAGGTGCTGCGGCCGTACCTGGGCGGCGTCGAGGTCATCGAGCCCCGATGAGCGCGCACGAGCGGTTCGTCGACGGGTCGGCGCAGGGCGGCGGCTCCGGCGCCGGTGCGTCCGGCTCGGGCTCGGTCGCTGCCGGCGGCGCTGTCGCTGGTGCCACCGGTGGTGCTGCCGGTGGTGCTGCCACTTCTCCGCGGACGAAGCGCTGGCTCGTCGCGCTCGACGTGGACGGCACGACGATGCGCGAGGACGGTGTCATCACGGACACGGTGATCGACGCCGTCCGCGACGCCGAGGCCGCCGGGCACGAGGTCATGCTCTCCACCGGACGCAGCGAGGGCATGACGATCCCGCTGCTCGAACGCCTGGGGCTCCGGTCGAAGTACGTCGTGTGCGCCAACGGTGCGCTGACCCTCGCCCGTCAGGACGACGGGTCCTACCGCCGGGTCCACGTCGAGCGGTTCGACCCGACCGAGGTCCTGCAGGTCATCCACGGTGCGCTCGCGAACGCGGCGTTCGGCGTCGAGGACGAGACCGGCCACTTCCTGCTCTCCGGCAACTTCCCGGACGACACGATGACCGTCGCCGGCGAGCACGTGCCGTTCGAGCAGTTGCTCGGGACCGAGGCCACCCGCGTCGTCGTCATCTCGCCGGGACACGACACCGAGGACTTCCTGCAGGTCGTCGAGCGCATGGGGCTGCAGAAGGTGTCGTACTCGGTCGGCTGGACGTCCTGGCTCGACATCGCTCCCGAGGGCGTGACGAAGGCCACCGCGATGGAGCGCGTCCGCGAGTGGCTCGACATCCCACGCTCCCGCGTCATGGCGGCGGGTGACGGGCGGAACGACATCGACATGCTGCGCTGGGCGTCGACCTCGGGCCGCGGAGTCGTCATGGGGCAGGCCCCGGACGACGTCGTCGACGCGGGCAACGAGCTGACCGGCGGGGTCACCGACGACGGGCTCGCCGCGGCACTCGACGCGCTGCCGCGCTGACGGACGGCAGGTTCGCTAGACTGCCCGGGACGCGATCACGTCTCGCCACGTGGTCGCGTCACGGAGGGTTGTCCGAGCGGCCGATGGAGCCTGTCTTGAAAACAGGTGGGCAGCAATGTCTCGTGGGTTCGAATCCCACACCCTCCGCACATGAGCACCGGGACCCGCCTCCGACTGATCGAGCTGTCCGATGCAGCCGAGCTCGCCGCGATCGTCCGCGCGAGCGCCGATCACCTGCGACCGTTCGAGCCGACGCGGCCGGACAGCTACTTCACCGAGGCCGGGCAGCGCGCGACCATCGGTGTCCTGCTCGCCGCCGCGCAGAACGGCTCGGTGCCCTTCGTGATCGTGGGAGATGACGACGAGTTGCTCGGACGGATCACCCTGAGCGGTGTGACCCGTGGCGCCCTGCAGTCGTGTGCGCTCGGGTACTGGGTCCGTGCCGACCGAACGCGGCAGGGGCACGCGACCCGTGCGGTCGGGCTCGCGGTGGACCACGCGTTCCGGGAGCTCGGGCTGCACCGGGTCCAGGCAGAGACCCTCCCGGAGAACACCGGCTCGCAGCGGGCGCTCGAGCGGAACGGCTTCGAGCGGTACGGGTTCGCGCCGAAGTACATCCGGATCGCCGGCGAGTGGCGGGACCACGTCATGTTCCAGGTGCTCGCGCCGGACGCCTGACGCGCGGACGCCCGAGCCGAACGCGCGCGGTGCCCGCTGCCCCCGCTGCGCCCGCTGCCCCCTGCCCGCTGCACAACGGGAAGCACCTCGCGCCGTGGAACGACGTGGCGCGACGTGCTCCCCGTTGTGCGCGGGCGTGTCGAACCACGACCCCGATGTCGAGCCAGTGCGCAGTCGTCAGGGGGTGTACGGAGCGTCCGGCCACGGCACGACGAGCGCACCGCCGGTGAGCGCGAGCGAGCACGCGAGCCCGACCCCGGAACCGATCACGAGCCCGAGGACCGCGAACCCAGCCGCCGACGCCCCGCCGTGGCGAGCGAGGCGCGCCACCATCAGCAGCAGGAGGAACCCCACCACGTGGCCGACGACGAGTCCGACGAGTCCGAGGGGGATGCCGGGGTTCGCTCCCGATCGGTCGGGGGTCGCGCCGCGGGTGGCCTCCTCCGATGCCAGGAACAGCCACAGCCACGAGCAGGCCCCGCCGAGGACGCCGAGCCCCACGGTCGCCCAGTAGAGCGCGACCCAGCCCGGTCGCGTCCACCCCGACCGTTCGTCCGTGCCGACCGTCGCCCCCGCTGTCATCGGGGCAGCCTAGCGTGCCGCCTCGCGCTGCACGCTGCACGCTGCACGCTGCACGCCTCGCGCTGCACGCTGCACAACGGGGAGCACGTCGCGCCGTGGAACGACGTGGCGCGACGTGCTCCCGGTTGTGCGCGCGCACGTCGAACCACGATTCCGCCGTCGAATCACGATCCCGCCGTCGAACCACGATCCCGCCGTCGAACCACGATCCCGACGTCGAACCAGCCCGGGCAGCTGGTTCGATGTCGGGAACGTGGTTCGACACGGAGGCGCCCCACGCCCGCCGATCAGCGCTCAGGGGCGGGCGCCGAGGGCGGCGAGCTCCGCACGGGTGCGGGCACCGTGCTTCCGGAGCAGGTTCGCCACGTGGTACTTGACCGTGTTCGGACTGATCCCGAGCCCCTCGGCGATCTCCCGGTTCCCGACGCCGGTCACCACGAGCCGCAGCACGTCGCGCTCCCGCTCGGTCAGGTCGGTGTCCTCCGGCAGGTCGGCCGCGCCCGGCGCCGGGTCGAGGGGGAGCGAGATGTCCAGGGTCGAGCCCCAGCCCGGCGTGGAGTCGACGTGCATCGTGCCGTCGAGGGCGACGACCCGCTCGGCGATCGGGCGGACGGCATCGTCGTGCGTGTCGAGGGTGCCGGCACCGTCGTCCCGGAGCTGCATGAGCAGGTTGCGCCCGTCGCAGTCCCACTGGATCCGGACGCGTCGGGCGACCCCGCCGTCGACCAGGGCGAGCACGGCCGTGCGGACGATCGCTCGTGCGCTGTGCGCGACGTCTCCGGGCAGCGCCCTGCCGGTCGCCGGCGGCTCGACGAACTGCACGTCGAGGTCACCGAACCGGACCAGCGGGCGGAGGTCGGCCCGCAGCCGTGAGAACGCCCCGGTGACGGGCTCGAGCAGGGTGCTCCGCTGCCGGTCGGTCACGGTCCGGAGCTCGACGAGTGCGGCCGAGGCGATCTCGACGGCCTCGGCGCGGGCGGCGGCGTCGGACAGGCGGTTCGCGCGCAGGGCGGCGAGCACCGACTCGAGGGTCAACGCGTGACGGTCGGCCTGCTCCGCAACCGTCCGGGCGTGCTCCGACGCCGCGATCCGGCTGGCTGGTGCGTCCGGTTCCGTCTCCACGAGGACCGAACGTACCCGTCCCACCCGGACGGACGGTCCCACCCGATCGGGTGGGTGGACCGCCTGCCCGGGCAGCGGCGCGATCGACCCCGCGCGAGGAGCATCGGAGTCATGGCCACCACGACGACCGCCGACGCCCTCGGAGTGATCGGCGACGAGCTCCAGGAGCTGATCGCGACCGTCCGCCGCGCCGACCAGGCACCGTTCGCGCGTGCCCTCGACCTGCTCGCCGACGCCGAGCGCGTCTTCGTGCACGGCGCCGGACGGTCCGGACTCGCGCTCCGGATGACCGCCATGCGCCTCATGCACCTCGGGCTCGACGTGCACGTCGTCGGCGAGGTCACGACGCCCGCGATCCGGCGGGGCGACCTGCTGCTCGTCGCGAGCGGCTCGGGCACCACCGGCGGCATCGTGCAGGCAGCACGCACCGCGACCGAGGTCGGTGCGCAGGTGCTCGCCGTCAGCACGACGGACGACTCCCCGCTGTCCGAGGTCGCCGACACCACGCTCGTCCTGCCCGCCGCCACGAAGACGGACCGCTCCGGCACGGCCTCGGCGCAGTACGCGGGCGGCCTGTTCGAGCAGGGCGTCGCGCTCCTCGGGGACGCCCTGTTCCACGCGCTCTGGCAGCGCAGCGGGCACTCCGCCGACGACCTGTGGCCGCGGCACGCCAACCTCGAGTGAACCGACCGTGACGCCGCCGGTGCCACCCGAGCGCGCCACCGAGACCCCCACGAACCACCACCGGAAGGACACCACCATGCAGCTCCAGTTCGCCATGGACACCCTGACCACCGAGGCCGCCCTCGACCTCGCCGGCAAGGCCGCGCCGTACGTCGACGTCATCGAGCTCGGCACGCCGCTGATCAAGAGCGCCGGCCTCTCCGCGATCACCGCGATCAAGGAGGCGCACCCGGACAAGGTCGTCTTCGCCGACCTCAAGACGATGGACGCCGGCGAGCTCGAGGCCGACATCGCCTTCACGGCCGGTGCCGACCTCGTCACCGTGCTCGGCGTCGCGGGTGACTCCACCATCGCCGGTGCCGTGAAGGCCGCGAAGGCGCACGGCAAGGGCATCGTCGTCGACCTGATCGGCGTGCCCGACAAGGCCGCCCGCGCGAAGGAGGTCGTCGCGCTCGGTGCCGAGTTCGTCGAGATGCACGCCGGCCTCGACGAGCAGGCCGAGGAGGGCTTCACCTTCGAGACGCTGCTGCGCGACGGCGAGGCCTCGGGCGTCCCGTTCTCGGTCGCCGGCGGCATCACCACCGACACGATCGAGGCCGTGCAGGCCTCGGGCGCCCGCATCGCGGTCGCCGGCAGCGCGATCTACAGCGCCGACGACGTGGCCGCCGCCGCGTCCGCGCTCCGCGACGCGATCTCGGAGCCCGCCTCCGCCTGATCCGGACCACCCGACGGACGGGAGGCCCGTGGCGACACCGCCACGGGCCTCCCGTCCGTCAGCCGGCACGGCGACCCACCAGCGGACCTGAGTACGGTCCGGTCCATGACGATGCCCTCCGGCCGCGGTGGCTGGGCCCCGAAGTCTCCCCGCGGCAAGCGGATCCTGGCCATCTGCGTCTGGACCGCGGCTCCCGTCGTTGCCGCCTTCATCGTCTGGACGGCCGTCGTCGGCGGCGTGCGCTGACTCAGCGGCGCGGCCGACGGAACGTCGTGACCAGGGCGTCGACCAGCAGGAACCCGAGCAGGGTGACCCCGACGACGGGCAGCAGCAGCGCGAGGCCGGCGGCGACGACGACGACCGCGGCGGTGCCCCACCACGGAGCCCTGGCCAGCGCACCCGCGGCGGGCGCGCGACCCGCACGCGCGCCGGTGGGACGCCGCTGCCACCACATGAGGTAGCCGAACACGACCATCGCCGCGATCCCGAGCGCCGCGAGCAGCAGCACGACCTGGTTCGCCAGGCCGAACAGCGCGCCCATGTGCGTGTTGATGCCGAGCTTGGCGGCCTTCGCCATGAGCGGGTAGTCGGCCCAGGTGACCCGCGACACCGCCGTCATCGTGCCCGGGTCCACCGCGACCGCGTCCATCGCGACCGGCCAGCTGAGCTTGATCTCCTCGACGGTCCACGCCGTGTCGGCGGCCGCCGGCGGACGGATCCGGACCTCGGCCGCGCGGACACCGGAGTCGCGGGCGACCGCGAGCACCTCGTCGAACTGCTCGGGCGTCGTCGTCGGGGAGCCCATCGGCATCGAGCCACCGCCGTGGTGCCCGGCGTGCCCCCCGCCCGACGTCGCCGACGAGCCGTCGAGTGCGGTGTCGACCGTCGGCGCCTGCCAGCTGAGCGTCGAGCGGAGCGCGCTGACGTTGTCGCCCGCGAAGTGCGACCAGGTGATGCCGGTGGCCGACAGGAAGAGCGCGCCGAGGAGCACCCACGCGCCCGTCGCGGCGTGCCAGGAGAACGTCCTCCGGTACCCGGTCGCACGGTTGTCCGGCAGCACGAGGTCGCGCTTCCGCCGTGCGCGCCGGATGCGGAACGCCCAGAGGCCGATGCCGGCGAGCGACACGATGCCGAGCCACGACGCCGCGGTCTCGCTGTAGAGCCGCCCGACGTCGCCGAGGAACAGGCTGCGGTGCACGGTGCTGATCCAGGTGCGGAAGGGGAGCGACCCCGACGTGCCGTAGACCGGCAGGTCCCCGCGCACCGCGGCGTCGCCCGGGTCGACGAACACCGCACGGGTCTGGGACTCGAGCAGGCCCTCCTCGGTGAACATCACGCGCGTGGTGGTGCCGGGCGTGGGGGCCGGGCGGACCTCGGCGACGGTGTCGTCCGGGTGGTGGCGGGCCACGTAGCGCTCGGCGGCCGCGACCTGGTCGGCGAGGGGGAGCGCAGGCGCGGACGACGGCGCCGTGAGCTCCTGCCGGTACACGCCCTGCTCGACGGACGGTGCGACGGCGTACACGGCGCCGGAGAGCGCCGCCACCAGGACGAACGGGCCGACGAAGAGCCCGGCGGTGAAGTGCAAACGGAGGAGGAGTTGGGCGAACCAGCCGCGGGACGGAGGCGGGGCGGTGACGGGCATCGGAGCGCAGGGTCCTGTCGGGCTGTCGGGCTGAGGTGCGGCACCGTGCCGCACGAGCGTTCACTCTACAAGACGTAGAACGTCAGCGTCGCACGTCGCAGCCGCAGCTCGCCCCGAGCACGAGTTCCGCCGGCACCAGGTCGAGGTGATGGTCGTCGGGGTCCTCCCGCGCGAGCACCCGGTCGACCGCGGCCGCGGCCATCGCCTCGACGGGTTGCCGGACGACGGTGAGCTGGGGGTTCGTGTAGTCGGCCTCCGCCACGCCGTCGAACGAGACCACGGCGACGTCGTCCGGGGAGCGGAGCCCGAGCTCGTACAGGGCGCGCAGGAGTCCGACGGCCTGCAGGTCGGAGCTGACGAAGACGGCGCGCGGTCCGGTGCCGCCGCCGAACATCCGGAGGCCCGCCTCGTACCCGCCGGCGCGGTCGAACGAGCAGCGCACGATCGGTCCGTCCGGCAGCCCGGCCGCGCGCAGGGCCTGCATCCACCCCTGCTCGCGGAGCTCCATCGACCCGGTGTGCCCCATGACGAGCCCGATCTCCCGGTAGCCGTGGTCGACGAGGTGCTGCGTGCCCTCGCGGGCGCCGCGCAGGGCGTCGACGCCGATGCTCGCGTACTCGGGTACCTCGAAGAAGGTGTTGAGCAGCACCATCGGGATGCCGGGGTCGGTCGTCGACGACAGGTCGGGGTGCGTCATGATGCTCGTCACGATGATCCCGTCGACCTGCCGGGCGGACAGCGTGCGGAGCCGCTCCCGCTCCTGCTGGGCGTCCCCGTCGCTGTTCGCGATGAGGAGGTCGTACCCCCGGGCCGCCGCGGCGTGCGTGACGGCCACCGCGAGCTCCGACCAGAACGGGTTGTCGAGCTCGGGCACGATCAGGCCGAGCATCTTCGAGGAGCCGGTGCGGAGTGCCTGGGCGCTCGCGTTCGGGCGGTAGCCGAGCACCCGGATGGCCTCGCGGACCCGCGCAGCCGTCTCCGCGGCGACCGGGCGCGGACCGTCGTGCACGACGTAGCTGACCACCGACGTGCTCACCCCTGCGTACCGGGCGACGTCCGCACGGGTGACCGCCCTCGGGTTGGTCGGTACGGTCACGGGATCACCTTCGTCGGTCGGTCCGTCGGCCGCTCGGGCCGACGGGAGCGGCCCGGCGCCGTCACGGGACGGGGCCGGGCCGCACTGGTCGCACGGGATGCCCGCGCGGACTCCTCGACGTCGTCGGGTGACGGTCGTCGTCGGGCGCCGTCCGACGTCGGGTGACGACCGTGGTCGGGCGCCGTCCGTCGCCGAGCGGCGGGCTACTCGCTCGCGATCCTAGACGAGACGGTGCTGATGGCGGGCTCGGGTGCGTCGCCGTGGTCGGGGACGGGCAGCCGCACGCCGCCCTGCAGGGCCGACCGGTGCGCGACGATGCCGGGCAGTGTGTACCGGGCGGCGACCCAGGCGTTCACCGGGGGGAGCGTCCCGTCGACGACCGCGCGGACGAAGTCGTCGACCAGGAAGTGGTGGCTGCCCTCGTGCCCGGTCGGCACCCCGTCGAACTCGGCGGGCAGGCGGTCGACGTCGTGCACGGGGGCGTAGCCGGACACGAACGCGTCCCGGAGGGCCGGGTCGACGTCGGCGAGACGCGGGTCGTCGAGCTCCATCGTCGGGCGGGTGTCGATCTGGTCGCTGACGTCGTGCACGGCCTCCTTGTCCTGCCACACGCTGACCGTCGCGAGCTGCTCGAAGCTGGCCTCGGTGCCGAAGTACCGGAAGCGGGACTCGCGGAGGTGCGACGGGTAGCCGACCCGTCGCATCTCGTTGATCCGGACGACACCGCCGTTGTCGAGCTCGAACAGGGCGGTCGCGTTCGAGAAGTCGTTGTCGAACTGGCTGACCTCCTTGTCGAAGACGCCGTCGTCGCGGTCGTCCTTGACGCCGATGCAGCTGACGCTGACCGCGTGTCCGGGGATCGCGCCGAGGACGCCACCGACCGAGTGCGTCGGGTAGAGCATGGGCGGGTAGCTCGCAGTGCGCTTCCACTGCTCGCCGCCGCTGTACTGGTAGGCGGCGTAGAAGCCGAGGTCCATGTCGTGGACGTAGTCGCCCTCGGCGTAGAACACCCGGCCGAAGGCGCCCTCGGCCACCTGCTTCCGCGCGAAGACCGTCGCCGGGTTGTAGTGGCTCGTCTCGCCCATCATGTAGGTGAGCCCCGTCTCGCGGACGGCTTCGATGATCGCGGCGATCTCGTCCTCGGTGACCGCCATCGGCACGGCGGAGTACACGTGCTTGCCGGCCCGGAGGGCGCGGACGACGAGCGGACCGTGCGTCCACCGCTGGGTGAAGATCGCGACGGCGTCGACGTCCGAGGCGAGCACGGCGTCGAAGTCCTCGAGCGTGCCGTCGAGGTGCTGGGCGGCGACGAGGTCCTCGGCGCGGCCCTCGACCACGTCGGTGACGAACACCCGGTCGACGTCCGGGTGGATCTTGAAGAGCTTGGCGAACTGGGGCGCGAACTGGCCGGCTCCGACCATTCCGATGCTGATCATCAGTGACCTTCCGAGGTGGGGGACGTGTCGCCGAGCAGGTCGCTCCGTCGCGATCGCCGCCAAGCATTGCACAGCGGTCTACACGTGACAACCCCTTGGAGCGCGCCACAAATCGGTCCTTGTGGGGCCGAGTCCCCACGTGTAGATTCCCCGCCACGGACTGCCGACGTCAGTCCACCGCAGACGAAGGAGTCGCGATGGCAACCGAGAGCCCCTTGTCGTCACCCCTGGTGACGGCACCACCACGGACCGCGCGGAGTGCCGACACGGCACGTGCCCGGACCACCACACCACGCCGCCGACGACGGAACGACCTGTGGCTCGCGCTCGTGTTCATCGCCCCCGCGTCGGTCGGGTTCGCGGTGTTCCTGCTCTGGCCGACGATCCGGGGCATCTGGCTCAGCTTCACCACGTACAACCTGCTCACCCCGCCGGTGTTCACGGGTCTGCAGAACTACGAGCGCCTGGTGCAGGACTCGATCTTCTGGAACTCGATGCTCGTCACCGTCGAGTACGTCGTGCTGAACATCGGCTTCCAGACGGTCCTGGCGCTCTTCATCGCCGTCATGATGCACCGGCTCACGCAGTCGACCTTCGTCCGGGGCATCGTGCTCGCGCCCTACCTGGTGTCGAACGTCGTCGCGGCACTCATCTGGCTCTGGATCCTCGACACGCAGCTCGGCATCGGCAACGAGGTCCTGTCGGCGATCGGTGTCGGACGCATCCCGTTCCTGCAGAGCGACGTCTGGGGCATCCCCACGATCGCCTTCATCAACGTCTGGCGGAACGTCGGTTACACCGCACTGCTCATCTTCGCGGGCCTGCAGGCGCTGCCGGAGAGCGTCTACGAGGCCGGCCGCATCGACGGTGCGAGCGAGTGGAAGATGTTCTGGCGGATCACGGTCCCGCTGCTGCGCCCGATCCTGTCGCTGGTGCTCATCATCACGATCATCGGCTCGTTCCAGGTGTTCGACACGGTCGCGATCACCACCCAGGGCGGCCCCGCCAACGCCACGAACGTCGTGCAGAACTACATCTACAACCTGGCCTTCGGCCGGTTCCAGTTCGGGTACGCGTCCGCCGTCTCGGTGGCACTCCTCGTCGTCCTGAGCATCATCACGATCGTCCAGTACCGACTCTCGCGCTCCGGCGAGAGCGACCTGGACTGACGGCCACCGAAGCAACCGGAAGCGAGTCGACGATGACCAGCACCCTGCCCCCGGTGGTCGAACCCACCACCACGCGCGCCCTCACCACCCGCGGCGCGAAGCCCCCGCGTCCGAAGCCGTCCGTCGGACGGGTCCTCGCCTGGACCGCGATGATCGCCGTGATCGCCGTGACCCTGTTCCCCTTCTACTGGATCCTCCGGACCGCGCTGTCGTCGAACGGCGCGATCTCCGCCGACCCGACCTCACTGCTGCCGACCGGCTTCAGCCTGGGCGGGTTCGAGCGGGTGTTCGGTCTGCAGTCCACCGAGGAGGCCCTGGCGCAGGGCGGCTCCGGCGCGGCGATCAACTTCTGGCAGTACCTGCTCAACTCGGTCGTCACCGCGACGATGATCACGGTCGGGCAGGTGTTCTTCTCCGCCGGAGCCGCCTACGCCTTCGCCCGGCTGCGCTGGCCGGGACGCGACCGGGTGTTCGGGGTGTTCCTCGCCGGGCTCATGGTCCCCACGATCTTCACGCTCCTGCCGAACTTCACCCTGATCAAGTCGCTCGGCCTGGTCGACACCCTGCTCGGGATCGCCCTGCCCTCGATGCTGATGACCCCGTTCGCGGTGTTCTTCCTCCGGCAGTTCTTCCTCGGCATCTCCCGCGAGGTCGAGGAGGCCGCACTCATCGACGGCGCCGGGAAGGTCCGCGTGTTCTTCCGGCTCGTCCTGCCGATGGCATCGGCGCCGATCGCGACGCTGGCGGTCCTCACCTACATCACGGCGTGGAACGACTACTTCTGGCCGCTCATGGTGTCGTACACGGACAGCTCCCGCGTCCTCACGGTCGCGCTCGGGGTGTTCAAGTCGCAGACGCCGCAGTCCGGCACCGACTGGGCGGGTCTCATGGCGGCGACCCTCGTCGCCGCGCTCCCGATGATCGTGCTGTTCGGCGTCTTCGCCAAGCGCATCGTCAACTCCATCGGCTTCTCCGGGATCAAGTAGGGAACCCCGCACATGACGCACTCCATCTCCCGACGCGCACTGTTCGCGGGCGGTGCCTCGGCCCTGGCGCTCGGCGCCCTCGCCGCCTGCTCGTCCCCGAGCACGCCGAACTCCCGCAGCGGCGCGACCGGCACCGTGTCCTACTGGCTGTGGGACGCCAACCAGCTCCCCGCGTACCAGGCCGTCGCGAAGGCCTTCGAGCGTGAGAACCCCGACATCCGGATCCGCATCACCCAGCTCGGGTGGAGCGACTACTGGACGAAGCTCACCGCCGGGTTCATCGCCGGTACCGCGCCCGACGTGTTCACCGACCACCTGTCGAAGTTCCCGCAGTTCGCCGACCTCGACGTGCTCCACCGGCTCGACGAACTCGAGGCGACGAGTGCGATCCGCGACGACGACTACCAGTCCGGCCTCGCGCAGCTCTGGAAGGGGCGCGACGGGCACCGCTACGGGTCGCCGAAGGACTGGGACACGGTCGCGATGTTCTACGACCGGAACGTGATCGCGAAGGCCGGCTACTCGGCCGAGGACCTCGCCGCGCTCGAGTGGAACCCGGACGACGGTGGGACCTTCGAACGGGCGGTCGCGCACCTGACCATCGACGGCAAGGGGCGCCGCGGGGACGAGCCCGGCTTCGACAGGTCGGACGTGGCGGTCTACGGCATCAGCGCCAACGGCAGCGGTGGCGACGGGTTCGGGCAGACGCAGTGGTCGCCGTTCACCGGGTCGATCGACTGGTCCTACACGAACCGGAACCCGTGGGGGAACGCGTTCCGCTACGACGACCCCGCGTTCCAGAAGACGATCTCCTGGTACTTCGGGCTCGCCGAGAAGGGCTACATGCCGAAGTACGGAGTGTTCTCCACGACGACCGGTCCGGACGTGCAGCTCGGGTCGAAGAAGGTCGCGCTCTCGTTCAACGGGTCGTGGATGATCGGCGCCTACGCCGACCTGCAGGGCGTCGACGTCGCCATCGCCCCGACACCGAAGGGGCCGATCGGGCACCGCGCGTCGATGTTCAACGGCCTGGGTGACTCGATCACGAAGCAGGCGCGGAACCCGGAGGCCGCGGCGAAGTGGGTCGCGTTCCTCGGCAGTGCCGCCGCGCAGGAGATCGTCGGCCGCGCGGGCATCGTCTTCCCCGCCCGCCGGTCGGGCACGGACGCCGCGGTCGCCGCCTTCCGGGAGCGCGGGCTCGACGTCTCCGCGTTCACCGAGCAGGTGGCGGACGGCACGACGTTCCTGTTCCCCGTCACCCGGAACCCCGCCGACGTCCAGGCGCTCGTGCAGCCGGCGTTCGACGGCATCTACGCGAACGGCAAGCCCGTGTCGACGCTCACCGGCGTGAACGAGCAGGTCAACACGCTCCTCGCGCTGACCTGAGCCCCGCTGGATCGAGCACGGCCACCCCCACCGGTCGTCCGCACACCGCACCCGACTGCGGTGTGCGCACGACCGCATTGACCCTCCACCGGAGCAGCACACAGACTGGCGCCGATGACGCAACTCACCTCCCTCGTGTACATGTCCGTCGCCGTCGACGAGATGACCGACGACCACCTGGTCGCCATGCTCCGTGAAGCCCGCCTGCGCAACGAGGCGCTCGGTGTCTCCGGACTCCTGCTCGCCAAGGGCGGCCGCTTCATGCAGGTGCTCGAGGGTCCCTCCTGGAGCGTCGAGGACCGCTTCGCCGCGATCGAGCGCGACACCCGCCACGAGGGCGTGAAGTCGCTCTCCCGCGAGGACATCGACACCCGCCGCTTCGACGGCTGGTCGATGGCGTTCGGCAACCCGTCGGACCTCGAGGTCCGCGACGAGCCCGGCTTCAACACCTTCCTCACCGAGCGCTCCGGCCTGCCGGCCGAGCTGGCCGGCTCGCCGGCCGACTGGCTGCTCCGCTGGTTCCGCGGACGCGACCTGCAGGACGTGCCCGAGGAGCGCATGACCCTGGCCCGCCACGCCGCGTGACGACCTGACGGGACCCCCTCGGACTGGAGGCACGGTGCGGGCCCGCACCGTGCCTCCAGTTCGAGACACTGGTCACGTGGGGAAACGTGAGCAGATCTTGGTGGCCGCGGCGGAGGAGTTCGACCGGGTCGGCTTCGCCGCCACGTCGATCGCCGCCGTCGCGCGCCGCGCCGACGTGGCGCAGGGCACCCTGCACTTCCACTTCCCGACGAAGCTCGCGCTCGCCCTCGGCGTGATCGACGAGCAGAACGCGCGGACCTTCGCGGAGGTGAGCCACGACGCCGCGTCGCCGACGGCCGCCCTGATCGGGGCGTCGAAGCAGATCGCGGACCTGCTCCGCACCGACCCGATCGTGCGTGCCGGCATCCGGCTCTCGCTCGAACGCGGCGAGTTCTCCGGAGCGACGTCGTCGTTCTACGAGCAGTGGATCGGCGGCATCGTGGACGTGTTCTGCGTCGCGATCGGCAGCGGTGAGCTCGAGACCGACCTCACCCCGGAGGAGCTCGGCGGTTCGGTCGTGCCCTACTTCACCGGGGTGCAGCTGGTCGCCGAGGTGCGGAGCGGTCGCGCGGACCTCGACCCCGCGGTCGCGGTGATGTGGCGGGTGCTCCTGCAGGCGACGGCCGCGCCGGCGCACCGGGCACGTCTGCTCGGGGTGGTCGCCGACACCTTCCGCGCGGCAGGCTGACCTCGTGGACCGTCGACGGGCGGAGGTCCGCGTCAGCGGTCGGTGAGCTCCCGGTCGCGGAACCACTTGAGCAGCCACGCGGCGCTCGTGCCGTCGAACTCCGGCGCGAAGTCCATCGTGCCGGACAGGAACGGGCTGAAGCCGTCCTCGGTCGCCACGTCGGACTCGTCGAGCGACCGGTAGGCCATCGACCAGCCGTCGAACCGCCGGCGCTCGATGTCCTCGCGGATCAGCGACTTCACCCCGTCGTGCCGAGGATCGCGCGCGATGGCGCCGAAGCGGTCGTCGACGCTCCACGCCGGGCCCTCGAGCAGCTGCATGAACCGGCCGCCCTTCGCCACGAGCAGACCGGAGACCCCGAGTGCCTCGTTCCGGAGCCGTGACTCGCGCAGGAGCTCGGCGAGCGCGTCGTCGTCGAAGGGCACGGCCGAGCGGCTCATGTAGACGATTGAGACGAGCACCGCACCATCTTCGTGCATGACCGGCGCGGTGCCGACCACTGTCCACCATCCGCTTCGCGTCCTGGTCGCCCTGGTGCCTAGGATCGACCGCATGGCGACCGTCCTCCTCGTCCGGCACGGACGCACCACCGCGAACGCGACCGGGGTCCTGGCGGGTCGCACCGCCGGGGTGGCACTCGACCGCGTCGGCCGCGAGCAGGCCGACCGGGCCGCCGAGCGCATCGCGCCGATCCCGCTCGTCGCGCTCGTCACGAGCCCGCTCGAGCGCTGCCGACAGACCGCACGCGCCCTGCTCGCCCGCCAGCAGGGCAGCCCCGACGTGCGGGTCGAACGGGCGATCACCGAGGCCGACTACGGCGACTGGCAGGGCCGGAAGCTCGCGGACCTCGCGAAGGAACCACTGTGGCGCACGGTGCAGGCGAACCCCAGCGCCGTGGTGTTCCCCGGCGGCGAGTCCATGCAGACGATGCAGTCCCGTGCGGTCGCCGCGATCCGCCGGATCGACGCCGAGGTCGAGGCGCAGCACGGCCCGACGGCGGTGTGGGTCGCCGTGAGCCACGGCGACATCGTGAAGTCCGTCCTCGCCGACGCGCTCGGCATGCACCTCGACCTGTTCCAGCGCATCGCGGTCGGTCCGGCGTCCGTCTCGGTCGTCCGCTACGGGGAACACCGGCCCGAGGTCGTCGCCACCAACACCGACTCCGGCGACCTGTCGTGGCTCGCCGCGGCACCGGCCCCCTCGGGCGACGCCGCGGTCGGCGGCGGAGCAGGACACGACGGGACCGGCGGCGGAGGCGGAGCGGACGGGACCGGCGGCGGAGCAGGACACGACGGGACCGGCTCGGCGGACGGAGCGGTCGGCAGCAGTGAGCCGGGGACCGCTCGACCCTGAACGGACGGAGCCGCACGCTCCTACAATCGGGTCATGCCCACCATCGTGCACGGCTTCGACTGGCCGGAACGTCTCGTCGTCGGGACGGTCGGCCGCCCGGGTGAACGCGCCTTCTACCTGCAGGCACGCGACGGCAAGCGGGTGACCAGCGTCGCGCTCGAGAAGGAGCAGTCCGCGGTGCTCGCGGACAAGGTCGCCGAGCTCCTCGACGAGGTCGCGACCGTCGAGGACAACCGCTTCAGCGTCCCGCCGGCGGCACCGTCCGAGCTCCGGGACGCCGCGCCGCTCGACCAGCCGGTGGAGCCCGAGTTCCGCGCGGGTGCCCTGAGCCTGGGGTTCGACCCGGCGACGGCGCAGGTGGTGATCGAGGCGTACCCGATCGAGGACGAGCTCGAGATCGTCACCGAGACGGACGAGGACGGCGACGAGGTCGAGGCCGTCGTCGAGATGCCCGAGCCCGCCGAGGTCTTCCAGGTGAAGATCCCCGTCGGCAGCGCCCGGGCCTTCGTCGAACGCACGCGCGAGGTCGTCGCTGCCGGTCGGCGCCCCGGCGACGCATGAGCGACGACGCACCCCGGTACGACGGCCCGCTGACGATCCGGGCGCGCATCCGCGAGGCGTCGAACGCCACCTTCCTCGCCGACCTCGACGGCGAGTCCGTCGTGTACAAGCCCGTCGAGGGGGAGCGTCCGCTGTGGGACTTTCCGGACGGCACGCTCGCCGGCCGGGAGGTCGCGGCACACCTGGTCTCCGAGGCCTTCGGCTGGGGCATCGTGCCGCCCACCTGGCTCGGCGACGGCCCGTTCGGCCCCGGCATGGTCCAGCGCTGGCAGGACGTCGACCCGGAGCAGGACCCCGTCGACCTGGTGCCGACCGAGGAGGCCGACGCCGAGGGCACCCCGTGGTTGCCCGTGCTCGAGGCCATCGACGAGCACGACCAGCCCGTCACGCTCGTGCACGAGGACACCGCGGCGCTCCGCCGGATGGCGGTGTTCGACGTGGTGGTGAACAACGCCGACCGCAAGGGCGGGCACGTGCTCGCCATGCCGGACGGGCACCGCCACGGCGTCGACCACGGGCTGACCTTCCACGTGGACCACAAGCTCCGCACGGTCCTGTGGGGCTGGATCGGGGAGCCGCTCGACCCCGACGAGCTCGAGGGGCTCGACCGGGTGTCCGAGGCGCTCCGCGGGGACCTCGGCGTCGCGCTCGCCGAGCACCTGACCCGCGGGGAGATCGACAACCTGCGGGCCCGGTGCGCCGCGCTGCGCGCGGTCGGGATGTTCCCGCCGCCGCCCGGACACGGACCCGCCGTCCCCTGGCCCCTCTTCTGACGGACGGGAGGCGCGGCGCCCGCCGGCACCGGGGCCCACGCCGGCCGGTTCCCGGCAGACGCGCCAGCGGCTGCCGGGCCGTGCCCGGTGGGGAGCCTCCCGTCTGTCGGCTGGCCCGGTCAGCCCGCCCGGTCGTCGCCGAACAGGGACGCGCCTCCGCGACGGGAACCGAGGTACGACCCGACCACGGCGACCCCGAGGTCGTCGTTCTCGGGCGCGACGACCGAGCCGTCCACCCGTCGGGCCATGGCATCGATGAACCGCGCGAGCCCGGGGTCGTCACCGAGTCGGAAGAACGTCGTCTGCGCCCCGAGCCGGCCGGCGTTCTCGAGCTCGCGGACCGTCAGCGCGATCGTCACGGGATCGGGCGGGTAGCCGAACCACACCTGGCCGTTCGGCTCGAGGTGCGAGGTCGGCTCGCCGTCGGTCACGACCAGGAGCACTGGCTGCGCCGTCGGGTGCTTCCGGAAGTGCCGGTTGGCCAGCAGCAGTGCGTGGTGCAGGTTCGTGCCCTTGTCCCACTGGGCGTCGAGGCCGACGAGTCGTTCGACGTCCATGACCTCCGCCTCGCGCCCGAAGGCGATGAGCTGCAGGTCGTCGCCGCGGAACCTCGTGCTGACGAGGGTGTGCAGCGCGAGGGCCGTCCGCTTCATCGGGACCCAGCGGTCCTCCATCGCCATCGAGAACGACGTGTCGACGAGGAGCGCCACGCACGCCTGGGTCCGCGCCTCGGTCTCCTGCACCTCGACGTCGTCGATCGTCAGGCGGACACCCGGTCCGGTGCGTCCGTCCGCCGCGGTCCGGACCAGGGCGTTCGTGATCGACCGGGGGAGGTCCCACGGCTCGGTGTCACCGAACGCCCACGGTCGGGTCGCCCCGGAGGGCTCGCCCGACGCCCCGGCGCGACGGAGGTCACGCGCGCCCTGGCGCCCCGACATCCGCTCGGCCACGTCCCTGAGCAGGCTCTTGCCGAGCTGCCGCATCGCCTTCGGGGTCAGCCGGAGGTGTCCGTCGGTGCCGCGCTGCACCGCGCCCGAGTTCCGCAGGGCCTGCTCCAACCGCTGCAGGGTCTGGGCGTCGACGGTGGCCTCGTCGCCCAGCTGACGCTGCAGGGCGTCGAGGTCGAGGTCGGCGAGGTCGGACCCGGGCCCGGACTGCGCCAGCTGCTCGGCCAGGGCGTCGAGGTCGGCGATGTCCTGGAAGACGCCGGTCCCGTCGCCGAGTCCGAGGCCCTGCTCGCCGTCCATCCGCTCGGAGCTGCCCCAGTCCTCGCCGGGGCGGAGCGCGCGGAGGGTGTCGTCGAGCTGCCCGAGCTGACCCATCAGGTCCGGTGAGCCGAACGCCTGCTGGGCGAGCGCGTCGAGCTCGTCGCGCTGCTCCTGCGTCATCGAGTTCCGCATCCGCTGCGCGGCCGCGGCTCGTGCGGCGAGGTCGTCGAGCAGCTCCTCGACGTTCTGCGGGCCGGACGGGAAGTACTGCCCGTGCTGCGCCGTGAACGCGTCGAACTGCTCCTGCGTGTCCGTGCCGCGGCGGTGGTCGTCGAGCAGCTGGTTGAGGTCGCGCATCATCGCGGACACGGCTGCGCGGTCCTCGTCGCTCGCGTTCTCGAGCGCCTGCTTCATGCCGGCGAAGCGCTGGTCGAGCACCTCGCGCCCGAGCAGGTCCTTGATCTCGTCGTACTTCTGCCGGGCCGTCGGACTCGTCCAGTCGTAGCCGTTCAGCTCCTGCACGGCGCTCGCGGGCGACGGCGGCAGGCTGTCGAGCTGCAGCTCGGCCAGGGCGCGGTCGCCGTCGTCGAGGTCGACGTTCCGGGCGAGCTCACCGCGTTCGGCGAGCAGGGCCTGGTCCAGGAGCTCCCTGACCTGCTGCAGGGTGCCGTCGAGGTTGTTCCGGCTGGTGAGCTCGCGCCGCCGTTCGGCGACGCGGCGCATGAGGTCGTCGAGCCCGCGCTGGGTCTGGCCGCCGCGCCGGAGGAACTCGCGGAGGGCACGCTCGGGGGAGGTGCCGCCCATGACGTCCTCGCCGATGGCGTCGAGCGCCTCGGTCAGGTCGACCGGGGGAGCGAGGGGATCCGGTCCGCCCTCGTACTTCCCGTACCGGGCGTCGCGGGTCAGGCGGCGGTTCTGCCGGCTAGCCATAGACGGCCTCGCCGCCCCCCGACTCCTTGCTGATGCGCCGGGCGAGGAAGAGCCCCTCGAGCGCGAGCTCGATCGCGCCGGCCCGCTCGCCGTCGTCGGTCGCCCCGAGTCGCTCGCACACCTGGTCGTAGACGTCCGACTCGCCGATCGACGGGAGCCCTTCGAGGAAGGCCCGGGCGCTGACCTGCTCGCCCGTCGTCACCATCGTGCCGCCGTCGAGTGCCTCGACGAGGACGCCGAAGTCGATCCCGCGGAACCGCGAGCGGACGGTCTCGGCGGTGGCGGTGCGGAGCAGGTGCTCGAGGACCTCGTCGGCGCGGTCCTCCTCCCCGTTCTCGAACTCGATCTTGCCGCCGAGGACGTCGACCGCGGTCTCGAGGTCGATCGGCCGCGCGACCGGGTGCTCCTCGCCCTGCCGCGCGGCGCGGTGCACGGCGGCGGCGGAGATCGTCTCGGCGCCGGCGATGGCGAAGCGGGCGCTGACGCCGCTCCGCTGGTCGACGGCGCTGGACTGGCGCAGGGCGCGGGTGAACCGGGCGAGGATCTCGACCAGGGCGTCGGGGACCTCGGCGGTGAGCTGGGCCTCCTGCCGGATGACGGCGACCTCGTCGGCGAGCTCGATGGGGTAGTGCGTCCGGATCTCGGCGCCGAAGCGGTCCTTCAGCGGCGTGATGATGCGGCCGCGGTTCGTGTAGTCCTCGGGGTTGGCGCTGGCGACGACGAGCACGTCGAGGGGCAGGCGCAGCACGTAGCCGCGGATCTGCACGTCGCGCTCCTCCATCACGTTGAGCATCGCGACCTGGATGCGCTCCGCGAGGTCGGGGAGCTCGTTGATCGCGACGATGCCGCGGTGCCCGCGGGGGATCAGCCCGAAGTGGATGGTCTCGGGGTCGCCGAGACTGCGGCCCTCGGCCACCTTCATCGGGTCGACGTCACCGATCAGGTCCGCCACGCTGGTGTCGGGGGTCGCGAGCTTCTCGACGTAGCGCTCGTCGCGGTGCACCCACGAGATCGGCAGGGCGTCGCCGAGCTCCTCGGCACGGCGGGTGCTCGCGGTGGTGATCGGCTCGAACGGGTGCTCGCCGAGCTCGGACCCGGTGATCACCGGGGTCCACTCGTCGAGCAGCCCCTGCAGCGTGCGGAGCAGGCGGGTCTTGCCCTGCCCGCGCTCGCCGAGCAGCACGACGTCGTGCCCGGCGATGAGCGCACGCTCGAGCTGGGGGATGACGGTCGTCTCGAACCCGTGCAGGCCGGGCCAGGGGTCGCGGCCCTCGCGCAGGGCCTGGAGGAGATTGTCGCGGATCTCGGCGCGGACCGACTTCTGGACGTGCCCAGCAGCGCGGAGCTCGCCGACCGTGTGGATGTCAGGTCGGGTCACGGTCCGCACGCTACGCCCGCGCACCGACATGCGGACGGGAGGCGCGTCTCGGCGCTCGGCTCCGGAGAACGCAACCTCGGCGACACCTCGCAGCGCTGTACCGCTGCGAGGGCCTGCCGACGTTGCGTCGTGCGGGAACAGCGCGGCGGGAGCGTCAGCCGAACAGGCGGCGCGACGCGATCTCCGCACCCTCGACGAGTGCTCGGAGCTTCGCCCACGCGACGTCCGCGGCGACGAACTCGTAGCTCGCGAAGGTCGCCAGGCCGCAGTCGGTCCCGGCGACGATGCGGGTGGGGTCGCCGACGGCCTCGGCGGCCTCGACGATCCGGTTCGCCACGAGCTGCGGGTGCTCCAGGTAGTTGGTCGTGACGTCGATGACGCCCGGCACGAGCACCGCGTCGTCGGGGAGCGGCAGGTCGCGGAAGGCCGGGAACTCGTGCGCGTGCCGCGGGTTGCCGAACGGGATGCTGAAGGACCCGACCTCGGCGCGGTACAGGTGGGGGAGCAGCACGTCGACCGGGACGTCGTCCTGGTGCGGGCCCTGCCAGTTGCCGTAGCAGACGTGCAGCCGCGTCTGCTCCTTCGGGATGTTCCGCAGCGCGTGGTTGAGCGCGTCGACGTGCAGGTCCACGGCGGCCAGGAACTCGTCGAGCGACGCGTCGCCGAAGTGGATGACGCGCTCCATGGCGAGGTCCGGGGCGTCGAGCTGCAGGACGTGCCCGCGGGCGACGATCTCCTCGTACTCGACGCGGAGCTGCTCGGCCAGCGCGAACACGTACTCCCGGTGGTCGCGGTAGTGCGGGTTCTCGTCGTCGAGCAGCAGGGTCGTGGCGACGATGCCCGGCGTCGCGGCGGAGATGAAGGTGCCGGCCGGGGTGCGGCCGGCGGCGGCGTTCCGGGCGAGCTCGCGTTCGAAGCCGTCGAGGTCCTCGCGGATGCCGGCGCGCTCCTGGTCGTACTCGAGCAGCCCCTGGGCGAGCGGGGTGTCCCACACCCGGGCGAACTCTGCGCCCTCGTCGATCTGCCGGGCCTGGAACGCCGCGTACTCCGGGAACTTCACGCTGTCGAGCGTCGGCTTGCGGTGACCGGAGCCCCCGAACCCCGACAGCCGATCGCGGATGTAGGTCGAGAAGCCGACGCGCGGGACCTCACCGTCGTTGACGACGTCGAGGCCCGCGTCGAGCTGCGCGTCGACGGTGCGCGCGAGCACGGCGGCGATCTCCTCGCGGAGTGCCTGTTCGTCGTGGGGCTTCCCCTGGTCGCGGGCCACCAGGAGCGCGGTCAGCTCGGGCGATCGGGGGAGCGAGCCGGTGTGCGTGGTCAGGATGCGGTCGATCGAGTTCTGGGTGGGCACGTCGTCACGCTACCGACGCGGGCTGCGGCCGCGTGCGGTCGTGACGTCGCGCGTCACCGCGATCCGACGCGGACGGGAGGCACGGTGCGGGCCCGCCCCGCGCCTCCCGTCCGCGTCGCACGAGTTCCTGAATCTGTGAGGACGTAAAGCTGCGCTGGTACTGGGAACCAGCCTGGAATCTCCGGAGTACGGTCCGCTCTCGTGAGCAGCACGACGAACGGGGCGATCAAGAGCCTGGTCCCCGCCAGGATGGACAGACTGCCGTGGACGCGCTTCCACTGGAGCGTGGTGGTGGGCTTGGGGGTGTCCTGGATCCTCGACGGCCTCGAGATCCAGATCGTCTCGAACGCCGGCTTCCAGGCCGACCTCGACCTGTCGACGCAGCAGGTCACCCTGCTCGGCACCATCTACCTGGTGGGGCAGGTCGTCGGCGCCCTGGTCTTCGGACGGATGTCCGACCGGCTCGGCCGCCGCAAGCTCTTCATCCTGACGCTCGCGATCTACCTCATCGGTTCGGGCATCGCCGGACTCGCCCAGGACTTCTGGTTCCTGGCGGCGTTCCGCTTCGTGGCGGGCCTCGGCATCGGCGGTGAGTACGCGGCGATCAACTCGGCGATCGACGAACTCATCCCGTCGAAGTACCGCGGGCACGTCGACATCGCCATCAACGGCACGTACTGGGGCGGTGCGGCGCTCGGCGCCTTCGCCAACATCTACCTGCTCGACACGTCGATCTTCGCCGAGAACATCGGGTGGCGCATCGGGTTCTTCCTCGGCCCGGTGCTCGGCATCGCGATCATCTTCCTGCGGCGGCACATCCCGGAGAGCCCGCGGTGGCTGATGACCCACGGACGCGAGGAGGAGGCCGAGCGCACGGTCTCCGAGATCGAGGCCTCCGTCGAGAAGTCCACCGGACACCGGCTGCCGGACGTCGACGAGTCGAAGGCCATGACCGTCACGCCGCTGGACAAGGTGGGGTTCCTGACGATCGCCAAGGTGCTGCTCAAGCAGTACCCGACCCGCACCCTGGTGGGCGCGACCATGATGATCACCCAGGCGTTCCTCTACAACGCGATCTTCTTCACCTACGCCCTGGTGCTCACGAACTTCTTCGGGCTGAAGACCGCCGAGACGGCCGTGTACTTCTTCCCGTTCGCGATCGGCAACCTGCTGGGCCCGATCGTGCTCGGCCGGTTCTTCGACACCTGGGGTCGTCGGCAGATGATCTTCCTGACCTACCTGGTGTCGGGTCTGGTGCTCGCCACCTCGGCGTTCCTGTTCCGAGCCGACGCCATCAGCGCCACCGTGCAGGTCGTGTTCTGGTGCGTCTCGTTCTTCTTCGCCTCGGCCGGTGCCTCGAGCGCCTACCTGACCGTGAGCGAGATCTTCCCGCTCGAGCTGCGGTCGCAGGCGATCTCGTACTTCTTCGCCCTCGCGCAGATCTTCGGTGCGGTCGCCCCGGCGATCTACGGCGCGTTCATCGGGGACGGGTCGTCGCGTGAGCCGCTCTTCTGGGGGTACCTGCTCGGGTCGGCGGTGATGATCGCCGGCGGGATCGTGGCGTTGGTGTTCGGGGTCGATGCGGCGCGCAAGGGTCTGGAGGACATCACCCAACCCTTGTCCGTCCTCACCGACGCGTCCACGAAGTAGGATTTCGTATACGTGATGTTTAGCGCCGAGGCCCTCCCGCTGGGAGGGTCTCGGCATGGCACTCCTCCACATCCCGACCCCGACCGGATCGTTCCCCTGGTCGCCCGCTCCCGGAGCACCGGGTGGTCGTCGTGCGTGACCCTGGGCCGATGGATCGCTCATCGTCCTCGGGGAACGACCGGGTCCCCGACCCGAACGGCATCCGCCGCAGCCTGCTGCGTGACGCCGTCTTCCTCAAGCTCCTCGAGAACGTCCTGCGCGGGGTCTACCGGCGGGGGCAACGGCTCCGGCTCGACGACATCGCCCGGGACATGCAGGTCTCGCGCACACCCGTCCGCGAAGCCCTCGTCCCGCTCGAGGCGCTGCGGCTCGTCAGCGTGCAGCGGTACGTCGGCGTCGTCGTCGCCCACTGGTCCGTCGGCCAGATGATCGAGCGACTCCGGGTCGCCCGGGCGATGATCGCCGATCCCGCTCCCGGCTGCCAGGTGGCGGACGAGCAGTTCGACGCGCTCGTGCTCAGGTCCTGCCTGACCGAGGCCGGGGCGCTCGTCGAGCTCGGTGCCTGGTACCTCCGTCGGCGCGGTGCGATCGTCAGTGCCGACTGGCTCACGGCGCAGCGAGCCGTGCTCGACACCTTCTTCACGGACGACGTCGCCGTGGCGAACGGCATCGACGCCGTCGTCGGGCGGCGTGCTCGCGTGCAGCAGGTCGAACGGGCGGCTGCTGCGGCGGAACGTGGACAGCTCGACGAGTGCGCCGCAGCGCTCGTGGGGTTGGCGGAGGACCTCATCGCGTTGCCCGACCGGTTCCGCTCCGCCGCGTGAGGCACGGCGGGGCAGCGCCCACCGGAGAGCGCCCAGAGCGGGGGCGCGGACCGGGTCCGCGCCCCCTGGTCGTCCCCGTCCGGGCCGCCGCGGTCGGGTGCGTCGGGCTCGGCAGAAGGGGGGACGACGTCTGGTGCTGTGTCGCGGCGACGGGGGAGGTGATGCCCCCGGAACGTGATGTCCGCGTCCCGACGATGCTAGGCGTCGGGGTACGAGCGGACAAGCCCCACCTGTCCCCACTTCAGGGGACCCGGCGACCGACCCGAGGTGATCGTGTCGTGGCGGGAGGTCGAGAGGAGGCTCGTCCTCCTGTATGGTGGGTCTCGCGCTCGTGAGAGCGCACGGAGACGTCGCATAGTCCGGCCGAGTGCACCACCCTGCTAAGGTGGAGTCCCCTTTGAGGGGACCGAGGGTTCAAATCCCTCCGTCTCCGCAGTCGACGAAACCCCCGCCACCGGCGGGGGTTTCGTCGTTCCGGCAGGGTGCGCGCGGGAACACGACGGTGCGGCCGTGCTCGACGGTCGGGAGGCACGGGCCGGCCCGGCACGGGTGCCCTGGCCCCGCCCACTACCGTTGCCCCGTGCTCCGCTCATCCGCCCTCGCCGTCGCGCTCGCTGTGATCGTCACCACGGTCGCCGGCTGCGCCGACGCGTCCGCTGCCCGCGGCGTCGCCGTCGAGGCGTACGTCGAGCCGGGAGCCCAGACGGAGGTCGCCCGGGTACGAGCCGCCACCGAGCGGGCGGACACGATCGGCATCGACGGTGTCACCCTCACCGCGGACGGCACGGGCCTCACGCCGCTGCCCGACGGCGTCGACCGACTCGCCCGCGCCGCAGCCCGCGGGGGCGCGCGACCGGAGCTCCTCGTCAGCAACTTCTCCGAGACGCTCGGTGACTTCTCGCCGGAGACCGCCTCGGCGCTGTTGGCCGACCCGGTCGCCCGCGGACGGGTCGCCCGGGAGCTGGCGGCCCTGGCACACGACCACCACTGCACGGGCGTGCAGATCGACCTCGAATCACTGCGCGACCGCGACCGCGCGGGTCTCGTCGCCTTCGCGGCAGCGCTCGAGGACGCGGTGCACGACGAGCTCGGTGCCGACGCCCCGGTGTCGATGGCCGTGATGGCGTCCACCTCGGCCGCGGGCTTCCGGGACACCGGGTACGACCTCCGTCGTCTGGCGGAGCACGTCGACCGCTTCGTGCTGATGACCTACGACCAGCACGGCCCGTGGAGCGAACCGGGCACGATCGGTGCCCTGCCGTGGGCGCAGCGCGTCGTCGAGGTGGCCGAGCACGAGGGACTGCCGGCCGACCGCACCGACCTCGGCGTCGCCGGGTACGGGTACCGCTGGGGCGGACCGGACGCCGGGCAGGTGTCGCCGGCGCGGGCCCGTGCGCTGGCCGGCGGTGCCGCACGCTGGTCGGACCGCACGGGGGAGTGGTCGGCGACCCTCCGCGACGGACACGAGCTGCACTGGTCGGACGCCCGCTCCTACCGGGCACGTGTCGCGCTGGCGCGGCGACTCGGGCTGCACGGCGTCGCGCTCTGGTCGCTGACGACCGAGGCCCTGCCGCGCTGACGCCCGCACCGACCGGACCGTGACCAGGAGGCGGACGGGAGGCGCGTGGCGGCCCCGCACCGCGCCTCCCGTCCGTCGCGGGGCACGACCCGTGTGTGCCTTCCGGATGATCGGTGACGCATCCTCCGGTGCCTGTCACCGCGCCGTTGTAGCATGCACGACACCTGTCCCGAGACGAGGAGGCCTGCGTGCCGGACCAGACCGACCAAGCCTTCCCGATCGAGCACGTGCGAGCGGTGGGCGACGACGTCGTCGCAGCCGTCTCCACCGTGGTGGACGGCAAGGTCGACGCCATCCGCACGGCCTTCACCGTGATGCTCGCCGAGGGGCACCTGCTCGTCGAGGACGTCCCCGGCGTCGGCAAGACCGTGCTCGCGAAGGCGCTCGGTGCCTCGGTCGGCGGGACGGTGAACCGCATCCAGTTCACCTCGGACATGCTGCCGTCCGACGTCACCGGTGTGAACATCTACGACCAGTCGTCGGGCACGTTCCGGTTCTCGCCGGGCCCGGTGTTCGCGAACGTCGTCATCGGTGACGAGATCAACCGCACGAGCCCGAAGACCCAGTCGGCCCTGCTCGAGGCGATGGCCGAGGCGCAGGTGACCGTCGACGGCGTGACCCGGCCGCTGGAGTCGCCGTTCATGATCGTCGCGACCCAGAACCCGATCGACATGGAGGGCACGTACCCGCTGCCCGAGGCCCAGCGCGACCGGTTCATGGCCCGCATCGCGATGGGGTACCCCAGCGCGGACGCCGAGCGCCAGATGCTCGCGGCGCGCGGGACCCGCGACCCGCTGTCCGCGCTCCGACCGATCGTCGACGTGCAGACGCTGCGGGCGATCGTGCACGCCGTGCGCGGGGTGCACCTTGCCCACGACGTCGAGGCCTACATCGTCGCGATCGTCCGTGCCACCCGCACGCACCCGGACCTCGTGCTGGGCGCGAGCCCTCGCGCCACCCTGCACCTGGCGCAGGCCGCTCGTGCCCACGCCGCGCTGCTCGGTCGCCCGTTCGTCACCCCCGACGACGTCGCCCACCTCGCACCGGTGATCCTGTCCCACCGTCTCGTCCCGGTCGCCCGCGGGCTCGGCGGGGCCGCCGAGGACACCGCGCGCGACGTGGTCGTCCGGATCGTGTCCGACACCGCCGTGCCGTTCGCCTCGGCCGCCGTCCGCTCCTGATGCCCGACGGCAGCGGGCCCTCGACGTCCGCGCTGCGTGCGGGCGCGGTGCGGTCGTGGGTGCTCCGCACCGGGCGACGCGGCGCAGCCATGCTCCGCCGGACCCCGTTCCCGCGGCCGACGGCCAGGGGGTGGACGGTGCTCGGGTCGGGGATCGCCCTCGTCGGCGGTGGTCTCGTCGCCACGACGAGCATCGCCGTCTCCGCCGGGCTCCTGCTGCTCGTGCTGCTCGTGCTCGGGATCGTCATGGCACTCGTCGTCGCGGCGCCGCTGCGTGCGACCCGGTCGACCGCCCGCTCGGTCGTGCAGGTCGGTGAGGTCCACCGCGAGCGGATCACCCTGCGGGGGACGTCGCTGCCGATCGGGCCGCGGACGACCCTGCTGGTGCGGGAACAGCTCGAGGACGCCCTCGCGAGCGTGTCCGACGCGCAGACCTACGCCCTGGTCGGCCCGAACGAGCCCCCGGCGGTGCTCGACGTCGAGGCCCTCGCGATGCACCGGGGCCGCACGCTGGTCGGCCCCGTGACCATCCGCGTCGAGGACCCCTTCGGCCTGCTGCGCATCGACCGGCCGGTCGTCCCCGCCGAGGAGGTCGTGATCGTCCCCGCATCCACCACCCTCGGTGCCATCGACACCGGAGCGCTCGCGGGTGCCGTCTCGGCGGACGAGGGCCGTGTGGGTCAGGGCGGTTCCGCCGACGACAGCGAGCTCCGGCCGTACCGGCAGGGCGACCCGATCCGCCGCGTGCACTGGGCACAGAGCGCCCGACGCGGCGAACTCCACGTCCGCCAGACCACGCAGGCGCAGCCGCCGGAGGCCGTCATCGCCATCGACCTCCGCCGAGAGTCCTACCAGGCGCTCGGCCGCGACGACCTCGCGGAACTGAGCGACCTCGGTGGCGACGCCGCGTTCGAGCACGCCGTCGTCGTCGCCGCGAGCGTCGCCCGTGCCCTCAGCGCGCGGACGTCGCGCGTGGTGCTCGTGAGCGACGACACTCCGGGCGCGGGACGGCACACCGGCGACGTCGGCAGCCTGACGGACCTGCTCGTCGGACTCGCCGACGTCCGGGTCCGCTCGGACGCCCGCCCGGTCACCGAGGTCCTGTCCGACGTGCACGGTCGCGACGTCCACGGCATGACCGCCGTCGTCACCGGCCGGTGCACCGCCGAGCAGGCCGCAGAGCTCGTCGCCGCGACGAGCGGGTCCAGTCGCGGCATCCTCGCGACCATCGTCCCGCCCGACCCCGTGGTGCGCGGCATCCTCGACCGTGCCGGTTGGCGGACCCTGGTCGTGCCCGTCGCGGGCGCGCAGGCGCACGGGAGCACCCGGTGAGCGGGACCTCGACCGCCGACCGCGTCAGGACGCCCACGCGCAGCGGCCGCCCCGAGCGTCCGGCCGAACGCGACGACGCCCCGGGACCGTGGGTCGTCGCCCTGGCACCGCTGCCGGTCCTCATCGCGGCGCTCGCGATGCGTCCGCTCGTGCAGGGCACCGCCTGGTGGCTGTCCGGCGTCGTCTTCACGGCGGTGCTCGTCGCCGTCGTCCTCGCCGTCCGCCGTCGCGCTCCGGGCGTGCGCTTCATCGCCCTCGTCGCCACGCTGGTGGTCGGGTCGTGCGTCGCCGCGGTCGTCAACGACGTCCACCCCCTCGGCTGGCTCGACCGCGAGGGAGCCCTCGGCGAGGCGCTCGCCGCGATCCGGCTCAACCCCGCGCCGCTGCCGCAGAGCGACGCGATCCGCTTGATCGTCACCGTCGCGATCGCCTGGGTGGCCGGGGTGACCCTGTTCCTCGCCGCGATCGCGCCGACCGTCGCGCTCGCGGCCGTGCCCGCGCTGGTCGTGCTCATCGTCCCCGGTGTCGTCACGGGCGAGCCCGCCTCGCCGGTGCTCGTCGTCCTGGTGGGGGCGGCGTTCCTCGGGCTCCTCTGGCTGTCCGTCCGACCGGTGCAACGGGCGTTCCCGGCCGCCGTGGTGGGCGCGATCGGGCTCGTCGTCGCCGTGGGGCTCCCGGTGCTCGTCCCGATCAACGCCAGCTGGCTGTCCGGCGTGACGGGCGCGCTGCAGGCCCCGATCCAGCCCGGTCGTCCCGGCACGCTGCTCGAGCTCGGCCGCGACCTCCGCCAGCCGAACGAGCTCGAGGTGTTCCGCTACCGCACCGCCGACGGGCAGCCGGAGTACCTCAAGCTCGCCGACCTCGACGAGTTCGGCACCGGCGACTGGGTGCCCACCGTGACCGACGCCAGCACTGCGGAGACCGCGGACCAGCAGCAGTGGGCGGTCGGGATCAACCCCCGTCTGGCGAGCCGCGGCGACCTGACCGTGCGGATCACCGGGCTGTCGAGCAACTACCTGCCCGTGCCCGGCGGCGCCGTGTCGCTCGAGTCGCAGTCGACGAACCTGGACCTGTCGCAGTGGCGCTGGATGGGGGACTCGAGCACGGTCCGGTCGACCGGTCCCGTGACCCAGCGCGGTTCGACCTACCAGGTCTTCGGCGCCTCGACCTGGTCGGGAGAGTACCTCGACGCGATAGCCGCGAGCGGGATCCTCGGGCGCACCGACGGCCGTGGGTTCACGGCGCCGAGCGAGACGCAGCTCCGCACCGACCTGGCACTGCCCGAGGACCTGCCACGTGACATCCGGGCGGCGGCCCAGCGGGTGGCCGGCGGGCTGCCGAACGACTACGCCCGGGCGCGTGCCCTGGAGCAGTGGTTCCGCAGCGACCTCTTCACCTACTCCGAGACGGCCCCCGTCGAGCAGGGCTACGACGGCGACAGCATGGACGTGATCGACACGTTCCTGCGCGTGCGCCAGGGCTACTGCGTGCACTTCGCGTCGTCGATGGCCGTGATGGCGCGGACGCTCGGGATCCCGTCGCGTATCGCGGTCGGGTACCGGGCGAGCAGCGACCAGACGGAGGACGGCGAGTACACCGTCTCGAACCGACAGCTGCACTCGTGGCCCGAGCTGTACATCCGTGGCGCCGGTTGGGTGTCGTTCGAGCCGACCCCGAGCTCCGACGCCGCAGCGCAGGCGGGGACCGAGTCGTCGGCGACGCCGGCTCCGGCCCCGTCGGAGACGCCGCTGCCGGCCCCGGGGGAGACCGCTCCCGCCGAGGCCTCGCCCACCCCGACACCCTCCGCCTCGACCGGAGCGGGCGCGGCGGCCACGACGGGCGGAGGCACCCCACCCGGTGCCGCCGGCCTGGTGATCGGGCTGCTGCTCCTGCTGGCGGTGCTCGTCGCACCCGGGGTCGTCCGTGTGGTGCGTCGCCGCCGACGGCTCGCCGCGGTGCAGGCGGGACGTTCGCCCGCACTGCAGGCCTGGCGCGAGGTGCTCGACGACGTCGCCGACCACGGGTACGCACCGGGGCTCGCGCCGCCGGGTGACGCCGCCGCAGCAGCGCGGACGGCGCGTGCGGTGCGCGGTCGGCTCGTCGGGACCGTCCCCGCGAGCGTGCTCCCGCACCTGACGAGCATCGTCGATGCGGTCGACCTGGAGCGCTTCGCCGCGGACGGTGCGGCGGGCGTGGACACTGCAGCACTCCGGCGGGCCGTCCTGGAGGCTCGTGTCGCCCTCGACGCGTCCGTCCCGCGGGCGCGCGTGGTCCGGGCGCGGCTGTTCCCGCCGAGCCTGCTGCCCTCGTCCGCGTGGTCCCACGAGGGCCGGCAGCGCCGGCGCACGGCCTAGCCGCGGCGCGGCGCGGCGCGCTGCCGGCGCCGGCCGTGCCGGCCCGGGCCTGGTGCGGCCGTGCCGGGCCGGCTGGGCCGGCCGTGCCGGACGGGCCCTGGCGTGGTGCGTTGTGCGGCGTGCTCGCGCACAACGGGGAGCACGTCGCGCCGCGGAATCGCGTGGCGCGACGTGCTTCCGGTTGTGCGGACGGCCGCGGCGGGACTCGGCCGCGGCCGCCGCGGTCGAGTCAGCGCCGCGGGCGCACGACCGTGCCGGCCGTGCCGGCCGTGCCGGCCGTGCCGGCCCGGGCCTGGTGCGGCCGCGCCGGGCCGGGCGTGGTGTGGCGTGCTCGCGCACAACGGGGAGCACGTCGCACCGCGGAATCGCGTGGCGCGACGTGCTTCCGGTTGTGCGGACGGCTGCTCGCCCCGCCGCGCCGGGCGCAAGCGCCCTGCCGCGCCGGCGCGCATGCGGCGCCGCCGCCGCGGCCGCGGCCGCGTCAGCGCCGCGGGCGCACGACCGCGTCGACCAGGCTCGCGATGACGTCGCCGGGGTTCACCCCGGGCAGGGCCGGCCCGTCGAACACGATCCCGGTGTTCGCGCCGATGAGCAGCGTGGCGAAGTCCTCGAGCGGCATGCCCGGCTCGACCTCGGGGTGCGCCCCGAACCACGACCGGACCAGGTCGAGCACGCCGTCCTGCAGCTCGCGCCGCTGCCGGACGAACTCGGGCATGAACTCCGGGTCGCGGAGTGCGTACCCCCGGAGCTCCGAGACGAGGGCGAACTGCCGACCCTGGTCGTACCGCCCGAACGCCGCCCGGACGACCTCGGCGATGCTCGCGGCGGCGACGTCCTCGTGGACGACCTCCTGGAGCGCGGCGAGGATCCGGTTCGTCGAGCGCTGCATGACCTGGGCGACGAGGTCCTGCTTCGACGTGAAGTTCGAGTAGACGGCGCCCTTGCTGAAGCCGGCGCGAGCGGCCACGTCGTCGAGCCGGGCGCCGTGCACGCCGGACTCGGCGAAGACGTCGGCTCCGGCGACGAGCAGTCGTTCGCGCACCTCGGCGCGGGGTGTCCGGGGGTTGGGGGAGGAAGCGTCGTCGCGCATGGGTCCTGGTCCGTGATCGTCGTCGTGGACGGTGGTGCGCCGTCCTGTCGATCCCCGCGCGTCGGTGGCGCACGGGCCGTGCCGCACCCGGTCCGGTGCGACCCTCGGAGACCTGCCGCGCCGCGCGTCGTGATCACGCGCGGCACCAGCGAAGCCCCCGGCCCCGTCGCTCGGTGGACCGCCACGTTCGGGTCGTGTCGGTGCGTCGAGGACGGTGGTCACCGGGTCGGTACCCGGCGGGAGCGATCGTACCGCGGCAGGCCGCTGCAGCGACGGGGTCGTGCGTCGTCCGGACGGTGGGCCACCGCCGTGCCCGGGTACCGACCGGAGCCCGGGCAGAGGCGCTGACCGAGGCGCTGACCGAGGCACCGGCCGGGGTGCTGACGGGCGCTGACGGAACGCCGACCGCGGCTCGTCAGACGCCGTCGGGTGTGTCCCGGTCGCTGCGGACGGCCCCGTCGCCGGTTCGGCGTCCGGGTCGACGGAGCAGCCGGATCGCGTCGGGGCGCAGCCGTCGCCCGCGCTGCAGCAGTGCGCCGAGCGTCGACTTCGGCTGCCACTCGCGACCGTTCGGCAGCCCCCAGCCGCGCTTGACGGCCCCGTACCGGAGCCCGAGCGACAGCACGATCGCGGCGATGATGCCGATCGACGGCGATCCGAGGTACGAGGCGACCACCATCACCGCGGACGCGGCGACGGCCACGGTGGCGTAGAGCGCGTTCCCGCCGAACACCGCGGGCACGCGACGGAGCAGCAGGTCGCGCATCGCCCCGCCGCCGACCGCGGTGATGGTGCCCATGATGATCGCGGCGGGCCAGCCGAGACCGGCGTCGAAGGTCCGCTGGACCCCGACCACGGACCAGAAGCCGATGACGGCGGCGTCCAGCACGGTGAACAGTCGGTCCCAGGTGAGCTCCGAGAACGACACGAAGAATGCGACCAGTGCGCCGGCGATCGCCACGGGCAGGTAGAGCGGGTCGACGAGCGCGACGGGCGGCCCGTTCTGCAGCAGGGTGTCGCGGAGCATGCCGCCGCCGAGGCCGGAGACGAAGCCGACGACGAGGAAGCCGAACAGGTCGAAGTCCATCGTGCGTGCGAGCGAGCCGCCCAGCAGTGCCGAGGCGAACACGCCGGCGAGGTCGAGCACGTTGGTGACCGACGCCAGGGCCTCCGGGGTCAGCACGTTCATGAGAACAATCAAACCCCACGTCGCCGGAGTGGCGGGCCGAGCGCTGGTTAGGTTAGCCTCACCTTCGCCATGATCGCCACCCTCGTCATCGGCCTCCGCGAAGGCCTCGAAGCGACGCTCATCGTCGGCATCATCGCCGCGTTCCTCCGTCGCAACCGCGCGCCTCTCGCCCCGATGTGGGCCGGCGTCGGGCTCGCCGTCGCGCTGAGCATCGCCGTCGGCTTCGGCCTGCAGCTCGTCGAGCAGGCACTGCCCCAGGCCCAGCAGGAGGGCATGGAGACGGTCATCGGAGCCGTCGCCGTGGTCTTCGTCACCGGGATGATCGTCTGGATGCGCACGCACGCGCGCACGCTGTCGCGGGACCTGCAGGCCAGTGCGTCGGCGGCGCTCGGACGGGGGACCGCCTGGGCGCTGGCGGGCATGGCGTTCCTCGCGGTCCTCAAGGAAGGGTTCGAGACCTCGGTCTTCCTCCTCGCGACCTTCCAGGCGTCGTCGGACACCGGCACGGCAGCCGTCGGTGCCGTGATCGGCATCGCGGTCGCGGTGGCGGTCGGGTACGGCATCTACACCGGCGGGGTCCGCCTCGACCTCGGCCGGTTCTTCACCGGTACCGGCGTCTTCCTCGTCTTCGTCGCCGGCGGCCTCGTGCTCACCGCACTGCGGCACGCGCACGAGGCCGGGTGGCTCGTCATCGGCCAGCAGCGCACGGTCGACCTCGGGTGGCTCGCCCCCAACGGGTCGCTCCGCGGCGCCCTCGTCACCGGCGTCCTCGGGATCCCCGCCGATCCGCGCGTCATCGAGGTGCTCGGCTGGTTCCTCTACGTCGTGCCCGTCCTCGCCGTCGCGGTCTGGCCGCGCCGCTGGCGTCCGTCGCCGGCCCGCGTCCCGGTGGTCCGCGCGGCGGTCGCCGCCGGGCTCGCGGCCACGGCCGTCGTCCTCGCCCTGGTCGTCCCGAGCACGGACGTCGACCTGCCGCGCACGACGGCGGTCACCGGTGACGCACGGTCCGTCACGGCGGACGTCGACGGTCCGGCAGCAGTCCTGCGCGTCTCCGGCACCGGCCGGGAGGCACGACGCACCCTCCCCGCGTCGGCCCACCGCCGCGTGACCCGCTCCGGCGTCGCCGCCGACCGCTGGCAGGTCACCGAGGACGTCCCGGTCGCCGGCCGCCCCACCTCGCTGACGCTCGACGACCTCGTCGGCCTCTTCGGCCGGGTCCCCGTCGGCATCTCGCCGAGCACGGACCCCGGGCCGTTCACGGCCCGCTGGTCCGTCCGCGAGACCGTCACCCTGACCACCGTCGGTGGGGGTGTCCTGGACGCGACCCGCTCGGAACGCGACGTGCTCACACTGCGCGGTGGGGGCCTCCCGGCCGCCCGGACCACCACGCTGGAACGCACGGTGTGGGCGGTGCCGACCGACCGCGTCGACCGCGCGGCCGCGGACCTGGCCGCGGCGCACACCCGCGCTGCCGAGCTGCGGCTCTGGAGCACCTGGCTGCCGATCGCGCTCGCCGTCGCCGCCGCCGCACAGGCGTTGCTCGCCCTCCGCGACCGTCGGCGCGCCGTCGCCCCACCGACCACCACCCCCGGAACCGACCCGTCGCGCGGACCGCCCGCCGACGTCCCTGCAAGGAGCCTCGACCATGCCGTTCGGTAGGACCGCCCGCCCCCGCGCCGCCCACCCCCTGGCCGCCCGCCCCCTGATCGTCCTCGGTGCTCTCGGCACCGTCACCGCCCTCGCCCTGACCGGCTGCTCGACGGGGTCGCCCGCCGACGACAGCTCGAGCAGCACCGGGAAGCTCTCGCGTGTCACCATCACCCTGACGAACGACGGCTCCGACGCCTGCGCCGTGTCGACCACGAAGGTCCCCGCGGGCCCCGTCACGTTCACGGTGCACAACGAGTCGTCCACCGCCATCACCGAGGTGGAGCTCCTGCAGGACCAGCGCATCCTCGGCGAGAAGGAGAACCTCGCCCCGGGGCTCGACGCCGTCCGCTTCACCGCCACGCTGAGCGGTGGGGAGTACCAGGTCTACTGCCCGGGTGCCGAGCACGAGCTCACCGACCTCACCGTCACCGGAAAGGCCGCGTCGACCGCGAACAGCAGCGCGGCCACCCTGCTCGCCGACGGCGCGAAGGGCTACGCGACCTACGTCGACGGCCAGGTCACCGACATGGTGGCGGCCGTGCAGCAGCTGCAGCACGACGTGGACGCCGGTGACCTCGACGCGGCGAAGCGCGACTACGCGGCGGCCCGTCCGTTCTACGAGCACGTCGAGAGCGACGTCGACGGTTTCGTCAAGAAGGGCTTCTCGGCCACCGACAACGCCGGCAACCTCGACTACCTGATCGACATGCGCGCGTCGAACCTCGACGACGCCGTCGGCTGGAGCGGCTTCCACGCCGTCGAGAAGGACCTGTTCCAGGCCGGCGCCATCACCGCGTCGACGAAGGAGACCGCGGCCGCACTGACCGCCGACGTCGAGCTCCTCGCGAAGCGCGTGCCGTCGATCGAGTACAAGCCCGAGGACCTGGCGAACGGCGCGGCCGGGCTGCTCGAGGAGGTCCAGTCGAACAAGATCACGGGCGAGGAGGAGGCGTACAGCCACATCGACCTCGTCGACCTCGCCGCGAACGTCGAGGGTGCCCGACAGGCCTTCGCCTACCTCAAGCCCGGCCTGACGAAGGTCGACCCGGCGCTGACGAAGCAGATCGCCACGCAGTTCGACACGACGAACACACTGATGGACGGCTTCCGCGACGCGGACTCCCTCGGCGGCTTCGCCACATGGGACGACGCCGCGAAGGCGAAGGACGCCAACCGCATCTCGCAGCAGGTCCAGGCGCTGCAGGACCCGCTCTCGCGCCTGGCCGAGAAGGTCGCGACGGCGTGAACGACTCCCGGTTCTCCCGCCGCGGGCTGATCGGTGCCGGGCTCGCGGCCGCCGGTGCGGGCGTGGGCGCCGTCGCGGGTGTCGCCGGGTCGGCCGCCGCCACCGGGGTCGACCCCTTCACCGCGGCCGCGAACGGCGACGAGTCCGTCGACCTGTCGCAGTCGGTCCCGTTCTACGCGACCGCCGCCCGGCAGCCGCAGGGCGGGATCCGCACGACGCCGCAGCGGCACTGCGTCTTCATGGTGTTCGACCTGACGGCGTCCACCGCGACCGAGCTCCAGGTCCTGCTCGCCCGCTGGTCGGCCGCGATCGCGCAGCTGCAGGCCGGCCGGACGATCGGCAGCGTCGAACCCGTCCACGGCGACGGTGTGGGAGCGGACACGGGCGAGGCGCTCGACCTCGGCCCGGCGTCGCTGACCGTCACCGTCGGGCTCGGGCCCGGCGTCTTCGACGAGCGCTTCGGCCTCGCCGCGAAGCGTCCGGCGCACCTGGCCGCGATCCCGCCGCTGCCGAGCGACGACCTGGACGCGCAGCTGACCGGCGGCGACCTGTCGCTGCAGGCGTGCGCCGACGACCCGCAGGTGGCGTACCACGCGGTCCGCGACCTGGCCCGGATGGCCCGCGGCACCGCGACCGTGCGGTGGACCGTGATCGGGTTCGGCCGCGCCTCGGCCGGTCCGACGCAGTCGACGCCGCGCAACCTGATGGGGTTCAAGGACGGGACGCGGAACGTCACGACGGACGACGAGTACGACCGGTTCGTGTGGCTCGACCGCGGAGCCGACTGGATGGCCGGTGGCACGTACCAGGTGGTGCGGAAGATCCGCATGAACCTGGAGACCTGGGACGCCGACGTCGTCTCCGACCAGCAGCGGGTGTTCGGCCGGACGAAGGTCGAGGGCGCGCCGCTCTCCGGCGGGTCGGAGCACACGACGCCGGACTTCCACGCCCGGGCGCCGCACGGCACCGACGCGGACGGCGGGACCGCGATCGACCCGCGCTCCCACGTCGCCCTCGCGGCGCACGAGAACAACGGCGGCGTGAAGATCCTGCGCCGCGGGTACAACTACACGGACGGGCTGAACCAGTACGGGCAGCTCGACGCCGGCCTGCTCTTCGCGGCGTACGTGAACGACCCGGAGCACGTCACGCGGCTGCAGCGGAAGCTCGGTGCGTCCGACCGCCTGAACGAGTACGTGTCGCACATCGGGTCCGGGGTGTTCGCCGTGCCGCCGGCACCCCGGAAGGGCTCGTACATCGGGGAGCAGCTCTTCCACTGACCCCGGCGGGAGTCGAGGTGGGTGCCCTCCGTCGTTTCCCTGGAGACGGAGAGCACCCGCGCCGCGGAGTCCGGCGGACGGAACCACCGCCCGCCCCCTGGGGGGACGACCCGGCGCGACGCATCGCGATGCGACAGGGGGAGCGTACCTCGCGGGACTGCCCCTGAGCAGTCCCGTTCTGGGATCGGACAGCGGAACGGGCCGCCCCACCAGGTGGGACGGCCCGTCGCGTCGTCGGCCGGGAGGCGCGGTGTCAGTCCGTCAGGACCGGCCCGTCCTCGACGGCGCGCTTCCGGCGTGCGAGCACCAGCGCCACGGCGCCGGCGAGCAGCAGGACGCCGGCGGCGATGCCCGGGAACACCAGGTCGGCGCCGGTGAACGCCAGGTCGCCGCGAGCGGCGTCCGGTCGGTCGGCGTCCACGACACCGGTGCCCGCGCCGTCGGCACCGCCCGCGCTGCCGTCGCCGTCGGTGTCGCCGCTGCCCGGCAGGCCGGGACCGGGGGTACCCGGGTCGGTCGGCTCGCCGGTGCCCGGCTCCGGCTCGACGGCCGTCTCGACCGGGACCGTCACGGCGAGGGTCACGGTCTGCCCGTTCGGCAGGGTGAGGACGAGCGGCTGGTCGGTCGTCGCGGTCGGGGCGGCGGCGCGGGCAGCAGCGGTCGGAACGGCCGTCGGCTCCGTGTCCGCGGCAGGCGTGCCCGGCACGGTGAACGCGAGGGTCGCGCGACCCTGCTCGTCGGTGGTGTCGACGACCGTCGTGTCGACCTCGGCGGACGCGAGCTCCTGACCACCGGCGCTGACCGAGACGGTGCCGCCCTGGTCGGCCGCGTTGCTGAAGGTCAGGGACGACAGGTCGATGCGGACGTCGTCGCCGGGGCCGAAGCCGCCGGCAGGTGCCTCGGAGACCCGGACGCCGACGGCCCGCTGGTCCTCCTGGACCGCGACGGTCGGGTGTGCTCGGAAGTACTGGACCTGCGCCTCGAGGTCGACCGTGCCGCTGTCCTGCTTCGCGGCGGCGTCCTTGAAGGCGGCGAAGTTGTCTCCGCCGGTCGCGAGGAACGAGTTCACCGTGACCTTGTAGGTGCGGTCGGACGCGATCGGGTCACCGTCGAGGGTCATGCCCGTGATGCGCTCGCCGGCCGTGGCCAGCGGGTCGTAGGTGTAGCTGAAGCCCTCGGAGACGCCGAGCTTGAGGAAGGGGCGGCTCGCGGTCGACGGCTGCCACTGCTGCTCGAGCGCCCGCCGGATCTGGTCGCCGGTCAGGTCGAGCACGACGAGCGTGTTCGCGAAGGGCTGGACGACCGCCGCTTCCTTGTACGTCACCGCGCCGGAGGCGATGTCCGCGCGGAGACCGCCCGGGTTCATGAAGGCGATCTGCGAGCCCTGGCGCTGCGTCTGGTCACGCTGCACCTCGGCGACGAAGTTGCCGAGGGTGGACTCGCCGCCGCGGTTCTCCGACCCGTTCGACTGCACGGCGCGCTGGAGGTCGCGGTCCACCGTGCCCAGCTCGACGGCGCCGAGGCGGTCGGCTTCCTGCACGGCGGCGTCGACCGTGGTCTGCACGGCGGGGTCGGGCGTGTACGTGCCGTCGACCAGGCGCAGGTTCTCGGGCGTCGCCGCGGTCACCGTGCCGTCCGCGGCGACCGTGAGCTCGACGTGACCGAGGTTGAAGCCGTACGAGCCGGTCTGGATCACGGGGCGGGCGACGGTACCGCCGGTCGGGACGACCGAGTAGGCGTACGTCTGGTGCGTGTGGGCGGACAGGATCGCCGAGACCTTCGGCGTGACGCCGTGGACCGCGCGCGCGAAGTCGGAGTCGTCGCCGGGCGCGACCTCGGCGGGGGACTCGGCGCCGTCGTGCACGAGGAGGACGAGCACGTCGGCCTCGTCGTTCGCCGTGTCACCGTCGGTGAGCTGCGCCGCGACCTTGTTCACCTCGGTCGTGATGTCGCCCATCTCCAGTCCGGCGATGCCGTCCGGAGCGACGAGTCCCTGGCCGACGAGGTCGACCGTCGCGCCGATGAACCCGACGCGCTTGCCGCTGATCTCCTGGATCGAGTACGGCTGGAACGCGGGTTCGCCCGTGGCCGAGTCGAGGATGTTCGCGGAGACGTAGTCCCACTGCGCCGCGCGGACGCCCTCGCCCTGGCCGCCGATCACGCGGTCGCGCAAGTCGTCCTGGCCCTTGTCGAGCTCGTGGTTGCCGATGGCGCTGACCGACAGGTCCATCTGGTTGAGGACGTCGATGGTGGGCTGGTCGTCCTGGATGAAGGACTCGAACGTCGAGCCGCCGATGTTGTCGCCGGAGCTGACGAAGGCGGACGTCGAGGGATCGGCACCCCGGAGCTGCTCGAGTGCACCGGCGAGGGTCGCGGCACCGGCGGCGTCGCCGTCCCGCGGTGCCGGAGCACCGGCGGAGTCCTTCGAGATCGACTGCGCGATGCGGCCGTGGAAGTCGTTGACGTTGTAGAGGTCGATCGTGGTGTCGCCCTCGGCGGCGAGGGCGGCGGACGGGACGGTCAGGGCGGTGAGGACGCCGGCGGCGACCAGGGCGGAGGCCCCGGCCAGGCGCCGGCGACGCGGGGGAGTGTGAGCGTTCATCACCGCAAGAACCTATGAACTCCCACAGCCGACGCGCCAGGGGTTGCCGCAACACGTCACGTGGTGTTCACACCACGGGGGACGTTCCTCCCGTTCGGGGGACAACCACGGCGGGATCGGCGTCAGTCCCGGCCCAGCGCGCCCTTCACCCGCTCGACGGCCTCGGCGGCCATGGCCTTCGCCGAGTCCTTGATGACGCCGATCTCCGCCGGGTCGCCCTTGAGCAGGCTCTTCGCGGTGTTCACCGCGTACTCGGCGGTGATGTGCGGCGGCAGCGGCGGCACGTTGCGGCTGACGTAGGCGTCGATGAGCGTGACCCCGGGGTTGGCGAACGCCCGCTCCACGGCTGCCTCGACCTCGTCGTCACCGTGCACCGCGATGCCCTCGAAGCCGAGCAGCCGGGCGTACCCGGCGTAGTCCATCGACTCGACGTCCTGCGACCCGGACCACATCGGGTTGCCGTCCTCGGTCCGCATCTCCCACGACACCTGGCCGAGGTCGTCGTTGTGCATGACCACGATCACGAGCTGCTGGTTCGGCCACTGGGCCATGTACTTCTTCACCGTGATGAGCTCGTTCATGCCGAGCATCTGGAAGGCTCCGTCGCCGATGGTGCACACCGCCGGGGCGTCCGGGAAGGCGAACTTCGCCGTGACGGCGTAGGGCATCGCCGCGAGCATCGTCGCGAGCCGTCCGGACATGTCGCCGTGCATGCCGCGGCGCAGTCGGATGTGGTGGCCGTACCAGTCGGCGGTGGTCCCGGCGTCGCAGGTGACCGTGACGCCCTCGGGCAGGCGCTCGTTCACGGCCCGGATGACGCGTCGTGGGTTGACGCCGTCGTCGTACGCGACCTCGGCCTGGCGGTGCATCTCCGCTTCCCACTCGCGCATCTCGCCGGCGAGCTTGTCCTGCCACGCGGTGTCCTGCTTGTCGCGCAGCAGCGGCATGACCGCCTGCAGCGTCGCACCGACGTCGCCCCACAGGTTGAGCTCGGTCGGGTACCGCAGGCCCATCTGCTCGGGCTTGATGTCGACCTGCACGCCGCGGGCCTGACCGGAGGCGGGCAGGTACTCGCCGTAGGGGTAGTTCGAGCCGAGGAGCACGATCGTGTCGCACTCCTTGACCTGGGTCAGGCTCGGGCGCGAGCCGAGGAGCCCGACCTGCTGCGTGTGGTACGGCACGTCGGAGGGGACGACGTCCTTCCCGCGCAGGGCGGTGATGATGCCGGCGCCGGTCTTCTCTGCGGCCTCGAGCACCAGGTCCGTGGCACCACGGGCGCCGGCTCCGACGAGGAACGTCACGCGCTCCCCGGCGTTCAGGATCTCGGCGAAGCGCGCGATCTGGTCCTGCGGCGGCACGATCCGGGTCGAGGGGGCGACGTCGCTCGACCGGGACACCCAGTGCTCGGCGGCCGGGGCCTCGTACGCCATCGCCTGCACGTCGTGGGGGAGCACGACGACGGCCGGCTGCTTCCGGAGCATCGCCGTCCGGAACGCCGTGTCGACCACGACGCCGACCGCGTCCGGCGTGGCGACGGTCTCCACGTAGCAGGCGACGTCGGCGAACACGCGCTCGAGGTTCGACTCCTGCTGCGTGAACGTGCCGATCGACGCCAGGCCCTGCTGCCCGACGATCGCGACGACCGGCTGGTTGTCCATCTGCGCGTCGTACAGCCCGTTGAGCAGGTGGAACGCGCCGGGGCTCGAGGTCGCGACGCAGACCCCGACCTCGCCGGTGAACTTGGCGTGCGCGGTCGCCATCAGCGCGGCGATCTCCTCGTGCGTCGGGCGGACGTACTCGAGCTCCCGCTCGCTGCCGTCGGCCTTGCCGAGCGCCCCGTCGAACGCACCGATCCCGTCCCCGGGGTAGCCGAAGACGCGCGAGACGCCCCATGCCTTGATGCGGTCGATGACGAAGTCGCTCACGGTCGTGCTCATGCACCCACCGTGCTCGGCGGTTCCTGTACACGCTCAGGTCGCCCGGGGGACGTCAGGCGACGGGACGCCACGTCCCGTCGGCCGCGCTGGCGACGACGGCCTCGATGACCGACGCCGCACGAGCACCGTCGGCGAACGTGGGGAGCCCCTCGGGCCACGCCGAACGGTCGCCCTCCGCCCGGACCGCCGCGTAGGTGTCGGCGACGAACGCCGCGAAGGCGTCGAGGTACCCCTGCGGGTGCCCGGCCGGCACGACCGCCAGCCGACGCTGGTCGGGGAACCCGAGCGAGGGGTCGCGCACCACGATCTGGGCGCCGCGCTCGTTGCCGAACCACGCCGCCTCGGGCTGCTCCTGGTCGAAGGCCGCCGACCCGAGGGTGCCGTCGACCTCGAACCACAGCCGGTTCTTCCGCCCGGCCGCGACCTGCGAGACGACGACGTTGCCGATGCGCCCGGTGCCGGTGCGGAAGGTCGCGACGGCCGTGTCCTCCGTGGTGACCTCGGCCCGCTGCCCGGCGTCCGCCACCGGGTCGGGGTCCGGCGAGCCGGAGAACGACGGCCCGGAGGCAGCCGGACGGGTCGGGTAGACGATGTCGGTCGCGGCGCTCACCGCGGCGAACGGGTCGCCGGTCACGAACTCGACCAGGTCGCACCAGTGCGAGCCGATGTCCGCGAAGGCCCGGGACACCCCGCCGGCACCGGCGTCCACCCGCCAGCTCGAGGCGTCCTCGTCGAGCATCCAGTCCTGCAGGTAGTGGCCGTGCACGGCGAGCAACCGGCCGAGCTCACCGGCGGCGATGCGGGCGCGGATCTCCCGGACGACCGGGTGGTACCGGTAGACGAACGGCACGGTCGCGACGACGCCGGCCTCGTCGGCTGCGGCGACCAGCTCGGCGGCCTGCTCGGCGCTGATCGCGAGCGGCTTCTCGCACACGACGTTGATCCCGGCGCGGACGACCGCGAGCGACTGCGGGTGGTGCTGGTCGTTCGGCGTGCAGACGTGGACGACGTCGGGGGCGTCGGCGATCACCTCGTCGAGCGAGGCGTAGCCGCGGGGGACGTCGAGCTGTGCGGCGACCTGCTCCGACCGGGCCGGCGTCCGGCCGAGCACCCCGACGACCTCGGCGCCCGCGGCCCGTGCCGCACGGGCGTGCACCCCCGCGATCATCCCGGTGCCGACCACGGCGACGCGGATGCGTCGCCCTCCGTACCCACTGCTCATGGTGCTCCCTCGCGCCGGACTCGCCCCACCGTACCGACGCAACCCGGCCACGCGCCGGAACGCGTGAGTACGGTCGGGGGCATGTCGAGCCTCCAGACCAGCCTGCTCATCCTCGGAGCCAGCGGCGACCTGTCCAAGCGACTGCTGCTGCCCGGTCTCGCCACCCTCCTCGAGGTCAAGGACGACTGGGACGTCCAGCTCGTCGGGGCCGGCGTGGAGGACATCTCGGACGACGACTGGAAGGCGCAGGTGCGCACGTCCTTCGAGAACGCGCAGGCGTCGAAGAACGAGGAGGACGAGGGCGCGCACGACGGCGGCGAGAAGCTCAGCCGGCGGCTCGTCGAGGTCATCGAGGCCTCGACCTACCGCAAGGCCGACGTCACCGACGCCGGCGACCTCGGGACCCTGCTCGACGCGTGCCACCACGATCCGGCGATCTACTTCGCGCTGCCGCCGGCCGTGACCGAGAAGAGCTGCGCCGTCCTCAAGGACCTCGACCTGCCCGGTGGCACGCGGCTCGCGCTCGAGAAGCCGTTCGGCACCGACGCCGAGAGCGCCGAGCACCTCAACGACCTGCTGCACTCGTTCCTGCCCGAGGAGCGCATCCACCGCGTCGACCACTTTCTCGGCCGCTCCACGGTCCTCAACCTGCTCGGGCTGCGCTTCGCGAACCGCATCATCGAGCCGCTGCTGTCGTCGGCGCACGTCGACCGCGTCGACATCGTCTACGACGAGACCCTCGGGCTGGAGGGCCGCGCGCGCTACTACGACAAGGCCGGTGCCCTGGTCGACATGATCCAGAGCCACCTGCTGCAGGTGATGGCCGTCGTCGCGATGGAGGCGCCTGCATCCATCGACGCCGACGACCTCCGCACGCAGAAGGAGCTCGTCCTCCGCGCCGTCCGGCCGTGGGGCGAGGACGTCGTCGCCGCGGGCAAGCGTGCGCGCTACACCGCCGGGACGATCGGCGACCGTGAGCTGCCGTCCTACGTCGACGAGGACGGCGTCGACCCGTCGCTCGGCACCGAGACCCTCGCGCAGCTCACCCTCGAGGTCGCGAACTGGCGCTGGGCCGGCGTCCCCTTCACGCTGCGGTCCGGCAAGGCGCTGGAGCAGCAGCGTCGCGAGATCGTCATCACCTTCAAGGACTCGCCGCACGTGCCGAACGGGCTGAGCGGCGCCGAGCGACCGGACAAGCTGCGGATCTGGATCGCCCCGGACGAGATGCAGCTCGAGCTCAACGTCAACGGTCCCGGCGATCCGTACACGATCGACCACACGGCGCTGTCCGTGAACTTCAACCCCGGTCGGCTCAGCGCCTACGGCGAGGTCCTGGCCGGCGTGCTCGAGGGCGACGCGACGCTGTCGGTGCGCGGTGACAGCGCGGTGCAGGGGTGGAAGGTGGTCGAGCCGTTCCTGCGTGCGTGGCGCGACGGGAAGGCGCCGCTCGACGAGTACGCGGCCGGGTCGGCCGGTCCCGACAGCTGGGACAACATCGACTGCTGACGTCGCGTCGGCGGGAGGCGCGGTGCCGGACGGGAGGCGCGTGGCGGGGCCGCCACGCGCCTCCCGTCCGTCTGCCGGTCGCGCGGCGTAGCGTCCGGTGACGTGAAGACCACCGACGACGTCCTGTCCACCGTCCCCGTCCCCGCCGGCTCCGACGTCCGCGTCGAGCCCGTCCGCTACGACCACGAGGGCACCGCGCTCCTCGGTGTGCTGGCGAAGGACCACGCCGTGTCGGGGCCCCGCCCCGCCGTCCTCGTGATCCACGACTGGCACGGCGTCAACGAGCACGTCGAGGCCCGGGTGACGATGCTCGCCCGTCTCGGCTACGTCGCCTTCGGTGCGGACGTCTACGGCGAGGGCGTCCGTCCCGGCGACGACACCGCCGGCGAGGTCGCGGGCTCGTTCTACCAGGACCTGCCGATGTTCCGCGCCCGGCTGACCGCGGGGCTCGACCGGCTGCGCGAGGACCCCGACGTCGACCACTCCCGCATCGTCGTGATGGGGTACTGCTTCGGCGGCTCCGGTGCGATCGAACTCGCACGCACCGGTGCGGACCTCGCCGGTGCGGTGTCGTTCCACGGTGGCCTGATCGTGCACGAGCCCTCGGACGCGTCCGCGATCCGGGCGAAGCTCCTCGTGCTCACCGGGGGAGCGGACCCGATGGTGCCGGACACGACGGTCGCCGAGTGGCAGGACGAGATGCGCGCGGTGCCGTCGGTCGACTGGCAGGTCACCACCTACGCCGGCGCGATGCACGCGTTCGCGGTGCCGGGCACCGATGCGCCGGACCACGGGGCGCAGTACCAGGAGCGCGCCGACCGCCGCTCGTGGCAGGCGTTGCAGGTGTTCCTCGCCGAGGTGTTCGACGAGGAGCCGACCGTGGTCTGAACGGCGCGACACGCCGAGGGCTCGGTGCGGCGCGGCTCGATTGGCGTTCCGCGCCGCACCTGTTGTAGAGTCTTCCACGGCCGCAAGGCCAGCATCGGTCGCAAGACCGGATGCGCTCGTAGCTCAATGGATAGAGCATCTGACTACGGATCAGAAGGTTGGGGGTTCGAGTCCCTTCGAGCGCACATCTGAGAAGGCCCCGTCGCACTGCGACGGGGCCTTCGTCGTTCCCGGGGATGTTCCTTGCCGCGCGAGCGTCCTGGGCCGCTCGCCGCTTGCGGCTCGCAGCTCGCAGCGAGACGCCGGTGTCGTGCTGAGACGCCGCCGGTCGAGCGAGACGCCCGGTGATCCGGCGGTGTCTCGGGGGAGCGAGTTCGTCTGGCGACGACGCCGTCGTCTCTTGCGGATGCCGGCGTCGTCCGGAGCGCCGGGGAGTGCCTCGCTCGCCGTCGCCAGGGCAGGAGCTGTACGTACCGCGCGGCGTCCTGCACCATGACTCCATGAGGACCCGCACCGTCGCGGCCACGGCTGTCGTGGTGGCCCTCGTCGTGCTCACCGGGCGCACGCAGCAGCAGACCTCGTTCGACGGGGTCGCGCGGGCGGCGTGCGAGACGAGGGTCGGGCCGGCGATCGTCGCCTGGTGGCGGGACGGGTACGGGATGACCCCGTGGAAGGTCGTCGACACCCGGTCGACGTCCGTCGAGGACGGGCCGGGGGGCTCGGACGAGGTGACCACCGTGATCGTCACCGGCGAGTCCTCGGTACAACGTGTGGAAGACGGCGAGGCGACGGAACCGGTCGAGTGGTCGTGCTCCGCGCAGACCAGGGCTGACGATCCGACCACGGTGTCGGCGACGATCCGGGGGATCACGCTCCGCTGACGCCGGTTCGCGCGCCACGTCGCACAGCACCGTGCGTGCATACAGATTCCTCGCCGGCCCGCTCGACCCGCAACTATCGTTCCGGCATGGTCCGGCGCACGCAGCGAGCACGACGGGACCAACGCCGTGCGCACGAGGAACTGTCGGCGGGTCTCGACGACCAGGATCGCGGCCTGTACCGTCCGCCCCGGCGTGACGACTGCTCCGAGCGTTCGTGGTTCCAGAGCGTGGACGATGCCGACACGATCCGGATCGACCATCGACTGTTCCGGTGCAACGGCGAACTCGTCGACTTCGCGATCGTGGTGCTCGCGGTCGACCTCGACGGGCAGTGGGTCGAACGGGCACGGGCGGACTGTTGCCACGGACACGTCCACCTCCACCACACGAACGGCTCGGTCTCGTCGATCGCGCCGTTGCACTGCGTCGAGGACGTCGACAGGCTCTTCCCGCAAGCGTCGGTCCGCGTCTTCGAGTACGCCGTTACAATCCGGGACATGAAGGGCAGGCGCGAGCACGATGCATGAACTCGACGCGTTCCGTCAGGAAGTCGATCGTTCTCTGGCGGTCGGCCGCTTCGCGGAGATCGATCTCGAGGTCGTCGACGTCGAGGGACGATCGCCGGTGGTGGTCGCACTCGAGGACGAACGGCTTCCGGTGCTCCTCCGTCGCATCGAGGCAGTGGGCGGGTTCGCCAACGTCTTCGTCAAGACGCGCGACGGTGTCCGGCGAGTGTCGGTCATGGACGTCGACGGAGCGCTCGACGTCCGAGGTGCCGATGACATGCGCCGCGAGGGTGATCAGCCGAGCGCTGACAGTTCCGTCGGTGTCTTCGTCGACTACCTCGCGGCGCGGACCGCTGGTGTGGTGTTGCCGGCGCGCTTGGCGTCAGCATCGAAGAACGCCCTGCCGGCCCGTCAAGTGGAGATCATCCGCTCAGCCTGACCCGGTGATGCCGGTTGCCGCTGGCGGGTCAGCCGGGCCAGGACTCCTGCGCCCACGAGCCGTCGGCGTGGCGCTCGTACGCGAGCCGGTTGCTCGCCGCATCGGTCGCACCGCGCCAGAACAGCATCCGCACCGGCGTGAGCGCGTAGCCCGTCCAGGTGCCCGGTGGCTCGAGCCCGGCACCCGGTCGCTGACGCTCGAACGCCGCCCAGAGCTCCCGTCGTCGCCCGTGGGTGTCGGCGGCGGCCTCGTGGTCGTTCACCCACGCGAGCACCTGCAGGTACCGGGTCCTGGCGGCGTAGGCGGCGCGGGCCTCGGCGTCGGTGACGGGTGCCACGTCCCCGACGACCACGAGCTGCCGCGCCGCCTCGGGCCAGACGAGGGTGACGGCGGCGCGGAGGAGTGCGGCGAGCTCGGCGGCCTTGCGGCTCCGGCTGTCGGTGTGGAAGTGCAGGCGCTCTCCGTCGAACCGCGAGAGCAGCACGGTCCGGGCGGACGGGTAGCCGTCGAGGCCGAGTGTGGACAGGGTCATGGTGGGGCCGGGTCCGTCCTCGGCGGCCGGGAGCCACGCGGCGGCCAGCTCGAGCGGGTCGGCCGGGGTGGCGGCAGCGTCGTCCTGCGCGGCCGCCGCCTGCCCCGGCAGGACGGTCACGGCACCGTCACCACGTCGGACACGAGTGGAGCGGCGGCGGGCTTCGCGACCGCCGGGTCGAAGCGGGCGATCTCGTGCAGGGACGCCACGGCTTCGTCCAGGGACAGGTCCCACAGCACCTGCCCGTAGGTCGCGGTCGCCCGGCTCGCGTCCCCGACGACCCCGGGCGTGCCGAAGTCGTTCGACAACCACCCGAAGGACACCGGCCCACCGTTGAACCGGATCTTCTCGAACGCTGCCAGGTGGTCCGGCACCCACCGCTCCGCGAGCGACATGTCGACCAGGTCGGGCCGCAGGTGCAGGATCATCGACGTCTCCGCCGCCCCACCGTGGATGCCGAACCCGCGCTCGTCGGCGTCCTCGCCGGCGGGACCGGGCATCCGGGCGAGCGTCGGCATGAGGAACGTCTTCAGTCCGTACCGCTTCCGGATCTCGCGCAGGGCGACCTGGAGCAGGGCGACGTTCCCGCCGTGCCCGTTCGCGAAGACCAGCGACCCGGCACCCGTCAGCGCCACGGCACGGCCGATCTGCACGGCGGTGTCGAACATCGTCGACTCGTCCAGCCACACCGTGCCCGGCGCCCAGCTGTGCTCGTCGGACTTCGTGAACGCCAGCGTCGGCAGCTGCCAGACGTCGAGGCCCTCGGCAGCGGCCCGCTCGACGGCCGCGCCGCCGATGTGGTCGGCGAGCAGGAAGTCGGTGACGAGCGGCAGGTGCGGCCCGTGGTGCTCGACGGCCCCGGTCGGCTGCACGACGATCGTCTCCGGACCGAAGCCGGCGGCGACCGCCGGCCCCGACAGCTCCGCCAGGCGACGCGAGCGCACGGCGCCGCTCACTTGCCGAACCCCGGCACGACGGGCTGCGCCGACGCGGTCGAGCCACCGCTGACCACGAGCGACGGGTCGATGACGTGCCCCGGGTTGAGCAGCCCCTCGGGGTCGGTGCGCTGTTTCAGTGCCACGAGTTCCTCGACCCCGTGGTCGACGTAGTACTGGTGCGGGCTGTGCACCCGGACGCCCAGCTCACGGAGCACCGGGTAGCCCGCGTAGACGTCCTCGGCCCCGGTGTACGGCGCGGTGAGCATGCCGATCGGGCCGACGTGTGCCGCCTCGATGTGCAGCATCCCGCCCGGGTAGACGGCCTCGACCTCGGCGATCCGGTCGATGAGCGCCTCGCCGCCGACCTCGACGTGGAAGTACTCGGTGTCGGGGGTGTTCCGCTTGAGCCACCAGATCGGGTGGTTGTAGGACAGCATCGACACCTTGGTGGTCTGCTGCAGGCCCTCGCGGACGTCGGACACGGTGCCGCCGGCCTGCTCGACCAGCGCGCGGGCCTCGTCGAGCACGACGTCGTCGATGATCGCGCGGAGGCTCGCCCGGTCGTCCGGGATCGCGGTGTCGGACGGCAGCGTGGCCGCGACCTCGGGTCGGTCGGCGCTGACGAGCCGCGGCACCGGGTCGAGCCCGCGCAGGGTCCGGACGGCGACGAGCGCGTCCTCGAAGGTCGGGAACGACGCGTAGACCGCACGCCACTCCTGCAGCGGCTCGAGGCGGACGGTCGCCCGGGCGATCACACCGGCGGTGCCGTAGGTGTGCACGAACGGCTGTGCCTCGTCACCCTCGACGTGCAGCAGTTGGTCCGAGCCGGGCAGTGCGACGTCGAGCGCGGTGACGAACCCCTGCCAGTTCGAGCCGTGCGCGATCGAACCGGTGCCGCCGGAGCCACCGGACAGGAACCCGCCGATGGTGGACTGCGCGGTGGACGGGTACATCCAGAGCTGCTGCCCGGCGGCGGCCGCGGCCTGCTCGAGGGCGACCATCGACGCGCCGGCCTCGGCGGTGATCCACCCGTCGCCGACCTCGACGACGGCGCGTGCCCGCGAGGTGTCGAGGACGAGTCCGCCGTGCAGCGGGATGCCCTGGCCGTAGTTGCCGGTGCCCTTGCCGCGGGTCGTGACGGGGACGCCGTGCCGGACGGCGGCCTGCAGGGTGGCCGCGACGTCGTCCGCCGACGCCGGGTACGCGACGAGGTCGGCCAGTCCGAGCGGCAGCTGCGCGCTGAGGATCGGGCTCATGGTCGCCTCGTCGACGGAGGCGCGGGCGCGGGTGCGCTCGTCGGCGCTGACGCCGCGCTCGCCGAGGAGGCCGACGAGGTCGGCGCGGAGCGCCGCGAGCGCCGCGGCGGACACAGCGGTGGCGGGGGTGGTGGAGGCGGGGGTGACGGTGGTCATGCTCACTCCTGTGGGTGGGTGGTGCGGGAACAGCGGACGGGAGGCACGGGGCGGGCGTGCCCCGCGCCTCCCGTCCGACGGGTGGTCGGCCGACACGACGCGCGCGGCCGACCGGCTGTCAGTTGCCCAGTCCGATGGACTTGTCGAGGAACTCGTTCGTGTACAGGTCGGACGGTGCGAGGTCGCTCTTCACGTCACCGGTGCCGGCGAAGACGGGCTTCGCCTTGTCGATGAAGTCCTGCATGCGCTGCTCGTCCATCGAGCCGATGTAGCCGTCCGTGTCCTTCGCCAGACCGAGGTCCACCATCTGCTTCGCCGCGAACGCTCCGACCTTCGAGTCGTACGTCCAGCCGTTGTTGTACTGCTGCACGAGCTGCGTGATGAGGTCGTTCGTGGCCTCGGGCGCCTTCAGGTAGTCCACGTCGGCCTGCTGCATCACGGGCACGAGCTTCTGCAGGCACGGCTCGAGCTTCGACAGGTCGCCGGTGCGGACGGACACGGCCTCGGGGTAGGGGTTCCACCCGGTGCTCGAGATGGGCTTGTACGCGACCTTCTTGCCCCAGGCGGCGACCTGGTTCTGGTAGATGTACGGCTCCGCGGTCGCGAAGCCCTGCTGCGCGTCCTTGCCGCCGGCGGAGACGAACTTCGACGGGGTGCCGTCGTAGCTGCCGTCGAGCACCTGCTTCGGCAGGATGCCGGACTGCTCGAGGTACGTCATGTACGCGGCACCGTTGAAGTAGCGGACGACGCCGCCGTTCTTCTCGAGCTCCTTGCCGAGGTCCTCGATGGAGTCGACGTCGGGGTAGGTCTTCGGGTCCCACATGATCGACATCGGGGACGAGTCGTTCTCGGCGAAGACGGCCGTGGTGGGCAGGTTGCCGGAGAACTGCACCTGCTCGTCGGTGGACATGTAGCCGAGGGTGATGTCCTTGTCCTGGTACATCTGCGATGCGACCTTCGTGTAGCCGATCGCGGGGCCGCCGGCGCGGATCTCGAGCTGCACGCCGGTGCTCTTGCCGTTGGCGTACAGGTCGCCGGTGACGGTCTTGCCCGACGCGTCGATCGACGGGTTCGGACCGAGCATCTCGTACAGGTGGCCGTGCTCGCCCTCGGGGTTCCAGTCGGTCTGGACGACGACGGTCGCCGGGCAGACGCCCGACAGGTCGATCGCGGGGCCGGTCGCGGCCTTCGCGCTGGCGCTCGACGCCGCGGTGCCGGCGGACGAGCCGGCGGCGCATCCGGTCAGGGTGAGGGCGGTCGCGGCGAGGGCTGCGGTCGCGACGCCGATCCGCGTCGTGGTTCGGGTGGTGCGCATGGAGGCTCCGTTCGTGGTGCGGGTCTCGTGGTGCTGTGGGTCGGTGAGGGGGACGGGAAGCGAAGGGGAGTCGGGGCGACCCGCGCCGCGGCGGTCGGGGGAGAGCGCCGCGACGCGGGTCAGCTGAAGTCGTGCCAGCGACCGACGGCCAGGCGGCCGATCAGTCCGAACACGAGGAAGACGGCGACGCCGTAGAGCGAGGCGATGATGATGGTCGCGTAGAGCTCCGGCCCCATGAGGCGCGAGGCGGTCACCTGGATGAGGACGCCGAGCCCGGGGTTGCCGCGCTGGAAGAACTGGTCGCCGACGATCGCGCCGATGACGCTCAGGCCGGCCGAGGTCCGCAGACCGACGAAGATCGACGGCAGGGCGGCGGGGAACTGCAGCTTCACGAGCTGGGCGAACCGGCTCGCCCGCTGCAGCCGGAAGAGCTCGCGCTGCCCGCGGTCGGCGGACTGCAGGCCGAACAGGGTGTTCGACACCATCGGGAACAGGGCGATCATCACGGTGACGATGACCCGGCTCGCGAACTCGTAGCCGAACAGGGCGCCGATCAGGGGTACGAGCGCCAGGATCGGCACGCACTGCAGCACCACCGCGTACGGGTAGAGCGACCGCTCGAGCCACTTCGCCTGCGCCATCGCCATCGCCCAGACGACACCGATGACGATCGCGAAGCCGAGGCCGACGAGGGACACCACGGTGGTGCGACCGAGCGCGGCCCACAGGTCGGTGCCGAAGGTCGAGGGCGAGCCGTCGGGCATCGTCGGGGCGACGATCGCCTTCGCCACGAGGTGCGGGTACGGCACCAGGAACGCGAGGCCACGGACGTGGTCGTAGTAGGCGGCCGCGGCGTACCAGATGCCGACGAGCACGGCGAGGACGACGACGGGCTGCCACCACGACACGGTCCGGCGGGCGCGCGGTGCGGTGCGGCGTGCTGCCGCTCGGACGGCGCGGGCCTCGGCGACCTCCTGCAGGGTGACCATCAGCGGTGTCCTTCCCGGAGCGCGTGCGAGACCTCGCCGACCAGTTCGGCGAACTCGGGGGTGAAGCGGATGTCGGGGTCGCGGGGCATCGGGAACGGCACCTCGAACCGGCCGACGATGCTGCCCGGACGGCCGGACATGACGACGACCTCGGTGGACAGGTACACGGCCTCGGACACCGAGTGGGTGATGAACAGTCCGGCGAACTGCTGCTCGACGAAGAGCCGGAGGAGCTCGTCGTTCAGGCGCTCGCGGGTGATCTCGTCGAGGGCGCCGAACGGTTCGTCGAACAGGAACAGCTCGGGGTCGAGCGTCAGCGACCGGGCGAGCGAGACGCGCATCCGCATGCCGCCGGACAGCTGCTTCGGCAGGTTCGTCTCGAAGCCGTTCAGCCCGACCAGGTCGATCGCACGAGCAGCCTCGGCAGCCCGTTCGGCCTTCGGCACGTGCGCGAGCTCGGCGAGCAGCTCGACGTTGCCCTGCACGGTGCGCCACGGCAGCAGGGTCGCGTCCTGGAACACGTAGCCGATGCGGTCGGCGGCGACGTCGGCGGACCCGTCGGACGCCGACTCGAGTCCGGAGGCGATGCGCAGCAGCGTCGACTTGCCGCAGCCGGAGGGCCCGACGACGGACACGAACTGCCCGCGGTCGACGGTCAGGTCGACGCCCTGCAGGGCGATGGTGCCGTTCGGGAAGGTCATCTCGACGTTCCGGAAGTCGAGCAGCGTGTCCGTCGTGGTGACGGGCGGCGGGGCGGTGGTGGTCACGGGCACCTCGGGTTCTCGGGTCACGGGTTCGCGGTGGTGGGGCGAGGGGGTCAGGCGGGGACGGGTGCGGTCGCGCGCACGGACATCGGGGCGGCGACGGTCGTGCGGACCTCGGTGCGTGCCACGAGGCGCCCGCGGGACAGGACGATGCGGTCGGCCGGAGCGTTCGCCACCGCGTCGGTGACGCTCGTCGCGGCGATCGCGAGCAGGTCGGCCCGCCGTCCGGGGACGGGGCCGGCGGCCGGGAGGCCCATCACGCTCCGGGCGGTGTCGCTCACCATCGCGTACGCCTGGTCCGGCGTGACGTGGCCGGCCGACACGAGCAGGCTCGCGGTCTCGAGGGCGTCGCTCCGCCCGACCGGGTTGAACGGGTCGCGGACGTTGTCCGCGCCCGCGGCGACGCGCACACCGGCCTCGGTCAGGGCGCGGATCGCGGTGAGCCCCCGGGGCGTGGACACCGGGTGCTGCCACCCCTGCAGGTACAGGTTCGTGATCGGCAGCGTGATGATGCCGAGGTCCGCGGCGGCGACGTCGGCGACGACCTCGGCCAGGCGCTCGTGGCCGAGCGTGCCGAGCCGGACGCAGTGCCCGGCCGAGTACTGCCGGCCGGTGCGCGGCATCCGCAGGACGGCGCGGGCGTAGTGGTCGAGGGTGACCGGCCCGTCGAGGCTCTCGTCGGTGTGCAGGTCCACTCCGACCCCGTACCGCTCCGCGATCGCGAGCAGTCGGTCGACGTCGGCCAGCGGGTCCTCGGCCAGGTGCGGGGCGCCGCCGACCAGGTCGACGCCGCAGTCGAGGACGGCCTCGACGTGGTGGTCGGGTGCGAGCGGCCCGGCGAGTGCGACGAGCTCGATGTCCATCAGGCCGGCGAGCTCGTCGCGGACCTGCACGAGGGCTCGGGCGCCGCGGGTGGCCGACTCGACCGGGGCAGGGGCGTCCTCGGCGGTGCGTCGGCCGCTCAGCACGTCGACGTGGGTGCGGACGGACGTGGTGCCGGTGGCGAGCAGTGCCAGTGCGGCGGTCCGTGCCCGGTCGGTGACGTCCTCGACCGTCATCGTGGCGGCGTGCGCGGACCACGAGGCGATCGCGGCACCGAGGTCGCCGAGCGGGGGGTGGATCGCGTCGGCACTCAGGGCCTTGTCGAGGTGCGCGTGCGGCTCGGCCGGTGCGGTGAGCAGCAGGCGTCCGTCGAGGTCGAGCACGGCGTCGGCGGGAGCCGGGAGCGTGCCGGCGGGGGCGACGTCGGTCACGGTCTCGCCGTCGATCGCGACGTCGACCAGGCGCCCGTCCGGCAGCAGCGCGGACCGGAGGAGTCCGACCTGGCGAGGTGCTGCGGCGTCCATCCGGTGCCTCCCGATCGTGTGTGAGAATGTTGATCGCATCAACATCTCCGATGCTAGGGCGGCAGTGTTTCCCTCTCGTTTCGAGGCGGTTGCCGTGTGTGACACCCGTCCCGGCCGGACCGGGCGGCCGGAACGACGGTTCCGACCGGGGGCCTCGTCCGACCCGCCCACCACCGCACCGGAGCGCCGCCACCAGGCCGAGAGGAGTGCGCGTGAGCACCGGCACCACCACCGAGACCGACCGCGTCGTCGACGACCAGACCCAGCGGATCGGGGAGCACATCCGCGCCCGCAGACGCGCTGCACGACTGACCCTCGTGCAGGTCGCCGAGCTGACCGGGCTGTCGCACCCGTTCCTCAGCCAGGTCGAACGAGGGCACTCCCGCGCGAGCATGGTGTCCCTCGAGAAGATCGCCGCCGCGCTGGGGACCACCCAGGTCGAGCTGCTCGCCGCCGGCGCCCCGGAACGGCCGGACCACGACGACCGGGGCCCCGAGGTCATCCGTGCGGGCGAGGGCGCACGCGGCCCGTTCTCGAGCGGCGAGGCACGACTCCTCGTGCACGCCGGCCCGCACGCCTTCGAGCCGCTCGAGTGGACGGGTGAGAACACCGACCTCGGCGACTGGTTCGAGCACCGCGAGGACGAGTTCCTCACCGTGCTCGTCGGCGACGTCCTGCTCGACCTCCGCGGCCACGAGCCCCTGCGCCTCGGGCCGGGCGACTCCGCGTACTACCGCGGCGGGACCGGGCACCGCTGGTGCAGCGCGGACGGCAGCCGCTTCCACATGATCGTGGTCAAGGAGACCCCACGCGCCGGAGCGGCCCCGAGCACCGGAGTCGTCGCGTGACCGCCGCGCCGGAGCGTCGCCGCGTGCGGGTCGCCGCCCGCCGCGCGGTCGCGACCGACGTCGTCGCGCTCGACCTCGCACCGGACGACGGCGCACCACTGCCTGACTGGGAGCCCGGGGCGCACGTCGACCTCGAGGTCGCGCCGGGCACCGAGCGGCAGTACTCGCTCGTCACGACCACGCCCGAGGGGCACTGGCGCATCGCGGTGCTCCGGGAACCGGACGGCCGCGGGGGATCCCGCGCCGTGCACGACGGGTTCGCGGTCGGGCACGAGATCGTGGTCGCCGGACCGCGCAACCACTTCGGCTTCGACCCGACCAGGCCCGCGGTGTTCGTCGCCGGCGGCATCGGGATCACGCCGCTCGTGGCGATGATCGTCGCCGCCGAACGCGCCGGCACGCCCTGGGAGCTCCACTACGCCGGCCGCAGCCGCAGCCGGATGGCCTTCGTCGACGAGCTCGTGGCGGCACATCCCGAGCGGGTCGTCGTCGCCGCGGCGGACGAGCACCCGCGGTTGAACCTGATCGGCCTCCTCGCCGAACCGCGGGACGCCGTCGTCTACTGCTGCGGTCCGCGCGGACTCATGGACGCGGTCGAGACAGCCGCCGCGCACTGGGCCGCCGGGAGCGTCCGGGTCGAGCGGTTCGAACCGGCCGACGATGTCGACGCCCCCGGGGAACCCTTCGAGGTCGACCTCGCCGTCACCGGCGTCACCGTCACCGTCCCCGCCGACCGCACGCTGCTCGAGGTCGCCGAGGAGGCCGGCGCCTTCGTCCTGTCCTCGTGCCGCGAGGGCACGTGCGGCACCTGCGAGACCCCGGTCCTCGAGGGCTCGGTCGAGCACCGGGACACCGTGCTCAGCCCCGAGGAGCAGGCGGACGACCGCACGATGATGGTGTGCGTCTCACGCGCCCGGCGCGGCTGCCCGCGCCTGGTCCTGGAACTGTGACGGGCCGTCGCCGGTGACGAGACGGACGGGAGGCGGTGCACACGACGTGCGCACCGCCTCCCGTCCGGTCCCGTCCCCACCCGGTCCGTGTGTGCCGTCAGGGACGCTCGGTGTCGTCGAGCGCGCCACCGGTGAGCGCCGACAGGCGCTCCAGCCCTGCCTCGGCGACGAGCTGGCGGGCGAGGGGGCGGGCGCGGTCCACCGCCTCGCGCACGTCGACCTTCGTGACGTCGCCGTCGGCGAGGCTCAGCTCGCCGTCGACCCAGACGTCGCGGACCTCACGGCTGCCCGCGACGAAGACGACCGCCTGGTAGGGGTCGTGCACGTTCGCCAGCGTGGGGGAGTCGCCGTCGAACACCACCAGGTCAGCGCGCTTGCCGGGCTCGAGCGACCCGATCTCCTGCTCCATCCGCAGGGCCCGGGCGCCGCCGATCGTGCCCATCTCGAGGGCTTCGCGTGCACTCATCGCGGTTGCCTGCAGGTCGCGGACGCGGGCGAGCAGGGCCGCGGTCTTCATCGCCTGCAGGAAGTCCTGCGAGTCGTTCGACGCCGGACCGTCGACCCCGATCCCGACCGGGACGCCGAGCGCTCGCAGTTCGGTGACCGGCGCGATGCCGCTCGCCAGGATGCCGTTCGCGACGGGGTTGTGCGCGACCCCGACGCCGTGCGTGGCGTAGCGCTCGCGGTCCTCGCGGTCGACCCAGACGCTGTGCGCGGCGATCACCGGGACCTGGAACATGCCCGTCGCCTCGGCGTGGCCGATCGCCGTCCGACCGGTGCGCTGCCGGGCGGCGGTGACCTCCTCGCGCACCTCGTGGAAGTGCACGTGCACCCCGTGGCCGCCCGCGACCGCGTAGTCGACGTGCTCCTGCCAGGTGTCGTCGGTGTACCGGCCGATCGACGAGACGCCCACGCGGAAGGTGCTGTAGCGGCTGGCGTCGGCGGCCTCGCGCAGGGCCTCGAACTCGTCGAGGATCGGGGTCGCGCCGAAGTCGCGGTCGACGTCGCCGGAGCCGAACGACACGACACCGCGGAGCCCGAGGTCCTCGAGTGCCTGCACGACACCCGGGGTCGCCGGCTCGTCGGGCACCGGGTCGGCGCAGAACATGTCGTTCGCGGTCGTCACACCGCTCCGGAGGAGCTGGATGCCCTGGAGCACCGTGCCGGCGTACGCCTTCTCGCGGGTCATCACCGGGTTGACGCGGCCGATCAGTGCGGTGAGCCACTCCCACAGCGTGTACTGCGAGCCGATGCCCGTGATGAGCCCCTCGCTGAAGTGGCCGTGTGTGTTCACGAAGCCCGGGGTCACGATGTCGTACGCGCCGCCGCGGACGGGTGCGTCGGGATGCGCAGCGGACAGCTCGGCGAAGGTGCCGACGGCGGCGATGCGGTCCCCGTCGAGCAGGACGGCGCCGTCGCGGATCGCTGCGGGTGTGGAGGAGCCGTCCGGTGCGGCGGTGAGCACCCAGCCGGCGCGGATCAGGGTCTGCGTCATGGGGCGAACCTAGGGTGCCCGTGTTTCGCGGGTGTCACCGCCGGGTTTCCCGGACCGCGCGGCGCGGTCGACCGGAACGCGCGGGGTCGGCGAGACCGTGCGACCCGTCGTCACGCCCCGGAAACAGGCGGCTGCTAGAACCGTCGCATGCTGACCGTCACCGGTGCACACCGTGTCCTCGTCGACCCCCGGACCGAACGGGACGGCGACGTCGTGATCGACGACGGCAGCGAGGTCGTGACCACCCTCGACGTGTCCGGCTGCGTGGTCACACCCGGTCTCGTGAACGCGCACCACCACCTGCTGCAGACCGCCTTCCGCACCCTGCCCGGCACCCGCGGCGTGCCGATGGCCGACTGGTTGCCGACCATGGCGGCGGCGTACGGCCGGGCCGGGCACGATCCCGAGCTGTACGGACTGGCGGCGGCTGCCGGAGCCGCGGAGGCCCTCCTGTCCGGCGTCACGACGATCGCCGACCACCACCTGAACTGGCCGTCCGGCGTGAGCACGGACGACACCGTGGCGCTCGCCGCGGCGACGATCGACGCGGTGCGTGGTCTCGGCGGACGGCTCGTGTTCGTGCGCGGGTCGGCGCGGGACGACCCGGAGCGCGCCGCGGCCTCGGCAGACGCGATCGCGACCGGTCTGCTGCACGAACGTGCGGTGGGCGGCGTCGACCCGGACGGCGGTCTCCAGTTCGCCGTCGGTCCGGCCGGCGTGCACTCCGACGGCGAGGCCACGTTCCGCGCGCTCGGCGAGGTCGCGGAACGGCACGGTCTCCGGCGCCGGACCCAGGCGAACGAGCAGGTCGACACCGCGATCGCGCTCGAGCGGTACGGCCGTCGGCCCCTCGACCTGCTCGACGAGTGGGGCTGGCTCGCGCCCGACGTCACGATCGCGCACCTCTGCGACGTCACCGACGACGAGATCGCACGACTGGCGACCACAGGCGTCACGGCGACGCACGCGCCGGGCTGCGATGTACCGATGGGGTGGGGGGTCGCTCCCGTCGCGAAGCTCACGGCGGCCGGGATCCCGGTCGGCCTCGGCACGAGCGGTGGGGGCAGCAACGACGCCGGACACCTGCTCGCGGACGGGCGTCTGGCGATGCAGGTGTCCGCGCTCGTCGGGCCGCAGCTGCCCGCGCGCCAGGTGCTCGGGATGATGACGGAGGGGTCGGCGGCGGGACTGGGGCGGCCGGAGCTCGGGCACCTCGGCGAGGGCACCGCGGGCGACCTGTGCGTGTGGGACGTCTCGGGTGTCGCCGATGCCGGCGTCGCGGACCCGGTCGCGGGGCTCCTCTGGGCGTCCCCGGGTCGTCGGCCGCGGCACGTGGTCGTCGGAGGGCGGGTGGTCGTCCGGGACTTCCGACTCGTGACGGGCGACGAGCGCGAGATCACCGCCCGGCTCGGCGAGCGCCTCGCCCGGACCCCCGCCGCGGTCTGAACGCGAGCCACCGAGCTGGGGAGGGGCGCGCCGTCCCGGTCTGGTCCCTCCTCGGCCCGCACGCCGGCCGAGGAGGAGGACCGCGACTCGCACGACGCGCCCGTGCACACCGCGACGGGCGATCGTGCGTCAGGGGACCCGCGCGGGGACGCGGTGGATCGGGCCGGACCCGCCGGTCAGCGCCCCTCCCGAGGAGCCCGTCCGCACGGCGACGACCTCGGCCATGATCGCGACGGCCGTCTCGGCCGGGGTCCGCGCGCCGATGTCGAGACCGATCGGGGAGCGGAGCCGATCGAGGTCCGGCGTGCCGAGCGCGTGCAGTTCCGCGAGCCGCCGCTCGTGGGTCGATCGGGAGCCCATCGCGCCGACGTACCCGGCTCCGCGGCGGAGCGCCTGGTCGATCACCTCGGCGTCGAACCGGTCGTCGTGTGCGAGCACCACGACGGCGGTCGTCCGGTCCACGGGCAACCCCTCGAGCACGCGCGTCGGCCAGCCCACGATCCGCTCGTCCGCGGCCGGGAAGCGCTCGTCCGTCAGGAACACCGACCGCGGGTCGACCACGGTCACGGCGTAGCCGAGCACCGCGGCGGCGTTCGTCACGGCGACGGCGGTCTCGACGGCGCCGACGACGACGCAGCGGGGGCGGTGGTCACTGCGCTCGACGAAGACCCGGTCGCGGCACCCGTCCGGAGCGGTGACGACCACCCCGAGCGTCCCCGGCTCCAGCGAGACGGCGAGCGAGGTCGGCAGACCGGCCGCGGCGTCACGGAGCGCGCTCACGAGCAGGGCGTCGTCGGACGTGACCCGGTGGACGAGCACCTCCACGCGACCACCGCACCGCAGCGCGGGGGCCCACACGGCGTCGGGGTCGTCGTCGAAGCCGAACCGCTCGAACACCGCCTCGCCGGTCTCGAGCACCTGCTCGGCGGTGAGGAACAGCGAGCCCTCGACGCAGCCTCCGGAGATGGTGCCGACGACCTGTCCGCCCGGCAGCACCGCCATCGAGGTCCCGACGCCGCTCGGCGCGCTGCCGGTCATCGAGACCGCCGTCGCGACGACGACCGGTGCACCCGTGTCGAGGACGGCCAGGAGGCGCGGTGCCAGTTCGAACATCACGCACCTCCGGCGTCGGTCGCGTCGCCCTGCAGCAGTGCCCAGACACGGTCGCGCGTCATCGGGAGGCGGTACGGACGCACGCCGATCGCGTCGCGGACGGCGTTCGCCACCGCCGGGGCGACGGGGTTGTACGGGGCCTCGCTCATCGACTTCGCCCCGAGCGGTCCGAGCGGGTCGTGCGTGTCGGCGAAGCGGACCTCGGTGCGGGGCACGTCGGAGATCTTCGGCACCCGGTACGACCGGAAGGCGTCGGTGGTCACGCGACCGGTGTCGTCGAGCACGACCTCCTCGTACAGGGTCGATCCCATCGCCTGTGCTGCGCCGCCCTCGACCTGTCCGCGCAGCTGCTCGGGGTTCAGGACGGTCCCGGCATCGACGGCCTGCACGCTGTGGAGCACCCGGACCTCGCCGGTCGGTCGGTGCACCGCGACACGGGCACCGTGCACCGTGAACGCGAGCGACCGCGGGGTGCCGTCGTGGCTGCCGTGTGCGACCAGCGGTCCCTCGGCGAGGAGCTCGGCGTGTCCGACGACCTCGTCACCGACGCGGACGCCGCCGGGCAGGACCTCGACGGCGGGGCCGAGCGGCCCGGAGGCGGCACGGGGTGTGCGCGCGGCGACGATCCGGAGCGCGCGGGCGGTCAGCTGCTCGCGGAGGTCCTCGGCCGCCGCGAACAGCGCCTTGCCCGCCACGACCACCCCGGCGGAGCCGAACGCACCGGTGTCGTACTGCGCGGCGTCGGTGTCGGACTGGTGCACGTCGACCCGGTCCGGCGTGGTGCCGAGGGCGGTCGCGACGAGCTGGGTGTGCACGGTCGTCGTGCCGTTGCCGAACTCCGCCGTGCCGACCCCGATCCGATAGCGGCCGTCCGTGGTGGCCTCGACGGTCGCGTGCGCGTGGTGCCCACGGGGCGGCATCGTCGCGATGGCGGCCAGCGCGATGCCGGTGCCGTACGCCCAGTCCCCGGAGCCGTCCGCCGTGGGCGGGTCGAGCGGTGGACCGTCCATCGCCGGGACCTCGGGCAGCGGCGCGCGCAGCGCGTCCTCCACCAGGTCGAGGCACTGGTCGAGGCCGTAGCTGCCCTCCCAGCGCAGGTCGTCCTCCTCGTCGGGATCGGTCACGACGAGGGGGTCGCCCGGCACGACGACGTTGCGCCGCCGGAGCTCGAACGGGTCGAGGTCGAGCCGACGCGCGAGCTCGTCCATCGCCGACTCGATCGCGAACACCACCTGGCCCAGGCCGTACCCGCGGAACGCCCCCGACGGCAGGTTGTTCGTGTAGACGGACTCGGCGTCGACCCGCTTCGCCGGGCAGCGGTAGACGGCGACCGACTCGCTGACCGAGTGGAACATGACGCCGACGCCGTGGTTCCCGTAGGCGCCCGTGTCCATCACCTGGTCGACGTGCATCGCGGTCAGGCGGCCGGACGCGTCCGCACCGAGCCGGACACGCACCCGCATCGGGTGCCGCGTGGGCGCGATCGTGAACTCGTCCCGGCGGCTGAACTCGTACTGCACGCTCCGACCCGTGCGCAGCACGGCGAGGGTGACGAGGTCCTCGGTGAGCATCTCCTGCTTCCCGCCGAACCCACCGCCGACGCGCTTGGCGACCACCCGCACACGCGACGGGTCGAGGCCGAAGACGTGCGCGATCTCGTCGCGGACCAGGAACGGGACCTGCGTGGCGGTCCGCAGCACGAGCCTCCCGTCCCGGTCCAGCGAACCGCGGGTCGCGTGCGTCTCGAGCGCCGCGTGGGAGACACGACCGGTGCTCCAGGTGCCGTCGACCGACGCGACGGCGGACGCCAGCGCGGCCTCGACGTCGCCGGTCTCGCCGTGCAGGGCCGCGACCACGTTGCGGCCGGGGTCGGCGATGCGGTGCTCGGCGGTCGTCTTGTCGCCGTGCAGCAGGGGAGCGCCCGGGCCGCGCGCGGCGTCGACGTCGTGCACGCTCGGCAGCAGCTCGTACTCGACCCGAAGCACGGCGCACGCCTGCTCCGCGATCCGGACGCTGTCGGCGACGACGGCCGCCACGCGCTGCCCACGGAACCGCAGCACCCGGTCGAACACGCGGGTGTCGTCGGGGTCGTCGAGCCGCGAGTCGTGCCGCCCGGTCGAGAAGAGCACGCCGGGGTCGTCGTGGTGGGTGAGCACGAGGTGCACACCGGGCAGGGCCTCGGCCGCGCTCGCGTCGATCGACACGACGCGGGCGTGCGGGTGGGGGCTGCCGAGGACCGCCACGTGCAGGAGCGCCTCGGTGGGGCGGACGTCGAGCGTGTACTCCTCGCCCCCGGTCACGATCCGCATCGCCGCCGGGGCCGCGACGGACGTGCCGACGGCGGCCCCGGCACCCGGGCACGCCGTGTTGCGCACGCCGTCGAGGGCGTCCTCGATCGCGCGGTACCCCGTGCACCGGCAGAGGTTGCCCTTGAGCGCCCGGTGTCGGTCGGCGAGCTGGTCGTCGTCGAGGGCGGACGCGGTGACGACGTACCCGGCGGTGCAGAACCCGCACTGGAACCCGGGGGCCTCGGCGAACGCCCGCTGCACGGGGTGGGGCTGCTCCGGCGTGCCGAGGCCCGCGGCCGTCGTCACCACGCGACCCTCGAGCCGGTGCGCCGGTGTGATGCAGGAGTGCACGGGCACCCCGTCGAGCAGGACCGAGCAGGCACCGCAGTCGCCGGCGTCACAGCCCTTCTTGACGCTGGTGACACCGCGCTCGCGGAGCAGGGTGCGCAGGACCTGGCCCGGCTGCGGGGCGGCGTCCACGGCCGTCCCGTCGACCTCGAACCTCATCGGGCGTCCCCCTCCGCAGCAGCGCGACCCGAGCCGCCGGCCTCGGCGACGAGTTCGGCGGCGAAGCGGCGGGACACCGCCCGACGCCAGTCGGGGGAGCCGTGCGGGTCGTCGTACCAGTCGTCGTGGGCGGCGAGCACCGTGTCGACCTCGGCAGCCGTGGGCACCGCGTCCCACCGCAGCACGACCGGTCGCGGGGTCCCGCCGGTGACGACGAGGACGAAGCCGTCGGCGTCCCAGCGCGCGGTCACGAGCGCGCCGGTCCGACCGTGGGGGCTGAGCGACACACGGCGGTACCCGGTGGTGCTCCTGAGCGCCGACTCCGGCACGTCGAACGCGCGGACCACCTCGCCGGACGCCAGTGCCGTGGCGCGGACCCCGGTGACGAGGTCGGCGACGGGCAGGCGGCGGTCCCCGCCGTCCGGCGTCCAGACGACCGCCGTCGCGTCCAGGGTCACCAGCAACGCCGTGATCGCTCCCGCGGGCAGCGCGGTCGCCACGTTCCCGCCGACCGTCGCCGCGTTCCACACCTTGAACGACGCGAGCAGGGCGTTCGCGCACCGCTCGACGAGGGGCCACGCACGCCACCCCGGCTCGGGGTCGAGCCGCAGCAGCGCCGCGATGGTGCACGTCGCACCGAGCCGCAGGCCCTCCGGCGTGTGCTCGGCGTCCGGCCAGCCCAGGCCGGTCAGGTCGACGAGGCCGGTGGTTCCCGGTTGCTCCTCGGAGTACAGCCAGGTGCCGCCGGCGAGCGGCTGCTCACCGGCTGCGAGCGCGAGGTCGTCGCGGTGCGACGGTGTCCGCAGGGTGCGGACGGTGACGAGGTCCATGCAGGGGTCCGATCGGGGTGGCGGGACGGGTGACGACGGTGTCGCCCGGTCGTCGGCCGTGCGCGATCATCCCGCGGTTCCACGCCGAGGACGCTCGGGGTGCGGTGCTGCGCGCCACGGTGCCTCCTCGGTCGGATCGGTTCGTGGCGGCAACGCTAGGGAACGGGTGTTTCGGCACCGTTACGGGGGAACGACGGCCGCGTCACGACCGGGCCGGCTCGGCGGACGGAGCTCGTGACCTGATCGACGCACCACCGAAACACGCGGCTGTCATCGTCGCCGCATGGACACCACCGCCACCGCAGCCCCCGTCAGCACGTCCGTCCGCCTCGGTGCGAACCAGTACGGCAAGGCCGAGGTCCGCCTCGTCCGGGTCACCCGCGACACCGACCGCCACGAGATCGAGGACCTGACGGTCACGACCCAGCTGCGCGGTGCGGCGCTCGCCGAGTCCTACACCGAGGGCGACAACGCGAAGGTCGTCGCGACGGACACGCAGAAGAACACCGTCTACGCGTTCGCGAAGGAGCACGGTGTGGGCGCCCCGGAGGAGTTCCTCCTCCGCCTCGGCCGGCACTTCGCGACGGCGTTCGACTGGTACGACGGGTCGACGCTGTCCGCCGAGCAGCACGCCTGGGAGCGGATCGCGGTCGACGGTCGGGCGCACGACCACGCGTTCGTCCGGTCCGGCCGCGGCACCCGCACCGCCGTGGTGCAGGTCGACGGCGACGACGTCCACGTGCTCGCCGGCGTGACCGACCTGACGGTCCTGAAGTCGACGGGCAGCGAGTTCCACGGCTTCCCGCGTGACGCGTACACGACGCTCGCCGAGACCGACGACCGGATCCTCGCGACGTCGGTCACCGCGCGGTGGCGCTACACACCCGAGGCGGTCGCCGACGGCATCGACTACGACCGGGTGTGGACCGGCGTGCTCGACCGGATGCTCGCGACCTTCGCGGACCTGCACTCGCTCGCCCTGCAGCAGACCCTGTTCGCGATGGGGCGCGCGGCGATCGAGTCGTTCCCCGAGATCGCCGAAGTGCGCTTCTCGATGCCGAACAAGCACCACTTCCTGGTCGACCTGTCCCCGTTCGGGCTCGAGAACCCGGGCGAGGTGTTCTTCGCCGCCGACCGTCCCTACGGACTCATCTCGGGCACGGTCGTGCGTGACGGGGTCGAGGACGCCCCGGCAGCCTGGACGTCCGTCCCGGCGTTCGTCTGAGCGGCGGCCCGCGCGTGCCGCGACCGGACGACCCGCTGCCGGTCGCCCCGCACGTCCCGCTGCCGGTCGACCCGCACGGCCCGCTGCCGGTGACCGGGGTCCTGCTCGCCGCCGGTGCCGGGACGCGCATGGGCATGCCGAAGGCGCTGGTGCGGACGACGGACGGGACGCCGTGGCTCGGGTCCGTGAGCCGGGCACTGCTCGACGGCGGCTGCGCCTCGGTGGTCGTGGTCCTCGGCGCCGCGGCCGGGGACGCCCGAGTGCTCGTGCCGGACCTGCCGTCCGTCCGCACGGTGGTCGCCGAGCACTGGGCCGAGGGACCTGGTGCGTCGCTCGCGGCGGGGCTGCAGGTGCTCGACGACGGGGTCGTCGCGTGCGTCGCGCTCGTCGACCTGCCGACGATGCCACCGACGGTCGTGCGCCGCGTCATCGGGGCGTCTGCGGGTGCGGACGTCCTGCGGCGTGCCGCGTTCGACGGCCGACCGGGTCACCCGGTGCTGGTCGGTCCGGCGCACCGCGGGGCGCTCGTCGCGGCGGTCACGGCCGACCCGGGGGACCGGGTCGCCGGTGCCTGGCTCCGGCGGGCGGGGGTCTCCGCGGTCGACTGCGCGGACCTGTGGGACGGCGAGGACCGGGACCGCCCGACGCCCGGACCGCCCGTCGACCAGTCCGCTGACGGCTCAGTCGCCCCAGTCGCCGAGTGCGAACCGGTACGACTGGTAGGTCGCGTCCACGATCCCGATGCCGAGCACCACCCAGAAGACCCACCGTGAGCGACGACGGCCGGCCAGCGTGGAGGCCACGAGCACCATGAGCGGGAACTGCACCGAGCTCTCGCGGGCCATCGAGGTCCACGCGTAGCTCGTCCCCATGGACACCACCATGAGGCCCGTGTACACCAGCTCGGGCCACCACCGCTTCGCGATGAGGAAGCCGACCGCGACCAGGTAGACCGCGACCATCACGATGTCCGACCACTCCTGGAACTGCCCCGACCCGGTCGTCCCGGTCGCGATCCGGAGCGTCGTGCGGAACGTCTCCCACGGCCACTGCGTCTCGCGGTGCCACCCGAGCTTCTGGACGAGGAACCAGTGCGTCGGGTTGCCGGTCTGGTGCCAGAGCCAGGCGAGGTAGTAGCCCAGGCCGAGCGACCCCACCGCACCGAAGGCGGCGGCTCGCCACAGGCGCGACCAGAACGGCCGGATCCGCGGGCCGAGCAGCTGCGCGACGACCAGGGCCGCCACGAGGTAGACCGTCTCCACACGGATCAGTCCCGCCGGGATGCAGAGCAGCGCCCCGGTGAGCCAGCGGCCGCGCTGGACGAGCAGCCAGGCGGCGATCGCGAAGGCCAGGTAGGGCGACCCGGCGTACGGCGCGACCATGAAGTGGGCGTAGGGCCCCGCGACCAGGAGCGCGACGGCGCCGGCCGCGACGCGCGCGTCGAAGCGGTCGCGGACGACCTTCCACAGCAGCACCGCGGCGACGGCGGCGGAGAGGCCGGTCACGAGCCACATGGCCGCGGCGACCTGGGTCGGGTTTGGGGTGACGGTGAAGAACACACCCTCGGCGACGAAGCGGGAGAGGAAGGGGTACCCGGGCAGGAACGCCTCGTCGAACGGCACGACGCCGAAGGTCGGGTAGCCGGCCAGGGCGACGTGCAGGTAGTTCTCCGCGTCCCAGTGGTTCAGGACCGTCGGGAGCGTCCGCAGGCCGAGCTGTCCCGGTCGCTCGACGAGCCAGGCGACGAGGGCGGCTCCCTCGAGCAGCACCCGGGCCGCCGCCCAGATCGCCAGCGCCGCGAGCGTCCCGCGAAGCGCCCGTCGACCGCGGTCGTGCAGCGCTCCGGAGGGGTCGTGCGTCGACTCGCCGACGAGGTGGTCGGGGCGGTCGAGGGGCGTCGGCGGCGCGGTCGCGGTGCTCACCGGAAGATCCTAGGTGGGCCGGGAGCCTCCGACCCGGCACCGGTGCGACACGGATGACGGTCGGACGGACGGGAGGCGCGGTGCCAGCCGGCACCGCGCCTCCCGTCCGTCCCTGGTCGCGTCGACTACGCGACGGGCTCGCGCACCTGGTCGAGCGTCGGGTAGTCGGTGTAGCCCTCGGCGCTCGCACCGTAGAAGAGCTCGGGACGCGGCTCGTTGAGCGGCGCGTCCTGCTCCCAGCGCTCGGCGAGGTCCGGGTTCGCGATGGCGGCCCGGCCCACCGCGACGGCGTCGGCGAGGTCGCCGTCGAGCAGCGTGATCGCCTCGTCGCGGGTGGTCATGGAGGAGAAGCCCGAGTTCGCGATGAACGGGGCACCGGCGGTGCGGCGCACGTGCTGCACGAGCTCGCTGGCCGGCTCGGCGTGCAGGACGTCCACGAAGGCCAGCCCGAGCGGCGCGAGGCCCTCGGCGACGGCGGTGTAGGTCGCACGGACGTCGGCGTCGTCCTCCTCGAGCACGCCCTGGATGTTGTGCTGCGGCGACAGACGGATGCCCACGCGGTCGGCGCCGACGGCCTCCGCGATCGCCGTGGTGACCTCGACGGCGAAGCGCGCCCGGTTCTCGGGCGAGCCGCCGTACTCGTCGGTGCGGGTGTTCGAGACGGGGGAGAGGAACTCGTGCACGAGGTACCCGTTCGCACCGTGCACCTCGACGCCGTCGAGCCCGGCCGCGATCGCGTTGCGAGCGGCGCGGACGAAGCCCTGGACGGCCTCGCGGACCTCGTCGGTGGTGAGCTCGTGCGGCACGGGCATGTCGGCCTTCGAGCCGTCGGCCAGGTGCGTCTGCCCCGGAGCGGCGATCGCCGAGGGGCCGACGATGCGCGGGGTCTGCGAGATGTCGGTGTGCGAGACGCGACCGCCGTGCATGAGCTGCATGACGATCGTGCCGCCGCGCTCGTGCACGGCGTCCGTCACGCGGCGCCACCCGGCGACCTGCTCGTCGGTCTCGATGCCGGGCTGCCCGGGGTAGGAGCGGCCCTCCTGCACGGGCCAGGTGCCCTCGGTGATGATCATGCCGAGGCCGGCGCGCTGCGCGTAGTGCTCGACGAGGAGGTCGTTGGGGATGCCCTGCTCACCGGCGCGCGTCCGGGTGAGGGGTGCCATGACGATGCGGTTGCGGAGGTGGAGTGCGCCGAGGTCGGCGGCTTCGAAGAGCTTCACGTGTCCGTTCAACCACGTGTTGCGCGGGGCAATTCCCCCGGCACGGCGGATCCTCAGCGACCGGGGCACACCAGCGTGCTCGAGCGGACCTGGCCCTCGGGGCGGATCACGGTGTGCTGCGAGAGTGGCTGGTGGCAGATCGGGCAGGGGCGGTCGACGGTACGGTCGTCGACGCCCTCGACGCGTCCGGCACCGATCTGCGACGGACCCATCTTCTCGATGAGCGTGCGGTTCCAGCGGTCGTACCAGCTGCCGAAGCGACCCATGGTCCGTCCTTTCGTTCGTACACGAATCATTCTGCCACGAAGTACCTGCTCAGTCGAGTGCGTCGACGCGTCCGAGCAGCTCCGTCAGGTCGTCCTTCAGTCGCTCGAGCCGGTCGAGCGGCCAGCCGAGCCGGTCGGCCACCGCGACCGGGACGGTGCTCGCCCGCTCGCGGAGTGCCCGACCGGCGGTGGTGAGCGACACCTCGAGCTGGCGTTCGTCGGCCGCGCTGCGCTGGCGTCGGACGTAGCCGGATGCCTCGAGGCGCTTGAGCAGTGGGCTCAGCGTGGCGGAGTCGAGGCGGAGCTCCGCGGCGATCTCGCGCACCGATCGCGGGTCGTGCTCCCACAGGGCGAGCATGACGAGGTACTGCGGGTGCGTCAGGCCAAGCGGGTCGAGCAGGTCGCGGTACAGGCCGATGACGCTGCGGCTCGTGGCGGCCAGGGCGAAGCAGAGCTGCCGGTCGAGGGCGAGGGGGTCGACGTCGGTCGCGGTCATGCGTCCACGGTACTTCGTCCACGAACGGCTCGGGCGCCCGGTGCTGCGGTCGTGCACGGCACACGGACGGGAGGCCCGGTGCCGGTCTCGTGGACCAGCACCGGGCCTCCCGGCGGTGCAGTGGGGCTGGCGCCCCCGCGGACGCTCGACGCCTAGGCGCGGTGCGTCGGCGTGTGCCCCTCGTGCGGGTTCGCATCGGGCTCCACATCGGCGGCGTGCGACCCGCGGTGTGCTCCGGCTCCGGCCCCGGCGGTGGCACCGGCGACGGCGGGCTCGGCGCCGTGGCCGCGGTCGTCACCGGGGTGCGAGCGCTCGAGCTTGGCGCCCTCGACGTCGACGTCCGGCAGGATCCGGTCGAGCCACTTCGGGATCCACCAGGCGCTCTTCCCGAGCAGGTGCATGACCGCCGGGATGAGCAGCATCCGGACGACGAAGGCGTCGACCAGCACGCCGAACGCCAGGCCGAAGCCGATCGGCTTGATGGTCGAGGACTCCGAGAAGATGAAGCCCGCGAACACCGAGATCATGATGATCGCAGCTGCCGTGACGACCGCGCGACCGGCGTGCAGACCGCGTTGCACCGCGACCTTGGCCGAGGCGCCGTGCGCGTACGCCTCACGCATGCCGGACACCAGGAAGAGCTGGTAGTCCATCGCGAGCCCGAACAGGATGCCGATCTCGATGATGGGCAGGAAGCTCAGGATCGGCGCAGGGTCGTGCACGCCGAACACGGAGCCCAGCCAGCCGAACTGGTAGATGGCCGTCAGACCACCGAAGGACGCGAGCACGGACAGGATGAACCCGGCCGTCGCGGTGATCGGCACGAGGAACGACCGGAACACGACGATGAGGATGATCAGCGACAGGCCGACGACCACGACGAGGTAGAGCGGCAGCACGTTCGCGAGCTTCTCCGACACGTCGATGTTCGCGCTGGCGTTGCCCGCGACCCCGAGCGTCACCGTGCCGTCGTCGGTCTGCACGGTCTGCTCGCGCAGGTCCTTGACCAGGGTCTCGGTCGAGACGCTGTCCGGGCCGCCCGCGGGCTTGACCTGGAAGGCGATGATGTCGCGGTCGGACGACGCGCCGATCGGCAGGACGGCCTCGACGTCGTCGTTCTTCGCGAGCGCCTGGCCGATGGTGACCTCGGTCGCGGTGACGTCGTCCTTCGCGATCGCCTCCGGCAGGTCGGCCACGACGAGCAGCGGACCGTTCTGGCCGGCGCCGAACTCGTCCTCGAGCGCCTTGTACGCCTTGTACTGCGACGAGTCGGTGGCCTCGGAGGCACCGGTCGGCAGGCCGAGGCGCATCTGCGTGGCGGGGAGGGCGATCGTGCCGAGCACCGCGACGCCGGCGACGAGCGTGACGACCGCGCGCCAGGTCGACATCGGCTTGTTCGGCACCCGGACGGACCCGGTGTGCCCGATCTGCTGCCGCTCCTTCTTCCGGAGGATGCGCATGCCGAGCAGGGACAGCAGCGCCGGGGTGAACGACGTCGCGATGAGGATCGCGAACAGCACGGCGACGGCGCCCACGGTGCCCATCAGGCCGAGGAACGGGATCCCGGTGATGTTGAGCGCGAGCAGGGCCACGATGACGGTCGTGCCCGCGAAGACCACCGCGTTGCCGGAGGTGCCGTTGGCGAGACCGATGGACTCGTGGACGCCCATGCCGGCCTTCAGCTGCGTCCGGTGTCGGTTGAGGATGAACAGCGAGTAGTCGATGCCGACCGCCAGGCCGAGCATCACCCCCAGCACCGGCGTGACCGAGATGAACTCGACCAGGCTCGAGAACGAGAGCGACGCGAGGGTGGCGACGCCGACGCCGAGCACGGCGGACAGCAGCGGGATGGCGGCGCCGATGACCGTGCGGAGCATCAGGAAGAGCACGAGCGCGGCGATGATGACACCGACGATCTCGCCGGGGCCGAGGATCGACGGGACACCCTGCGCGATGTCGTTCGAGACGTACACCTCGAGGCCGTCGATCTTCGCGCTCTCGGCCCGGTCGGAGATCTCCTGCTTGGTCTCCTGCGGCACCTCGAAGGTCGACTTCGTGAACTGCACGGTGCCGATCGAGGCAGCGCCGTTCGACGACACGAAGCGGATGTCCTTCGACAGGTCGAGCAGGTCGGACCCCTGCTCCAGCTCGCGCTCGTTGTCCTCGAGCTTCTTCGTGTTGTCGTCGATCTCCTGCTGGGCGTCGGCGATCTGCTGCTCGCCCGCGGTGATCTGCTGCTGCTGGGCGTCGATCTGCGCCTGGGCCTGCTCGAGCTGCTGCTGACCGGCCTGCGCGGCCGCACTGTTCGCGGCGGCGGCCCCGGCGGCCTGGGCCTGCGCCTCGGCCTGGGCCTTCTGCTGGTCGAGCTGCGCCTGCGCCTGCTCGATCTGCTGCTTGCCCGACTCCAGCTGGTCCTTCTGCTGGTCGAGCTGGGCCTGGCCGTCCTCGATCTGCTTGCGACCGTCCTCGATCTGCTGGCGCCCGTCGACGATCTTCTGCCGCTGCTCGTCGAGCTGGTCCTGCGTGGTGAAGCCGTCACGGACCTCCTTCACCCCGTCGAGGTCGGCGATCCCGTCCAGGAAGTCCTTGACGTCGGCCTGCTGCGTCGCGGTGAACGCCTTGCCGTCGGTCGTCTCGAAGACCAGCGTGCCGTTGCCACCGTTCGCCGACGGGAACTTGTCCGCCAGCTCGTCCTGCACCTGGCTCGTCTTGGTGTTCGGGATCGTGATGGACGAGGAGATCGTGCCCGCGAACAGGCTGTAGGTGAGCCCCGCGATGCCCATGATGACGATCCAGGCGATGATCACCAGCCAGTGGCGTCGTGCGGAGAACCGTCCGAGACGGTAGAGGAGACCGGCCATGCGGTTGCCCCGTCCTTTCGTGTCAGGTGCTGTGGTGGTGCGGGGTGCGCCGGTGGACCCCGGGGGGAGTGGTCAGGAGGCCGGCATGTAGCCGGAGCGGACGCTGTGCACGAGTCTGCTCAGCAGGGCGTCCCAGGCGGTCAGTGACGCCGGGGTGAGCTCGGGGCCGTCGTTGGTGAGCCAGTGGTCGGCGATGACGACGATCCCGCTCATGAGCGAGTCGACGAGCAGCGCGGTGTCGAGCGGGTCGGCACCCGGGTGTCGCCGGGCGACCTCGTCGCGCAGCCGGTCGGTGACCCGCGAGAACGCGGTCTGGGTGAGGACCGCGGCCTTCGGGTCCTCCTTCCCCGGTTCACCGATGATCCGGTACATCCCGGAGATCGCCGGCGCCAGGTCGGCCCCGCGTGCGGCCGACTCGAGCTCCTCGAACATCGACGCGCGGCTGCCGTCGCCGATCGGGGTCCGGGCCATGTCGGCCAGGAACCGGTCGATGATCACCGAGAGCTCCTGCTCGCAGACCGCGAGCAGGACCTCGTCGAGCGACGCGAAGTGGTTGAAGACGGTCCGTCGCGCGATGTCGGCACGCGACGCCAGGTCGTCGACGCCGAAACCGCGTCCGCCGCGTTCGTCGACCAGGTCCCGCGCTGCCTGCAGGATCGCGGCACGGTGCTTCGCCTTGAGCGCGGCACGACGGTCGGTGGTGGTCACGTGTGCCAACACTAGGTGCATCGATGCACTCGGTGCACCTTCTCCGAGCGCTCCCTCAGGTTCGTCCCCCGGGCACCGAGGGTCGCGGGTCGATCCGGGTGCGTCGGAGCAGAACACCGGTTCCGCACACCGGTTCCGGCTGCCAGACTGGGGGCTCGCGACCGCCGTACGAAGGAGTACCCATGACCGTCCGCCTGAGCCCGGAGACCCTGGACCGGATCGCCGCGAGCGGCGTCGCCGTGCCGAGCTACGACCGCGACGGGATCACCCCGGGGATCGTGCACTTCGGCGTCGGCGGCTTCCACCGTGCGCACCAGGCGATGGTGGTGGACCGGCTCCTGCAGCAGGGCGAGGCCCGCGAGTACGGCATCTGCGGTGTCGGTGTGCTCGAGCAGGACCGTCGCATGGCCGCCGCGATGGCGGAGCAGGGCGGCCTCTACACGCTCGTGCTCAAGCACCCGGACGGCACGCGGGAGTCGCGGGTCGTGGGCAGCATCGTCGAGTACCTGCTCGCGGTGGACGACCCGGACGCGGTCGTCGAGAAGATGGCGCACCCGGACACCAGGATCGTCAGCCTGACCATCACCGAGGGCGGCTACAACTTCGACCACGTCACGGGGGAGTTCGTCGCGGACGAACCGGGTGTCGCAGCGGACCTCCGCGGGGACGCCCCGCCGCGAACGGTCTTCGGCCTCGTGGTCGAGGCGCTCCGGCGTCGTCGCGACCGGGGTCTCGAGCCGTTCACGGTGATGTCGTGCGACAACATCCAGGGCAACGGACACGTCGCTCGGCAGATGTTCACCGCCTACGCCCGCCTGCAGGACCCGGCCTTCGCGGCGTGGATGGGCGAGCACGTGTCGTTCCCGAACTCGATGGTCGACCGGATCACCCCGGTCACGACCGACGAGGACCGGGCCTGGGTCCGTGACGAGCTCGGCATCGAGGACGCCTGGCCGGTCGTCGCCGAGCCGTTCTTCCAGTGGGTGCTCGAGGACGACCACCCCGCAGGCCGCCCCCGGTACGAGGACGCCGACGTGCAGCTCGTCGACGACGTCGAGCCGTACGAGCTGATGAAGCTCCGGCTCCTCAACGCCAGCCACCAGGGGCTCTGCTACTTCGGGTACCTGTCCGGGTACCGCTACGCCCACGAGGCCACGCAGGACGAGGCGATCGCGACCTTCCTCCGCCGCTACATGGCCGAGGAGGCGACCCCGACGCTCCACGCGGTCCCCGGGATCGACCTCGACGACTACACGGCGACGCTCATCGAGCGCTTCCGGAACCCCGAGGTCCGCGACACCCTCGCCCGGCTCTGCGCCGAGTCGAGCGACCGCATCCCGAAGTGGCTGCTCCCGGTGGTCCGCGAGAACCTCGCATCCGGAGGTCCCGTCGCGCTCTCGGCCGGCATCGTCGCCTCGTGGGCGCGCTACGCGGAGGGCACCGACGAGGACGGGCAGCCGATCCAGGTCGTGGACCGCCTCGCCGACCGGCTGACGGCGGCCGCGCGGCGGCAGGACGAGGACCGGCTCGCCTTCCTGCAGGACCGCCAGGTGTTCGGCGACCTGGTCGACGACGACCGGTTCGTCGCGGCGTACCGCGACGCGCTCGACGGGCTCCTGCAGGACGGCGCACACGCGACGGTCACGCGACTGTCGCGCTCCTGACACGTCGCCCGCCGGACGGGAGGCGCGTGCGGACCCCGACCACGCGTGTCGGGTCCGCCACCACCGGACGGGAGGCGCGTGGTGGCACCGCCACGTGCCTCCCGTCCGACCGTGGCCGCGTGGCTCGCACGGCGGGACGCGACGTGCAGGTGGATCGCGGGCGGGGTCGGCATGCTCGTCCGCGTGCGGACGACGAGGACGACCCTGGCCACGATCGCGGCGGTGGCCGCGCTGACGCTCGCCGGGTGCAGCGGCAGTGGTGGTGGCGACCCCTCGGGCACGGCGGGCGGTGCTCCGACGGCGACCACGAGGCCGGTACCGGTACCGACACCGACCGCGACCGCGGACGCGGCGACGTCCCGCGCGTTCGCCGCGCTCGAGGAGCGGGACGACGCCCGGATCGGTGTCGTCGCGATCGACACGGCGGACGGCAGCAGCGTCGGGTACCGGGCCGACGAACGGTTCGCCTTCGCCTCGACGAACAAGGCGTTCATCGCCGCGGCGGTCCTCGACGCGTCGAGCGGCGAGGACCTCGACGAGGTCGTGCACTACGGACGGGGCGACCTGCTCGAGTACGCACCCGTCACGCGCCGGTACGTCGACGAGGGCATGACGGTCCGGGCGCTCGTCGACGCGGCGGTGCGCGAGAGCGACAACACGGCTGCGAACCTGCTCGTGGAGCGGCTCGGCGGGGTGGGCGGGGTGTCGCGGTGGCTGCGGGGGATCGGGGACGACGTGACCCGGGTGGACCGCGTCGAGCCCGACCTCAACACGGCGGTCCCGGGCGACCAGCGGGACACGACGACCCCGGCGCAGTCGGCGAGCGACCTGCGGGCGGTGCTCGTCGGCGACGCGCTCGACGCCGGGGACCGCGAGCTGCTGCGGTCGTCGATGGCGGGGACGACCACCGGTGACGGCACGATCCGGGCGGGCGTCCCCGGGGGCTGGTCGGTCGCGGACAAGACCGGGACCGCCTCGTACGGGGTGCGCAACGACATCGCCGTCGTCCGGCCGCCGGGCCGGGACCCCGTCGTGCTCGTCGTGTTCACGGCGCACGAGCGGGCGGACGCGGAGCCGTCCGACGCCCTGGTGGCCGCGGCGACCCGACTGGCGGTGCAGCGGATCGTCTGACGGGCACCCGCAGGGCGTTGCTCAGCGCGGGAGCGTCGTGGCCCAGCGCCCGAGCACGTCCCACACCTGGTCGCGGACCTCGGGCGCGGAGAGCACCACGTCGTGCAGGGCCCCGTGCAGGCGCCGGACGGTCACCTCGGCGCCGAGCGACAGGGCCCGGTGCGCGACCACGTCCACGTTGAGCGCGACGTCGGCGCGCGTCATCGCGTCGTCCCACCGCGGCTGCAGCATGCTCTTGTCGCTGAGCATCACGAGGGTCGGCACCGCGATGCCGAGCCCCTGCGCGACCCGTTCCTGCCCGGCGAACACCGCGGCGAGCCACCCGGGGTGCAGGGCGAAGCCCCGTTCGGGCCGCCAGCGCTGGTCGTAGGTCCACGACCCCTCGCCCGTGGCGGACACCGTCCGCGTCGCGAAGCCCGGGTCGACCGCGGGCATCGGCGCGAGCGGGTTCCGCTTCGCTCCGAGCTTGATCACCGGCGTGACGATCGCCCGGCCGAGTGCACTCGCCTGGAACTCGAGCCACGGGCTGTTCAGCACGAGGCCGTCGACGAGGTCGGGGTGCCGCGCGGCCCAGAGCGCCAGGGTCAGCCCGCCGGTGGAGTGCCCCATCGGGACGAGTCGTCGGCGCGGACCGCCGTGGTGCTCGGCGGCGATCGCGTCGAGGGCGGCACCGATGTCCTCGTCGTACACGGCCAGGTCGTCGACGAACCCGGGCGTCTGGTGTGGGCGGAGGCTCCGGCCGTACTTCCGCAGGTCGAGGGCGTGGAAGCGCGCTCCGAGCCGCTCGAGGTGCTCCGCCAGCTCCACCTGGAAGAAGTAGTCGGACCAGCCGTGCACGTACAGCACGTCCACGCCGTGCAGGGGGCCGCGGGCGTGCAGCAGCAGGTCGTTCGGTGACCGCCGGCGCCGCACCAGGGTCGCGACGACCGGTCCCTCACCGTCCTCGCCGAGCGGGAGCTCGAGGCGCTCGAAGGAGGCCCCCAGCACGTCCTCGTGCCACCGTCCGGTCCCCATCCCCCGAGCGTACCGACGAGCACACGGTCACGACGCGGTCACGGTCGGGTCACGGGACGGTGACGGCGGGAGCCCCTGCGGTAACGATCCGTACCGACTCGGTCCTTTCCCAGCGGTCGTGCCGGTTCTGCCCGGGGAACCCCGGGCAGACGTCCGAACAGCGTTGGGAGGGTCACCCGACGCCTCCGGACGACGGGGGCGGGACGACGAGGGGGACACATGACGATGCGACGTGCGACCGGGGCAGCCCTGGGCTTCGTCGGCGGCAGCGTGCTGGCGGGGTTGCTGGTCGGGGTCGGTGTGACACCGGTGCTCGCGGTGGCCGGCGTGGGGACGACCTCGGCGATCGACCTGTTCGACTCGATGCCGGAGTACATCGAGATCGGTGACCTGCCCGAGCGCAACGAGATCTGGGCGTACCAGGGCGGACAGCCCGTGCACCTGGTCGACGTGTGGGACCAGAACCGCCAGGAGCTGTCGCTCGACCAGATCAGCGACACCCTCGAGCACGCCGCGATCGACGGCGAGGACAAGCGCTTCCGCGAGACGGGCGGCGTCGACCCGACGAGCCTGGTGCGGTCGGTCGCGAGCGTCATCGCCTCCGGCGGGCAGGGCGGGTCCGGTGGCTCCACCATCACGATGCAGCTCGTGCGGAACATCAAGATCCAGCAGGCGAGCGAACTGCCGACCGCCGAGGAGCGCGAGGCCGGCTACCGCGAGGCGACGAAGAAGAGCCCGGAGCGCAAGCTCGCCGAGGTGAAGCTGGCGATCGGACTCGCGAAGGAGTACTCGAAGGACGAGATCCTCGCCGCCTACCTGAACATCGCGTACTTCGGCGACCAGACCTACGGTGTGCAGGCAGCCGCGCAGCGGTACTACGGCAAGGACGCCTCCGACCTGACCCCGGCCGAGGCCGCGTCGCTGATCGCCATCGTGCAGTGGCCCGAGCGCCGCGACCTGTCGACGCCCGAGCACCACGCCGACAACCAGGCGCGGCGGGACGTCATCCTCCGCTCGATGCACGAGCAGGGGCACCTGAGCGACGCGGACCTCGCGACGGCGCTCGCGTCCCGTCCGGCTGACTACGTCCGCCTCACGGCGCCGCAGCAGGGGTGCGAGTCGGCGGTGCGCGGCGCGGAGTTCTTCTGCGCGTACGCCGAACAGGTGGCGAAGGAGCTGCCGCAGCTCGGCGCCGACCCCGGTGCCCGCGCCGCCGCGTGGCGCACGGGCGGGTACCGGGTGCAGACCACCCTCGACCTCGACCTCAACACCCAGCAGAAGGACCTGCTCGCCCTGCACGACCCGGCGACCGAGAGCCGGCTCGCCCTCGGTGCGACGCTCGACACCGTTGAGGCGGGCACCGGTCGCGTGCTGACGATGGCGCAGAACAAGGACTTCGACCGGTCGGCCGACGCACCGGCGACGGCGACCTCGCTCAACTACGCCACCGACGAGTCGAACGGCGGCTCGAAGGGGTTCCAGGTCGGCTCGACCTACAAGATGTTCACGCTGCTGCAGTGGCTCGAGTCCGGCCGGAGCCCCGACACGGTGGTGGACGGGACGCGGAAGGCTCGCGCCACGTGGACGCAGTGCGGGCAGCGGGTCACGCTGGACACCCCGTACGACCCGAAGAACGACTCGCCGGGGCAGACCGGGCCGTACTCGGTCCGCGCGGCGACGGCCCAGTCGGTGAACGCGGCCTACGCGGACATGGCGTCGCAGCTCGATCTCTGCGACATCCGCGACACCGCCGCGCGACTGGGTGTCCACCCGGCGACGGGTGGGGAGCTGCCGGCGAACCCGGCGGCGATCCTCGGGACGACGAGCATCGCCCCGCTGACGATGGCGGCCGCCTACGCCGGCATCGCGAACGGCGGCGTGTACTGCGCCCCGGTCGTCGTCGACCAGGTCACCGGGCCGGACGGGACGGCCCTCGGTGGGCAGCCGCGGTCCTGCACGCAGGCGGTGTCGGCGTCGGTCGCGGCCGAGGCGTTCGCGGTGATGCAGGGTGCGTTCCGCGGCGGCACGGCGTCGGGTGGGCAGACCCTCGACGGGGCGACGCTGTTCGGCAAGACGGGCACGACCGACGCGGCGGACCAGATCTGGCTCGTCGGCGGGACCTCGCGGGCGGTGACCGCGTACTGGCAGGGCAACACCGACGGCGGGAAGACGAACCTGCGGTACGTGGGGAGCGGCCAGGGCGGCACCTACGCCGGGTCCCGGGCGGACGTGTGGCGGCAGGCACAGACGGCGGTGAACGCGGCGCTGCCGGTCGGCTGATCGTCCGCTGCGGAGCGACCCCGTGACGGACGGGAGGCGCGGTGCCTGCCGGCACCGCGCCTCCCGTCCGCACGTGGGTCGCTACGAGACCTTCTTGCTGTCCTCGAGCCAGCCCGCGAGCTTCGTCATGTAGTCCGCCTGCGATGCGTAGTCGAGCGCCGGGAAGGTCCAGCTGTGGACCTGGCCCGCCTCGAGCGCGGCGTTGTCGGCGAAGGTCGGCTGCTTCTCGAGGTCCGCGACCTGGTAGCCCTGCTGCGACAGCAGGAGCACGTCACCGGTGATCTGCCCCGCGTTCTCCCACGAGTAGACGCCCCAGTAGAAGCCCTTCGGCTTCGGGTTCACGAAGTCGACACCGAACGACGAGTACATCTGCAGGCTCGGCTCGTCGCTCGGGCGGGTGACGTACGCGCCGGAGCCGTCGGCGAACATCGACACGACGGAGACGTCGCTCGACTTCGCGGCCTGCTCGAGCTCGTTCTCGGCCGCGTCGAAGCGGTCCTCGGCGGCCTGGACCTTCGCCTCGGGGGCGCCGAGCGACTCGGCCAGGTCGGCGATGGTCTCGATGACGTCCTCGCCCTTGCCGCCCCACTTCACCTGGAAGACGGGTGCGATCGCCTCGACCTGCTGCTGCTGCTCCTTGTCCTTGAAGCCGTAGCCGGGCTGGGTCGTGTCGAGCGTGCCCTGCTCGTCCTTCGGGTACACCGACGTGACGACGAGGTCGGGCTTCAGGGCCGCGAGTTCCTCGAGGTCGATGTCGCCGTACGCCTCGCCGAGCTGGGTGATGCCGTCGGTGTCGAGGTCGGCGAACCGCTTGTCCTTCGCCATCGTCAGCTGGCCGAAGGTGCCGACCGGGCGCAGCCCGTACTCGATGAACGAGATGGCGACGTCGTTGAGGACGACGACGCGCTTCGGCGTGCTGTCGGTCTTGACGGTCGTGCCGGTGGCGTCCTCGTACGACCAGGGGCCCGAGGCGGCCGAACCTGTGCCGGCGGTGTCGCCGGAGCCGGCTTCGTCGTTCGCACCGGAGCAGCCGGTGAGGAGGAGGGCCGAGACGGCCACGGAGGTCACGAGGGCGGCGCGCAGGGAGCCGCGGCGGGGGATCTTCACGTTAGGAGAGCCTAACCTAACTCTGAGAGACCCGCCAGCATCGGACGCGAACACGGACCCGGACCGGCGGCGGTCAGGCGCGTGGTGCCTCGTGCTCGTCCGCCTCGTGCTCGTCCGCTTCGTGCTCGTCCGCTTCGGGCACGATCATCGGCGCGCCGGTGACCGGGTCCGGCACGACGCGGGCGTGCAGCCCGAAGGCGGTCTGCAGCACGGTGGGTGTCAGGACGTCCTGCGGCGTGCCGTCGGCGACGACACCGCCGTCGTGCAGCACGACGAGCCGGTCCGAGTACCGCGCCGCGAGCGTCAGGTCGTGCAGCACCATCACGACGGTCGACCCCTGCTCGCGGTTCAGGCGCCGCACGAGCCGGAGCACGTCGAGCTGGTGCGCGAGGTCGAGGTACGTCGTCGGTTCGTCGAGCAGCAGGGTCTCCGCCTGCTGCGCCACCACGAGCGCGATCCAGGCGCGCTGCCGCTGGCCGCCGGACAGGCTCGCGACGTCGCGGTGCGCAACCTCGGTCAGCCCGGTCGCCGCGATGGCCTGCTCGGCGACGTCGGCGTCGTCGGCCGTCCACGGCTTCGCCCACGACTGGTGCGGGTTCCGTCCGCGCATCACGAGGTCGAGGACACTCGTGCCGGCGGGAGCCACCGGCGTCTGCGGCAGGATCGCGAGCCGCCGGGCGACGGCGCGGTTCGGCTCCCGGCGGATCGGGGAGCCGTCCAGCAGCACCTCGCCCGACTGTGGCTTCAGCACGCGACCGAACGCCTTGAGGAGCGTCGACTTCCCGCACCCGTTCGCGCCGAGGAACGTCGTCACCGTCCCGCGCTCGATCCGCAGGTCCAGGTCGCGGAGGACGGGGTCGCGGTCGTAGCCGACGGAGAGTCCGCGGGCCTCGAGGACGGGAGGCACGGTGCCGGTCGAGGCGCCGCCCGCGCTCCGGTGGGTGGTCGCGTCCGGTGCGCCCGTGGTCCGGGTGTCGGTCGTGGTGGCGGTCATCGGGACATCTCCTTGCGGTGGCGGACGAGGAGCCAGATCAGGTACGGGGCCCCGACGACGGTGGTCACGATGCCGACGGGCACCTGCCACGGGAAGGCGGAGCGCGCGAGCAGGTCGGCGCCGAGGACGAGGACCGTCCCGAGCGCCCCCGCGAGCAGCAGTGGCGGACGGTTCGTCCCGGCCAGCCGCAGGGCCACCTGGGGGACGACGAACGCGACGAAGCCGATCGGCCCGGCGGCGGCGACGGCGGCGGCGGTGAGGACGACCGCCAGGGCGAGGACGAGCAGCCGGTGGCGCTGCACGCCGAGTCCGACGCCGGTCGCGACCTCGTCGCCGAGCTGCCCGATGCCGAGCGCGGCGCTGGTGGCGAGGGCGATCGGGACGCAGACCGCTGCGACGAGCAGGAGCGGCCAGACCGTCGTCCACGAGGTGCTCGACAGGCTGCCGACGAGCCACTGCGACGCCGCCGTGGCGACGGTGATCTTCGCGCGGACGAGCAGGTAGCTGGTCACGGCGTCGAGCGTCGCGCTCACCCCGATGCCGACGAGCACCAACCGGTAGCTCTGCACGCCGCCCCGCCAGCCGAGGCCGTACACGGCGGCCGCGGCGACGAGCGCCCCGATCGTCGCCGCCACCGGGATGCCGCCGCTCAGGACGACCGCCGACACCGAGTAGGTGCCACCACCGAGCACGATCGCGGCGACCGCGCCGACGCTCGCTCCCGAGGTCACGCCGATGATGTCCGGCGTGCCGAGCGGGTTCCGGGTCACCGTCTGGGTCAGCGCGCCGGCCGTCCCGAGCACCAGGCCGACCAGGGCGCCGGTGAGCACGCGGGGGAGCCGGAGCGTGGTGACGATGAAGCCCTCGGGGCCGTCCTCGGCGCCGAGCAGTGCGCGGACGACGGTGCCCGGCGCGATGAACGTGCTGCCGACCGCGACGCCGAGCACCACCAGGGCCAGGGCGACGGCGAGCGAACCGACCGTCCAGCCGAGCACCCGCGGACGCCAGGCGAGTCCGACCGGGCCGATCCGGACACCACGGCGACCGGCGGGCGGACGGCCCGTGCCGGACGGTACCGCGCGCTCGGCCTCGAGCCGTCCGTCCGCGGCGGCGCTCACAGGGACACCAGCGATCGGCGACGGGCGACGGCGACGAAGACCGGACCGCCGAGCACGGCGAGCACGATGCCGACCTCGACCTCGGAGAACCCGCCGACCAGTCGGCCCACCACGTCGGCGACGAGCACGAGTGCAGCGCCGACGAGTGCCGACACGGGGAGCGTCCAGCGGTGCTCGGTCCCGACCAGGGCGCGGGCGACGTGCGGCACCGTGAGGCCGACGAAGCCGATCGGTCCGGCGGCGGCGGTGGCACCGGCCGCCAGGAGCGTGATGCCGCCGAGCCCGACGAGCCGGGCGACGAGCACGTTCTCGCCGAGGCCCTTCGCCAGCTCGGCGCCGAGCCCCAGGGCGTCGAGGGCGCGGGTGTTCCAGACCGCGAGCACGGCGCCGACGAGCAGGAACGGTGCCGCGGCCACGAGCACGTCGAGCTGCCGGGAGGCGAGCGACCCGACCACCCACAGGCGGTAGGCGTCGAGGGAGTCCTGGTCGGTCAGGACGATGAACGACGTGATCGCCCCGAGCAGGGCGGAGACGGCGGCCCCGGCCAGGGCGAGGGGCACGGGGCTCGCGGTGCCGCTGCCGGCGACGGTCACCGAGAACACGACGACGCTCGCGACGACGGCCCCGACGAGGGCGAACCAGACGGTGGCCCCGGTGCTCGTCACCCCGAAGACGTACACGCCGAGCACGACCGCGAGCCCGGCGCCGGAGGAGACGCCGAACAGCCCGGGGTCGGCGAGCGGGTTCCGGGTGTGGCCCTGCATGAGGAGCCCGGCGATGCCGAGCGCTGCGCCGACGGCGGCGCCGATCAGGGTGCGCGGGATGCGGGAACCCCAGACGACGGCCTCGGCGGTGCTCGACCCGCTGCGCGTCAGACCCGCGAGCACCTGGTCGACGCCGAGCCGGTTGCTCCCGAGGAGCATGCTCGCGACCGCGGCGACGACGAGCGCGACGACCAGGGCCACGACCACCAGCAGCCGACGACGGACGGCCCGGCGGTGCACGCCGTCGGCACGCGGCGGGGCCTCGCTCCGGGCAGCCCGGTCGGGCGTCAGGACGGTTTCGGGGGATGGCACGCAGGCCAGCTTAGGGTAGCCTTCCCTTCATGGCGAAGATCCCGCGGCTCATGCCCGAGGCACCCCGGCTCTTCCGTGCTCGGGTGCTCCGCTCCGTCCGGCACACCCCGTCGGTGCAGCGGGTCACCGTGACGGGCGACGACCTGCACGAGTTCCCGTTCCTCGGGTTCGACCACTGGTTCCGCCTGTTCGTGCCGCGCCCCGACCAGGACGCCTTCCGGATGCCCGACCTGGACGGTCGCCGCTGGTGGCCGTCGTTCCTCGCCATCCCCGAGGACGTCCGTCCCCACTGCGCGAACTACACGGTCGCGGCCTTCCGTCCCGAGGTCGGCGAGCTCGACGTCGACTTCGTCGTGCACTGCGACGCCGACGGCGAGCCCGAGGGCCGCGCGGCGATCTGGGCCTGCGGTGCCCGTCCCGGCGACGAGCTCGCGATGCTCGACCAGGGCTGCATCTTCGACTGCCCGGACGACGCCGGCGAGGTCGTCGTCGCCGCCGAGGAGACCGGCCTGCCCGCCGTCGTCGGCATCGCGGCGTCGCTGCCGCGCGACGCCGTCGGCCGCATCATCCAGGAGGTCCCGACCGCCGCCGACGTCCGCGTGCTCGACGCCCCGGTCGGTGTCACGGTGACGTGGATCGTCCGGGCGGACACCGAGCACGACGTCCCCGGACGCGCGGCGCTCGCCGAACTGCAGCGGTACGTGCCCGCCGACGACCGTGGGTACGCCTTCGTGGTCGGGGAGTCGCGGCTCGCGACCGAGGGCCGGCGACACCTGCACCGTGCCGGTCTGCCGAAGACCCGGATCACCTTCTCCGGGTTCTGGAAGCACGACGCGCGCCAGGTCGTCCCCGCCTGAACGTCCCCGCGTAGCGTGCGGGCATGAGCAGTCGACTGAGCGAACTCGTGCTGAACTGCCGCGACCCCGAGGCGTTGTCGCGCTTCTGGTGCGCGGTCCTGGACTACGTCGAACTCGGGAAGGACGACGACGGCATCGAGATCGGGCCCGCATCGGGCTTCGGCGGCGCGACCCCGACGATCATCCTCAACCGGGTCGAGCACGCGCCGACCCAGACCCTGCGGCTCCACCTCGACCTCTCGCCGGTCGATCGCGACCAGGAGGCCGAACTCGAGCGGCTGCTCGCGCTCGGTGCCCGACCCGCAGACGTCGGACAGACCGGCGAGGAGTCCTGGCACGTGCTGCAGGACCCCGAGGGGAACGAGTTCTGCCTGCTGCGGACGCGGCTCGACCCGCTCTGACCTGCCCTCGCGCCGCCCGTTCCTTCCCAAGACAGGCGCGATGCAATGCGATCTCGGGCGTACCTGGTCGTTCAGGAGCACCAGGCACGCCCGCTTCGACCAGGGACGCCCGCTTCGACCAGGCACGCCCGCGTCCACCAGGGACGCCCGGTCCGACCACGCGCACGACGGACGGGAGGCACGGTGCCAGCTGGCACCGTGCCTCCCGTCCGTCGACGCGGAGCGTCTAGCCCTTGAGGCCCGAGCCCGTCACGCCCTCCACGATCTGCCGCTGGAAGACCAGGTAGAGGATGATCAGCGGCAGCGCCGCCAGGATCGCGCCGGCCTGGATGTCGGCGTAGCGCTGCCCGAAGCTGCCCTGCACCGTGGCGAGCCCGACCGGGATCGTCATGAGGTCCGGGTTCGACAGCACGAACAGCGGCAGGAGCAGGTTGTTCCACACCCCGACGAAGGTCAGGATCGCGACCGCGGCGATCACCGGACGGGACAGCGGCATGATCACCGACCAGTAGATCTTCCACATGCCCGCACCGTCGATGCGCGCCGCCTCCTCGAGCTCCTTCGGGATGCCGTCGAAGAACTGCTTGAAGATGAAGACCGCGATCACGGCCGGCACCTGCGGGAAGATCACCGACCAGTACGTGTTGAGCAGGTTGACCGCGTTGAGCTCCTGGAAGATCGGGATGATCAGGACCTGCGTCGGGATCATGATGCCCAGGATGATGAGCAGGAACGCGACGTTCCGGCCGCGGAACGCCAGACGGGACAGCGCGAAGGCCGCCATCGAGGCGAACAGCACCGTCAGCGCCGTGGTGACGAGGCTCGTCACGCCGCTGGCGAGGTACCAGTTCCAGATGTCGCCGGACCGGAACAGCGACGCGTAGGAGTGCAGCGTCGGGTTCCAGTTCGACAGGATCGCGTTCGCGCCCAGGGCCGCGACCCCGTTGTCGGACAGTGACGTCTTCAGGGCGAACAGGCTCGGGATGAGCCAGATGATCGCGAACACCGTCAGGATGATCGCGGCGGCGGTGTTGAAGCCCTTGCCGGAGACGCCGATCTTCGCCGCGTTCGCGGGAGCGGCTGCCGAGACGCCGGAGCGCAGCTTCCGCGGACGCGACGTGGTGATGCTCTCGGTGGCGGTCATGTCAGGCCCCGATCTCTCGCTTGGCGGCAGCGCGCTCGACGAGCTGCCGGATGACCGCGATCGCGACGATCACGATGAACAGGAGCACCGACGCGGCGGACGCGGCGCCGAGACGGTTGTCGGTGAAGCCGACGCCGGTGATGAGCTGCAGCGAGACCTGGGTCGAGATGCCCGGGCCGCCGTTCGTCATCAGGTACACCTGGTCGAAGATCTTCAGGCTCGCGATGATCTGCAGCAGGATGACCAGCGTCGTCGTGCGGCCGAGCAGCGGCAGCGTGATCGACTTGATCTGCTGCCAGCTGGACGCACCGTCGACCGCGGCGGCCTCGTACAGCTCGCGGGGGATCTCCTGCAGGCCGGCCAGGTACAGCACGAAGTTGAAGCCGAGGGTCCACCACACGGTGGCGATCGCGACGCCGATCATGGCCGTGTTCGGGCTCGCGAGCACACCCGCACCCGGGGTCAGGCCGATCGCCTGCTGGATCGAGGCGAAGAGGCCCGTCGCCGGGGTGAAGATGAACACCCAGATGAGCGAGATCGTCGCCGACGGCAGGATGAACGGCAGGAAGAACGCCAGGCGGAAGAACCACTGCCCGCGGTTCATCCGGTTCGTCAGCACGGCGAAGACGAAAGCCAGGATCACCAGCGGCGGCGTCGTGTAGAGCGTGAACTGCAGGGTGTGCCAGAGCGACGACCAGAAGTCGGCGCGACCGAGCATCTCGGCGTAGTTCGCGAAGCCCGCGAAGCTGCCGAGCCCGGTGCGGACGGTCGAGGTGTTGAAGAAGCTCGTGACGATCATCCAGACCGTCGGACCGAGCAGGAAGGCCAGGTAGAACAGGCCGAAGGGCGCGAGGAAGAGCCAGCCGGTGCGGCCCTGTCCCCGGTTGGTGGAGTTCACGCGGGGGCGCGTGCCACGGGTGACCGCGGCAGCGTCCGTGGGTCGGGTGAGAACTGGTGCAGCGGTCACGTCATCGTGCCTTTCGCGCGGTGTTCACGTCGGTCGTCGGGGAGGCGTGCCCGGTCACAGCGGGCTCGGGGTGTTGAGGTAGGTGGCGAGCTGGTCCTTGATGGCCGCGAGCGCCTGGGCGGGCGAGCTGCTGCCCTGCTGCACCAGTGCGAGCTGGGCGCCGACGGTGTTCTCGAAGGTCGAGCCCGATCCGCCGTACCAGGCGGGGTCGTCGAAGACGGCGGACTCGGCTGCCGAGGCGTAGTTGGACTGCGGCTTGAGGTCCTTGAACGCGGTGCTGTCGAACGTGGGCATGTACGCGGGGACGTGCCCGCCCTCGGCCCAGGTCAGGCTCTGCTCGAGCATCTGCTTGATGAAGAGCATGTGCGCCTTGCGCTGCTCGGGCGTCCGGTCCTTCCGCGGCAGGATGAACGTGTGCGAGTCGGCCTGCGTCGCCGGCTTGTCGAACAGCTGCGGGACGGGGACCATGCCGAACTTCAGCCCCTTGATGGACTGCGCGGTGCTGATCTCCCACTCGCCCTGCATGAAGAAGCCCGCCTTGCCGGTGAACATCAGCGTCTGGGCGGTGGCGTAGTCGAGCCCCTTGTTCAGCCAGCCCTCCTTCACCCACTTCTGGGTCATGTCGGTGACCTTCGTGTACGCGTCCTCGTTGACGGTGAGCTTCGCGCCCCCGTCGCTGATGAACGGCGTCGCGCCGTCGATCTGGTTGTACATCGACCAGAAGAAGCGCCACGGGGTCGCGACCTCGCTGACGTTCGCGACGTTGAGCGCGGTGCCGCCGGTGACCTTCGCGACGGCGGCCAGCGCGGCCTCGAAGTTCTCGAGCCCGTCGAGGTCCTTCAGGTTGCCGTCGGAGTCGATGAGCCCGGCCTTCTGGCACACGTCAACGTTGTAGAAGAGCACGAAGGGGTGCGTGTCGAGCGGCACGCAGATGTTCTTGCCGTCGGTCTTCTGCGCGGTCCAGGCCTTCTGGTTGAAGTCGCTGGCGCTCAGGCCGACGCTCGCCAGGTCGTCCTCGGTGATCGGGTCGAGCAGCCCGCCGTCCCAGAGCGGCTTCGCACGGGTCAGGTGGGCGATCGCGACGTCCGGCGGCTTGTTCCCGACGGTGGCCAGTGTGACCTTCGAGTAGTACGGGTTGCCCCAGGCGAACGTCGTCGCCTGCAGCGAGGACGGCCCGCCGTGCTGCTTCGCGTAGCCGGCCTCCATCGTCTGCATACGGACACCGTCGCCACCGCCGAAGAGGTTCCAGAAGACGAGGGTCTCGGGGTTCAGCGGGGCACCGGCGACGCCGGCGGCGAGCGGGCTCGAGCACGCGGCGAGGGGGAGGACCGCGGCGCCGGCGGCTGCACCGGCGAGCAGGGTCCTGCGGGTGAAGGCACCGCCGCGGGACTGCGGGGTGGGTACGGCTGGTCGGATCGGCATGGCATCACTCCATCGGGACGGGCCGAGCGGAGCGGTCGTTGCTCCGTGAGCGCTCACAGTAGCGGCAGGTCCGGGGGTGCGCCACCCCTTTCGTGAAGGTCACGACCGGGGCGCGTCCCCGCTTCCCCATCCGCCCGGAACCCGCTAGCGTTCATGGGGACGTGAGCGCTCACTTTCGTTCCGGGCCGATCACGTCGCACCACGAGCCCCCACGCTGATCAAAGGAGATCCATGCCTCGCACACACCTCGTCCTCGACGCCGCGTTCACTGTGGGGCCGGTGCGCCGTCGCCTGTTCGGTGGGTTCGTCGAGCACCTCGGGCGCCACGTCTACGACGGCATCCACGAGCCGGCACACGAGACCGCCGACGAGCACGGCTTCCGCAAGGACGTCATCGACCTCGTCAAGGAGCTGAACGTCTCCGCGATCCGCTACCCCGGTGGCAACTTCGTCTCCGGCTACAAGTGGGAGGACGGCGTCGGGCCCGTCGAGCAGCGCCCCCGTCGCCTCGACCTCGCCTGGCACTCGACCGAGACCAACGAGGTCGGCCTGCACGAGTTCCAGCACTGGCTCGACGCGGTCGACTCCGAGCTCATGCTCGCCGTGAACCTCGGCACCCGCGGCACGCAGGAGGCCATCGAGCTCCTCGAGTACGCGAACATCGACGCCGGCACCGCGCTCAGCGAGTACCGCCGCTCGAACGGCCGCCAGGAGCCCTTCGCCATCACGATGTGGTGCCTCGGCAACGAGATGGACGGCCCGTGGCAGCTCGGCCACAAGAACGCCGAGGACTACGGCAAGCTCGCCGCCATGACCGCGAAGGCCATGCGACAGATCCAGCCCGACCTCGAGCTGGTCGCCTGCGGTTCGTCCGGCGCCTCGATGCCGACGTTCGGCGAGTGGGAGCGCACGGTCCTCGAGCACACCTACGACGACGTCGACTACATCTCGGCGCACGCCTACTACGAGGAGGACGGCGACATGTCGACGTTCCTCGCCTCGGGCGTCAACATGGACCACTTCATCGACACCGTCACCACCGCGGCGGACCACGTCAAGGCGCACAAGAAGTCGGACAAGCGCATCGACATCTCGTTCGACGAGTGGAACGTCTGGTCGATCAGCAAGTGGAACGAGCAGCAGAAGACCTTCGAGCTGCAGGACTGGCCGGTCGCGCCGCGCCTGCTCGAGGACGTCTACACCGTCGCGGACGCCGTCGTCGTCGGTGGGCTCCTCATCTCGCTGCTCCGGCACGCCGACCGCGTCGCGTCGGCGAGTCTCGCGCAGCTCGTCAACGTCATCGGCCCGATCATGACCGAGCCCGGCGGCCCGGCCTGGCGCCAGACGACGTTCTTCCCGTTCTCGCTCACCTCGAAGCTCGCGAACGGCACGTCGCTGCAGGTCAAGGCCTCGGGTGACACGGTCGACGGCGGCAAGTACGGCGAGGTCCCCGTGGTCGACTCCGCCGCGACGGTCGAGGACGGCAGGGCAGCGGTCTTCCTGGTGAACCGTCACCAGACCGAGTCGACGACCGTCACGATCGACCTGGCCGGCATCGGCGCCGACGGTGACGTCCGCGCGGAGGGCATCTGGGACGACGACGTGCACGCCGTCAACGACCTCGAGGGCCGCGAGCGCGTCGGACTCCGCACGAACGAGACCGTCCGTCGCGACGGCGACACGATCACGATCGAGCTGCCCCCGGTCTCCTGGACCGCGCTGTCGATCGGCTGACCCGACCGCCGACCACGGTCGGCGCACGAACGCCTCGGCGAGCGCTCCGGTGAGCGTCGAGTGAGCACGGAGGGCACCGGCCCGCGCGAGCGGACCGGTGCCCTTCGCTCGTGCCGGAGCATGCCGGAGCGGGCCGGAGCGGGCCGGAGCCTGCCGGCGCGGGCCGGACGGGAGGCGCGGTGCGGTACCGCCACGGACCTCCCGACCCGGGACGTGCCGGACGGGAGGCGCGGTGCGGTCCGGCCGCGAGCCTCCCGTCCGCCGCTCGGTCAGTCCGCGGACGGCCGCATGTCGTAGGTGACCCACGGGGTCGCCGCGGCGACGCGGTCGTAGACCGCCCGCGCGGTCGCGTTGTCCTCGGCGGTGATCCAGCGGACGACGCTCGCGCCCTCGGCAGCGGCGGTGGCCGCCGCCTCGTGCAGCAGTGCCGTCGCGACGCCGCGCCCCCTGGCGTCGGGAGCCGTGAACAGGTCGTCGAGGTACAGGCCGGTCGTCGCCGACGACGGGCGGGCGAACCGTCGGAGGTCGGCGAGCCCGAGCAGGTGGCCGTCGGCGTCCTCGGCGACCAGGCCGGTCAGCCCGTGTGCACCCGTCGACACCCACTGCCAGGTGGTCCGGACGGCCTCGGTGTCCTCCGGCAGTCGGTAGAACGCGCGGTAGCCGGCGTACAGGGCCTGCCACGCAGCGGCGTCCGTCGACCGCACCGGACGGATGCGCACGACCGCGGCGCGCGCTCGGGACCGGATGTCCGTGATCACGGCGGTCTTCGCGTCGGCGTAGGCGTTCGTGTCGTCCCACGACTGCTCCATCAGCGCACGCTTGGTGTCCTCGTACCGCTGCCGGTCGGTGTCGTCGCGGCGGAGCTGGTCGCGGAGCAGCAGGTAGTCGTCGAGCTCGGCAGCGCCGTGCTCGTACACGTGCACGTGCGCGTCGCGCTCGGGCGTGCGGACGAGGCGGTGCCCGGGCTCGCGTACCCGGAGCTCGTAGCCGGCGCCGAGCAGTGGGGTGAGGTACGCGGCCTCGTCGGTGACGTCCGGCACGGCGACCGCGACGTCGACGATCGGCTTCGCGGCGAGTCCCGGCACGGACGTCGAGCCGATGTGCTCGATCGTGACGTGCTGGCCGTCCAGGGCGTGGGCGATCCGTGCACGGTGCTCCTCGTAGCGGGCGGACCAGGCGGGATCGTGGTCCCGGAGCCCGACGGTCAGCGGTTCGGGGCCGCCGACGATGTCCACCTCGGTGACGTCGGGGTGCGCGTGCGCACCGGTGCGGATCCAGTGGTGGAGCAGGGTGTGCCCGTCCGGGTCGACCACGCTGCGCTCGTACCGGCCGCCGGCGTGCTCGATGACCCGGCGGGACGCGGGGTTCGTCGCGTCGCACGTCAGCATGACCTCGGGCAGCCCGCGCTCGGCAGCCGCGCGGACGACCTCGGCGAGCGCCGCGGACGCCAGGCCCCGGCCCCGGGCGGAGGGCCGGACGCCGTACCCGACGTGCCCGCCGTACGACCGGAGGAAGTCGTTGAGCTCGTGCCGCAGCGCGATGCTGCCGAGGTACTCGTCGCCCTCGACGATCCAGCGGTAGGTGCACGTCACGTGGTCGGGGCTGGCCGGGGTCGTCTCCTCGGCCAGGAGCTGGTCGACCCAGCGCTCGAAGCCCGCTCGGTCCTGCAGCGCCGCGGCGTCCCGGATCCCGGCGCCGTCCTGGTGGGCACCGTCCCACTCCTGCAGGGCGCGGCGGAAGGACGGGTAGTACTCGGGGGAGGGGGCGACGAGTTCCATCCCGAGATCCTAGGGGTGCTCACGTCCGGCGTGCGCAACGGCAGGCCTGCTCGCGTCAGGCCTGCTCGCGTCAGCGGTAGCGGTAGAACCCCTCACCCGACTCGACGCCGTACTTGCCCTGGTCGAGGTACTCCGACTGCAGGTACGCGGCCCAGGCCTGCGCGCCGGGCTCGGGGGACGCGCTCGCGACCGCGTGCGCGGTGCGGAGCCCGATGACGTCGTACATGCGGAACGGCCCGACCGGGCTGCCGGTCCCGATCTGCCACGTGGTGTCGATCGTGGCGGGGTCGGCCACCCCGCGGAGCACCAGGCCCGCGGCGGCGTCGAGGAGCGGCACGAGCAGGGAGTTGAGCACGTAGCCCGGCTGCTCCTTGTGCAGGCGGATCGGGACCATGCCGATCTCCTCGGCGAACGTCGCGACGCGCTCGAACACCTCGGGGTCGGTCTGCTCGGTCCCCATCACCTCGGCGGTGTTCTGCCGCCAGACGTGGTTGGCGAAGTGCAGCGCGAGGAAGCGGTCAGGGCGGCCGGTCGCGTCCGCGATCGCGCTCGGCAGCAGGGTCGACGAGTTCGTCGCGAAGACGGTCTCCGCCGGCGCCACCTCGGCGAGCCGGCCGTAGACCTCGCGCTTGGTCTCGAGTCGCTCGGGGACCGCCTCGACGACGAGCTCGGCCCCACCGACGGCCCGGGCGAGGTCGGTGTCGAAGGTGATCCGCGCGACGGCGGCGTCGGCGTCCGGTCGGGCGTCCTGCCCGACGTCGCCGAGGTACTGCTCGACGATGCCCGCGAGTCGCTCACGACCGGCGGCGACCGCGTCCTCGCTGATGTCGTACACGACGACGGGGATGCCGTGTCGGGCGGACTGGAGGGCGATCTGGGTGCCGAGGACGCCGGCGCCGAGCACGGTGACGGAGCTGAAGGTGGTCATGCTGCCCAGTGTGCTCCCGACCCGTGGGAGTGCGCGGGCGCGCGCCTGACCCGACGCGGGCGCCTAGGCCCGCGGCGGCGGTGCCGTGCTCGCTCGTTCGACCAGGCGCACCGGCACGAGGTCGGTCGACGTGCGGACGGGGGTGCCCTCGATCTGCGCCAGCAGCGTCGCGACCGCCCGCCGCCCGACCTCGTCGAAGGACTGGTGGACGGTGGTCAACGGCGGCCAGAACGACTCCGACTCGGGGAAGTCGTCGAAGCCGACCACGCTGAGGCTCTCCGGCACCGACCGACCGGCCTCGTGCGCCGCCCGGAGGACCCCGAGCGCGGTCTGGTCGTTCACCGCGAAGACGGCGGTGATCTCGGGCCGCGCCGCGATCTCCTGCCCGGCGCGGTGCCCGTCGGCCGTCGACCACCCTGCGGGGAGGACCCGGGGGACCCTGCGGCCCGCGTGCTCGAGCGTCTCGCGCCACGCGACGAGGCGGCGTTCCGCGGAGTACGAGGCGGTGGGTCCGGCGACGTGCCAGACGGTCTCGTGCCCGAGGTCGAGCAGGTGCTGCGTGGCGAGCCGTGCGCCCTCGGCCTGGTCGATGTCGATGGAGGGCCGGTCGGTCGTGCCCGCGGAGTCGACGACCACGAGCGGGACACCGCTCGGCAGCACGACCTCGGCGGTGTCGATGATGTGCGACTCGATGACGATCACGACGCCGTCGACCGCCTGCTCGTGCAGCCGGGAGAGCGCGGTGCGGACGCCCTCGCCGGTGCGCGACGCCATGGGCAGCAGGGTGATGGTGAAGTCCGCGGCGGCCGCAGCGGCCGAGATGGCCTCGAGCGTGCGCATGTTGCCGAACGACGCGAGCGTGAACATGATCACGCCGATGGTCCGGAAGCGCCCGGACCGCAGCGCACGAGCCGCACGGTTCGGCCGGTAGCCGAGGTCGTCCATGGCGCGCTGGACCCGGTCCCGGGTGTCCGGGCTGACGTTGTCGAAGCCGCGGGCAACGCGCGACACGGTCTGCATCGAGACGCCGGCGGCGTCGGCCACGGCGGCCAGCGACGGCGCACGGCGCGGTGCGGTCAGATCGGTCGACAACGCTGTTCCCTCCGTTCGACTTCCCCGAACGCTAGTGCATGTTGACGTTGCCATGCTACGGTGACGTCGTTCGATGTTGACGTCAACATCGACGTCCTCCGGATCCGTGCCAGCGCAGGCAGGGCACGACCCGTGGGCACCGTCGGGTGCCCGGTCCGGAACCCGAACGCAGCAGACAAGGGAGTCACATGAGCACGCTCGCAGCGCGCCCGGCCGAGGCGGCACCGCCGGCGCGGCCGACCGCTCGCCGCCCGAAGGTCCGGGGGCGGTACACCGGCTGGCTGTTCGTCGGCCCCTTCGTCGTCGTCCTCGTGGCGATGCTCATCGTGCCGATCGGCTACGCGCTCTGGCTCAGCCTGTTCCGCGACCAGCTCATCGGCGGCAACCAGTTCGTGTGGTTCGCCAACTACGTGCAGCTGTTCCAGGACGCCCAGTTCTGGGAGGGCCTCGGTCGCGTGGCACTCTTCCTGGTCGTGCAGGTCCCGATCATGCTCGGCCTCGCGCTCGTGGCGGCCCTCGCGCTCGACAGCGCACGGCTATGGGGCACCGGGTTCTTCCGCATCGCCGTGTTCCTGCCGTACGCCGTGCCCGGCGTGGTCGCCGCCCTCATCTGGGGCTTCATCTACGGCAACCAGTTCGGCCTCACGGGCGCCGCGAACAGCGCGCTCGGCATCGACCTGCTCCAGCCGTTCAGCCCGACCTGGGTCCTCACGTCGATCGGCAACGTGGTCACGTGGGAGTTCCTCGGCTACAACATGCTGATCTTCTACGCCGCCCTGCGCGTCGTGCCCGGTGAGCTCTACGAGGCTGCCGAGCTCGACGGCGCCGGCCCGCTGCGCACCGTCTTCTCGATCAAGCTGCCCGCCCTTCGCGGCCCGATGGTCATCGCGACGATCTTCTCGATCATCGGCAGCTTCCAGCTCTTCAACGAGCCGAACCTGCTGAAGACGCTCGCGCCGAACGTCATCGGCAGCGCCTTCACCCCGAACATGTACGCCTACTCGCTGTCCTTCAGCGGCCAGCAGTTCAACTACTCCGCCACCGTCGCCATCGTCATGGGTGTCATCACCGCCGTGATCGCCTACGTCGTCCAGGTCCGCGGAACCCGCCAGGAGAACCGATGAGCACCCTGCAGCAGCCCGCCGCCGGCGCGACCAGCCCGGCCACGGTCACCGAGGCGACCACCACCCAGCGCGACCCGGGGGACCGGGCGACCCGCGCCTCCCGGTCGCGCCGCGCCGGCAAGCCGGTCGACGGACGCAAGGTGAAGCGCTCCGGTCTCCTGACCGCCGTGATGGTCGTCTTCGTCGTCTACTCGTTCGCACCGCTGTTCTACCTGCTGGTGAACAGCACCAAGACCCAGGCGTCCCTGCTGTCGACGTTCGGCCTGTGGTTCGGCGGCGACTTCAACCTCTGGCAGAACATCGTCGACACCCTGACCTACAACGACGGCATCTTCCTGCAGTGGCTCGGCAACACGCTGCTGTACGTGGTCGTCGGTGCCGGTGGCGCGACCCTGCTCGCCACGGTCGCCGGCTACGGCATGGCGAAGTTCCAGTTCCCCGGCCGTCGCGCGGTCTTCGCCGTCGTCCTCGGGGCGATCGCCGTCCCGGGCACCGCCCTCGCCGTCCCGACCTTCCTGCTCTTCTCGCAGTTCGGCCTGACGAACACCCCCTGGGCGATCATCCTGCCGTCGCTCATCAGCCCGTTCGGCATGTACCTCATCTGGACCTACGCGATCGACGCGATCCCGACCGAGCTCATCGAGGCCGCCCGCATGGACGGCGCCGGCGAGTTCCGGATCTTCTTCACCATCGCGCTGAAGCTCCTCACGCCCGGTGTCGTCACCGTCCTGCTCTTCGCGGTCGTCGCCACCTGGAACAACTACTTCCTGCCGCTCATCATGCTGAGCGACCCGAAGTGGTACCCGCTCACGGTCGGCCTCAACCAGTGGAACGCCCAGGCCACCGGCTCGGGCGCGCAGCCGATCTACAACCTCGTCGTCACCGGATCGCTCCTCACGATCATCCCGATCGTGGTCGCGTTCCTCTTCCTCCAGCGCTTCTGGCAGTCCGGCCTCGCGGCCGGTTCCGTCAAGGCCTGACCCACCGGACGGGAGGCGCGCCGGCAGCCCGCCACGCGCCTCCCGACCGGGACACAGCAGCACCACCCCAGCCCCAGATCACGAAGAAGTGGAAGGCAACCCATGAACAAGCGTCTCCGGCGCGGGCTCAGCGCCCTCGCCATCGGCGTCACCGCCGCCATCGCGATGACCGCCTGCGCCTCCGGCAGCTCCGCCGGCGGCTCGGCGGACGACATCGACAAGGCCCTCAAGGACGGCGGCACGCTGACCTACTGGTCCTGGACCCCCTCGGCCAAGGACCAGGTCGCCGCGTTCGAGAAGCAGTACCCGAAGGTCAAGGTCAAGCTGGTCAATGCCGGCACCGGAGCCGACCAGTACACGAAGCTGCAGAACACGATCAAGGCCGGCTCGGGTGCTCCCGACGTCGCGCAGGTCGAGTACTACGCGCTGCCGCAGTTCGCCCTGTCCGACTCGCTCGTCGACCTGTCGTCGTACGGCTTCGGCGACCTCGAGAGCAAGTTCTCGAAGGGCACCTGGAGCAACGTCGCCATGGACGGCAAGGTCTACGGCCTGCCCCAGGACTCCGGCCCCATGGCGCTGTTCTACAACAAGAAGGTCTTCGACGAGTACGGCATCGAGGTGCCGAAGACGTGGGACGAGTACATCGCCGCCGGCAAGAAGCTGCACGAGGCGGACTCGTCGAAGTACATCGCGGCGGACTCCGGCGACGCCGGCTTCACCACGAGCATGATCGCCCAGGCCGGTGGCACCCCGTTCACGACCGACGGCGACAAGATCACCATCGACCTGCACGACGCCGGCACGCAGAAGTGGGCGAAGACCTGGGACCAGCTCGTCGAGCAGGGCCTGCTGTCGAAGACCACCGGCTGGACCGACGACTGGTACAAGCAGCTCGGCAACGGCCAGATCGCCACGATGGTCACCGGCGCCTGGATGCCCGGCAACCTGATGGCCAGCGTGCCGGACGCAAAGGGTGACTGGCGCGTCGCCCCGATGCCGACCTACGACGGCGGCCAGGCCCAGACCGCCAGCAACGGCGGCAGCTCGCAGGTCGTCATGAAGCAGTCGAAGAACCCGGCCCTCGCCGCCGGCTTCCTGAAGTGGCTGAACTCGTCGGAGGAGTCCACGAAGGTCTTCATGCAGTCCGGCGGCTTCCCGTCGACGACCGCTGACCTGAACTCGAGCTCGTTCCTGGACGAGAAGCCCGAGTACTTCGGTGGCCAGGAGATCAACAAGGTCCTCGTCGACGCCTCGAAGTCCTCGGCGAACGACTTCACCTACCTGCCGTACCAGGTCTACGCGAACAGCGTCTACGCCGACACCGTGGGGCAGTCATACCAGAACGGCACCTCGCTCGAGGGCGGTCTGGAGGCCTGGCAGAAGGCACTCGTGAAGTACGGCAAGGACCAGGGCTTCACGGTCGAGAGCAAGTAACACCCGCGTTCCCCACACCCCGGGGCCGTGCGGACACCACGTCCGCACGGCCCCGTCGTACGAGAGAGACACACCATGCGCTTCGCCATCGGCGACTCCGACTTCCTGCTCGACGGCGAGCCGCACCGGGTCCTGTCCGGCGCGATCCACTACTTCCGCGTGCACCCGGACCTCTGGCAGGACCGGATCCGCAAGGCGAAGCTGATGGGCCTCAACACCATCGAGACCTACGTCGCCTGGAACGCCCACGCGCCGCGTCCCGGTGTGTTCGACCTGACCGGCGGCCTCGACCTGGGCCGGTTCCTCGACCTGGTCGCCGCCGAGGGCATGCACGCCATCGTCCGCCCCGGGCCCTACATCTGCGCCGAGTGGTCGAACGGCGGCCTGCCCTACTGGCTCTTCGCCGACGGCACCGTCGGCGTCCGGCGGAACGAGCCGGGCTTCCTCGCCGCCGTGCAGGAGTACCTCGAGCACCTCGCGCCGGTGCTCGTTCCGCGCCAGATCGACCAGGGCGGCCCGATCGTGCTCGTGCAGGTCGAGAACGAGTACGGCGCCTACGGCTCGGACGCGTCCTACCTGCGGGCGCTTGAGGAGATGCACCGGGCCATCGGTCTGACCGTCCCGTTCACGAGCGTCGACCAGCCGATGGACTCGATGCTCGAGGACGGCTCGCTGCCCTCGCTGCACAAGACCGGCTCCTTCGGGTCCCGCTCCACGGAGCGTCTCGCGCGCCTCCGCCAGGCGCAGCCGACCGGCCCGCTCATGTGCTCGGAGTTCTGGGACGGCTGGTTCGACAGCTGGGGCGAGCACCACCACACCACCCCGGCGTCCGCGTCGGCGTCGGACCTCGACGACCTGCTCGCCGCCGGCGGCTCCGTCAACATCTACATGTTCCACGGCGGCTCGAACTTCGGCTTCACCAACGGCGCGAACGACAAGGGCGTGTACCGGCCGATCGCGACGTCGTACGACTACGACGCCCCGCTCGACGAGGCCGGTCGCCCGACGGCGAAGTTCCACGCGTTCCGCGCGGTCATCGAGCGCTACGCACCCGTCCCGCCGCTGCCCGAGTCGATGCGGGAGGGTGGGTCGGGCCGCCTTGAATCGTATGATCGTTCGAGCGGCCGGGAGGCGCGGGTCACCCCCGCCACGGACCTCGCGGTCCGCGTGGACCGCGTCGCGTCGCTCCGCTCCCTGCTGCCCACGCTCACCGACTGGTCGACGCACGACGAGCCGCCGACCTTCGACGCCCTCGGCGCCGCGAGCGGCTTCGTGCTGTACCGCACCGAGGTCGACCTGCCGGACGGCGGCGTCCTGACCGTCGGCACCGAGGTCCGCGACCGTGCGGTCGTCTCGGTGGACGGGGTCGTCGTCGGCGTCCTCGAGCGCGAGCACCACGACCGGGCGATCGCGCTCCCGCCGGTCACCGGCACGCTCGAGCTCCTCGTCGAGGACCAGGGGCGCGTCGACTACGGCCCCCGCATCGGCGAGCCGAAGGGCCTGATCGGCGGCGTGGCCGTCGACGGTGTGCCGCTCGCCCGGTGGTCGGCGTCACCGCTCGCGCTCGACCCGATCGCACCGGCGGCCGTCGACCAGCTCGCGGCGCTGGTACCCACCGACGGTGACGTGCTGGCCGGGCCCGTGCTCGCCGCCGGGTCGTTCGACCTGACGTCCACCGAGGACCGCTACCTGTCGCTCGACGGCTTCCGCAAGGGTGTCGCCTGGGTGAACGGGTTCTGCCTCGGGCGGTACTGGTCGCGCGGGCCGCAGCAGACGCTGGCCGTGCCGGGGCCGGTGCTCCGTGCCGGTCGGAACGAGGTCGTCGTGTTCGAGCTGCACGCCTCGGCGTCCCGCACGGTCTGCATGCTGCTCGAGCCCGACCTGGGACACACCGAGGCCTGACGCGGGCGCGTCTCCGGGCGCCGGGCACTCCCGGGCGTACCTGGTGAGAACGGGCGTACCTGGTCGGACGAATCGACCAGGTACGCCCGTTCTCGCTTCCCATCGCGAGTGTTCTGGGAAGGATCGGGCGGACTCAGGCGTCCGCGCAGTGGCGCACCCGGAGCAGCCCTTCGCGTCGCCAGCGCCAGAGCGGAGCGAACCTCGTGCCGTCGTCCTGCCACGCCTGGGTCAGGAGCCAGATCTGCCGCCGACGCACGACGCCGCGCTCGTCCCGCCACTCGACGAAGCCGTCGTCGAGAACGGTGTCGATCCCGGCCCGCGGCGCGGACCACGACAGCAGGAAGCCGACGTACTCGAGTCGGTCCTCGGTCAGGCGGACGGCGACGCGGGGGAGCCGGACCGACACGACCGTCCCGAGAGCGACGACGGCAGCACCGAGCACGAAGCAGAAGACGCGGGCCGAGGCATCCGGGTCGGTCGCGATCGATGCCAGGACGATCCCGGTACCGACCACGACGGGGCCGAACACCACGGCTGTGAGGACCCGGTCCGGACGAGGCGGCCGGATCAGGATCGTCACTGTGCGTCTTCGTCGAGGGCGTCGAGGGCGTCGAGGGCGCCGAGGTCGGCCAGGGCGCGCTCGGCGTCGGCGATCCGGTCGGCTTCGGGGCGGGTCCACCACTCGGGGCCGCGCTCGCCGAGCCCGTGCTTCGCCAGGCCGTTCCGGTGCCGGGCGGCGGCGAGGGCGTCCTCGTCGCCGGCGCGCTTCGCCTGCCGCACGGCATTGCGCCCGCGGCCGAGGTGCGAGCGCAGTGCCGCGGCGACCTCCTCGGGCAACGCGGGGTCGGTGCGACGCCACCGGCGGCCGTCCACGACGAAGAAGTGGTCGTCGGGCTCGGCGGTCATGCTCCCGAGTCTGCACCGTCGGTGGTCGGCGGTAGACAGATGTCGATGACGGAACCACGCGTGCGACCCATGCTCGACGTCAAGCGGATCTACGCCGAGGATGCTGCCCTCGAGCTCCCGCGCGGGCAGGAGGTCCTCGGGCGCTGGCCGGACGCCGAGATCGTGCCGGTCGCCTCGCACTGGAACATCCCCGAGGTCCACGGCGACGAGCGCAACGTGCAGCGCTGGGTGCGGATCAAGACCGAGGCGCTCGTGCTCGGCGTGAAGAAGTCGCTCGTCACCCGGCCGAACGGGCGCTCCGCCGACTTCATCGCCCCGTCGACGGCGAACGGGTGCGCGATGGCGTGCGCCTACTGCTACGTGCCGCGGCGCAAGGGGTACTCGAACCCGGTGACGGTGTTCGCGAACATCGAGCAGATCACGAAGCACGTGGCGCGCAACATCGCGAAGCAGGGGCCGAAGACCGAGCCGAACCAGTGCGACCCTTACGCCTGGGTCTACGACATCGGCGAGAACAGCGACTGCTCGGTCGACGCGGTGATCAGCGACAACGTGCGCGACCTCTGCGACCTCTTCCGGATGACGCCCACGGCGAAGGCGTCCTTCGCGACGAAGTACGTCAACCGCGAGCTGCTCGACTGGGACCCGATGGGCCGCACGCGCATCCGGTTCTCGCTCATGCCGCACGAGACCGCGAAGGTCACCGACATCCGCACGAGCCCGATCGCCGAGCGGATCGCCGCGGTCAACGACTTCGTGGACGCCGGGTACGAGGTGCACCTCAACTTCTCGCCCGTGATCCTGACGCCGACGTGGGAGTCGGACTGGGCCGAGCTGCTGCGCCAGGTCGACGACGTGCTGTCTCCCGCGGCCAAGGCGCAGCTCGCGGCCGAGGTGATCTTCCTGACGCACAACCAGCCCCTGCACGAGGTCAACCTCGGGTGGCACCCGAAGGCCGAGGACCTGCTCTGGCGTCCCGACCTGCAGGAGCAGAAGGTGTCGCAGAACGGTGCGGTCAACGTGCGCTACCGGTCGGGCATGAAGGGGCAGCTCGTCGAGCGGTTCCGTGAGCTGGTGGCGGAACACCTGCCGTCCTGCCGCATCCGGTACGCCTTCTAGGCACCTCGCCCCGGAACGACGAACGCCCGCACCGCTCGAGCGGTACGGGCGTCAGAGCGCGAGGCTCACTTGCCGTCGAACGCGTCCTTGGCCTTCTCCTTGTCGAGGCGACCCTCTCCCATGACCTGGTCCTTCTGGCCCTGGTGCGTGAGCTCGGCGTCGTCGGTCTTCTTGCCGACGGCCTCCTCGACCTTGCCGGCGACCTTCTGGGTGACGTCCTTGGCCTTGTCTCCGAGCGACATGGTGTCTTCCTTCCTCCGGGAACCGCCGAGGGCTCCCGGCGTCTGTGGAACCGAGACAACCAGGGCGTCGGCGCCGACTCGCGGCCCGGTCGGAGGTTCGTGTACCCCGACCGGGTCGGCCGGGGTACGCCTACGGGACGAGCCGCTCGGCGCGGTAGCGGTCGAACAGGTCGGTGAAGGCCCGCTCGGTCCGGCGGAAGGCGGTGAAGCCCGCCTCGCGGCTCTTGCCCATGTCGGTCACGACCTCCATCGCCCGGCCGAGGTCGGCGTCGGTGTGCCACCACGAGGCCAGCCGGGTGATGTCCGACTCGACCAGTCCGTACCGCTCGGCGATGCCGGCCCATGCACCCTCGTGCGGAGCCATCTGTTCCTCGAGCGGTCGAGGACGGTCCTGGTAGCCGACGACCCGATCCGGGTCGACGCCGAGGTGTGCGGCGAGACGCGGCCACATCCACCGCCACCGGAACACGTCACCGTTCACGACGTTGAACGGCTCGTCCGCACCCTCGGGGCTGGTGGCTGCCCAGACCATGTGCTCGGCGAGGATGCCGGCGTCGGTCATGTCGGTCAGCCCGTTCCACTGCGCCTCGCTGCCCGGGAACACGAAGTCCAGGCCGAGCTCCTTCGCGAGGGTGGCCTGCACGGCGATGGTCAGGCCCATGTTCATGGCGTTGCCGACGGCGTACCCGATGACGGTGTGCGAGCGGTGCACCGACCACGTGAACCCCTGGCGCTCGGCTGCGGCGAAGAGCTCGTCCTCCTGCGCGTAGTAGAAGTTCGGGGTGTCGAGCCGCGGCTCCTCCTCGTGGAAGGGCGTGTCCGGCATCTCGCCCGCCGCGTACGCCTCGAACGGGCCGAGGTAGTGCTTCAGCCCGGTCACCAGGGCGACGTGGGCGAGCGGCGCGTGGGACAGCGCGGCGAGCAGGTCGCGGACCATGCCGCCGTTCACGCGGATGTTCTCGGCCTCGGTGTCCTGGCGCTGCCACGCGGTGAAGAACACGTGCGTGGGCCGCTCGTCGGCGAGGGCCGCCGTCAGCGAGTCCGGGTCGCGGAGGTCGGCGGCGACGGTCCGGACACCGTCGCGCGCGAGCGGGCGGCGGGAGAGTGCGGTCACGTCCCACCCGAGACCGAGCAGGTGGTCGACGAGGGCGGAGCCGGTGATGCCGCTGGCACCCACGACGAGGGCTTCGGGGCGGGCGGGGGTCGGTTCTGTGGTGGTCGTCATCGTCGGGTGCAACGCGCGCCGACGACGGGTGTTCCCTACCGGGGGCGTCGGATCCGGATCGGACCCTTCGCCGTGGACGGGTCGACCACGCTGCCGTGCTGGGTGATCTCGACCTCACCCCGCGCGACCATGCGACGTGCTGCCCGTCGGGCGGGCTCCATCAGGGGGCGCCAGTCGTCGGGCTCGAGGGACCGCGCGACCTCGGACGGGCAGATGCTCGACGTCCGTGCGCGGGCGGCGAGCAGCTCGTCGATCCGCTGCTCCAGGGCACGGTCGGTGGCGTCGACGCCGTGCTTCCGGCACGCAGCCGAGCACCACTTCGCGTCGGGGGAGGCGGACGACGGCATCCGCCGACCGCACGACGCGCAGGTCCGTTCCGCGTGCGCCTCCTGCGATGCCGATGCGTCCGCAGCGGTCCTGATCGCTCGTCCCATGCGCACCATCCTGGTCCTGCGGTCCGACACGACCCACAGCACAGGCTCGGCTGGCACGATCGGACCGGTGGAGCCCGAACCGAACGACCCCCGCCCGCACGGACCCGCCTGGGTCGAGCACGCGATGTGGTGGCACGTCTACCCGCTCGGCGCGGTCGGCGCCGAGGTCCGTCCGACGACGCCCGTCGATGACCGTCCGGTCGAGCACCGGCTCCAGCGGCTCGTGCCCTGGCTCGACCACGTCGTCGCCCTCGGGCTGAACGGCCTGCTGCTCGGGCCGGTCTTCGCGAGCTCGACGCACGGGTACGACACCGTCGACCACTTCCGGGTCGACCCCCGACTCGGCGACGAGGCCGACCTCGTCGCGCTGGTCGGGGCCGCCCACGAGCGCGGTGTCCGGGTCGTGCTCGACGGCGTGTTCAACCACGTCGGGCGCGAGCACCCCGCCTTCCGTGCGCTCGAGGAACAGGGCCCGGACGCCCCGACCGCGGAGCTCTTCGCGGTCGAACGGTCCGGTTGGCAGGCAGGGGACCCCGTGCCGGTCCGCGACTTCGAGGGGCACGACATCCTCGTCGCGCTCGACCACGAGGGCCGCGCCGCCGAGGACCTGGTGGTCGAGGTGATGACCTACTGGCTCGCCCGCGGGGTCGACGGTTGGCGGCTCGACGCCGCGTACGCCGTGCCGCCGTCGTTCTGGGCACGGGTGCTGCCGCGGGTGCGCGAGCAGTACCCCGACGCCTGGTTCAGCGGCGAGGTCATCCACGGTGACGCAGCTGCGATCGTCGCGGCGTCGACGATGGACTCCACCACGCAGTACGAGCTGTGGCAGGCGGTCTGGCACGGGATCGCCGACCGGAACTGCTTCGAGCTGGCACACGCCGTGGAGCGGCACGATGCCCTGCTCGCGACGTTCGTCCCCACCACGTTCGTCGGCAACCACGACGTGACGCGGATCGCGAGCGCGGTGGGGGAGCGGTTCGCCGGGCACGCCGCCGCGGTGCTGTTCACCGTGGCCGGCACCCCCGTGGTCTACGCGGGGGACGAGTACGGCTGGACCGGGGTCAAGGAGGAACGCGAGGGTGGCGACGACGCCGTCCGTCCGGAGCTGCCCGCGATGCCGCCCGAGCCGGACGACCTGACCCACGCGCACGAGGCCCTCGTCGCCCTGCGTCGGCGGAACCCCTGGCTGCACCGGGCGCACACCGACGTCGTCCACCTGACCAACACGGCCGTGGTCCTGCGCACCGCGACGGCCGACGCCGCGGTGGTGACCGCCCTGAACCTGGCCGACGACCCGGTGGAGGTGCCCGCGGCCGACGCGACACGGGTCGAGGCGGGCGGGGGCGACCTGCGGGACGGCACCCTGCGCCTCCCGGCCGCCGCCTGGGCCGTCCTGACCGCCTGACGCTTCCGCGTACAGAACGAGGCTCGGGCCGGCGGACGGTTCCGCGGTCCCACGACCACGGAACTGTCCGCCGACCCGAGCCTCGGCGAAGGGGGATCGACCGCTACTTGCGGGCGGACGCCGCCCGGCGCTTGTTGAACACGTCGAACGCGACGGCGGCGAGCAGCACCAGGCCCTTGATGAGGGACTGGAACTCGGTGCCGACACCGAGGATCGACATGCCGTTGTTCAGGATGCCGATGATGAGACCACCGACGATCGCACCCGGCACCGTGCCGATGCCGCCGGTGACGGCGGCGCCACCGATGAACACGGCCGCGATGGCGTCGAGCTCGAAGCCGTTGCCGGCACCCGGGGCGGCCAGGTTGAGCTGGCCCGTGAAGACCACGCCCGCCAGGGCCGCGATGACGCCCATGTTCACGAAGAGCAGGAACGTGACGCGCTTGGTCTTGACGCCGGACAGCTGCGCGGCGAGGGCGTTGCCACCGATCGCGTACACGTGGCGACCGAACACCGAGCTGCGCATGACGACCGAGTAGACGACCACGAGCAGACCGAGGACGACGAGCACGATCGGGGTGCCGTTGTAGCTGGCGAGGAGCAGCGCCACGTAGATCACGAGCGCGGCGCCGAAGGCCGTCTTCACGATGAACCAGGCGAACGGCTCGCTCTCGAGCTGGTACTTGCGACGCGTGATGCGGCCCCGGAAGGCCGAGATCACCATGACGGCGGCGGCCGCGATGCCGAGGATCATCGTGAGCGGCTCGTAGCCCGTGGTGCCGAACGACGGCAGGAAGCCGGAGCCGAGCGAGCGGAAGCCCTCCGGGAAGGGCGAGATCTGCTGGTTCTGCAGCACGATCTGGGTGGCGCCGCGGAACGCGAGCATGCCGGCGAGCGTCACGATGAACGCCGGGATGCCGAAGTACGCGATCCAGAAGCCCTGCCAGGCACCGACGAGGGCGCCGACGACCAGGCAGAGGAGCGCCGCGACCGGCCAGGGGAGGCCCCACTGGGTGATCATGACGCCCGCCATCGCACCGCTGAAGGCGACGACCGACCCGACGGACAGGTCGATGTGGCCGGCGATGATCACCATGACCATGCCGATCGCCAGGATCAGGATGTAGCTGTTCTGGACGATGATGTTCGAGACGTTGATCGGGGCCAGCGTGATGCCGTTCGTCGCCACCTGGAAGAAGATGACGATGACGATCAGCGCGATGAACAGGCCGATCTGTCGGAGCTGCCCGGTGAGGTAGCCGGCGGCGGACTTAAGCGCGTTCATTGACTGGGGTCTCCCGTTCCTGGGTCATGTACTGCATGAGGACCTCTGGCGTGGCCTCGGAGCGGGGCACGTCAGCGGTGATCGTGCCCTCGGAGAGTGTGTAGATGCGGTCGCAGATCCCGAGCAGCTCGGGCAGCTCGGACGAGATCACGATGACGCCCTTGCCCTGGTCGGCCAGGTCGTTGATGAGCGTGTAGATCTCGTACTTCGCGCCGACGTCGATGCCGCGGGTCGGTTCGTCGAGGATGAGCACGTCCGGGTCGGCGTACATCCACTTCGACAGGACGACCTTCTGCTGGTTGCCGCCGGAGAGCTTGCCCGTCACGGCGTCGACGTTCGGCGCCTTGATGTTCATGCTCTTCAGGAAGCCGCCGGCGACGGTGGTCTCCTTCGAGGCGTTCACGAAACCCCAGTCGGCGAGCTTGCCCAGCGCCGAGCCGGAGATGTTCCGCTTGATGTCGTCGATGAGGTTGAGGCCGTACCGCTTGCGGTCCTCGGTGGCGTAGGCGATGCCGTTGTCGATCGCCCGGGTCACCGTGTTCGTCTTGATCGGCACGCCGCGCTTGTAGACGGTGCCGGAGATGCCGGTGCCGTACGAGTGCCCGAAGACGCTCATTGCGAGCTCGGTGCGGCCGGCGCCCATGAGGCCGGCGATGCCGACGACCTCGCCCGCGCGGACGTTCAGGTTCACCTGGTGGATGATCTCGCGGGAGCCGTCGAGCGGGTGGTGGACGGTCCAGTCCTCGATGCGCAGGAGCTCCTCGCCGATCTTCGGCTCGCGCTCCGGGTAGCGGCTGGACAGGTCGCGGCCGACCATGCCGCGGATGATCCGGTCCTCGGAGACGTCGTCGGCGTGCATGTCGAGCGTCTCGATGGTCTTGCCGTCGCGGATGATCGTGACCTTGTCCGCGATCGCCTTGATCTCGTTGAGCTTGTGGCTGATGATGATCGCCGTCATGCCCTCGGCCTGCAGCGAGCGGATGAGCTCGAGCAGGTGCTCCGAGTCGTCGTCGTTCAGCGCGGCGGTCGGCTCGTCGAGGATGAGGAGCCGGACCTCCTTCGAGAGCGCCTTCGCGATCTCGACGAGCTGCTGCTTGCCGACACCGATGTCCGTGACCTTGGTGACCGGGTTGTCCCTGAGTCCGACGCGCTTGAGCAGCGCCGCCGCCTCGAGGTTCGTCTGGTTCCAGTCGATGAGCCCGCCCTTGACGCGCTCGTTGCCGAGGAAGATGTTCTCGGCGATCGACAGGAACGGGCTGAGGGCGAGCTCCTGGTGGATGATCACCACGCCCGCCTTCTCGGAGCCGTTGATGTCACCGAACTGCACCGGCTTGCCGTCGAGCAGGATCTCGCCGTCGAAGGAGCCGTGCGGGTAGACGCCCGACAGCACCTTCATCAGGGTCGACTTGCCGGCGCCGTTCTCGCCGCAGATCGCGTGGACCTGACCGCGCTCGACCTCGATCGAGACGCCCTGGAGCGCCTTCACACCGGGGAAGGTCTTGGTGATGTCCCGCATCTCGAGGATGGTGTCCGCCATGTGGACCGCCTTTCCGTCGTCCGCGCCTGGGCGCGGGTGGAGACGGACTGGAGGCGCGGTGCGGGGGTGCACCGCGCCTCCAGTCCTGTGGATGGTTGCGTCCTACTTGAGGTCGGCTTCGGTGTAGTACCCGCTGTCGACGAGGACCTCCTTGTAGTTGGCCTTCGTCACCACCGTGGGCTGGAACAGGTAGGTCGGGACGACCTTGACCTTGTTGTCGTAGCTCTTCGTGTCGTTGACCTCGGGGGTCTTGCCGGAGAGCAGGTCCTCGGCCATCGTCACGGACTGCTTCGCGAGCTTGCGGGTGTCCTTGTAGATGGTGGAGTACTGCTGGCCCGCGATGATCGACTTGACCGAGGCGGCCTCGGCGTCCTGGCCGGTCACGATCGGCAGCGGACGGTCACCCGAGCCGTAGCCGGCGCCCTGCAGGGCCGAGATGATGCCGATCGACATGCCGTCGTAGGGCGAGAGCACGCCGTCGAGCTTCGTGCCGCCGGAGTACGTCGACGCGACGAGGTTCTGCATGCGGGCCTTGGCGGTCGCCGGGTCCCACTGCTGCGTGGCGGCCTGCGAGAGCTGGTCCTGGCCGGAGCCGATCTTCAGCGTGCCGTCCTCAAGGTACGGCTTGAGGGTGTCCATCGCGCCGTTGAAGAAGAACCCGGCGTTGTTGTCGTCGAGCGAGCCGGCGAAGACCTCGATGTTGAAGGGGCCCTTCTTGCCGGTCTTCTCGCCCTTGTCGTCCAGCACGCCGAGCCCCGTGAGGAGCGAGGTGGCCTGGTCGACGCCGACCTTGTAGTTGTCGAACGACACGTAGTAGTCGACGTTCTTGTTGCCGGTGAGCAGGCGGTCGTACGAGATGACCTTGATGCCGGCCTTGGCGGCGGCGTCGAGCTGGTCGGAGAGTGCACCACCGTCGATCGACGCGATGATCAGGACCTTCGCGCCCTTGGTGATCATGTTGCTGACCTGCTGGGCCTGCTGCTGGACCTTGTTGTCGCCGTACTCGAGGTCGACCTTGTAGCCGGCCTTCCCGAGGTCGCTCTTGACGGCGTTGCCGTCCTTGATCCACCGCTCGGAGACCTTGGTCGGCATCGCGACGCCGACGAGGGCGCCCTTGTTGCCGTCCGCGGTGTCGCCGCCGCCCTCGGTGGACGCACGGCCGCCGGCCGAGCATGCTGCCAGGGAGAACGCGATGCCGAGGGCCGCGACCCCCGCGATGATCCTGCGCTTCATCATCGAAGTACCTCTGTTCCTCTCGCGTCGTCCTCGACGCGCTCGGGTGCTGGGGCTGCTGTGCCCCGTGGGATGTGCTCGTGTGAGCGCTCACATACTGAGGGTTCCGTACCGGGGTGTCAACTCGTCGTGACCGTTCCGAGATGTTGTTGCGCCGAGCGGACCGGACGCTACGCTCGGCCACGTGACGACAACGACCGCGCTCGGGGGTCCCGGCGGCAGACGCCGGAAGGCCCCGACGATCTTCGACGTCGCCGAGCGCGCCGGGGTCTCCCACCAGACCGTCTCCCGCGTGATCAACGGCGATCCGACCGTCCGCGACGCCTACCGGTCGCAGGTCACCGACGCCGTCGCCGAGCTCGGCTACCGTCCGCGTGCCGCCGCCCGCGCCCTCGCCGGCGGACGCAGTCGCGCGCTCGGCATCATCACCGCGGGCGACGCGCTGTACGGACCGTCGAGCACCGCGGTGGGCTTCGAGCGGGCCGCGCGCTCGGCCGGGTACCACGTGCTGCTCTCGACGCTGCCGGACGACCCGCGCCCCGTGGACCTGTCCGGGGCGCTCACCACGCTGCTCGCGCAGGACGTCGCCGCGATCGTGCTGGTCGCTGCCGACAACCGCGTGCTCGACGCGCTCGCGTCGCTGACGATCCCGGTCACCGTGCCGGTCGTCGTCGCGAACGCCGTGCAGCGCGACGCCGTCCGGACCCCGGCGGCACGCAGTGTCGCCGCCGTCGCGATCGACCAGGCCGCGGGCACCACCCTCGTGATGGAGCACCTGTTCGCCCGAGGGCACCGCCGCGTCGTGCACATCGCCGGACCCGCGGTGTCCCAGGAGTCCGAGGTCCGCCGGGAGACCTACGGGCGGATCATGCGCGACGCCGGACTCGAACCGGTCGTGCTCGACGGCGACTGGACCCCGGCGAGCGGCTTCGCGGCGGCGCGGACGATCGACGTGCACGCGGTCGACGCGGTCTTCGCCGGCAACGACCAGATGGCGCTCGGGGTGCTGCACGCCTTCGCCGACGAGGGACTCCGCGTGCCGGACGACATCGCCGTGGTGGGGTTCGACGACATCCCCGAGGCCGCGCACTTCACCCCGCCGCTCACCACCGTGCGCCAGGACTTCATGGCGATGGGGCAGCGGGTGCTCGAGGCGGTCCGGGCCGTCGTCGAGGGGGAGCCCCTCGACGAAACGCTGCTGCTGCCCGAGCTCGTGGTGCGGCGCTCCGCCTGAGCGGCGGCGCCGGTCGTCCCGGTCGCACGACGTGCCGCCAGCGGTCGTCCCGGTCGCACGACGTGCCGTCCGTCGCGCGGACGGACGGCACGTCGTGCGACTCGACCTGGGCGGTGCCGCGCTCAGCGGGCGAGCGGCAGCCAGACGCGCATCGGTGCGGGGCCGCGGTTCGCCCAGGCGTAGTACGGCACGGCGGTCGCGGTGACGGCCTGGAGGCCGGTGGTCGCGTCGGCGGGACCGGCCGTGGTCGCGGAGCCGGCCGCGTCGGTGACGGGGGTCGCCCCGGCGGGACCGGCCGCGGTCGTGGAGCCGGCCGCTTCGGTGACGGGGGTGGCGTCGGCGGGGTGCGTCGCGCCTCCCGTCCGCTCCAGCCGTCGGTACGGCCACGCCGCCTGCTCGTGCCGCGCCGGAGCGTGCCCGGCGACGCGCAGCGTGACGACGCCGTCGAGCAGGTCGTCGCGGCGCTCCTCGTTGACCGGCGCGCTCGCGTCGACCGTCAGGTCGTCGACCGTGAAGCCCTGCTGGTCCGCCTGCTCGACGGCGTAGACGAGCGGCCCGCGCTCGATCGCCACCTGGCCCCGTGCCGCGTCGATGCGGGGGTCCGCCACGTAGCGGTGCGGCGTCGTGTCGAAGGCGAGCTCGACGGTGTCACCGGCCGTCCACGCGCGCTCGACCACGTGCAGGGTGCCGGGCGCCGGCGTCGCGGTGCCGTCGGGGGTGGTCACGGTGGTGGTGTCCGACCATGCCGGGATGCGGAGTCCGAGCGCCAGGGGGCCGTCCTCGGTCACCGTGACGACCACGCGGCCGTCGTGCGGGTAGCCGGTCGCGACGCGGACGGGGCCGAGGTCGGCGTCCGCGTACTGGTGGACCTGCAGGCCGCCGTCGGTCGCCGTCGCCAGGTACCCGTCGAGGCTCGCGAACGTGCGCATGATGTTCGGCGGGCAGCAGGCGCAGTCGAACCAGCCGCGACGTCCGTGGGCGGGGGAGCGGTTCTCGTCCTGGTGCGCGCCGTCGCGGTGCTGCAGCGGGTTGACGTAGAAGTACTCGGTGCCGGCGAGGCTCACGCCGGGCAGGAACGCGTTGTAGAGCAGGCGCTCGATCGCATCGGCGTACACGGGCTTCCCCGTCGCGAGCAGCAGCCGCCACGCCCACTGGATGCCGCCGATGGCCGCGCACGTCTCGGCGTAGCCGCGGTCCGTCGGGAGCTCGTACGGGTCGCCGAACGCCTCCCAGTCCCAGCGGGCGCCGAGGCCGCCGGTGATGAACGCCTTCGTGGCCGTCATGTCCGCGAACTGGCGCTCGCTCGCCGTGAGGAGCTCGGTGTCGCCGGTCTCGATCGCGACGTCCACGGCACCGGCGGCCAGGTAGACGGCGCGGACGGCGTGGCCCTCGACGGTGGTGGCCTCGCGGACGGGGACCCGGTCGGAGAAGTACGTCGGCTCGCCGCCGGCGCGCTCGATGATGCCGCGCCCGCGGGCGTCGACGAACCAGTGCGCCAGGTCGAGGTAGGCGCGGGTGCCGGTCTCGCGGTACAGCTCGACGAGCCCCATCTCGACGACGGGGTGGCCGTCGACGTCCTGGGTGCGGTCGTCGCCCGGGCCGAACGTCCGGACGAGGTGGTCGGCGTTCCGCACGGCCACCTCGAGCAGGCCGGTGTCACCCGTGGCGCGGTGCTGCGCGACCGCGGCCTGGTACAGGTGCCCGGCGCAGTACATCTCGTGGCTCCACTTCAGGTCGACGTACCGCTCGCCCCCGCCCCGGACCTGCTGCACCGAGTCGAGGTAGCCGTCCTCCGCCTGCGCCCTGGTGTAGAGCGCCGTCACCTCGCGCTGCAGCTCGAGCAGGTCGTCGGCCGGGGCCCGGCCGTACTCCCACGCAACGGCCTCGAGCCACTTCGTCACGTCGGAGTCCATGAAGATCGGCCCGACCGCCTCGCCCTGCTCGTCGCCCGCGGCGATGCGGAGGTTCCGGAAGTTCCCTGCGTCGCGGAGGCGCTCGTACCCGCTGCGGACGGCGTCGCGACCGTTGCGGTCCTGGCGCAGCGCCCAGAAGCCCCCGGTGATGCGCGCAGCGCCGGCGGGGAGCGGACGGGACGCCAGGTGCGCACCCGGGGTCGGGAGGACCGGGGTCGCGGTCCGCGCGCCGCGTCCCGTCGTGGGGGTGGCCGTCGGGGTTCCGGTCGTGGTGGTCATGGCGCCTCCTTGCGTCTGACTGGCGGCCGTCCGTGCGGAAAGCGCTTTCCGGGACGACGGTACGACAGGTGGTGCGGTAGCACAAGAGCGCAGTCGCCTAGGATCAGCGCGGGCTCGGTCGTCCGGGCCCCCGCCGGAAAGGACGTTGCCGTGGCCACGGACCGCAGAGCCCGACTCGCTCGCATCAGCGACGTCGCAGCGCTCGCCGGGGTGTCCATCGGGACGGCGTCGAAGGCGCTGAACGACACCGGGCAGCTGCGCGACGAGACCCGGGCGCGGGTGAAGGACGCGGCGGAGAAGCTCGGGTTCGTCGGCGACGCACGTGCCCGTGCGCTGTCCTCCGGTCGGACGTGGACGGTCGGCATGGTGACGACCGACTCGTTCGGACGGTTCACGATGCCGGTGCTGCTCGGGGCCGAGGACGCCCTCTCCGCCGGCGAGGTGATGGTCCTGGTCGCCGACACCCGCGACGACCACGTGCGCGAGGCCCACTACCTCCGGTCGCTCGTCGCCCGCGGCGTCGACGGCATCATCGTCACCGGCCGCTCCGCCGATGCCCGGCCGCCGATCGAGGTGCCGGTCCCGGTGCCCGTCGTCTACGCGCTGACCCCGTCCACCGACCCCGCGGACGTCTCGATCACGCTCGACGACCCCGCCGGCGCTGCTGCTGCGGCGGCGCACCTCGTCGGACTCGGGCGGCATCGGGTCGCCGTCGTCACGGGCCCGCAGGACGCACGGTCGGCGGTCGACCGGGCGCGCGGGGCTGCCCCGGTGCTCGGCGACCGGGTGGTGGGCGCTCCGATGCACGGGGAGTGGTCCGAGCGCTGGGGGCGGCAGGCCGTCGACCTGCTCGACCGGGAGCCGTCCGCGGTGGATGCGGTGCTGTGCGGGAACGACCAGATCGCCCGTGGCGTGTGCGACCGACTGCGGGAGACCGGGCGGTCGGTGCCGGGGGACGTCGCGGTGACCGGGTACGACGACTGGGACGTGGTGGCGCTCGCGTCGCGGCCTCCGCTGACCACCGTCGACATGCGGCTCGACGAGCTCGGTCGCATCGCGGGCCGGGCGCTGCTCGAGCTCGTGTCCGGCGGGAGTCCGGTCTCGACGGCCGTCACCCCGTCGCTCGTCGTCCGCGAGAGCACCCTCGGCGCGTAGTCCTGCGGCAGGCGCCGGGCGCCGGGCGCGGGGCGCCGGGCGCCGGGCGGCGGGCGGCGGGCGGGGGTGCCCGGCTGCGCGAGCGGGCACGACCTGCCGCGGGCGTGCCGCCGAGCGGGCACGACCTGCCGCGGGGTTGCCGCCGAGCGGGCACGACCTGCCGCGGGGTTGCCGCCGAGCGGGCACGACCTGCCGCGGGGTTGCCGCCGAGCGGGCACGACCTGCCGCGGGGTTGCCGCCGAGCGGGCGAGATGTGTCGGCGAGGGGGGCCAAGGGTGACAGATCGTGCCCGCTCGGTGGGGCTCGGTGGGACTCGGTACGGCTCGGCGGACAGAGCAGCCCGGCTGCGCGAGCGGGCACGACATGCCGCGGGGTTGCTGCCGAGCGGGCGAGATGTGTCGGCGAGGGGGGCCAAGGGTGACAGATCGTGCCCGCTCGGTGGGGCTCGGTGGGACTCGGTGGGGCTCGGTACGGCTCGGTGGAGAGAGCAGCCCGGCTGCGCGAGCGGGCACGACATGCCGCGGGCGTGCCGCCGAGCGGGTGGGATGTGTCGGCGAGGGATGCCGAGTGTGACGGAACGTGCCCGCTCGGCGGGGGGGGAGCAGCGGGGGGAGCGGGCGGGAGCGGGCGGGAGCCCGGCGCGCGCGAGCAGGGCGGCGCGCCGACGCGTTGCAGGCGTGAGCGCTCACGTGCCAGGATGTGAGCGCTCACGCAGGACGACGAGGTCTCGGGAGGACACATGAGCGACGACCGCCGGCAGCAGGTCGAGGACGGCCGCACGACACTCGGCATCGAGCTCGGCTCCACCCGGATCAAGGCCGTGCTCGTCGACGAGCAGCTCCGACCGATCGCGAGCGGCTCCCACGAGTGGGAGAACGAGTACGTCGACGGGCGGTGGACCTACCCGCTGGTCGCCGTCGAGACCGGTGTCCGCGCGGCCTACGCCGACCTGGTCGCCGACGTCGAGCGGCAGTTCGGCGTCCGCCCGACGGCCTTCCGCGCGGCGGGCGTTTCGGCGATGATGCACGGCTACCTGGCGTTCGACGAGGACGGCGAGCTCCTCGTCCCGTTCCGCACCTGGCGCAACACCTCGACCGGCCCGGCCGCCGAGCAGCTGAGCGCCGCGCTCGACTTCAACGTCCCGCAGCGCTGGTCGGTCGCGCACCTGTACCAGGCCGTGCTCGACGACGAGTCGCACGTCGCCCAGCTGGCCGGCGTCACGACGCTCGCCGGGTACGTGCACCGCATGCTCACGGGCCGCGACGTCCTCGGCGTCGGCGACGCGAGCGGCATGTTCCCGATCGAGTCCGGCCCGGTCGAGAGCGCCCCGGGGGAGCCCGGTCGCCGCGACTACGACGCGTCGATGCTCGCCGCCACGCAGGACCTGCTCGGCGACCGCGTCCCGGACCTCCGCGCCCTGCTCCCCGAGGTGCTCGTCGCGGGTGAGGACGCGGGCGCGCTCACCCCCGAGGGAGCCACGTGGCTCGACCCCACCGGCACGCTGCAGCCCGGCGTCCCGTTCTGCCCGCCCGAGGGCGACGCCGGCACGGGCATGGTGGCCACGAACGCCGTCGCACCGCGCACCGGCAACGTCAGCGTCGGCACGAGCATCTTCGCGATGGTCGTGCTCGAGCGGGCGCTCCGGACCCCGCACGAGGAGCTCGACGTCGTCACGACCCCGGCCGGTGACGCGGTCGCGATGGTGCACTGCAACAACGGTGCGAGCGAGATCGCCGCCTGGGCCCGTGTCTTCGGCCGGTTCGCCGAGGCCACGAGCGAACGGACCGGCAGCGCGTCGGTCCCCGTCGACGACGTCTACGCCACCCTGCTGGCCGAGGCCGCCGACGCGGACCCGGACGCCGGCGGGCTGCTCTCCTTCAACTACCTGGCCGGCGAGCCGGTCACGCACGTCGAGGACGGCCGACCCCTGCTGCTGCGCACCCCCGGTGCCCGCTTCACGCTCGGCAACCTCGTCCGCTCCGAGGTGCACGGTGCCTTCGCGACCCTCGCGATCGGCATGGACGTCCTGCACGGCGAGGAGGTCGCCGTCGACCGGATGACCGCGCACGGCGGCCTCTTCCGCACGCCGGGTGCCCCGCAGCGCCTGCTCGCCGCAGCGCTCCGCGTGCCGGTCGCCCTCGAGGAGACCGCGGGCGAGGGTGGCGCCTGGGGCATCGCGGTGCTCGCGGCGTACCTGGAGCACACCGACCGCCCGCTGGAGGACTTCCTCGCCGACACGGTGTTCCGCGGCGACGCGGTCCACGTCGCCGAGCCCGAGGACCGCGACGTCGCGGGCTTCCAGGACTACCTGGCCCGGTACCGCGCGGCCCTCCCCGTGCAGGACGTCGCCGCCGCCGCGACCCGCACCAGCGGGGCGAGCGACCAGGCCGGACCGACGGACCAGGCCGCACCGACGGACCAGGCCGCACCGACGGACCAGACCGCACCGACGGGGCAGCCCGCACCGACCGACCAGGGCGAGCCGACCGACGTGGTCGAGGCGCGCCTCCAGACCGAGAAGGAGTCAGCCGCATGACCGGACCGATCACGGACGAGACGAGGGCAGCCGTCGCCGCGGCGCGGGAGCGCGTCGCGTCCCTGCACGGCGAGCTCGTCCGCTACGGCCTCGTCATCTGGACGGGCGGCAACGTCTCCGAGCGCGTGCCGGGCACCGACCTGTTCGTCATCAAGCCGAGCGGGGTCTCCAGCGACGACCTCACCCCGGAGAACCAGGTGGTCTGCACCCTCGACGGGCTGCCCGCCGACGGGTGGGGCAACGCGCACGGCCCGTCGTCCGACACCGCCGCGCACGCCTTCGTCTACCGGAACATGCCCGAGGTGGGCGGCGTCGTGCACACCCACTCGACGTACGCCACGGCATGGGCCGCCCGCGCCGAGGAGATCCCCTGCGTGATCACCGCGATGGCGGACGAGTTCGGCGGTCCGATCCCGGTCGGCCCGTTCGCGATCATCGGCGACGACTCCATCGGCCGCGGCATCGTCGACACCCTCGCCGGTCACCGGAGCCGCGCCGTGCTCATGCAGAACCACGGCGTCTTCACGATCGGCAAGGACGCCAAGGACGCCGTGAAGGCCGCGGTGATGTGCGAGGACGTCGCGCGCACCGTGCACATCGCGAAGCAGGGCGGGGAGCTCGTGCCGATCGCCCCCGACGACATCGATCGACTCTTCGATCGCTACCAGAACGTCTACGGACAGAACCCCGAAGGAGCCATGCGATGACGCAGGTGAACCCCCAGGCCACCCTCGACAGCTACGAGGTCTGGTTCCTCACCGGGTCGCAGGGCCTGTACGGCGAGGAGACCCTGCGCCAGGTCGAGGAGCAGAGCAAGGCCGTGCACGCGGAGCTCGCGGGTGCACTGCCCGTGAAGCTCGTGTGGAAGCCGGTGCTCAAGGACGCCGACGGCATCCGTCGCGCGCTCATCGAGGCGAGCGCCGACGACAAGGTCATCGGTGTGACGACGTGGATGCACACGTTCAGCCCGGCCAAGATGTGGATCGGTGGCCTGCAGGCGCTCACGAAGCCGCTGCTGCACCTGCACACCCAGGCGAACGTCGCGCTGCCGTGGGGCGACATCGACTTCGACTTCATGAACCTCAACCAGGCCGCGCACGGCGACCGCGAGTTCGGCTACGCGCTGGCCCGCCTCGGCGTCCGGCACGCGACCGCCGTCGGGCACGTGTCCGACCCGCGCGTGGTCTCGCGGGTGGAGAACTGGACGCGCGCCGCGGCCGGTGCGGCGGCCGTCCGCGAGCTGAAGCTGACGCGCTTCGGCGACAACATGCGGTACGTCGCCGTCACCGAGGGCGACAAGACCGAGGCGGAGATCGAGCTCGGCGTGCAGGTGAACACCTGGGCCGTGAACGAGCTGGCCGCAGCGGTGGCCGAGGCCGAGGCGGACACGGCAGCGGTCGACGAGCTCGTCGCCGTCTACGAGCGCGACTACGACGTCGACGCTTCGCTGCGGCGCGACGGCGGTGACCGTCACCAGGCGCTCCGCGACGGCGCCGCGATCGAGCTCGGCCTCCGTGCACTCCTGGAGCAGAACGGCTCCGCCGCGTTCACGACGAACTTCGAGGACCTCGGCACGCTCAAGCAGCTGCCCGGCCTCGCGGTGCAGCGGCTCATGGCCGACGGCTACGGCTTCGGCGCCGAGGGCGACTGGAAGACCGCCGTCCTCGTCCGCGCGATGAACGTCGCCGGTGCGGGCCTGCCCGGTGGGGCCTCCCTCATGGAGGACTACACGTACGACCTCACCCCGGGTGCCGAGAAGATCCTCGGCGCGCACATGCTCGAGGTCTCGCCGACGCTCACCACCGCGACGCCGACGCTCGAGATCCACCCGCTCGGCATCGGTGGCAAGGACGACCCGGTGCGCCTGGTCTTCACCGCGGACGCCGGCGAAGCCGTCGTGGTCGCCCTGTCCGACACGCGCGACGGCTTCCGCCTCACCGCGAACGTCGTCGACGTCGTCCCGCCGACCGAGGCGCTGCCGAACCTGCCGGTCGGCCGTGCCGTCTGGGAGCCGCGTCCGTCGTTCCCGGTCGCCGCGGAGGCCTGGCTCACCGCCGGCGCCGCGCACCACACCGTCATGACGACGGCCGTCGGCCTGCAGGTCGTCGAGGACCTCGCGACCATGGTCGGCACCGAGTTCCTGGTCATCGACGAGCACACCACGGCTCGCGGGTTCCGCGACGAGCTCCGCCTGCAGCAGGCGTGGCACCGTCTCGACCGCGGGTTCTAGGACCGTGACCGTGGCCGCGACGACGCGCACCAACTGGGCGGGGAACGTCACCTACCGCGCCTCCGCGCTCGAGCGCCCCACCTCGCTGGCGGCGCTCCGGCAGCTCGTCGCGGCCACGCCGCGCCTGACGGCGCTCGGCTCGACGCACTCGTTCAACGAGATCGCCGACACCGACGCCGTCCAGGTCACGCTCGCCGGCCTCCCGCCGGTGCTCGAGGTCGACGCCGACCGGCGCGTGGTGCGGGTCGCCGCCGGCATGACGCACGCACAGGTGGCGGCCGGCCTGGAGGCTCGTGGCTGGGCCCTCGCGAACCTCGCCTCCCTGCCGCACATCTCGGTCGCCGGCGCGGTCGCCACCGGCACGCACGGCTCCGGCGTCCGCAACCCGTCGCTCGCGCAGGCGGTGGTCGCGCTCGAGGTCGTCCGGGCCACCGGCGACGTCGTCCGGGTCGACGCGTCGTCGCCGGACGGCGCCCTCGACGCGCACCGGGTGGCACTCGGTGCGCTCGGCGTCGTCACCGCGGTCGAGCTCGCGATCGAGCCGACGTTCCAGCTGGCCACGACCGTGCACCTCGACCTGCCGTGGGATGCCGTCCTCGAGCACTTCGACCGGGTGGTGTCGGACGCGTACTCGGTGTCGTTGTTCACCTCGTTCGACGACCGCGGTGCCCGACAGGTCTGGACGAAGCACCGCGTCGACGAACCTGCACCGTCGGTCGACCTCGTCGCGCTCGGTGCCCGTCGGGCGGACGGGCCCGTGCACCCGGGGGAGAACGACGCCGCGAGCGTCACCGAGCAGGGCGGGGTCCCCGGGCCGTGGGCCGAGCGGCTGCCGCACTTCCGGTCGACCTTCGAGCCGTCCACCGGTGCCGAGATCCAGGCGGAGTACCTGGTCCCCGCAGAGCACGCCGTCGCCGCGCTCGATGCGCTGCGCCCGCTCGAGCCGCTCTTCGCGCCGCTGCTCATCGCGGCCGAGGTCCGGACGATCGCCGCCGACACGGCATGGCTGGCGCCCTCGTCGGGACGGCAGTCGGTCGGGCTGCACTTCACCTTCCGACGGGACGCCGAGGCCGTGGCTGCCGCGGTCGAGCGGATCGAGGAGGTCCTCGCGCCCTTCGATCCCCGCCCGCACTGGGGGAAGGTCTCCGCCGCGAGCGTCGAACGCCTGCGCGAGGCGTACCCGCGCCTCGACGACTTCGCGGCGCTCGCGCGGGACCTCGACCCGACCGGGCGGTTCCGCAACGCGTTCCTGGCGCGCCTGCTGTCCTGACGCGCCTGCTGTCCTGACGCGCCTGCCGTCCTGACGCGCCTGCGGTCCTGACCGACGGGGTGCCCCTCGCCGCTGGTGGCGGCGAGGGGCACCCGCATCCTCAGCCCTTGCGGAGCAGGTCGACCAGCAGTCTGGTGGTGTTCACGAGCAAGCTCGCGATCCCCAGCCAGAGCGCGTGACGCCTGTTCCGGCCGTCGTCGTCTCGCGACATCGAGGACCTCCTGGTGTCGTCGCCGGCGGACACGAAGAGCTTCGAGCCAGGGATGCGAAGCCGAGCGGGCTCGGCTACCATCGGTCCGAGCGCTGAGCTCGGGGATGGGTTTGCATCCCTGGCTTTCCACTCGGAAGGCGAACTGAGGCCCGGATCTGTTCCTGCAGATCCGGGCCTCGCACGTTCACCTGGCCGCGCTCCGGCGGGTGCACGGCCGAGGACACCCTACCGAACCGTCCGGTGATGTACCACCGGATCGGGGTCGCTTGCACCGCGCGCCGCAGGCTGCGCGCCGACCGCTCCGTCGCTCCCAGCGCTCTCGGACCTGATCGGGGGTCAGCGCACTGCTCGGTCGCTGAGTGCTCACATGTGTGATCACAAAGGTTGGGGCATGGCGAACCTCAACCGGATCCTCGGCATGGCCTCGAAGGTCATCGACAAGCAGATGCAGAAGCAGCGCGCGCAGGGGAACGCCGCAGCCGGCCACCAGCAGAACCCGCACGGCACCGGGGGCGGGACCGACTGGCGTGACATCGTCCGGACTGCTGCGGACAAGCTGACGGGCGACGACCGGTCGCGACAGCCGCAGCCGGGACAGCAGCAGCCGGGACAGCAGCAGCCGGGACAGCAGCAGTACGGGCAGCCGCAGCAGCAGTACGGTCGGACCGAGCAGCACCCGGAGCAGCCGCAGGCGCACGGCGGGTACGCCGACGCGGACAAGATCGCCCTGGCGAAGTACGACTACCTGCTGCGGACGGCGAGCCCGGACCAGATCGAGCAGGTGCACCACGACGCCTTCGCACGGCTCACCCCGGCTCAGCGGCAGCAGGTGCGGGACCGGCTGAACTCGGAGCTCCCGCCGCACGAGCACCTGCGGGACGACTCGTCCGGCGGCATGGCGCGGGCGATGACCCGCGGCGAGATGTCCCGACCCGGGCTCATCCGCCGCGTGCTCGGCGGCTCCGGGCGACCGGGCAGCGGCAGGGGTGGCGCCTTCGCCGGCGGTGCTGCCGTCGGTGCCGGTGCGGTGGCGCTCGGTGGTCTCGCGGTGGCGGTCGCCGGAGGAGCGGTGGTGAGCGCAGCGGCGGCACCCGTGCTGGCCGGCGCGGCCGACCTCGGTGTCGACTTCGAGGGCATCGCCTCGGGCATGGGCGACCTCGGTCTCGCGGACCTGGGCGGCGGCGTCGAGGGCTTCGCGGCCGAGGGCGAGCAGTTCCTGGGCGGACTGGGCGAGCAGGCGTCCGGCCTCGGTGAGCAGGCGTCCGGTCTGGGGGAGCAGGCGTCGAACCTGGGCAACGACTTCCTCGGTGGGCTGTTCGATCGCTGACACGCCCGGCGGCGACGTGCTCACTCCCGTCGGACGAGCGCGTCGCCGACGGTGCTGCGGTAGTACAGCACCGCGCGGCCGTACCGCGTCCGGTTGAGCAGCCCGCCCCGTTCCATCACCCGCAGGTGCTGGTTGACGGCCGAGGTGGAGACGCCGAACCGCATCGCGAGGTCGGTCGACGACGCAGGCTCGCCGAGCGCGTCGAGGAGCGCGGCCCGCGTGCCCCCGAGCAGGTCGCGGACGGCACCGGCGTCGGGGTGCGACGCGGTCGACCACATCGCGCCCTGCCCCCGCGCCGGGTACATGACGGTCGGGGGCATGTCGTCGTCGATCGGCGTCGACGCGCGGACGACGAACACCGACGGGACGAGCGTCAGTCCCTCGCCCTGTACCGGGCGGTCGCGCGCGATCGGGCTGCTCAACCGGACGTCGACGTGTCGGCCGTCGAAGCGCACCGACTCGGACAGCCCGCCGAGCACCGCACCGACGCCCTCGTGCGCGGCGATCCGGCCGCGGTGCGTCACGTCGGCCTGCAGCACGCGGCGCATCCGCGGCCAGTACGGTGCGAAGCAGAGCTCCCACGTGGTGGCGAGCGCCCGGACGAGCCGGTCGACGACGTCCTCGTGACGCCCGACGAACACGTCCGGCACGGTGCCGTGCACCCGCTCGAGGTCGGTCCGGAGCCGGGAGGGGGAGATCCGGCCGAGGGCACGGAGCTCGTCGTCGAACGACCCCAGCGGGGACTCCGGACGGGGGTTGACGAAGTCCGCGACCCACCGGCGCTCGTCGACCAGGCCGGCGAGGACGGGGCGGTCGAGGACGGGCAGCACGCCGGCGATGCGCTCGAGCCACGGCCGCTGCAAGGGGTACCGCTCCGGTGCTCGGAAGGCGCGCAGCCCGAGGCCGAGCTCCGACAGCGGCGAGATGCCGAACCGCACCGCCGAGACGTCGGAGGGCTCGAGTCGGTAGCGGATCATGAAGCCTGACGCTACATCTGTTCAGGTCGGCACCGCGCTGCTGCGAGAACAGGACCGTGAGCACCACGGCGCAACCGGTCCCGATCCGCACCCTGGTCCGACAGGACCCGACGCTCCGACGCCTGCTCACGGTCACGTTGGTGGACACCCTCGGGCGCGGTGCCTTCTTCACGCTCACCTCGCTGTACCTCATCACGATCGTCGGGCTCCCGGCCGTCGCGGTCGGTCTCGGCCTCACGGTCGCCGGCGCGGTCGGCGTCGCCGCGTCGCTCGTGTTCGGGCACCTCGCGGACCGGTTCAGCGCGCGACGGATGCTCGTGTGGCTGCACCTGGTGCAGGGGCTCGCGCTCATCAGCTACGTGCTCGTCCACGACCTGCCGACGCTCGTCGCGACGGCGTCCGTCGTGACCCTCGCGCAGCAGGGCGGCAGCGCCGTCCGGAGCGCTGCGGTCGGCCGGGCGTTCCCGGGCACCGAGCGGGTCCGCGTCCGGGCGACCATGCGCACGGTCACGAACGTCGGCATCGGCGTGGGCACCGCGCTCGCCGCGGTCCCGCTCGCGATCGGCACCGGCGAGGCCTACCGCGTGACGATGGCGCTCTCCGGCGCGCTGTTCCTGGCGTCGGCGGTCCTCGTCGCGGGTCTGTCGGCGGCGCGCGTCGACGCGGCTCCCGCGGACCGCACGGACACCGGCACGATCGTGCGCCGGGAACCCGCCGGCCGGAGCCCTTACCGCGACGTGCGCTTCCTCGCCGTCACCGCCCTGACGGGACTGTTCGGCATGCAGTTCGGCCTGTTCGAGGTCGGGGTGCCGATCTGGATCGTGCAGCACACCGTCGCCCCGGACGTGCTCGTCTCGCCGCTGCTGCTCGTGAACACCGTGATCGTCGTCCTGCTGCAGGTCCGGCTGAGCCGCGGGACGGACACCGTCGCGGGAGCGGCCCGGGTGATGCGGCACGCGGGGTGGGTCATGGCGGTGGCGTGCGGCCTGTGGGCCGCCGCCGGGTGGGTCCGCGGGGACGACTGGGTGCCGGCTGCGACTGCGACCGCCGTGCTCGTCCTCGCGGCCGTCGCGCACTCGCTCGCGGAGATCACGTCGAGTGCGGCGGGGTGGGCGCTGAGCTTCGAGCTCGCACCGGCGGACCGGATCGGTGCGTACCAGGGCGTGTACGGCACCGGGTACGCGGTCGCTGCGATGATCGCGCCCACCGTGGTGACCCTCACCGCCGTCGACCTCGGGACCGCCGGCTGGGCGATCCTCGCCGTCGTGTTCCTCGGTTCGGCGCTCGGGGTCGGAGCGATCGCCGGACGCGCCGTGAGGACGACGGTCGCGGCCTGACGGGGCCGCGCCGCGCCTCCCGACCGGTGTCCGTCGTCGCCGTCCGTCGGGCGTGACCGGACGCCTCGCGCGCCGCGGGAATACGCTCGAGCCGCAGGCGTTGTGCTGTTGCGTCGTGCAATGTTGCGTTGCATGTCGTCCGGACCACGCGAGCGTTCGGGTCCGCGCACCGACCGGTGCCACCATGGACCGCCCGGCCACCCGAACCGGGACGGACACCCCGTCCACCACGACGACGTTGGCCGCAGCAGACCGGACCCCCGGTCGGCGGCGCTCGACACCCCCACCCCCCCCACGAGGAGCAGCACACCATGCACCGCCCCAAGCGCTTGACGATCACCGCGGCCGTCGCCGCCGCCGCAGCCCTCGTGCTGACCGGCTGCTCGGGTGGCGGCGCGTCGGACGACGCGTCCACCGGCACGAGCAAGGGCGGCACGCTCGACATCCTCACCGCGCAGACCGCGCTGCACTGGGACCCGGCGACGAGCCAGAGCCTCGGCATCACCTCGATGGGCCTGGTCGCCCGCCGCCTGACCACGTGGGACGTCCAGCCCGGGAAGACCGCGAAGGTCGTCCCCGACCTGGCGACCACCACGGGTGAGTCGAGCAACGGCGGCAGGACCTGGACCTACACGCTCAAGGACGGCCTGAAGTTCCAGGACGGCACGCCGATCACCACGAAGGACATCAAGTGGGGGATCGAGCGGTCCTTCGCGCCGAACCTCACCGGCGGCCTGAGCTACCACAAGTCCCTGCTGGTCGGCGGCTCCGACTACCAGGGCCCGTTCGAGGGGAAGACGCTCGACAGCATCGAGACCCCCGACGACAAGACCATCGTCTTCACGCTCGACGCCCCGTACGGCGACTGGCCGTGGCTCGCGTCGATGCCGGCGTTCGCGCCCGTGCCCGAGGGCGAGGGCAAGGACACCGGCGCGTACGACGCGAAGCCCGTGTCGAGCGGCCCGTACCAGATCGAGTCGAACACGCAGGGCTCGCAGGTGACGCTCGTCCGGAACAAGGAGTGGAGCGCGAAGACCGACGCGATCCGCACAGCCGGTCCGTCGAAGATCGTCTTCAAGGAGAGCCAGGACGCGTCGACCACGACGCAGAGCCTGATCGCCGACAACGGTGACGCGAAGAACGCGTTCGGTGCGCAGTTCCTCGGTGCCGCCGAGCTCAACCAGGTGCGCGCCAACCCCGCTGCGCAGGACCGCCTCGCGACGAGCAAGGCCGGCCCGATCACCTACATGGCGATCAACACGCAGCGCGGGGCGCTCAAGGACCTGAAGGTCCGCCAGGCGCTGCAGTACGCCGTCGACCGCAAGTCGTTCCGCATCGCCGCCGGCGGCGCGCTCGCCGGCGAGTACGCGTCGACGCTCGTGACGCCGGGCATCGCCGGACGCCAGGACTACGACCTGTACGAGACCGGCGCGACGGGCGACGTCGACAAGGCGAAGGCGCTGCTGCAGGACGCCGGTGCCGAGGACCTGAAGCTCACGCTGGTGACGCAGAACGACCCGACCTACCTGTCCCAGGCGCAGGCCCTGCAGGCGGGCCTGAAGCGCGCCGGCATCACGGTCACGCTCAAGCCGCTCGACTACGACTCGTTCACCCAGGCGACGACGAACGGCACCGACTTCGACCTCTCGCTGTCGAGCTGGCAGCCGGACTTCCCGAGCGCGAACGCCAACATCCAGCCGCTCTACGACTCGTCGGAGATCGGTGGGGGCGGGTACAACGTCTCGAAGTACAGCAACCCCGAGGTCGACGCCCTCATCGCGAAGGCGACCGGCACGGTCGACCAGTCCGAGGCGCAGGAGCTGTGGGCGCAGGCGGACCGGCGGATCATGGAGGACGCCCCCGTCGTCCCGCTGATCTACGCGAAGCAGTCCTTCCTGGCCGGGTCGAACGTCGAGAACTTCCGCATCGCGGACTTCCCGGCCTACCCGAACTACCTCAAGGTCTCGCTCTCGCAGTGAGTGCACCGCTGCTCGAGGTCGAGGGGCTCCGCGTCGCGTTCGGCGACGCGGAGCCCGTCGTCCGTGACGTCTCCTTCACCCTGACGCCCGGCCGGGTGCTCGCGCTCGTCGGCGAGTCCGGTTCGGGCAAGTCCGTCAGCGCGATGAGCGTGCTCGGACTCCTGCCACCCTCCGCCCGTGTGTCGGGCAGCGCCCGGTTCCGCGGGACCGAGCTCATCGGCGCCTCCGTGGACGAGCTGCGCGCCGTCCGTGGTGCGGGCATCGGGGTCGTGTTCCAGGAACCGATGAACTCGTTCACCCCCGTGCTGGCGATCGGCACGCAGATCGCCGAGGCCGTGCGGGCGCACCCGACCGACCTGGACCGGGCGGGCGTCTCCGCCCGCGTCGACGAGCTGCTCCGGGCTGCCGGGCTGCCGGACCCGGCCCGGATCCGGAAGGCCTACCCGCACGAGCTGTCCGGCGGGCAGCTCCAGCGGGCGATGATCGCGATGGCGCTCGCGGGAGACCCCGTCGCGTTGTTCGCCGACGAGCCGACGACCGCACTCGACGTGACGGTCCAGGCCGGGATCCTCGACCTGCTGCGTCGGCTCGGTCGCGAACGCGACCTCGCCGTCCTGCTCATCACCCACGACATGGGTGTGGTCGCGGACGTCGCCGACGAGGTGCTGGTGATGCGCCGCGGTGACCCCGTCGAGCACGGAGCGGTCGCCCACGTCTTCGCGCACCCGGGGGCCGACTACACGCGCGAGCTCCTCGCCGCGGTCCCCGCCCTGGAGGCACACCCCGCGTCCGCACCGTCGGCCGCGGCCGGGTCGGGGGCCGGGTCTCGTGCCTCCCGGCCATCACCCGCGGTCGCGCGCCTGCGCGACGTCGCCGTGCGCTACGCACGCCGCGGCGACCCCACGGTGCACGGGATCGACCTCGAACTCACGGCCGGCCGGACGCTCGGCCTGGTGGGGGAGTCGGGGTCCGGCAAGTCGACCATCGGCCGCGCGCTCGCCGGACTCGTCCCCGTCGTGGACGGCTCGGTCGAGGTCGACGGCAACGACCTGCGCACCGCACGCGGGAAGCGCCTGCGCGAGCTCCGCAGCCGCGTGGGCATCGTCTTCCAGGACCCGGCGTCGTCGCTGAACCCGCGACAGACCATCGGCTGGAGCATCGCCGAACCGCTGCTCGTGCACGGCGAGGGCACACCGGCCTCGCGCGCCGACCGCGCCCGCGAGCTCCTGTCCGCGGTGCAGCTCGACCCGTCGTGGACCGAACGGTTCCCGCACCAGCTGTCGGGCGGCCAGCGGCAGCGCGTCGCCGTCGCCCGGGCACTGGCGCTCCGACCGGCCCTGGTGATCGCCGACGAGCCGACCAGCGCCCTCGACGTCACCGTGCAGGCCGCCGTGCTCGACCTGCTCGCAGACCTGCAGGACGAGTTCGGCTTCGGCATGCTGCTCATCAGCCACGACCTGGCCGTCGTGCGTCAGCTCGCCGACGACGTCGTCGTGCTGCACGACGGCCGCATCGTCGAGCGCGGCGCGACCTCCGCCGTGCTCGACCACCCGCAGCAGGACTACACGCGCATGCTGCTCGCGGCGGCCCCGGTCGCCGATCCCGCGCGACAGGCCGCCCGCCGCGAGGCCTGGCGCGCCTGGGAAGGAGTGGTCTCGTGACCGCGAACGTCGTCGACCGGCCCGTCTCCGCGTCGGCCGGTCGGACCACCGGGTTCCGCGCCGTGGTGCGCCGGGTCCGTCAGGACCGCTGGGCCGTGGCCGCCGCGATCGTCATCGCGGTGTTCATCGTCGTGGCGATCGCCGCACCGCTCATCGCCGCCGCCACCGGGCGGAACCCGTACAGCTACGACGTCGACGCACTGAACGACTTCGGGGCTCCCCGCGGTGCTGCCGGCGGCGTGAGCGGCGAGCACTGGTTCGGCGTCGAGCCGCTGACCGGGCGGGACCTGTTCGCCATCGTGACCTACGGCGCACGGACCTCGCTCGGCATCGGGCTCGCCGCGACCGCGATGTCGATCGTGATCGGGGTGCTCGTCGGTGTCACCACCGGGTTCCTCGGCGGCTGGTACGACCGGGTGCTGTCGCGCGTGGTCGACGTGATCTTCGGGTTCCCGTCCCTGGTCTTCATGATCGCGCTCACCGCGGTCGTGCCGACCTCGTTCCCGAAGCCGCTGCTCGTCGTGCTCGTGATCGGGTTCTTCGGGTGGCCCTCCGTCGCCCGCGTCGTGCGCGGGCAGACGCTCTCGCTCGTGAGCCGGAACTACGTCGTCGCCTCGACCGCGATGGGTGCGGGGCGCTGGCACGTCATCCGAAAGCAGCTCCTGCCGAACCTCGCCGCGACGATCACCGTCTACGCGACCATCTCGATCCCGTCGATGATCGGCGCCGAGGCCGCGCTGTCCTTCCTGGCCGTCGGGGTGAACCCGCCGACGCCGTCGTGGGGCCGCAGCATCGGCGACGCGATCGGCTGGGTGCAGACCGATCCGATGTACCTCGTCTTCCCCGGAGCCGCACTGTTCCTCATCACCCTGGCCTTCAACGTGCTCGGTGACGCCCTGCGCGACGCCCTCGACCCGCGCGGGGGCGACCGATGAGCACCGTCCGCTTCCTGGCCGTCCGGATCCTCGGCGCCGTCGTCGTGCTGTTCGTCGTCGCGGCGATCACCTACGCGCTGTTCATGCTGCTGCCCACGAACCCGGCCCGGGCGATCTGCGACAAGCCCTGCACGCCCGAGCGGCTCGCTGACGTGCAGGCGTTCCTCGGCACCGACAAGCCGTGGTTCGCGCAGTTCGGGGCGTACCTTGCCGGCATCTTCGCCGGCCGCACCTTCGGTTCCGGAGCCTCCACGATCACGTGCGCGGCACCGTGCTTCGGGTACTCGTTCCAGCTGCACGACAGCGTCACGAACCTCATCGCGTCGCGCCTGCCCGTGACCGCGTCGATCGCCGTCGGGGCCGCCGTGCTGTGGCTCGTCGCCGGTGTGGCGGGCGGCACGGTGTCCGCGCTCAAGCGGGGGACGCTGGCCGACCGCGCCGTCATGACGGTCGCCGTCGCCGGGGTGTCCTCGCCCGCGTACCTGATCGGGCTGCTCGCGATCCTGCTGTTCGGGTTCACCCTCGGCTGGCTGCCCACGAGCGGGTACGTGCCGTTCGTCGAGGACCCGGTCGGGTGGGTGACGCACCTGGTGCTGCCGTGGTGCGTGCTCGCCTTCATCAGCGCGGCAATATACGCGCGGCTGACCCGCGGCGAGATGCTCGAGTCGATGTCGCAGGACTTCGTCCGGACCGCGCGTGCGAAGGGCCTGCGGGAGCGGCAGGTCGTCGTGCGGCACGGACTCCGGACCGCGATCCTGCCCGTTGTGACGCTGTTCGGGCTCGACCTCGGGTCGCTGCTCGGCGGCGCGGTCATCACCGAGAAGGTGTTCTCGATGCAGGGCCTCGGAGCGCTGCTCATCGATGCGGTGCACACCCTCGACCTGCAGGTGGTCGTCGGCTTCACGGTGTTCTCGGCGCTGCTCATCGTCACCGCGAACGTGATCGTGGACGTCGTCTACGCGTTCGTCGACCCACGGGTGCGTCGCCGGGCGTAGGTGCCGGTCCCCGCTCGGCCGGCAGCCCGGGCCCGCGACGCGCAACGTCGGCTCGCCATGTGTCGGCGCGCTTGGTGGTGCGGCGTGCTGCTGCACAACCGGAAGCACCTCGCGCCATGGGGTTCCGTGGCGCGAGGTGCTTCCGGTTGGTCGTGGTGCAGCGGGCGGCGCGCCCGGCGCACGCCTAGAAGTACGTGATCCCGTGCGGCGTGCGGGCCGGCGTGAGCATCGCCCGGAGCAGCGCGGGCGCCGTCGGGTCCGCCGCACGCACGAGTCCGGCCGCGGCGAGGGTGACCGGGGACACCGAGCCGATGAGCACCGCGCCGAGGTCCGCCACGTCGAGCCGCAGGTCGGCCTCGCCGTCGGCGCCGTCGGACAGGCGCGTCACCGTGCCCTGCCCGTCGGTGACGTCGAGCCGGTAGGTGCCCGACGCGAACCCCATCGCGTCGGACACGGCGAGCGTCACCGAACCGTCGACCGCGTACGGCCGGCTGCTGAGCACCGCCGGCACGTCGAGCACCCGGAGCCAGACGTGGTCCTCCTCGTGCTCGACGTCGTAGGCGCGGTTGTCGCCGAGGGCCGCGACGATCGGGTCGTCGAGCCGCGAGCGGCTGTACTGCACCACGTCGTTCAGGTCGATCGAGAGCAGGAACTCCCAGAGCGACAGGTACGCGGCATCGTTCGCGTAGACCAGGTCGACGATCTCGAGGACGGTGTCGCCCTTGCCCTCCTTCACGCGCCAGGTCACGTAGCCGTCGACCTCGTCGGAGTCGTCGGGGCGGTGCACCGCGGCGCGGACGTCCTTCGCGGGCTGGCCCTCGCCGTCGCGGAGCCCGAACACGATCGGCCACGTGCCGGCGTTCCGGACCATCGAGCCCGGGGTGCGTGCGTCGAACCGGTCGAACACGGCGCGCCCGGTGCCCTCGGCGAGCCACTCCGGCGTGACGACCGCGACGGTGCCGGTGGTCGGCGCGAGCAGCGGCAGTGCCCGCTCGCGGCGGACGGTCACCGCCCGCTCACGGATCGCGCAGCCGAAGCCGAAGCGGCGGTAGATGGTGCCCTCGGACGCGGTGAGGGACGCGACGGCGTAGCCCTCGGCGACGCCGCGCTCGAGCGCGTGCGTCATCATGCGGCGGAGGATCCCGCGCCGACGCTCGGTCGGTCGGACCGTCACGGCCGAGATCGCCTGCGTGTCGATCGCGGCGCCCTCGGCCCACGTCAGGCGCTTGCGGAACCAGGTGAAGGTCCCGGCCGGCCACGTCTCGTCGACCGAGCCCGGGAACGGGTCGCGCAGGTACACGCCGAGGAACGTCTCCTGGTCCTCCAGGAAGTGCGACGCCATCCGCGCGGCACCCTCGGCGTCGGGGTGGGCTTCGTGGAACCCGAACCCGACGGCGCGCATCCACGCCTCGGTCTCCGGCGTCGGCGCCCCCTCGGCGTCGGTCGTCGGCGCGAACTCGCGCAGGTCGTAGCGGTCGTCGAATGCGTCGTTGCTGGCCACGAGCCGACCCTACCGGTGCGCTCCACGCGGGCGCCTCCCTCGCGCGGTGGAGCAGCAACCGTCGAGTGGACGGGGGTGACCCGACGTCTGCTGCTCCACGGGCGCACGCGTTGCGTGCGCGGTGGTGACCGGCGTCGGCGGGGGGGGGGGGGGGGGCCCCCCCCGGGCCCCCCCCCCCCACGCCTGGTCACGACGGGACGCGGGGCCGGTCAGGGCGTGCCGCGCCGCGCCTCCTGGTCCACCACCTCGTCGAGGTCCGCCAGCTTCCGCATCTGCTGCAGTGGCCGCGCCATCCGGTTGTTCTCCCGCAGCGCGGGCTCGGTGCGCGACAGGAACGCCCAGTAGCCGGCGGTGAAGGGACACGCGTCCTCGCCGAGCCGCTTGGTCGGGTCGTAGCGGCACCCGCCGCAGTGGTCCGACATCCGGTCGATGTAGCGGCCACCGGAGGCGTACGGCTTCGTCGCGACCATCCCGCCGTCTGCGTGCTGCGACATCCCGATGATGTTCGCGGGCATCACCCAGTCGGTGCCGTCGACGAACACGTCGGTGAACCACTCCGTCAGGTGGACCGGGTCGTAGCCCCGCTGCAGGGCCCAGTTGCCGAGCACCATGAGCCGTTGGACGTGGTGCAGCCAGCCGTGGTCGTGCAGACCCTCCATCGCGGTGGACAGGCAGACCGCGTCGATCTCGGACGCGTCGAGCTCCTGCCACCAGCGGGGGAGCCGCTCGTGTGCGCCGAGGGCGTTCTCCTCGGCGCCGTAGTCGTCGCCGAACCACCAGTAGAGGTGCCAGACGTAGTCGCGCCAGCCCGCGACCTGGCGGACGAAGCCCTCGACGCTCGCGAGCGGGGCGTCGTGGTCGCGGTGCGCGGTGAGGGCTGCCTCGACGACCTCGAACGGGTCGAGCACGCCGAGGTTCATCGGCACGCTGAGCAGCGAGTGCGCCATGGTCCAGTCGTTCGTCAGCGTGGCGTCCTCGAACGGCCCGAAGTCCCCGAGCCGGACCTGCACGAAGTCGTCGAGGGCCTGCCGGGCCTCGTCGGCGGTCACGGCGAAGCGGCGGGTGTCGTCCCTGCCGACGAAGCGGACGAGGCCGTCGCGTTCCCAGCGGTCGAGGTCGTGGCGGACTTCGTCGTCGATCTCGTCCTCGGTCGGCCACCACGGATCGGGCAGCCCGAGCGTGGTCGCTCCCCTGGGCGGTGGTTCCCGGTTCTGGTCGTCCAGGCTGAACCTCCCGCCGATCGGCTCGTCCGCGTGCATGAGCCAGCCCTCGCGGCGGCGGACCCGCTCGTAGTGGGTCTCCATCCGGAAGCGTCCGGTGCGCTCGGCGGCCCACTCGGCGAACTCGGCCTCGTCGGTGATGAAGCCGCGGCTCGGCCGGATCTCGGTGCCACGGCCCCAGTGTCGGACCTGCGCGCGCAGGGTGCGGGAGGGCGGGTCGACCACGTCGAGGTCGTCCCGGCCGACCAGGGCGTCCTTGAGACCCTCGACCTGCACGTGCTCGGCCCGGTCGCCGAGCTCCCGCACCCGGTGGCGGAGGGCGCTCAACCAGAGGTGTGCCTTCGCCCGGTGCATCGGTCGGGCGGTGAAGAACTCGCGCGCCTCGACCACCAGCGCGGGGCCGCCGTCGTCGAACAGCGGTCCGTACTGCCCCGGGAGGACGAGCCGGGTGCGGTCGGTGCTGCCGGCGTCGGTGCTGCCGTGGTCGGGTGCCATGCCCGGACGCTACCGGCGGCGTGTGACGCCCGGCTGACGGCGCGTGTGCCCCGACGTCGGCGTCGGCGGCCAGGGCTGGCCCGGCGGCCGCGTTCCGGTCGCACGACGTGCCGCTCGTGTTCGGCGGGCGCGGCACGTCGTGCGACCGGAACGGCCGCCGACGGCACGTCGTGCGACCGAGGGCCGCCGACGACCGGCGTCGGCGACGCCCCCTGCACGGGTCGGACTGGAGGCCCGGATCGCCCCCGCCCCGCCACCCCCGTCCCGGCGCTCGGTACGCTCCGAGCATGTGGCCGACCGAGCAGGACTGGCGTGCGTCCGTCCCGCGTCTGCTCGCCCGCGCGGTCGAGCGCTGGGACCTGCGCCCCGGCGAGCCGTACGCGGGCGGCAGCGTCTCGCACGTCGTCCGAGTGCGGCTGCCCGACGGCGGCGATGCCGTCCTCAAGCTGTCCCTGCCGCACCGCGAGGCCGAGCACGAGGCAGCAGCGCTCGGGTGGTGGGACGGCGCCGGGGCGGTCCGCCTGCTCGCCGTGGACCCGGACGACCCCTTCGTGCTGCTGCTCGAGCGCTGCGAGCCCGGCACCCGCCTCGTGCAGCGTGACGACGTGCCGGCCGAGGAGCGCCTGCGCACCGCGGGTGGTCTGCTCACGCGGCTCTGGGCGACCGGGATCCCGGACGACCACCCGTTCGAGTCCGTCGCCGACGTCGCCGCGGAGTGGGCGGCGCTCGCCGAAGCCCGGATGCTCGAGCTCGCGCCACCCTTCGACCCCGGACTCGTGCGCCGCGGCACCGACCTGCTCCGCACCCTGCCCCGCGACGCCCCACGGTCGGTGGTCGTGCACGGGGACGCGAACCCCGGCAACGTGCTCGCGGCGGTCCGGGAGCCGTGGCTCGTCATCGACCCGAAGCCGATGGTCGGCGATCCGGCCTACGACCTGAGCCCGGTGCTCGTGCAGGTCGGCGACCCCTTCCGCACGGGCGACCCCCTGCGCGCCGTCCGGCACCGGGTCGCCGTGCTGTCGGACACGACCGGCCAGTCCCCGGACCGCATCGCCGCCTGGTGCACGGCGCGGCTGGTCGAGTCCGCCCTCTGGTCGGTGAGCAGGGGAGCGCTCGGCGACGGTGTCGACGCGATGGCCCGTGCTGCGGTGGTCGACGGGCTCGGCGCCTGACCACCGCGGGGTTCACCTCCGCGGGAGCCCGGCGACGTAGGCCGTGAGCACCGCGTGCGGATCGACGGCGGCGACCGCGCCGACCCGGTAGAGCAGCAGGGCGTCGACGATCCCGACGAGGTCCCGTGCTGAGCCGTCCGGGTCCACGACGCCGATGCCGTCGAGCAGGGTCCGTGCCGCTCGGACGAGGTCGTCACGCACCGGGTCGGCGCCGGTCAGGGGAGCACGCAGTCCGGGATCGTCGCGCAGTTCGACGAGGAGCGCGAGCCGGGCGGCCTGTGCATCGCCGCGAGCAGCGAGTGCGTCGAGGAACCCGGTGGCGACCGCGACGACCGAGGCGTCGTCCGGGTCCTCCGGCAGCTGGAGTCCGGCGACGTCGGACGCCAGCTGCTCGGTGATCCGCGCCGCCACCAGCGCGAGCAGTGCGTGCCGGGTCGACGCGTAGTACGTCGTCGACCCGGGCGGGACCCCTGCCTCGGTGTCGACGCCGCGGTGGGTGAGCGACCGCGCGCCGCCGCGCGCCACGAGGCGGACCGCCGCGTCGGCGAGGTCGTCGCGTCGTCCCAATGGCTTCCCCTCTCGGCCAGGACATCGTACTGTTCTCTACATCTGTAGAGGATCGATCGGGAGGGTGTCGTGCGCGCAGTCGTCGTCGGCGGGGGAACATCGGGTCGAGCGATCGGAGCGGCGATCGCCGCGCGGGGCTGGGCGGTGCAGGTGTCGTCGCGGCGGACGGGGTTCGACGTCCTGCGCGACGACGTCGCGGCTGTGCTCCGGGGTGCCGACGTGGTGGTCGAGGCCACCGGTCGCTTCACGACGAGCCGCCGACGAGCCACCGACTTCTTCGTCCGGTCGACCACCGCGGTCGGTTCGGCTGCCGCAGCGGTCGGGGCGCGGCACGTCCTGCTCTCGGTCCTCGGGTGCGAGCGTCCGGAGGTGCAGGGGTACGGCTACTTCGCCGGCAAGGCAGCGCAGGAACGGGCCGCCGCGACGACCGGTGCCGAACTGTCGGTGGTGCGCTCGACGCAGTGGCACGAGTTCGCGGAGCAGAACGCCGAGCGTTTCGGTGTCGGTCGCGTCGCGCTGGTCCCGGCGATGACGATCGCTCCCGTGGCGCTGACCGCGGTGGCCGCCGTCGTGGCGGAGGTCGTCTCGGGTGAGCGCAGGGAGCGACGCGTCGAGGTCGCCGGGCCGCGGCGGACGACACTGCTGGCGATGACGGAGTCGCTGCCCGCTCCCGGCATCCGTGCGCTGCCGCTCCGCATCCCCGGTCGGCTGGGGCGCGCGTTCCGCGACGGTGCGCTCCTGCCGGACGTGGGTACGGAGGTGGTCGGACCGTCCTTCGACGAGTGGCTCACCGCGCGGTCGCGCCACTGATGCCGGTCGGCCGGTCGGCCGGGGCGTCGCGCTCGCGGCAGGCCGACCGGCACGACGGCGTCCGCTCAGCGCGTGCCGGCGACGACGGCGTCGAGTGCGTCGTCCGCAGACCTCGGCTCGCGGCCGAGCAGCGTCCGGAGCGTCGGGTCCGTCCCCGCGAACCACCCTCCGGCCGCTGCCTCGTACATGCCGAGCAGGAACCGGACCATGCGTTCGTCCTGCCCCGCCGCGACGGCGCCGCCGACCCACTGTTCCGCGTCGACGAGCCGGAAGCCGACGTCGCGACCGACGCGCTCGGCCAGCCGGTCCGTGAGCTCCCCGAAGGTCGGTGCCGCGGTCGCGGTGACGGTCACCGGTCCCTCGGCCGGCGTCTCCTGCAGCAGCAGGGCGGCGGCCGCCTCGGCTGCGTCCTCACGGGCGGTCCAGGACACCGGTCCGTCTGCCGGCAGGGCGACCGTCCCCGTCTCCGGCCACGGCCCCAGCAGCCACTGCAGGCTGTGGGCGTAGAAGCCGTTCCGGAGCGAGGTCCACCGGAGGCCCGACTCGGCGAGCAGGTCCTCGGTGGCGGCGTGGTGCTGTGCCGGCACGAACGGGGACGCCGCTCCCGCGCCCTGGTGGCTCGTGTAGAAGACGTGTCCGACGCCGGCGCTCGCCGCGGCCTGCACGGCGTTCCGGTGCTGCCGGACGGTGTCCCCTCCCGGGTCGTTCGACGAGACGAGCAGCAGGCGGTCCGAGCCGGCGAAGGCCTCGACCAGGCCCGCCGGGTCGTCGTAGTCGCCGTGACGCACCGTCACGCCGCGCTCGGCGAACCGCGCGGTGCGTGCGGGGTCCCGTGTCACCACCGTGAGCCGGGATGCCGGGAGGTGGTCGAGGAGGTGGTCGGCGGTGGCGCCGTTGAGTGCGCCGGTCGCTCCGGTGATCGTGATCATGGTGGCCTCGTTCGTGTTAGCGGTGGAAACACGAGAACCGTAGCGCTGGTTTTCGGTGGAAGCAAGCACCTGTTAGCGTTGATCCGTGACCAGTACCGCACCGGCGATCGACTCCCGTCGCGACGTCCGCGAGCGCATCGTGGTCGGCGCTGCGGAGCTCCTCCACGACGGCGGTGTCGACGCGGTGACGACGCGAGCGGTCGCCGCACGGGCAGGAGTGCAGGCGCCCACGATCTACCGGCTCTTCGGGGACAAGGACGGACTGCTCGACGCGGTCGCCGAGCACGTCATGACGGTGTTCAGCGCCGAGAAGGCCGCGATGGTCGACGCCGCCGGAGCGGACGGGACGGACCCGGTCGAGGCGCTCCGCGCGGGATGGGACGCGACCATCGCCTTCGGGCTCGCCAACCCCGACCTGTTCGTCATCATGAGCGACCCGCGTCGCGGGCGAGGGTCACCCGCCGTGGCGGCCGGGCTGCGTGTGCTCGAGGAACGGTTGCGACGGGTCGCGGTGGCCGGACGTCTCCTCGTCGGGGCGTCGGAGGCGGTCCGGCTGGTGCACGCGGCCGGTACCGGTGCCGTGCTCGCGATCCTGGGGGAACCGGAGGGCCGACGCGACCCTGCCCTGGCCGAGACGGTCTGGGCCGCGGTCGAGGCGCAGGTCGTCGTCCCCGAGCGCGACGTCGTCGCCGGTCCCGACCGGGCGCTCCGCACCGCGGCGTCGACCCTGCGCGCCGGCGTCGAGGAACTCGACCGACTGACGGCAGCCGAGCGCGCTGTCCTGGCGGAGTGGCTCGACCGCGTGGCGGCGGGGCGTCGGGAGTCCGACTCCGGAGGAGCCTGACCCTCCGACCCGCGTCGGACGCAGCTCAGTCGGTCGCGCCGATCGGCGGGTCCACGAGCAGCGCGACCCGGTCCCGCAGGTAGTCCTCGAGCGGCACGGCGGTCCCGGAGGTGGGGGACCAGCGGACGACCGGTTCGCCGTCGACCACGGCGAGCACACCGTCGGCCCCGACGAGCGAGTCGTCGAGCGGGATCGGCACCGCGCCGTGGTTGACCGTGTCGCCCGCGGCGAAGTGCCCCTTCGCCGCGGCCGCCCGGTAGGCGCGGCGCACCTCGGCGGAGACCGAGACGAACTGCTGGCGTCCGGGGTCGGTCACGCGGGTGATCTGCCCGGTCGCCCAGACCCCGCCGGCGGTCTCGGAGGACGATCCGAGCAGCAGGGCTCCGACGCGCCAGACCCGGCCGAGCGAGCGGATCGTCGGCTCCCGACGGATCCCGAGGACCGCGCGGGGCTCGACGTACTCGCCGAGGGCCTCGTCGCGGACGCCGGCTGCCCGCAGGCGCGCGGCCGCGTGGTCGAGCAGGGTCTGCGCTCGCCGCACCGCGTCCTCCACGAGCCCGTCCGTCACGCTGCCCGAGCCTAGACCGGCACGTCACACGGGGTCGCGCGGCCGGAGGAATGCGCCCGCTGCCCGTACGGTTGCACGGTCTCGGAACGAGGAGGGCCCATGGGCATCGTGCGGTGGTTGTTCGACGCGCAGCTCGTCATCGGCGACCAGACCGTGCTCTGGCGCGAGGTGATCGGCAACGTGTTCGGGCTGCTCAGTGCGCTCGGCGGGATGCGTCGCAGGGTCTGGGCGTGGCCGGTGGGGATCCTCGGGAACGCCCTGCTCTTCACGGTGTTCATGGGTGCGCTCTTCGACACTCCGAACCCGGTGAACCTGCTCGGCCAGGCCGGCCGACAGGTCATGTTCATCGTCGTCAGCGTCTACGGGTGGTACCGGTGGACGCACCGCGCGGACGAGGCGACGACCGTCGTCGAGCCGCGGTGGGCCTCCTGGTCGACCCGGGGGCTGCTGGTGCTGGCGCTGGTGGGCGGCACCGCCGTCCTGACACCCGTGTTCCGGGCCCTCGGCTCGTACGAGCCGGTCTGGAGCGACGCCTGGATCTTCGTCGGGTCCGTGCTGGCGACGTACGGCATGGCGAAGGGCTGGGTCGAGTTCTGGCTGATCTGGGTCGCGGTCGACCTGGTCGGGGTGCCGCTGCTCTTCTCGGCCGGCTACTACGCGTCCGGGCTGATGTACGTCTTCTACGGCGCCTTCACCCTGACCGGGTTCTTCGTCTGGGTACAGCAGGGGCGCAAGCCGTCGGCGGCGCCGGTGACGGTGGGCTGACGCGCTCGACAGGTGTTGCCTGACCCCCGCACTGGGTGGAGACACGCCGGGGCCGGGTGCGGTGGACTGTCGGGATGGCAGACATGCACGGCGGGTCCGTCGAGGGCGACGCGTCGCTGGCCGAGCGGATCGTGCGCGGGGCGATCCGGGCCTACCGGCTGCACCCGTTCCACGAGGTCGACGCCGGTACGGTCGCCGAGACCTGCGGCGTGGACCGCACGGTCGTCGACCGGCTCTTCCCGACCTGGGACGGACTGCTCCTGGTGGTCTACGACCGCTGGCTGCAGCTCCGCGGATCCCGCCGGTCGTCGGTGCCGCGGTGCACGCTCGAGCACGTGCGGATGACCCTGGCCGAGGACGTCGCCGACCCCGGTCTCGTCCGGGTGCTCGCGGGCGTCGTGACCCTCGCCGCGTCCGAACGGGACTTCGCCGGCTTCTTCCGCAAGCGCTTCGAGGAGTACGTCGAGGAGCTCACCGTCGGGCTGCAGCGCGACGTCGACGCCGGTCTGGAGACCATCGGCATCCCCGCCCACCAGGCCGCGACCCAGTTGCTCGCGGTCTACGAGGGACTCCAGCTGCAGATGCTCGTCCGGCCGTACCTCGACGTCCTGGTCGAGTACGACCGTGCCGTGCACACGCTCCGGCACGGCTGGCGTGAGCCCGAAGCCGTGGCCTGGGACGTGGACGAGGCGCTCGTCCGCGGCTGACCCACGAGCGGTGCCGCCGTCGACACCCGTCGGCCCGTCGACGACCCGCGTCCGTCGGACCGCGTCAGCGTGCCCGGGCTCGGCCCCGGCGCCAGCCGGCGATCTGCCGCACCGTGACCTTCGACCCGTACTGCGCCACCGAGTGGCGGAACAGGTACTCGGCGAACCAGAGCAGCACCGCGGCCACGGCGAACACCTCGACGATGCAGACGACGGACTCGACGACGGACAGCGATCCGACGGCGTTCCGGACCATGGCGGTGATCGGCGTGAAGGTGGGGAAGTACGTGAAGAACGCCGCCACCGGCGACGACGGCGTCGTCATCACGAAGAACGCCGCGTAGAGCGGGATGATCAGGGCGAAGATCGCGGCGGACTGCAGCGTCGAGGCGTCCTTGATCGAGGGCACCGCAGCGCCGACGGCGACGAAGAGCCCGCAGGCGAGCAGCACCCCGCCGACGAGCAGCAGCGCACCGACGACCATCCGCCACGGGTCCACCGTCAGGCCGCCGAGCCGCGACGCGACGAGGGGCAGTGCGACCAGGGCGACCGCGAGCCCCGGCAGCACGACGACCCCGACCTGCACGAGCCCGACGAGCAACATGGCGAGGACCTTGCCCCGGATCAGGTCACCGGCCGTCACCGCGGTCAGGATCATCTCGGAGATGCGGTTCTCCTTCTCCTCGACGACCACCGTCACCATGCGGGTCGCGAGCAGGATCACGATGCCGAAGAACGCGAGGGCGTAGAGCAGCGGCGGGACGATCGACAGCCAGCCCGGTGCGACGCGGCCGTCGGCGTACGTGGTCAGGTCGGTCGACGGCGGGGCGCGGAGGAGCGCGACGGCCTCGTCGTCACCGACCGAGGCCGCGACGCTGCGTTCCAGCACCCGCTCGGCGAGCGAGGAGTAGCCACCGTTCTCGAACAGTCCGCGGTCGGCGGCATCCAGCCGGATCGCCTGCGCCGACGGCTTCTCCGGGTACTCGACGAAGAGCTCGAGCGTGCCCGCCCGGACGGCCGCGCGGTCGGCGGCCGGGTCGTCGGACGGCGACCCGCCCCACTCGGCCGCGACCCGCGCCGACACCAGGCCCGAGTGGTCGACGTACCGGAACGAGGTCTTCGCCGCCGAGGCGCTCGACGAGATCGAGTCGGAGCCGGCCGCCTGTCCGACGCCGACGAGCACCGAGACCAGGACGACGACGATCGGGAGCGCGAGGGTGCCGATCCAGAACGCGGGCTTCTTGACGGCGCGGACGAACTCGAAGCGCACGACCGTCCCGAGCCGACTCACGCCGCCGCCCCGCTCGCGGTGGTGTGCTGCGTCGACGCCCGGCCGGCCGGGGCCTGGTCGGCCCCGGCGTCGTGGCCGTAGACCTGGACGAAGATCTCGTCGAGCGGGATGCGGCGCATCTCGAACGCGGTCACGTGCACACCTGCGCCGACGAGCGCGGCGAGGATGTCCGACCCGTCCACCGCGGCTGCCTCGGTGGGCACCAGGTGGGCGACGTGACCCTCGTGCCGGGCGAGGCGGTACAGGGGAGAACGGGGGACCGTGCCGGTGAGCTGCACCCGGGCGACGGCGCCGCCGAAGGCGTCCTGCACGTCGGGGATGCTGCCGTACGCGGCTGCCCGGCCGTCCTTGAGCAGCAGGATGCGGTCGCAGAGGCGCTCGACCTCGTCCATGTGGTGCGTGACGAGGACCACGGTCGCGCCGTCCGCCTTCCGCTCGTCGACCAGGTCGAGGAGCAGCCGACGGTTGACCGGGTCGAGCCCCTTCGTCGGTTCGTCGAGGATGAGCAGGCGCGGTCGGTCCATGATCGTGATGCCGAGCTGCACCTTCTGCTGCTGCCCGCCGGAAAGCTTGTCGACACGGAGCTTCGCGCGGTCGGCGAGCCCGACGCGCTCGAGGTACTCGGTGCTCCACGCCGCGGCCTCGGTGCGGCGGAGGCCCCGCAGCGTGCCGAAGTAGGTCATGACGTCGAGCACGGACTCCTTGCGGTACAGCCCGCGCTCCTCGGGCAGGTACCCGATGCCGCCGGTCGCGGGTCGGTACGGTGCGCCGTCGACGAGCAGGGTGCCGGAGGTCGGCGTCGTGATGCCGAGCAGCGCCCGGATCGTGGTGGTCTTGCCCGATCCGTTGCTGCCGAGCAGCCCGAAGGTCTCGCCGGGGGCCACGTCGAACGACAGCCCGTCGACGACGTCCCGGTCCCCGAAGCGCATGACGAGGTCCCGCACGCTGATGCTCGCGCCGCTCATGCTGCCGACCCTACCGGCGGCCGCCGCGAGTTCCGCCGCCCGTTCCTTCCCATCGCACGTGCGGTGGGAAGCGAGAACGGGCGTACCTGGTCGAACGGTTCGACCCGGTACGCCCGTTCCCACCTGGTACGCCCGGTCCTGCCCGGTGGGCGACGACCGAGGTGACCACACGACGGACGGGAGGCGCGGTGCCTGCCTGCACCGCGCCTCCCGTCCGCCACCGGGTTCCGTCAGGAACGCAACCAGGCGGTCCCCACACCCGACAGTGCGCCGTCTGCCACCGGCGCGGAGGCGAGCAGTAGCTCGCCGGCGGGGAGTGCGTACGGCTCGTCGCCGAACACCGTCACGCTCGTCCAGCCGTTCGGCCGGCGGAACGCGAGCACGTCGTCGCGACCGGTCTCGAGCCACTCGAGGTGCTCCTCGGACTGCAGCTGGCCGCGCAGGCCCAGGGCCTTCCGGTACAGGTTCAGCGTCGAGTCGGGGTCGGCGTCTTCCGCCTCGACCGAGACCTGCGCGAACCACGCCGGCTGCGGCAGGTGCGAGCCGCCGTCGCCGAACCCGAACGACGAACCCTGCCGCGTCCACGGGATCGGCACGCGGCAGCCGTCACGGCCCACGTCGACGCCCGGGTTCCGGAAGAACGCCGGGTCCTGGCGCTCGGCGTCGGGGATGTCGCCGACCTCGTGCAGGCCGAGTTCCTCGCCCTGGTACAGGTACGCGGAGCCGGGCAGTGCGAGCTCGAGGAGCGTCGCCGCCTGGGCCCGACGGAGTCCGAGCGATCGGTCGAGCGCCGCCTGGTCACCGCCCGCGAGCAGCCACGCGGACCCCTGCTTCTGCTCGTCGCCGTTGCGGGCGGGCAGTGCGTAGCGGGTGGCGTGCCGGACGACGTCGTGGTTCGAGAACACCCACGTCGTCGACGAGCCGGACTGCTCGGCGAGCCCGAGGTTGAACTCGATGATCGTGCGGAACTGCTGTGCGTCGAAGTCCGCCTCGAGCAGGTCGAAGTTGAACGCCTGCCCGAGTCCCTCGGCGCTGGCGTACCGGGCACGGCGGTCGGCTGCGACCCAGGCCTCGGCGACGGCGGTCCGTGCCGGGGTGTACTCGTCGAACACCGTGCGCCACTCGGCGTAGATCTCGTGCACGTCGTCGCGGTCCCACAGGATGTGCGAGCCGTCCTTCGGGGCGGCGAGCACCTCGGCCCACGTGGGCAGCTCGCCCGCGGGCAGGTCCTTCGCCAGGCCGTGCGCCACGTCGATGCGGAAGCCGTCGACACCACGGTCCGACCAGAAGCGCAGCGTGTGCAGGAAGTCGTCGCGCACCTCGCGGTTCGCCCAGTTCAGGTCGGGCTGCTCCGTCGCGAAGTTGTGCAGGTACCACTGGCCGTCGCCCACGGCGGTCCAGGCCGGGCCGCCGAAGATCGACACCCAGTCGGCCGGCGCCTCGGACCCGTCGGGACCGGTGCCGTCGCGGAACACGTAGCGGTCCCGGGCCGGGCTGCCCTTCGGCGACGCCAGCGCCTCGCGGAACCACTCGTGCCGGTCGCTCGTGTGGTTCGGCACGATGTCGACGATGACCCGGATGCCGGCGCCGTGCAGGGCATCGACCATCTCGTCGAAGTCGGCGAGGGTGCCCAGACGCGGGTCGACCTCGCGGTAGTCGTCGACGTCGTAGCCGCCGTCGGCCAGTGCGGACGGGTAGAACGGGCTGAGCCAGACGGCCTCGATGCCGAGGGAGGCCAGGTACGGCACCCGCGAGGTCACCCCGCGGAGGTCGCCGATGCCGTCGCCGTCCGCGTCGGCGAACGAGCGGGGGTACACCTGGTAGACGCTCGCCTGGCGCCACCAGGTCTCGGCGTCGATGGCGGCTGCGGGCTGGACGAGCGTGTCGGTCACGTCGGGCCTTTCGTTGTTCGTGCGGGTGGTGGTCGTGGTCGTTGCAGCTGCGTTCGTGTCCGCGGTCGCGGACTGCGACGGCGGGGTCACTTGATCGCGCCCTGGGTCACGCCGGCCATCACCCATCGCTGGGTGACGAGGTAGACGATGATCGCCGGGGCCATCGCCATCAGGTACGAGGCGAACGACACGTTGTAGTTGTTGCTGAACTGCGTCTGGAACATCTGCTGCAGCACCGGCAGGGTCTGCAGCGCCGGGTCCGAGGTGATCAGCGACGGCATCACGAAGTCGTTCCAGGACGCCAGGAACGCGAAGATGCCGACGGTGGCGCTCATCGGCGCGAGGAGCGGGAACACCAGTCGCCAGAACACCTGCCCCGTGCTCGCACCGTCGATGCGGGCACTCTCCTCCAGCTCGGCCGGGATCGAGCGCAGGAACGCGGTGAAGAGCAGCACGCTGAACGACAGCTGGAACATGACGTGCAGGATCGCGACGCCGAACGGGTTGTCCAGCCCGGCGAGGCCCGTGAGCTTCACCTGCGACAGTGCGAGCACCGGGAACGGCAGGAACATCGCGGCGAGCAGGTAGAAGAACGACCAGCGGAAGAAGCGGCGCTCCCAGTTCCGGGCGATGGCGTACGCCGTGAACGACGCGAGCAGGATCGTCCCGACGACGGTGATCGCCGCGATGAGCACCGAGACGCCGAACGCCCGCGGGAAGTCCGTGAGCTCCCAGGCCTGCACGAAGCCGTCGACGCTGAACGGCGCCGGCAGCGAGAACGCGTTGCCGTCCACGGCCTGCGTCGTGGTCTTGAACGCCATCGTCACGGTGACGTAGAGCGGGACGAGGACGGACAGGGTGCACAGCGCGAGGACGATCGTGACCGGCCAGTTGAACCGTTCACCGCGGCGTCCGGCGGTGCGGTCGGCGTCGACCGACCGGATGCTGCCGGTCGCCGTCGTGCCCGGACGGAGGGGTGCTTGCATGGTCATCAGAGCGCTGCCTTCCCGCGGGTCGCCCGCAGCTGGATCACGGCGATGACGACGGCGATCACGAAGAAGATCGTCGCGTTCGCCATCTGGTACGCGTAGTCGCCGCCGCTGAAGCCCTTGAAGATCGACATCGCGACCGTCGTGGTCGAGGTGCCCGGGCCGCCGTCGGTCAGGCCGACGACGATGTCGTACGAGTTCAGGAAGTTCTTGAACCCGATCACGAGGTTGATGAGGATGTAGCCCGCCGTCAGGGGTGCGGTGATCGAGACCAGCTGCCGCCAGGCGCTGGCACCGTCGAGCGCCGCGGCCTCGTACACCTCGCCGGGGATCGACAGGACGCCGGCGATGTAGATGAGGAGCGTCGACGGGATCGCCTGCCAGGCGGTCACGACGACGATCGCGACCCACGCCAGGTCGGGGTTCGCCAGGATGCTCTGCTCGAGCGGGGCGATGCCGAGCGTGGTCGCGAGCGCCGGCAGGCTGTTCGCGAAGAGGAACGAGAACACGTAGGCGATGACGATGCCGGAGATCACCATCGGCAGGACGAAGACGCCGCGGAGCGCGATCTTGCCGCGGATCTTCGACGTCAGCGCGATCGCGAGCAGGAACGCCACGGCGTTCACCAGGAGCACGGTGACGAGCGAGAACCCGATGGTGAACAGGTACGCCTGCAGGATCGCGGGGTCGGAGAACACCGCGACGTAGTTCGTCAGGCCGGTGAACCGGAACTCGCCGAAGCCGACGGAGTTCGTGAAGCTCAGCACGATGCCCATCGCTGCGGGGAGCGTGATGGCGAGGGTGAAGAGCACGAGCGTGGGGACGAGGAACAGGAGGAAGAGCGGATCGACGCGCTTGGCGCGTCCGCGGACGCCGGCCTGGAGGCGCGGTGCGGCTCCGCCCCGGCGGCGGCGGTCCGCCGTCGTGATCGATTCGGTGGTCGTGGTGGCCAAGGTCGTCTCCCTACGCGGCCGACCGGAGCGCGAGCCGCGCCCAGTCGCCGTCGAGGGTGCGGAGTTGCGGGTCGGGCGCACCGCCGAAGGCGATGGACTGCAGGTAGTTCGCCACCGGGATCTCGGCGGGGATGAGCTGCGAGGCGCCGAGGTAGAACGCGGCCTGGTCGTACGAGTCCTGCATGCCGCGGAGCGCGGGGTTCGAGACCGGAGGAGAGTCCTTCCGCACGCCGAAGCCGTTGTTGTCGGCGTTGTACCGGTCGCTGATCTCCGGGCTCATCAGGAAGGACAGGAACTCGCGGGCGGCCTCCTGCTTCCGTGAGGCCTCGGGGATCCAGAGCCCGAGGTCGACGTTGACGCGCACCTTGTTGTCGGCGGGGTCGTCGGTCGCCGGGAACGGGAAGGTGCCGAGGTCCATGTCGGGGTTCGTCTTCGCGATCTCGCCGAGCGCCCAGGGGCCCTGCAGGTACATCGCCGCCTTCCCCTGCGCGAACGCGAGGTTGCCGTCGCCGTAGCCCCGGCTGGCGGCGCCCTGCTGGTGCCACTGCAGCAGGTCCACCATGCGGCCGACGGGAGCGGCGAAGTCCTTCTCGAACGACACCGCCGACCCCCTGCCGACCGAGGTGCCCTCGCGGTCGAGCGCCGCGAAGGTCGACGGCACGTCGAGCATGCCGCCCACCGAGTAGTCGAACATGCCCTGGGCGATCGTCCAGTTGTCCTTGTACGTGCCGTACATCGGGGTGATCCCGGCCTTCACGAGACGCTCGCACACGTCGGTGAACGCGCTCCAGGTCGTCGGCACCTCGAGACCCTGCTGCGCGAACAGCTGCTTGTCGTAGATCACCGACGCGGCGGTCACCGAGTAGGGCAGGACGCTCGTCCGGCCCGGGTAGTCGGCGGTCTGGCGCATCAGGGGCCAGAGGTCGGGGTTGATCGTGTCCTTCTCGGGCAGGTCGGACAGGTCGGTCAGGGCCCCGTGCTCGACGAACGACACCATCGCGTAGTTGTAGTTCAGGCACCCGAGGTCCGGCGGTCGGTTCCGGACGAAGTTCGCGGACATGTTCGACGTCGAGTCGCGGACCACGCGGATCGTCGACTGGCTGTCGTGGAACTTCGCGATGACGTCGTCGAAGTACCCGATGACCTCGGGCTTCGACACGTAGAAGGTGATCGTCTCGGGTCGGCTGCTCGATCCTCCGAGCGGGGCGCACCCGGCGAGTGCCAGGCCCGCGCCGATGCCGCCCGCACCGAGCAGGAACCCGCGGCGGGTGACCCCGGCCGTGCTCCTGGTGGTGGCGTGTGCTTGCACGTCGTCTCCGTCCGTCCGGACCCGGCGTCCCTGCCGTTCCGACTCGCGTGCCGGCGTCGGTGTCGGCTCGCGCGACTAAATGTACTCAGAAAATCTAATCGCGCAAGCAAGTCGCGTCGCGGTAGGGTCGGCGCATGCCACAACGCCGTGTGACCCCCCGCGCGACCAGCGCCGAGACGGTCCTGGCGTACGCCCTCGAGCCGTCGTCCGGTGCCTTCACGGCGACCGAGGCGATCGACGCCACGGGGCTGACCCGCTCGACCGTCCTCGCCGCGTGCGCGGAGCTCGTCCGGCTCGGTTGGCTCCGCGACCTCGACGACGCCCGCACGGCAGGGGAGTACCGGAAGGGCCGGCCCGCCCGGCGCTGGGAACTCGTCGCGGACGCCGGGGTCGTCGTCGGCGTCGACGCGGGGCAGCACCGCGTCACCGCGCTCGTCGCCGACCTGCGCGGCGCCGTCCTCGCCCGCACCGAGGGGGCGCTCGGCGAGTCCGGGCTCGAGGTGCCCGTCCGGCTCAGTGTGACGACCGACACCGTCGCGGCGGCACTCACCGCGGCCGACGTGGACGCCGCCCGCGTGCTCGTGACGGTCGTCGGCATCCCGGCTCCGGTCGACGCGCTCGGTGCGTCACCCCGCGACGGCGGCTTCTGGGACAGCATGAACCCGGGCTTCTCGGACGTCGTGCCCCACGGTGTCGTCGTGGTCGAGAACGACGCGAACGCCGCCGCGCTGGCCGAACGGCCCTCCTCGGGGGACGCCTCGTTCGCGGCGCTGCTCTCGGGCGAGCGGTTCGGCGCCGGCCTGGTCGTCGACGGCGTGCTGCTCCGCGGTGCCCGGGGCGGTGCCGGTGAGCTCCGGGTGCTCGACCTGGTCGACGGGGTGGCCTCGTCGAACGGCATCGGACGCACCGCCCGCGAGCTCGTCCGCGCGGCGCGGGCCGACGGGCGCATCGGTCCGGCTTCCCTGCTCGGCGGCGTCGAGGAGCCGGGCGCCGAGGCGGTGTTCGCCGCCGCCGCGCTGCTCGACCCGGTGGCGCTCGAGGTCGTCGACCGCCTGGGGGACCGCCTCGCCCGGGTCTGCGTCCTGCTCGCGAGCCTGCTCGACATCGACCGCGTGGTCGTCGCCGGAGCGATCGCCGACGCCGCCGCTCCCGTGATCGAGCGGGCGCGCGAGCACCTGGCTGCCTGGGAGTACGACCCGACGCCCGAGGTCGTGCCGTCGCGGCTCGGCGGCGACGTCGTGGTCCTCGGCGCCGTCGCGCGTGCGCTCGACCTCGTGCACGCCGATCCGCTGGCCTTCCCGCTGCCCGCCGAGACCCCCGCCGTCGCGACCTGACCGCCGATCCGCTGCCACCGAGCCCTTCCCGACCGGACGTACGAGTCGTACGATCGGTACATGTACAACCTGCCCGCGAGTGAAGCACGCCAGCGATGGTCCGACCTCATCGACCATGCGCACCGCGAACCGGTCGCCATCACGGTCCGCGGCCGCGAGCAGGTCGTCGTGCTCGAGGCGGAACTGGCTCGCCGGGCACTGCAGGCGCTCGAGGACGCGATGGACCGGGCCGCTGTCGATCGCGCTCGGCGGGAACTCGCGGAGGACCCGGAGACGCTGCCCCTCGAGCAGGTCGCCCGCGAGCTGGGCATCACGCTTGGGTGAAGCCTCGCCCGTCGAGTACCGGGTCGAGCTGACCAAGCGTGCCGCGAAGGCGCTGACGAAGCTCGACCGGGTCGTGCAGCGGCGGTTGCTCGCCGCCCTGGTCCTGCTCCGCACGACGCCGCGTCCGCCAGGGTCGACCGCGCTGGTCGGCCGGCCGGGCGAGTTCCGGGTCCGTGTGGGCGACCACCGGATCGTCTACGAGATCGTCGACGATCGTCTGGTGGTCCTCGTGCTGGTCATCGGCCACCGCCGTGACGTGTACCGCTGAACCCGACCGACCGACCGACCGCCGACCCCCCCCTGGGCCGATCAGTGACACCGCGGCTCGGTCCGCGGCAGACTGGGCCCGTGACGATCCGACCCGTCCTCGTTCCCACGGTCCTCGGTTTGCTCGCGGTGTTGTGCACCGGGTGCGTCGCCGTCGGTCCGGAGGAGGGTGTCCTCACCCTGACGGGCAGCGACGCGGCCCCGCTCCCGGTGTGCAACGGCGCAGCACCCGTCTCGGTCTCCGCCCTGGCGTCCGACGACCCGCCAGCGTGCGAGCCGACCGGTCAGGTGCTCGTCTTCCCCGACGGAGGCCAGCTGCAGTTGCCGGGGGGATCGCTCGGCACCGGTTCGCAGGCTGCCGCGTCGGGCGTCCGGTACGCGTACAGCGGTGTCGGGCGGTTCGGCGTCGTCGCGGCGCAGGCCGGTCCTGGTTGCGTCGATGTCCAGGAGTGGGGGACCCCGGACGCGTTGCGTCGGGTCCACGACGCCTTCGGCTCGCGCTGGATGTGCGACTGACCGGGCGCGGGACGCGAGCGCCCGGCGGCCGCTCGCGGCCCCTCAGCGGAGGAGCGCCGCCAGGACCTCGGCGGCACGGGCGGCCTGCTCGGCGCTGACGTCGAGGTGCGTCACGAGCCGGACGTGCCTCGGGCCGAGCTGCATCACCCGCACGTCCCGCTCGGCGGCCGCGGCCACGAAGGCTGCCGGATCGGTCACCTCGGCGAAGACGATGTTCGTGTCGACGGTCGCGGGGTCGACGTCGAGCGCGGACGCGAGCACCCGGGCGTTGGTGTGGTCCTCGGCGAGACGGTCGACGTGGTGCCGGAGCGCGTACCGGCCCGCCGCGGCCAGGAAGCCCGTCTGCCGCATGCCCCCGCCGTAGCGCTTCCGCCAGGTGCGGGCCGCGGCGACGTGCTCCCGGGAGCCGACGAGCACCGAGCCGACCGGCGCGCCGAGCCCCTTCGACAGGCAGACCGACACGGTGTCGAACCCCGCGGCGAGGTCGCGCAGCGCGATCCCCGACGCGACGTGGGCGTTCCACAACCGGGCACCGTCGAGGTGCACCGCGATGCCGTGCTCCCGCGCGAACGCCTGCACGGCGTGCACCTCGTCGACGGGCTGCACGGTCCCGCCACCGAAGTTGTGCGTGTTCTCGATCGCGATCGCCGTCGTGGACACGCTGTAGGCGCCGGCGTTCGGCTCAGCCACCTCCGCGACCGCCGCCGCGACGAGGCGTCCGCGCTCCGAGGGCCACGTGCGCGTCGTGATGCCGGAGAACACCGCCGCGGCACCGAGTTCGGCGCGGACGACGTGGGCCCGGACGTCCGCCAGGAGTTCCTCGCCCGGCGCGACGTGCAGCCGCAGCCCGAGCTGGTTCGCCATCGAGCCGGTCGGGGTGAAGAGCCCGGCTTCGTGGCCGAGCAGGTCGGCGACCTCGCGCTCGAGGGCGTTCGTCTCCGGGTCCTCGCCGAAGACGTCGTCACCGACCTCGGCGTCGGCCATCGCTCGGCGCATCGCAGGCGTCGGGCGGGTCACGGTGTCGGAGCGCAGGTCGATCGGAGCGTCGGTCACCGGGCAACGCTAACCCGCCGTCCGGTCCGTCGATCACCAGGCAACACCGACCCGCCGTCCAGTCCGTCGATCACCGGCGTCGCTACGGTGAGGCCCATGCAGCCGCCAGCAGCCGGGACCCTCCGCATCCTCCACCTCTCCGACACGCACCTGACCGGTGACGGTGCCCTGCACCAGGGGTCGGTCGACACGACGGCGGCGTTGGACGCGGTGCTCGCGCACGTCGACGGGGTCCCGGGCGTCGGCCTGGTCGTGGTCTCGGGGGACGTGTCCGAGGACGGGAGTCCCGCGTCCTACCGCACCGCTCGCGAGCGGATCGGCGCCTGGGCGCAGCGGCACGGCGCCGCACTCGTCCTGGTCCCCGGCAACCACGACCTCCGCGAGGGCTTCCGCCAGGTCCTCGCGAACGGCCACGTCCTCGGGGAGGGCGGCACGCCGCTCGCGCACACGATGGAGTACGTCCCGCCGTCCGTGCCGGTCTCCGGGCAGTCGGTCGTCGCCGGCTTCCGCGTGGTGACGGTCGACACGAGCGTCCCCGGTGCCGGCTACGGCGCGCTCAGCGACACCGCGCTCGAGCGACTCCGCGCGGCGCTCACCGGCGAGCCCGTCCCGCACGGCACGGTCGTCGTGCTCCACCACCCGCCGGTGCCCTCGCCGACCTTGCTGCACGAGGCCCTCCGCCTGCAGGACCCCGAGGACCTCGCCGAGCTCCTCGACGGCTCGGACGTCCGGGTGGTGCTCGGCGGGCACCAGCACCACCACAGCGCCGGGTCGCTCGCCGGCGTCCCGGTGCTCGTCGCGCCCGGGGTCGCGAACGACACGGACGTCGTCGGACCGTACGCCGAGGAGTCCGCCCACGTCGCCCACGGCGCACTGGTCGTCGACGTCGCCACCGACGGCTCCGTCTGGTCGACACCGGTCCGCGTCCCCGACCCGGACCGCGACGTGCTCGCCTTCGCGCTCGACGCCGAGACGGTGGCACGGATCGCGGAGCAGGCGGGGCCCGCCGCGCGCTGACGGCGCCTGGTACCCCTCGCTCACGGACACCGTTCCGGCGTCGCGAGTACACCGGAGCCATGCCCACGGAAGGAGTCCCCCATGCGCATCGGTAGTGCAGTGCAGTACGACCGGTACGGCGGGTTCGACGTCGTCGACCTCGTCCCGCAGGAACGTCCCGAGCCCGGACCCGGCGACGTCGTCGTCGAGGTCGTCGCCGCCGGCCTGAACCACGTCGAGCGGTTCCTCCGCGAGGGGAAGCTGCGCGACCACATCGACCTCGAGTTCCCTGCCCACCAGGGCGTCGACTTCGCCGGCATCGTCCGGGCCCGCGGCGCCGAGGTCCGTGACCTCAAGGTCGGCGACGAGGTGATGGGCCACGCGCCCGAGGGCGGTGCCCACGCCACCTGGATCCGCGTGCCCCGCGGTGCGGTCGTGAAGAAGCCCGAGCACGTCGGGTGGGAGGTCGCCGGCGGCCTCTACCTGGCCGGCGCCACCGCCGCGACGATCGTCCGCGGACTCCGTCTCGGGCCCGACGACACCGTCGTGATCTCCGCCGCTGCCGGCGGTGTCGGGCACATCGAGTGCCAGCTGGCGCACGATGCCGGCGCGACCGTCATCGCCCTCGGCAGCCCGCGGAACCACGACTACCTGCGGCAGATCGGTACGCTGCCGGTCGCGTACGGCGAAGGCGAGGAGGACCGCATCCGGCAGATGGCGGCCGGCCGGCCGATCACCGCGTTCATCGACAACCACGGCGGTGGCGGTGCAGCGGACCTCGCATCGCGGCTCGGCGTGCCGTCGGAGCGGCTGGTGACCTCCGAGCACCGCCGCGACGTCGAGATCCGGTTCCTGCGGGCACCGGCCGACGACGAGGAGGCCCGTGACCTGCTCACCCTGCTCGGCAAGGCCGTGCAGGACCGCCGCGTGCAGGTGCTCATCTCGGGCTTCTACCCGTTCGAGTACATCGTCGACGCCTACGAGGACCTGGCCGAGATGCGCTCCCGCGGCAAGGTCGTGATCGGCATGCAGACGGTGGAGACCGGTGCGCGACTCGACTGGTACCGCTCGGAGAAGGCGCGTGACCTGCGCGACCGCTACGCCGATGCACGAGGCGCGGACACCGAGACGATGGCCGGCGGGTCGGCGAGCCCGGAGGCCTGAACCACACGCGCGACGATCGGGCCCGGTCTCCGGCAGGAGGCCGGGCCCGATGCGTGCGCGGGAGAGCGTGCGTCGGCTAGCTGAGGACGTCCTTCGTCGCGAACCGTCCGTACGCCAGCGCCCCGAACACGGCCACCCAGCCGAGCTGCAGCAGCGCGTTCGCCCCGAAGGAGTCGAACGCGATCGGGTCGCGGAGCAGGTCGCCGAAGCCGAGCCACAGGTGCGAGAACAGGAACGGGTGCAGCCAGTCGAGCTGCGGGAGCTGGTCGAGCACCTGCGACACCCCGGCGAGCACGACCGTCGCGGCCATCGCCCCGACCGGCACCGTCGTCAGCGTCGAGGCGAAGAGCCCGATCGCGGCCAGCCCGAGCATCGACAGGGCCACGTACAGCGCGAGGAGCAGTGCGCGGCCGGCGTACGACCAGCCGCCGACCTGCGTCCCCGACAGCAGGGTCACCGGGCCGATCGGGAAGAGCAGTGCGCCGATCGCCGCGCCGACGAGCACGACGAGGAGCGTCGCGGCCAGGCAGAACGCGACCGTGGCGGCGTACTTGACCAGGATGAACCGCAGGCGGCCGGTCGGGGCCACCAGCAGGTAGCGGATCGTGCCGTGCGACGCCTCGCCCGCGACCGTGTCCCCCGACACGACCCCCACGGTCAGGGGCAGGAACAGCGGGATCGACACGGTGAGCGCGGTGAACGCGACGAAGAGGCCGTTGTTCGTGATGTCCCCGAGGAACGCGGGACCACCGGAGTCACCGTCGGTGGTCAGGCGCACCGCGATCGCGATGAGCACCGGGACCAGGGCGAGGGCACCGAGCATCGCCCAGGTCCGGCGGCGCCGGAACAGCAGCGCGAGCTCCGACCCGAGCAGGGCGAAGGGGCGGACGGGACGGCGGACGGGCTCAGGCTGCGACATCGAACCCCTCTCCGGTGAGCGCGACGAACAGGTCCTCGAGGGTGCCGCCGCCCACCGCGACGCCCCGGACCCGGACGTCGGCACGGACGAGGTCGGCCGTGACGGTCTCGGGCAGGACGTCGTCGGGCAGGTCGGCGACCAGGACGTCCGCACCGGTGTCCCGACGCGGGGAGAGCCCCAACCGCACGAGCACCGCCGAGGCCTCGCCCACGTCGGGGGTCCGGACGGTCAGGGTCCGTCCGCCCGTCGCCCGGAGCTCGTCGAGGGACCCCTGCGCCACGAGGCGCCCGCTCCGCATCACCGCGGCGTGCGTGCAGACCTGCTCGATCTCGGCGAGCAGGTGGCTCGACACGAAGACCGTGGTGCCGTCGTCGGCCAGCGAGCGGATGAGGTTGCGGACCTCGCGGGTCCCCTGCGGGTCGAGGCCGTTCGTCGGCTCGTCGAGCACGAGGAGGTCACGCGGCGCGAGCAGTGCGCCCGCCAGGCCGAGGCGTTGCTTCATGCCGAGCGAGTAGGCGTGTGCCTTCTTGTCGGCGGCGTGGCCGAGCCCGACGCGGTCGAGCGCCGTCGCGACACGGTCGTGGCGGGTGCGCGGGTCGGAGGTCGGGTCCGCCGCGTCGAACCGCTGCAGGTTCGCCCGACCGGACAGGTACGGGTAGGCGGCCGGACCCTCGACCAGCGCGCCGACGCGGGGGAGGACCTCCTGCAACGCGCCCGGTACCGCACGACCGAGCACCTCGATCGTGCCGCTCGTCGCCGCCGACAGGCCGAGGAGCATCCGGATGGTGGTGGTCTTGCCGGAGCCGTTGGGTCCGAGGAACCCGAAGACCGATCCGCGCGGGACGGCCAGGTCGATGCCGTCCACGGCGCGCTGCCGGCGGAACACCTTGACGAGCGACTGCGTCCGGATCGCGAGGTCGGGAACGGACCGGCCGGGCTCCGTCGCTGCCCGGTCCGGCTGCGGGGCTGTCGTCACTTGGCGGCGGTGACCAGCGCGGACACCGGGACGGCGCCGGCGAACACCCGGCCGTCGTCCGCCAGGTAGACCGACACGAGCGACGTCTGCAGTGCGCGGCCGCCGTCGACGGGCTTCGTCACCTGGTCGAGGAGCGCCGAGGCGTCGGAGTCCCGACCCGGTCCGGCGGTGTCGCCGGCGGGCAGCTCCACGACGCTGTCCCACCCGGAGCCGGTCACCGTCGGTCCGACGCCGCTCCGGTCGTCGCCGTGCGCCCGACCGCCCTGCCCGTGCCGGTGGGCGTCCGAGAGGTCCTTCGTCGTGACCTCGGCGCCGGACGGCGGGGTGAAGTCGAACAGTCGAGCGTCGGGCGCGCCGTAGTCGAGGCTCGTGAACCCGACCTGGAACGCCGGGTCCTGCTGCCCGGCTGCGGTCACGGTGACGCGCAGGGGCAGCCCGGTCTGCTGGTCGACGGCGAGCCGGACCGAACCGACCAGGGTGTCGTCGGACCTCGGCGTCAGGGTGACCTGCCATGCGTCGTGTCCGGCGACGCGGACCGTCGTCGGGTCGGACACCCGGGTGCTCGGGGTGATCGCGTCGACCGCACGCTCGGCCGCCTGCGCCGGCGTGGTCGCGCCGGCGGTGGGGGCGTCGGCGTCCGCGGGGAGCGTCAGGTGCACCGCAGTGCGCTCCTTCGAGTCCCAGGTCCACACGTCGGACCCGTTCCGGACCACGTCCTGTTCCGCGAGCTGCTGGGTCAGCTGGAAGCGCTGTTCGTCCTCGCCACCGACGTACACCCGCGCGGTGTGCGCGGCGGTGAGCAGTCCGAGCACGTCGGACGCGTCGCCCTCGAGCGAGGAGCCGCCGCTGCCCGAGGGGAGCTCCGGCAGCCCGAGGTCGCTCGTCTGCGCGAGCGTGCCGGAGTACTGGGCGTCCCGGGACCCCGCGATGCTCGCGAGGACCTCGGCCGCGGTGGGGTCCGAGCCCGCCACCGGTTCGGCAGCGGCGTTCGCGATCACCGGCGCGGCGATGACGCCGGCGACGACGACCGGCGCGATCGCGGCGGGCAGCCAGGCTGACTTCTGCATCGTGTCCCCTTCGGTGGAGCGGTGGGTCGCGAGCACCGTACGTCGGGCTGCCGACAGTCGGCTGGGCGTCCGCGGCTGTCGTCCCGGTGCCCGGCACTCGTAGGATCGGTCCGCCCGGCGACGGGACGACACGGCGGCGAAGGAGACGGCATGCGCGCGGTCCTCGGACTGGACATCGGTACCTCGAGCACGAAGGCGCTGCTGGCCGGGTTCGACGGCAGGGTGCTCGCCGAGGGCTGCCGGGAGCACAGCGTCGACCGCCCCGTCGAGGGGCGGGTCGAGATGGACGGCGACGCCTGGTGGGCCGAGTTCGTGGACCTGACGACCGAGCTGCTCGCGCGGGTCCCGCACGCGCGGGTCGAGGCGGTCGGGGTCAGCGGCATCGGTCCGTGCGTCCTGCTGTCGGACCAGGACGGACGGCCGCTGCGGCCCGCGATCCTCTACGGGGTCGACACCCGCACGGCGGACATGCTCGACGAGGTCGCGGCGGAGCTCGGCGGTGACGACGCCGTCCGTGCCCGGTGCGGCAGCAGGCTCAGCACACAGGCCGCCGGGGTGAAGCTCGCGTGGCTCGCCCGGAACGAACCCGACACGTGGCGTCGTGCCGGACGGTTCACGATGCCCTCGTCGCGGATCGTCGAGCAGCTCACCGGCGAGTACGTCCTCGACCACCACTCGGCCAGCCAGACGACCCCGCTGTACGACGTCCACGCCGAGCGCTGGATCGACGACTGGTGCGCGCGGCTCGCGCCCGGTCTGCGGATGCCGCGGCTGCTCTGGCCCGGCGAGCGGGCCGGTGACGTGACGGCCGCCGCGGCCGCAGCCACGGGCCTCCCGGCCGGGATCCCGGTGATCGCGGGGACCATCGACGCGTGGGCCGAGGGGGTCAGCTCCGGCGTCCCCGCGCCGGGGCGGGTGTTCCTGCAGTACGGCTCGACGATGTTCCTCATCGCGCCCACCGACCGACCGACGTCGGTCCCGGGTCTGTGGACCACGGTCGGGACCCGCCCTGGGCAGCCCTGCGTCGCGGGGGGCACCGCGACCTCCGGCGCCGTCACCGACTGGCTCCGGCGGCTCGTCGACGGCGACCGCGCAGCACTCCTCGCCGAGGCGCGGGCCGCCGGTCCGGGCGCCGGGGGACTGCTCGTCCTGCCCTACTTCGCCGGGGAGCGGACCCCGATCGCGGACCCGGACGCCCGCGGAGTGGTCGCCGGGCTGACGGTCCGGCACACGCGTGGTGACCTCTACCGCGCGACGCTCGAGGGGACGGCCTACGCGGTCCGCCACAACCTCGAGGTGCTGGGCGGGGCCGGCATCGACGTGCACGAACTCGTCGGCGCCGGCGGCGGGGTGCTCGGACGACTGTGGCCGGAGATCGTGTCGGACGTCACGGGGCTCCCGCAGACCATCCCGTCCGTCACCACGGGGGCGTGCTTCGGCACGGCGTACCTGGCCGCGCTGCTCGTCGACGGCGCGGACCGCGTCGACATCCGCGCCTGGAACCCGCCGGCGGTCGTCATCGAGCCGGACCCGGCGGCCTCCGAGCGGTACGACCTCGGGTACCGGGACTACCGGGAGCTCTACGAGGCGACCGTGCCGGTCGTGCACCGGTTGGCGCGCCGCCAGCGCGACGACGGGACCGCCACCGCACCGGCCGGTCCGGCGGGTGCGCTGGCGGTCCCGAGGGGGCGACCGGCGTCAGGTCACGCGGTGGCGGTGACCCCGGCGTCGGTGCCGGCTGCGCCTCCGGCGTCGGTGCCGGCTGCGCCTCCGGCGTCGGTGCCGGCTGCGCCTCCGGCGTCGGTGCCGACGGGCGCTGAGCCGTCGTAGCCGCAGATCGCGGCGACCTTCTCCGCGCTCGCGCTCGACGGGTCGAACGTGTACCCGAGCCACTCCTTCGCCATCCGCCGGGCGACCTCGACACCGATCACGCGCTGGCCCATGCAGAGCACCTGGGCGTCGTTCGACAGCACCGACCGCTCGACGCTGAACGAGTCGTGCGCCGTGACGGCCCGGATGCCGGGCACCTTGTTCGCGCTGATCGCGACGCCGAGCCCGGTGCCGCAGACCAGGATCGCCCGGTCGGCCTCGCCGTCCGCGATCATCCGGGCGGCGTCGACGGCGACGTGCGGGTACGCCGTGTGGCCCTCCGCGTCCACGCCCACGTCGACCACGCTGGCCACGCGGTCGTCGGCCTCGAGGTCCCGCTTGATGACCTCCTTGTAGTCGAAGCCCGCGTCGTCCGAGCCCACCACCAGTCGTAGCGTCATGCGTCCACTCCTTCGCGTCGTGCGCGGTCGGCGAGCACCTCGCCGATCCGTGTGAGGACCATCCCCATCGAGGTGGCGCCCGCATCGGGCGTCCCCACGCTCTTCTCGGCCAGGGGTCGGGCCCGCCCGACCTTCGGCCGCAGGTCCGCCGTGGCCTCCGCCTGCTCGACGGCGACCCGCGCTGCCGTCCGCCAGGCCGCCGGCAGGTCGGCGCCGTCGTCGACCGAGGACCGCAGCTGGTCGACGAAGGGCAGCAGTGCGTCGAGCAGCGTCTTGTCGCCGCGGGCCGCGCCGCCCAGGTGGACGATCGAGTCCGCGAACGCCTGCGCGGCAGCCACGACGTCGGCCGGACCGTACGTCCCCCGGTCGTCGCCGAGCGCACGACCGAAGGACTCGAGGGCCGCGCCCCAGAGCACACCGGACGTCCCGCCGGCGGACGCCGCCCAGGCATCGCCCGCCCGACCGAGCACGAAGGCGACACCCGCGGCGGGGTCGGTCTGCTCGACCGACCGGCGGGCCGCCGAGACACCCTTCACCATGCCGCGCCCGTGGTCGCCGTCGCCGGCGACCGCGTCGATGCGCCCGAGGGTCTCCTCGTGCTCGCGGAGCAGCGCGTCCATCGCCACCACGGCTGTGCGGGCGGTCTCGGCTGCCCGCCGGGAGGCCTCGGTCGCGTCCGGCACGACGGTCGCCTCCGCCTCGGCCTCGGCCACCGCGTCGGCCGGCACGAGCGCCGCGACCGGAGCGGCGACCTTGCGGTACGCCGGCGTGTAGGCGTCCGCGCGCCAGTACTGTTCGAGCTCGTCGTCGAGGAACTGCAGCGTGAGCGAGCAGCCGCCCATGTCGAGGCTGGTGACGAGCTCGCCGACCTCGGGCTCGACGACCTCGAGCCCGGCGTCCTCGAGGAGCGGCAGCACGCGGCCCCAGAGCAGGAAGAGCTCCTCGTACTTGGTGTCGCCCAGGCCGTTGAGGATCGGTGCGACCCGCGGCCCGGCGCCCTCGGGGCGTTCTGCGACCAGCCGCTCGACGAGCAGTGCGGCGAGCTCCCGCGCGGGCAGCACCGGGACGTCCCGGATGCCCGGCTCACCGTGGATGCCGAGGCCGAGGCCGAGGTGTCCGTCCGGGACGGAGAAGAGCGGTTCGGTGGCGCCGGGCATGGTGCAGCCCGAGAACGCGACTCCGATCGTCCTGGTGGCGGCGTTCGCCGCGGTGCCGACGCGCTCCACCTCGTCCAGGTCGAGTCCCGCCGCCGCGGCGGCACCCATCGCCTTGAACACCGAGAAGTCGCCGGCGATGCCCCGCCGCTGCGCGACCTCGTCGGCGCTCGCGACGTCGTCGGTGACCACGACGATGCGCGTGTCGATGCCCTCGGCGCGCAGGCGCTCGGCGGCGAGGCCGAAGTTCATCGTGTCACCGGCGTAGTTGCCGAACGACAGCACGACGCCGCGGCCCTGGTCGGCGGCCTTGGCCACCGAGTACACCTGGGCCGCGGACGGCGAGGTGAAGACGTTGCCGACGACGGCGCCGGTGGCGAAGCCGGGGCCGACGACGCCGCAGAACGCGGGGTAGTGCCCGGATCCGCCGCCGACCACGACGGCGACCTGCCGGTCGGCGCCCTCGGTCGGGAGGGCGACCACCCCGCCGTGCACGCCGCGTACCCGGTCGGCGTACAGGGCGAGCCAGCCGGCCAGCTGGTCGTCGGCGAAGTCCTCGGGGTCGTCGTGGATCGTGGTCATGGCGTGCGTTCCTGTCGTGCGGTGGACCGGGGTCCGGTGGATGGGGTCAGGATCGGGTCGGACGACCGGGTGCGTCGGTCGGGTCGGAGGGGACGGGTCGGGGACCGGGCGGCGGCGGGACGGCCACCGCCGCCCGGGATCGGCTCGGCGGGCCTCAGCGGGTGCCGCGGTGCGGGCGTCCCTGGGGCACGTCGAGGAAGTGGATCATCACGAAGGCGCAGGCGTAGAGGCCGACGAAGGTCCAGGTCACCGCCTGGCCGCCGCCGCCGAGCGCGAAGACCGCGGCGACGACGCCGGTGCCGAGGAACGCCGCGCCACCGGCAGCGGTGGTGTACATCGCCATCGCGGCACCCTTGTGCTCCGGGGCGAGCGCGGGCATGATCGCGCCCATCGGGACGAAGCCGGCGAGCAGGCAGCCGAACACGCAGCCGGCGACGACCGAGAGCACGTAGCCCCAGTCGGAGCCCGCGGGCACGAGCTGCGGCACGTACCACCAGGCGACGAGCCCGGTCGCCGAGCCCACGATGCCGAACCACTTCACCGTGCGCTGCCAACCGATCCGGTCGCCGACCCATCCGAACAGGGCGTTGACCAGGATGTTCGTCGCGTAGACGCAGACGGTCATGAGCAGCCAGCGGCTCTGGCCCCACCCGCGGTCGTTCGCGATGATCGCGGGCAGCACGACGAACATGCCGAACTCGGGCGCGGTGTTGATGAGGCGGACGAGGAAGCCCATCAGGATCTTCGGCCGGGTGGCGGTGAGGCGGATCCCGCTCGTCATCACGCGCCAGGCGCTCTCACCGGCGGGTGCGATCCGCGTGAAGCCGTTGGGCAGGCGGACGCCGAACAGCATGATCAGGAAGCCCACGACCACGAGGCCGATCGATGCGACCATCGCGCCCGCCTCGCCGACCGTGCCGCCGCCGAACACCGGGATCGCCCCGATGGCGAACAGCGAGCCGAGGGTCGGCAGCCCACCGGTGAAGGCGACGTAGAACCAGCCGACGGCCGAGCCGTTGCGCTCCACCGGCGTCGTGATGTTCACCCACACCAGGAAGGCGAACGCGAACAGCGGGTAGCCGAAGCCGCGCAGGGCGTACGCGACGGCGGCGAACGGCACGCTCTGCACCTCCAGGGCCAGCAGGAACAGCACCTCGAAGACGACCCAGACGGCGAAGCCGAGGATCATCACCCGGCGCGGACCGACCAGGTCGGACAGGGCGCCGGAGACGTAGCTGCCGATCAGGGCGGCGAGGCTGTAGAACGTCACGATCGTCGCCACGGTGGCCTCGGGGCTGCCGAGCACCGCGACCATGTGCGGGGTGATGAAGTTCGACTCGACGCCGTTGCCGGTCATGAAGACCAGCACGGCGACGAAGCCGAGGGCGAGCGGACGGGGGATCCCCATCCGGTCCAGCCGGCCCTCGGACCGGCCGGCGGGGGGCGTGGAGGCGGTGGTGCGCGCGGTCGTCGTCGACATCGCGGGGACTCCTCGGGTGTCAGGCCCGCGCGGCGGACGTGGTCGGCGCGGACGTGGTCGGTGCGGACAGCGACGGGATGATGGACACCTTGACGGACGCACCGGCGGAGTCGCCGACCAGGTCCAGTGCCTGCTGGAAGTCCTCGAGCGGGAACTGGTGCGTGCAGATCTCGTCCATCGGCAGCGTGCCGGACTCGAGCAGCTTGATCGCCGCCGGCCAGGTGTGCGGACCGAGGTGTGCCCCGCGGACGTCGAGCTCCTTGTCGTCGGAGATGATCGACCAGTCGACGGAGACGGCGTCCTTGAAGACCGAGTACTCGACGAACGTGCCGAGCTTGCGGAGCAGGTTCAGGCCCTGCGGTACCGCGGACGGGTGGCCGGTGGCCTCGATGTAGACGTCGGCACCGTAGCCGTCGGTGAGCTCCTTCACCCGGGCGACGGCGTCCTCGTGCGCGATGTTGATCGTCAGGTCGGCACCGACCTTGCGGGCGAGCGCGAGCTTCTCGTCGACGACGTCGAGCGCGATGATCCGCAGCGGGTTCTTCTGGCGGGCGCCGGCGATCGCGGAGAGACCGATCGGACCGGCGCCGGCGATGACGACCGTGTCGCCGAACCGGATGTCGCCGCGCTCGACGGCGTGGAAGGCGCAGGAGAGGGGCTCCGCGAAGGCAGCGACCTGGCCCGGCAGCGCGCGGTCCACCGGGTGCGTCAGAGCCCCGCTCGGCACGAGCACGTACTCGGCCATCGCGCCGTCGAAGCCCTTGAAGCCGAACATGTCGTGGACGTTGCACATCCAGTAGGCGCCCTCGAGGCAGTAGCGGCACTCCCAGCACGGCACGATCTGCTCGCAGGCGATGCGGTCGCCGAGTGCCACACCGCGCTTCGCGAGCGCGTCGTCGGCGCCGGCGACGATCGTCCCGACGAACTCGTGGCCGGGGATCCGGTCGGCTTCCGCCCATGCCGGGCGGTTCTCGTCGCCCCAGAACTTCGCCGCGCCGTGGTAGCACTTCAGGTCGCTCGCGCAGATGCCGACGGCGTCGGTGCGGAGCAGGAGCTCACCGGGTCCGGGCTGCGGGACCGGACGCTCCTCGAGTCGGTAGTCGCCCGGACCGTGGACCACCACGGCACGCATCGTGGTCGGGATCTCGCGGTGCGCGTCGCCCTGCGCCGGGGTCTCGGTCGTCGTCGTCGACATGAGCTGGTCCTCCGTTGGTCAGCCGGGCGGTGTGCCCGTTCCGATGGTTCGGCGACGACTGTACACGGTCGGGAACAGATGTCCAGAACACAATTTCTGCTATCGTTCCGACACCACGACCGCGCATCGCAAGGGAGCGACCATGACCACCGCCACCGAGACCGACCTCGCCGCCGCACTCCGACCGGGCCCCGACGCCGTCGACCTGACGAACGACCTGACGGGCCGCACGGCGGTCGTCACGGGTGGGGCGTCCGGCATCGGCAACGCGATCGCCCACGCCTTCGCGTCGCGCGGGGCCCGGGTCGCGATCGTCGACGTCCGGACGGACGCCTCGGCCGCTGCAGCCGCCGGGCTGCCCGACGTCCCCACCGGTGCGCACCTCGGGCTCGCCTGCGACGTCACGGACGACGCCTCCGTCTCGGCGGCGGTCCAGCAGGTCGTCGACGCCGCCGGGTCGATCGAGGTGCTGGTGAACTGCGCCGGCATCGTCGCGCTCGACGCAGCGGAGGACCTGGACGGCGGCGCGTGGGCGCGCACGCTCGACGTCAACCTGACCGGGACCTTCCGGCTGGCGCAGGCGGTCGGGCGGCACATGCTCGCGGCGGGCAGCGGTCGGATCGTGAACATCGCATCGCAGGCGGCACACGTCGGCCTCGACCGGCACGCGGCGTACTGCGCGTCGAAGGCCGGCGTCCTCGGGCTGACCCGGGTGCTCGCACTCGAGTGGGGCGGACGCGGGGTCACGGTCAACACCGTCTCGCCGACCGTCGTGCTCACCGACCTCGGCCGGGCGGCCTGGGCGAACGAGGCGGGGCTCCGCCACCAGGACGAGATCCCGACCGGTCGCTTCGCCACCCCCGCCGAGATCGCCGCCGCGGTGCTGTTCCTGGCGAGCGACGGTGCCGCGATGGTGAACGGCGCCGACCTGCGCGTGGACGGCGGGTTCACGATCCGGTGACCCCCGGTCGGACTACGATCCGAGTGTCCGACCGATCCGAAGGGTCCGCAGCATGTCCTCCGAGAGCACCACCGGCGCCGAGGGGGCCCGGGCCCGCTTCCCGCTCGACACCGTGTACCAGGCGGCGCGGATGTACTACCTCGAGGACGCCACCCAGGTCGAGATCGCGTCGCGCCTGGGGGTCTCCCGTCCCACGGTCAGCCGTCTCGTCGCCGAGGCCCGCCGCGCCGGACTCGTCCGGATCGACGTCGTGGACCCCTTCCAGGACGAGACCGTCGCACTGGCCGAGCGCCTGCAGGTCGTGCTCGGACTCCGAGCCGTGCACCTGGCCGCCGTGACGCACCAGGCGACGCTCGGCGCCGACCTGGCCGCCCCCATCGCGACCGCGGTCGAGGGCATGGGGCTCACGCCCGGCGACGCCGTGCTGATGTCCTCCGGTCGCACCGTGTACGACGTCGCACACGCCGGGATGCCGCCGCTGGCCGGGGTCCAGATCGTCCCGACGGTGGGCGGCCAGGCGGACCCGATGCCCTGGTTCCAGACGAACGAGATCACGCGGACCGCTGCCGAGCACTCCGGTGCGATCCCGGCGTTCCTCTTCGCGCAGGCCCTGCCGTCCGCCGCGATGCGCGCCACCCTCGACGAGGACCCCGCCTTCCAGCACGTGGTCGGGCTGTGGGGGCGGGCCAAGGGTGCGATCCTCGGCGTCGGCGCACCGACCCCGACCCGCGACGCGCTGGCACGGGGGATCCCGGTCGAGGACGCCGTGTTCGACCAGGCCGCCGGTGACGTCTGCCTCAACTTCTTCGCCGCGGACGGCTCGCCGATCGAGTTCCCCGGCAGCGAGCGCATGGTCCGGACCTCGCGCGACGTCCTGGCCGGCGTCCCGCACGCGGTCGGTGTGGCCGTGGGGGCGGCGAAGGTGCCGAGCATCGTCGGCGCGGTCCGCGCCGGCATGGTCAACGAGCTGGTGAGCGACGCCGCGACCGCGCGCGCCCTGCTCGACGCGCTCGCCTGACCCGGCCGCGCACAGCGGCACCCTCGGCCGCGTCGCCCGTGCGCGTGCCGCCCGCCGTCGGGACGGCACCGTCGACGGACGGGAGGCGCGGTGCGGGCCGGTGCCGCGCCTCCCGTCCGTCCCGTGTCCCGACCGTCAGTCGGTCGTGCGGGCGGTCCTGCGGACGTCCCACAGGTGGTGCACCGGGTCGTGCGCGTAGTAGGTCGCGAGGGTCGCGACCGTGAAGACGCTGCCGTCCGACCGCCGGCCCGTCCGCCCGAGGGCGTCGTCCGGTACCGCGGCGAACGCGGCCGCGGCGTCGCGAGCCGCCTCGGTCAGGTCGCGGGAGACGACCGCCGGGTCCTGCTCGCCGTACCGCTCCTCGACGGCGGTGGCGTCCTGGTCCCAGTTCGCGAAGGCCGGGCCGTCCTCGGAGAGCACGAGGCGGAGGCGTTCGGTCATCTTCCGGTGGACGTCGCGGACGTGTGCGCCGTACTCGAGCGGCGACCACGTGTGGTCGTCCGGGCGCTGCCGGACGTCCGGACGGGCGAGCTGCTCCGGCCAGGCCGCCGTGTTCTCCGTGATCACGGCAGGGACGTCGCGGAAGGCGAGGGCTGCGCCGTCGAAGCCGCACTCGGGGCACGCCGCGCCGATCACCCAGGTCCAGTTCTTCGTGTCCGGTCGGATCGCCATGGGGCAGACGTTACCGGCTCGTGACCTCGCGCCCCATCGGCACGGGCATGCGGATCGGGCGGGACCCCCGTCCGGGTGACACGCCGTTCCCTGTGAATCCCGTGGCAGTGCCCGGCCTCGTGCTCCCTAGCGTTGCTGGCTGTCCCGGGCCGGTACCGACCGGCCCGCCCCACCACGAGGAGATCGCGAATGGGTTCCGACCCCAGCAGTACCAGCACCCGACCACCCCGACGTCTGCGCGTCAGCGACGTCACGGTGGTCGACCGGAGCATGATGCGCCGGGCCGTCAGCGGCATGGTCGTCGGCAACACGATGGAGTGGTACGACGTCGGGGTCTACGGCTACCTGGCGGTCACGATGGGCCGGGTGTTCCTGCCCACGGCCGAACCGTCGGTGCAGATCCTGTTCAGTCTCGGGGTGTTCGCGGCGACCTACGTCGCGCGGCCCCTCGGCGGGATCGTGTTCGGGCGGCTGGGGGACCGGCTCGGACGTCAGAAGGTGCTCGCCACGACGCTGATCCTGATGGCGTCGTCGACCTTCCTCATCGGGGTCCTGCCGGCGTGGTCGACCATCGGTGCGGTCGCTCCGGTGGTGCTCGTCGTGCTGAAGCTCGCGCAGGGGTTCTCGACCGGTGGTGAGTACGCCGGGGCCACCACGTTCGTGACCGAGTACGCCCCGGACCGTCGGCGCGGCTTCTTCGCGAGCATCCTCGACTTCGGCAGCTACATGGGCTTCGCGCTCGGTGCGACCGTGGTGACCGTGCTGCAGGTGACGCTGGGCGAGGAGACGATGACCGCCTGGGGCTGGCGCCTGCCGTTCCTGCTCGCCGGCGTGATCGGCGTCGTCGCGATCTGGTTCCGCCTGCGCATCGAGGAGTCGCCGGTGTTCCAGGCGACCCAGGCCGCGCAGGAGGCCGCCGCGTCGGACCGCGAGGCCGCAGCGGGCGGCCGACCGGCGAACGTGCTCGTCATGGTGCGCGACCACTGGCGCCCCATCGTCATCGCGATCATGCTCGTCGGCGCATCGAACACGGTCGGCTACGCGCTGACCTCGTACATGCCGACGTACCTCACCGACTCGCTCGGCTACTCCGCGATCGACGGCACGCTGCTCACCATCCCCGTGCTCGTGCTGCTCGCCGTGATGCTGCCGGTCGCCGGACGGCTGTCCGACCGGATCGGTCGCCGCACCGTGATGTGGATCGGCGCCGGGACGACCGTCGTGCTCGCCGTCCCCGCCTTCCTGCTCATCGGGCACGGCGCGCAGTGGTCGACCCTCGCCGGGCTCGGGCTGCTGGCGCTGATGACCGCGCTGTGGGTGTCGAACCAGGCAGCGTCGCTGCCGGCGCTCTTCCCGACGTCGACGCGGTACGGCGGCATGGGCTTCGCCTACAACATCGCCATCGCGGTGTTCGGCGGGACGACGCCGCTCATCGTGCAGGCGCTCCTGACGGCCACGGGGGACCAGCTGGCGCCCGCGTACTTCCTCGTCGCGATGAGCGTCGTCGGAGCGGTCGGTGTGTTCTGCATGCGGGAGTCGTCGCAGCGCCCGTTGCCGGGGTCGATGCCCGCGGTGGAGTCCGAGGACGAGGCCCGCGAGCTCGTGCTCACGCAGGACACGAACCCGAACCTCGACCTGGGGGACCTGCCGTTCGCGGCGCAGGACCGGGCGGAAGCAGCCGCCGAGCGCTGACGGTGTGCGGCTGACCGGCGCCGGGTGACCGGGGCCCGGGGCGGCGCGCGGCGCCCGACGCGCGGTTCCAGGTGCCAGGTTCGCGACGTTGCACGTGTCGATCGACGCGTGCAACGTCGCGGTTCGCGCGTCACCCGCGTCTCCGGGCGTTCCCACGTCCCTGGCGAGCAGTGCCCCGCCGTCGGTGCCGCCGCCGGTGCCCGCGCCGGCGGCCGTCCGCGGTGCTCAGTCGTGCCGGTGCTCGTGCGGCGGGTCGAGCGCCGGCCACACCGGGAACGGGTCCGGCCACCGACGCCACACGTCGGGCCCGGCGAGCAGTTCCGCCGGGGTGAGGAGCGCACCGTCCAGCGCGCGTTCGACGGCGTGCACGTCGAGGCGCTCGCCGACGAACCAGATCGCCTGACCGACCGGTGCGTCCTCGTCCCACGACGGGTTCGCGGTCGGGTCGAGCGCCAGCATCGCGCCGAAGCTCGACCACGAGCCGACGTGGTCCGGCCGGGACGCCAGTCGGAAGAAGCCCTTCGAGCGCAGCACCCGGCCGTTCGCCCCCGCCGCGAGGTCGTCGGCGATGACGTCGGCGAGCCGCCCCGGGTGGAACGGCAGGGGCTCCCGGTACCGCACGGTCACCAGGTCGTCCCGCGGACCGCGCCCGGTGTCGGTCCGGCCGGAGTCGGACGACAGGGCGCGCATCCACCCGGCCCCCGAGGCCAGCAGCCGTGCCGCGCCGCCGTTGGACGCCGGCAGGTCGAGGGCGCTGCGCACGGCGGGCGCGGCGACGATCACCGCGTGCGGTGCCATGCGGTGGAGGAGGGACACGAGGGCGCGACGTCGTCGCCCGGACAGCGGCTCGACCCGGTCGAGCGCGATCACCGTGGCGTACTCGACGACGGAGACCACCCGCTCGGCCGCGACGAAGGCGTCGTCCACGTCGGACCAGAGCAGGTGGGCCACGTCGTCCGCGCGGAGCACGGCGACCACGTGGCGCAGGATCCGGTCGTCCCCGGTCTCCGAGCGCGCGGCGTTCGCGAGCATCATGCCGACCGCGCGGACGTCGACCTCGGGCGCCAGCGTCACGACGAGGTCGTGGTCGGCGTCGGGTCCGCACACGCGGTCGAGCTGGTCGCGCCGCGCGGCGATGCCCCGAGCCGCGGCGAGGGCGTTGCCGGCGACGTGCATGCGGTGGCCGCTGCTGATCCTGCCGGCGACACGGACGGCGTCGGCATCGTGCAGGGCGGTGACGAGGGTGGTTGCTGCGGGGCGCATGTCGAGTACCCTACATGACAACCGTTCTCAACAAGGAGCCGGTGCAGGAAGGAGACCCCGTGAAGGTCCGCAACTCGCTCAAGGCGCTCAAGAAGATCCCCGGCTCGCAGATCGTGCGTCGCCGCGGTCGCGTGTACGTCATCAACAAGCGCGACCCGCGCTGGAAGGCCCGCCAGGGGTAGGTCACCGGCCGTCCGTAGGGTGGGGTCATGCGACTCCTGCTCATCCGGCACGGCCAGACCCCCGCGAACGTGAACGGTGTCCTCGACGCCGAGGTGCCCGGGCCCGGGCTCACCGAGCTCGGGCAGCAGCAGGCGGACGCGCTGCCCGCGGCCCTGGCCGACCGCGGGATCGAGCGGCTCTTCGTCTCGTCCATGGTCCGGACGCAGCACACCGCCGCGCCCCTCGCTGCCGCGCTCGGGCTCGAACCCGTCGTGCTGCCGGGGCTCCGTGAGATCGAGGCGGGCGACCTGCAGGGCAAGCACGACCGGACCTCGGTGCAGCTCTACATCTCGACCGTGCACGGCTGGTCGGCGGGGGACCGCGCGGGCCGGATGCCCGGTGCCGAGAGCGGCGATGACTTCTTCGCGCGCTACGACGACGCCGTGCGGCAGATCCTCGCGACCGGGGTCGAGGTCGCGGCTGCGTTCAGCCACGGCGCGGCGATCCGCACCTGGGCCAGCGCGGTCGCGCAGAACACCCCGGACGAGTTCGGCACGAAGCGGCACCTCGAGAACACCGGGATCGTCGAGGTCGAGGGGTCCTTCGAGGACGGCTGGCGCCTGGTCGACTGGGAGGGCGAGCCAGTCGGTGGCGAGGACCTCATCGACCGGACGGCGCAGGACCCCACCGGCGACGCGTTCTGACGGCCGAGCCGCGCCCGAGACGCCGGCGTCGACTCAAGACGCCCGCAGTCGAGCGAGACGCCGCCCGATCCGGCGGCGTCTCGGCGGGACGGCGGCGTCTGGTGATCCGAGCGGTGCGCGAGTGCGTGACCACGCGACGGACGGGAGGCGCGGTGCCAGCCGGCACCGCGCCTCCCGTCCGTCTGCGCTCGCGTGGACTACGCGGGCTGCGCCGTCGTGTGCAGCGGCACGATCACGCCGTGCGACTCGCGCAGGACGTCGAGCGTGCGCTGGACCTCGTCCGCGCGCTCCTCGGTGTCCCAGCCCAGGGTGTCGGCGAGCACGTCCGCCAGCTCGTCGAGCAGGTCGATGGTGACGCCGCCGACGAAGGCGAGGTTCGTGCGCCGGAGCACCACGTCGACCAGGTGGACCGCCTGCTCGTGCTGCGCGAAGTACGCGACCTCGGCCCGCGTGAGCGACGGGTCGGACTCGAGGGGCACGACCGGGCCGTCGGTGAGGACGTCCACGACCTCGGCCGCACGGGTGCCGTAGCGCTCGAGCAGCCCCTCGACGACGGACTCGTCGAGGCCGTCACGGTGCGACTTGATCCACAGCGCCCGCTGCGCGTCGGTCGTCGGGAAGTCCTTGCCGCCGCCGATCGCCATGCCGGTCGTGTCGACCTTCCGGGCGGTGCCGAGCTTCGTGGTGACGTCGCTCGACAGGTGCGCGGCCAGGGCGCGGAACGTGGTCCACTTGCCACCGACCAGGCTCAGCACCGTCGTGTCGGGGAGGCCGGCGATCGGGGTGTCGACGATCCGGTAGTCGCGGGACACGAAGCCGGGGGCGGTGTCCTCGTGGCGGGGGAGCGGGCGGATGCCCGAGTAGCTGTAGACGATGTGGTCGCGGGTGACCTCGATCTGCGGGAAGACGTGCTTCACCAGGCCGAAGAAGTAGTCGATCTCCTCCTCGGTCGTGGTCACCGGCTTCGACGGGTCCGCGTCGATGTCCGTCGTCCCGATGAGCACCCGGCCCTTGAGCGGGTAGATGAGGACGATGCGGCCGTCGTTGTTCTCGAAGAACAGCTCGCGGCCCTTGGTCGCCTCGAGCAACTCGTCGTTCTTGACGACGATGTGGGAGCCCTTCGTCCCGCCCATGAACTTCGTCTCGCCGCCGAAGGCCTGGTTCGTCAGGTCGGTCCAGGGGCCGGACGCGTTCACGACGACGTCGGCGGTGAACACGAAGTCCTCACCGGTCTCGCGGTCGCGCAGGACGACGCCGCCGTCACGGGTGCCGGCTGCCTCGACGTAGTTGACGGCGCGAGCGGTCGCGGCGCTGCCGGTGCCCTGCGCGGCGGCGAGGCCGTCCTTGAGCACGTCGAGCGCAAGGCGCTCCGGCTCGTGCACCGAGGCGTCGTAGTAGGTACCCGTGTACTTGAGGTCCTTGTTGAGTGCCGGCATGTCGGCGAGCGCGGCCTTCTTGGTGAGGAAGCGGTGCTTCGGCACCGAGCCGCCGTCACGCGAGAAGGAGTCGTAGATCGTCATGCCGATCTTGATGAGCGCGGCACCGCGCTCCTTGGTCGAGCGCTGCTTGTGGGTGAGCATGCGCAGCGGAGCGTTCATGATGCCGGAGAACGTCGAGAAGATCGGCATCGTGGTCTGCAGCGGCTTCACGTAGTGCGGCGCGATGCGGATCAGGCCGTTGCGCTCCTGGACGCTCTCGCGCACGAGACGGAACTCGCCGTTCTCGAGGTACCGGATGCCACCGTGGATCATGTGGCTCGACGCGGCCGAGGCCCCGCCGGCGTAGTCGCCGCGCTCGACGAGCACGACGTCGACCCCCTGCAGGGCGAGGTCGCGGAAGGTGGCGATGCCGTTGATGCCGCCACCGACGATGAGGACCTGTGCGTTCGGGCGCTCGGTGAGCGCGCTGACCGTCTTCCGGGGCTGCGTCTTCTTCGACATGGTGCGTCGCTTCCTTGGTCGGTTCCGTGGGACTCCTCCGATGGTGCGCCTGTGTGGGAAGGCGGGCAACTTGCGTGCACGAACGTGCAGCACACGTGTCGATCGGGTCGGCAGGCCGGCTCGCGACGCCGCTGCGGGTGCGGGGGCGACGGCCGGGAGGCGCGACAGGGGTTGCAGAGGCCCTGCACGTCCGTGCATGCTCGGTTCCGTGAGTGACGCAGCGCAGCCGATGCGAACGCAGCAGGCGCTGCGCGCCGCGCACCTGTACTACCTGCAGGACCTGACGATGGACGCCATCGCCGACGAGCTGGGGACCTCGCGCTCGTCCGTGTCGCGCCTCCTGAAGTACGCCAGGGACACCGGGCTGGTGGACATCCAGATCCGCTCGCCCCTCGACCAGGCCGCCGCGCTCAGTCGCAACATCCGCGCGCGGTTCGGCGTCCACGCGCACGTCGTGCCGGTGCCGGACCACACGAGCGACGTGGACCGGCTGGAGCGGGTGGCGCTGTCCGCGGCGCGCATCCTGACGCAGTACGTCGAGTCGAACATGGTGATCGGCATCTCGTGGGGATCGACCGTCAGCGCGGTGAGCCGCTACCTCGTACCGAAGACGACGCACGGGTCCACCGTGGTGCAGATCAACGGCGCCGCGAACACCCGCACCACGGGCATCGTCTACGCGTCGGAGATCCTGCGCCGGTTCGGCGAGGCGTACGGCGCGTTCGTGCAGCAGTTCCCGGTGCCGGCGTTCTTCGACGACCCGGCGACGAAGGAGGCGCTGTTCCGCGAGCGCTCGATCCGCCGCGTCCTCGACCTGCACGAGCGGATGGACCTCGTCGTGTTCGGCGTCGGTGCCCCGCAGGCGCCGGTGCCGTCGCACGTGTACTCGGGCGGGTACCTCGACCCGTCCGACCGCGACGAGCTCACCGAGGCCGGCGTCGTCGGGGATGTCTCGACCGTGTTCTACCGCGCCGACGGTTCGTGGAAGGACATCGGCGTGAACGCCCGGGCCGGTGCGCCGGACCTCGACACGATCAAGCGGGCGCCGCGCCGGGTCTGCGTGGTCGCCGGGCGCTCGAAGGCGGCGTCGCTCAAGGGTGCGCTCGCGGCCGGGCTGGTCACCGACCTCATCCTGGACGAGAGCGTCGGGCAGGCGATCCTGCAGCCCTGACCGCTCCGCCTGGGTCAGGTGCCGACCTACTTTGTCGGTGGTGCCCCGTAGGTTCTGGTGCATGGTGCCTTCCCACGAGAACCCCGGCCAGGTGGAGTCCGACGGCGCCGTCCTGGCGGCACCTGCGACCGCGACGGACGGCCGCTCCTTCCGCCGCATCGCCGGCACCGACGTGGATGAAGCCCTGTCGTTCTTCACCGGCGACTACGACTTCCGGGCGCCCCGGGTCCGACGGACCCGACAGCGCCCACAGTGGGACTTCGCGGGGGTGAGCGACGGGCTGCTGTCCCTGCGGACGGCCCGGTTCCTCGTCGACCTCCGGACCGAGAGCGTCGTGGACGACCAGGTCCTCGTCGCGTGGTTGCGGTCCGGGTCCAGTACCCTCACCTTCGGCGGCCGGAGCATCGACCTCGAGCCCGGCGTGCCCGTGGTCCTGCCTGATGCGTACGAACTGCACCACCGCGACATCGGGCTGAACCTGGTGCAGCTCGACAAGGCGCACGTCAGGTCGCTCGTGGGCGATGCCGACTTCACGTTCGACGCGATGCACCGTCCGACCGCCGACGGCGTGCGCACCTGGCAGTCGGTCGTGCGCGCGCACTCGTCGACCTGGTTGCACAGCGACAACGACCTCAGCCCGGCGGCACGGCGCAGCATCGTCGACGCCTTCGTGACCGCGGCGGTCGACGCCTTCCCGCACCGCGAGCGCTGGCAGTCGACGGTCACCGGCAACGGTCCGGAGCACGCCCGACTGCGGCTGGCGCTCGAGTACGTGCACGCCCACGCGCGGGACGCCATCGGGACCGCCGAGATCGCTGCGGCGGCCGGGCTCAGTCCGCGTGGGCTCCAGCAGTCGCTCCGGCGGCACCTCGACCAGACGCCGGGTGACCTGCTGCGCAGCGTGCGGCTCGACGGCGCCCGGGGGGACCTGCTCCGCGGTGACCGCGACGACACCAGCGTGGCGGACATCGCTCGCGCCTGGGGGTTCGGGCACCTCGGCCGGTTCTCGGCGACCTACCGCGCCCGCTTCGGCGAGCTGCCGAGCGAGTCGCTCCGCGCGCACTGACCACCCGGGGCGTGCGCGGGCCGAGCCGAATCTCGTGCGACCGTATCGGCGGAGACCGTGCAGATGTTCGGCGGAAACCCATCCGAAACGAACTCCGGCGCATCGTGGAAGTCTCCTGCACCGCCCACGAAGGAGTCCGTGATGCTGATCGGCGTCCCCACCGAAGTCAAGAACAACGAGTACCGCGTCGCGGCCACGCCGGCGGGTGTGGGTGAGCTCGCGCTGCACGGTCACCGCGTGCTCGTGCAGGCCGGCGCCGGAGCCGGATCGTCCTTCTCGGACGACGAGTACCGGGCTGCGGGAGCCACCGTCGTCGGCACGGCCGCCGAGGTCTGGGAGCAGGCGGAGCTCGTCCTCAAGGTGAAGGAGCCCGTCGCCTCCGAGTACCAGTCGATCCGTCCGGGACAGGTGCTCTTCACCTACCTGCACCTGGCTGCCGACCGGCCGCTCACCGACGCGCTCGTCGCCTCTGGTGCGACCGCGATCGCCTACGAGACCGTGCAGCTGCCGGACCGGTCGCTGCCGCTGCTCTCGCCGATGTCCGAGATCGCCGGGCGACTCTCCGTGCAGGTCGGCGCCGACCAGCTCATGCGCACGAAGGGCGGCCGCGGGCTGCTCCTCGGCGGGGTCCCCGGGACGCCGCGCGGCCGAGTCGTCGTCATCGGCGGCGGGGTCGCGGGGGAGCACGCCGCGACCATGGCCCTCGGGCTCGGCGCCGAGGTCACGGTGTTCGACATCAGCCTGCCGCGGCTGCGTGCGCTGGACGCCCGGTTCGACGGTCGGATCACGACGCTGCGGTCGTCGTCGCACGCGATCGCCGATGCGCTGCGCGAGGCGGACCTCGTCGTGGGGTCGGTGCTCATCCCCGGTGCCTCGGCGCCCAAGCTCGTGACCGACGCCATGGTCGCGGACATGCGGCAGGGGTCGGTGCTCGTCGACATCGCGATCGACCAGGGCGGCTGCTTCGAGGGCTCGCGGCCGACCACGCACGACGACCCGACCTTCCACGTGCACGACGCCGTGTACTACTGCGTCGCGAACATGCCGGGTGCCGTCCCGCGCACCAGCACGATCTCGTTGACGAACGCGACGCTGCCCTACGCCCTCGCGATCGCCGACCAGGGGTGGGAGCGGGCCACCGAGATCGACCCGGCCCTCGCGAAGGGTGTGAACGTGCACGCCGGCCAGGTCGTGAACGAGGCCGTCGCGGCCGCGCACGGCTTGGCGGCCGCCGCGCGCTGACGCGCCGGCGCGCCGCTGCGCCGCCGCGCCGCTGCGGCCGAGGCAGCGAGACTCGGCCTGGCGGACACTTTCGCGGCTGGAACGCTACGAAAGTGTCCGCCCAGCCGAGTCTCGCGGCTGCGCCGCGCGGGCGCGCGGGCGCCGCGGCTACGCCGCGCGGGCCGCGGCCGCGGCGCCGGCCGCGCCGCGCGCCCCGCGCGAGCGCGCGGCCCAGCCGACCCGGGCGCGCACCACGAGGGTGACCACGACCGCAACGGCGATCGCCACGACGGCCGTGATCGCCGTCGGCACGGACACGAGCGGCCCGTCGAGCCGCCCGACCGCGACCCACGCGAGACCCCAGGACAGCGCCGCGGTCGGTGCGAGTCGTCCGCCGCCCCAGATCGCCAGGAGCACCCCGACGAGCCCGGCGACCGCGGCGACGAGCACGCCCCAGGCGTCCTGCCCGAGTCCGAACCCCCGGAAGCCCGCGGCCGTCAGCACCGCAGCGGTGTTGGCCGCGGTCGCGACGCAGACCCACCCGAGGTAGAGCCCGAACGTCCCGTCGGTCACGATCGCCTCGACGGCGCCCGAGGGACGCGTCCGCCGCAGCACCGCGAACGCCCAGACCAGGACGCCGAGCAGCGCGACGATGATCGGCTCGCTCGCCCACAGGAACCCGAACTGCACGGACAGGATCCACGCGGCGTTGAGCAGCAGGGACAGCACCGCGGGGACGAACAGGCGTTCGTGGCGCTCGTCGTCGGCGGTGCGGAAGAACTGCCGCACCGTGTAGGCGATCAACCCGACGTAGACGACGCTCCAGATCGAGAACGCGGGGCCGGCCGGTGCGATCGCGGTCGACGACGCCGAGAGTGCACCGCCGGCCGCTTCGGCGATGGGGGTCCCGCCCGCTGCGCCCGAGCCGACGAAGGCGCCGACCACTGCCACCACAGCGCTCACGGCGACCGCGATGCGCTTCCAGATCTTCTTCATGTCCGCTCCGTTCGTCAGCATGCTGATGACCCGTACGGTAGGCCCGTGCCGTCGCGTCGGACGCAGCCGACGTCCAGGTGGCCGGGGGACGGGCCGACGGGCGGTGCGTACGGTGGCATCGTGACCGTCGAGCTCAACACCGTCTACGTCGACCGCATCGCCCCGATCGCCTGCCCGTCGCTCGACGACACCTTCCGGATGATCGGCGAGCAGGGCGCCAGCGCGTGCATCGTGCTGCACCGCCCCGACGCCGAGGAGCTCGGGGACGTCGCGGTCGCCCTCGGGCTGCACGAGCTCGCGGTCGAGGACGCCGCCGAGGGGCACCAGCGCCCGAAGCTCGAACGCTACGGCTCGACGCTCTTCACGGTGCTGAAGCCGGCGGTCTACCACGACGGCCCGGAGGAGGTGGAGTTCGGCGAGGTGCACGCCTTCGTCGGGCAGGACTTCTTCCTGGCGGTCGTCCCGGCGGACCCACGTGGCGCGCAGGCCGTCCCGCACGCGCTCCGACGGCTCAGCGGCAAGCCGGCCCTCGTGACGGCGGGACCGCAGGCGCAGCTCTGGGCGCTCATGGACTCGATCGTCGACGGCTACGCGCCGGTGATCGACGGCCTGGAGGAGGACATCAACCAGATCGAGGACCAGCTGTTCTCCGGGGTGGCGGGGGTGTCGAGGCGCATCTACGAGCTGTTCGGCGAGGTCGTCGACTTCCAACGCGCGGCCCGTCCGCTCATCGGCATCATCGAGAACCTGCACCGCGGCGCGGAGAAGTACCACCTGCCGGTGGAGCTGCAGCGCCGTTTCCGCGACGTCCTGGACCACGTCATCCGCACGGTCGAGCGACTCGACACCTTCCGACAGCTGCTGCAGAACGCGCTGACGGTCGACTCGACCCTCGCCGCGCAGAAGCAGAACGACGACACGAAGCGCATCTCGGGCTGGGCGGCGATCCTGTTCGCGCCGACGCTCATCGCGGCGATCTACGGGATGAACTTCACGCACATGCCCGAACTGTCGTGGACGTGGGGGTACCCGCTGTCGATCGTCGCGATGGTCGCCTTCGCCGCGATCCTGTTCGTCGTCTTCAAGGTGAAGCGCTGGTTCTGACGACCCACCGTCCCGGACGGCCCGGCCCCGCCGGTTCCGCGGACCCTCGCGCGTCGTGTTGCGCAGCACGCGCCGCGCCAGCCAGGCTCGTCGTGCCCACGACGCACAGGCGTCGACGACGCCGACCGGAGCAACGATGCCCACCACCACGAACGACCTCGTCCACCTGACCGCCGGTGGGGTGTCCGTCGTGCTCGACTGCCGCGACGGCGCGCTGCCCGCCGTCGTGCACTGGGGCGCTGCCCTCGGGCCGCTCGCCCACGACGAGCTCGTCGCCCTCGCGGACGCCGACGTGGCCCCGGTCGCGAACAACGAGGCCGACGTGCCCGTCCGCCTCGCACTGCTGCCGGAGCCCCACCGCGGGTGGACCGGTCGCCCCGGGCTCTCCGGCCACCGTGGTGGTCGCGACTGGTCACCGGCCTTCACCGTCACGGCGATCGACGTCGACGACACCCACGTGACCGCCGAGGCCGAGGACACCACCGCGGGCCTCGCCGTCCGCGTGACGCTCGAGCTGCTCGTGTCCGGCCTGGTGCGCGCCCGCGCCGCCGTCACGAACACCGCCGTCGGCACCTACACGGTGGACGACCTGACCGTGGCGCTGCCCGTGCCCTCCCGCGCCCGCGAGGTCCTCGACTTCGCCGGCCGCTGGGGCAAGGAGCGCACCCCGCAGCGTCGCGAGCTCGTCGTCGGCACGCACGAGCGCGACAGCCGCAAGGGTCGCACCGGAGCGGACGCCGCGACCGTGCTCAGCGTGGGGGAGCCCGGGTTCGGGTTCGCCCGCGGTGAGGTCTGGGGCGTGCACACCGCGTGGAGCGGGAACCACCGTCACTTCGCCGAGCGGCTCGCGACCGGGCGCCAGGTGGCCGGTGGCGGCGAGCTCCTGCTCCCCGGCGAGGTCCGGTTGGACACCGGCGAGACCTACGAGGGCCCCTGGGTGTACGGCGCGTGGGGTGACGGCCTCGACGACCAGGCCCGCCGGTTCCACCACTGGCTCCGCAGCCGCCCGCAGCACCCGTCGACCCCGCGGCCGGTGACGATCAACGTCTGGGAGGCGGTCTACTTCGACCACGACCTCGCCCGCCTCACCGACCTCGCCGAGCGGGCCGCCCGGCTCGGCGTCGAGCGGTACGTGCTCGACGACGGCTGGTTCCGCGGTCGCCGTGACGACCACGCCGGTCTCGGTGACTGGTACGTCGACGAGGACGTCTGGCCGGACGGCCTCGGTCCGATCGTCGACCGTGTCCGTGCCCTCGGCATGGAGTTCGGGCTGTGGTTCGAGCCCGAGATGGTGAACGAGGACAGCGACCTCGCCCGGGCGCACCCGGAGTGGATCATGCAGGCGGACGGCCGGTTGCCCGTCCGCTCGCGCGACCAGCAGGTGCTCAACCTCGCGATCCCGGACGCGTACGCGTACGTGCTCGAGCGGATGACCGCGATCATCGGCGAGTACGGCGTCGACTACGTCAAGTGGGACCACAACCGCGACCTGGTCGAGGCCGGGCACCCGGGCGGCGGGGCAGCCGTGCACGAGCAGACCCTCGCCACCTACCGCCTGATGGCGACGCTCAAGGAACGCTTCCCGGGGCTCGAGATCGAGTCGTGCTCGTCCGGCGGTGCGCGTGTCGACCTCGCGGTGATCGAGCACACCGACCGCGTGTGGGTGTCCGACGACATCGACCCCTTCGAGCGTCAGCAGATGCACCGCTGGACGCAGCAGCTGCTGCCGCCGGAGCTCCTCGGCGCGCACGTCGCCAGCGGGGTGAACCACACGACGGGCCGCTTCCACGACGTGTCCTTCCGTGCGGGCACCGCGCTGATCGGGCACTTCGGCATCGAGTGGGACCTCGCGCAGGCCACCGCGGACGAGGAGCGCACCCTCGCGTCGTGGATCGCGCTACACAAGGAGTGGCGCGCACTCCTGCACGGCGGCCTGCTCGTCCGCGTCGACGAGGTCGACCCCACGCGCCTGGTCTACGGCGTGGTCGCCGAGGACCGCCGCCAGGCCGTGTTCTTCGTCGCGAGCACGGGCCGGTCCGAGGTGTCGGGCATCGGGCGCGTGGTCCTCCGTGACCTCGACCCGGACACGCGGTACCGCGTCGACCCGGTCCTGGTCGGCGAGGACCACGAGGTCCGGGCGCCCGACTGGTGGGCCGGCGACCGCGTCTTCAGCGGCCGCGTGCTCGAGCAGGTCGGCCTCCAGCCCCCGCTCCTGCCGGCCGACCAGGTGGTCCCCTTCCGCGTGACGGCCGTCTGACCGCGACGCGACCAGCAGCCGGACGGGAGGCCCGTGGCGGCCCCGCCACGGGCCTCCCGTCCGTCCACGGGTGCCGTCGGCCGTCCGTGGGCCGGTCCCGATCGCCGCTAGGCTTCCGGTCATGCCGCAGACCGGGAACGCGACACGCACGACCACGCCGGTCTGGGCCCTCAAGCTCGCCGTGATCACCGGGCTCGTCGGCATCGCCGGCGGCGTCGCGGGCATCTCGGTGTGGCTCGCCCTGCAGGCCATCCAGTTCGTCGCCTTCGGGTACCCGTTCGGCGGGCACCGCGAGGCGGCCGATGCGCCCTCCGGGCTCAACCGCTTCCTCGCGCTCGCCGCGGCCGGCGTGCTCACGGGCGTCGCGTGGTGGGCGCTCCGGCGGTGGGCGAAGCCCGTGGTGTCGGTGACCGGCGCGGTCGACGGCAAGCGGATGCCGGCGCTCGCCACGGTCGCGAACGCCGCGGTGCAGATCCTGGCCGTCGGGCTCGGCGCCTCCATCGGCAAGGAGGTCGCGCCCCGCGAGATCGGTGCCTGGCTGTCCCAGCTCGTCACCGCTCGTGCCGGCCTGACGGGGCGCGAGACGCGCATCCTCGTCGCCTGCGGTGCTGCTGCCGGCCTGGCGGCGGTGTACGACGTGCCGCTCGGAGGCGCGCTCTTCGCGGTCGAGGTGCTGCTCGGTGAACTCACGTTCGCGACCGCACTGCCGGCCTTCGCGACGAGTGCGATCGCCGCGTTCACCGCACGGCTCGTGATCCCGGACGAGGTGCTCTACGACGTGCCCGCGATGCACCTGTCGCCGTCGCTGCTGGTCTGGGCGGTCGTCGTCGGGCCGCTGCTCGGGTTCGCGGGCGTCGGCTTCGTGAAGCTCACGAACCGGCTGCAGGGCATGGCGCCGAAGGGGTGGCACCTGCTCGTCGTGCTGCCCGTCGTCTTCGCGATGGTCGGGCTCATCGCCGTGCCGTTCCCGGAGATCCTCGGCAACGGGCGCGCGCTCGGCCTCGTCGCGATGAACGCCACGACCGAGGCGCCGACGTTCGCCGGGCTGTCGCCGATCGTGTTCCTGCTCCTCCTCGGCATCATCCGCACGATCACGACCTCGGCGACCATCGGAGCCGGTGCGGTCGGTGGCACGCTGACGCCCTCGATCGCCATCGGCTCCGCGGTGGGCGCCGCGCTCGGCGGCCTGTGGGTGCTGCTCTGGCCCGCTGACGGGTCGAGCCTGGCGGCGTTCGCGTTCGTCGGAGCGGCGGCCTTGCTGGCGACCACGATGCGGGCGCCGTTCACCGCGCTCGTGCTCGTCGTCGAGTTCACGCAGGAGGGCACGGACATCCTCATCCCGTCGCTCCTGGCGATCACGGGCTCGGTCGCGGTCTCCTACCTGCTCGCGCGGCGACGCAGCGCGCAGATGGTCTGAGCCGTCCGTCCGGACCGGGTCGGGCCGGCCGCGACACCGGACAGGCGCCGGAGCCGCGACACCGGGCCGGCACACCCGGACAGGCGCCGGGGCCGCGCCTACCATCGGCGGCAGGTCGGGGCGACGGGCCCCGCACGAGGTGAGGAGCCGTCCATGGCGGGGTTCGACGACATCACGAAGAAGGCACAGGAGCTCCTGAAGGACGGCAAGGTCCAGGACGCCCTGAAGAGCGAGAAGGCCGAGGACGTCAGCGACAAGGTCCTGGGCGGTGTGGCCGACGCGGTGAAGAAGGCCACGGGCGGCAAGTACGACGACAAGATCGACGCCGCACGCGAGCAGGCCGACAAGCGCATCGGCAACGAGTAGCGGCCGGCCTGCCTGCGTCCCGCCGCCGTTCCGGCTCCTTGTCCGCTGCAGGCGATTGGACGCACGGGGCGGGACCGACCACGATTGACCGCGTGACCGTGCTCGCCCCGAACCAGCCGCTGACCGAGTCCGAGGTCGCCGCGATCAAGCGGGACTTCCCGATCCTCCAGCAGGAGGTGAACGGGCAGCCGCTCGCGTACCTCGACTCCGGCGCGACGGCCGAGCGGCCGCGGCAGGTGCTCGACGCCGAGCGACGGTTCCTGGAGCACGACAACGCGGCCGTCCACCGCGGTGCGCACACGCTCGCGGCCCTGAGCACCGACGCCTACGAGGACGCACGGGCCACGGTCGCCGGCTTCGTCGGGGCGTCGTCGCCGTCCGAGGTCGTCTGGACGGCGAACGCCACCGACGCGCTGAACCTCGTGGCGTACGGCATCGCCAACGCCAGCCGCGGACGCGGGGGAGCGGCGGCGGAGCGCTTCCGCATCGGTCCCGGCGACGAGGTCCTGGTCACCGAGGCCGAGCACCACGCGAACCTCGTGCCGTGGCAGGAGCTCGCCGCGCTCACCGGTGCGACCCTGCGCTGGGTCCCGGTGGCCGACGACGGCACCTGGACCGCCGAGGACGCGGTCTCCCGGATCACCGAGCACACGAGGATCGTGGCGTTCGCGCACGTCTCGAACGTCACCGGCATGGTCGCGCCCGTCGCCGCGGTGGTGGCAGCGGCCCGCGCGCACGGCGCCCTCGTCGTCCTCGACGCGTGCCAGTCCGCGCCGCACCGGCCCCTCGACGTGCAGGAGCTCGGCGTCGACTTCGCCGCGTTCTCCGGGCACAAGATGCTCGGGCCGAACGGCATCGGCGTCCTGTGGGGTCGCGGGGAACTCCTCGACGCCCTGCCGCCGTTCCGCACCGGTGGATCGATGATCACGACCGTGACGATGGAGTCGTCGGAGTACATGCCGGCGCCCGAGCGCTTCGAGGCCGGGACGCAGCCGGTGTCCCAGGCCGTCGCACTCGCCGAGGCGGTCCGCTATTTGCAGGCCATCGGCATGGAACGCGTCCGCGCCCACGAGGAGCACCTCGCCCGCCGGATGCTCGACGGTCTGGCGGCGGTGCCGGGCATCCGCGTCGTCGGCCCGCCCGCCGGGGTGCCGCGCTCCGGACTCGTGTCCTTCGACGTCGACGGGGTGCACGCCCACGACGTCTCGCAGTACCTCGACGCGCAGGGCATCGCGGTCCGGTCCGGGCACCACTGTGCCCAGCCGCTGCACCGTCGGCTCGGACTCGTCGCGACCAGCCGGGCGAGCACCTACGTGTACACGACCGAGCAGGACGTCGATCGCTTCCTGACCGCCGTCGGCGAGGTCCGCGGGTACTTCGGAGCGGCCTCGTGAACGGCCTCGACTCCCTCTACCAGCAGGTCATCCTCGACCACGCGAAGGCGCGGCACGGCGACGGCGTGCTCGACGGCGCCGACGCGTCGCACTTCGAACGGAACCCCACCTGCGGCGACGAGATCACCGTCAGCGTGCGGCTCGAGCCCGGGTCGGACCGCATCGCGGCCATCGGCTGGCAGGGCGACGGGTGCTCGATCTCGATGGCCTCGGCGTCGGTGCTGACCGACATGGCCGTCGGCCGGACCGTCCCGGAGCTGCTCGAGCTCACCGAGTCCTTCCGCACGATGATGCGGTCGCGCGGGGCCGGGGAGCCCGACGAGGACGTCCTCGAGGACCTCGTCGCCTTCCACGGCGTCTCGAAGTTCGTCATGCGGGTGAAGTGCGGGATGCTCGCCTGGGTGGCTGCCGAGGCTGCCGTCCGCGAGGCCACCGCGGTCTGAACCGGTCCGGTCAGCTCCCAGGAGCGGCACCGACGTGTGCGAGCACGACCGGGTCGCTGCACCCCCGGGCGAACCCGGCGATCCGTCGGTCGATGTCGCGTTGCAGGACGAACGCGCCGATGCGCTCGGCCAGCGGTGCGAGCCAGGCGGGTCGGCACGTGAAGTTGTAGCGCCACACCGCCAGCGTGCGGCCCGGCTCGCCCTCCACCGGCGTGAAGCGCCACCCACCGCCCATCTTCTCGAAGAACCACGAGCCCTTCGTCATCTTCATGCCGACGTTCGAGGGCGGGTTGTACGAGACGTACTCGCTCTCCATCCGCAGGCCCGAGCGCTGCACCGTGAAGGTCCGGACGCCCTTCGCCGGCGCGTCGGCGCCGATGAGGTGCTGTCGACGGATGAAGGGGTCCCAGCGCTTCCGGACCGGTCCCTGCACCTGCGACACGGCGAAGGCGACCGCGACGGGGACGGGGACGACGCAGCGGGACTCGACGACGGGCACGCCGCCATGCTGCCACGCGAGATCGACTCAGGTCCGAGGCGCCGTGCGTCGGGCGGGCGTCACACGGCGTCACCTCACGTGACGCGTCGGGCTGCTGGACGTAGCTTCGCCGCGTGACCTCGACGAACGAGACCCGGCAGATCCGTTTCAACGCGTTCGACATGAACTGCGTCGCGCACCAGTCCTCGGGGCTGTGGCGCCACCCCCGCGACCGTTCGCGGCACTACAACGACCTGTCGTACTGGACGGACCTGGCGCAGCTGCTCGAGCGCGGGCGCTTCGACGGCATCTTCATCGCCGACGTCCTCGGCACCTACGACGTGTACGGCGGGACGAACGAGGCCGCGCTCCGCACCGGTTCGCAGGTGCCGGTGAACGACCCGATCCTGCTCGTCTCCGCGATGGCCGCCGTGACGGAGCACCTCGGCTTCGGCATCACCGCGGGCACCGCCTACGAGCACCCGTACCCGTTCGCCCGGCGCATCTCGACGCTCGACCACCTGACGAAGGGCCGCATCGGCTGGAACGTCGTCACCGGGTACCTGCCGAGCGCCGCGCGCAACATGGGGCAGACCGACCAGCTCTCCCACGACGACCGCTACGACGTCGCCGACGAGTACCTCGAGGTGCTCTACAAGCTGTGGGAGGGCTCGTGGGAGGACGACGCCGTCGTCGAGGACCGCGAGACCGGTGTCTTCACCGACCCGTCGAAGGTGCACCCGATCGAGCACCACGGCACGCACTTCGACGTCCCCGGCATCCACCTGACCGAGCCCTCGGTCCAGCGGAGCCCCGTGGTCTACCAGGCGGGCGCCTCGCCCCGCGGCATCCGCTTCGCCGCCGAGAACGCCGAGGCGGTCTTCGTCGGCGCGCCGACCATCCCGCAGCTCGCCGCGACCGTCGGCAGGATCCGTGACGCCCTGGAGGCCGCTGGTCGCGACCGCTACGCCGCCCGCGTCTACACGCTGCTCACCGTCATCACCGACGAGACCGACGAGGCAGCCCAGGCCAAGTACCGCGACTACCGGTCGTACGCGTCGGCCGAGGGCGCGCTCGTGCTCAACTCCGGCTGGATGGGCGTCGACCTGTCGCAGTACGACCTGGACGAGCCGCTCGGCAACATCGAGTCGAACGCGATCCAGTCGGCGGCGGCGAACCTGTCCGCGGCGACGGGGGAGGACGGGTCGAACTGGACGGTCCGGGACATCGCGGAGCACACGGCGATCGGCGGCCTCGGTCCGGTGGCCGTCGGTTCCGGGGCGACGATCGCCCAGCAGCTGATCGACATCCAGGAGCAGACCGACGTGGACGGGTTCAACCTGGCGTACGCGGTGACCCCCGGCACGTGGGAGGACGTCATCGAGTTCGTCGTGCCCGAGCTCCGCGCGCGCGGTGCCTACCCGGACGAGTACGTCGAGGGGTCGCTCCGTCACAAGCTGCACGGCCGCGGCGACCGGCTGCCGGAGGAGCACCGCGGCGCCCGGTACCGGGTCGGCTCGCGGGCGACCGTCTGACCGATCGCGCGGCGGGCTCCGACCTGACCGCCCGTCGGGGCGTGCGACGTATGGTGGTCGGGTGATCGGGTCGTCCTTCGTCGTGCGCACCGCGGACGACGAAGCGACCGCGGCCGCGTGCATCGCGCTCTGGGTCGCCGCCGTCGCGGACCGGGACGGGGTGCCGGCCTCCGACGCCGTGCGCGCACGTGCGCACGAGAAGTTCGCCGCAGAGCGGGTGGCCCTGGTGGTCGCCGACGACGGCGGCGCCCCGCTCGGGTTCGCCCTCGTCACCGCACCCGGCACCGGCGGCGCGCCGAGCGACGGCGCGTACCTCAGCCTCCTCGCGGTCGCGCCGGCGGCACAGGGGCACGGACTCGGCCGTCGACTGCTCACCGCCGCGGTGGACGCCGCCGCAGCCGCCGGGCACGACCGGTGCGAGCTGCACGCGCTGGACGACAACGCACCCGCCCTCGCGCTCTACACGAGCGCGGGCTTCCGACCGGTCGGTGACCCGTTCCCGCACGCGCTGAACGGCCGTCCGACCCGGGTCTGGCAGGCGGCCTCCGTTCGGTGAGGTGAGGCTCACCTCACCACGAAAGCCCTGATCAGGCTTGCCTCACCTTGCTGGCGCGAACCGCTCGGGAGTGGTTCGATGGCCGTCATGTCGACCGCTTCGGACCTCTCGCTCCCCACCTCCGAGCACGACGACGCCACCAGCGCCGCGCGGCTCAACTGGCTCCGGGCCGGGCTGCTCGGCGCGAACGACGGCATCGTGTCCGTCGCGGCCGTGCTCGTCGGGGTCGCCGGAGCCGGCGCGGGCACGGGACCGATCGTCGCCGCCGGCACCGCGGCGCTCGTCGGCGGGGCGATCTCGATGGCCCTCGGCGAGTACATCTCGGTGAGCGGTGCCCGCGACGCGCAGCGCACCGGGCAGGCCGCCGAGCAGGCGAAGCTCGAGGCCGACGCCGAGGACGCCCCGGCGCTCGCGGCGCACTACCGGTCGCTCGGGGTCGAGGGGGACGTCGCGGATGCCGTCGCGCGGGAGCTGACGCGGCCAGAGGTCCGTCGTCGCCGCGCGGAAGCGGCCCTGCACGACGCCGAGGACGAGATCGTCAGCCCCTGGCGTGCCGCCTGGGTGTCGGCGGCGACCTTCACGGTCGGCGCACTGCTGCCGTTCCTCGCGATGCTGCTCGCGCCGGAACCCCTCCGCGTGCCGGTCACCGTGACCGCGTCGCTCGTCGCGCTCGCCCTGACCGGCACGACCGGTGCGGTGCTCGGCGGTGCCCGTCGGGGTCGCGCGGCGCTGCGGGTGGTCGTCGGCGGGGCGCTCGCGCTCGCGGCGACCTACGTGGCCGGGGCGCTGCTCGGGACGCACGCGCTCTGACCGGACGGGCACGGTCGAGTCTGCGATCGCGATCATCGACCACTCGCGTCAGGGCGATGCGCTCCGGGGAGCGATCCGAAACCGTCCCCGCTCGTGGCGTCAGGGAAGCTGCGGTGGGGCGATCAGTTCGAGGAAGCCGCCGAGCGCCCCCTCGAGGTAGATGATCCGTGTGCCGGTCCGGGCGCCACTGGTCATCTCGTGCGGTTCCCCGACGGGCCGCCAGCCGTGTGCTGCGCAGAGGTCGAGCACGCGGTCGAGGTCCGAGACGGTCAGCGCGATGTGGACCGTGCCGGTGTGCGCGGGGGAGTCGGATGCTCGACCCGAGCGGGGAGGGTCGTACTGCAGCAGTTCGATCCGTTGGTCCCCGAGCGTGACCGTGGCTGCACGGATGGTGGATCCCTGGACACCGGTGGTCGCAGTCGTGGTCCGCGTGTCGAGCGTGAAGGTCCGTCCGAGCGCGAAGCCGAGACCGGAGCACCACAGCGCCAGCGCGTCGTCGAGGTCGTCCACGGTGAGCCCGGCGTGAGCGACGTCCGAGACGAGTGGTGCTGTCATCCGATCAGTATCGCGCTCCACCGGACAGCTCGGCCCACGGGCACTGTCGTCGCGATCACGACGTGCGAGCAACCGGAGCCGAGGGGCACGGAACGACGACCTTCGTCGCACCGGGAGTACGTGGTCGAGGAGAGGGCGGGATGCTCCTCGCTGCCGTGGTCGAGGACCTCGGACCGCCCGGCCTGGAGCGCACGCTCCCGTCGACCGAGATGCACACGGTCTCTCCGCGCAGTTCGGCTTCGCACCGTCGGCTGACCCGTCCGAGCTCATGGTGCGCGTCCGGTGATCGATGGTCCAGGGCCACGGGTGTGAGGTGGACGCATGCAGATCGAAGAAGCCCTGTTGCCCACACGGTCCGCGTCGGTCGTTGCCGGGTTCTTCGACCGACTCGGGTGTGAGGTCGAGCGGGACGGTCCGAGCGTGACCGTGGCCATCGGCCTGAGCCGGCTGCGCTTCGTGGAGAGCGACTTCGAGGGCGCGCACCACCTCGCGTTCACCATCCCGACCGGGTCGTTCGACCTGGCCCGCCGGTGGCTCGGACAGCGCGTGCTGCTCCTGTCGGTCGACGATCGGACGGAGTTCGGAGGACCCCCGTCGTGGGACTCGCGGTCGATGTACTTCGACGGCCCTGATGACCAGGTACTGGAACTCATCGAACGTCGAGCCCTGCCTCCCCGAGAGGTGGATTCCTTCGCCGCTGCCGATCTCGTCTGCGTGAGCGAGATCGGCGTGGCAGTCCCGGACGTCCTCGCCGCGGTCGCGACCCTGCGAGCAGCAGACCTCCAGCCCTACGGGAACGAGCCCACCAGCGAGTTCGCTGCCGTCGGAGACGTCGACGGTCTCCTCATCCTGGTCACCCCCGGCCGCGCGTGGTTCCCGACCAGCACGCGTCACGTCGCGGACACCGCCGTCACGGTGCGCACCTCCGTGCAGCAGGAGGTGACGCTCGGTGCTGGGAAACGCCTCCGGCCCGTGACTGCTGGTCTCGGCGGACGTCCGGTGACCGACTGAACAGCTGGAAGGATGCGAGCATGCCGTGGCCGCGCGCCGTCCCGCTCAGCGCAGACCGTCTCTGCCTCGAACCCCTGACCGTCGAACACGCCGACGTGATGGTGGACGTGCTCGCGCCGGTGGAGCTGTACCACTTCACCGGCGGCGGACCGCCGAGCCTGGAGGAACTCCGTGCGCGCTACACCCGTCAGGTCCGGGGTCGGTCCCAGGACGGCACCGCAGGGTGGCTGAACTGGATCATCCGCCCCCGCCAGGGCCGCGCGCCGATCGGGTTCGTGCAGGCGACCCTGCACCGGACCGCCCAGGTCACGACGGCTGACCTCGCCTGGCTCGTCACGCCGAGCGGGCAAGGGCACGGGTTCGCGACCGAATCCGCGGAGCGCGCAGCGACGTGGCTGCGCTCGGTCGACGTGCGGGAGCTCAGGGCGCGGATCCACCCGGAGCACGGAGCCTCAGCACGTGTCGCCCTGCGGATCGGGATGCACCCGACGAGCACCCGTTGCGACGACGAGGTCCTCTGGCGGGAGCGACCACCAGCAAGCGACGAGCGCTGACGCGGGACTCGGTACCCGATCGGCTACTCGGACAGCAACGACCGGCGGCGTTCCGCTTCGTCGAGTCGCCAGCGGCCGATGGCAGCCGCGATCCCTGCGGGGACCGAGACGGCCAGTGGGTACTGCCAAGTGAGGTGGTCGTCCTCGAAGGCCAGCAGGAGCACCTGCATGCCGATCGCGGCGAGTGTTCCGCCGAGGACGGCATGTGCGCTCACACGGACGGCACGGCTCCGAGTGCGTCGGAGCGCGCGGCCGAGGAGCTGGGTGAACGGCAGCGCCACGGCAGCGCCGACGGCGGCGATCACGGCGAAGACGACGATGAAGACGACGACGAACAGGAGGGCGCTGGCGGCTCCGTCGAGCGAGACACCGCCCCGGATGGCGATGACGATGCAGGTGATGACCGCACCGGTCGGAGCGACAGCTCCAGCGAGCCAGATGTAGCTCGTCAGGACGAGCTTGTAGGTCGTCGCCCAGGTCCACGGTTCCACAGCAGCAACCATGCCGCATCGTACGATCTCAGGCGACGTGTTCTTCCCTCGGTGCCGGGTGCCAGCGGAAGACGTCGAGGAGACGGGACAGGCCCGGCGTCCGTGACGCCAGGACGAAGACCGCGTAGCCGAGGACCCCACCGACGGTGTTCCAGATGAAGTCGTTGACGTCGGCGACGTGGCCACCGGAGAAGAGCCGCTGCGCAGCAAGCTGCAGCAGTTCGATCGCCAGGCTCACCGCCGCGGCGGCGAGGAGGACCTTCCACCAGGACGGGCGGCGCATCAGGAGCGGGATCAGGACGCCCAGCGGGGCGAACACGACCACGTTGGTCACCGCGTCCGCAGCTTCGTAGTCGGAGAACGGGATCAGCGCCAGCGCTGGCGTCCACGGCTCAGCGTCGGGGAGTGGATCGAGGAACACGGGGAAGACGGTGTTCGCGAGGATGCCCGCGGCGTAGACAGCGATCACCCCAGCGACGGTCGCGCGCTGCCAGGTGAACCGTCCGGACCGGAGCAGGAACACCAGGTGCACGACGAAGACGATGATGCCGAAGACGGATGCAACGGGCAGGGCGGGGACTTCGCCGTACGGAATGTCTGACATCAGCACGACACTACGGGGCAGCCGGAGGACGGGGGACTGTCGTGCGTTCCCGTCGAGTCCTACCCTGGTGCGATGAAGGGTCCACGGTTCACCCGCCTCGCGGCCGCCGCTGGCCTGGTCGCGGTCCTCACCGGTTGCGCGACCCAGGCGCCGCCTGCTGACGGTCCGGCGATGAAGTCGCTGCAGCTCCGAGCCGTCGTGTCGGAGGTCGAGGAGGCGTGCACTGCGCCGCCGGTCACCACTGACGTCGCAGCGTCGGCGTGTGACCAGGACGGCGCGACCACCTACCGGTTGGCGAAGTCGCTCGGGTCGATCACGCCGACCTCCGCGCACCTCTCCGACGGCGAAGGCGCGGGCGGGTCGATCGTGTTGCAGTTGGACAGGACCGACAGCGATGTCCTGGCCTCGGCCACCCGCGAGACGATCGACGAGCGCATGGCGATCCTCCTCGACGGCAGGGTGATCTCGGCGCCCCAGGTCATGGAACCCCTCACCGGCGGTGAGGTCACCCTCGCGTTCGGGTCGTCCGCCGAAGCTCGCGAGGTCGACGACCGCCTCCGCGCGACGACGTCCGAGGACTCCCGGTAGCCGGTCCCTCCCGGAACCGCCCGGTGAGAGGATCGGGCATGCCCACCGCCACTGCGCTGCTCGTCATCGACCTCCGACCAGGTGCAGTTCCGTCCCGGTCGGTGAGTGGAGGCGCACCGGGTCGACGTCGGGAGTGACCGCTCCTCGTACACTCGCCGGATGGACCAGGACACCGTCCTCGAGCACATCGCCGAGCGATCGCGGGTCGTGGGGCACCCGCTGGTCGTCGGCATCTCCGGCTTCTGCGGCTCCGGCAAGTCGACGCTCGCACGCGGCCTCGTCGCAGCACTGCCCGATGCCGTGCGGCTCCGCGGCAACGACTTCCTGGACCCCGCTCGATCGCACCGCCGTTCCTCGGACTGGGACGGAGTGGAGCGCGACCGCCTGGTCTCGACGGTACTGGAACCGTTCCGAGGAGGACGGCCCGGGCACTTCCAGCGGTACGACTGGGCACGGCGGGCCCTCGGTCCCGAGGAACCGCTCCCGCAGGCGAGGATCCTCGTCCTGGACCTCATCGGACTCTTCCACCCCGAGGCGTTGCCCGCGATCGACGCGACCGTCTGGTGCGACGTCGACCTCGACACCGCAGCTCGCCGCGGTACGGCCCGCGACCGGGCACTCGGCCGCAGTCACGACGCGCTCTGGCGCGACGTCTGGATCCCGAACGACCGGGACTTCGCGCAGCGCTTCGCGCCCCGCGACGCTGCCGACCTGCTCGTCGAGCCGTCCCGCTGACCCGTCCGCCTCTCGACGTGGACGCGACCCGGCGCCCGCCGTGACCGGCGGGGCGGCCGCGAGCCGTGCCTCCAGACCGGTCACGAGCCGGATGCGGTCAGGCCCGGTCCAGTTGCCGGAGCTGGGCGACGTCCGGCCACGGCGCCCACTTCGCCCGCGGCGCGTGCAGCAGGTACGGCTGCGGCGTCGGGTAGGTGACCATCTCGAGCGTCGACCCCCACGGGGTGCGCGTGTAGACGAACCGGTTGCCCTCCCCGGCCTCCTCGCCGCGCAGCGGCCGCGGGTCCGAGTTGCGGACGGCACCGGCGGACTCCGCGCGGGCGAGGGCTGCGTCGAGGTCGTCGACGTACAGCGCCAGGTGCTGCCACCCGAGGTCCGACGGGTGCGCGGCGGCGCGCTGGTCGGGCCCGCGGTACTCGAAGAGCTCGAGTCCGGGTCCCTCGGGCAGCGCGAGCATGCGGATCGCGCCCTGCGCCATCGACGACGGGATGCCGAGGTAGCGGTGGGCCTCCGGTGTGCCGTTCGGCTCGTCGGTGGTCCGGCGCACGTCGTACAGCACGACGGCGTCGAAGGCGTTCGCGAAGAACGCCGTGGCGGCCTCCACGTCCGGCACGGTGACGCCGACGTGGTCGATCCGGATGCCCGTGGTCATCCCTCGATGATGGAGCCGGTCGGGCGGCCTGGACGGGCTTGGGGCAGGACCTGCGGCGTTCCCTGCGGCATCCCGCAGCCGCCGCCCGGAACGAGCGTTCCAGCGGGCTGTCCGTGTCACACGACCGTTACACGAGGGAAACGGGCGACGCGAAGTGCCTTCGTAGCGTCGTCCTCGAGCGGGGACCCCCGCCGCACACTCCCACGGAGGACGCCTTGGTCACAGAGATCGCGACCCCGGTCGCCGCGCCCCACGCCCCCCGGACGACGTCGTCGGCAGCCGCCGGCGCCGGCATCGTCAAGCCCGGGTACGACCCGGCGCTCACCAACGAGGACCTCGCCCCGCTGCGCGAGCAGCGATGGACGAGCTACAACATCTTCGCCTTCTGGATGTCCGACGTGCACTCGGTCGGCGGGTACGTCACCGCCGGGTCGCTCTTCGCGCTCGGCATCGCGAGCTGGCAGGTGCTCGTCGCCCTGGTCGTCGGCATCCTCATCGTGCAGGTGTTCGCGAACCTCGTCGCGAAGCCGTCCCAGCGCACCGGGGTGCCGTACCCGGTCATCAACCGCGCGGTGTTCGGCGTCATCGGGGCGAACGTCCCCGCCGTCATCCGCGGCCTGATCGCGACGGCCTGGTACGGCGTGCAGACCTTCCTCGCCGCGCAGTCGCTCAACATCGTGTTCCTGAAGTTCCTCCCGGGCTCAGCGGCGCTGCTCGACCACTCGTTCCTCGGGCTCTCCGCGCTGGGCTGGATCTCGTACGGCATCCTCTGGGTCGCGCAGGCCGCGCTCTTCTCGATGGGCATGGAGGCGATCCGCCGCTTCATCGACTTCGCCGGTCCGGCCGTCTACGTCGTGATGATCGCGCTCGCCGTCTACCTCGTCGCCCGGGCCGGCATCGGCAACATCTCGCTGACGCTGCACACCGGCGCGCCGATGTCGTTCGGTGCCTCGATCCCGGTCATGCTCTCGGCCGTGGCGATCGTCGTCAGCTACTTCTCCGGCCCGATGCTGAACTTCGGTGACTTCTCGCGCTACGGTCGCTCGTTCCGAGCCGTCAAGCGCGGCAACCTCTGGGGCCTGCCGATCAACTTCCTGTTCTTCTCGGTGCTCACCGTGCTCTGCGCGAGCGCGACGGTCCCGGTGTTCGGCAAGCTCATCACCGACCCGATCGAGACGGTCCAGGCGATCGACGCACCGTTCGCGATCCTGCTCGGCGGCCTGACGTTCGTCACCGCGACGGTCGGCATCAACATCGTCGCGAACTTCATCAGCCCCGCGTTCGACTTCTCGAACGTCGCCCCGCGGAGGATCAGCTGGCGGACGGGCGGCATGATCGCCGCGGTCGGCTCCGTGCTGCTGACGCCGTGGAACTGGTACGGCAACGACCAGGCGATCCTCTACACGCTCGGCATCCTCGGCGCGCTGATCGGCCCGCTGTTCGGGATCCTGATCGCCGGCTACTACCTGGTCGCGAAGCAGCGGGTGGCGGTCGACGACATGTACACGAAGGAGCCCACCGCCCGGTACTGGTACCGCGCGGGCTGGAACCCGAACGCGATGTGGACCCTGCTGCTCGCCGGCGCGGTGTCGGTCGCCAGCGCGGTGCTGCCGCCCGCGACGGGTGTCCTGCCGTGGTTGAGCAACTACAGCTGGTTCATCGGCTGCGGGCTCGGGCTGGTCGTCTTCTGGGCGCTCGAGCGTCGGTCGCCGCGGATGCCGGTGCTGGCATCGGAGGACCCGACGGTCGACGACGGCGCGGCTGCAGGACGCGACTGACCGTCCGCCACACCCCTGCACCGACCCCGGCCGGGAGGCGCGACACGCCTCCCGGCCGGACCGTCGCCGCCCGGGTCCACCACCTCCTCCTCGTCCCCACCCCCGCCTGAGAGGCCCCGCTTGCGCATCCGCGTCGTCAACCCCAACACCACCCCGTCGATGACGGCCTCGATCGGCCGCGCCGCGGCCGCGGTCGCCGGACCCGGCACCGTCGTCGAGGCGGTGACGCCCACCACCGGACCCGCCTCGATCGAGAGTCACTACGAGGAGGCCCTGGCGGTCCCCGGGCTCCTGGAGCAGATCGCGCTCGGCGAGCAGGAGGGTGTCGACGCGTACGTCGTCGCGTGCTTCGGCGACCCGGGTCTCGACGCCGCGCGCGAGCTGGCCGTCGGGCCGGTGCTCGGGATCGCCGAGGCCGGCTTCCACGCCGCTGCGATGCTGGGGCGCCGGTTCGGGGTCGTCACGACGCTGGCGCGCACGACCGGACGGGCGTGGGAGCTCGCGGAGCGCTACGGGTTCGCGTCCCGGGTGACCGAGGTCCGTGCGTGCGAGGTGCCGGTGCTGCAGCTCGACGATCCGACGTCGGGCGCCCGGGAGCTCGTCGTCGAGGAGTGCCGCGACGTGCTCGCCGGCGGCGCCGATGCGGTGGTGCTCGGCTGCGCGGGCATGGCCGCGTTCTGTGCCGAGGTCTCGCGCGAGATCGGTGCGCCGGTGGTCGACGGAGTGGCTGCGGCGACGGTGCTCGCGGAGTCGCTCGTCCGGCTCGGGCTGCGCACGGGCAAGACCGGCGAGTACGCGCCTCCGCCACCGAAGCCGGTGACCGGGCTGCTGTCCGGCTTCACGCTGCAGACGTCCGACGTCTCCGCGCCGATCGTGCTCGCGGGGGCCTCGGCATGAGCGCCGCGGTGGGCGCCGACCTGGTGCTCCGCGCTCGGCGGGCGTGGGTCGACGGCGTCCTCCGCCCGGCCGCGGTCGTGGTCCGCGACGGCCTGGTCGACGCGGTCCTGCCGTTCGGTGCGCCGGTCGTGGCTCCGCTCGACCGCACCGTGCCCGACGAGCACGTGCTCCTGCCCGGGCTCGTCGACACGCACGTGCACGTCAACGAACCCGGTCGCACCGAGTGGGAGGGCTTCGCCTCGGCCACGCGAGCGGCGGCCCTCGGCGGCGTGACCACGATCGTCGACATGCCGCTGAACTCGATCCCGGCAACGGTCGACGTCGACGCTCTTGCGGCGAAGCGGGCGAGCGCCGCGGGCCGGGTCGCGGTGGACGTCGGGTTCTGGGGCGGTGCGGTCCCGGCCAACGCGGGGGAGCGCGGTCCGCTGCACGACGCCGGGGTCTTCGGCTTCAAGTGCTTCACCGCGCCGAGCGGCGTGGACGAGTTCCCGCACCTCGACCCGGTACAGCTCCGAGCGGCGATCGAGGAGGTCGCCGAGCTCGACGCCCTGCTCATCGTGCACGCCGAGGACCCGGACCACCTCGTGCCGCACGAGACGCTCGGCGGACGGTACGCCGACTTCCTCGCCACCCGTCCGGGCCGTGCCGAGCAGTCCGCCGTCGCGCGGGTCCTCGACGGCGCGCGGTCGACGGGTGCTCGCGTGCACGTGCTGCACCTGTCCGACGCCGGGGTCCTCCCGATGATCCGCGCCGCGAAGGCCGACGGGGTCCGGGTGACCGTCGAGACATGTCCGCACTACCTGGCGTTCGAGGCCGGGTCGATCCCGGACGGCGCGACCGAGTTCAAGTGCTGCCCGCCGATCCGCGACGACGCGAACCGCGACGCGCTCTGGGCGGGGCTGCTCGACGGCACGATCGACTGCGTCGTGTCGGACCACTCGCCGTCCACAGCCGACCTGAAGACCGACGACTGGGGGTCGGCGTGGGGCGGCATCGCCGGACTCCAGGTGGGCTTCCGGGCGGTCTGGACCGAGGCCGTGCGCCGGGGGCTCCCGCTCGAGGCCGTCCTGCCCTGGTTCACGACCGGCCCCGCGGCGGTCGTCGGCTTCCACGACCGCGGTCGGATCGCGCCGGGTGCGGTCGCGCACCTCGCCGTCCTCGACCCGGCGGCCGAGGGCGTCGTCGAGGTGTCGGCCCTGGCCCACCGCAACCCGGTGTCCGCGTACGCCGGCCTGCACACGCTCGGGGTCGTCACCGAGACCTGGCTCCGCGGGCGGCTCGTGGCGACGGCCGGCCACGGGGTCACCGCCGTCGAGGGGGTCCTGCTCGACCGCCCCGCGGCGCCGCAACACGCACGAAACGGACGTTTCGCTACGCTCGTTCCCGGAACGGAGGCATCATGACGCAGCCAGTCAACCCACCCGCCCGACTCCTGATGGGACCGGGGCCGATCGACGCCGACCCCCGCGTGCTCCGCGCGCTGTCGACCCCGCTCGTCGGGCAGTACGACCCGTGGATGACGACGACGATGACCGCGACGCAGGAGCTCTACCGCCAGGTCTTCGGGACACGGAACGACGCCACCGTGCTCGTCGACGGCACGTCCCGCGCCGGCATCGAAGCGGCCCTGGTGTCACTGCTCGCCCCGGGGGACCGGGTGCTCGTGCCGGTCTTCGGACGCTTCGGGCACCTGCTCGCCGAGATCGCGACCCGTGCCGGTGCCGAGGTGCACACCATCGAGACCGCGTGGGGGCAGGTCTTCCCGCCGTCCGTGATCGAGGACGCGGTGCGCCGGGTCCGACCGAAGGTCCTGGCGATCGTGCAGGGCGACACCTCGACGACGATGAACCAGCCGCTCGACGAGCTCGGGGCGATCTGCGACCGGCACGGCGCCCTCCTCTACACCGACGCGACGGCGAGCATCGGCGGCAACCCGCTCGAGACCGACGCTTGGGGCATCGACGTCGTGAGCGCCGGCCTGCAGAAGTGCCTGGGCGGCCCCTCCGGCAGTGCACCGATCACCCTGTCGCCGCGTGCCGTGGCCGTGCTCGACGGTCGCCGCAGCATCGAGGCCGGCATCCGCGAGGCCGACGACGTCGTGTCCGACGACCCGATCCGCTCGAACTACCTCGACCTCGCGATGATCCTCGACTACTGGGGTCCGCGGCGCCTCAACCACCACACCGAGGCCGCGTCGATGCTCTACGCCGCGAACGAGTGCGCCCGCATCCTGCTCGAGGAGGGGCGGGACGCCGTGGTCGAGCGCCACGCGATCGCCGGTCGGGCGATGCTCGCCGGGGTCGAGGCGCTCGGACTGCAGGTGTTCGGTGACGTCGCGCACAAGATGCACAACGTGGTCGCCGTCGAGATCCCGGACGGCGTCGTGGGTGACGAGGTCCGCGGCGCGATGCTCGAGGACCACGGCATCGAGATCGGGACCTCGTTCGGGCCGCTGCACGGACGGGTCTGGCGCATCGGCACGATGGGCTACAACGCCCGCAAGGACACCGTCGTGCGCACGCTGGCCGCCCTCGAACACTGCCTGCGCCGGGCCGGGCACGCCGTTCCGCAGGGCGCCGGGGTCGACGCCGCGCTCGACGTCCACGCCGGCCGCGTCGCGCCGGTCGGGGCAGCCCTGTGACGACGACGACCGGACCCGCGACGGCCGAGGCCCCCGCGGCGGCGACCGCGAGCGCCCGGGCGATCGCCGACGCCGCGACGATCGTCCGGTGGTGCGACGCGCTCGCCGGGATCTCGCAGGACGACGGACGCACCACCCGCGTCTACCTGTCGCCGGAGCACGCCCGGGTGAACGCCGTGGTCGCGGAGTGGATGCGCGACGCCGGACTCCGCACCTGGCAGGACGCCGCGGGCAACCTGCACGGCATCGTCGACGGTGCGACGCCGGACGCACCCGTGCTGCTGCTCGGCTCACACCTCGACACCGTGGTGGACGCCGGCCGGTACGACGGAGTGGTCGGCGTGCTCATGGCGATCCGCACGGTGGCGCGGCTCACGGCCTCCGGCCCGCTGCCCTTCGCGCTGCAGGTGATCGCGTTCTCCGACGAGGAAGGGACGCGCTTCGGCAAGGCACTGTTGGGCTCGTCGGCCGTGGCGGGGGTCTGGGACGACGCGTGGTGGGACCTCGAGGACGGCGACGGTGTCACGCTCCGCCGGGCCTTCACCGACTTCGGGCTCGATCCGGAACGCGTCGGCGAGGCGGCACTGCCCCCGGAGCGGCTCGTCGGCTACCTCGAGGCGCACATCGAGCAGGGCCCCCACCTCGAGCAGGCGGGGCAGGCGCTCGGTGTCGTCACGAGCATCGCGAGCGCCCGGCGGTTCACCGTCGAGGCCGTCGGCGAGGCACGGCACGCCGGCGGCACCCCGTACGAGCGGCGTCACGACGCGCTGCTCGCCGCGGCCGAGGCGGCGCTCGCCGTCGAGCGGATCTGTCGCGCCGAGCAGCACGTCGGCACCGTCGGCACGATGTCCGTCGAGCCCGGGGCGGTCAACGTCGTCCCCGGCCTGGCCCGGTTCAGCGTCGACCTGCGGGGGGAGTTCGACGAGGGACGTGACCGCGTCTGGGAGTCGATCACGGCGGTCTTCGACGAGATCGGAGCCCGTCGTGGCGTGACCGTGTCGCCGACCGAGGTGCACCGTGCCCCGGCGGTGTTCTGTGCCCCGGTGTTGATGGACGCCGTCCGTGCGGGGATCGCCGCGACCGGGGAGGCCACACCAGCGGAGCTCTTCTCGCGCGCCGGGCACGACGCGATGTCCCTCGGGCTGGTCACCGACGTCGCGATGCTGTTCCTGCGCAACCCCGACGGCATCAGCCACCACCCGGACGAGTTCGTCTCCGAGGACGACGTCGCGCTCGGCCTCGACGCGCTGGCCGTCGCCGTCGAGCGCATCGCCGACGACCGTGCGGAGATCCGGTGAGCGCCGCGCCCGACGTCCGTGCCCGGGTGGACGCGGTCTGGGACCGCCTGTCGCCCGCGGAACGCCGGGTCGCCGCGATGGTCCGGCACGATCCGGAGCTGCTGCTCGTCGGCACCTCCGCCGAGCTCGCGGCCGAGTCGGGCACGTCGAAGGCCACCGTCTCGCGGCTCGTCCGGTCCCTGGGGTTCCAGGACGCCGCCGAGGTCCGCCAGGAGCTCATGTCCGCGCGGGGGAGCGGCCTGCCGTGGGCTGCCGAGGACGCGGCGCACGTCGACCAGCGGGCCGTCGAGGCACGCAACCTCGACGCCGCGTTCGCCTCGCTCGCCCGGGCCGACCGCGTCCGGCTCGCCCGCCGGATCGTCCGTGCCCGGCGGGTGCTCGTCTTCGGGGAACGCGGCGCGCACCCCGTCGCCATGCAGCTCCGGTCGCAGCTGGCCCAGGTGCGACCGGACGTCCGGATCGGTCCGGCACCGGGGCAGCGCCTGGGCGAAGAGGTCGCCGACCTCGACCGCCGCGACCTCGTCGTGCTCGTCACGGTCAGGCGGCACGCGGCGGGTGCCGAACGGCTCGTGCGGCACTGCGTCGCGACCGGCGCCGACGTGGTCGTGCTCGGCGACCCGACCGCAGCCGTGATCGCGGCGCCCGCGGCGACCGCGGTGCTCTGCCCGGTGGACTCGCCGTCGGCGTTCGACTCGATGGCGGCGCTCTTCGCGGTCGTCGCGGCGATCGCGAACGACGTGTACGAGGCTTCCGGGCCGGCAGGGCGTGCCCGGGTCGACGCCGTGGCGGCGGCCTACGACGCGCTCGGGGAGCTCGCCCCCCGCTGACCGTCCCCGTCCCGCTCGAGCTCGTCGCGTAGCGATGCGCCGCGCGCGGCGATCAATCGCGGCAGGTAGCGGGCGAGCGCTACCCGCTCGGCCAGCCAGCCGAGCGGGCCGAGGGGCGCCCGGAAGACGACCTCGTCGACCATCCGCGTCCCGTCGGCCGACGGCTCGAACCCGTGCTCGTGCCGGAACCGGGCGAACGGACCACGCACCTGCTCGTCGACGAAGCGACCCGGAGCCTCCATGACGGTGACCCTGCTCGTCATCGACCAGACGATCCCGAAGTGCCGCGCGCGCCACGTGACGCTCTCGCCGAGCCCGATCGTGCCGGACGTCGTCCCGGCCACGGCGCGTTCGTCGGTGTCGGCCATCGAGCGTTCGTGCGCGCCGATGTCGAGCGACAGCGCGAAGACGCGCTCCACCGGAGCGGCGATCTCGGTGACCACCCGGAAGGCGACGGTCACGCGTCCGGCCAGACCTGCGGCACCGTGCGGTCGTCGTCGCGCAGCACCGCGGCGAGCAGCTGGTCGTGGCGGGCGCCCCGGTGCACGACGGCCGATCGGGACCGACCCTCGAAGCGCATGCCGATCCGCCGGGCCGTCGCGGACGACGCGGCGTTCGTCCCGAGTGCGCGCCACTGCACCCGCACCAGGCCGAGCCCGTCCGGCGGTGCGGCGAACGCCCACGCCAGCACACGATCGGCGGCCTCGGCCATCAGGCCCTGCCCGCGGCCGTCGGGGTGCAGCGCCCAGCCGATCTCGCCGGCGCCGTCCACGAAGCCGAAGACGCCGACGGTACCGAGCAGCCGAGGGTCCTCCGCACGGCGGATCCCGAAGTCGTACCGGGTGTCGTCACGCCACCCGACCTCGACCAGGTCGAGCCACTGACGGGCCTCGGCGTGCCCGTACGGCACGGGGACCGGGGTGAACGCGATGACGTCCGGGTCGTTCGCGTACGCGATGACGGCCTCCGCATCGGCGGGACCCGGCGCGGAGAGCACGAGCCGGTCGGTCCGGAGCGTCACGGGGAGCACACCGCGAGCCTAGCGACGGCGCGACCACGCGGTAGCGTCGGCGACATGACGTTCGACACCCTCGCCTTCCCGGTCATCGACGGACACAACGACCTCCCGTGGGAGCGCCGCGAGTCGCACCACTCCGGCGTCGAGGGCATCGACCGCGGACAGGCCACGCTGCACACCGACCTGCCGAAGCTCCGGGCCGGCGGGGTCGTGGGCCAGTTCTGGTCGGTGTTCGTGCCGTCGGACGACCCGGACCCGGTGCGCACCACCCTGCAGCAGATCGACACCGCGCACCGGATCATCGCGCGGTACCCCGACGACCTGACCTTCGTCCGCACCGCTGCCGAACTGCGCACTGCCGTCGACGCCGGACGGATCGCGTCGCTGCTCGGCGCCGAGGGCGGGCACTCCATCGGCGACGACCTCGCGGTGCTCCGGTCCTTCGCCCGGCTCGGCGTCCGCTACATGACGCTGACGCACAACGACGACACGACCTGGGCCGACTCGGCCACCGGTGCCCGGGCACACGGCGGCCTGACCGACCGCGGACGCGAGGTCGTCGCCGAGATGGAGCGGATCGGCATGCTCGTCGACCTGTCGCACACCGCGCCGGCGACGATGCGCGACACCCTCGACGTCGCGACGCAGCCGGTCGTCTTCAGCCACTCGTCCACCGTCGCCGTCGACGACCACCCGCGGAACGTGCCCGACGACGTGCTCGCCCGGCTCGCCGACAACGGGGGCGTCGTGATGATCACCTTCGTGCCGAAGTTCGTCTCCCGCGCGTGGGCCGACTGGGAGGAAGCGGGGTCCGAGGGGGAACCGCCGCTCGTCACGGTGGCGGACGTCGCCGACCACGTCGACCACGCCCGTGAGGTCACGGGCGCGGCCCACCTGGGCCTCGGTGGCGACTACGACGGCACGCCCGTGCTGCCGCCGGACCTGCGGGACGTGTCGCGGTACCCGGTGCTCGCGGAGGAGCTGCGGCGACGCGGCTGGGGTGACGACGACCTGCGGGCGCTCGCCGGGGGGAACGTGCTGCGGGTCCTCGAGGCGACGGACGAGCGGTTCGCGCGGAGCGCGCTGCGCTGAGCCGCGCGGGCGCGAGCGCGGTGGGGCAGGGGCGGCCGGGAGACGCGGTGTGCGCCCGCCGTGTCAAGGGGCGTCATCGACAGGGGAACACCGGGCGCCGTCGCTAGGATCGCGAGCGGACCGCAGCGCCGCCACCGACGGCGTGAGAACTCGACCCGGAGGACGACAACGGATGACCGGCACCATCTACGACAACATCTCGCAGGCGTTCGGCAACACCCCGCTCGTCCGGCTCAACCGCCTGCCGAAGGCCGACGGCGCCGAGGTCCTCGCGAAGCTCGAGTTCTACAACCCGGGCTCGAGCGTCAAGGACCGCCTCGGTGTCGCGATCATCGACGCGGCCGAGGAGTCCGGCGAGCTGCGCCCCGGCGGCACCGTCGTCGAGGGCTCGTCCGGCAACACCGGCATCGCCCTGGCGCTGGTCGGCGCCGCCCGCGGCTACCGCGTCGTCATCACGATGCCCGAGACGATGAGCGTCGAGCGGCGTGCCCTGATCCGTGCCTTCGGCGCCGAGATCGTCCTGACCCCGGGTTCCGAGGGCATGAAGGGCGCCGTGGCGCGCGCAGGCCAGATCGTCGACGAGACCCCCGGCGCGATCCTGGCCCACCAGTTCGAGACGGCCGCGAACGCCGCGATCCACCGCAGGACCACGGCGGAGGAGATCCTCCGCGACACCGAGGGCCACGTCGACGTCTTCGTCGCCGGTGTCGGGACCGGCGGGACGATCACGGGTGTCGGTCAGGTGCTCAAGGAGCGCGTGCCGGGCGTGCAGATCGTCGCCGTCGAGCCGAAGGACTCCCCGCTGCTGACCGAGGGCAAGGCGGGGCCGCACAAGATCCAGGGGATCGGCGCCAACTTCGTCCCCGAGGTCCTCGACCGTGAGGTCATCGACGAGGTGTTCGACGTCGAGCTCGACGACGCACTCCGGCTCGCCCGCGCGCTCGGGACCGAGGAGGGCATCCTGGCCGGCATCTCGTCGGGCGCGATCATCCACGCCGCCGTCGAGATCGCCGCCCGTCCGGAGAACGCCGGCAAGCGCGTGGTCGCGATCGTGTGCGACACCGGCGAGCGCTACCTGTCCACGCCGCTGTTCGAGGGACTCACTGCGTGACGCGTGCCGTCCGACGCGGCGTGCTGTGGCGGGTCCGCGAGGATCTCGCTGCGGCACGCCGCGGTGACCCCGCTGCCCGGGGTGACCTGGAGAACGCGGTGGTCTACTCGGGGCTGCACGCGATCTGGACCTACCGGTTCACGCACCGGTTGTGGCTCGCGCGTGGTCTCCCTGGATCCCGGTTCGCGGCCCGGGTGGTCGCGCAGGTCGCTCGATCGATCACGGGCATCGAGATCCACCCCGGCGCCCGCATCGGCCGGCGCTTCTTCATCGACCACGGCCTCGGCGTCGTGATCGGGGAGACGGCGGTCATCGGTGACGACGTGCTGGTGTTCCACGGCGTCACGCTCGGCGGGCGCGGGGGCGAGCACGGTCCGGGGCGGCGGCGGCACCCGACCGTGGGTGACCGCGTGGTGCTCGGTGCCGGGTCGTCGCTGATCGGCGCGATCACGATCGGCGCGGACTCCGTGGTCGGCGCGAACACGGTCGTGACGAAGGACGTCCCCGCGGGCTCCGTCGTCACCGGCGTCGCCGGTACGGCCCGGCCGAGGTCGGGGCACGAGGGCGTCCCGACGCTCTGACCGCGGGCGGCCGCGGGCGGCCGCGAGCGCCGGGCGATCGAGCGCCCCGGTCGACCGAGCGGTTCGCCCGCCTGGCCGAACGCTCGGTCCGGCGGACGTCAGCTCTTCTCGCAGGCGATCCCGTCGCCGTCGCGGTCCATCTTCTTGTTGGCCTCGTAGAGCGCGTCGTCCTTCTTGACGGTGCCCTTGAGTGCGCGGTAGGTGGTCTTCCCGCCGGAGGTCACCCGGTTCTTCGTCACCGACTTCTTCGCGATGCCACCGGAGTACACCTTGTGGACGGCGGTGCAGTTCGCGTAGGTCTTCGGCGCGGCGGAGGCGGTGGTCGCGCCGCCGAGCACGACGGACGCGGCGAGAGCGGTGGTGACGGCGGCGACGCCGAGGCTGTGGATGATGCGCACGGGTTCTTCCCCTGGGACGGGTCGTGACCGCTCGCGCGGCCGCCGCGTCGGGTGCACGGCGGACCGAGCGTACCCGAGCAGCACTCATTCCTTGATCCCCCCGAACGAGGCGTGTGCGGCATGCTGGTGCGATGGACGGCGCAGCACTGCACGAGGTGACCTTCCGGACGGCACTGGCCCTGCCCGCGGTCGAGGAGACGCAGCCCTTCGGCGAGCAGTCCGTCGTCCACAAGGTGGTCGGCCGGATGTTCGTGCTCGCCACGACGTTGCGCGGGGTGCCCATCGTCAACCTGAAGTGCGCGCCGCCGCACGGGGCGGCACTCGTCCGAGACCACGCCGAGATCAGCCCGGGGTGGCACATGGACAAGCGTCACTGGATCACGCTGTCACCGGGGGACGGTCTCGACGAGACCATGGTCGAGGACCTCGTGGCGAACTCGTACGACCTGGTCGTCGCCGGTCTCCCGCGGAACCGGCGCCCCCTCGACCCGGCAGCGGGCCGTCGGGCGGAAGGGTCAGACCCGGCCGCGCGCGAGGACCTTCGCGAGGTCACGGACGACCGTCGGGGCGAGTCGGTCGCCGGAGTCCAGCACCGCGCGGGCCCGCTCGGGTGACGGGCCGGCCGAGATCTCGCCGATCGTGACGCCGTGCTCCGGGCGGTGTGTGACGACCACCGGGTCGCCGGCTGCCACCGGTCCGCTGTGCAGGACCCGGAGGTAGGCACCCGGCCGGTTCTCCGCGGCGAACCGCTTCACCCAGCCGGGGATCCCCATCCGGCGGGCGAAGGTCCCGCACGGCACCCGTGGGATGGTCACCTCGAGTTCGAGCGTCTCGCCGATGCGCCACCGCTCGCCCGTGACGGCACCCGTGACGTCGACCCCGCTCGTGCGGAGATTCTCGCCGAACAGCCCGGGTGGGACGTCGCGCCCCAGGGCCTCGGCGAAGTACGCGGCGTCCTCGTCGGCGTAGGCGTACACCGCCTGGTCCTCGCCGCCGTGGTGCTTGCGGTCCGCCTGCACGTCGGCGTGGAGCCCGAGCGGGCGGACACGGACGGGCCCCACGACCGGGCGCTTGTCGATGGCGGTGATGCCGATCGTGCCGGAGTCGCGGAGCAGCTGGTCGACGCGGCAGACGGCGGTGACGTGGCTCATGCCCACATCCTGGCGCACCGGGGTCACGGAGCCGAGCCCACCGTCGTGCGCGGCCACCCGCCCAGACTTCCTCCACCACTGACCGGTAGAAGGGTGGTGTGCCGTACCAGCCCCTCGCCGACCTCGACGACGCCGTCCTCGCGGGCCGCTCGTCCGACGGCGACGTCCGGGCGTTCGAGGTCCTGATCCGGCGGTACACACCCCTGCTCCGGGCCTACGCCCGGCGGACCCTCGGATCGACCGACGAGCTCGACGACGTCGTGCAGGAGACCTTCATCACCGCGTGGAACCGGCTCGACGCGCTCGACGACGGCGCCAAGGTCAAGTCGTGGCTCATGCGGATCCTCAGTCGCAAGTGCATCGACCGCATCCGGGCGCGGCGCGAGCACCTCGACGTCACCGAGCTCGAGGTCGCGGCACCGCGGGACGACGCTCCCGAGCGGGTCGCCGAGGCCCGGTCCCGCGAGGAGGCGGTCGAGACCGCCCTCGCCGAGCTCCCCGAGGCGCAGCGACGGTGCTGGGTGATGAAGGAGATGCTCGAGTACCGCTACGAGGACATCGCCGAGGAGCTCGACCTGCCGGTGTCGACCGTGCGCGGCCTGCTCTCGCGTGCGAGGAAGAACATGATCCGTCTCATGGAGGCATGGCGATGACCGGACCCGACCGCACGCGCCCCGACGAAGTACCGCTCGACGCGCTCGAACCCGAGGACCTCGACGGCCACACCATCGACGAGCTCGCGGACTACCTGGACGCCGGGATGCAACCGGCCGACCCGAGCATCGACGACTCCGCGGCGTGCCAGAACGCGCTCGCCGCACTCGTCCGGCTCCGACAGTCGTCCCTCGGCTCGCTCGACACCGCCGCTGAGCAGGAGGCACCCGCGGACGAGTCGTGGATCGGCGGTGTCCTGGCGAACATCTCGCTCGAGGCCCGCGCCGGTCGCGACGTCCCGCTGCGCCCGTCCGTCCCGACCGAGCGTCCCGTGATGACCGAGGGAGCCATCCGGTCCCTGGTCCGGACCGCCGGGGACGTCGTCCCCGGTGTCGTGATCGCCCGCTGCGCGCTGCAGGGCGACGTCACGCTGCTCGATGCACCCGTCCGGGTCCTGGTCGAGCTGGCGATCCGGTCGGGGGCACCGATCCACGCCACCGCCGAGCACGTCCGCCAGGCCGTCGCCGAGATCCTCGCCGAGCAGACCGACCTCCGTGTCGAGGCGGTCGACGTGCACGTCCGGGACCTCCTGCCCCCGCTCCCGCCCGCGCACGACGGGGGCCAGGCTGCATCCGGAGCCACCGACGAGGAGGGCCGCGCATGAGCATCGACGACGAGACGGCCGCGGCGATCGAGGCCGCGGTCCTCGCGGCGCCCGGCGTCGCCGACCTGTACCGCGCGCGGCCGACCCTCGGCAGCGCGGTCGAGTCCGCCCGGCGGCTCGCCTCGCGTGCGCCGGTGTCCCGGGTGGTGCTCGACGACGACGTCCTCCGCGTCGTCATCGGCACCGACGGATCGACCCCCGCGCGGGCTGCGGCGCGTGCGGCGCACGACGCCGCGCTCCGCGTCGCGGGCGAGCGCGGGCTCGCGCTCGGCCGCGTGGACGTGCGCATCGCGCGCGTCGGCTGACCGGACGGGCTCGCTCGCACGGCGGCAGGGCGACGACGACGGACCACGGGACGGACGGGAGGCACGGCGCCCGCCGGCACCGTGCCTCCCGTCCGTCATCCGGTGACGCCCGTCACCCGCTCGCGGCTCAGTAGAAGTTGTTCGCCTGCGAGTGGGCCCACGCGGCACAGGGCGTGCCGTAGGCCGCGCTGATGTACCGCAGCCCCCAGGTGATCTGGGTGGTGGCGTTGGTCTGCCAGTCGGCCGCGACCGTGGCCATCTTCGAGCCGGGGAGCGCCTGCGGGATGCCCGTCGCGCCACCGTTCGGGTTGACGGCCCGGTAGTTCCAGCCGGACTCCTTGGTCCACAGGTTGTCGAGGCACTGGAACTGCGCGGAGCCCCAGCCGTACTGCGACGACGCCATCGAGGACGCCGTGGCCTTGGCGCCGGCGACGGTGTTCGCAGCGGCGAGGCGCTCGGCTGCTGCCGCGGCCTCCGCTGCCGCACGCTCGGCTGCGGCCTTCGCCTCGGCGTCGGCCTTCGCCTGCGCTGCTGCCGCTGCCGCCGCGTCGGCGTCCGCCCTGTCCTGGGACGCGCTCTCGTCGGCGACCTGCGTCGTGGCGTCGACGGTCGAGGCGATGCGGGTGGTGATCGCGGAGCCGGACATGCCGCGGTAGTCCGACAGGGCTGCGACCTGGCGTTCGAGGGCGCGCGTGTCGGTCTTGTCGTTCGCGTCGGCGAGCACCGTGCGGGCGGTCGCGATGGTCGCGGCGGCCTGGGCGCGGTCGAGGTCCGCGCCGTGCAGCGCGGGGGTGGCCGAGGCGCTCGCGGAGGGGACGCCGATGGCCTCGCCGATGGCCGGCTGTGTGCCGACGGTGGCGAGTCCGCCGACGAGGGCGACGGCGGCAACGCCCCCGACGACGAGGGCGGAGCGACTGCGGAGCGCACGGCGGACACGGCGGCTCGGGGAGTCGAGCGCCTGGCGTCGGGTGGTCGCGGTGAAGGGGGCTTCGGGGGTGGTTCGCGTCATCGGTTCCGGTGGTCGGCCGGCTGGAGGGCGACTCCCGGGCACGCCGGATCGGGCACGCGGGTGTGGGGGAGCGTGCACGACCGTCGGGACGGCCGTCGTGGGGGAGCCGCGAGCCGGGGGAGGACCGGACGGTGGTGTGGGGCCCGTCCGTCCGCCGCTGGGCGACCGGGTGGCCGCCTGCTCGGGCGAAGCCGTCACGATGACGTGTCAGTCTGGACAGCCCGTCCGGAAGCCCTGGCAGAACCGTCCGTCCACCCCTTGGTAACGGTTCGGTAACGGTGCTGACGCCGCCGGATCAGCGCCCGGAGGTGTGTGCTTCCTGGGAGCGCTCGCCCTGGCCGATCCGTTCGAGGGCGGCGAGGGCGGCGGCGATGGAGTCGACGTCGTCGTCGGGCAGGTCCGCGATGAGCCCGGCGACGATGCCGGTGCGGTCGGAGCGGGCCCGTTCGACGGCAGCGATGCCAGCGGGGGTGGCCGACACCATGAACGCCCGGCCGTCCCGCGGGTCGGCCTCGCGTTCGATGAAGCCGCGCTGCTCGAGCTCGGTGAGGATGCGCGTCATCGTGGGCTTCGTGACGACCTCGATCCGCGACAGGTCGCCGGGGCGCAGGGGTCCCTCGGCCTGGATCGTCGCGAGTGCGGAGACGAGCCCGTAGCCCAGCGCGGCCGAGTCGGTGCGCGCACGGCGGTTGATGCGTCCGACGGCGGCGGCGAGGCGCGCGGCGATCTCGGTGCGGTCCGGCTGGCGGTGGCTCATGCGGTGCTCCCGGGTCGTCGGGTCGAGGCTGTTCGAGCGGGTCGGAGCGATGCTACCGGTCCCCACGGGCGTGTGACCGAGTGCCGTGCGGGGTGCTGACGCCGGGTGCAGGAACGCCCGTCCCGAGGTCCGGGACGGGCGTTCCTGTACGACGTGACAGGTGCGCTCAGCTGGAGCGGTGCCGCTTCTCGCCCGGGAGCAGGTGGATCGCCTCGGTCGCGAGCTCGGCGGCGATGTTGTCACCGCTCTCGGTCGCGTCGCGCAGCCGGCGGAAGTCCGCGGTCAGCTGGTCCCAGTCGATGAGCTCGTCGAGGTTCGGCAGGCGCAGGCGGAACGCGAGACCGTCGGTCGTGTCGCGGCACACCCGCTGCAGGTTCTCGTTGCCGCAGGCGTCGACGTACAGCCCGAAGACCGAGAGCGCGTCGTGGTTGACGGCGGGGACGTCGTGCGCGTCGAGCTCGGTGATCGTGCGGTCGAGCTGCGCCAGGATCTTCTTCCGCGTCGGTGCGGTGAGCCGGGGGACGGCCAGCCGGACGACCCCGCCGAACAGCACGCCGAGGGTCTGCATCGCCTCGACGACCTCCTCGGCCTTCGGGGTGGTGACCCGGGTGTACCGGTTCGGTGCCATCTCGATGAGACCGGCGCGGGCGAGCTGGCTGAGGGCCTCGCGGATCGGGGTGCGGGAGACGCCGAGCCAGGCGATGAGCTCGTCGTCGTTGAGGCGTTCACCGGGCTCGAGCGTGCCGTCCATGATCGCGGCGTGGATCTTGTGGCGGACGGTGTCGCGGAGCAGCTGGTGCTCGGTGGGGGCGCTGCTGGGGACCGGCATGCGGGTGTCCTCGTTCTCGGTGGACGGTCGGGAGCGCCGGACCGGTCGGTGTCGACGCCTGATCACCGTACCTGATATGTGAACGGTCGTCCGTCGGCCGCCGTGCCTCAGGTGGCGTCGAGCAGCCGGACCGTCACCGGGTCCTCGGTCCCGTCGAACCACCGGTCCAGCAGGGCACGGAACGGAGCCGGGTCCTCGGCGGCCCTGGCGAACAGGGTCGCCGACGACCGCGCCTTCAGCGCGTCGATCCCACCGAACAGGTCGTCCGCGCTCCGGGCCGGTGCGTCGACGACGGTGCGGGCAGCCTCGAGCAGGCGCGGACCGAGCACGGGGTGTGCCAGGAACGCCCGCGCCTCGGCGAGCCCCTCGATCGCGTACCGCTGCGCCGTCGCACTGCGCCCGAGGCCGGCGAGCTGCGGGAACACGAACCACATCCAGTGCGACCGCTTCCGGCCGGCCGCCAGCTCCGCGAGTGCCTGCTCGTGGACGCCCTCCTGCGCACGCACGAACCGGTCGAGGTCGAACGGGTCGTCGCTCACCGGACCACCTCGCCCCACGCGTAGCGCACGGTCGTCGCGTCCACGACGAGCAGTGAGTCGGGGTCGCGGTCGAGGAGCCCGGGCAGCCCGACGGCGTCCGGTAGGTCGCCCTCGAGCCGCTCGAGCCGGGCGCTGCGGACGGTCAGCGGCGCGTGCTGCCGCTGCCAGAAGAGCGTCTGCGCCAGGTGCCGCGCGTGGATGCCGGCGCGCGTGGTGAGCGCGGCGGCGAGCGGCGTGTCCACGACGTCGCCCGCGGTGACCCGGACGAGGACGTCGTGCCGCGGGCGGGGTCGCGGCGGGCGTGCGTTCCCCGCGTGCACGAGCGCCCGCGCCCAGCGGACCGGGTGCGTCGCCCGGGCCGGGTGCCGGACCGACCGGTGGTCGAGGGTGTCCCCGCGACGCGTCGCCCGGACGTGGGAGAACGTGTACGGCACGCCGAGCAGCGTGTTCGCGGCGACGATGGCGGGGACGTGGCCGGTGTCGACGGTGCGGTAGACGATGCCGTGGCGACCCCTGGTGTCGACGGTCGGGATCTCGATCGTGACCTCGGTCATCGAACCGAGTCGTCGTGAGGGCGGGAGCGGCGGGAGGGCCGTCTCGCGGAACACGTAGGCGGTCAGACCCACCCACGCGCTGCCGTCGACCACGTCGGGCCGGGTGCCGCGTGGCACGAGCCGGGCGAGCGAGGCCGGGTCCCGCCGCCAGTGCGCGAACACGATGTCCTCCCACGCGTGCACGGCGACGGGCCGGTGCACGAGCGGGACCGCCGCCCGCTGTCGGACCGCGTCGGTCACCGTCGTGGCGCGTGTCGTCCGACGCGCACGGCCCAGGCCACGAGCGGCGCCTGCAGGGGGAGCCGCGCGACGCCGACCAGCCGTGCGGCGCGCCCCGCGCGTGGGCTGTCGAGGAGGTCGGCGGCCATCTTGACGTTCGCGGGGAAGACCGCCAGGAACAGTGCCGCTGCCGCCCAGCCGGACGCGCGACGCGTGGCCGGCACGGCGAGTCCGGCGGCGATGCCGAGCTCGGCCACGCCGGAGGCGACCGTGGTCAGGCGCGAGGGGAGGCCCTCCGGCACGATCCGGTCGTAGCCCCGCGGGCGCAGGAAGTGGGTGACGCCGGCTCCGCCGAGGAGCACGGCGAGCATGGTGGCGGTCCGGGTGGCACGTCGGGCGCGCTCGCGTCGTCGCATGCGCCCATCGTGCACGCCCTCGCCCGAGCGGGTGTCGGGCGTCGCTCAGGTCAGGGCGGTCGCGACGAGGTCGAGCACCGCAGTGGCGACGTCCGCCTTGCTGCCGGAGGTCTCCCGGACGACGTCGCCGCCGGGCACGAGCACCTCGATCGCGTTCTCCTCGCGTTCGAAGCCCGCGTCCCACCCGACGTGGTTCACGACGAGCAGGTCGGCCGGCTTCCGGGCGATCTTGGCGCGTCCGAGGGCGATCCGGGCCTCTCTGTCGGGCTCGGTCTCCGCCGCGAACCCGACGATGACCTGACCCGTGCGGCGTGCTCGGACGAGGTCGGCCAGCACGTCGGGGTTGCGGACGAGCTCGAGGGTCATGGTGTCGCCCTGATCGTCCTTCTTCAGCTTGTCGGGGCGGACCTCGGCCGGTCGGTAGTCCGCGACCGCGGCGGTCATCACCACCACGTCGGCGTCGACCGCCGCGGCGTGCACCGCGTCGGCGAGTTCCTGGGCGGACCCGACGGGCACCACGGTCGCACCGAGCTCCGCGGTGAGCCCGGCGTCCACGTTCGCGGCGACGAGCGTCACGGTCGCGCCGCGTCGGACGGCGTCCGCGGCGATCGCCACGCCCTGACGACCGCTCGACCGGTTGCCGACGAAGCGCACCGGGTCGAACGGCTCGCGCGTCCCTCCGGCGCTCACGACGACACGCACCCCGGCGAGGTCACCCTGGTCACCTCGCGCCCCCGTCCCCGACCCCGCTGCGGCACCGGCCGGGAGGCCCGCCCCGCCCTGGTCCCGTCGGCCCGCTTCGGTCGGTCGGTCGAGCACCGCCAGCGCCGCGGCCGCGATGTCCTCGGGTTCCGCCATCCGGCCGATCCCGGCGTCGTCACCCGTCAGCGCGCCGACCACCGGCCCGACGAAGTGCACCCCGCGGTCGCGCAGGGTCCGGACGTTCGCCCGGGTCGCGGGGTGCTCCCACATCTGCGGGTGCATCGCGGGGGCGACGACCACGGGCGCCTCGGTCGCGAGCAGCGTCGTCCCGAGCAGGTCCCCAGCGAGTCCGTGGGCCATCCGCGCCAGGGAGTCGGCGGTCGCGGGCGCGACGACGACCAGGTCCGCCCGGCGTCCGAGCGCCACGTGCCGCACCTCGGCCACGTCGTCCCAGACGCTCGTCGTGACCGGGTTCCGGCTCAGCGCCTCGAGCGTCGGCAGTCCGACGAAGCGGAGTGCACCCTCGGTCGGGACGACGTGCACGTCGTGGCCGCGCTTGACGAGGTCGCGGACGACCCCCACGGCCTTGTAGGCGGCGATGCCCCCGGTGATCCCGACGACGACGGACAGACGGCGACCTGCTGCAGCATCCACGTCGGTCACGCTACCCGGACGGCCGTGCGAGGATCGAGCCCATGTGCACCGTCGTCGTCCGCGTCGACCCCGGCGCCGCGTGGCCCGTCACCGTGCTGGCGCTCCGTGACGAGTCGCCCGACCGTCCCTGGGACCCGCCCGCCGCCTGGTGGCCCGAGCTCGACCCCGCCGTCCGGGGTGTGCGCGACCGGTCGGCCGGCGGAGCGTGGCTCGCCGCGTCCGACGCCGCGGGGCTCGCCGTCGTGCTGAACCGTGTCGAACCGGTGCCGAGCGACGACGGCACCTGGACCACCCGCGGCGTGCTGCCGCTCGACGCGCTGACCGGCGCGGCGCCGGGCGCGGGCGGCTCGCTCCCGACCACGCGTGCGTTCAACCTGGTACGGGCCACGGCCGAGGGCGCCGCCGTCGACACCTGGGACGGCAGGGCGGTGCGGACGACCCTGCTCGAGCCCGGCGTGCACATGGTGACCCACGGAGCCCCGGACGACCCCGCCGCGCCGCGGGTCGGCCGGTGGCTCGAGGCCTTCCGCGCGGCCCCGGCGCCGGCCGGACCGCCGGCGCTCGGCCCGTTCGACGAACTCCGCACCGCCGACCTCGGCGACGACGCGGGCGACGGCTGGAGCGGCTGGTTCGGCGTGCTCGCCGACTCCGCGGCCCTGCCCCCGGACCACCCGGACGCGATCCTGCGCGACGCGGTCGAGCCGGACGGCCACGTCGCGACGCTGTCCGTCGTCGCCGCCGCGGTCGGGCCCGGTCGGACGGTGCTGCAGCACGCGCGGCTCGCCCACCCGGGACGCCTCGACGGCTCGGTGGAGCTGCACCGGGCGTGATCGTCCCGCCCGGACGTCCCCGATGCTGTGAGGAGCAGCAGCGCACCGGCCGGTCCCGCCGTGGTCCGGCGGCGTACGGTCCCCGTCGTGACCCCGACCACACGGCCGTCCCCGCGCACCGTCGCGGGCATCGGTGACCCTGCTCCGCGGCGCCGTCCCCGCGGTCGAGCCGTCCTCGCGACGACGCTCGCCGCCCTCACCGCGCTCGCCCTCGTCGGCTGCAGCGAGGACTCCTCGGTGGCCGCGGCCTCCTCGCCGAGCCCGACCGGCCGCGCCTGGGACCACGCCCCGGGGGAGCGGATCGTCGTCATCGGCGACTCGGTGAGCGGCGGCCACGGCCTGACGCCGGAGCAGGCCTGGCCCGCGCTCCTCGCCCGGACCGAACGGTGGCAGCTGACGAACCTGTCCTGCGACGGGGCCGGCGTCGTCGCCACGGGGGACCCGGACGCGTGCGCCAGTGCCTACCCGGGGCTCGTCAAGCGTGCGGTCGACCTTCGCCCCCGGGTCGTCTTCGTGCAGGCGAGCTCGAACGACCTGGGCGAGGACGACGCACAGGTGACGAGCGCCACCGACCAGCTCGTGGCCCTCGTCCACCGCGACCTGCCCGGAGCCCGGGTGGTGGGGCTGAGCGCCGTGTGGAACGAGCAGGCCCCGCCGGCGCAGCTGGCGACGATCTCGCACGCCCTGCAGCGGGCGACCCGGCGCGACGGCGGCACCTACGTCGACGTCGGGCAGCCGCTGTCCGGCCACCCGGAGTGGATGCAGTCCGACGACGTGCACCCGACCGCCCGCGGACAGCGTGCCCTCGAGGCGGGGGTGATCGACGCGTTCGCACGCGACCACCTGCGGTTCTGACGCCGACGGGGCGCGGTCGGGTCGTGCCTCCCGGCCGGTGCGGGTGCCGAGCCAGCGGTCAGGCGGGCGCGTGCGTGTCGGTGAGGTCCTCGGCGACCGCCCAGAGCGACCGGGCGAGGTCCGCACTGCGCGCCGAGCGCGGTACCGAGACCGTCGTGGTCGGTCCGGTCAGCCCCCCGAACCCGGACGGCCCGTAGTAGGCCCCGCCGACCGCGGCCGGACCGACGGCGGCGTACAGGAGCGGCTCCGCGCCCTGCTCCACCGCCTGCGTGAAGGGGAGCGCGCGGTCGCTCGCGCGGACCGGACGCGACCGGCCGAGCGAGCGGCCGGTGGACTGCAGGTTCGTGCGCGTGTAGCCGGGGTGGGCCGCCGTGCTGACGAGTGGCCAGTCCCGCTCGACGGACAGCCGGTGCAGGTGCAGCGCGAGGAGCAGGTCGGCCAGCTTGGACTGCGAGTAGGCCCGCCAGCCGTTGTAGCCGCGCTCCCACTGCGGGTCGGTGAAGCGGATGCTGCCGGGGATGGCGGCGAGGCTCGACATCGTCGCGACGCGCGGGGGCCGGGCGTCGTCGCTGCCCGCGGCCGTGCCGAGCAACGTCGGCAGCAGCAGGTTCGTGAGCGCCAGGTGTCCCAGGAAGTTCGTGCCGAACTGCAGCTCGAAGCCGTCCGCGGTCTCGAAGCGCTCGGGCGGGGCCATCACGCCGGCGTTGTTCACCAGCACGTGCAGGGGGCGACCGTCGTCGGCGATCCCCGCAGCGAACCGGCGGACGCTGCCGAGGTCGGCGAGGTCGAGTTCCCGGACCTCGAGGTCGGCGCCCGGGTGCTCCCGGCGGATCTCGGTCGCGGCGTCCTCGCCCTTCGCGGTGGTGCGGACGGCGAGCACGACGCTCGCGCCGGCACCGGCGAGCCGCTTCGCGGTCTCCTTGCCCGTGCCGCTGTTCGCGCCGGTCACGACGATGCGACGGCCGGTCTGGTCGGGGATGTTCGCCATGCGCGGCACGGTACGCCGGCGGTCTGGTGACCCGCCGGGCGCTCGCCGTCGGGGCTGTACGTCCGGCTCCCGCGGTGCTACAGTTCATGCAAACGCATCGATCAGGAGGCGCACATGAGCAACGCATTCGGCACCGACCGCCCGTCGGACGTCCCGCCGCCCGCACCCGAGCGCATCGGGCCGGTCCAGCTCGGCCTCGACACCTTCGGTGACGTCACCGAGCGTGCTGACGGGTCGCTCCGCTCGGACGCGCAGAGCATCCGCGACGTCGTCGACCAGGCCGTCCTCGCGGACCAGGTCGGGATCGACTTCATCGGCGTCGGGGAGCACCACCGCGAGGACTTCGTGGTCAGCGCCCCCGAGGTCGTCCTCGCCGCCATCGCCGCCCGCACCTCGTCGATCCGCATGGGCTCCGCCGTCACCGTCCTGTCCTCGGACGACCCGGTGCGCGTGTACGAGCGCTTCGCCACCGTGGACGCCCTGTCGGACGGGCGCGCCGAGGTGATCCTCGGCCGCGGGTCGTTCACGGAGTCCTTCCCGCTGTTCGGCTACGACCTGGCCGACTACGAGGTCCTGTTCGAGGAGAAGCTGCAGCTCTGGAACGCCCTGCGCGGTGGGGACGCGGTGACGTGGTCCGGCACGAAGCGCGCGGCGCTCGTCGACCAGGACGTCTTCCCCAAGCTCGAGCACGGCCCGATCCCGACCTGGATCGGCGTCGGCGGCTCGCCGCAGTCCGTCATCCGTGCGGCGTCCTACGGCCTGCCGCTGTTCCTCGCGATCATCGGCGGGCAGCCGGCGCAGTTCGCCCCGTTCTCGCGGCTGTACCGCCAGGCGCTCACGCAGCTCGAGCTCCCGCAGCAGCCCATCGCGATGCACTCGCCGGGCTTCGTCGCCGAGACCGACGCCGAGGCAGCCGAGCGCTACTGGCCGTACCACAAGGCCGTCACCGACCGGCTGGGCCGCGAGCGCGGCTGGCCGCCCCTCGACGCCGCGCAGTACCAGGCGGGACTGTCCGCCGGCGGGTCGCTGTACGTCGGGTCGCCGGAGACGGTGGCGCGGAAGATCGCCCGGAACATGCGGATCCTCGGCGTCTCGCGCTTCGACATGCGGTACGCGACGGGTCGCCTGCCGCACGAGGACATGATGCGGTCGATCGAGCTCTACGGCACGCGGGTCGCACCGCGGGTGCGCGAGCTGCTCGCCGAGCCGGTGCCGGTGCCGTAGGCGGACGCCTCCTCGGGGCGGGCCGGCGGGCCGGGGCGGCTCGGTGCTGCTCGGTGCGGCTCGGTGCGGCTCGGGGCGGGCCGGTGCGGCTTGCCCGTGCACAACGAGAAGCACCCCGCACCACGGGATTCCGTGGCGCGGGGTGCTTCCCGTTGTGCCGGGTCCGGCAGCGTCCCGTCAGCCGGGAGGCGCGCCCCACCGCCGCCACGCCGACTCACGGCAGCGCCGGGTACCGTCCACCGCATGTCGCCCCGCCCCAACATCGTCGAGCGTCGGTTCCGTGGTCGCATCATGGGCGTCGGCACGACGTCCGGCGTGCGGTTCGTCGTCGGCATGTGGGACCGGTCGCCGTTCGGAGCCTTCACGGACGTCTTCGTGGAGCAGCCGGACGGGTCGAGCGTGCTCCTCGCGCCGGACGAGATCGTCGCCGCGTACGTCTCCGGGACCTACCGCTTCGACACGGTGTCGGTGGTCGACATCGACGCCCGCCGCACCGCTCGTGGTCTCGAGCTCGACGCCGGCCCGCTCCGCGCCTCGATCGACGTCGGATCCATCTCACCGCTCGGGCGGGTGCTCCGCATCGTGCCGAAGCCGATCGCGCGTGATCCGCGGTGGCTCAGCGTGATCGACCCGGTCGCACGACTGGTCGCTCCCGGCGCGGGCACGGCCGGGACCGCAGGAGGTGGCCGCCGCGAGTACTACGGCGTGACCGGCGCGCACGACGTGACCGGCGTCTCGGGGTCCTGGGCGGGGGAACCGCTCGGGTCCCTGGCCCCGCTCGACCCGCCCGTGGCGTTCGGCTTCGCCTCGATGCCGCGCGTCCCGCAGGTCGTCGACGTCGAGACGACGATCCGCGAGCCCGCCGTCTGACGCGTCGCCCTCGGCCCCGCGGACGGTGCGGTGCGGGGTCGCTGGGTCGGAGCCTGTGGGTGCCCGTTCGTACCCGTTCCTTCCCACGTCGACCGCGATACCTGATCGTTCCGGGCGTACCTCCTGTTCTCGGACGGCCAGGTGCGCCCGTTCCCGCCCTGCACGCCCGGTCCCGCGCGGCACGCGTCCGCGCCGCAGCCACTCGTGCGGGGGCCGGAACCCGGGCGGGCAGGTCCCAGCGACGAGGGGCACACTGGCGGGAACGGAACGCGCCCGGGCAGTGCCCGGCCGGACGTCGAGCACAACGGGGCGCACGACGAACAGGAGCATCATGACCGACACGCAGGCAGACCACCGCGCAGCCATCTCGGACATCGTCCACGGCGCTCGAACCGCCCTGCTCACCACCGTCAGCGACGACGGCCAGCTGCACGCCCGTCCGCTGGCCGTGCAGGACAAGGCGTTCAACGGGACCCTCCGCTTCCTGGTGCAGGACGGCAGCGAGAAGGTGGAGGACATCGCGCGCAACCCGCACGTCAACGTCGCCATCGAGTCGCAGGGCGGGTACCTGTCGATCGCGGGCACGGCGACGGTCACCCGCGACGAGTCCGTCATCGACGAGCTGTGGTCCCCGTTCGCCGAGGCGTGGTTCCCGGACGGCCGAGAGGACCCGACCATCCGACTCCTCACCGTCGAGGGCGACTCGGTCGAGTACTGGACGCAGGACACCGGCCCGGTCGGCAGCCTCGTGCAGACCCTGAAGGCCGCGATCGGCAAGCAGAGCCAGCCCGACACCGGCCACCACGGCACCGTCGAGCTCTAGCCCGTCCCCCTTCCGCACCACGCAACGTCGGCGGTCCCTCGCAGCGGTACAGCCCTGCGAGGAACCGCCGACGTTGCGTTTCGCGAGCGTGCCGCGAGCCTTCCGTCGAGCGTACCGCTGGGGTCAGGGCGGGCCGAGCAGCCAGAGCACCGCGACGAGCACCGGCTGCCCGAGGAGCGCACAGCTCACGAACGTCCAGCGCATCCAGGGCCGGGCGACGAGCTCGGGGGAGCCGAACAACGGCGCGAGCGGCATGAGGAGCCGCGGGGTGGACGCCATCGGCAGGGACACCGCGAAGATGTAGAGCGCGTAGGCGGCCGAGTACAGCACGGTCGTCGAGCCGAGCGCCCGGGTCGAGCGCCGCAGCAGCCAGACGGGGTACGCCACGAGCAGGACGACCACGATCAGGACCCCACCGACCCCGAGCCACCGCCCGGCGATCAGGAACCAGGGCGTCATCGGCGTGAAGTCGACCCGCCCGATGAAGTTCACCCACCAGGACATCTCGGTCTCCAGGTAGGCGTCCGACCGCCCGGTGACGTGCGCCGCGATGACCGGCCACGCCAGACCCGCCGCAGCCATCACCACGCCGGCGGCCACGACCCGGACGCGTTCCGCCACCGGGAAGGCCTCGAGGGACCGCACACCGGCGCCCGCGGCGGCTCGTCGTGCACGCACCCAGCGGACGAGCGCGACGACCCCGAGCAGGAGCGGCAGCGCGAGCGCCCCGGGACGGGTGAACGCCGCGACCACGCCGAGCACCGTCAGCAGGCCGTAGCGCCGTCGTTCGAGCGCCAGCAGGGCGCCGAACGTCAGTGCCAGGAACGTGCTCTCCGCGTAGCCGACCTGCAGCAGGAACGACAGCGGACCGCACGTGAAGAAGAAGACCGCCCACATGCCCGCGGCGTTGCCGGCACGGTCGCTCACCAGCCGGTGCAGCAGGAACGTCGCCACGAGCCCGGCGGCCAGCGCGACGAGGGGCGCCCCCACGGCGAACGGCACCCCGGTCGAGGCCGTCAGCATCCGGATGGCGAAGGGGAACGCCGGGAGGAAGGCCCACGCGTTCTGGGCGACGTGCCCGGCGGCATCGAGCGGCAACGTCGTCGGGTAGCCGTGCACCGAGATCTGCTCGTAGTACTGGCCGTCCCACGCGGTGAGGAACGACCCGAACCCGTGCTCGTTGCCCCAGATGGCGTTGTCCGGCATCTGCCGGGCCATCAGCGGGTAGGCGAGCGCCAGCCAGACCGTGGAGACGAGACGGCCGCCGCCCCACACCAGCAGCACCGCGGCCCAGACAGGCAGGCTCGTCGCCAGGTCGACGATGCGACGTCGACCGTTCGCGAGCGTCCCGGTGACGGCGCCGTCGGTGCGGCTCACCGGCCCGCTCCGGCGGGCGCAGGGCTCTCGGTGGGCACGGACCGAGCGTACCGACCGTCGCCTGGCACCCTCCGGCACGCCGGTGGCCGGTCGCGGACGGACCGGTCGTCGGTGGTCGGCCGGGAGGCCCGTCCCGCGTTCTGCACACCGCAACGGCTCCGGCGGGTGGTCGGTCCGCGCAGTGGGGCCGGCCCTAGCCTGGAGGCCCACCCGGACGGACCGCGTCCGACGACCAGAGGAGTCCCCGTGCCGAAGACCGCCATCGTCACCGCGAACGCCCCGGCACCCGCCGGCCCGTACAGCCAGGGCATCGTGGCCGGCGGGTTCCTGTACACCGCGGGCTTCGGGCCGCAGGACCCGGCGACGGGGGCGATGGCCGACGACGTCGCCGGACAGACCGCCCAGGTGCTGGCCAACGTCGCCGCCGTCCTCGCCGAGCACGGCGCGACCCTCGACGACGTCGTGAAGTCGACCGTCCACCTCGAGCACTCGGACCGGGACTTCGCCGCCTTCAACGAGGAGTACGCGAAGCACTTCTCGGAGCCGTACCCGGTCCGCACGACCGTGCAGTCGCACCTGGCCGGGATCCTCGTGGAGATCGACGTCGTCGCGGTGCTGCCCAGCGCCTCCTGATCGTCACCCGCCGTCCCGCTCCCTGAGCGGAACCTCACCGACCTCCGGTGCCCCTCGGTGCCGTCGCGCCCGCACGCCGGATCCCGGCGCCCGGGGTGGTGCCCGTCAGACGTCCGGCAGCGAGCACCGGCACGCCCGCCACCAGGACGTCGTCCGTCCCCACAGCCGTGGCCGTCGGGTCGTCGTAGGTCGACCGCGCCGCCACCCGCTCGGGGTCGACCACCGCGAGGTCGGCGACCGCCCCCGCACGCACGACCCCGCGGTCGCCCAGCCGCAGGTGCTCGACGGCGGTGGTCGACAGGTGCCGCTGGGCGTCCGGCCACGACAGCAGCCCGGCACGCACGAAGTCGCCGAGGTACCGCGCCACGGTGCCGGTGGCCCGCGGGTGCGGGTGCGTGCCGACGTGGATGCCGTCCGACCCTGCGGTGTGCCCGGGGTGCCGGACGAGCGGCGCGAGGTCGGCGGGGGAGCGCGGGTGCGGGACGCGCATGATCGCGGTCACCTGCAGGTCGGAGGCGACGAGCAGGTCGATCGCCAGGTCCACGGGTTCGGTGCGTCGCACCGCGGCGGCGTCGGTCAGGGTGCGGCCCTGCAGGTCGTGGTGCGCCGGTGAGGGCACGTGGGAGAGCGTGACCTGGTCCGCCCAGCCCGGTCCGAGGTCCGGGCGCGCGGTGACCCGGTCGAGCACGGCGGTGCGGACCCGGCGGCGTCCGGCGTCGTCGGCGACCGCGCGGGCGAGGTCGTCGGTGCCGGGGCGCGCGAGCGCGGCGGGGAGCAGCAGCATCGACAGGATCGTGCACCCGCGGGAGTACGGGTACGCGTCGAAGGTCAGTCGTACCCCCGCGGCCGCCAGGTCCTCGAGCACGCCGAGGGCCGTGTCGACCGGAGCGTGCAGGTGCGACACGTGCGCACGGACCCCGCTCGACCGGACGATCTCGGCGACCTCCTCGAGCCCGACGCGGAGGTTTGCCTCGTACCCGCCGCGGACGTGCGACACGTAGACGCCGTCGACGGCGGCGACCTCCGCGCAGAGCGCCGCGAGCTCGGCGGTGTCGGCGTACAGCCCCGGCACGTAGTCGAGCCCGGTGGCGAGCCCGAGCGCTCCCTCGGCGAGCCCGCGGCGGACGAGCGCGCGCATCGCCGTGGTCTCCTCGGCGGTCGCGGGTCGGTCCTCGTCGCCCAGCACCTCGTGCCGGATCGTCCCGGCGGGCACCAGGGTCGCGACGTTCAGCGGCGTGGTGCCGTCGTACGTCGCCAGCAGGCCGGCGGTGCTGCCGCCGCGGTACCGGGGGTGCGGGCCGTCGATCGCCGCGAAGTACCGGCCCGCCCACCTGCCGTCGCCGGGGGCCGGGCCGACGCCGTCCTGGCCGGTGACGATGGACGTGACGCCCTGACGGAGCAGCGCGAGCTGGACGTCCTCGTCGAAGACCCGGGACCCGGCGTGCGAGTGCGCGTCGACGGCCCCGGGGAGGACCGTGCGGCCACCGCAGTCGATCGTGCCGGCGTCGTCCGGCACGGGGAGCGTCGCACCGACCGCCGCGATCCGACCGCGTTCCACGAGCACGTCCGCGCGGGTGGGGCCGTCCCGGTCGACGACGGACCCGCCGCGGAGCACGAGCGGCGCACCGGTCTCCGCGGTGGTGGTCACCGGGCGAGCCCCGCGACGAGCCGCTCCGCGCGGGACCGCAGCGCGACCGTGTCCCCGGTGCCCAGGGCGTCACCGACCAGGGGGGAGCCGAGTCCGACCGCCACCGCACCGGCTGCCAGGTAGTCGGCAGCATCGTCGATCCCGATGCCGCCGGTCGGGACCACGTCGACGAAGTCGAGCGGGGCGAGCACCTGCCGCAGGTACGCGGGGCCGCCGAGCTGTGCCGCCGGGAACACCTTCACCGCCCGGGCGCCGAGCCGCCACGCCCGCACGATCTCGGTCGGCGTCGCTGCCCCCGGGTACCAGCCGAGGCCCCGCTCGTGGGCACGCTCGCCGATCGCGGGGTCGAGGTGCGGGCTGACGACGAAGGACGCCCCCAGGTCGGCGGCGTCGTCGACCTGTTCCGGGTCGAGGACCGTGCCCACCCCGACGGAGACGCCGTCGCCGAACCGTCGCGCGGTCCAGGCGGTGCCCTCGCGCCAGCGCGGGGTGTTCGTGGTGAGCTCGACCGCGCGGACGCCGGCGCCCACCAGGGTGTCGACGACCGCCTCGACGTGCTCGCCCGTGCCGCCGCGGAGGATCGCGACGGCCGGACCCGCGCCGTGCCGGGTGCCGTGGTGCGGCACCGACGGGCTGTCGCCGGTGGACGTGTGGTGGGTGCTCACGGTGTGGCTCCTCGGATCGGTCGGGCGGGTTCGTGCCGGACGGGTGGTGGTCGCGGTCAGCGGTCGACGCGGTCGTGCACCGCGGTGTCGATCGCGGCTGCTCGGGGGCCGGACGGGTCTGACGGGTCCGACGGGTCTGACGGGTCCGACGGGTCTGACGGGTCCGACGCGTCGGCGGTGAGCGTGTCGGTGCTCGCGCCGGGGCCGGGCAACCGCCAGTCGCCCGGGACGGTGCAGGCGAGCGCTCCGGCGTCGGCGGCCCGGTCGAGCGCGGTGTCCGCGTCGGCCCCCGTGAGCGTCGCCGCGAGCCAGGCCGCCACGAACGCGTCCCCGGCGCCGACCGGGTCGACGACGCGCACCGGTGTCGCCGCGCGGCGGGTCGTCCGCCCGTCCACGACCGAGACGGCGCCGCGGGAGCCGAGCTTCACCACGGCACGACCACGGGCCAGGTCGGCGAGCCCACGGGCGAGGTCCTCGTCGGACTGCGGCGGGCTCGCCCCGTCGTCTCCGGCACCGTCCGGGTCACCGAGCAGGATGCGGGCCTCGTCGTCGCCGGCGAAGACCACCGCGGCACGGGCGGCGACGGCGCGGTAGTGCTCCCGGGCGACCGCGGCGTCGAGCAGCTTCTGCCGGTGGTTCACGTCGAAGGACACCGGGACCCCGGCGGCCTCGGCGCGGTCGAGCACCGTGGTGACGGTCCGCCGGGCGGACTCCGAGAGCGCGAGCGTGATGCCGCTGACGTGGACGAGCGCCGACCGCTCGACGAGCCCGGCGGGGACGTCCTCCGGTGCGAGCGCCGAGCCCGCGGAGTGTCGACGGTGGTAGGTCACGCGGGTCCGGCCGTCCCGCAGTCGTTCCTTCATCATGAGCCCGGTCGAACGGTCCGGGTCGACGACCGCGGCGACCTCGACCCCGGCCTGCCCGACGTCCCGCAGGACCCGGTCACCGGCGGGGTCCGCCCCCACGCGTCCGACCCAGGTGGCCGGGACACCCGCACGGACCAGCCCGATCGCGACGTTGCTCTCCGCCCCGCCGGTGTCGACGCGCATGTGGTCGAGGTCGCACACCTCGCCGACACCGGGGCCGGCCAGCAGGAGCATCGTCTCGCCGAGGGTGAGGACCCCCGTGCCCGCGCTCACCGGGTCACCCCACCCGGTGCCGTGCGACGCAGGGCGAGCTGTGCCGACGAGGACCCGAGCGCGACCGAGATCTCGAGCGCGGTCCGCACGACACCGTCGCCGAGCTCGCGGACCGCCGCCGCCGGGAAGCGGGACGCCAGCCCCGAGATGCTCATCGCGCCGACGACCTGGTTCGCGTGGTCGAGCACGGGCGCGGCCACGCAGCGGATGCCCGGCTCGTTCTCGCGGTCGTCGATCCCGTACCCGCGCGCCCGGGTGCGGTCGACCTCCTGCCGCCAGCGTCCGTCGTCGGTGATCGACTGGTCGGTCATCGCGGTCGCGGGCACGGCGAGCACCGCGCCGAGGAGCCCGGGGTCGCCGAACGCCACGATCGCCTTGCCGGAGGCGGTGTTCCGCATCGGCAGGCGGTGGCCGATGCGTGACCCCATCCGGACCGTTCCGCGGGTCTCGACCTTGTCGACGTAGACGATGTCCGTGCCGTCCGGCACCACCAGGTGACAGGTCAGGCCGGTCGACTCCGCGGTGCGCCGCATGAACGGCGCCGCTGCGGCGCGCAGGTCGATGCCCTCGAGGTAGCTCTGGCCGAGCAGCAGTGCGCCGAGCCCGAGGGTGAAGCCGGCGTCCGGGGTGCGGCGGAGCAGGTCGGTCTCGACCATCGGCGCGGTCAGGCGCAGCACGGTCGACTTCGCGGTGCCGAGGGTCGTCGCGAGCTCGCCGAGCGACACCGAGGCGGCGCCGTTCCGGGTGCGGTCGGCCACGTGGTCGAGGACCGTCAGGCCCCGGCGGAGCGACAGTGCGGCGTTGCGCGCGGGCACGGGCGACGGCGGCGACTGCTCGTCGTCGGGCATCAGAACCACGTCGCGATCGTCTCGGTGACGGTGTCGTCGTCCGCGAGCACCTGCACCTGCCGCCACTTGTCGAAGACCGTGCACGGGTGGGAGACCCCGAGCACGACGACGTCGCCGGGCGTCAGCCCGGGCGCCCCGTCGGCCAGGGCGAGGTAGCAGTGCTGGTCGTCGAGGCGGGTGACGGTGACCGCCCCGGGTGGTGGGACGACCTGCGGGTCGTGTGCCGCGCCTCCCGGCCGGACGCCGCGCACCACCGGCAGGCCCTCGTCGAACGAGACGTCGCGCTTGCCGACCGCGACCAGCGCGCGGCCCGGCTCCGGGCAGGACGTGACGCGGCCCCACACCTCGATCGCCGGGCGGAGCGAGCCCTCCTCCGGGCGGCGGCCGAACGGCGTGCGCTCGGCGTAGAAGCCGTCGTCGTGCGTGAGGTAGGCGCCCGAGCGCAGGAGCACGTCGACGTCGTCCGGGCGGCCCTGCACGGCGTCGACCACCCCGTCGAACCAGGCGCTGCCGCCCATGCTGAGCAGGGTGCGGCCGGCGACGAGACGACGCACGTCGCTGGCGATCGCGAGGACCTCGGCGACCCAGGCGCGTGCGGTGTCGACGTCGGGCAGGCCCCCCTCGTACCCGGTCACCCCGCGGAGGACGAGACCCGCGTCGTGCGCCGCGACGGCGACCTCGCGCGCCTGCTCGGCCGAGCGCACGCCCGTCCGGCCGCCGGGGAACCCGACCTCGACCAGCACGTGGACGGTGCCGTCGACGGAGCGGGCGGCGCTCGCCGCCGCGGTGACCCCGGCGACGGAGTCGACGTTGCAGAGCACGTCGGCGTCGGGGTCGACGCTCCGGCGGGAGGCGAGCCAGGCGAGGCCGGCGGGGTCGAGGACCTCGTTGGCGACGAGGATCCGGTGCACGCCGTGTGCCCACGCGACCATGGCCTGCTGGACGGAGGCGACCGTGACGCCCCAGGCGCCGGCACGGACCTGGCGGTCGGCGAGGGCCGGGGCCATGTGCGTCTTCATGTGCGGGGCGAGCAGCAGCCCGTGGCGGTCGACGTACGACTGCATGACGGCGGTGTTGTGGGCGAGAGCGGACTCGCGGAGCGTCATCACCGGGAGGTGCGCGTGGTCGAGGACGTGCCGGCCGAGGACGGGGGCGGCGGGGTCGGCTGCGCCCTTCGTCGTGACGGTGCCGGGCGGGCGGACGGGGTGCCCTGCTGCTGCGGGGGTGGTCGTCATCGGTCCTCCTGCGTCGTGCGGTGTGCTCCTGGGGCAACGCTCCCGGTGCCGGGTCCACCGGGCAACGTCCTCGTCCCGCCCATTCTGCGCTGCAGAACGGTGGTACGCCCCGGCGCCTGCCGGCTGCGTCGGGCAGAAACCGAGCGGGCATAGCATTCGACGTGATGACGACGATGACGACGACACGACGACGGGGGAGCACGGCGGTGGCCGTGCTCGTCGCGGGCACCTTCTTCATGGAGCTCCTGGACGGCACGATCCTCGCGACCGCAGCCCCGGCGATGGGCCGCGACCTCGGCGTCGACTCCGCCGCGATCGGTGTCGCGATCACCGCCTACCTCGTCACGCTCGCGGTGTTCATCCCGGTCAGCGGCTGGCTCACCGACCGGGTCGGCTCCCGCACGGTCTTCGCCGGCGCGATCGCGCTCTTCACGGTGGCCTCCGCTCTGTGCGCGGCGTCGGAGGGGCTCGTCGAGCTGACGCTCTGGCGGATCCTGCAGGGGCTCGGCGGAGCACTCATGGTGCCCGTCGGACGGCTCGTCGTCCTGCGGAGTGCCGGACGCGAACAGCTCGTCACCGCCATCGCGATCCTCACCTGGCCCGCACTCGCGGCACCGATCATCGCCCCGTTCGTCGGCGGCGTGCTCGTCGACACCCTCAGCTGGCACTGGATCTTCCTCGTCAACATCCCGCTCGGGGTGATCGCCTTCGTCGCCGCACTGGTCCTCGTGCCGCAGGAGCGCGCTCCGGAACGCGTCCCGTTCGACTGGCGTGGGTCGCTGCTCGCCTGCCTCGGACTCGGCTCGCTCGTGGTGATGGCGTCCCTGCTCGCACTCGACGAGATCCCCCTGGTCGCGGTCGTCGTGTCGGGCGTGGTCGGGGGCGTCTGCTGCTGGCTCGCCGTGCGGCACTTCCGTCGGGCCCCGCACCCGATCATGGGCCTCGGGTCGTTCCGGCTCGAGACCTTCCGCGTCTCGCACGCCGGGGGCAGCCTGTTCCGGCTCGCCGTGTCGGCCGTGCCGTTCGTGCTGCCGCTGCTCTTCCAGGACGCCTGGGGCTGGAGCGCGGTGCTCGCCGGGTCCGCGGTGCTGTGGGTCTTCGTCGGCAACCTCGGGATCAAGCCGATGACCACGCCGTTCCTCCGCTGGTTCGGCTACCGGCCGGTGATCGTCGTGTCGAGCGCGATCGCAGCACTGAGCGTCGTCGCGATGGTGTTCCTGACCGAGGACACCCCGTTCTGGCTGCTCGCCGTGCTGCTCGTGGTGAGCGGCGCCGCGCGGTCGGTCGGCTTCACGGCGTACAACACGATCGCCTTCGCCGACGTCGAGCAGGCGGACATGACGCCGGCGAACACGCTCTCGTCGACGCTGCAGCAGGTCGCAGCGGGCTTCGGGGTCGCCGTCGCCGCCGTGGCCATCCGGGCTGCGGCCGGGCTCGGCGGGACCGGGCCCTACGACGTGGCCTTCTGGGTGATCGCCGTGCTCCTCGTGGTGGCCTGTGTCGAGGGTGTCCTGATGAGCCGGACCGCGGGGGACACGGTGCGACCGGCGCGACGGGTGCGGGCCGCGGCGCGCTGACGGACGCCGTCCCGCTGTCCGGCGGGGCCGTCATCCGTCCGCTGTCCGGCGGGGTTGTCGGCTGTCCGCTGTCCGTTCGCGACACGGTCACACGATCGGGACCCCGGGTGCGCTACGGTCACAGCAACTGCCCGCGACAGCCGAGTACGGTTGCCGCGGCAGGGTGACCGAGACACCCAGGACGGAAGGCAGCATGGCCGGGCCACAGCAGCAGGGGACGATCGCCGACGACACCGCCGTGCAGCCGACCGAGCTGCGCGTCGTCAGCTACAACCTCCGCGAGCACACCGCCAACAGCGAGCTCGCCGCCCTGGCGGAAGCGTCGCAGGCGGACGTGATCTGCGTGCAGGAGTGCGACAGCAACGACCTCGCGCCGGAGGTCGCCGGGCTGTCGCTCGCCGCCTCCACGAAGGCCAACCGACTCGGTCTCGCGATCTACAAGCGCGACGACCGCTTCGAGGTGCAGGACTTCAGCATCCACTCGCTGCAGAAGTCGCTGCACGACCGGGTGCTCGCCCCCGCGCACGAACGGCTCATCGCGATGCGGCTCCGCGACACCGAGGCCGAGACGGAGGTCATCGTGGCCTCGTTCCACGCCTCGCCGCTGACGGCCACGAACTCCCTGCGACGCAAGCAGATCGAGGCGGCCCACCAGTTCGTCCGTGAGCTGTCCGACGAGGCTCCGGCGATCATGGTCGGCGACTTCAACTACCCGTGGTTCCAGACGAACCTGCGCCGGAAGATCGAGGAGCACGGCTTCGCGCTGTCGCTGTCCGACCAGCCGACCTACCTGCGCTACCGCAAGTTCACCGGCCACTTCGACTTCGCGACGAGTGTCGGGCTGCACATCGCCGGCGTCGAGACCCTGCCCGCGGGCATCTCCGACCACCGGCCGATCCTGGTCCGCGCGCACTACGAGCACCCCGGCGTCGCGACCGCCGCCGTCGAGGTGCCGGAAACCCCCGCCGCCTGAGGCCGCCACGGCCGGGTGCTCGCTGTCCCTCGCCCGCGTTCCGGCACCGTCCCGCCGAACGGGCGTGACATGCCGTGTCCGTCCGTCGAGCGGGCACGTTCGGCTGCCAGCAGCGCCGGGCGTGACGGATCGTGCCCGCTCGACCCCACCCGCGGCGGGACGGTACTGCACGACGGACGGGAGGCACGGTGCCAGCTGGCACCGTGCCTCCCGTCCGTCGTCGGTCGCCGGGGCGACCGGTTCGCACCTCAGCGACGCAGCGTCGCCCGCGCGAGCCGGTTGCCGATGAACTGCCCGAGCTGGACGATCACCACGATCGCCGCCACGGACACGTAGACGATCCACCAGTCGTACCGCTGCGAGCCGTACACGATCGCGTACTCGCCCAGGCCGCCGCCACCGATCAGGGCTCCCTGCGCCGTCATGTCGACGATGCCCACGAAGATGAACGTGTAGCCGAGGATGAGCGGTCCGACGCCCTCGGGGATGAGCACCGTCAGCAGGATCGACACGGGGTGCGCGCCGGATGCCCGTGCGGCCTCGACCACGCCCGGGTCGACGGCGAGCAGGTTCTGCTCGACGATCCGGGACACCGCGAAGGACGCCGCGAGCGAGATCGCGAACGTCACCGCGGGGACGCCGATCGTGGTCTGCACGGCGACGCGCGACAGCGGTGCGATCGCGGCCAGGAAGATCACGAACGGGATCGGGCGCACGATGTTCACGAGCACGTTGACGACCGTGTACACCGCCCGGTTGCCGAGCAGGTTGCCCGGACGGGTGGCGTAGAGGACCAGTCCGAGCGCGAGGCCGATCACGCCCGCGAAGACGAGGGAGACCAGCGTCATCACGAGGGTGTCGCGGATCGCGGCGAGGAACACGTCGGACGTGTCGATCACGCTCTGGAAGCCGTTGCCGTTCATGCTGCGACCTCCTCGTCGACGGTGACGTGTCCGTCGCGCAGTGCCCCGATCGCGCGGTCGACGGCGGCGGGGTCGTCCGCGGTCAACTCGTAGGTCAGCGACCCGATGCGGCGTTCGCGGATCTCGCCGACGCCGCCGAACACGAGCTCGGCCGACACCCCGGCGGTGCGGAAGGCCGCGTCGATCCGGTTCTGCAGGCCGACCTCGTCGGTGATCTGCACCGTGACCAGGCGGCCGCGGTGGTGTTCCCGCAGCCGCGCCAGCTGCTCCGCCGAGGGGCGGTCGTGCAGGGCGGTGCGCACGAAGCGCTGCGCCGCACCGGTCTGCGGCGAGGCGAACACGTCGTAGACGTCGCCGACCTCGACCACGCGGCCGTTCTCCATCACGGCGACCCGGTCGGCGATCCGGCGGACCGCGTCCATCTCGTGCGTGATGACGACGATGGTGACACCGAGCTCGCGGTTCACGCGACGGAGGAGCGCGAGCACCTCGGAGGTGGTGTCCGGGTCGAGGGCGCTCGTGGCCTCGTCGGCGAGGAGCAGCTCGGGGTTCGAGGCGAGCGCGCGGGCGATGCCGACGCGCTGCTTCTGCCCGCCGGACAGCTGCTCGGGGTACGCGTGCGCGCGCTCGAGCAGCCCGACGAAGTCGAGGAGTTCGGCCACACGGCGGTCCCGCTCGGCCTTCGCGACACCCGCGACCTTGAGCGGGTACGCGACGTTGCCGGCGATGGTCCGCGAGCGGAACAGGTTGAACTGCTGGAAGATCATGCCGATCTTCCGGCGGGCCAGGCGGCGTTCCTTCTCCGGGATCGCGGTGAGTTCCCTGCCGCCGACGGTGACCGTGCCGGACGAGGGGAGCTCGAGGGCGTTCACGAGGCGGACGAGGGTGGACTTGCCGGCACCGGAGTACCCGATGACGCCGAGGACCTCTCCCTGGTGCACGTCCAGGGAGACGTCCTCGACGGCCACCACGGTCTCGCCGGTGTCGGCGCGGCGGTAGTGCTTCGAGACGCCGCGGAGTTCGACGAGGGCGGGCACTACTGCTTGGCCGCCTTCGCGTCCTGCTCGACCGTCGCGAGCTCGGCCTGGAGCTTCGTGGCGCTCTCGTCGCGGGCGACGGCCTCGGGCAGGTCCTTGGCGAAGGCCTTCTGCACTGCCGGGTCCTGGAACAGCTTCGCCAGGTCGAGGTAGGTCTTGTTGTCCTTGTCGGCGTCGCGCACCGCGAAGACGTTCACGTACGGGGCGGCGCTCGCACTGGCCGGGTCGTCCTGGAAGACGATGTCGCTGGTCGGGAGCTTCGCGGCGGTGGCGAAGTTGTTGTTCACGACCGCGGCGGCGACGGAGCCCTGCTGGAGCGCGTTCGCGGTCTGCGAGGCGTCGAGGGGCTGGACGTCGACCTTCGACGACTCGATGTCGGTCGTGGTCGAGAAGGCCGAGCCGCCGTCCTCGAGCTCGAGGAGCTTCGCGGACTGCAGGATGAGGAGCGCGCGCGCCTGGTTGATCGAGTCGTTCGGGATCGCGACCTTCGCACCCTCGGGCAGCTCGCTCGGCTTCGAGTACTGCGTGGCGTACAGCGGCAGCGGGTACACGGCGGTGGAGCCGATCGGCTGCAGGTCGTCGTCCGAGGTGACGTTGTAGTCCGCCAGGTACTGGATGTGCTGGAACTGGTTGATGTCCAGCTGGCCGTCCTTGAGCGCGGGGTTCGGCAGCGAGTAGTCCGAGAAGTTGGTGAGCTCCACCGTCACGCCGAGCTCGTCCTTCGCGAGCTTCGTGTACGTGCTCCAGTAGCCGAGCGACTTGTCGGCGACGCCGATCGTCACGGTCTCCTGCGTGCCGCTGCCGGCCGCGGTACCACCGGAACCGCCCGAGCGGACGGCCGCCACGACGACGGCGACGACGATCGCGACCACGACGACGGCGGCGGCGATGATCCAGCCGACGGGGCGCCTGCCCTTCGGCTTCTGAGGCAGGACGGGTGCTGCGGACATGGGTGCTCCTCGTGGGGGACGTGCCCGGACGGGTGGGGCGGGGCCGGGCGGGGCGAGCCCGGACGGCGGCGTGCACGGGCGGTGCGTGGGGAGCCGCGGGATGCCGCGGCCAGGTTCCGAGTGTGGCTGCCCGCGGCGCGACACGCACGATCCGTTCCGCCGTGTTACATCCGTGCCGTTCTCCACAGGTGCCGCACGGCGAGCACCGGGCGCTGCGGGGCTTGGTTGACTCGGAGCGTGCGCAGCCTCGAACTCGTCCTCGACCCCGACTCCGACGCCGCCGTGCGCGCCGCGTGGGACGCCCTGACGGCAGCCGACCTGCCGAGCCTCGGCCGGTCGGGGACGAACGACCCGCACATCACCCTCGCGGCCGGCGACGCGCTGCCGGTCCCGGAGGGGTTCGACGCCGCGGTGCCGACGACGCTCCGGCTCGGTGGCCTCCTGCTGTTCCCCGCCGGCGCCGGGCGGTCCGTGCTCGTCCGTGCCGTCGTCGTGGACCCGGTCCTCGCGGCCTTCCACGCGGCGGTGCACCGGCGGGCACCCGACGCCGTGGAGACCTCGCTGCCCGGCGGCTGGTCGCCGCACGTCACCTTCGCCCGTCGGGTGCGCGACGAGGACCTGCCCGCCGCGGTCGCGGCGCTCCGGGCGACCCCGCTGCCGGAGACCCTGACCGTCGGCGGGGTCCGCCACTGGGACGGCGAGACGAAGACGGTCACCCCTGTCGCGTGAGGGGTGGACCCGGTCGGGAGGCGCGGCTCAGGTCCGCAGCACCCGCTCACCGAACACGGACGCGAACCGCCGCTCCGGATCGGCCGCCGCCACCAGCCTGCGGAAGTCCGGCAGGCGCGGCCAGAGGGCCTCGACCGCGTCGGCGTCGAGCGAGCTCGTCTTGCCCCAGTGCGGCCGGCCGTCGAACGGCGCGAGCCGTGCTTCGAGGTCCGGCAGCAGCGCCGCGACCGCCTCGGGGTGCTTCCGCCAGGTGAACGCGATGCAGAGGACGTCCTCGCCCTGCGTCGGGCTGAGCCAGGACGGGTCGGCGGCCATCGTGCGGAGCTCGCAGACGTGCAGGTGTGGCTGGATCCGGTCGGCGAGCCCGCGGAGGGCCTCCAGTGCGGCGGCAGCGTGCCGCAGCGGGACGAAGTGCTCGCTCTGCACCTCGGACCCGACGCTCGGCACCGCGTCGATCGGGAAGTGCGGCAGCCGGTCCCACCACGGGCCCACGGTGCCGTCGCGAGCGGTGACGTGACCGTCGGCCGGGCGTCCCGGCAGCCGCGGTGCGCCGAGCAGGGCCTCCGGGACGTCGACGTCGTCGGCGCCGTCCGGCACGCGGGACTTCAGCAGCACCTCGCCGACCTCGTCCCCGAACACCGTGTAGGAGCACACCGAGTAGGCCGCGGCGTGCACGTCGGCGACGTGCGCGACGAACCGGTCCCACGGGACGGGCCCGTACGCGTCCTGGCGCATCCGGTAGGACGGTTCGACGTCCACCTCGACGCGCGTCACGATGCCGAGCAGCCCGAGGTGCAGCACGGCCCCGTCGAAGTCGTCCTCGCCGCGACGGACCGTCCGCACGGCACCGTCCGGTCCGAGGAGCTCGAACGACCGGACGGCGGTGCTCAGCGACCCGAGCGTCGTGCCCGACCCGTGCGTCCCGGTGGCGATCGCGCCGCCGATCGAGATGTGCGGCAGTGAGCCGGTGTTGTGCAGGGCGACCCCCGCGGCGTCGAGTTCCGGCGCCACCACCCCGTATCTGGTACCGGCACCCATCGAGGCCGTGCCGGCGGCGGCGTCGACGACGAGGTCCGTGGGGAGCCCCGTCAGGTCGAGCAGCACCCCGTGGGCGTCTGCCACGTCGTTGAACGAGTGGCGGGTGCCGAGCCCGTGCACCCGCTGCGACCGGGCGACGACCTCGGCGGCCTCCTCGAGGGTGCGCGGCCGTTCGACCCGTTCGGCCGAGTAGGTGACCGTACCGGACCAGTTGACCTCGCGCGCCGTCGACCGCATGCCGCCCACGATGCCACGCCGTCGTCCACGTGGCACCGGGGACCGCCGGCCCGGTCCGGTGGTGTTCCGGGTCAGTGCATCGCGGGGGCGCCGGCGGGTGCGCCCTCGGGCGTCGCCGGGCGGCGGACGAACGCCGAGGTGAGGATGCCGACGAGGGAGATGACGCCGCCCACCAGGAACGCGGTCTGCACGCCCGAGGCGGTCGCGGCGGCGACCCCGGCGGCGTCCGCGTCGGCTCCCGCCGAGGCCGCACCGATCGTCAGGAGCGTGACGAAGAGCGCTGTCCCCGCGGCACCTGCGAGCTGCTGCGTCGTCCCGAGCACCGCGCTGCCGTGCGAGTACAGCTTCGGCGGCAGGCCACCGAGCGCGGCGGTGAAGAGCGGGGTGAAGGTGAGCGCGAGGCCGATGCTCAGCACGACGTGGGCGCCGAGGACGAACCACACGCTGGTGTCGACCCCGACCGTGGAGAGCGCCCAGAGCACGGCACTGATGATGATCGACCCGGGCACGAGGAGCACGCGGGGGCCGCGGCGGTCGTAGATGCGGCCGACGAGGGGCGAGAGCAGCCCCATGATCAGGCCGCCGGGCAGGAGCAGGAGCCCGACGGTCAGCACCTCGAGCCCGAGGACGCGCTCGAGGTAGATCGGCAGCAGGATCAGCGTGCCGAACATCGCCATGAAGCTGATGCCCATCGCGACGATCGGGACCGTGAAGCCCTTCGTGCGGAAGGTCCGGAGATCGAGCAGGGCGCTGTCGGTGCGCTGCAGGCGGGTCTGCCGGACGACGAAGAACGCCAGTGCCGCGAAACCGACGACCAGGGCGAGGACGGGGACGAGCGGCCCGGTCGACCCGGCCTCGCCGAAGCTGGACAGCCCGAAGACGATCCCGCCGAACGCCACGGCGGAGACCACGACCGACAGGACGTCGAGCGGCGCGCGGCGGGGCGTGGTCACGTTGCGGACCTTGAGCACGCCGAGCACGAGCGCGGCGACGGCGATCGGCAGCACGAACCCGAAGAGCCAGCGCCACGAGAACGCGTTGAGGATCAGGCCCGAGATGGTCGGGCCGACGGCGGGCGCCACCGAGATGACGATCGAGATGTTGCCCATGATGCGGCCGCGGTGCGCGGGCTCGACCAGGTTGAGGACGGTCGTCATGAGCAGCGGCATCATGATCGCGGTACCGCTGGCCTGCACGATGCGGCCGACGAGCAGCACGGGGAAGCCGGGTGCCGCGAGGGCGACGAGCGTACCGAGGCTGAACAGCGCCATCGCCGCGATGAAGACCTGGCGCGTGCTGAAGCGCTGGAGCAGGAACCCGGTGATCGGGATCACCACGGCCATGGTGAGCAGGAAGCCCGTGGTGAGCCACTGCCCGGTGGCCGCCGAGATGTCGAGGTCCTCCATGAGCCGGGGGAGAGCGACACCCATGATCGTCTCGTTGAGGATGACGACGAACGCGGAGACGAGCAGCAGCCCGATCACGAGTCTGGTCTCGCCGGCGGAGGGCTGCGAGACGCTCCCGGTGCGCGGGGCGGAATCGACGGCCTGGGTCATGCGGGGCTCCTGGGGAGTGACGGTGGAGTACGGCGGAGAGGACGAGGGCGCGCGGACCGCGCAGACAGGGCAACCGCCTGAACGGATCCGAGTATTCCGCTTCCGTGTGTCGTCCTCGTGAACAGGTCCACCCCGAGCGCGGTCAGCGCAGGATCGCGAACCCGTCGCCGTCGCCGTGCGGGACCACGCTGCGTCGGGCGACGTCGGTGACCGTGGCGGTCGGCGGACCGGTGCGGAGGAACGCCATGAGGGCCTCGACCGCCTCGGACGGCCCCTCGGCCTCGACCTCGACGGTCCCGTCGAACAGGTTCCTGGCGTACCCGTCGAGTTCGAGCCCGTCTGCCTTGCGTGCGGTCCAGTACCGGAAGCCGACCCCCTGCACCGAGCCGGACACCACGGCGTGCACCCTCGTCACCGTCGTCATGGCGCCAATGTAGGCACGTCTGGGACCCTGCACGTTACGGCGCTGTTCCGGTTCCGTGAACCGCCTGATAGTGTCATTGCAACCCGAACACTTCGAGTCATCATGACACAATCACCTCCCACCAGCATCCGCGTCGCGGTCTCCACCGTGATCGTCGCCCTGCGCCCGCACCCCGACACCGGTGCCCCGGCGCTGTGGATGCCGCTCGTGCGCCGCGTCGCCGATCCGTTCGAGGGGTCGTGGGCGCTGCCCGGTGGCTGGGTCGGACCGGACGAGGGGCTCGAGGACTCCGCCGCGGCGCGCCTGCGCGAGACGACGAACGTGCAGCCGCGGTACCTCGAGCAGCTGTACGCGTTCGGCGACGTCGACCGTTCGCCGAGCCGCGTGGTGTCGATCGTCTACTGGGCGCTCGTCCACCCCGACGAGGCCGAGTCCGTCCCCGACGACTGGAACGTCCGCTGGTTCCTGGCCGACGAGCACCCCGCACTCGCGTTCGACCACGACCACATCGTCGCCTACGCCCTCTGGCGGCTCCGCAACAAGGTGTCGTACTCGCGGATCGCGCAGGCGTTCCTCGGTGACCGGTTCACCCTCGCCGAGCTGCGCGGGGTGTACGAGGCCGTGCTCGGGCGGACGCTCGACCCCGCGAACTTCCGTCGACAGGTCGCGCAGTCCGACGCCGTCATCGCGACGGACGAGACCACGAGCGGTGACCGGCACCGCCCGGCTCGGCTGTACCGCTCGAACCCCGACCTGGCCTACGCGGACAACGGCCCGCTGCAGCCCGCCCACCCCCGGCAGCACCACCCGCAGAACCGATAGGAACCACAGTGTCCATCGCCACCACGATCGAGCTCATCTCCAACGGCAAGGCCGACGGCAGCACCTGCACCCCCGACCTCGCCGCGCCGACCTGGGACTTCGACAGCCGCCCGGGCTACGGCCCCGGCTCGTCGATGTCCGACGTCATCCCGACCTCCGCACCGCGGCAGGGGCAGCTCCCCGACGAGTACCGGACCGCGAGCGACGCGGAACTCCACGAGCGCATCGAGCGGGCGAAGGCGACGCTGGGGGACCGGGTCGTCGTGCTCGGCCACTTCTACCAGCGCGACGAGGTCGTCCGGCACGCGGACTTCCTCGGCGACTCGTTCCAGCTCGCGAACGCCGCCCTGACCCGGCCCGACGCCGAGGCCATCGTGTTCTGCGGCGTCCACTTCATGGCGGAGACGGCGGACATCCTCGCCCGTGACGACCAGCGTGTGGTCCTGCCGAACCTCGCCGCCGGGTGCTCGATGGCGGACATGGCCGACATCGACAGCGTCGAGGCGGCCTGGGCCGAGCTCGCCGCTGTGTACGGCACCGAGCCCGACGCCGACGGGCGCGTGCCGGTGATCCCCGTCACGTACATGAACTCCGCCGCCGACCTCAAGGCCTTCTGCGGCCGGAACGGTGGGATCGTCTGCACGTCGTCGAACGCGGCGACCGTGCTCGAGTGGGCGTTCGAGCGGGGGCAGCGCGTGCTGTTCTTCCCCGACCAGCACCTCGGTCGGAACACCGCGAAGGCCATGGGGATCAGCACCGACCGCATGCCCATGTGGAACCCGCGGAAGGCGCTCGGCGGCAACGACGCACAGACCCTGCTCGACGCGCAGGTGGTCCTCTGGCACGGGTTCTGCTCGGTGCACCGCCGGTTCACGGTCGAGCAGATCGACCAGGCCCGCCGGGAGGACCCCGGTGTGCAGGTCATCGTGCACCCCGAGTGCCCGATGGCCGTCGTGGACGCCGCGGACGCTGCGGGCAGCACCGACCTCATCCACCGGACCGTCGCCGCCGCCACCGCACCGACCTCGTTCGCGATCGGGACCGAGATCAACATGGTGAACCGGCTCGCGGCCGAGTACCCGCAGCACCGGATCACCTGCCTCGACCCCGTCGTCTGCCCCTGCTCGACGATGTACCGGATCCACCCGGGCTACCTCGCCTGGGTGCTCGAGGCACTCGTCCGCGGCGAGGTCCTCAACGAGATCACGGTGCCCGCCGACGTGCAGGCCGACGCCCGGGTCGCGCTCGAGCGCATGCTCGCCGCGAAGCCCCGCGGCTGACGGCCCCGCGCGAGGACACCGGGGACCGCACCGTGCACGTCGTCATCGTCGGGTCCGGCATCGCCGGGCTCACCGCCGCGATCCGCGCCAGCGCCCGCCACGACGTCACCCTGGTGACGAAGGGCGGGCTCGCCGACGGCGCCACCGCCGCTGCCCAGGGCGGGATCGCCGTCGCGCTCGGCGCCGACGACGCCGTCGCGCTGCACGAGCACGACACCCACGTCGCGGCCGTCGGTGGGGCCGATGCGCGCGCCGTCGCGCTGCTCTGCGCCGAAGGGCCCGCCCGGGTGCGGGACCTGCTCGCGCTGGGCGTCCCGTTCGACCGGACGTCGGACCCCGCGTCCCTCGACCGCCACGGCGACGACCTGGCACGCGGGCGCGAGGCCGCGCACGGTCGCTGGCGCGTCCTGCACGCCGACGGCGACGCCACGGGCGCCGCGGTCGAGCGCACGCTCGTCGCCGCCCTGCACCGGCAGCACGTCACGGTCCTGGAGCGCACCTGCCTCACCGACCTGGTCGTCCGGGACGGAGCGGTGGTCGGTGTGGACGTGCTCGACCTGCTCGGCGAGCCCCGACGCATCGAGGCGGACACGGTCGTGCTCGCCTCCGGGGGCGCCGGCCACCTGTACCGCGAGACGACCAACCCGCTGGTCGCGACCGGCGACGGCGTCGCAGCGGCCTGGCGGGCGGGGGCCGTCCTCGCTGACCTGGAGTTCGTCCAGTTCCACCCGACCCGGCTGGCCGTGCCCGACGGTGGGCTCCTCTCCGAGGCGGTCCGCGGCGAGGGTGCCGTCCTGCGCGACGCCGCCGGACGACGCTTCATGAGCGCCGTGCACCCGGACGCCGAGCTGGCGCCGCGCGACGTGGTCGCCCGCGGCATCGCAGCCGCCGTCCGCGACCAGGGCGGCGCCCCCGTGCTCCTCGACGCCACGGGGCTCGGCGCGGACCGGCTCGTCGCACGCTTCCCCGGCCTCACCCGCGCGACCCGCGCGGCCGGCTTCGACTGGACGCGGGAGGGCGTGCCGGTCGCCCCGGCGGCGCACTACGCGATGGGCGGGATCGCCACCGACAGCGAGGGGCGCACCAGCCTCCCCGGACTGCTCGCCGTCGGCGAGGCCGCCTGCACCGGCGTCCACGGCGCGAACCGACTCGCGTCGAACTCCCTGCTCGAGGGGCTCGTCTTCGGCGTGCGGACCGCCGACGCGATCGGTGCCCCACGACCCGCGCAGCTGCGCCTGCGCGGCGACGCGGCCCTGCCCGTGCGCACCGTCCCCGACGACCAGGTGGGCACGGAGGCGGAGCCGCACCGTGCCTCCCGGCCGGACGGAGGGGTGCCGGGATCGACGCCGCACGGGACGGACCGCAGCGGACGGCCTGGAGGCGCCGCCCACCCGGACCGTGCCACCGACCTCCGGCAGGCGGTCCAGACCGAGATGACGGAGCGGGTCGGCCTGCTCCGGGACGCGGACGGACTCGCCGCCGCACGTCGCGCGCTCGCTGCGCTCCGGTCGCCGGTGGCGCGCACCGTGCGGGACCACGAGGACCGCGCCCTGCTCGACCTGGCGCGGGTCACCGCGCTCGCGGCGGCTTCCCGGACCGAGTCGCGCGGGTCGCACGCGCGCACCGACCACCCGGAGACCGATCCCTCCGCGCCGGTGTCGACCGGGTGGGTCCGCGCCGTCCGGCGCGGCAGCGCCCCGGCCTCCGTCCAGTCCAGCAGCACAGCGCAGTCCAGCAGCACCGCGCAGTCCAGCAGCACCGCGCCCGTCCAGCAGGGAGTCCCCGCATGACCACCACCACCGCAGCCGACCCCGGGACGATCCCGCCGCACGCCCTGCGTCGCGTGATCGAGACGGCGCTCGAGGAGGACGCTCCGTGGGGTGACGTCACGAGCGAGACGCTCATCCCCGTCGACGCCCGCGCGACCGCGACCCTGGCCGCCCGCGAACCCGGCGTGCTGTCTGGCGGCGCGGTGTTCGCCGCCGTGATGCACGCCGTCGACCCCACGGTGCGCACGGAGCTGCACGTGGCCGACGGCGAGCCCTTCGACGCCGGACAGGTCCTCGCCACGGTGCACGGCCCTGCGCGCTCGGTCCTGCGCGCCGAGCGGGTCGGGCTCAACCTGGTGCAGCGGATGTCCGGCATCGCGACCGTCACCGCGCGGTACGTCGCGGCCGTCTCGGGGACGGGCGCACGGATCGTCGACACCCGCAAGACCACTCCGGGCCTCCGGGCCGTCGAGCGGTACGCCGTGCGCTGCGGCGGTGGCCACAACCACCGGAACTCGCTGTCCGACGCCGTCCTCGCCAAGGACAACCACCTGGCCGTGCTGCTCGCCGGCGGCACCGCGATCGGCGACGCCGTCCGCGGAGCCCGTGGTCGGCTCGGGCACACGGTCCACCTGGAGGTCGAGGTCGACCGGCTCGACCAGGTCGAACCCGTGGTCGCGGCCGGTGTCGACACGATCATGCTCGACAACTTCACGCCGGAGCAGCTCGTCGAGGGCGTGCGGCTGGTCGCGGGCCGTGCGCTCGTCGAGGCCTCCGGCGGGGTCGCGCTCGACACGGTGGGCGCCATCGCGCGCACCGGGGTCGACGTCGTCTCCGTCGGCGCACTCACCCACTCGGCGCGGGCGCTCGACCTCGGGCTCGACGTCGACGTGACCGGCGGCTGACCCGGTGTTCTACCTCGATCGCGCCGCGACCACCCCGGTCCGCCGCGAGGTGCTCGAGGCGATGTGGCCGTACCTCACCGGCGTCTTCGGCAACCCGTCGTCCACGCACGGGGTGGGCGAGGCGGCCGCCCGGGGACTCGCCGACGCCCGGGCGACGATCGCCCGGTTCCTCGGGTGCCGTCCGGGCGAGGTCGTCCTCACCACCGGCGGCACCGAGGGTGCGAACACCGCGGTCAAGGGCATCGCGCTCGCGGCACCCCGCGGCCGGCACGTCGTCACGAGCGCGATCGAGCACGAGGCGGTGCTCGAGAGCTGCCGGTACCTGGAGCGCCACCACGGGTTCACCGTCACGCTCGTGCCGGTCGAACGCGACGGGACCGTGACGCCCGAGGCGCTCGCGCGGGTCGTCCGTCCGGACACCACGCTCGTCTCGGTGGCACACGCCGACAACGAGGTCGGCACCGTGCAGGACCTCCCGGCCCTCGCGGCGGTCGCGCACCGCGTCGGCGCCCGGTTCCACACCGACGCCGTGCAGAGCGCTCCGTGGCTGCCCCTCGGGCTCGACCGGCTCGGCGTCGACGCGCTGTCGTTCTCCGGGCACAAGCTCGGCGCACCGAAGGGCACCGGCGCACTCGCGGTCCGGGGTGGGGTACCGCTCGAGCCGCTGCTGCACGGCGGGGGACAGGAGCGGGGGAGACGGTCGGGGACCGAGGACGTCGCCGGAGCGGTCGCCCTCGCCACCGCGGTGTCGCTCGTCGAGGGGGCCCGGGGCGCCGCTGCCGCCCGTGCGACCGTGACCCGGGACGCCGTGGTCGAGGGCGTGCTGGCGTCGGTGCCCGGTGCCGTGCTGACCGGGGCGGCGCCGGTCGGGTCGGCGCTGGGCGGGGCGGGTCGGCTCCCGGGGCACGCGTCGTTCTGCTTCCCGGCGGTGCCGGGTGGTCCGCCGGCGGTCAACGGCGAGACCGTGCTGCTCGAACTCGAGGAGCGCGACGTCGTGACCTCCTCCGGGAGCGCCTGTGCCGCGGGGAGCACCGAGGCCTCACACGTCCTCACCGCCCTCGGACTGTCGGAGGACACCGCGCGCACGGCCCTGCGACTGACGTTCGACGACGGGCTCACGGACGAGGACGTGGCCGTCGTGGTGCGGGCGGTCGCCGAGTCGGTCGCCGCGGTTCGGCGCCTGAGCTGAGTGTACTAGACGTTCTACTCCATAGTTGGGGGTGATGTCCCCCCTTCTGCGGACAGCGATCGTCCGTCACGATGGGGCCATGGCGAACGCGATCACCACCCGGGACCGACAGGAGGTCCCCTTCCGTGCGGTCCAGCTCCTGCCGGCACCCGCGACCGTGGTCGCCATCGCACTCGCCGCGCAGCACGACCTCGGCACCGCCCCGCTCGGCGCCATCGCGACCGTGGGGGCACTCGCCACCGTCGTGAGTGCCCTGCTCCCGACGGTCGGCACCGCGCCACTCCGTCGGGCCATGCCCGCCCCCAGCGAGACGGACCGGTACCGAGGAGACACCGAACACCTCTGAGGAACCCACCACCCGAGGCCAGCACCGCGCGGTCCCGTCCCCCCCCCCCCCCCCCCGGGGCCCGCGGTGCTCATGACCGGACGCAGCACCCCTGACCGCGTCCGGCGCCGGACACGACATCCCCTGTCGTCGTGCCCGAGCGGCCGCCGCGCCCGTCGTGGACGCGGCGCCGGACCCTGACCGGCGCCGTACCCCCTGTCAGTCCACGACGGGTCGCGGTGGCGTCGAACGGCCGCGCAGCTGCCGTCCCACCGTCGAGCGGCGGCCGCCCGGTCGTCGTGCCCGGGGGTGAGCGTGTCAGCGTGTCAGCGTGCCGGCGGCTCGGGGACGCCCGGCCAGACGTAGTCCAGGTCGTCGGGCACGTCGGGGAACAACGGTCGGTAGTGCTCCGGCGCCTTCTGCACGAGCTTCGACCGGTGCGAGGCGTGCACCGCCGGGTCGGTGTTCCACGCGGGCACCGCGAAGTCGCCGCGCTCGTACGCGACCAAGTCCTCGGGGACCAGCCCGAGGTCGGCCAGGGTCTTCTCCAGGCAGGTGTCGGCGTGCCCGCGCTCGAGCCACACCCGGCACGTCGCGTCCTGGTAGGCCATCAGCGCCGGGCGGTACCCGCGCCACATGGCGACGACGGGGTGGTGCTGCCAGCCGTAGTCCGGCAGGGTCAACGCCCGCATCACCTGCAGGGTCTCGACGCGCTGCTTGCCGAGTCGCTTGTCGTCGAGGACCTCGGCCGAGGCGCGGAAGTCGGCGTACGGCAGGAACGTCTGCATCACCCGGACGGTACCCGCGCGTGCTGGTGGGCGACACAAGTCGTCACACCCGGACGGGCCCTCGGACGACGTGTGAGCATCGACCGCATGGACGGAGCACTCGTCGTCGGCGTCAGCGGCAGCCCATCGGACCCCTCGCGCACCTCGACCCTGGTCGGGGCGACCGTGGCGCGCATGGCGGAGGACCTGCCGGACGCCCGGACCGCACAGGTCGAGATCGGACCTCTGCTCGCGGACCTCGGTGCCGCGCCCTCCCGCGAGGCGATGTCGGACCGCACCCGGCGAGCGCTCGAGACCGTCGAGGCAGCGGACGTGCTCGTCGTCGGCAGCCCGGCGTTCCGGGCCGCCTACTCCGGTGCCTTCAAGCTCTTCTTCGACTGGGTGGGGCAGTACGACCTCGTCGACACCCCGGTGCTCCTGACCGCCACGGGCGGCAGTGACCGGCACGCACTGCTCGTCGAGCACCAGATGCGCCCGCTGTTCGGCTTCTTCCAGTCGACGACCCTGCCGCTCGGCGTGTTCGGGAACGAGCGCGACTTCACCAAGCGCGAGGGCGGGTACGACATCGCCAGCGTCGACCTCGAGCTGCGCATCGACCAGGCGGTCCGGCGCGCGCTGCCGATCGTCCGCGGAGGGTTCGCCGCCGTCGGCGCCGACGACGTCCGCCGTCCCGCCGACTTCTAGCCGCCGCCCGCCCGCCGCTCGCGGTCGCACGACGCGCCGCCGGTCGCGCCGCCGAGCGGGCACGACACGCCGCGCGTCGTCCGCCGAGGGGGCGACGTACGTCACGGTCGAGCGCGACCGTGACGTACATCGCCCGCTCGGAACCTCACCGGGACGGGACGGGACGGGACGGACGGGACGGACGGGACGTCTGGACGCGGGGCGGACGGGAGGCGCGTGGCGGGCGGGTGCCGCGCCTCCAGGCCGTCAGTCGGTCGGGTCGGCCACCAGCGACGCGACGTGGGCGACCGCCAGGCGGTAGCCGTCGGCGCCCGCACCGGCGATGACCGCGGTCGCCGCCGTCGCGACGTGGTCGACGTGCCGGAACGGCTCGCGCTTCCACGTGTTCGAGAGGTGCACCTCGACGACCGGGACGCTCAGTGCCTCGACCGCGTCGTGCAGCGCGACCGAGGTGTGCGCGTAGGCGGCGGGGTTGATGACCACCGCGACGAAGTCGTCCAGCGCCTCGTGCAGCCACTCGACGAGCTCGCCCTCGCGGTTGGTCTGCCGGAAATCCGCCTCGAGCTCGTGGACCGCCGCCTCGGTGTGCACGATCGCCTCGAGCTCGGCGAGCGTCACGGTGCCGTACTGTGCCGGGTCGCGACGCCCGAGGATGTCGAGGTTCGGCCCGTTCAGGACGAGGATCCGCCGGGGGCGTGTCGTGGTGTCGGTGACCGGGTCGCTCATGGGGAGAGCCTACCGAGCGGCGGGGCTGCGGCGACGGCGACGGATGCGCGAGCTGTGTGAACGGTCACATCGCGGTGTAACGTTCCCGCTCGGGTCGGCGCAGTTGCCGACTGCAACACACTGATGTGGAGATCGCATGGTTCTCGCTGCGGCGACCAACGGGATCCGGCTCGAACTGGGCTGGGTCGACTACTTGATGATCATCGTGTACTTCGCGGTGGTCATCGGCATCGGGTTCACCGCCCGCAAGCAGGTGCGGACGAGCATGGACTTCTTCCTGTCCGGCCGCTCGATGCCGGCCTGGATCACGGGCCTGGCGTTCGTGTCCGCGAACCTCGGCGCGACCGAGATCCTCGGCATGGCCGCGAACGGCGCGCAGATCGGCATGGCGACGCTGCACTACTACCTCATCGGTGCCGTGCCCGCGATGGTGTTCCTCGGGCTCGTGATGATGCCCTTCTACTACGGGTCCAAGGTCCGGTCGGTGCCGGAGTTCATGCTCCGCCGCTTCGGCAAGGCGCCGCACCTGGTGAACTCGATCGCGTTCGCGGTGTCGAACGTGCTCATCGCCGGCATCAACCTCTACGCCATGGCGATCGTCATCGAGGCGATGCTCGGTTGGCCGGAGTGGCTCGCGATCCTGGTGTCCGCCGCGTTCGTGCTCGCCTACATCACCCTCGGTGGCCTGAGCAGCGCGATCTACAACGAGGTCATGCAGTTCTTCGTGATCATCGCGGGCCTCGTGCCGCTGACGATCGTCGGCCTGCACCGTGTCGGCGGGTGGGGCGGTCTCACCGAGGCCATCAAGCAGACCCAGGGCGTGCAGCACCTGCAGGCCTGGACGGGTACCGGCATCGGCGACGTCACGAACCCGATCGGGGCGAACTGGCTCGCCATCGTGCTCGGCCTCGGCTTCGTGCTCTCCTTCGGCTACTGGACGACGAACTTCACCGAGGTGCAGCGCGCGTTCTCGGCGAAGAACATGTCGGCAGCCCGCCGGACCCCGCTCATCGCGGCGATCCCGAAGCTCTTCATCCCGTTCATCGTCGTCGTGCCGGGGCTCATCGCCGCGGCCGTCGTGGGCAACCAGTTCGCCTCGGGGGAGCTGACCTACAACGACGCGATCCCGAAGCTCATCCAGATGTACCTGCCGACCGGCGTGCTCGGCATCGCGGTGACGGGTCTGCTCGCCTCGTTCATGGCGGGCATGGCGGCGAACGTCTCGTCCTTCAACACCGTCTTCACGTACGACATCTGGCAGCGGTACATCAAGCCGAACATGCCCGACCTGCACTACCTGAAGACCGGTCGCTGGGTCACGGTCGTCGGCGTGGTCGTCGGCATCGGCACGGCGTTCCTCGCCGCGCAGGCCGGCAACATCATGACCTACATGCAGACGCTGTTCTCGTTCTTCAACGCACCGCTCTTCGGCGTCTTCATCCTCGGACTGCTGTGGAAGCGGATGACCACCCAGGGCGCGCTCTGGGGCTACGTGCTCGGCATCGTGACGCCGACGATCACCTGGATCGCGTACCTCGTGGACCCGTCGCTGTTCTCGACGGCGACGGCGGAGACGATGTACGGCGCGATCATCTCGTTCGTCACGGTGCTCGTCGTCGGCGTGCTCGTCTCGCTCGCCACGAAGCCGAAGGACGTGTCGGAGCTCGGCGGCCTGGTGTACGGCGTCGGCAAGATCGACATGACCGCCGGTGCCGTCGCGACGGACACCGCCTGGTACCGCTCGCCCGCGCTGCTCGGCACCGTCGCGCTCGTGCTGTGCGTCGCCCTCTACCTGCCGTTCCTCTAGGCCCGGACCCGAAGGAGTACTCCCATGCGTGAGGACACCACGAAGCTCACCGAGGAGCAGGCGGCGCTCGTCCGCTCCACCCGCCGACTCGACCTGCGCCGCATCCTCGGCGGCCTGTTCGTGCTCTACGGCGTGATCACCACCATCGTCGGCATCGTCCACTGGGACACCGACCCCGAGAAGACCGGCGGCATCCACATCAACCTGTGGGTCGGGCTGTCGCTGCTCGTCGGCGGGCTGCTCTTCTTCCTGTGGGACCGGCTGAACCCGGTGCCTGCCGAGGACATCGTCGGGCAGGCCGAGGCCGAGGCCGACCAGCGCGCCGCAGGCGAGGGGCGCGAGCGGGTCTGACCCCGCTGCGCGCGGCTGCACGGCCCGCCTGACACGAACGGGCGTACCCGGCACGAACGGGCGTACCTGGTCGGTCGATCCGACCTGGTACGCCCGTTCTCGCTTCGCGCTTCGAGCGTTCTGGGAAACACCGGGCGGCCAGGAGGCACGGGGCGGTTGACGGCGTCGGTCATCGTTCCTAGCATTGACATGTCGGTCGCGTGTTGCTCGACCGGAAGTGAGCCCCGGATACGCCTGCAGCCAGCGCGGGCCCGGGGCTTCGCGCTGTCCGGGCCTCGGGGCCCCGGTGTCACGACACGTCGGTTCGCTCCATCGCACGACGAGTTGCTTCAGCGCACGACGACGATCTCTGCGCCGATCTCCTCGTGCATCCCGGACGCGTACGCGCCGCAGGCCAGGTCTGCGAGGGCGACAAGGGGCTCGTCCGTCCCTCGGACGTGCTCGTACCGGACCGATCGACCGACGCCTCGTCGACGGAGCGCATCGAACATCGACCGATCGGCAGCATCACAGGAGGCTCCTCGCGACTCGAGCACGACGTGCTGCACCCCGCGGACCTCGAGCTCCCACACGAGGCGCTCCAAGCACGACCGACGTCGCCGCTCCGCTCGCGCAGGGGCACCGTCGTAGCGAACGACCAAGACCGCTGCCGCGACGGCGAGCAGGTCCAGCCAGGAGATGCGCTGTGTCCGGAGCGCCTCGTACCAGTGCAGCTTCCGCATGCGGGAGGGCTTGGCTGACCGGACCGCCGCACGCGCAGTCTCGGCTCGGCATTGAACGACCACCACCGCCGCGAGGACGTAGCTGGTGTGATCGAGCCCACCGCCGGGCTCTGACTCGTCGACGTAGGCCCGCTCCATGTGACCAGAGTATGACGTACCAGTCGGTTGCAGAGAGGAACGGTTGCGCTCGACGGGCGGCTGCGCCAGGTTGGTGCTCGACGAAGGGAACCACCGTGGAGCAGATGGTGTTCATCAACCTGCCGGTCACCGACCTGGACCGGGCAGTCGGCTTCTACGAGGCGCTCGGCTACACGGTGAACCCGGAGTTCACCGACGAGACCGCCGCGTGCATCGTCGTGAGCAGCACCGTGTACGTGATGCTCCTCACGCATGCGAAGTTCCAGGAGTTCACCGACGGGACGATCGCCGCCCCCGGGACGGTCGAGGTGATCAACTCGCTGAGCGCAGCCTCGAAGGACGAGGTGCACCGCATCGTCGACGCCGCCGTCATGAGCGGCGGGAACGAGGACCGCCCGGAGACCGACCTCGGCTTCATGTACCAGCGCAGCTTCACCGACCCGGACGGCCACCGGTGGGAGTACGTCTGGATGGACCAGGCCGCGATGACGGGCGACGGCACCGACCGGTGACCCCGGGGTCGTCGGTGCGGTCGGCCAGGATGGACGCGTGAGCGACGACCCGACGATGATCCCCGACGGCCTGGTGACCGGAGAGGACGGCCTCGCGCGCCCGGTCTGGGCCGCGACCGACCCGATGCTCCGCGAGTACTACGACACCGAGTGGGGCATGCCGGTCCGCGACGAGCGCGGGGTGTTCGAGCGGTTGTCGCTCGAGGCGTTCCAGTCCGGGCTGTCCTGGCGCACGATCCTGTCCAAGCGCCCCGCGTTCCGCGCGGCCTTCGCGGACTTCGACCCGGACGTGGTCGCGGTCTTCGGGGACGACGACGTCGAGCGCCTGATTGCGGACGCCGGCATCGTCCGGAACCGGGCGAAGATCCGCGCGACGATCACGAACGCGAACGCGACGATCGCCCTGCGCGCCGACGGTGGGCTCGCCGACCTCGTGTGGTCCTTCCGGCCGGACGCGACACCGGCGCCGCGGACGATCGCCGAGGTCCCGACGACGAGCGAGGCGTCCGTGGCGCTGTCGACGGCCCTGCGGAAGCGCGGGTTCGCGTTCGTCGGGCCCACGACGATGCACGCCCTGATGGAGGCACTCGGCATCGTCGACACGCACCTGGTCGGCAGTCACCGACGCGGCACGTCCGGCGTCTGGGCCTGACAGGCCGCGATCAGTCGAGCGGGAGCTGCATCTGCGTCGCGGTGACGCGGTAGCCGAGCGCGGCGTACAGGTCCTGCGCGCCCGTGTTGTACCCGAACACGTTGAGCCCGATGCTCGTGGCGCCGTGCTCACGGGCGACCCGCTGCCCGGCCTCCAGCGCCCGTCGGGCGTGACCGCGGCGACGGAACGGCTCGTCGACCTCGACGTCGAACACCCACCACTCGGTGCTGCCCGACGAGAACGGTCCGATCCAGAGGTACCCCACGACGGCGTCCGCGTCGTCGACCAGGTCCCAGACGAAGTGGTCGGGCAGGGGTGCCCCGTCCGGGAACCACTGGTCGAGCGAACGCTGCTTGTTCGCCTCGGCCTGCTCGCGGGTCTCACCGGCCCGCATGCGCGATCCGACGTACTCCGCCATCGTGCGGTCCAGCCAGGCCGGGAGGCGCGTGGCCGGCATCGGGACGAGCCGCGTGTCCGTCACCGGTTGCCCTTGGACCCGCGTTTCGGCTTGCCGTTGCCGAGTCGCTGGGTGCCCGGTCGTCCGGTCCCGCGCGGCTTGCGCGCGCCCTTGCCGCCCGCCTTGCCGCCGGCGGCCTGCTTCGCGGTGGCCTTGCCACCACCGGCGCGGGCGGTGCTGCCGCGACCGGCTCCGGAGCCGTCCCGCGTGCCGCGCGAGCCGGCGTCGTCGGCGTTCGTCGTGCCTCCCGGTCGGTCGGCGGCGTTCCGCGAGCTGTTGGCGGTGCGACCGCGCACGACACCGATGAACTCCTCGGTGGTGTCGGAGGCGTCCGCGTCGCGCCAGACGAGGGCGATCCGGGTGCCCGCTGCGCCGTCGAGGGGCTTCGCCACCAGGTCCTTGCGGCTGGACGCGCGGAAGAGGGACTGGGGGAGCACGACGACTCCGACGTTCGCCTCGACCAGGTCGAGGGCGGCGGACACGTCCTCCGGCACGGGCCCGGCGTCGACGACGTGCACGTCGGCCAGGTCGGCCTCGGTCACCACGTCGGAGGAGGCGAGGGACGCGTCCTTCGGCATCGCGACGACGGCCGTCTCGGTCCAGAGCGGGATGGCGTTGAGGTGGGCGCCGACGGGCATCCGGGCGAAGGCCATGTCGGCCTCGCCGGTGAGCGCGTCGTCGACCTCGGTCGGTCCGATCGGCAGCAGGCCGAGCTCGGCGTCCGGGAAGCGTTCCCGCCAGACCCGGACCCACTTCGCGGGGGAGACCCCCGGGACGAAGGCGATGGTGAGGGCCGCGGTCATGCAACCGAGTGTAGGGGCCGTACCCTGGTACGCATGGCGCAGGAACAGACGATGAAGCCCGAGACGGCTGCGAAGAAGCTCGGCATCCTGCTGGCGGCAGCCCCGGAGTCGTTCCGCGCGGAGCCGGTCACCCGGACCGCCTTCGACGAGCTCCGCACGCAGCCGCCGGCGTGGCTCGAGGAACTCCGTCGCGAAGGGCCGCACCCGCGTCCGGTCGTCGCGCAGAAGCTCGGCGTGTCGATCTCCGGCCTGGTGCGTGCCGGGGTCGAGGAGCCCCTGACCACCGCCGAGGTCAAGGCCCTCCTGCAGGAGATGCCCGAGTGGCTCGTGCGTGAGCGTGCGACGCAGGCCGAGGTGCACGCCGAGAACGCCCGCGTGAAGCAGGAGCGTGCCGACAAGGCCGCTGCGCGCGCCCAGGACTGACCGACCGGACCGACCCGGACGCCGCTCGCCGTGACCGCCGTGCACGAGACCGTCGCCGACGCGATGCTCGTCGTGCCGCAGTTCGCATCGGTCTGCTGCATCGTGGGGGACCGCTACCGGCCCCGACCGGGTGTGATCGTCCCCGCCGCGGTGATGCTCGTGGCGATGGTGCTCCCCGTCGTGCAGGCGGGCGCCTCGTGGACGTTGCTGGCCGCGGCGACGCTGCTGCTCCTCGCGCCGCTGCCCGTGCTGCGGCGCCGTCGGCCGGACGGGCGTCGGGCGGAGCCGATGGACGTGCACCGGGCACTGTCGTCGGTCGTGATGGCCGGCATGCTCCTGATGGGGCACGCGACCGGGCTGTCCGACGGGCACGCCGGACACGGGATCGCGCTCTCCGCGGTCCTCGGAGCCGGTGTGATCGGCTACTGCGCGTTCAGCGGGTGGCTGCTCCGGTACGAGTGGGCGCGCGAGGACCGTCGAGCCGTCCGCAGCGGTGAGGTCTTCGCGATGACGGTCGCCGTGGTCGGGATGACGCTGGCGATGTAGCGCGGGGGTCGACCAGCGGTAACGTCGGGGCGTGTCCGACCGAACCGTCCGTCGCCCCGATCCCGCACCGCGCCTCGACGAGGTCGACGAGCGCATCCTCTGGACCCTCGCCGGCGACGCCCGGATGCCGAACAACCGGCTGGCGGCCGCGGTCGGGGTCGCGCCGTCCACGTGCCTGACGCGGGTGCGCGCGCTCGAGGACGCCGGGGTGATCCGCGGCTACCGGGCCGACGTCGACGTCGCGAAGCTCGGGTTCGCGATCGAGGCGATGGTGTCCGTCCGGGTGCACGCCGCGGCCCGGCACGAACTGCGCGACTTCGCGAAGCGCCTGCTCCGGGTGCCCGTCGTGCAGGACGTGGCGTTCCTCGCCGGCGACAAGGACTTCCTCGTGCACATCGCCTGCACGTCGACGGAGCAGCTGCGGGACTTCGTCGCCGACGAGCTGAGCGGGGACCCCGCCGTCGCGACGACGCAGACGAACATCGTGTTCGAGCGGCTCGTCGCGGACCGCGCGCACCAGGGGCGGTCGTTCGACGAGCTCCGCCGCTGGCGCGCCTGACCCGGGCCGACGACCTCGCACCGACCCGGGACGCGGACGACAGTGCGCTCAGCGGGTGCGCATCATCGGGACGTGCGGGATGGCGTCCTCGAGGAAGTCGTCGCCGGACCGCACGAAACCGAACCGGCCGTACCACTGCTCGAGGTGCGCCTGCGCGTTGATCGCGATCGACGACGAGCGGGACTCGGCGATCGCCGCCTCCATGAGCTGCGCCCCGAGCCCCTGCGACCGCGCGTGCCGGGCGGTGGCGACGCGGCCGATGCGCTCGGTGCCGTCGTCCTCGCGGAGCAGCCGGAGCGTGGCGTCCACCGAGCCCTGTCCTGCCCAGAACTGCACCGTGCCCGGCTCGAGGTCGCGGCCGTCGATGTCCGGGTAGGCGCACTCCTGCTCGACGACGAACACGTCCTGTCGGAGCCGCAGGATCTCGTGCAGCGTCACGATGTCGAGGTTGCGCGTCGGGGCGGAGAAGATCGAGACCACGTGCGGCCTTTCCTGAGAATTTCTTCCGTGACCGGTTCCGGTCCGGGATCGATCGGCGTACAGTGCCGGTCAACCACTCTACGTGCGCAGCCGAGATCAGGAGGTGAGCGCATGGACCAGCCGTTGCGCGACCCCTGGCGCGCGCTGCTCCGGACCGCCCTCGTGGGCGTCGGGGTCGCCGCTGCGCTCGTGCTGCTCTCGCTGCTCCTCGGTGCCCGTCCGGCCGCAGCAGCCGAGGGGGCTCCGCAGCAGCGCGGGCTGGTCAGCGGGCTGGTCCAGGACGTCGGCGACACCGTGCAGGGAGCGACGCAGGCCGTCGACAGTGCGGTCGCCCCCGTGCGGCAGGCCGTCGCACTGCCCGCCGCTGCCCCGGTGCCAGCGGCTCCGGCTCCCGCCCCCGCTGCTCCGGCTCCCGTCGCTGCCGCTCCGGCTCCTGCCGCCGCGGCTCCCGCCCCGGCGCGTCCCGCACCGCCGGCACCGCCGGTCGTGCAGCACGCCGCACCGGCCGTCCCAGCGACCAGCCCGCAGACGCCGGCGGCCCAGCAGACGACGACCGCACAGCAGACGCCGGCGGCCCAGCAGGCCCCGTCCACGCCGCAGGCGTCGCCGACTCCGCCGACCGGCACCGCCGCGATCCCGGCCACGCCGACGACCGCCGGTGGTGAGGACGTGGCGAGCAGTGCCTCCCGGCCGCTCACCGACACCCTCACCGGCGCCCTCCGCCCCGTCACCGAGACGGTGCAGACGGTCACGGGAGCACGGCCCGTCACGGGCGTCGTCGACACGGTCGACAGCGTGGTCGGCGCCCTCCCGGTGACCCGCGACCTGCTCGGTGACGACACCGTCGGCACCGTCACCGCGCCGGTCACCGGAGCGCTCGACGACGTGGTCGACGGTGTCGGGACGACCGTCGGATCGCTGCCCGGCACGGTCGAGCAGGTCCTCCCGCCCGTCGAGGACGCGCTCCCGGTCCTGCCGCTCCCGGTGACGCCGGTCCTGCCGCTCCCCGTCTCGCCGGCCCCGCTGCCGCCCCTCCTGCCGGGAGGCACGGCGCCCGTCCCCGGGACCGCGCCGACCGCGGTGGGCGGCACGGACGAGCAGCCGGTGCGCGTCCGGCACGACGCGCCCACCCCGGCCTCCGCCGTCGCCGTGGACGGCGCCAGCGGCCCACTGACGGTGGCCGGTGTCCCGGCAGTACCGGGTGACGTCGCACGCGACGTCGCTCCGGCCATCGAGCACGTGGCGGTCGCCACCGTCGTCGGTGCTGCCGCCCCGGCCGCTCCGGTGCCGGCCGCGGCGACCGTCGGCGGGGCGGCGCTGCTCGTCCCGGCGGACGGCCACGGCCACGACGGCCTCCCGTCCGGCCCGGGCGTCTCCGGTGCCGCGGGCGGTGCCACCTCCGGCTCCGCGGGCGCCGCGCCCGTCGGGCTCGACGGCACCTCCGGTGTCCGGTTCTCCCTCGTTGTGGGGTCACGCGGCAGCCTCGCCGACGACGTGGTCCCCGCGTCCGTCGTCGGCGACCACGACGTCGCTCCTGACTGAGATCGGTGCGCCTGTCCAGCACGGCAGGCATGCACCACCCGACCGCGATCGCGGTCGGAGGACAGATCTCGATCAGTGAGGAACGAACGACCATGAACAAGTACGTCTCGAGAGGGCTCTGGTTCACCCTCTTCGTCGGCGGCCTGACGCTCGGGGGGACCGCGGTGGCGAACGCCGCCACGACCTCCGGTGACGACGGCCTCCTGTCCGGCACCCAGGTGGCACCGTCGATCAGTGCCCCGGTGTCCGTCTCCGGGAACGCCCTCGGGGTGCTCGGCGACGCCGTGTCCACGACCGGCTCGGCTCCGGCTCCCGCTCCGGCTGCTCCGGCTCCGGCTCCTGCCCCTGCCCCTGCGCCGGGCACCTCGGGTGACGACGGCATCGCGTCCGGCACCCAGGTCGCGCCCGTCGTGACGGCACCGGTGCAGGCGACCGGCAACGCGGTCGCCGTGGCGGGCGACGCCGTGGCGACCGCTCCGGCGCCCGCTTCGGCTCCCGCGCCCGCCCCGGCTCCTGCTCCTGCTCCGACGACGACCGGCTCGGACGCTGTCGCGTCGGGGACGCAGGTCGTCGGTGACGTCACCGCTCCGGTGTCGGTCACCGGCAACGCCGTCGGTGTCGTGGGTGACGCGGAAGCCGCTCCGGCGTCCGCTCCGGCCGCGGCGACGAGCAGCCCGGCGGTCCCGGAACCGGCAGCCGAGCCGGTGACGTCCGGTTCGGACGGCATCGCGTCCGGGACGCAGGTCGCCCCGGTCGTGTCCGTCCCCGTGACCGTCGGCGGCAACGGCATCGGGGTGCTCGGTGACGGCTCCGCGACGGGGACGGCGCCGACCGCTGCCCCGGGTTCGGGTTCGGGTTCGGGTTCGACCCCGACCGCGGGTGGCACGACGTCCGGTGACGACGCTGTGCTCGGTGGCACGCAGGTGTCACCGATCGTCGACCTGCCGATCACGATCGGCGGGAACGGCATCGGCGTCGTCGGAGACGGCACCAGCACCGGCACCGGCACGACCGGCACCGGCGGGGGTTCGGGTTCGACCCCGGTCGTGGGTGGCACGACGTCGGGTGACGACGGCGTGGGCTCCGGGACGCAGGTCGCCCCGGTGGTCGCGATCCCGGTGACCGTCGGTGGGAACGGCATCGGCGTCGTCGGTGACGGCACCAGCACCGGCACCGGCACGACCGGCACCGGCTCGGGATCGGGATCGACCCCGGCCGCGGGTGGCACGACCTCCGGCGACGGTGGTCTGCTCGGCGGGACGCAGGTGATCCCCGTGATCAGTGTGCCGATCACCGTCGGCGGGAACGGCATCGGCATCGTCGGTGACGGCACCAGCACCACGACCCCGGGCACGACCCCGGGTACCGACCCGGGCACCGACCCCGGTACGGACCCGGGCACCGACCCCGGTACTGACCCCGGTACGGACCCCGGTACGGACCCGGGTACTGACTCCGGTACGGACCCGGGCACTGACCCCGGTACGGACCCGGGGACCGACCCCGGTACGGACCCGGGCGTGACGCCCGGTGACACGACGGGCGGGACGACCCCCGGCACCTCGGTGCCGGAGGCGACCACCGTCCCGGTCGCGAGCACGGAGGTCACCGCGGCCGGCGCGGTCACGGCGACCAGCGCCTCCCGGTCGACCGTGGCGTCCTCGACGGGGACGACCGCCGCTGCTGCGCCGGCGGCGCAGCCGGAGCTCGCGTACACCGGAGCCGGCTCGCAGACGGTCCCGGCGGGCATCGCGTTCCTGCTCCTGCTCCTCGGAGCCAGCGTGCTCGTGCTCCGCAGGCGCACCGCCTGACACCAGGGAGTCGGAGGGGCGTCGTCCGCGGCGCCCCTCCGACCTGTGTCCGCGAGCCGGATGCCGCTGTGGAGCGCCTGGAGCATCCCTGGGAGCGATCAGTGCCCAACCTGTGCGCAGTGGAAGCGCTTCCGAGGCTGTGCGGCAGCGGTGCGGGGCCACGATGAACCCGTGCTCCACGAACTCCTCCGCGTCCCGATCACCGGCAGCCGCCTGCTCGTCCCGGTGTACGTCCTCGCAGCCCTCCTCGCCGGGTGGGTCCTGGTCGGTCCGGTGCACGAGCGGCACCGGCTGCGTCGTGCCGCGGTCCGGGTCGGGGGAGCGGCGGTCGGAGCGGCGATCGGCCTCGTCGCCGTGTGGTGGACCGGCGACGTGCAGGACGACTTCGGCGTGCAGTTCACCCCGGTCACCCGGATGTGGGTGGCGTTCGCGTTCGCGGGTGTGGCGCTCCTGCTCGTCGTGGCGGTGCAAGGCGGGTGGCTCGCACGGGTCCTCGCCGTCGCCGCTGCCGGTGCGCTCGTGCTGTCGGCGGGCCTCGGTGTCAACGTGGACTTCGGGTTCTACAAGAACATCGAGCAGGCCGTCGCGACCAACCCCTACCGGAGCCGGGACCTGCCGCCGCTGTCGGACCCGGGGTCGCACCTCGAGGTCGACGCGGCGGACTGGCACGCGCCGGCGGGCATGCCGTCGAAGGGCGAGACCATCAGCGTGACGATCCCGGGGACGGTGTCGCACTTCCGGGCGCGCAAGGCGGTGGTCTGGCTCCCGCCGGCCGCACAGGTGGCCCACCCGCCGCGGCTGCCCGTCCTCGTCGCGCTCTCCGGGCAGCCCGGGCAACCGGCCGACATGTTCCAGACCGGCGACCTCGGCAGCTTCCTCGACCGCTACGCCGCCGCACACCACGGCCTCGCCCCGATCGTCGTGTCGCCGGACCAGCTCGCGGCGCCGAACCGGAACCCGATGTGCGTGGACTCCCGGCGCCTCGGCAGGAGCGCCACCTACGTGATGACCGACACGGTGCACTGGATCGAGCGGCACCTGCCGGTCGCCAGCGGAGCAGGAGCCTGGGGCATCCTCGGGTTCTCGCAGGGCGCGACGTGCACGATGCAGTTCTCCACCGAGCACCCCGACGTCTTCGGTGCGGCCCTGGCGATCTCGAGCGAGCTCGCCCCGGTGACCGGCGACGCGCAGCGGAGCACCGCGCTGGCGTTCGGTGGTTCGGCTGCCGCCTACCGTGCCGCGGCGCCCGTCGCGATCATGGCGGCGCACGGGCCGTACCACGACCACCTCACCGTCTTCGGCTACGGTCAGGACGACGCCCCCTACCGGGCGTCGACCGAGACCCTGCACACCGCAGCGGTCCGTGCGGGCATGCAGACGCAGGTCATCGTGTCGCCGGGTTCGGCGCACGACTGGAACACCGTGCGGTACGTGCTGGCCCACGGACTGCCGGTCGTCCTGGCACACCTCGGTCTCCCGCAGGAGGACGGTGCGCTGTGAGCAGGACCACGTCAGGAGCGGCCGCCCTCGGGTCGCGGATCGTCAGGTCGACCCGGCGGCACCCGGTCACGGCGGTCGTCGTCGTCCTCGTGCTCCTCACCTCGATCGCGGGCCTCGTCGTCCGCGTCGTCGGGCACACCGGCTCCCTGGACACCGTGCACTTCGGACCCTTCCGGGTCTTCGCCGTCACCACCGGGGCGCTGGCGCTCGCCCTCACCCTCGTTGGTGTGGTGGCGCTCGTCGGGGCGTCGGAGCGACTGATGGGCAGCAGGCGGACGGCCCTCGCGTTCGTCGTGACCACCGTCGTCGGCACGGGGCTCGGCGCCCTCACGGCCCTCGTCGACCAGGACGGCCGCGCGGCCGGCGCGCTGCTGCTCGGACGCGCGACGAGCTTCGACCCGTGGACGGCCATCGTCGGGACGATCGTCACCGCGAGCGCGTTCGCCGGTCCGCTGTGGCGCCGACGGATCCGGGTCAACGTCGTCGCCGTCGTCGCCGCGCTGCTGCTGTACGCCGGACACGCCTCGGACCTCTACGCATCGCTCGCGGCGGCGGCCGGGTGGCTGCTCGGCGACCTGCTCCGCCGGGGCCCCGCCCGGATCGGCTGGACCAGGAGCTCGCACCGCGAGACCCGGGTCCTGCTCGGCACCGTGGTCCTCGTGTCGGCCGTGGGTCCGGTCATCGCGCTCCTCTCCCGTGCCCGCGTCGGGCTCCTGGCCCCGCTCGCGGCCGTCGTCGGCACCGGGCCGGTCACCCCCGTCCACGGCTGCCACGCGGACAGCGCGTCGGGCGAGTGCCTGCGGGGGCTGCTGGCGTACCGGGCCACCGACCCGTGGACGCTCGTCCTCGCGGTCGCACCGCTCCTCGTGCTCCTCGTCGCCGGCCTCGGGCTGTTCCGGGGGAGTCGCTTCGCGGTCTGGCTCGCCGTGGTCGTCGACGTCGTGCTCGCCGTCGCTGCCGCCGTGACCTACGGGCTCCTGCCCGCCGGGGCGGCGGAGCTGCACGGGGCCGAGAACCGGTTCGTGGTAACCGTCTCGGTGACCGCCTCCGTCGTCGTGCCGCTCGCCACCGCGCTCGTGCTCGTGCTGCTCCGCCGTTCGTTCACGGTGCTGCCCGCACGGCGACGCGTCGTGACCTTCGCCGTGGTCGTCCTCGTCGCACTCGGCGTGGTGACGACCGTCGTGCTCGTCACCGCGGCGTCCACGCGCGAGACGGTCGCGGACCCGTTGCGGCTCGTCGTCGCAGCGCTCGGCCCGCTGTCGCCCGTGGTGTTCTGGGACCGGCTGGCGTCCCTCGACCCGGCGCTGCGCTTCGTGCTCGGCGCCGCTGGCCCGGTGCTCTGGCTGGTCGTGGCCGGTGCCGCCGTCCGTCCCACGGGCGCCGTCGAGCCGGACGCCGACGTCGACGGACTCCGCGAGAGCCGACTCCGCGCCCGCACGCTGCTCGAGGCCGCCGGCGGCGACACCTTCGGGTGGATGACCACCTGGCAGGGCAACGCGTACTGGTTCAGCGAGGACGGCCGCGCCGGTGTCGCGTTCCGCCGCAACGGGCGGGTCGCGGTGACGGTCGGCGGTCCCTTCGGGTGGCCGGACGCCCGCGACGCGGCGATGGTCGCGTTCGCGCGGTGGTGTGACGACAACGGCTGGACCGCCGTCTTCTACGGCATCGGCACCGAGGCCGCCGGGACCCTCACCGCGCAGGGGTGGGAGACGCTGCCGGTCGCGGAGGACGCGGACTTCGACCCTCGCACGTGGACCACGAGCGGCAAGAAGAAGCAGGACGTCCGCACCGCCGTGAACAAGGCGGACCGCGAGGGCATCACCGCCCTGTGGTCCTCGTGGCAGGACCTGCCCCCGGCGACGGTCCGGCAGATCGAGGCGATCTCCGAGGAGTGGGTCTCGGAGCGCGAGCTGCCCGAGATGGGCTTCACGCTCGGTGGCGTCGACGAGATGCGGGACCCGGCGGTGCGCACGCTCGTCGCGCTCGACCCCGAGGGCACCGTCCTCGCCGTCACGAGCTGGCTGCCGAGCCACCGGGCCGGCAGGGTCGTGGGGTGGACGCTCGACGTGATGCGGCGCACGGGCGCGGCCCCGAACGGAGTGATGGAGTTCCTCGTCGCGAGTGCGGCGCAGCGGATGCGCGAGGACGGCGTCGAGCGGCTCAGCCTGTCCGCCGCACCGCTCGCGCAGTCCGCCGAGGGTGCCCCCGCGGGCGAGGGCGTGCAGGACCTGCTCGACCTGGTGGGCGGCGTGCTCGAACCGGTCTACGGGTTCCGCTCGCTGCTGCGCTTCAAGGCGAAGTTCGGGCCGGGGCTGCACCCGCTGGTGCTCGCCTACCCGGACCCGGTGGCGCTCCCGGCGATCGGTGTCGCCGTCGTGCGGGCCTACCTGCCGGACCTGTCCCTGCGGCAGGCGGTGGCGCTGGTCCGCGGTCGGAGCTGAGACCGGTCCGGCCGTGCCGGACCGACGCCGGCGTCCCGCACGCACCACGGGACGGACGGGAGGCCCGTGGCGGCGCCGCCCCGCGCGTCCCGTCCGTCCCGTGCCCGGCGGGCGTCTCCACGTCACACGGGGCAACGGCCCCGGACGGGCGCCCCGTGTGTGGGGTATCATTTCAGTCACGCAAGCGCTCCGGGGTCGGTGCAATTCCGAACCGGTGGTGACAGTCCACGAGCTGACGCAGGGTGCGAACCCCGCCGATGTTGACCCGGCGGAACTCCGGGACCGACGGTGAGAGTCCGGACGGGAGGAAGCGCTGGCGGACAGGACGTGCCCTCGTACCCGGGGTGCCACGACCCGTCCGTCCATGCCGACGATCGTCGAGCACCCCCGGAGTCCCGTTGAGAGGACACCAGTGTTCACCGGCATCATCGAGGAACTCGGCACCGTCACCGCCGTCGAGCAGCACGGCGACTCCGTCGCGCTCACCGTCCGCGGCCCGAAGGTCGTCGCCGACGCGCGGCACGGCGACTCCATCGCCACGAGCGGCGTCTGCCTGACCGTGGTCGAGCAGACGGACGAGACCTTCACCGCCTTCGTCATGAAGCAGACGCTCGACATGAGCGCGCACGGCGCGCTCGACGTGGGTGATCGACTCAACCTGGAGCGAGCGGCCTCGGTCGGCGACCGACTGGGCGGCCACATCGTCCAGGGGCACGTCGACGGCACCGCCACGGTGCTCGAGACCGCCGACGGTGACGGCTGGCGGCGCGTCCGGTTCTCGCTCGCCCCCGACCTCAGCCCGCTCGTCGTCGACAAGGGGTCGGTCGCGATCGACGGCGTCTCGCTCACGGTCAGCGCCGTCTCCGCCGAGGACGTCCCGCCGACCGATGCCTGGTTCGAGGTCAGCCTCATCCCGGAGACACTCGAGGCCACGACGCTCGGTACCCGGGTGCCCGGCGACCGGGTCAACATCGAGACCGACGTCCTCGCGCGACACGTCCGCCGCATGCTCCGGCTCGACGCCGCCACGGCTCTCGTCCCGGAGGCACGGTGAGCGCCCTCGACGCCCCGCACGCCGAGCAGGCGGTCGGGCCGCACCTGTCGAGCATCGCCGACGCGGTCGCGGCGATCGCCGCCGGGCGTCCGGTGATCGTGGCCGACGACGAGCACCGTGAGAACGAGGGCGACGTGATCCTCGCCGCCGAGACGGCCTCGCCGGAGTGGATCGCGTGGACGGTCGCGCACTCGTCGGGGTTCATCTGCGCCCCGGTCAGCGCCGAGATCGCCGATGCGCTCGACCTGCCCCCGATGGTCGCGCACAACGAGGACGTCCGCGGCACCGCGTACACGGTGACGGTCGACGCTGCGGTCGGTGTGACGACCGGCATCAGCGCGCACGACCGGGCACGGACGCTGCGGGTGCTCGCCGACCCGACCTCGGTCCGGGACGACCTGCACCGCCCGGGACACGTCGTCCCGCTGCGGGCCCGACCCGGCGGCGTCCGCGAACGCGCCGGGCACACCGAAGCCGCGATCGAACTGGTCACCGCAGCCGGGCTCCGGCCCGCGGCGGCGATCTGCGAGATCGTCGGCGAGGACGGCGAGATGATGCGTCTGCCGGGCCTCGTCGAACTCGGGGCGCGCGAGGGCGTGCCCGTCATCACCATCGCCGCACTCGTCGAGTGGCTCGAGGCGGCAGACCGGGCGGCGGCGGAGTCCGCACCCCAGGAGGGAACGACACGATGAGCGGAGCAGGAGCGGCGGAGCGCGACCACGTCGACGGGACGGGCGTCCGGGTGGCGATCGTGACCGGGCAGTGGCACGAGACGATCGCCGGGGGCCTCCTCGCCGGAGCCCAGCGGGAGGTGCAGCGCCTCGGCGCGACCGCACAGGTCGTCCCGGTGCCGGGGAGCTTCGAGCTGCCGGTCGTCGCGAAGGCGGCGCTCGAGAGCGGGTTCGACGCGGTCGTCGCCCTCGGGGTGATCATCCGCGGGGGCACCCCGCACTTCGAGTACGTGTCGAGTGCGGCGACGGACGGTCTGACGAGCGTCGCGCTGCAGACCGGCAAGCCCGTCGGCTTCGGCGTGCTGACGCTGGACGACGAGCAGCAGGGCATGGACCGCGCCGGTCTGCCCGGGTCGAAGGAGGACAAGGGCGCCGAGGCCGCGCACGCGGCGATCGCCACGGCCCTCTCGTTGCGGAGCCTGCGCCAGATGGCCTGACCCGCGACGAACCACGGATCCGACATCGAACCAGCCGAGGCGCGTGGTTCGATGTCGGATTCGTGGTTCGACACAGTTCGACGGAGACACCGTGACGGTGGCACCCCGCACGGACGACGACGGCCCCGCACCCTCCGGAGAGGTGCGGGGCCGTCGCGGTACGGCTGTGGTTACTTCTTGCCGAAGACGTGGATCGGCAGGAAGAACGAGAGGCTCATGAGGACGAGGCCGCCCATGAAGACGAAGGCCTGCCCCGACTGCACCTGGAACGCGAACCCGAACAGGTACATCGACACCAGCAGCAGCAGGATCGAGAAGAAAGCGGCGATGACGCGGCCCACGGTGGTACCTCCGGTTCGAGCGGGTGGATCGGGACCAGTCTATCCCCAGGAAGGAGCGGACCGGTTCACGGACGTCCGGGAGACGCCGACGTCAGGCTGCGGGCCGGGTCGCGATGAGCCGGTCGACGACCGCGAGCAGGGCGTCCATGTCGACGGTGCCGCGGTTCGGGCGGACGTCGGTCGCGATCGCGGCGCCGAGGGACGCCTGGTGGTAGAGCCCGTCGCCGAGCAACTTGACCGCCTGCGCCGTGGGGACGTCCCCAAGGGCGTCGACCAGGGTCTCCAGCCATGCGTTCTCGGTCTCGTCGAGGGTGCGCCCGGCCTCCTCGTACCCGGCCTGCTGCAGCCGGCTGGCCGCGAGCAGGGCGAGGTCGAGCTCGCTGCCCACGAAGAGGCAGTTGCGCACGAAGTACCGCGCAGCGCCGTCCTCGGCGTCGCGCATGCGGTCGACGTCGATGGCGGACAGGTCGGACAGGCGCTCGCACAGCCCCTCGACCAGCGCTGCCTTCGACCCGAAGTGGTAGAGCAGCCCGCCCTTCGAGACACCGGCCCGCGCGGCGACGGCGTCGAGGGTCGCCGGACGCTCGCCCTCCTCGCACACGATGGCGACGAAGCTGTCCAGGACACGGTCTCGGGCACTTGCCATGCGGACGAGTCTAGGGAACCGTCCGGACCGTGACGACCGCCGGGTTCCGTGAACGTTCACGAACGGGTTGTCCCGCAGCATCTGCGCGGCTAGCGTCGCCGTGACCGTGAAGGTTCACGACACGAACAGGATCCGCATGTCAGCGCAGACCGCGACCCCCTCCAGCACGCCCGCCGACGGCCCCGGGACGGACGGCTCGGCGACCCCGGCCCCGACCAGAGCGGGCTGGGCCGTCCTCGGTCCGGGTGGCATCGCCCGCCGCTTCCTCTCCCAGCTGCCTGCGAGCACCGGTACCCTCGTGGCCGCCGGCAGCTCCTCGACCGACCGGGCGCAGGCGTTCGCGGACGAGGCGGCCGACCACGGCTTCACCGACGTCCGAGCGGGGGAGTACGACGCCGTGCTCGCCGACACCGCCGTGGACGCGGTGTACGTCTCGACCGTGCACACCGGCCACGCCGACCTGGTGCTCCGCGCCCTCGACGCCGGCAAGGCCGTGCTCTGCGAGAAGCCCCTCGCCCCGAACCACGGCACGGCGATGGCCCTGGCCGACGCCGCCCGCCAGGCCGGGCTGCCGCTGGTCGAGGCGTACATGTACCGCTTCCACCCGCAGACCGCCGCACTGCTCGACCTCGTGCGCGAGGGCGTCGTGGGTGACGTCGTGCACGTCGACGCGTCCTTCGCGTTCCGCAGTGAGGAGCGCACCGGTCGGCTGTTCGACGTCGCCACGGCCGGCGGCGGGATCCTCGACGTCGGCGGGTACCCGGTGACCATGGCCGCCGCAGTCGTGCAGGCCGCCACGGGCGTCGCTGTCGCCGAGCCCGTCGAGCTGACCGCCACCGGCACCCTCGGGCCGACCGGCGTCGACGAGTGGACGGTCGCGCACCTGACCTACCGCGACGGCACCACCGCCAGCGTCCGCACCGGCGTCCGCGTGCAGGACGAGAACGCCGTCACGGTGCACGGCTCGCGCGGCCGCATCGTGCTGACCGACCCGTGGACGCTCTCCGCCGACCCGACGATCACCGTCCACACGGTCGACGAGGAGCCCCGCACGCTGTCCTTCGCCGGTGCGCAGCCCTACGCGCTCGAGGCCGACGCGACCACGGCGGCGCTGGCGTCAGGCGCGGTCGAGGCGGCGCAGATGACCCTGGACGAGAGCCTCGCCACCGCCCGCACGCTCGACCGCTGGCGCGCCGCGATCGGCCTGCGCTACCCGTTCGAGGCCGAGACCGCCGACGTCCCGACGGTGAGCGGCCGTCCGCTGCGCGTCCGCGACGACGCCCCGATGCGCTACGGCGAGGTCCCCGGCGTCGGCAAGCGCATGTCCCGCCTGGTGATGGGTGTCGACAACCAGCCCGACCTCGCCCACGCGAGCGCGATCTTCGACATGTTCGTCGAGCAGGGCGGCAACGTCTTCGACACCGGCTACGTCTACGGCGGCGGGGTGCTCGAGGGACGACTCGGCCAGTGGATCCAGAACCGCGGCATCCGCGACGACGTCGTGGTCATCACGAAGGGTGCGCACACGCCGTACTGCGACCCGGAGTCGTTGACCCGGCAGCTGCTGGAGAGCCTGGAGCGTCAGGGCACCGACCACGCGGACATCTACATGATGCACCGCGACAACCCGGACGTGCCGGTGGGGGAGTTCGTCGACGTCCTCGACGAGCACCGTCGCGCCGGCCGGATCCGCGTCTTCGGCGGATCGAACTGGACGCCGGCGCGCTTCGACGAGGCGAACGCCTACGCGGCGGCGAACGGGAAGCACGGCTTCGAGGTCCTCAGCAACCACTTCGGCCTGGCCGAGGCGTACGACGTGCCGTGGGACGGCTGCGAGCACGCCACGGACCCGGCGTCGAAGCGCTGGCTCGAGGAGCGCCAGGTGCCGCTGCTGCCGTGGTCGTCGCAGGCCCGCGGGTTCTTCACCGGCCGCGCCGCCCCGGACGACACGAGCGACGCCGAGCTCGTGCGCTGCTACTACTCGGACGACAACTTCGAGCGGCTCCGTCGCGCCCGTGAGCTCGGCGAGCAGTACGGCGTGCCGGCGACGGCGATCGCCCTGGCGTACGTACTGCACCAGCCGTTCCCGACGTTCCCGCTGTTCGGGCCGCGCACGATCGCCGAGGCCCGCTCGTCGATGACGGGGCTGTCGGTCGAGCTCAGCGCGGAGCAGGTCGCGTGGCTGGACCTGCGCGCCTGAGCCGCACCGTCGGCCGGACCCCGGCGCGCGCCACGATCCACGACGTCGCGGCCGCGGCCGGGGTCTCGCGCCAGACGGTCACCCGCGCGGTGAACGGCCTGTACGGCATCAGCCCGGCGACGAAGGAGCGCGTGCTCGCGGCGGCGGCGGCGCTCGACTACCGCCCGTCGCGCTTCGGCCGTGGGCTCGTCACGGGTGGCGACCGGCAGCTCGGTCTCGTCGTCGACGACCTGCGGAACCCGTACTCGCCGGAGCTCGCGGCGGCGGTGCTCCGGCTCGCGGCGGGTCGTGGGTGGGACGTCATGCTGGCCGACGCGGGGCTCGCGGGCGACTCGGACCGCGCGGTCCAGGCGCTCGGGGTCCAGACGGACGTGGTGCTCGGCTACCTCGGTGCCCGGGCGCCCGAGCTCATCGAGCGCCTGGGCACCGTCCCCGTGGTGGAGCTCGACCCTGCCGGCGAGGTCCTCCGCGGTGCCGTCCGCATCGACCCCGCCGAGGCGGTCGAGGACCTCGCCGACCACCTCGTGCACACGGGGGTCCGGCACCCGGTGATCGTCGATGCGTCGGACACCGGCCGTCCGAGCGGTCGCGGTCGGCTCATGCTGGACGCCCTCCGGCGCCGTGGGTACGTGCCCGAGATCGCGATCGCCGACGCCCCGACCTCGGAGCTGGGCGCGGCGATGACGACCAGGGCGCTCGAGCGCTTCCGTCGCGTCGACGCGGTGCTGGCCTTCAACGACCTCATGGCGCTCGGGGTCCTGGGTGCCTGCCGCCGGGCCGGGGTGGACGTGCCGGGCGACGTGCGGGTGGTCGGGGTCGACGGCCTGGCGATCGGCACGCTCGTCGCGCCGACCCTCACGACGCTCGCGGTCGACCTCGACGCGGTCGCGCGCGAGGCCCTCGACCTCGCCATCGGCATGCTCGCCGGTGACCTGCCGCGCTCCGGCGCGGCGGTGCAGCGCACCGTTCGCCACCGGTTGCTGGTGCGCGAGTCCGCCTGAGTGCCCACGGCCGCCGACGGGAGCGGAAGGCGGACGGGAGGCTCGTGGCGGTCCGGCCACGGGCCTCCCGTCCGCCCGTTGGTTGCACTTGCAACCACAACCGTCCAGACGGTACACTCATGGAGTCCTGACGGGGCGCGTGACCACTTCCGCGTCCCGTCTCGTCTGCCCCACCGAAAGTGTCCGCCGTCGACCTGGTCCGGCTCGTTCCCCAGGGAGTCACCGTGTCCACTCTGCTCACCAGCCCCGTCGCCACCGCCGTCACCGGCAGCCGCGCCCGACGGTTCGCGGCGCTCGCCGTCCTGATGCTGCCGGTGCTGCTCATCTCCGTCGACAACACCGTGCTGAGCTTCGCGCTGCCGACCATCGCGCGCGCCCTCGACCCGAGCGCGACGACCCAGCTCTGGATCGTCGACGCCTACCCCCTCGTGCTCGCCGGCCTGCTCGTCGTGATGGGCAGCATCGGCGACCGCATCGGGCGACGCCGGATCCTCGTGATCGGCGCGACCGGGTTCGCACTGCTGTCCGTCGCGGCGGCCTTCGCGACCGAGGCCTGGATGCTCGTCGCAGCCCGCGCCGTCATGGGGGTCTTCGGTGCGATGCTCATGCCGGCGACGCTCTCCATCATCCGCAACGTCTTCGTCGACGCCGGGGAACGGCGGATGGCGCTCGCCGTCTGGTCGACGATGTTCGCGGCCGGCAACGCACTCGGTCCGCTCGTCGGCGGCGTCCTGCTCGCGCACTTCCACTGGGGTGCGGTGTTCCTGGTCGCGGTGCCGATCCTCGTCGTCATGCTCGTCGCGGTGCCGTTCACCGTGCCGGAGTCGCGCGACCCGCAGCCCGGCCCCGTCGACGTCCCGAGCATGCTCCTGTCGCTCGGCGCCCTCGCCCCCACCGCCTGGGCGATCAAGTCGGTCGTGCACCCCGAGGAGCGCGGGTTCGCGATCGCGCTGCTCGCCGTCGGCGTGCTCTGCGGGATCGCCTTCGTCCGCCGCCAGCTCCGCTCCCGCGCGCCCATGCTCGACCTGCGGTTGTTCCGCAGCACCGCGTTCACGGGCAGCGTGCTCATGAACATGGCCGCGATGTTCTCGCTCACCGGCTTCCTGTTCTTCATCGCGCAGCACCTGCAGCTCGTCGCCGGGCTCGACCCCTTCGCGTCCGGTCTGGTGCTCGTGCCCGGTTCGGTGCTCACCATCGTCGCCGGACTCGTCGTCGTGCCGATCGTCGCGCGGGTGGCCCCCCGCTGGGTCGTGGCCGTCTCCCTGACGTTCTCGGCCGCCGCGTACGCGATGGTGTCGGTCCTCGGACACCACGCGTCGATCGTCGCGCTGGCGTTCGCCTTCGTGCTGCTCGGCATCGGCATCGGGGCGTCCGAGACGGTCACGAACGACCTCATCATCTCGACGGCCCCCGCGGACAAGGCCGGTGCCGCGTCGGCGGTGTCCGAGACCGCGTACGAGATCGGCGCGGTGCTCGGCACGGCGGTGCTCGGGACGATCCTCGCGACCGCGTACCGGTCGCACGTGGTGGTGCCGGACGCCCTCGCCGGCTCGGCGCGGACGGCGGCGCAGGAGACCCTCGGCGGTGCCGTGTCGGCCGCCGCCGACCTCGGAGGCTCGGCCGGTCAGGCGTTGCTCGAGAGCGCTCGTGCGGCGTTCGACTCCGGTGTGACGATCACCGGCGCCGTGGCGGCGGTGCTCATGCTCGTCGCCGCGGCGGCCTCCGTGGTCATGCTCAAGCGCGACTGAGCCGGGTCGTCCGGCGCGCCCGGGATCGGACGAAGCTGGGAATCGTTGACCGGAACCCCGGTCGAGGTCCTACGTTGGGAGGTGGCCGCGCAGCCGCGGCCGATCCCACCCGGAGGAACACCACGACTGCCATGCCCGACGAAGCCCCGGCCACGACCGCCGACGCGTACAAGGCCGCCTTCCGCGGACACCCCGCCGGTGTCGCGGTCATCACCGCCGAGGGGCCGGACGGTCCCACGGGCCTGACCGCCTCCAGCGTCGCGAGCGTCGCGGTCGACCCACCCGTGCTCGTCTTCTCGCTGTCGACCAAGTCCGGCTCGGCCGGCGTCGTGCTCGGCGCGGACGTCTTCGTCGTGCACCTCGTGGACTCGCTCAGCGTGGGCCTCGCCAAGCGGTTCGCCGCGACCGGCAGCCCCGCAGCGGACGACCCGATGTGGGGCACGTTGCCGACCGGGGACCGGTACCTGCCCGCCGCCGCGACGGCGCTGCGGTGCCGACCGCGATCGACGACCGAGATCGGCTCGTCCACCGTCGTCGTCGCCGAGGTGCTCGACATCGTGGTGGGTCAGGCGCACGGTGAGCCGCTCGTCTACCACAACCGGGAGTTCCACTCCCTCTCCGAACGTTCCCGGCTCTCCTGAGCCGCGGAGCCCGCTCCACCAACCCCAGATCGAAAGGACCTCGAATGGCCGAGTACACCCTGCCCGAGCTGCCGTACGACTACGCCGCCCTCGAGCCGCACATCAGCGGCAAGATCATGCAGCTGCACCACGACAAGCACCACCAGGCCTACGTGACCGGTGCGAACACCGCGCTGCAGCAGCTCGGCGAGGCGCGCGAGTCCGGCAACTTCGGTGCGATCAACAAGCTCGAGAAGGACCTCGCGTTCCACCTCGGCGGCCACGTCAACCACTCGATCTTCTGGACCAACCTCGGCCCCGACACGAAGGTCCCGGAGGGCGAGCTCGCCGCCGCCATCGACGAGTTCTTCGGCTCGTTCGAGCAGTTCCAGGCGCAGTTCGCCGCCGTCGCCAACGGCATCCAGGGCTCCGGCTGGTCGGTGCTCGCGTGGGACCAGGTCGGTCAGAAGCTCGTGACCTTCCAGCTCTTCGACCAGCAGGCCAACGTGCCGCTGGGCGTCGTGCCGATCTTCATGCTCGACATGTGGGAGCACGCCTTCTACCTCGACTACCTCAACGTCAAGGCCGACTACGTCAAGGCCGTGTGGAACATCGTCGACTGGGAGAACGTCGCGGCCCGCTTCGCGAACGCCAAGTCGCAGTCGTTCATCACCCTGTGACGCGGCTGCCGGTCACGTGCTGACCGGCTGACGGACGGGAGGCGCGGTGCCGGCTGGCACCGCGCCTCCCGTCCGTCTGTCGGTGCCGATCCGTCCGACGGTGCCGGTCGGTCCGTCGGCGCCGGTCGGTCCGACGGTGCCGGTCCGTCCGACGGTGCCGCTCGATCCGACGGTGCCGGTTCGTCCGTCGTGCCGTGTGGCCGTCAGGCGGCCGCCAGGCGGACGGACGACGCGAGCTCCTCGGCGATCGCCCGCAGCGCCCCGTCCACGTCCGAGCGGTCGGGGTCGACGAGTGCGCTCCACTGGGCACCGCGTGCCGCAGCGACCACCGCCCGGGCAGTCCGCTCGGCGTCCGTGCCGCACCGGCCGTGCGCACGGCACCAGGCCGCGAGCTCGTCGACCCGTCGTCGGTGGAGTCGCTGCTGGCGGTCACGGCCGTCGAGGCCCTCGACGCAGCCGAGCTCGAACGTCAGACGGGCTGCGAGTCGCCGCTCCGGGGTGTCGAGCCCGCCGAAGACGGCGAGCAGGTGGTCGGTGAGCGCGCACGGCTCGGCGGCGGGGTCGAGCGCCCGGTCCTGGTCGACGGACAGGTGGTCGACCACGGCGTCGATCAGGGACTCCCGCGAACCGAAGTGGTACACGATCGGGTACGCGCTCGTGCCGAGCACCCGGCCGAGGCTGCGGACGGAGGCGTCCTCGAGCTTGGTGTCCTGCAGGTGCCGGGCGACCTTCGCGACGATCGCGGGCTTCAGGGTCGGGTCGGGTCTCCTGGGCATGGCGTCTCCCGCGAGGTCGAGTGATCGGTCGGCGACCGTGCGCACACGATCACCTGAAATGTTAGCCGATCACCGGCCGGTCCGCGTGGTTCAGTGCTCGGCACGCTCCGGCGTCACCGTCAGGCTCTGCACTCGACCCGCCGCGAGGGGGGCGAGCCGGATCTCGATCCGCAGACGGCCGGCGCTGCCGGGCAGCCACCAGCGCAGGTGCGACGGCACCGAGGACTGCTCGTCGACCGGTGCGGCGGCGAGGTCTGCACCGACGGCGTGCGCGGACTCGAGCAGGGCGCGCCGTCGAGCGGTCCACGGGCGGTCGAGGGGGACGTTCGGCGTGCAGACGGCGGCGCCGAGGTCTGCCGCGCTGTCGTCGTCGACGGCCGGGTCCGCCCATGCCCGCAGCAGCGTGGTGACGGCCTGACGCGCGGTGTGCGTGGCCTCCGTGGTCCGACGGATGCCCGGCGCGTCTGCTGATCCGCTCGTGGTGGTGGAGGCCGCCGCCGCCGCCGCACGGGCGTCGAGCGTCTCGGCGAGCAGCAGGTCGAGCGCCCGCTCGGCCGGCGCCGAGACCTTCGCCTGCGTGGCGTTCTCGAACGCGACCACACCGAGGCCGTGCTCCACCGACCACCGGACGTGCGCGGAGAAGCCGGGGTAGCCGCCGGAGTGCGACACGATCTCACCCGCGCGGTCGTCCTGCTCCACGAACAGTCCGAACCCGTACGCCGTCGGTCGCTTCGCCGCGGGCACCACCGAGGACGGCACGATCCGCATCGCCTGCTGCATCGCGCGACGGTCCGCGGGGGAGACCGGCCCGTCCTCCGGCGCAGCGGTGGACGCCGACGCGAGGTACCGGGCCCACCGCGCCAGGTCGCGGACGGTCGAGAAGAGTCCGCCGATGGGCGAGAACGCGCCCGGCCCGGTCATCGGCTGCGGGGTCCACGACCCGTCGTCGTCGCGCTGGCCGACGACGACGAAACCGCGCGCCTCGGGGGCGCTGAACACGGTGTCGGTCAGTCCGAGCGGCCGGAGCACGCGGTCCGTCGCCGCCCGGACGTACGGCGTGCCGGCTGCTCGGGCGATCGCGCGCCCGAGCAGGGCGTAACCGGTGTTCGAGTACGCGAAGCGGGTGCCCGGGACGGAGTCGAACAGCAGCCCTGCCCGGAGGACGGCATCGAGGGCGTCGTCGTCGATCGACTCCTGCCGGTCCGCCCACGGGTCGTCGGTCGGCAGTCCGCCGGACATCGTCAGGAGCATCCGGAGCGTCGGCACCGGGGCGTCCGGCGACGGGAGGGCGACCTCGGCGAACGCGGGTACGGCGGTGGTGATCGGGTCGTCGAGGGCGACGGACCCCTCGGCGACCAGGGTGAGCAGCGTCGCCGCGGTCACGCTCTTGGTGCACGACGCGATCCGGTAGACGGTGTCGGCGTCGGGCGCGCTCCCGTCGCCTCGGTCACCGTGTCCTCCGGACGCGACCAGGCCCTCCCGGTCGAACACGCCCCAGACGCTGCTCGGCGCGACCCGGTCGGCGACCCGCGCGGCGAACAGGGCGTCGACCTCGGCGAGCACGTCGCGCGGGACCGTCATGCGCGACGCATCTGGTCGTAGGCGTCCAGTGCACGTTGCCGGGAGGCCTTGAGGTCCACCATCGGCTCGGGGCGTTCCTCGTCCGCGGGGACCCAGCGCCGCACGTACTCCTTGTGCGGGTCGAAGCGTTCCATCTGCCGGTCGGGGTTGAACACGCGGAAGTACGGCGCGGCGTCGAAGCCCGAGCCCGCGACCCACTGCCAGTTGCCCGCGTTGTTCGCCGGGTCGGCGTCGACCAGGGTGTCCCAGAACCACTGCTCGCCGATGCGCCAGTCGACGAGCAGGTTCTTCACGAGGAAGCTCGCCGCGGCCAGCCGGACGCGGTTGTGCATCGCCCCCGAGTGCCAGAGCTCCCGCATGCCGGCGTCGACGAGGTCGAAGCCCGTCCGCCCGTGCCGCCAGCGGTCGAGCTCGTCGTCGTCGACGTCACGCCACGGGAACGCGTCGAACTCGCGGCGGACGTTCACGGTCGCGATGTCGTCGCAGTGGAAGTACTCGTTCCAGTTGAACTCCCGCCACGCGAGCTGGCGGAGGAACGCCGGGGCCTGGCGGCGCTGCTCGGGCTCGAGCTCGCCGTGCAGGCGGTGCCACACCTGGTACGGGCTGACCTCGCCCCAGCGCAGGTGCGGCGACAGGTCGCTGGTCGCCGCCATCGCGGGCTCGTCACGCTGGTCGTAGTCCTCGAGCGCGTCGTGCACGAACTGCTCGAGCTTGCGGTGCGCCCCCGCCTCGCCGGGCTCCCACGCGTCGCGGAGGCCGCCGGCCCAGTCCGGCTCCGTCGGCAGCAGGGCCCAGTCGTCGAGGTCGTCGGAGTCCACGTCCGCGGGAGCGGGCAGGTCGCGCGGCTTCGGCAGCGGGTGCCGCGGTTCGGGCATGGCCTGTGCCGCTCGCCAGAACGGGGTGAACACCTTGAACGGCTCGCCCTGACCGGTGAGCACCGTCCACGGCTCCCAGAGCAGGTTCGCCGCGAAGCTGTGGGCCTCCGTGCCGTCGTCCGTCAGGGCGCTCTTGATCCCCGCATCGAGATCGCGCTCGACCCTGCCGTACCGACGGTTCCAGTAGACGGCGTCCGCCCCGGCCTGCGCGACCACCTCGGGGACCACCCGCGCGGCACTGCCACGGCGCAGGACGAGCCGCGAGTGCCGGGACCGCAGTTCGGCGTCGAGGGCGGCGAGGGAGTGGTGGAGCCACCAGCGGCTCGCGGCGCCGACGGGACGGATGCCCGCGGACTCCTCGTCGAGCACGACCACGACGGTGACCGGGCCGCCGTGGTCGATCGCGGCACGGAGCGCCGGGTTGTCGCCGAGCCGCAGGTCCTCGCGCAGCCAGACGACCGCGCCGCTCACGCGGACACCGCCTCGGCCGGACGGGGACGGGGGCCGGTACCGCCGGCTGCGGTGCGCAGCTTCGTGCACAGCTCCGTGAGGGTGCGGAGTTCGTCGTCGTCGAGTCCGGCTCCGACCTGGTCGGCGATGGTCTGCGCGTGCTGCACCGCCACCGAGCGGTAGACGTCGAAGCCGTGTGCCGTGAGGGCGACGATCACGCCGCGCGCGTCCGACGGGTCGGGTTGCTTCTCGACGATGCCGCGCGAGGCGAGGCGGTCGACGAGGCGGCTCACGCTCGGCTGTGTCAGGAGCAGGTGACCGGTCAGGTCGCGCATCCGGCAGCGTCGTCCGGGCTGCGTCGACAGGTTGAAGCAGACGTCGTACTCGTTGAAGGAGATCTCACCGCCCGGGAAGTCGGTGTTGAGTGCGCGCATCACGGTCACCTGTGCCCGGAACAGGGCTTCCCAGGCCGCGACGGCGGTCGCCTTGTCGCTGCGGCGTACGTCGTCCACGGTCGTCGTCCCTCCGGTCGTACGGTCGGTCCACACTACCGAGGGGCGTGTGACACCGGTCGGGTCGCGGGGGACAGCGGCCCGGGCCGGGACGTGACGAGGGCCGGGACGTGACGAGGGCCGGTCGCCTTCTGAGCGACCGGCCCTCTCCCTTGCACCAAGAGTGTCCTGCAATCACATTCCGCAGGCGGTGCCACAGCAAACACTGCCTGCGACTCCGACTGTATAACGGCGAGGTAACGGCGCGCCAGCGTGTCCGGGCTCCGTTCGCTGCGAGTTCGCCGAACGTCGTCGGAGCAGATCAGAAGAGGTCGGGCGACGGCGTCGAGGCGTAGCGCACCGCGACGTCGGCGTGCCGGTCGAAGCGGTAGCCGACGCCGCGCACGGTCCGCACGATCTCCTCGAACGCACCGAGCTTCGAGCGCAGCCGACGCACGTGCACGTCGATGGTGCGCTCGTTCGGGGTCTCGTCCTCGTCGTCGGACCACAGGCCCTCGATGATCGCGGCACGGTCGACGGTCTGGCCCTCGCGCAGCACGAGGAACTGCAGGAGCTCGAACTCCTTGTAGGTCAGGGGAGCGGCTTCGCCGTCGAGCGTCACGCGCTTCCGGGAGATGTCGATGACGACTCCGGTCTCCTCGGGCTCGGGCTTCTCGGCCTGCTTGCGGGCGGCCACGGCGGAGCGGTCCTGCAGCGCGAGACGGACCACGTCCACGTCGCGGCCCCCGGACCCCTCGGCGGCGACGGCGACGGCGGCGTAGGTCTCCGACGACGGGACGAGCTGGGCGGTGAGGGCCTTGAGCTGCTCGACCACGGCCGCGAGGCTCGTCCCGGCGGCAGCGGCCGCGGCCTCGTCGATGCCGACGTAGAGCGCGAAGCCACGCGCCTCGGTGCCCTCGGGGAGCGCCCGGTTCCGCTGCGGAGCGACGACCGGGCTGGTCGGGATCCCGCTCGGTACCGGCGGGGCGACGGGCGTGCGACGCGGACGGATCGGCGTGACCGTGCCGAGGTCGGTCGGCACCGTGGTGGCGGGACGGAGGGTGGTGCGGGGCTGGGGGATCGTGAGCGACATGGCGGTTCTCCGGGCGGGGCTGCGGTGCGGTGCACCGTGCGGTGTCGAGTGCGTCGGTCCGGGTACGGCTGATCGCCGTGTCGCCCAGCGGTCCTGCGGTGGACCGGGGCCTCCCGGGAGGTACGGGTGGTCTGCGCTCCGACGGGACGCGGTGTGGGGGCGTCGTCGAGGTGCTGTCACCCGGGGATCACACGCGCGCGACCGGGGTGGTGTCGCGGGGGATCCGGCTGGAACGGGTACCGATCAGGCACACATTCGACAACGCATGACCGCCGACGCCGGCATCATGGTGCCGGCGTTCCCCAGGGCCTCGGAGAGGACTCGGGAGGACACGGTTGCAGTCATGGGACGAGTATCCGCGGTATACCAAGGCGCTGTCAACCGTCCGCACGGACGGTGACGAGAGCGGACAGCCGGTGGTCGGGCGGACCCCGCTGCCGGACGGGAGGCGCGCTGCCGGCCCGCCACGGGCCTCCCGTCCGCCGTCGCGTGGGCGGGGCGCGGTGCGCGTCACGCGGTCTGCGCGCGAGACGCCGCTTCTCGCGCGAGACGCCGCCCTTCGCGCGAGACGCACCCGGAAGCGGCGGTGTCTCGTCGAGTCGGCGGCGTCTCGCGACGACGACACCGTCCCGCGCGAGCGCCGAAGACGCGAGACGCCCCCGTCGACACGGCCGGAGCCGGGTCGACGGGGGCGTCGGGGGAGCGGGTGCTACTCGGCCAGGCCGTACAGGCGGTCGCCCGCGTCGCCGAGACCCGGGACGATGTAGCCGTTCTCGTCGAGCTTCTCGTCGAGGGCGCCGAGGACGATGCTCACGTTGCGGTCACCGACGGCCTGCTCGACGGCGGCAAGGCCCTCGGGTGCGCCGAGGATGCAGACGCACGTGACCTCCTCCGCGCCGCGGTCGAAGAGGAAGTCGATGGCGGCGGCCAGCGTGCCACCGGTCGCGAGCATCGGGTCGAGCACGAAGCACTGCCGACCGGACAGGTCGTCGGGCAGGCGCTCCGCGTAGGTCTGCGGCTCGAGCGTGTCCTCGTTGCGGGCCATGCCGAGGAAGCCGACCTCGGCGGTGGGGACGAGCTTGACCATGCCCTCGAGCATGCCGAGCCCGGCGCGCAGGATCGGCACGACGAGCGGACGGGGCTTCGCGATCGCGACACCCATCGTGTGCGCGACGGGGGTGTCGATCGGCGTGGCGGTGACCCGGACGCTGCGCGTGGCCTCGTAGGCGAGCAGCGTCACGAGCTCCTCCGTCAACGCACGGAAGGTCGGGGAGGGTGTGGTCCGGTCGCGGAGCACCGAGAGCTTGTGGGTGATGAGCGGGTGGTCGGCGACGTGGACTCGCATGGTGTCGAGCGTACCGTGCCGATGGGGCAGGATCGACGCGTGGAGCACCCAGCCGGACGACCGTTCACCGCGGCGATGGACCGAGCGCTCGACGAGGCGCGTGCCTGCCTGTCGACCGGGGACGTGCCGGTCGGTGCCGTCGTCCTCGACGCTGCGGGCGAGGTCGTCGCGGTCGGCCGGAACGAACGCGAGGCCCGGCAGGACCCGACCGCCCACGCCGAGGTGCTCGCGCTGCGGGCGGCGGCCGAGGCGACGGGGGACTGGCACCTCGCCGAGCACACCCTGGTCGTCACGCTCGAGCCGTGCCCGATGTGCGCGGGAGCCGCACTCGCCGCACGGGTGCCGCGGATCGTGTTCGGGGCCTGGGACCCGAAGGCCGGGGCGAGCGGCAGCGTCTACGACATCGCGCGGGACCGGCGTCTGCCGCACCGTGCCGAGGTCGTCGCGGGCGTGCGTGAGCAGGCCTGTGCCGACCTGCTCGACGCGTTCTTCCGCGATCGCCGCTGACGGCTCTGCCCTGACGGCCCTGCCCGGACGGCTCTGTCCGGACAGGCCTGGCTCGACGGGCCTGCGCTCAGTCGGCGGCGCGGATGACGATCGCTTCGGTGGGCGGCCGCGGTCCGGTCCGGAGGACGTCCGGCTCGACGTAGATCACGCGGGCGACCGGCACCGCGGCGCGGATGCGCTGCTCGACGGTGTCGATGCCCGCGGCCACGTCCCCGAGCCGGCGGTCCCCGTCGACCGCGACCTTCATGCCGACCATGAGCTCGTCCGGCCCGAGGTACAGCGTCTTGAGGTGCACGATCGACTCGACCTCGGGACCGTCGAGCACGGCGGCCCTGATGCGCTCCACGTCGGCGACGCTCGCGCCCTCGCCGACGAGCAGGCTCTTCGTCTCGATGCCGAGCACGACGGCGACCGCGATGAGGAGCAGGGCGATGAGGATCGTGCCGATCGCGTCGAACACCCCGTTGCCGGTGAGCACGGTGAGCCCGACGCCGAGCAGTGCGAACACGAGACCGGTCAGCGCCGCGGTGTCCTCCAGCATGACCACGGGGAGCTCCGGGGCCTTCGCCCGACGCACGAACTGCACCCACGACTGCGAGCCCTTGTGCGGACGGGCCTCGCGCAGGGCGGTGCGGAGCGAGAAGCCCTCGAGGCCGATCGCGACGACGAGCACGGCGACGGGGAGCCACCAGTTCGTGATCGGGTGCGGGTCGGCGAGCTTCTCGATGCCCTCGTACAACGAGAACACGCCGCCGATGGTGAACAGGATGATCGAGACGACGAACGCGTACACGTACCGTTCGCGGCCGTGGCCGAACGGGTGCTCCTGGTCGGCTGCGCGGCGGGCACGGCGGCCGCCGAGCAGGAGCAGGAGCTGGTTCGCGGAGTCGGCGAGGGAGTGCACGCCCTCGGCGAGCATCGCGGCGGACCCGCTGATCGCGGCCGCGACGAACTTCACGATCGCGATGCCGACGTTCGCGGCGAGTGCGGCGACGATCGCCCTCGTGCCTCCCGAAGCGCTCACGGGTGTCCCTTCTCCCTGCCGTGCACCGGGCCCGCTCCGCAGGCGGCCCCCTGACGGACCGATCCTAGGCGTGGGCGCTGGGTAGGGTCGGGACCATGACGATCGAACTGCCCCGCACCGCCATGCTCGGCGTCGGCTCCATGTCCGGCAGCGTCCTCGAGGGACTGCTCGCCGCCGGCCTCGACCCCGCGACCGTGACGCTCACCACCCGGTCCGGAGCGTCGGCGGCGGCATGGCGCGAGCGTGGGCTCGAGGCGTCGGCGACGGAGACCGACCCGGACGCGAACCGGCAGGCCGTCCGCGGGGCCGGGCTCGTCGTCCTCGGGGTCAAGCCCCACATGATCGGCGAGGTCCTCGACGAGGTCGCCGCGTCGCTCCACCCCGGTGCGGTGGTCGTGAGCGTCGCGGTCGGCACCACGCTCGCCTCGATGGAGGCGCGTGTCCCGGCGGGCGTCCGTGTGGTCCGGGCGCTGCCGAACACCCCGATCGGCGTCGGCCACGGTGTCACCGGTATCAGCGCCGGGTCCACGGCCGACGACGACGCGGTCGGGATCGCCTCGAGCGTGTTCGCCGCGTCCGGACAGGTCATCGAGGTGCCGGAGTCGCAGCTCGACGCCCTGTCCGCCGTCTCCGGATCGGGGCCCGCGTACGTGTTCCTGCTCGTCGAGCAGTGGCAGCAGGCCGCCGAGGCGCTCGGGTTCACCCCGGAGCAGGCCGCGACGATGGTGCAGGGGACCGTGCGGGGAGCCGTCGAACTCCTCGCCGCGTCCGGGCGGGAGCCCGCCGACCTGCGCCGCGCCGTCACCAGTCCGAAGGGCACCACCGAGCGCGCGGTCGCCGTCCTGCAGGAGGCCGACCTCGCCGGCACCTTCACCCGCGCGTCGCGCGCCGCGATCGCCCGGGCCGAGGAGATCGCCGCGTCCTGACCGCGGGCGCCGGTCGGTCCGTCCGGCGTGACCACGGGACGGACGGGAGGCCCGTGGCCGTGTCCGCCACGGGCCTCCCGTCCGACGTCGGGTCGCTACTCGAGCGCGGCGAAGCGCTCCAGGTCGGTCTCGGTCCCCGAGACGATGATGACGTCGTCCTCGCCGATGACGCTGTCCGGGGTTGCCGGCACGAACGCCCTGCCCGGCGACTTGATGCCGAGCACGGTGAGGCCGTGCCGGGTCCGGATGACGGTCGTGGCGAGGTCCTTGCCGCGCACGGCGCGCGGCGGGAACATCTTGACGACCGCGAAGTCGTCGTCGAACTCGATGAAGTCGAGCATCCGACCGGACACCAGGTGCGCGGTCCGTTCGCCGGCCTCGCGCTCCGGGTACACGACGTGGTTCGCCCCGATGCGGGACAGGATCGTGCCGTGCGAGCGGCTGACGGCCTTCGCCCAGATCTGCGGGATGCCGAGGTCGACGAGGTTCGAGGTGATGAGCACGCTCGACTCGAGGTGCGAACCGACGGCCACGACCGCGATCGCGAAGTCCTGCGCGCCGATCTGCCGCAGGGCGTCGATGTCCGTCGCGTCCGCCTGCACGGCGTGGGTGACGCGGTCCGACCACTTCTGGACGAGGCCGGCGTCGGTGTCGACGACCAGGACCTCGCGGTGCTGGCGCTCGAGCTGACCGGCGGTGGCGGCGCCGAAGCGGCCGAGGCCGAGGACGAGCACGGGGGCGTCGTGGCTGACGGCCCCGGTGACGGGGTGGGGTGCGCGACGGTCGGCGCGGGGACGGCGGTCAGCCAACGATCGGCCTCTCCTCGGGGCGGCGGAACAACTGCCGGCTCTGGCTTGCGGCCAGCGCGGCGGCGATGGTCACTGTACCGACCCGGCCCAGGAACATCGTGGCGGCGAGGACGTACTTGCCCGCCTCCGGGAGCTCGGCGGAGATGCCGGAGCTCAGGCCGCAGGTCGCGAAGGCGGAGATGACCTCGAAGAGCACGCGGTCGAGCGAGTCGCCGGTGATCTGCAGCAGGACCACGGTCATGACGGCGACGATCGTCGCCCCCCAGAGCACGACCGCGACGGCGACGCGCAGGACGTCACCGGGGATGCGGCGCCCGAACGCCTCCATGCCCTGGCGCCCGCGGGCCTCGGCGACCGCGGCCAGGAAGAGCACCGCCAGCGTCGTCACCTTGATGCCGCCGGCGGTCGACGCCGAACCGCCACCGATGAACATGAGCATGTCGGTGACGAGCAGGCTGGCGCCGTGCATCTGCTCGACGTCGATCGTGGCGAAGCCGCCGGACCGCGTCATCGTCGAGAAGAACAGCGCCTGGAACGCGGTGTGTCCGGCGCCGGCGTCCCCGAGCGTGCGGGGGTTCGAGGCCTCGAGCGCCGTGTAGACGACCGCGCCGAGGACGAGCAGCACCGCGCTGGTGGCCAGCGTGAGCTTCACGTGGATGGGCCACCGCCGCGGGGTGCGGAACTGCTTGGTGACGGCCCGGATCACCGGGAACCCGATCGAGCCCGCCACGACCGCGACCATGAGGAGCGACAGGAACCAGTAGTCGTTCGCGAAGGGGGTGAGCCCCTCGGCGTTCGGCGAGAAGCCCGTGTTCGTGAAGGCCATCGCCGAGTAGTAGAAGGCGTCCCCGACGGCGGTCCAGAACGGGTAGCCGGCGGCGAGCGTGGACGGCAGCAGGAGCACGCCGATCGCGATCTCGATCGTCAGGGTGCTCACCGCCACGGTGAGCAGGAGCGTGCCGACCTCCCCGAGCCGCACGGCCTGCCCCTCGGGGACGGCGCCGGAGTGCGTGCGGAGCGGGTTCGAGTCGCCGGCGGCGATGAGCTTGGCACGGAGCCCCAGCCGCCGTGTCACGACCAGGCCGAGGATCGAGGCGAAGGTGAGGACGCCGACGGCGCCGATCTGGGTCCCGACGACGATGAGCACCTTGCCGAAGACCGACCAGTGCGTGGCCATGTCGACCGTCGCCAGCCCGGTCACGCAGACGACCGACGCCGCCGTGAACAGCGCGTCCGCGAAGTGCGTCGGGGTCCGGTCCGCAGCCGCCCAGGGCGTCATGAACAGGGTCGTGAAGATGAGGATCAGCGCGACGAACACCAGGATCGCGAGCCGCGACGGCGACGACCGGAGGACGCCGAGGGCACCGTCGAGACGCCGTCTCACCCCGCTCGTCGGCGTGTGCCGGTTGAGCGGCTCGGTGCGGTCGAGCATCCTGTGCCTCCGGAGCCGTGGGCAGGTCAGCGGTCATGGTACATGCGTACGGGTCCGGCTAGCCTTGCCGCATGGCCGACATCTTCACCGTCGTGGCGGACCCGACCCGGCGCGAGCTGCTCGGGGCGCTGCTGACGGCGTACGGCTCGGACGCCACCGGCGGCGAACTCAGCGTCGGGCAGCTCGTCGAGAAGATCGGCGTCAGCCAGCCGACCGTGTCGAAGCACCTCCGCGTGCTGCGCGACCACGGTCTCGTGTCCAGCCGCGAGGAGGGCCAGCACCGCTTCTACCGGCTCGACCCGGAGCCGCTCGTCCGGCTCGAGGAGTGGGTCGTCCCCTTCACGGGAGCGGTCGACGCGGACGGTACCCCGGCGACGACCTCGTGGACCCTCGACGGGCAGCCGGTCTCGTTCCGCCGGACCGGCACCGCAGCTCGGTCCACCGTCGAGGTCGGCACCGAGCTGGGACGCGTCATGGCGGAGGCCTCGCACCGCGCGACCGCCGCGTTCTCGGGTGCGCAGCAGGGCTGGGAGCGTGTCGTCGATCGCAGCCGGAAGCGCTTCACGCGCCGCGGTGAGGACGACTGACCGACCGGTGGGAGACCCCTCGCGCAGCACGGTCGAGCGTCCGCTCGGAGTCTCCTGGACACGTGGTCCCACGCGCCCCTACACTCGCCCTTGACCACACTGGTCACACCGACCCCGCGCGATCCGCGGGAACCCGAAGGCGGACCATGACCGGCAGTTTCGACGACGTGCGCTTCCTCACCGTCGCTGAGGTGGCCGAGATGATGCGCGTCTCGAAGATGACGGTGTACCGCATGGTGCACGCGGGGGAGCTCCCCGCGATCCGGTTCGGCCGGTCCTTCCGCGTCCCGGAGTCGGCGGTCGCCGAACTCCTGCGCGGCGGCATCGCCGACGTCGGCTGAGGTCGGCCCGGCGCGCGCCCGTTCGACAGGACCGCTGCGCTCCGCTAGACTCGGCCGGGTTGATTTTCCGCGGTCTCTTCGGGCCCGGTGTCCACACATCTGCATCGTTCCGAGCGAGGTCCACTATGGGTTCTGTCATCAAGAAGCGTCGCAAGCGCATGGCGAAGAAGAAGCACCGCAAGCTCCTTCGCAAGACGCGTCACCAGCGTCGCAACAAGAAGTAAGTCCAGTACTTGCACCCGAAGCCCCGGTCCGCCGGGGCTTTCGTGTTCCCGGGCGCGTTATCGTGGGGGACATGCCCGCCGTGACGTTCCTGACGAAGCCCGGCTGCCACCTCTGCGACGACGCCCGTCCGGTCGTGGAGCAGGTCGTGGCCGCCCACCCCGGTGTCACCCTCGAGGAGCGGTCGATCCTCGACGACGACGCGCTGCGCGAGGAGTACGCCGAGGACATCCCGGTCGTCCTCGTCGACGGCCGGGTCCACAGCAACTGGCACGTGGACGCCGACCGGCTGCACGGTGCCCTCGAGAAGGCAGAGAAGGCCGAGGCCAGCGCATGATCCACCACGTCGTCTCCTGGACCGTCCGCGAGGACCTCGACCGCACCGCGACGATCGAGCACGTCCGCGAGCTCCTGACCGGGCTCGTCGGCACGATCGGCTCGATACGGTCGCTCGAGGTCGTCGACAACGTGGCCTACCCGGGGAAGAACCAGGACCTGGCCGTCGTGGCGACGTTCGACGACCTGGCCGGTCTCGACGAGTACCAGTTCCACCCTGACCACCAGGCGGCGGCAGCGGAGATCCGCGAGCTCGTCACGGGGCGGGCGGCCATCGACTGGGAGAGCTGACCCGCGCCTCCCGGCCCGCACGTGACGACGGCCACCCTCCTGTCGGAGGGTGGCCGTCGTCGTCGGTGGTGACTACGGGGTCAGGCGCGTCGGTCCGCGGAACAGGTAGGTGACCTCGCGGATGGACGGCTCGTGCAGGGCGAGCATGAGCACGCGGGCGAGGCCCATGCCGAAGCCGCCGTGCGGCGGGACGCCGTAGCGGAAGAAGTCGAGGTACCAGCCGAGCTCCTCGGGGTCGAGGCCCTTCTCGACGGCCTGCGCCTCGAGCACGTCGACGCGGTGCTCACGCTGGGCACCCGTGGAGATCTCGGCGCCGTTGAACAGCAGGTCGTAGCTGTTCGTGAGCGTCGGGTCGTCGGCGTGACGCATGTGGTAGTACGGGCGGATCGAGGCGTCGTAGTCCGTGACGAACACGAACTCCGAGCCGTGCGTCTCCTTCGCCCAGGCGCTGACGCGACGCTCGCCCTCGGGGTCCAGGTCGCCGTCCGCCCGCACGACGTCGTGTCCGCTGTCGGCGACGATCTTCCGGGCCTCGGCCAGGGTGACGCGGGGGAACGGAGCGGTCGGGACGACGAACTCGAAGCCGAAGACCTCCTCGATCTCCTTGCCGTACTTGTCCTTGACGGCGGTGAAGCCGGCGACGAGGAGCTCCTCGTGCATCGCCATGACGTCGGCGTGCGACTCGACCCACGAGATCTCGGCGTCGACGCTCGTGAACTCGGTGGCGTGACGGCTCGTGAAGGACGGGTCCGCGCGGAACGCGTCCGCGATCTCGAACACCGCGCCGAAGCCGGCGGGCTGCGCCATCTGCTTGAAGTTCTGCGGGGACTGCGCCAGGTAGGCGGTGGTCTCGAAGTACTCGAGCTGGAAGAGCTCGGCGCGCGACTCGGACGCCGACGCCATCAGCTTCGGGGTGTGGATCTCGATGTAGTCACGCTCGACCCAGTACGTGCGGAACGCGTGCTCCAGCGTCGTCTGGATGCGGAAGATCAGGTTCTGCTTGCGGTTGCGCAGGTCGAGGAAGCGCCAGTCGAGACGCTTGTCGAGCGAGGAGTCGTCCGCGATGGGCGTCTCCGGCTTCGCGGCGCTGACCACCTCGAGCGAGCCGACCTTGACCTCGAGCCCGCCGAGCTTCACGCGCTCGTCGTGCTTCAGGGTGCCGCGGACGTGCACGAAGGTGCCGTGCGCGAGCCCGGAGATCTCGTTCGTGACGGTGAGCCGGGCCTGGGCGTCGTCGTCGCCGTCCTCGGCCTCGCGCGTGGCGGGGTTCACCAGCTGCGCGGCGCCGGTCTCGTCGCGGAGGACGACGAACTGGACCTTCTTCTGGTCGCGGACGGTCTCCACCCAGCCGGCGACGGCAACGGGGCCGTCGGGGAGGGCGGCGAGGTCGGCGATGCGGGTGCGTTCGATCACGGTCGTCGAGTCTACGGCCTCCTCCACAGGTGGGGTCCCGGTCCGTTCTCTCCACAGCGTCGGCCGGGAGGCGTGGTTCGGCCCCGGCACGTCCGTAGCGTCGTCCGTGTGGTCGGGTCGCGAGTCGAGAGGGGATCCCGGATGACGGCAACGGGAGCGGGGCTCGCGGCCTGGCCGCCCGTCGCGGTGGCGGCGGTGGTCGCGGCTGCGGTCGGGTCGGTGCTGACGTTGGTCGGCGCGGCCGTGGGAGGCGTCTGGGCGCTGGTGCGGTGGCGGCGGGACGTCGGGCGCGAGGAACGCGACCGGGCCTGGGCGCGGTTCGTGTGGACGGTCGACCAGGTGTGCGACGGCGACGTCGGACGGGCCGAGGTCGGTCGGTTCAGCGCTCGGGCGATGTCCAGAATGCAGATCCTTCGCGCCGATGACGCCGCGATCGGCAAGATCGTGCTCGACCTCATCACGGAAGGGAACGCAGATGGCAGTGGAAGACCCGGTGGTCGCGCTCATCGAACGCGATCGTGACGAGTGGCGGCAGTTGATCCGACGGCAGTACCGCTTCCGACCCTGGGAGGCACGACGGATCATCCGGGTCCACGACGACCTGCTCCGGTGGCGCGATGAACTCCGGGCGGCACAACGGGAGCGGGCGCGGCTCATCGAGTCCGGTGAGCTGCAGGTCGACCGGTGACCGAGCGGTGTCTCCGGCTTGCCGGGTGTCGTCCGGGGCTCAGGGGAGCGTGGCGCGCAGCGTGCTGAGCGTGCCGATGAACTCCTCGGCCATGCCGGCCCGTTCGACGAGCTTCGCGTGCCGGGCGCGGGCGTCCTCGAGCGACGCGTCGAGGCGGGCGGCGAGTGCCGGCTGGTCCTCGGGTCCGGCGTCGGCGAGGGCGTCGACGACGCGCAGGAGCTCCGCCATCTCGTCCAGCGAGAACCCGAGCGGCTTCATCCGACGGATGACGAGCAGTCGCTCGAGGTCCTGCGCCGTGTAGACCCGGAACCCTCCGGTGGTCCGTCCGCTCGGCACGAGCAGCCCGACCTCGTCGTAGTGCCGGATCGTCCGCAGGGACATCCCGGCGCGCTCGGCGAGCTCACCGATGTGCATGGTGTCGCCCGGCGTCGGGGCGGGGGAGTCGATCGCGTGCACGGGAGCCATGGTGGCAGACCGCCGCGCGAGATCGCTCGGAGTGCACGTCTGCCCGGCGCAACCCTCCCCTCACGTCAGGGTATGGTCGCTGGCGATGTCCCTCGCACCGCTCGCCCCCGCGGCACCCACCGTCCTCACCGCGCTCCGGTCGCCCCGGCTCCTCACCCGTGAGGTCCTGGCCGGCGTGGTCACGGCGCTCGCCCTCATCCCCGAAGCCATCTCCTTCTCGGTCGTCGCCGGGGTCGACCCGGCCGTCGGCCTCTTCTCGAGCGTCGTCATCGCGGTGGTCATCTCGATCGTCGGCGGGCGACCCGCGATGATCTCGGCCGCCGCCGGATCGGTCGCGCTCGTGATCGCTCCGCTCGTGCGCGACCACGGCGTCGCCTACCTCGTCCCCGCGGTGGTGCTCGGCGGTGTGGTCCAGCTGGTGCTCGGCTTCCTCGGGGTGGCCCGACTGATGCGCTTCATCCCGCGCAGCGTCAACGTGGCCTTCGTCAACGCGCTGGCGATCCTGATCTTCACGGCGCAGTTGCCCAACCTCCTCGGCGACGACGTCCCGTTCGTGGTCTGGCCGCTGACGGCGCTCGGCATCGGCATCATCGTCGCGTTCCCCTTCCTGACCAAGGCCGTCCCCGCGCCGTTGATCGCGGTCGTCGTGGTCACGGCGATCACGATCGTGTTCGGGGTCGCGGTGCCGACGGTCGGCGACGAGGGCTCCCTGCCGACCGCGCTGCCCGGGTTCGGCGGCATCACGGTCCCGCTGTCGCTCGAGACCCTGCAGATCATCGCGCCGTACGCGTTCGGGGTCGCGATCGTCGGCCTCATCGAGACGCTCCTGACCGCGCAGCTCGTCGACTCCCTGACCGAGACCCGGTCCAGCGGCTGGCGCGAGTCGTGGGGCCAGGGCATCGCCAACATCGCCTCGGCGTTCTTCGGCGGCACGGGTGGCTGCGCGATGATCGGCCAGACCGTGATCAACGTGAAGACCGCCGGCGCCCGGACCCGGGTGTCGACCTTCACGGCGGGCGCGGCGGTGCTCGTCCTGACCATCGTGCTGCACGACCTCGTCGCGCAGATCCCGATGGCGGCCCTGACGGCCGTGATGCTCATGGTCTGCGTCGCGACCTTCGACTGGCACAGCGTCCGGCCCCGCACGCTCGGGCGGATGCCGCTCGGCGAGACGGCGGTCATGGTCGTGACCGTCGTGGTGGTCGTCGTCACCCAGAACCTCGCGACGGGTGTGCTGGTGGGCGTGGTCGTCGCGGCCCTCGTCTTCGCCCGTCGCGCGGCGCACGTCGTGTCCGTGGTGCGCGAGCCGGTCGACGAGCGCACCGTGCGGTACCGCGTGCACGGTGCCCTGTTCTTCGCGTCGTCCAACGACCTGGTGACGCGGTTCTCCTACGCCGAGGACCCGGAGCGGGTGATCGTGGACATGTCGGGCGCGCACGTGTTCGACGCCAGCACCGTCGCGGCACTCGACGGCGTGGAGCAGCGGTACGCGCGGCACGGCTCGACCGTCGAGGTCGTGAACCTGAACACCGGGTCGGTGGCACTGCACGGCCGACTGACCGGACGGCTGGGCTGACGGCAGCGACCGGGCGGAGCCGAACGGTCGCAGGGGCTGAACGGTCGCACATCCGGTGAATCCGCTGTGGGGCGGGTGATGACGGTGGAGCGACCTAGACTGGAACCCATGCCCGCGACACGGATCCACCTCGTCCGGCACGGCGAGGTCCACAACCCGGGGCGCGTGCTCTACGGCCGGTTGCCCGGCTTCGGGCTCAGCGAACTCGGCGCCCGGATGGCCGGTGCGTCGGCGACCGCCTGGCACGACGCCGGGGTCGACGTCCGACGGATCGTCGCGTCGCCGTTGCAGCGCACGCAGGAGTCCGCGGCGCCCTGGGCCGCCGCCTACGGGCTCGAGGTCTCGCTCGACGAGCGCCTGATCGAGCCCACGAACCGCTACGAGGGCCGGCGCCCCGGCTTCACGAAGCGCTCCATCGGACGCCCTGCGGAGTGGCCCTGGATCGCGAACCCGTTCCGGCCGAGCTGGGGCGAGGCCTACGAGTCCATCGCGAACCGCATGCTCGCCGCGGTCGCCTCCGCCTGGGAGAGCGTCGACGGCGGCGACGTCGTCCTCGTCAGCCACCAGCTCCCCATCTGGACCGTGCACCGCAAGCTCGCGGGGGAGCCGCTCTGGCACGACCCGCGCAAGCGTCGGTGCGACCTGTCCAGCATCACGACCCTCGAGCGTGTGCCCGCCACCTCGTCCGGTCGCTTCACCGAGGTCGGGTACGCGGACCCCGCGCAGTCCCTGCGTGCGTCCGCGGTCGACGAAGGAGCAGTCTGATGTCCGCACGCAGCCGGATCGCCGCCGTCGCGGCCTCGGCGGTGATCGCAGCCCTGGCGCTCGCCGGGTGCTCGTCGTCGAACGACGACCTGTCCCGCCAGTACGGCAGCGGCACCACCCAGAACTACATCTCCGGCACCGGTGCGGTGACCGAGGTCGCGACGGACGAGCGGAGCGCCCCGGTCGACTTCACGACGAAGGACACCGACGGCGACACCGTGTCGGCGGAGGAGCTCCGCGGCAAGGTCGTCGTGCTCAACTTCTGGTACGCCGGCTGCCCGCCGTGCCGGGCCGAGGCGAAGTACCTCAACCAGGTGCACGACCAGTACGCCGACGACGACGTGGTCTTCGTGGGCGTCAACGTGCGTGACGAGGAGGGCACGGCGGCGGCGTTCGAGCGCACCTTCGGCGTCGACTACCCGACCGTCCTCGACGCCCGCGACGGCACCGTGCAGCTCGCGCTGTCCGGGCAGATCGCTCCGAACGCCGTGCCCGCCACGATCGTCCTCGACAAGCAGGGCCGCGTCGCCGCCCGCGTCCTCGGCGCGATCGACGGCAAGAGCATCCTGCAGACCCTGGTCAGCGACGAGCTCGACGGCAAGGCGTCCTGACCCGTGCCCGGCAACCCCTTCGCGGACGCGATCCTGAGCGGCCAGATGCTGGTCGCGTTGCCCGTGGCAGCACTGGCCGGGCTCGTGTCGTTCCTCTCCCCGTGCGTGCTCCCGCTCGTACCGGGCTACCTCGGGTACGTCGGCGGGATCGCCGAGGGTGGGCAGCGCCGCGGTCGGGTCGTGCTCGGCGTCGTGCTCTTCGTGCTCGGGTTCACCGCGGTGTTCGTCGCCTACACGACGGTCTTCGGTGCGCTCGGGTTCTGGCTCGTCCGGTGGCGTGACCTCATCACGCAGGTCCTCGGTGTCGTCGTGATCGCGATGGGCCTGGTGTTCATCGGTCGCTTCACCTTCCTGCAGCGCACGATCAAGCCGTCGTGGACCCCCGCGACGGGCCTGGTCGGGGCACCGCTGCTCGGCATCGTGTTCGGCCTCGGCTGGACCCCGTGCCTCGGGCCGACGCTCGCAGCGATCAACCTGCTCAGCGTGCAGTCCGGCAGCGCGTGGCAGGGCATGTGGCTCGGCGTCGCGTACTGCCTCGGGCTCGGCATCCCGTTCGTCCTCGTCGCGCTCGGCGCCGGGTGGGCGACCGGCGCGATCCGCATCGTGAAGCGTCACATGCGCACCGTCAACATCATCGGAGGAGCGATCCTGATCGTCATCGGTCTGCTCATGGTCACCGGCATCTGGTCGGCCGTCATGTCGAGCCTCGGGGCGGTGATCCAGAGCTTTGTCCCCGCGGTCTGAGCGCGACACCACCCCCGAGCGGTCGGGTAGCGGACCGGGGTCCGCGGACGACGTGTCCGCGGGCGCCGACCCGATGCGGCCGTCCGACCACGTCGACAGTGCCGCACCGGCCCCCGGAGCGGACGACGGCCCGACGCAGCCGAAGCTCGGGTTCGTCGGCTACGTCCGCTTCTTCTGGCGGCAGCTGACGAGCATGCGCACGGCGCTCTTCCTGCTCATGCTCCTGGCGCTCGCGGCGATCCCGGGATCCCTCGTGCCGCAGCGCACCGCCGACCCGAACGGCGTCGTGCAGTACAAGGCGGACCACCCGCAGCTCTTCCCCGTGCTCGACACACTGCAGGTCTTCGACACCTACACCTCGGTGTGGTTCTCGGCGATCTACCTGCTGCTGTTCGTCTCGCTCATCGGATGCATCGTCCCGCGCACGAAGCACCACTGGCAGGCGCTCCGGACGCGACCGCCGAGGACGCCGGTGCGTCTCGGCCGACTCGCCGGCTACCGGTCCGTCCCGGTCGAGGCGGACGCGACCACGAGCCTCCCGTCCGTCGACGACGCCGTGACCCGCGCGGCGGCACTGCTCAAGCGGTCCGGCTACCGGGTCGAGCGGTTCGGCGACTCCGTGAGCGCGGAGCGCGGGTACCTGCGCGAGACCGGCAACCTCGTCTTCCACGCGGCGCTCGTCGGCGTGCTCGTGGCGGTCGGCCTCGGCGGTGGCTTCAGCTACACCGGGCAGCGGCTCCTGGTCGAGGGGCAGACGTTCTCGAACGTCCTCGGCTCCTACGACTCGTTCAACCCCGGCCGCTGGTTCCGGCAGACCGACCTGCAGGGCTACAACCTGACGCTCGACAAGTTCACCACGACGTACGAGGAGAAGAACCTCGACGCCCTCGGCCAGGCACTGGACTACTCGGCGACGGTGACGAGCCGCGAGAAGGGCCAGGAGCCGAAGACCGGTCGCATCGGCGTGAACGACCCGCTGTCGGTCGGTGGCACGAACGTCTACCTGCTCGGCAACGGCTACGCGATGCAGGTCACGATCCGCGACGGTAAGGGGAACGTGGCGTTCCAGGACGTCGTGCCGTTCCTGCCCGAGGACGCGAACTACACGTCCACCGGCGTCATCAAGGTGCCCGACGCCTCGCCGTCGCAGCTCGGGCTCGTCGGGTTCTTCTACCCGACGGCGTCGAAGCTGTCGACCGGCGCGTTCGCCAGTGCCTACCCGGACGCGCAGAACCCGCTCCTGACCCTGCAGGTGTACCGCGGCGACCTCGGTCTCGACAGCGGCGTCCCGCAGAGCGTGTACTCGCTCGACACCAGCGGTCTCGAGCAGATCGCCGGGCGGCAGTCGACGACCCCGAGCATCGAGCTGAAGCCCGGTCAGACGAAGACCCTGCCGGACGGTACCGGCTCGATCACCTTCGACGGCGTGAAGCGCTACGTCTCGCTCGACGTGCACCACGACCCCTCGCAGGCGTTCGTCGCCGGGTTCGCGGTGCTCGCGGTGCTCGGCCTGCTCACCTCGCTGTTCGTGCCCCGCCGCCGCGTGTGGGTGAAGGCGGTCCCGCGCCGGGGAGCCGAGCACGGCGAGTACGACCTCGAGTACGCCGGTCTGGCGCGCGGCGAGGACCCCAACCTCGAGCGCGCCGTCGACGACATCGCCAAGAGGCACCTGTCGGACCTCGGAGTTAGGATCCCTGCGTGAACCCGGACATGACGACCAACCTCGCGACCTACTCGGTCGTCCTGACGTACTCCGCGATGGCGGTCTACGTCATCGCGTTCATCTCGTTCGCGCTCGACATGGCGAAGCGATCGGGTCAGGTGGCGTCCGCCTCGGCTGCTGCGCCGGCAGCGCCCGCCGCGCGCACCGTCGCGACGGTGCAGGGCGGGACGGTCGTGCTCGAGAAGGTCGAGGCCGACCGGGGTCGCCCCGGCGGCGGCGGGACGAAGTTCGAGCGGGTCGGCATGGCGATGACGATCCTCGCGCTCGTGCTGCACGTCGGTGCCACGGTCCTGCGCGGCATCGCGGCCGACCGTGTCCCGTGGGGCAACATGTTCGAGTTCTCGCTCACGGGCACGGCGCTCATCACGCTGATCTTCCTGCTCGTGCAGCTCTGGCAGAACCTGAAGTTCCTCGGTGTGTTCATCACCGGTCTGACGATCATCCTGCTCGGCATCGCGACCGTGAACTACTGGGTGCCCGTCGTGCCGCTCCAGCCCGCGCTGCAGTCGTACTGGTTGGTCATCCACGTCTTCGTCGCGATCGCCGGGACGGGCTTCTTCGCCCTCGGCGCCGGGCTCGCCGTGGCGCAGCTCGTGCAGACGTACCGCCAGGGTCGTCCCGCGTCGAAGCAGCTCCGCTTCATGGAGACGCTCCCCGACGCCGAACGGCTCGAGGTCCTGACCTACCGCGTGCTGCTCGTCGGCTTCGTGCTGTGGACCTTCACGCTCATCGCGGGTGCGGTCTGGGCCGAGCGCGCCTGGGGCCGGTACTGGGGGTGGGACACCAAGGAGGTCTGGACCTTCATCATCTGGGTGGTCTACGCCGGGTACATCCACGCGCGTGCGACCCGCGGGTGGCGCGGTGCGCGGTCGTCGTGGCTGGCGCTCATCGGGTTCGCCGCGGTGATGTTCAACTTCTCGGTCGTCAACGTCTTCTTCAAGGGCCTGCACAGCTACTCCGGCCTGTGAGGCCGACCGGGCGTCGCTGCGGCGGCGACCCCGGGACGGACGGGAGGCGCGGTGCCATCGGGCACCGCGCCTCCCGTCCGTCGTGTCCGGGCGTTCCTGCCTCGCGAGAGCGGGCACGATCTGTCACGCTCGGCGGTCGAGGCCGACGAGTCTCGCCCGTCCGGCGGACGTGAGCGGCACGTCCTGCGCGCTCGTCGCCGCCCGGACACCGTTCGGTCGGTTGCTCCCTCGTCGTCGCCCGCGGCAGCCCGGTCTACGCGGCGGCGAGCAGGGCGTGGACGCGCTCCAGCCGCGCGAGCCACCACGCCGTCCGCTCCGGCGATGCCGCGTTCCGCTCCAGCAGCTCCCGCGACACCTCCGCACGGCGGACCGGCACCCGACCGTCGACCGGCAGCAGTGGCGTGTCGGTGACGTCCGTCTCGAACATGGCCGCCGTCCCGAGCCCGGCGGCGTAGCCGGGGCTCATCGCCGCCGCCGCGAGGAACGCCCCGGTCCCGAGCCCCACGGACGTGTCGAGCGCACTCGACACGACGCACGGCAGCCCCGCCTCGGCCACGATCGCCCGTGCCGCGGTGACCCCGCCGAGGGGCTGGGCCTTCACGACGAGCACGTCCGCCGCCCCCGCACGGGCGACGGCGAGCGGGTCCGAGGCCCGGCGCACGCTCTCGTCCGCGGCCACGGGCACGTCGAGTCCCGCGATCCGGCGTCGGAGCTCGGCGAGTTCCGGCACCGACCGGCACGGCTGTTCGGCGTACTGGAGTCCGTACGGCGCGAGTCGTTCGAGGGCCTCGACGGCCTGGTCGACGGACCAGAGCCCGTTGGCGTCCACCCGGACGGCCGCTCCCGGCCCCATCACCCGACGGACCTCGGCGACGCGGGCGACGTCGTCGTCGGTGCTCGTGCCGGGCTCGGCGACCTTGACCTTCGCGGTCGTGCAGCCGGGGTAGCGGGCCAGGAGGTCGGCGACCGCGTCCGGTCCGACGGCGGGCACCGTGGCGTTGACGGGCACGGCGTCGGCGGCGGGGTCGTGCTCGGTCCACCCGAAGTCGATCGTGCTCCGGAGCCACGCGGTCGCCTCCCGGTCGTCGTACTCGACGAAGGGCGAGAACTCGGTCCACCCGGTGGGTCCGCGGAGCACCAGGGCCTCGCGGACGGTGATGCCGCGGAAGCGGACGCGCATCGGGAGTGCGACGACGTGGGCGTCGGCGGTCAGGTCGGCGAGGTCGGGGAGCACACCCCATCCTCGCGCACGGGCAGGTGCGGTGCCCGGACGCGGTGGGCCGCAGGGGGTGGTCGCGCGTCCAGCGCTCCCGCCGGTTCCTCGGAGCCGACCGCCAGGGCCGGGCACTAGCATGCACCGGTCGGCCCAGCGCCGGCGTCGCCACGGACCACCGTGGCGCGTCCGTGAGGGGACCGAGAGAGGGAGGGCCGGTGGCGTCGGATCCGCAGCAGCGCGCAGCCGCGCAGCGTGCAGCAGCGCAGCGTGCGGCCGCGCAGCCGACCGCGGCCCAGCGCGCGGCGGCCCAGCGTGCCGCAGCCCAGCGCTCGGCAGTGCAGCGCTCCGGTGCCGCGCGACCGGCGGCGCCGCAGCGCGCCGCCGCCCCCGGGACGACACGGCCGACAGCGAGCGCCGGGAGCCGGTCCGGTGACACCGGCGACTTCGAGCGGCTGATGCAGCGGAACACCGTCGACGCCCGGGCCCTCGAACGGTCCGCCCGGCGGCGTCGGAACCCGATCGTCGGCAAGATCGCCCTCGGGCTCGCCGTCGTCTCCGCCGCGGTCGACGCGAGTGCGTTCGCGGTCTTCATGGGCGGCGACACCACCTTCGCGTTCGGCATCTGCTTCGTGGTGGTCTTCCTCACCCTCATCGCTGCGGTGCTCGGTTTCATCGCCGCGGTCGGGTCGTTCGGCCGTTGGTACGGCGCGATCGGGGTCGTGCTCGCCTTCTTCGCGAACCCGGTCATCCTCATCGTGCTGCTCGTCGTCCTCGTGCCCGAGGCCCTCTCGGGCACCTAGCGCGGGACGGGACGGCTCCACGGCCCGCCTCGGGCGCGGGCCGGCGCCGGCCGCCGGCGATACGGTGGGCACATGGCTGCTCCCGTCTCCGACCTGTTCGACCCCGACGTCTGGACCGCCGCTCCGGTCGCTGAGCACTTCACCGACATCACGTACCACAAGCACGTCTCGCAGGGCATCGTCCGCGTCGCGTTCGACCGGCCCGAGGTCCGCAACGCCTTCCGCCCCCGCACCGTCGACGAGCTGTACCGCGCCCTCGACGACGCGCGACAGGACCCCCGCGTCGGTGTCGTCCTGCTCACGGGCAACGGCCCGAGCCCGAAGGACGGGGGCTGGGCCTTCTGCTCCGGCGGTGACCAGCGCATCCGCGGCCGCAGCGGCTACCAGTACGTCGGCGACGAGGGCGCCCCGCCGGAGGGCGTCGACCCCGCTGCCGCCCAGGCGTCGATGGGGCGGCTCCACATCCTCGAGGTCCAGCGCCTCATCCGCATGATGCCGAAGGTCGTCATCGCCGTCGTGCCCGGGTGGGCCGCCGGCGGCGGGCACTCGCTGCACGCCGTCGCGGACCTGACGATCGCGAGCGCGGAGCACGGCCGGTTCAAGCAGACCGACGCCGACGTGGGGTCCTTCGACGGCGGGTACGGCAGCGCCTACTACGCCCGCCAGATCGGCCAGAAGCTCGCGCGCGAGGTCTTCTTCCTCGCGGAGGAGTACTCGGCGCAGCGCGCGTACGAGATGGGCGCGGTGAACAGGGTGGTACGGCACGAGGACCTCGAACGCGAGGCGATCCGGTGGGGCGAGACGATCCTCGGCAAGTCCCCGACCGCCATCCGCATGCTCAAGTACGCGTTCAACGCCGTGGACGACGGCATGGTCGGCCAGCAGGTCTTCGCGGGCGAGGCGACGCGCCTCGCCTACGCCTCCGACGAGGCGGTCGAGGGCCGCGATGCCTTCCTCGAGAAGCGCCCGCCGGAGTGGACGTCCTTCCCGTGGCACTACTGACCCCGCGGGCCCACCGGTGAACCGCGCGCTGGTCGCCGTCGGCGCGTCCGACCCGTCGGCGGTGCTGCGCGGCCTGGAGGCTGCCCTCGCCGGCGGACCCGCGCTGCTCCCCGTCGCCGAGGACGGCCCGGCGCTGCCCACGCGCCCGCCGTCGCACGTCGCCCGCCGGGTCGCCCTGGTGGTCGAGACGAGCGGTTCCACCGGGACCGGCAAGCGCGTGGCACTGTCGTCGGAGGCGCTGCTCGCGGGCGCCGCGTCCGCCGACGCGACGCTCGGCGGGCCCGGCCGGTGGCTGCTCGCGCTGCCGACGCACTACATCGCCGGGCTCAACGTGCTGACCCGATCGGTCACGGCGGGCACGACGCCCGTCGTCGTCCCGCCGGGACACTTCGACGGCCGGGCGTTCGCCGACGCGGTGGACCGGCTCGACGTCGGTCCCGCGGCGCCGCGGCGCTACACCTCGCTCGTCCCGGTGCAGCTCGCCCGCGTGCTCGACGACCCCCGCGCCACCGCCGCCGCGACCCGCTTCGCCGCCGTGCTCGTCGGGGGCCAGGCCACGCCCGCACCGCTCCGGCAGCGTGCCCTCGACGCCGGTGTCCGGGTCGTCACGACGTACGGCGCGAGCGAGACGAGCGGTGGCTGCGTGTACGACGGCACGCCGTTCGGGACGGTCCGCGCGGAACTCGTCGACGGCGCCCTCGAACTGGCCGGCCCGATGCTCGCCGAGGGGTACCTCGACGACCCCGAGCGCACGGCCCGGACCTTCGCCGAGCGCGACGGCCACCGCTGGTACCGGACCGGCGACGCTGCGACCGCCGACGACGACGGACGGCTGCGGGTGCTCGGGCGGCTCGACGACGTCATCGTGTCCGGTGGCGAGAAGGTCCCGCTCGGGGCGGTGGAACGGCGCGTGCGCGAGCTCGCGGGCCAGGACGCCGCGGTCGTCACGCGGCGCGCGTCCGGGGAGTGGGGCGAGGTGCCCGTCGTCGTCACGGAACGTCCGCTCGACCTCGACGAGGTCCGTGCCCACGTCGCGGAGACCCTGGGCCGTGCGGCCCGTCCCGCGGAGGTCCTGGTCGTCGACGCGGTGCCGATGCTCGCGTCCGGCAAGCCCGACCGCCGGGCCGTCCGGGCACTCGCGGACCGCGGGGGCGCACCGACCCCCTAGCGGTCACGGATACGATGGTCGGCCGTGGCACGTACGAAGAACAGGACCCCGGTCAAGGGCCGCAGCGGCAACCCGGCGAAGGCCGCGGCACCGCAGCGCACGAAGCAGCGGGCGACCGCGAGCGACTGGATCGGCGGCGCCCGGCTCCGGACCCTCACGCTCGGTGTCGTGCCGGTCGTGCTCGGCACCGGCGTCGCGTTCGTCGACTCCGGTGAACCGGGCGACTTCGGTTCGTACCTCGGCCGCGACCACCACCTGACGGTCGCCCTGCTCGCGCTCGCGGTCGCGCTGTTCCTGCAGATCGGCGTGAACTACAGCAACGACTACTCGGACGGCGTCCGGGGCACCGACGAGTTCCGCGTCGGCCCGGCCCGGCTCACGGGTGCGGGGCTGGCGAAGCCGCGCACCGTGCTCACGGTCGCGCTCACGTTCTTCGGACTGGCGGCGGTCGCCGGACTGGTGATCGTGCTGCTCACCGGCACGTGGTGGCTGCTCCTCGTCGGGGCGGCGGCGATCGTCGCGGCCTGGTACTACACGGGCGGGAAGAAGCCCTACGGCTACAACGCCCTCGGCGAGGTCTTCGTCTTCGTGTTCTTCGGGTTGGTCGCCGTGCTCGGCACCCAGTACGTGCAGATCCAGGCGGTCACCACGAGCGGCTGGGCGGCTGCGGTCGCCGCCGGGTTCTTCGCCTGCGCCGTGCTCATGGTCAACAACATCCGCGACGTGGACGAGGACCGACAGGCCGGCAAGCGCACGCTCGCCGTCGTCGTCGGCCGCCCCGTCGCACGGGTCCTGTTCGGCCTGTTCCTGATGCTGCCGTACGTGGTGCTGCTCTGGTTCGTGCTGCTGTACTTCCGCACCGGCTTCGCGTACTTCTCGCTCCTGCTCGCGCTCCCCGCGCTCGCGATCGGCGTCTCGTCCCGCAAGCCCCGCGAGCTCATCACGGCGCTGCAGCTGTCGTCGTTCGCGTCGCTCGCCTACGGCGTGGTGCTCGGCCTGACCCTGGTCCTCCTGCCGTAGCAGCGTCGGACGCGGGGACCGAGGTCGAGCCGCCGCTCGACCTCGGTCGCTCGAACGCCCGCCCGAACGACGAGGACCGGGACTAGTCCTCGTCGTGCTCGCGACGCGCGCGGTGCCGGTCGGCGTCCGAGACCGCTCGGTCGGCGGCGGGCGCACCGGTGTCGGCCGCGTCGGTGTCGGCGGCGTCGACGAAGTCGTCCTCGAAGTCCGAGTCGGCGTCCCGCTCCGGTCGACCCCGGCGAGCGGCGATGTCCGAGGTCACCCGACCGCGGAGCCCGGGCAGCGCGATGTACGACACGAGCAGGCCGATCAGCGCGGCGCCGATCGCCGCCCAGTACCACCGCAGGCCGATGACGAACAGGACCGCCAGCGCCGCGGCGAAGATGCCGAGTCGGGCAAGGGTGTAGACGAGCCACGCTTTCACCCGATGATCCTACGTGGCGTCGTTCGTGCACCGGCTGACGGGCAGCCCGGTCCCAGGCGCGCTGCCTAGAGTCGTCGCATGGTCCGTCTGTGGTTGATCATCGCCGTCGCCGCCGTGGCCTTCACGGTCTACGCGGTCATCGACTGCGCGACCATGCCGCGGCAGCGCATCCGCTCCCTGCGGCGCGGGTGGTGGATCCTCCTCGTGCTCGTCCTCCCGGTGCTCGGTGGCCTGCTGTGGTTCGTGCTCGGCCGGGCGCCCGCCACCCCGGGGCCGACGCCCAGGTACCGTGGACCCGAAGACGACCCCGACTTCCTCGGCGGCCCGCGCGGCCCCGGGACACTCCGCACCGGAACGGACCAGGACGACGAAACCCTCCGAGACCTCGAGGACCAGTTCCGCGATGAACGACGCGACCGCGACGAACGAGACGACGACCGCCCCGCCGATCGCTGACGGGTCCGCGGGGTCCGGCAGCGCTGCCACCGACTTCGCCCTGGCACTCCTGCGGGAACTCGCCCGTGCCGGGGTGACCGACGTCGTCGTCAGCCCGGGCTCCCGGTCGCAGGCGCTCGCCCTCGCGGCGGTCGCGCTCGAGCGCGCGGGCGGCACGACGGTGCACGTCCGGCTCGACGAGCGGACCGCCGGGTTCTTCGCCCTCGGGCTCGCCGTCGAGTCCGGCCGTCCGGCCGCGGTCGTCACGACCTCGGGCACCGCCGTCGCCAACCTGCACCCGGCCGTGCTCGAGGCGCACCACTCCGGCGTCCCGATGGTCGTCCTCTCCGCCGACCGGCCGGACGAGCTGCGGGGCATCGGCAGCAACCAGACCACGGTCCAGCCGGGGATGTTCGGCCCTGCCGTGTCCTTCGTGCGCGACGTGCAGGCGCCCACCGCGGACGGCGTCGTCGACGCGGACGCCGTCCGGACGCTCGCCCGGGAGGCCGTCGCCGTCGCCGCCGGGCACACCGGGCAGCCCGGTCCCGTCCAGCTGAACGTCGCGTTCCGCGAACCGCTCTCCGCCGGTCTGCGTGCCGAGGACGTCGCCGCCGTGCCGCACGACGAGGTCGACACCGACCACGCCCGTCGTCGGGTGCACGCCGGACTGCCGGTCGTCGAACTCGCGCCGGACGACGAACCCGCGACGGTCGTCATCGCCGGACACGACGCCGGCGAGGACGCCGAACGGATCGCCTGGGAGCTCGGTGCGCCGCTGCTGGCCGAGGTGTCGAGCGGCGCGCGGTTCGGGCGCAACCTGGTCGTCGCCTACCGCGAGCTGCTGCGCGACCCCGAGCTCGGCGGAGCGGTCCGTCGCGCGGTCGTCCTCGGACACCCGACGCTCAGTCGCGAGGTCCCGGCCCTGCTGCAGCGGGCCGACGTCGAGACGATCGTGGTCCGCGGGCCCGGGGCCGACCCGTTCGACCCGGCCCGTGCCTCCCGGCCGGACGCCGCGACCACCTTCGTGTCCGACGTGCGCGTGACGGGCCGCACGACCCCGGGACACCGCGCGTGGGTCGGGCGGTGGGTGACGACCAGTCGCGCGCTCCTCGGGGACGGTGACGCCGGTCCGGACCTCGACGCGAAGCGCTCGGGGGACCGCGCCGAGCGCAACCGGTACCTGCGCGACGAGGTCGCCCTGCGTCGCAGGCCCGTCGACCGCACCATGCTGGTCGACGCCGTCTGGGGCGCCACCTGGCCGCACGACCGGCTCGTCCTCGGTGCCTCGCAGCTCATCCGTGTCGCCGACGCGCACGTCCCGGGCAAGAAGGTCCGGGTGCACGCCAACCGCGGTCTCGCCGGCATCGACGGGACGGTCTCGACCGCACTCGGCATCGCGGCCGCGCTCGAACGGACGCCCGACTCCGTCGGCACCACGCGGGTGCTCGTCGGCGACCTGACCTTCCTGCACGACCTCGGGGCGTTCGTCACCGGGACCGAGGAGCCGACGCACCGCGTCCAGGTCGTCGTCGGCAACGACGGTGGCGGTGCGATCTTCCGCGGGCTGGAGGTCGCCGCGACCACCCCGGAGCAGGACATGCGCCGCATGATGACGACGCCGCAGCACGTCGACGTCGAGCGTGTCGTGACCGGTCTCGGCTGGTCCTACCGACGGGCCGGGACGTGGGGCGACCTCGAGGGTGCACTCACCGATCCGGCCCAGCGCCTGGTGGTCGAGGTGCCGCTGACCGACTGACCACGGGGGCCAGGGACCGAAGGCCAGGGCTCAGGAGTCGGGGGTCAGGCGAGCGCGTCGCGGATCGGACGGAACTTCAGGGCGGTCTCGGCGACCTCGCGCGCCGGGTCCGACCCCGCGACGATCCCCGCGCCGGCCCACGCGCGCACGGTCCCGTCGTCGTCGATCCGGGCGCTGCGCAGCGCGAGCATCCACTCGCCGTCGCCGTTCGCGCCGAGCCAGCCGACCGGCCCCGCGTAGCGACCGCGGTCGACGCCCTCGAGCTCGGCGACCAGTCGGACGGCGACGTCGGTGGGGGTGCCCGCCACGGCCGCGGTCGGGTGCAGGGCGTCGGCGACGTCGAGCGAGGTGGTGCCGACCGGCAGGGTCGCGCGGACGTCGGTGGCCAGGTGCCACAGGTTCGGCAGCTGGAGCCGGAACGGCTCGGGGTCCGCGCGGACGTCGGTGGCGACGGTCCGGAGCGCCTGCAGCAGGCTGGTGATCGCGAAGCCGTGCTCCTCGACGTCCTTCGCGCTCGACGCCAGGGCCTCGGCCGCGGCCCGGTCGGACACCGGGTCGTCGCCGCGCGCGGCGCTCCCGGCGAGCACCCGCGCCGACAGCTCCTCACCGTCGGTCCGGGCGAGGGTCTCCGGGGTCGCTCCGACGAGTCCGTCGACGGCGAAGGTGACGCACTGCGGGTAGGCCGCCGCCAGGTCGAGCAGGACCGCCCGTCGGTCGGCACCGGCGGGCAGCGTGCCGACCAGGTCGCGCGCCAGGACGACCTTCTCGGCCTCGCCTGCGGTGATCCGACGGACGGCGTCCGCGACGGACGCGGCGTAGGCGTCCTCGTCGACCCGGCCGGGGCCGAAGGCGACCGAGACGTGCCCGCCGACGGCCGGCACCGGCACCGAGGTCCGCGAGAACGCGAGGGGCTGCGGGTCCGGTGTCGTGTCGACGGCGGTGAGCCAGGCCTTGCCGCGGCGCTTGCCGATCACCACGCGCGGCACGACGAGCACGCTCTGCTCGGCGGAGTCGTCGGCGAACGCGAAGGACCCGAACGCGACCAGCCCGGTGCCGCGCAGCTGCACGGGGTCGTCCACCGTGGCGCCCTGCACCAGGTCACGCCACACCGCCGACGCCTGCCGCATGCGGTCGGCTCCGGAGAACGTGAACCGGAGCGCTTCGCCGATCCCGACGATGCCGTCACCGCTCCGGACGAACGCCAGCGGCGCGTCCCGCAGGGTGTGGCGCAGGACGTCCCCCGGGTCGTCGAGTATCCGGGTCGAGACCGTGAGCGAGGGGGCCGCCGTGGTGGTTCGGGTCACGGACCGATCGTACGCGCGCAGCGACCCGCCGGACCCCGGCCGGGCGTCCGGGCAGCCCGGGGCCGCGACCTCTAGGATGGTGCGGTGAGCAGAGCGGACCTGAGCAAGCGGCCGGACGAGGTGGCGGCCATGTTCGACGACGTCGCCGCGAAGTACGACCTCACGAACGACATCCTCTCGGCGGGCAACGCCCCGCTGTGGCGCGTCGCGACGGTCCGTGCGGTCGACCCCCAGCCGGGCGAGCGGGTGCTCGACATCGCGGCCGGGACGGGCACGAGCGCAGCGGCGTTCGCGAAGAAGGGCGCCGACGTCACGGCGCTCGACCTGTCGGCGGGCATGATCGCGGTCGGGCGCGAGCGGCACCCGGAGATCACGTTCGTCGAGGGTGACGCGGAGCACCTGCCGTTCGACGACGACTCGTTCGACGCGGTGACGATCTCCTTCGGCCTGCGCAACGTCAACGACCCGATGCAGGCGATCACCGAGATGCTCCGGGTGCTCAAGCCCGGGGGCCGACTGGTCATCTGCGAGTTCTCCACGCCGCCCGTGGCGCTCCTGCGCTTCGGCTACGGCGCGTACCTCAAGCGCGTGCTCCCGGGCATCGCGCGGCTGTCGAGCAGCAACCCGGCGGCCTACCGCTACCTGGCCGAGTCGATCGAGGCGTGGCCCGACCAGCAGGTCCTCAGCCAGTGGCTGCGCGGCGTCGGCTTCACGATGGTCGCCCACCGCAACCTGACCGCGGGCATCGTGGCGCTGCACCGCGGCCGCAAGCCCGTCGCGGGCACGGTCCGCGAGTCCGTCGCCCGCCGGGCGAAGGCCCGTCGCGAGCACCAGCACACCGGCGAGCAGCCGAGCGTCGAACCCGGCGACGCCTGACCGGTCACCCGACCCCGAACACGGAGCAGCACTTGAACCCGAGCGTCCCGGTCGCACGCCGCGCACCGAGCCTCCGCGCCTCGCTGGGCATCGGCGAGCGGTTGTTCGCGACCCCGTCCGAGCGCCGCTTCATCAGCGCGGTCGACGACGGGCTCGAGCTCGTCGAGCAGGGCCTCGAGGAGGCCATGCGCTCGACCGACACCCTGGCGGACACCACGAGCCGCTACCTGCTCTCGGCGGGCGGCAAGCGCATCCGGCCGACGCTGACGCTGCTCATCGCGCAGCTGGGCAACGGGGTGACCGACGCGGTGGTCAAGGCCGCGGTGAGCATCGAGACCACCCACCTGGCGTCGCTGTACCACGACGACGTCATGGACGAGGCCCCGGTCCGCCGGGGGGTCCCGGCGGCGCACGTGACCTACGGCAACAACGTCGCGATCCTGACCGGCGACCTGCTCTTCGCACGTGCCAGCCTGATCACCGCCGACCTCGGGACCGAGGGCATCCGGATGCAGGCGGAGACCTTCCAGCGCCTCTGCATGGGGCAGCTGCACGAGACGACGGGCCCGCAGCCCGGGGACGACCCGGTCGAGCACTACATCCAGGTGCTCAGCGACAAGACGGGCTCGCTGATCGCCACGGCGGCCCGCGCCGGCGTGATGTTCTCCGGAGCCGACCGCGCCTACCTGCACGCCGTCGGGACCTTCGGCGAGAAGGTCGGCGTCGCCTTCCAGCTCGTCGACGACGTCATCGACCTCGCCCCGGCGAAGGACCGCACCGGCAAGATCGCCGGCAACGACCTGCGCGCCGGCGTGGACACCCTGCCGCTGCTGCAGCTGCGTCGCCTGGCCGCCGCCGACGACGGCGCGGCCGACCTGCTCGCCCGGATCGAGCACGACGTGAAGGACGCCCCCGACGACGCCGTGGACTCCGCGCCGTACCGGTCGGCCGTCGCCGCGCTGCGCGAGCACGAAGCCACCACCGTCACCCGCGCCGTCGCCGTCCGTTGGGCGGAGGAGGCGGTCGAGGCCCTGGAACCGCTGCCCGACGGCACCGTGAAGCGCGCGCTGACCCGCTTCGCCGAGTCCGTCGTCGAACGCAGCCGCTGACACGAGGGCCCACCGAGGCCCATCGGGAGCACCCGCCCGAACGAACTGGAGACATCAGTGCCCACCCTGCGAATCGCCATCGTCGGCGCCGGTCCCGCCGGCATCTACGCCGCGGACATCCTGCTGCGCGAGGCGCACGGCACCGACGTGTCGATCGACCTCTTCGAGCAGCTCCCCGCGCCCTACGGCCTGGTCCGCTACGGCGTCGCACCGGACCACCCGCGCATCAAGGGCATCGTCAACGCCCTGCGGGACGTCCTCGACCGCGGAGTCGTCCGACTCTTCGGCAACGTGCGCTTCGGGGAGGACATCACCCTCGACGACCTCAAGCAGCACTACAACGCCGTGCTGTTCTCGACCGGCGCGATCAAGGACGCCGAGCTCGACGTCCCCGGGGTCGACCTCGACGGCTCCCACGGTGCCGCGGACTTCGTCAGCTGGTTCGACGGGCACCCGGACGTGCCGCGCACGTGGCCGCTCACGGCGTCGAGCGTCGCGGTGATCGGCAACGGCAACGTCGCGCTCGACGTGTCCCGCATCCTCGCGAAGCACGCCGACGACCTGCTGCCCACCGAGATCCCGGCGAACGTGTACGAGGGGCTGCAGGCGAGCCCGGTCACCGACGTGCACGTGTTCGGACGACGCGGTCCGGCGCAGGTGAAGTTCACGCCGCTGGAGCTCCGCGAGCTCGGTGAGCTCCGCGACGTCGACATGGTCGTGTACGACGAGGACTTCGACCACGACGAGGCATCGCTCACCGCGATCCAGACCAACAAGCAGGTCATGGTGATGAACCGTGTCCTGGAGCAGTGGCGCACGCGTGAGGTCGGGCAGGCCAGTCGCCGGCTCCACCTGCACTTCTGGGCGAAGCCCGTCGAGATCGTCGGCGAGGACGGCCACGTCACGGCACTGCGGTACGAGCGCACCCGGCCGAACGGCGAGGGCGGCGTCGAGGGCACCGGCGAGGTCCGCGAGCTCCCCGTGCAGGCCGTGTACCGAGCGGTGGGCTACTTCGGCTCCCCGCTGCCCGGTGTGCCCTTCGACGAGAAGACCGGCGTCATCCCGAACCGCGAGGGCCAGGTGCTCGACGAGGACGGCTCGCCGCTCCCGGGCGTCTACGCGACCGGGTGGATCAAGCGAGGCCCGGTCGGCCTGATCGGGCACACCAAGTCCGACGCGATGGAGACCGTCCAGCACATCGTCAACGACCAGGCCTCGTGGTGGACGCCGGCCGACCCGTCGCCCGAGGCGGTCCCGGCACTGCTCCGCGAGCGCGGCGTGGACTACACCGACCTCGACGGCTGGCACGCCCTCGACGAGCACGAGCAGGCCCTGGGCGCCGCGGAGGGTCGCGAGCGCATCAAGGTCGTCCCGCGCGACGAGATGGTCGACGTCTCGCTCCGACGCACGCCCTCGCCCACGAGCTGACCGCAGCACGATGACCGCGTCACGCCCCGCACCGCCCGCCGCGATGCGGGGCGTGCTCGTCGCGCCCGGTCGTCTGCAGGGCGTCGACGTGGCGCGGGCGCTCGCGCTCCTCGGCATGATGGCGGCCCACGTCGGCGGCATCGCCGAGGCCGTGGACTGGGGTGACCCCGGCACGTGGTCCGCCGTGGCGCACGGACGGCCCTCCACCCTGTTCGCGGTGCTCGCGGGCGTCTCGATCGGTCTGACGAGCGGACGGACGGATCCGCCAGGACCACCGGCCATCGGGCGGATCCGGGCACGGCTGGCGATCCGGGCCGTGGCGGTGGTCGCGGTCGGGCTCCTGCTGATGGCGCTCGGCACACCCGTCTACGTCATCCTGCCCACGTACGGCGCGCTCTTCCTGCTGGTGCTGCCGGCGCTCCGGTGGCGACCGGGCTGGTTGCTCGTCGCCGCGGCGGTGTGCGCGCTGCTGTCGCCCGTGGTCGCGCTCGCGTCGGCACCGTTCTACGCCGGCGCCGGCATGTGGGAGGTGCAACTCGGGCTGGTCTACCCGGTGGTCACCTTCCTGGCGTACGTCCTGGTCGGTCTCGCGGTCGCCAGGGTCGGACCGGAGGCGCGGCGTGCGCACGTCGCGCTCCTCGCGTCCGGGCTGCTGGTCGCCGTCGCGGCCTACGTGGTCGGCAACGTCCTGGCGCCGGTCCCGGTCGACGCCGGGGTCGAGGCGTTCCCCGGGGTCCCGTGGGCGCCGGACGGCAGCGGGGGAGCCGTGGCGCTCGCGCAGCTGCTGCTGTCCCCGCGCGACCACTCGTCGTCGGTCGTCGACGTCGTCGGGACCGCCGGGGTCGCGGTGGCGGTGCTCGCCCTGTGCACCCTGGTGTTCGATGGCCGCGGCCGGACGGTCTCGCGGATCGCGTTCCCGCTCGCCGCGGTGGGGTCGATGCCGCTGACGGTCTACGCCGGGCACCTCGTCGTGATCGCGCTGCTGCCGGAGTACCCGGAGTCGGGCACGGTGTGGGCGGGGTTCGCGATCGGCTCGGTGCTGTTCGCGATGCTGTGGCGCACGTTCCTCGGGAGTGGACCGCTCGAGCGCGTGGTCGCTCGCCTCACCCGTCTGGTGCCGGCAGCGCCCTGACCGGGGAGGCGGGCGGTCGCCGATCCTCCCGGCCGTGGGTCCCTACTGCAGGGCGGCGGTGAGCCGCGCGACGTTGTCGAGGACCTGGGACCGGCGCGGGCGCTCGAGCCACGCGTCCAGGGTGAGCTCGAACGACGCGTCCTTGTACGCGGCCTGCACATCGCGGAGCGCATCGACGAACCGGCTGCCGCGCACCATCACCGAGACCTCGAGGTTGAGGCTGAACGACCGCATGTCCATGTTGCTCGACCCGATGACGGAGACGTCGTCGTCGATGGTGAAGTGCTTCGCGTGCAGGATCGTCGGCGCCCGGTAGAGCCAGATCCGGACACCGGCGCGCAGGAGCTCCTCGTAGTAGGAGCGCTGTGCGTGCCACGTCATCGCGTGGTCACCCATCTCGCCGACGAAGAGCTCGACCTCGACCCCGCGCTGGGCGGTCGTGGTGATCGCGTAGAGCATCGAGTCGTCGGGGACGAAGTAGGGCGAGGTGATGGACACCTTCTCCTGTGCGGAGTACAGCAGCGCGTTGAACAGGCGCAGGTTGTTCTCACCGTCGAAGCCGGGCCCGGACGGTACGACCTGGCAGTCGAGCGCGTCGCCGCGGTCGGCGCGCTGGACGGGGTCGCTCTCGCGGAGCAGGAGCTCGTCGGTCTCGCTGTACCAGTCCGTCACGAACAGGGCGTTGAGTCCCGCGACGACGGGACCCTCGAACCGGGCGAACAGGTCCTTGTAGACCATGCCCTTCTCGATGTGCGACTGCAGGTCGTACGACGGGTCGATGAGGTTCTGCGAGCCCGTGAAGGCCACCGAGCCGTCGATGACCATGATCTTCCGGTGGTTGCGCAGGTCGGGCCGCTGGAACTTCCCCTGCAGCGGCTGCAGCGGCAGCATGAGGTGCCACTCGATGTTCGCCCGGTCGAGGAACGCGAGCGTGTCCTTGTAGCCCGGGTACCCGCGGCTCGCCCAGTGGTCGAGCAGGAACCGCACGGTGACACCGCGTGCCTGGGCACGGGCCAGCGCCTCGAAGTACGGCCGGGTGGTGTCGTCGATCGTCGCGATGTAGAACTCGACGTGCACGAAGCGCCGGGACTGGTCGATCGCCCGCGTCATCTCCTGCACCGACTCGTACGAGTCGGGGTAGAGCTCGGCGGAGTTGCCGCCGACCAGGGGCATGGCGCCCAGCTCGCGGTTCAGCTTCGTCACGGACTCGAGCCACAGCGGCCACGGGTGGTCGCGGCGCACACGCTCGATGCCCTCGGTCTGCTCGAGGATGTACGCGTTGATCTCGGTCTGCTTCTCGCGCCGTGCCTTCGGCAGCTTCGTCGACCCGATGACCATGAAGACGATGAACCCGATGTAGGGGATCAGGAAGATCGCGAGCAACCAGGCCGTCGCGGTCTGCGGCTTCCGGTTGTAGGGGACGTAGATGATCGAGAAGACGCGGATCGCCAGGTCCAGCAGGACCAGGAGGACGGTGACCGCGACGCCGAGCCAGTGCTCCACGGGCGCGGCGCTAGCGGAAGTTGATGAACTGCAGCGGCACGTCGAACTCTTCACCCTTGAGGAGCTGGATCGTGTTCTGCAGGTCGTCGCGGCTCTTGGAGGAGACGCGGAGCTCGTCGCCCTGGATCTGGCTCTTGACGCTCTTCGGGGCGTTCGCGCGGAGGAACGCGCCGATCTTCTTGGCGACGTCCTGCTCGATGCCGTTCTTGAACTTCACCTCGATGCGGTACTCCTTGCCCGAGGGGTAGGGGTCTCCGGCGTCCAGGCTCTTCAACGAGATGTTCCGCTTGATCGCCTTGGTCTGCAGCACGTCGAGGACGGCCTTGGCGCGCTCCTCGGAGTTCGCCTTGATGAGGACGTCCTCGCCGCTGAACGCGATCGAGGCGTCGGCGCCCTTGAAGTCGTACCGCTGCTCGATCTCCTTGGCGGCCTGGTTGAGGGCGTTCTCCGCCTCCATCTTGTCGACCTTGCTGACCACGTCGAAGGAACTGTCTGCCATGCGGGACAGCCTAACGGCGCGACGGGATCCCGGTTCGGTGGTCACGAGCACCCTCCGACGTCCGGTATGCTCTTCAGCGCGCCTTCGGTTGGTGACCACACCGGTCGGGTGCGCACACGGCAAGTTACCCAAGCGGCCAAAGGGATCTGACTGTAAATCAGCCGGCGTAGCCTTCGGGGGTTCGAATCCCTCACTTGCCACAGCGAACAGCCCCGTCCGATCCGGACGGGGCTGTTGCCGTTCCCGGCCTGGCGTCCTTCCGGGGCGTGATCCGGCAGGCTGGTGCCATGCCCGACAGCCTCGCTCCCGCCCAGTTCGCCGACCTCGCCGAGTCGATCGCCCGTGAGGCAGCAGCGCTCGCGGCCCGCCGACGAGCGGAGGGGGTCGAGGTCGCCGACCGGAAGTCGAGCATCGTCGACGTCGTCACGGCTGCCGACCGGGAGGTCGAGGACCTCGTCCGCACGCGGATCGCCGAGGCGCGTCCCGACGACGCCTTCCACGGCGAGGAGTCCGGCTCCGGTGCCGGGTCCACGGGGATCACCTGGGTGGTCGACCCGATCGACGGCACGGTCAACTACCTCTACGGCAGTGAGCAGTACGGGGTGAGCATCGGCGTCGTGCGGGGGAGCGCGGACCCGACGCAGTGGGAGGCGCTCGCGGGGATCGTCGTGGCGCCGGCGACCGGCACCGTGTTCCGGGCGGTGTCCGGCGAGGGCGCGACACGCGACGGCGTCCCGCTCCGCGTGTCGACCCCGTCGTCCCTCGCGGAGACGCTCGTCGCGACGGGCTTCGGCTACACCGCCGACCGTCGGCGTGAGCAGGTCGCGGTGCTGGCCGGCCTGATCGGCGAGGTGCGGGACGTCCGTCGCGCGGGAGCGGCGTCGCTCGACTGCTGCGCGGTCGGGGCCGGCACCGTCGACGCGTACTACGAGCGCGGCATCAACCCGTGGGACATGGCGGCGGGGTCGCTCGTCGCCGCCGAGGCCGGAGCGAGCGTCCGGATCTGGGAGGCCGGCGGCACGCGCTCCTTCCTGTTCGCGGCCCCCGCCGTCGCCGACCAGCTGGAGTCCCTGGTCCGTCGGCTCGAGTCCGAGGTGCTCGCCGACTGACGGCCCGGAGGCGCACTCGCCGGGCGCCGGCAGGGTCCGGTGGGGCACCGCTCGCGGACGGTGCACGGTCGTGCAGACGACTGGCGGTGCGCGACGGCCCCTGCTAGCGTGCTCCAGTCCCGTTATCTGCTCGTTACACACGAGCGCCCCGTGCCCCGATCAGGATCAGCCTCGAACACATGCCCCACGCCTCCACGACTGCGCAGACGCCCACCCGCACCGAGACCGAGCCGGTCGTGCACCTGACGCGACGCGCACGCATCGAGGCCGAGCGTCGAGCGGCTGCGACCAGCACCCCGCGCTCCGCAGCGGCTCCGCAGTCCCCGGTCGACGTGCCGTCGTTCGACGAGCTCGTCGCCCCGACGACGCCCGCAGCCCCGGTCTCACCGATCGACCTCGCGCCGGCCTCACCGGTCCGGCCGGCACCGTCCGCCGGAGCGGTCACGCCGCCCGCGCCGGTCTCGCCCGACGTCGCGCCGGCGGCGGACGCCTCGCGCGCCCCGACCCCGGTCGTCGATGCGGTCCGTCCGTCGGGAGCGCGACGTCCCGCGACCGCCCCGACGTCCGGCGGCAAGGCTCCGGAGGCCGGCCGCGGCCGTGCACGGCGCACCGCCGCGGCCGTCCGCGTCGACCGTGCGACCCGACACATCAGCAGCGCCTCGGCGTCGTCGGTGTCCACGGGCAGCACGCGCGGTGACGCCTTCCGCCGGAACGCCTCGCGGGTCACCGCCGTCGGCGCACTGCTGTTCGCCGCCGGGCTGGTCGTGTCGACGTCGCTGCCGGCGCAGGCGCTCTGGGTGCCGCCGGCGGACACCACCGCGGCTCGCGCCACCGGCGGAGCACAGTCCCTCAGCGTGGGCAACGGTGCCGTGGAGGCCGAGACCACCCGCGACCAGTACTCGGTGACGTCCGCCACGCAGTACAAGAACGTCGACGCGTCGTCCTTCTCGAACGACCCGAACGGCTCGATCCAGTGGCCGTTCCTGACCGGGGTGCCGATCACGTCGGGCTTCGGCGGTCGTCAGGTCGAGGGCTGCTCGTTCTGCTCGACGAACCACATGGGCGTCGACTTCGCCCCGGGCGAGGGGACCCCGATCCGCTCCGTCGCCGCGGGCACGGTCATCAAGGTGCAGGCGCACGACGGCGGCTTCGGCAACGACGTGTGGGTGCAGCACGACGTCGACGGCAAGCAGTTCGTCAGCGTGTACGGCCACATGAAGGACGGCACGTTCAAGGTCGTCACCGGGCAGGAGGTCGCCGTCGGCGACGAACTCGGCGAGGTCGGGTCGACCGGCAACTCGACCGGTCCGCACCTGCACCTGGAGATCCACGTCGGTGGCGTCCCGGTGGACCCGCTGACCTGGCTCCGCGCCAACGCGAACTAGCGGAGGAGCGGCGGCACGCCCGGGCGACACGTCCGGTTCCCGACCACCGTCGCACGTCTGCTACGCTCGTCTGGTGCCGCCGAGCGGCACTCGCCCCGATAGCTCAGTGGTAGAGCACTTCCATGGTAAGGAAGGGGTCGTCAGTTCAATCCTGACTCGGGGCTCCGACCCGGAGCTGTTGTCGCTCCGGATCTCCGGCGGGGTAGCTCAGTTGGTTAGAGCACACGACTCATAATCGTGGGGTCACGGGTTCAAGTCCCGTCCTCGCTACCACAGGCCCGGCGGCCAGATCGCCGGGCTTTCGTCGTTCCCGGGGCGCGTCGTTCCCGGGCTGCGTCGGTCTCGAGGCACGTCGGCTCGGGGCGTCATCGGTCTGATCCGAGGCCCGTCGTTCCGCCCGATCCTTCCCATCGCGGGCGCTGTACCGAGTGGGATCGAGCATGCCGAGGGTTCCTGGCAGACCAGGTACGCCCGTTCTCGCCAGGTACGACTGTTCTCGCCAGGTACGACTGTCCTCATCAGGCGCGCCCGTTCTCGCCGGGTGTGCCCGCCCCTGCCGCGCTGTGACGCTCCGCGGTCGCGCCTCAACGCGGGGGAGTGGTCAGCACACCCGCCGCCCGGAGGGCCCGTTCGAGCGTCGCCTCCACCTGCTGCCGGGCGCTCCGCCGACGCCCCGCGCCGATGCCGCCCCCGGACACCGCCGTGGCGTGCTGGGCGTGCCGGAGCGTGATCGTGGTCGACGTCCCCGTGACGGTCGTCGAGAGCTCGTACCGCCGGAACTCCCGCGCCGGGTGCACGAGGGCGCCGAGCAGGATCGTCAGCAGCCGGTTGCCGATCGTCGCGGTGATCGTGCCCCCGGTCGACTCGACCCGGTGCCCGGTCTGTCGGAGTGCCGCGCCGGCGACCTCCATGGCGGTGCACCGGTCGCCCGTGTGGACCGCGTACTGCGTCGTGTGCTCCATGAGTCCCTCCCCGTCCCCGGAGTCGTACCCGGCGTCCCCCCGGACACCGTGCGGCGAGCATAGCCGATGCATGCTCAGGGAGAGGGCGTGTGTCGAGCGTGCTCGGTAGACTCCCACGCGTGTCAGTGAACCCCGAGCTCGTCGGCAGGACGTTCCCGCCGGCCCAGCCCTACCTGGTCGGTCGTGAGAAGGTGCGCGAGTTCTCGCGTGCCGTGTTCGCGACGAACCCGATCCACCACGAGCCCGACGCCGCCCGCGCCGCCGGCTACACCGACGTGGTCGCCCCGCCGACCTTCGCCGTCGTCGTGCAGGAGGCGACGCTCGCCCAGCTCCTGGCCGAGCCGGACGCCGGCATCGACTTCTCCCGTGTCGTGCACGGTGAGCAGTCCTTCACCTACGACCGGCCGATCGTCGCGGGCGACGAGCTGACCGCCACGCTCACCGTCACCAGCGTGAAGACCCTCGGCGGCAACGCCATGGTGACCGCCGAGAGCACGATGCAGGACGCCTCGGGGGAGCACGTCGTCACCGCGACCTCCACCCTCGTGGTCCGAGGAGACGACGCATGACCACCGCACCCGCCACCGCGCTCGAGGTCGGAACCGTCGTCGCCGAGCGCGAGGTCCACCTCACCCGCGACGCGCTCGTCCGCTACGCCGGTGCCTCGGGCGACTTCAACCCGATCCACTACCGCGACGACGTCGCCGCCTCCGTCGGGCTCCCCGGCGTGCTCGCGCACGGCATGCTGACGATGGGGCTCGCCGTCCAGCCCGTCGCCGAGTGGCTCGGCGACCGCGGCTGGGTCCAGCGCTACGGCGTCCGCTTCACCCGCCCCGTCGTCGTCGACCCCGAGCAGGGCGCGACCGTCGGCGTCGTCGCGAAGGTCGGCACCGTCGACGACCAGGGGCGTCCGCAGCGCATCGACCTCACCGTGACCGCCGCCGGGCAGACCGTGCTCGGCAAGGCGCAGGTCACGGTGGTGTTCCGCTGACCGTGTCGACGCGACTGGCCGACCTCACCACGTTCCGCGTCGGAGGTCCTGCGGCGACGCTCCTGGTCGCGGACACGACCGACGAGCTCGTCGCGCACGCGCACACCGCGTGGCAGGACGACGAGTGGCTCGTCGTCGGTGGCGGCAGCAACCTGCTCGTCGCCGACGACGGCTTCGCCGGCACCGTCGTGCTCGTCCGGACGCGCGGTGTCGACGCCGAGCCCGACGAGGACGGCGTCACCGTCCGCGTCGCGGCCGGTGAACCGTGGGACCGGTTCGTCGCGACGACCGTCGAGAACGGTTGGACCGGCCTGGAGGCCCTCAGCGGCATCCCGGGCACGGTCGGTGCCGCCCCCGTGCAGAACATCGGCGCCTACGGGGTCGAGCTCTCCGACGTGCTCTCCCGCATCGAGTTCCTCGACGCGTCGACGGGGGAACGCGCGTGGGTGGACGCGGCCGAGCTGGCGCTCGGCTACCGCACCTCGACGCTCAAGCACGGGCGACGAGGCGTGGTGCTGACGGTCGAGTTCCGGCTCGGCGCCACCGTGGTCGAGGGCGTGCCCGTCCGCTACGCCCAGCTGGCCGGCTCGCTCGGCGTCGAGCTCGGCACCCCGGTGGACCCGATGACCATCCGGACGACGGTGCTGCGCCTGCGGTCGTCCAAGGGGATGGTGCTCGACGACGCCGACCCGGACACGTGGAGCGCCGGCTCGTTCTTCACGAACCCGATCGTGTCGGCCGGGTTCGCCGAGACGCTGCCGCCGGAGGCCCCTCGTTGGCCGGCCGGCGACGACGTGAAGCTCAGCGCCGCGTGGCTCATCGAGCACGCGGGGGTGCACCGCGGGTACACGGTCCCCGGGTCGCACGCCGCGATCTCGTCGAAGCACACCCTGGCGCTGACCAACCGTGGGGGTGCCACCGCAGCCCAGGTCGCCGAGCTCGCGCGGTACGTCCAGGTGACCGTCCTGAACCGCTTCGGCGTCTCGCTGGTCCCGGAGCCGGTCGTGGTGGGGGACCTGCTCGGCGCGAGCTGACCACCGGACGGTCGCCGCGCCTCCCGGCCGTCGCAGTCTCGCGAGACGCAACGTGGGCGGCTCCGCGCAGCGGTCAAGCGCTGCGCGGAACCGCCCACGTTGCGTGCTGCGGAGGGGGCTACGCGGAGAAGAACGCCGCCAGCCGCCGGACGCCCTCGGCGATGTCGTCGTCGCCGAGCGCGTAGGACATCCGGATGTAGCCGGAGGGACCGAAGGCCTCGCCCGGGACGACCGCGACCTCGGCGTGCTCGAGGATCAGGTCCGCGAGCTCGAGCGTGGTCGTCGGGGTCGACCCCGCCCACTCGCGGCCGAGGAGCGCCGTGACGTCGGGGTAGACGTAGAAGGCGCCCTTCGGGGTCGGGGTGACGAAGCCCGGGATCGCGTTGAGCCCCTCGACGATGGCGCGACGGCGGCGGTCGAACGCCTCGCGCATCGCCGCGACGGGCTCCTGCGGGCCGGTGAGGGCTGCGATCGCGGCACGCTGCGACACGTTCGCCACGTTCGACGACAGGTGCGACTGCAGGTTGGACGCGGCCTTCACGGCGTCGGCCGGGCCGATGGACCACCCGACGCGCCACCCGGTCATGGCGTACGTCTTCGCGACGCCGTTGACGAGGATCGTGGTGTCGGCGAGGGCCGGCACCGCGTCGAGGATGCCCGTGAAGGCGACGTCGTCGTAGACCAGGTCCTGGTAGATCTCGTCGCTGACCACCCAGATGCCGTGCTCGAGCGCCCACTCGCCGATGGCCTTCGTCTGCTCGGCCGAGTACACCGAGCCGGTGGGGTTCGACGGCGAGCAGAACAGCAGCGCCTTGGTCCTCGGCGTGCGCGCTGCCTCGAGCTGCTCGACCGTGACGAGGTAGTCCTGGTCGCTGCCCGCGAAGACCTCGACCGGGACGCCGCCGGCCAGGCGGATCGCCTCGGGGTAGGTGGTCCAGTAGGGAGCGGGCAGCAGGACCTCGTCGCCCTCGTCCACGATGGTCTGGAACGCCTGGTAGACGGCCTGCTTCCCGCCGTTGGTGACGATGACCTGCGACGGGTCGACGGTGACGCCGGACTCGCGAGCGGTCTTCTCGGCGATCGCCCGCTTGAGCTCGGGCAGGCCCGTCGCCGGCGTGTAGCGGTGGTTCGCGGGGTCCTGGACGGCCAGGACGGCGGCGTCGACCACGTGCTGCGGCGTCGCGAAGTCCGGCTCGCCCGCCGCGAACGAGATCACCGGACGACCGGCGGCCTTGAGCGCCTTGGCCTTCGCATCGACCTTGAGCGTCGCGGACTCGGCGATCGCGGCGATGCGCGACGCGATGCGCGGACGGTCGGAGGTCGCGGCGACGGAGTCCGTCGCGGTCTCGGGGGCGGTGGACTCGGGGCCGGGGGCTGCGGTGCTCACGGCCGCCAGCCTACCGGCGCGGCACGCCGGAGGGAGCGGCCGAGTGGACAGCGTGTGACGGACTCCCGTACACTCGACCACCGGCGCACGGAACGGTGACGGGACGTGCCCCAGGGGGTTCCGACCCCTACAGGGCGGTGGCTCAATTGGTAGAGCAGCGGTCTCCAAAACCGCAGGTTGCAGGTTCGAGTCCTGTCCGCCCTGCAAGTCTGGAAGGTGTGAAGGTGGCGAGCAAGGACATGGAGACGACGGCGGACGACGTCGTCGCGAAGGCCAAGGCCGACCGTGCTCAGCGTGGTGGCCCGATCGCTGCCGTCGTCCTCTTCATCCGCCAGGTCATCGGCGAACTCCGCAAGGTCGTCACGCCGACCCGCAAGGAGCTCTTCAGCTACACCGGCGTCGTGCTCGTCTTCGTCGTCGTGATGATGATCCTGGTGTCGATCCTCGACTTCGTCTTCGGTCTCGGCGTCGGTTACGTCTTCGGCAACGGTCCCACGGCCTGACCCGTCGCCGACCGGCCTGACGGCTGGCCTGCTGCGTCCGTTCACCTGGCCGGACCCCGACAGGAGTACGGTCGCCCGAGACGGCGACGGACGCGAACCGCTCCGGCCACTCACCCGATCCGCACCACCGAACGGAAAGAACCGCAGTGTCTGACTACTCCCGCGACGACATCGACCTCGCCACGGCTGCCGAGCAGTCCTCCGAGGTCGAGGAGAACCAGGAAGGCGACGTCGAGACCGCCGAGGGCCGTTCGGTCGAGTCCGCCGAGGAGCGTGCGATCTCCGTCGAGGACGAGGACGCCGAGTCCCTCGGGACGAGCGACGAGCCGGACGACGGCACGGTGGACACCTCCATCGACGAGGCGCTCACGGCGCTGGCCGAGTCCCGCGACCCCGAGGCGGACGCCGTCGTCGACGACGCGCTCGACATCGACTCCGCCGACGAGGCCGAGGCCGCCGTCGAGGCGGTCGAGGACGAGGAGGAGACCGAGCTCGAGGACGCCTCCGCAGCCGAGGCGAACGAGACGCTCGCCGCGGACGAGGCCCTCGACGCCGACGAGGTCGACGACGAGCCCGCCGAGGTCGACCCGTACGACGCCTTCAAGGCCGAACTGCGGATGAAGCCGGGCAAGTGGTACGTCATCCACTCCTACGCGGGCTTCGAGCGCCGCGTGAAGTCGAACATCGAGAACCGCATGATCTCGATGTCGATGGAGGACTCGATCTACCAGGTCGAGGTCCCGATGGAGGACGTCGTCGAGATCAAGAACGGGCAGCGCAAGCTGGTCACCCGCGTCCGGATCCCCTCGTACGTGCTCGTCCGCATGGACCTCAACGAGGACTCGTGGTCGGTCGTCCGCCACACCCCCGGTGTCACCGGCTTCGTCGGCAACGCCCACAACCCGACGCCGCTCCGCTTCGACGAGGCGTTCGGCATGCTGAAGTCGCTCGTGCAGGTCGCCGAGGCCGCACCGACCAAGGGCGGCGCGAAGTCCGGCGGTGCCGCACAGGCGCAGCCGCAGGCCGAGGTCGACTTCGAGATCGGCGAGACGATCACCATCAAGGAAGGCTCGTTCGCGGGCCTGCCGGGTTCGATCTCCGAGATCAAGCCGGAGAGCGGCAAGCTCACCGTCCTCGTCTCGCTGTTCGAGCGCGAGACCCCGGTCGAGCTCAGCTTCGACCAGGTCACCAAGCTGTAGTACGCTACTGAGGTTTGGCCCCGCGTGCTGTGGCATGCGGGGCTTCACCGCGGTCCGGATCCGCCGGGCCAGCGGGAGAGTGCACGGATCCCCGTGCGTTCGATTCCAGGAGGAAGCACAACATGGCACCGAAGAAGAAGGTCACGGGCCTCATCAAGCTGCAGATCAACGCGGGCGCCGCCAACCCGGCCCCGCCGATCGGTCCTGCGCTCGGTCAGCACGGCGTGAACATCATGGAGTTCTGCAAGGCGTACAACGCCGCGACCGAGTCGCAGCGCGGGAACGTCGTGCCGGTCGAGATCACCGTCTACGAGGACCGTTCGTTCACGTTCGTCCTCAAGACCCCGCCGGCCGCAGAGCTGATCAAGAAGGCCGCGGGTGTGCAGAAGGGGTCCTCGACCCCGCACACGGTCAAGGTCGCGAAGATCTCGATGGACCAGGTCCGTCAGATCGCCGAGACCAAGCAGGCCGACCTGAACGCCAACGACATCGAGCAGGCCGCGAAGATCATCGCCGGCACCGCTCGTTCGATGGGCATCACGGTCGAGGCGTAAGCCTCAGCGCCCCACACACCCCGACCCCTTTCCGTGGGAGAGCCTCGCCGGCTCGTCAACCACGTAGCTCCTGAGGAGAACACCATGGCGAAGAAGTCCAAGGCCTACCAGGCCGCGGCCGCGAAGATCGAGGCCGACAAGTTCTACACCCCGACCGAGGCAGTCGCCCTCGCGAAGGAGACCGGCTCGGCGAAGACCGACTCCACGGTCGAGGTCGCGCTGAAGCTCGGCGTCGACCCGCGCAAGGCCGACCAGATGGTCCGCGGCACGGTCATCCTGCCGCACGGCACGGGCAAGACCGCCCGCGTCATCGTCTTCGCCGTGGGCGCTGCGGCCGAGGCCGCCATCGCCGCCGGTGCCGACGAGGTCGGTGGCGACGAGCTCATCGCGAAGGTGGCCGAGGGCTACACCGCGTTCGACTCCGCCGTCGCGACGCCGGAGCTCATGGGCAAGGTCGGTCGTCTCGGCAAGGTGCTCGGCCCGCGTGGCCTCATGCCCAACCCGAAGACCGGCACCGTGACCCCGAACGTGGCGCAGGCCGTCAACGACATCAAGGGCGGCAAGATCGAGTTCCGCGTCGACAAGCACGCCAACGTGCACTTCGTCGTCGGCAAGGCCTCGTTCACGCCGGAGCAGCTCGACGAGAACATCTCGGCCGCGCTCGAGGAGATCGTCCGCCTCAAGCCGTCCGCGTCGAAGGGCCGCTACATCATGAAGGGCGCCGTCTCGACGACGTTCGGACCGGGCATCCCGCTCGACGTCAACGCCATCTGATCGACTGATCAGCTCAGGAGGACCCGCACCGATCGGTGCGGGTCCTCCTGCGTTCCCGGGGGTCCGACCGGATACCGTGGCCTCGTGCGGACCCTCGTGAACTCCCTCCGGCTCGTCGCCGTGATCGCGGTCGTCGCCGCGGTCGTCGCGCAGTGGCTCGTGACCTCCCGGACGCCGGACTACCTGTTCTGGAACTTCTTCGGCTACTTCACGATCCAGTCGAACCTCATCGTCGCGGTGGCTTTCGCGCTGACCCTCGTGGCAGCAGCGCGACGGCAGCGCAGCAACCTGCTGCTCACCGGGTTCCGGGGTGCGGCGACGGTGTACATCGCCACGACGGGCGTCGTCTACAACACGCTGCTCGTCGGGGCCTCGGTGTCGAACACGGTGCCGTGGTCGAACGACGTGCTGCACAAGGTGATCCCGCTGTACGCCGTGCTCGACTGGCTGGTGTTCTCCGACCGGGCGCGGCTGCTCCTCCGGCACGTCTGGTGGTTCCTGGTCTACCCGGCGGTCTGGCTCGTCGTGGTGCTCGTCCGCGGCGCGACCGACGGGTGGGTCCCGTACCCGTTCCTGGACCCTGCGCAGGGCTACGGCGTCGTGGCGCTGTACTGCCTCGGCGTCGCGGTGTTCATCGGGCTCATGGGGATCCTCGTGGTGGGGATGAGCCGGCTGCGTCTGCTGCGGGTCTAGACCCGGAACGTCCGGAGCTTGTCGAGCACGAGGTCCGCGAGCTGGACGAGCCCGCGGATCTGGTCGTCGTCGCGGTCGACCCACCGGCACTCGGGTTCGTCGGCGACGGGCACGAAGTCGTCGTGGCGCTCCCACACGAACAGGGTGCGGTCGGCCCCCAGGACGTACTGCTGCCACCAGACCTGGCGCAGGTAGTGCCGGGGGATGCTCCGCCAGCCCTTGCCCGTGGTCTTGATCTCGGCGAGCACGAGTCGGTCCGACGCGTCGTGGCCGACGCCGTCGGGGGTCGCCAGGTGCGCGCGGTTCGTGCTCGCGTGGAAGAGGTGGGCCGACGGCTCGATGCCGTGCGTGGCCGCGACCCAGGCGGCGATCACGGGCTCACGGTCCTTGCCGTGCTCGGTCCAGGCGTTGCCCGAGAACCGGGAGCCGTACCGCTTCTCGGCGACGACGGTCTCGACCGCGCGCAGCGACGCGAGCCGTGCGACGTCGGTCGCGGTGATGCCCATCGCGCGGGCGCGGAGCCACGCCACCCGGTCGGACGAGTGCGCGACGATCCGCTCGGTGTGCCCGCGGAGCGCGGTGAACGCGTCGTGGCCACCGGGCGTGGACCGCGGGCCCGCGGCAGGACGACCGACGGGAGCAGCGTCGCGTGCAGCCGACCGCACGGCGGACGTGGCCGGCGCGGCGGAGGCGGGGAGGGCCTCCAGACCGGGGTCCAGGTCGCCCCACAGGGTGGGCTGCACGATCGTCACCGGACGATTGTCACCCCGCGGGCCGACACGGCGCGAACCGACGCGCGCGGCGGTCCGCCCTCAGGAGACGAGCTGACGGCCCTCGGCGGGGGCGACGAGCTCGTCGACGCCGGCGGGGGAGAGCGCGTAGTCGAGGGCGAGCACGGCTGCGCCCTGCAGTGCGGCGACGGAGCCCGCACGGGACTGCGCGATCACGAGGTGCTCGGTGGCGAGGGGCATCGAGCGGGCGTAGACGACCTCGCGGACACCGGCGAGCAGGTGCTCCCCGGCACGGGTGATGGAGCCGCCGAGCGTGATCACGGACGGGTTGACGAGCGAGACACAGGTCGCGAGGACCTCGCCGATGTCCCGGCCGGCCTGTCGGACGGCCCCGATCGCGTCGAGTTCCGACCGGTTCACCAGGTCGATGACGTCGCCGCTGGTGTGCACGTCGTGGCCCTTCGCCCGCAGGGCGCGGGCGATGGCCGGGCCGGAGGCGACGGCCTCGAGGCAGCCGGTGTTGCCGCAGTGGCACGGCACGTCGCCCGCGCGGGACACGCGCACGTGACCGATGTCGCCCGCGGTGCCCTGCGCGCCCCGGCGGAGCTGCCCGTCGGAGACGATGCCCGAGCCGATGCCGGTCGCGACCTTCACGAACAACAGGTGGTCCAGGTCCGGCCAGCCGTACGCCCGTTCGCCGAGCGCGGCGATGTTCACGTCGTTGTCGACCAGCACGTGCGCGGCGACGTGGCCGCGCAACCAGCCGGGGACGTCGAAGCCGTCCCAGCCCGGCATGATCGGCGGGTTCGCCGGGCGCCCGGTGGAGAACTCGACCGGGCCGGGGACGCCGATGCCGATCGCGACGACGTCGTCGCGCCGCCGACCGACCTCGTCGAGCAGTTCGTCGACGGTCTCGACCAGCCACGTGAGGGTGGGGACCGGGCCGGCGGCGATGTCGATCGCGGCCTCTCGCGTCGCCAGCGGGGCCCCGACGAGGTCGGTCACGGCGACCCGCCCGTGCGAGGCACCGAGGTCGGCGGCCACGACGAGGCGTGCGCGCGGGACGAGGGCGACCTGGGCGGGGGGACGGCCGCCGGTCGACGCGGCGGTCTCCACGGGGCCCACGAGCCCCACCTCGACGAGGGCGTCCAGGCGCACGGCGATCGTCGAGCGTGCGAGTCCCGTCAGGGCGGCGAGCTCCGCCCGGGTCCGCGGCACACCGTCGCGGAGGATCTGGAAGAGTTCGCTCGCTCCGACCGGCGGCGACGCTGCCGTCCGGGTGAAGTCGATCATGTCGGGAGTGAAGCACACATCGAACGCGCCACGCAACGAAGACTGTCGAGGACTTCGCAACTTCTGCTTGACCGCCGACAGAAGCGGCCATAGTGTGACGCTCGATCACTGACGATCCACCATCTCGACGAGGAGAACCCCTGGTGACACAACCCCTGTCGGTCCAGCTCTACACGGTGCGGGACGCCCTCTCGGCGGACCTGCCGGGCACGCTCCAGCGCATCGCGTCCATCGGTTACACGAACGTCGAGGCCTTCGACTTCGTCGACCGCGCCGAGGAACTGCGCGACGCCCTGGCGGCCGCTGGCCTGCAGGCACCGAGCGGCCACGCCCGTCTGCTGGACGCCGGGGAGCAGGACCTCGAGCGCATCCTCCACGCCAGCGTCACCGTCGGGCTGGGGACGCTCATCGACCCGCACATCGACGAGGCCCGCTGGACGACCCGCGAGGACGTCGAGGCCGTCGCCCGCGAACTCAGCGCACTGGCTCCCCGCGCCGCCGACCACGGACTCGTGCTCGGCTACCACAACCACGCGTTCGAGTTCTCGAACCGCATCGACGGCGTGAGCGCCTACGAGGTCTTCGCCGACGCGCTGTCCGACGACGTCGTCCTCGAGCTCGACACCTACTGGGTGACGGTCGGTGGCGACGACCCGGTCGCGATCCTCGGCAAGTACGGCGACAAGGTGCAGTTCCTGCACGTCAAGGACGGCGACGGCTCGCACGACGACGAGAAGCAGGTCGCGGTGGGCAACGGCGTCATGCCGATCCGCGACATCGTCGCCGCGGCGCCGGACGCCCAGCACGTCGTCGAGCTCGACGGCCACGAGGGCGACGTGTTCCAGGCCGTCGCCGACTCGTACACGTTCCTGCAGGGGGTCCGCGCATGACCGACACGACGACCGCGGCGGGCGCGCAGCAGTCCGACGACGCCGCGCGCCGCACCGGCCCGGTCGGGGTCGGCGTCATCGGGGCCGGGGTCATCTCCGACCAGTACCTGTCGAACCTCACGGTCTTCCCCGACGTCGAGGTCCGGTTCATCGCCGACATCGACGAGGCACGTGCCGCCGCCCAGGCCGAGAAGTGGGGCGTCGCCGGATCGGGATCGGTGGAGGAGCTCCTCGCCGACGACGACGTCGAGATCGTCGTGAACCTGACCATCCCGGCCGCGCACGTCGAGGTCGCCCTCCGCGCCCTCGCCGCGGGCAAGCACGTCTGGGGCGAGAAGCCCTACGCGCTCGACCGTTCCAGCGCGGCCGAGCTCCGGGACGCGGCGCGCGCTGCCGGCAGGACCGTCAGCGTCGCGCCGGACACGTTCCTCGGCGCCGGACTGCAGACCGCCCTCCGGACGATCCGCGACGGTCGGATCGGCACGCCGCTGAACGGTCTGACGCTCTTCCAGAGCCCCGGCCCGGAGTCGTGGCACCCGAGCCCCGAGTTCCTGTTCGCGGACGGCGCCGGCCCGCTGTTCGACATCGGCCCGTACTACATCACCACCCTGGTGCAGGCGTTCGGACCCGTCGCGAAGGTCACCGCCACCGCCTCGAAGTCCCGTGCCACCCGCACGATCGGCTCGGGTCCGAAGGCCGGGACGGAGTTCCCCGTCGACGTGCCGACGAACCACTCGGCGCTGATCCAGTTCGAGGACGGCGGGAGCGCGCAGAGCGTGTTCTCGTTCGAGTCCGACCGTGGCCGCACCGGCTTCGTCGAGATCGCGGGGGAGACGGGGACCGTCGTGTTCCCGGACCCGAACGACTTCGACGGCGACACCGAGCTGTACGTGCTCGGCGCCGACGAGCCCGAGACGATCCCCGCCGTCGGGTCCACCTACTCGCGGGGGACGGGCGTGGTCGACCTGGCCCGCTCCCTCCGTGCGGGTGAGGAGAACCGGGTCCCCGGCGACCTCGCCTTCCACGTCCTCGACGTGATGGTCTCCATCGCCGAGGCGGCAGAACGTGGTGAGACGGTGCTCGTGGAGAGCACCGTCGCACCCTCCCCGACCCTCCCCGAGGGCTGGGACCCCGCGGAGTCGACCCTGTCCTGACCGGACGCGCCGGCGTCCGTCCGCGGACGACGGCACACCCGGGCAGGGCATCGGGACGACCCCGCACGCCGGTGACGGCGACGTCGACCGGCACGCACACAGCAGCACCCGACACGTACACCCCTTCGCACCATCTCAACGACGAGAAAGTAGAGAGTCATGCGCACTGCCATCCGCGCACTGGCCATCACCGCGGCCGCGGCACTCACCGTGACCGGCCTGGCGGCCTGCTCCTCCGGGTCGTCCGGTTCCTCCGGCGACTCGAAGACGCTCACGTACTGGGCGTCCAACCAGGGCACGTCCCTGCAGAACGACAAGGAGGTGCTCACCCCCGTCCTCGAGAAGTTCACCAAGGAGACCGGGATCAAGGTGGACCTCCAGGTCATCGGCTGGAACGACCTGCAGACGAAGATCACCACCGCCGTCACCTCGGGCCAGGGCCCGGACGTGGTCAACATCGGCAACACCTGGGCGACGTCGCTCCAGGCCACCGGCGCCTTCCAGGAGTTCGGTGACTCGGAGATGGAGGCGATCGGCGGTGCCGACAAGTTCGGCAAGGTCGCGCTGTCCACCGGTGGTGCTCCGGGCAAGACCGTCACGAGCGTCCCGCTCTACGGCCTCGCCTACGGCCTGTACTACAACAAGCAGATGTTCAAGGACGCCGGCCTCGAGGCACCCACCACGTGGGAGGAGCTGACCGCCGACGCGAAGAAGCTCACCACCGACGGCAAGTACGGCTTCACCATCGCCGGTGGCTCGTACACCGAGAACGCGCACTTCGCCTTCATCAACTCGGCGCAGAACGGCGGCGAGTGGTTCGACGAGGACGGCAACCCGACCTTCACCCAGAAGGCGAACGTCGACGGCATCAAGCGCTACCTCGACCTGATGCAGTCCGACAAGGCGGTCAACACCTCGAACGCGCAGTACGACAACGGCACGCAGGCGGTGTCGGACTTCGCGAACAAGAAGGCCGCGATGATGCTGACGCAGAACAACGCCAACGCCACGATCACGTCGAACGGCATGTCCGCCGACGACTTCGGCGTGGTGCCCTTCCCGGCACCCGAGGGTGCGAAGGACATCGCCTCCTTCCCCGCCGGCATCAACCTGTCGGTCTTCAAGAACACGAAGAACAAGGACGGTGCGCTGAAGTTCGTCAAGTACATGACGAGCGAGGACACCCAGACGACGCTCGACAAGCCGTACTCGGCCCTGCCGGTGCTCGCCTCGGCTGCCGACTCGGTCTCCGACGAGCAGACGAAGACGTTCCTCGACATCTACAACAACAAGGCGAAGCCGCTCCCGCTGGTGCCCGCCGAGGACCAGTTCGAGTCGACGGTCGGCAAGGCGATGAACGACATGTTCGCCAAGATCGCCACAGGCGGCACGGTGTCCGACAGCGACATCAAGACGGCCCTGCAGACCGCGCAGGACCAGGTCTCGCAGTCGGTCGGCTAGTCGGCCGGGAGGCCCGGGGTGCGTCCGCAGGACGCGCCCCGGGCCTCGCCCCTCCACACCCGGCCCCGTGCCGGGGGTGAGCGCATCGGCTCACGCACGCCGCGCCTCCCGTCCGCTGCCACGGACCCGCGCGAAGCACCGATCCCCCTCCTGCCGGAAGGCCCCCACCCATGACCACCTCGGTCCTGCCCGACTCCGAGCGCATCGACCTGACCCACACGAAGGCACCGACCCTGTCGGGGCCGCAGCCGGGTCGGAAGCCGAAGCGCCACTGGCTGCCGTACGCGCTCGTCGCGCCGGCGGTCCTCTTCGAGCTGCTCATCCACATCGTGCCGATGCTCACCGGCATCTGGATCTCGTTCGTCCAGCTCACCAAGTACTTCATCGCGAACTGGGGAGCCGCGCCCTTCGCCGGACTGCGGAACTACTCGGTCGCCATCGACTTCGACCAGGCCATCGGCAAGGGCGTCCTCAACTCGTTCCTCATCACCTGCGGCTACACGGTCATCGTCGTCGCGCTGGCGTGGACCTTCGGCATGGCTGCGGCGGTCGCGCTGCAGAAGCCCTTCAAGGGCCGCGGGCTCTTCCGCACGCTCTTCCTCGTGCCGTACGCGCTGCCGATGTACGCCGGCATCATCACCTGGAAGTTCATGTTCCAGCGGGACTCGGGTGCCGTGAACCACGTCCTCGTCGACCAGCTCGGACTCTTCGGTGGGCAGGGACCGTTCTGGCTGATCGGCTCGAACGCGTTCGTCTCGGTCGTCGTCGTCGCGATCTGGAAGACCTGGCCGTTCGCGTTCCTCATGCTCATGGCGGGCCTGCAGTCGGTGCCGAACGACGTGTACGAGGCCGCGTCGGTGGACGGTGCGAAGCCCTTCCGCCAGTGGCGCTCCATCACGCTGCCGATGGTCCGCCCGGTCAACGTGACGCTCGTGCTCGTGATGTTCCTCTGGACGTTCAACGACTTCAACACGCCCTACGTGCTGTTCGGCTCGACCGCGCAGCCGCCGGCCGCCGACCTGCTCAGCTTCCACATCTACAACGCGTCGTTCATCACCTGGAACTTCGGTTCCGGCGCCGCGATGAGCGTGCTGCTCCTCATCTTCCTGCTCATCGTCACGGGCATCTACCTGGCCGTGACCAACCGGAGGTCCGTCCGTGCGTGAAACAATGGGCGCCAAGTCCTTCAAGGTCGTCACGATCGTCCTGTTGACGTTGTTCACGGTCGTCCCGCTCTACGTGATGATCACCACGGCGATGAAGCCGCTCGGCGACGTGCAGGACAACTTCACGTGGATCCCGACCAACATCACCCTCCAGCCGTTCATCGACATGTGGTCGACGGTGCCGCTGGCGAAGTACTTCGTGAACTCGCTCGTGGTCTGCACGATCGCGACGCTGTTCTCGCTGATCATCGCCACGTTCGCCGCGTACGGTGTCTCGCGCTGGAACTTCAAGGGCAAGAGCACCTTCACCACCGCGGTGCTCTCCACCCAGATGTTCCCGGGCGTGCTGTTCCTGCTGCCGCTGTTCCTCATCTTCACGAACCTCGGCAACGCGCTCGGCATCCAGCTCGTCGGGTCGTGGCTCGGCCTGATCATCACCTACCTGACGTTCACGCTGCCGTTCTCGATCTGGATGCTGTCCGGGTACTTCGAGACGATCCCGCGGGAGCTCGACGAGGCCGCGATGGTCGACGGCTCCGGCCCGATGGGCGCGCTGTTCCGGGTCATCCTGCCCTCGGCGCGACCCGGTCTCGTCGCGGTCGGCATCTACTCGTTCATGACCGCGTGGGGCGAGGTCCTCTTCGCCTCGGTGATGACGAACGGCGACGGGCAGCTGCTCGCGAACGGTCTGCAGCAGTACTCCACGCAGACGAACGTGTACTGGAACCAGATCATGGCGGCGTCGCTCGTCGTCTCGATCCCGGTCGTGGTGGCGTTCCTCATCGTGCAGCGCCAGTTCGTGGCCGGTCTGACCGCGGGTGCGGTGAAGTAGGCGCTCCCGGCCGGCCCGGCCGGGCTCGGCTGGCGGGCCCGGCCGGCCTACCCGAGACTCGGCTCGGCGGACAGTTTCGCGGGACTTCGCCCGTGGAACTGTCCGCCGGGCCGAGTCTCGTCGGTGCGTGGTCCGATGCGACAGGATGGACAGATGACGGGGACGCGAGGACGGCAGCTGCTGCCGGGGCAGAGCAGCCGGGTGCACGTGTACGACGTCGAGACCCGGACGTCGAGGCTCGTGTTCTCGTCGGACCGGGTGCTCGCCGAGGCGCCGAACGTGCGCGACGACGGCACGCTCGTGCTGAACGGGGACGGGGACCTCTGGCTCCTGACCCCGCCGGCGACGGGCAGCGACACGGTGCTCGACGAGACCGCTCTCGTCCGCGTGCCGATGCCGGGCGTCGACGAGATCAACAACGACCACGTGCTCGACCCCGGCGGCGACTCCGTGGTGGTGAGCGCCCGCGACGGCGAGCTGTACCGGGTCCCGTTGCCCGAGGGCGGGTCGGCGGTCCGCATCACCGACACCGCCGCGGTGCTGCCGGTGGTCCGGAAGTACTACCTGCACGGCATCGCGCCCGACGGTTCGACCCTCGCGGCGATCGTGGGGGAGCGCACGCCGGAGGGGGTCTGGACGACCGACGTCGCCCTCGTCGACGCAGCGTCCGGCGACACGACCTTCCTCACGCGGGACCCCCACCCGGACGACGGGTGCGCGATCACGCCGGACGGCGCCACCGTCCTGTTCAACACCGAGCGCTTCACACCGGGCACCGCGCAGCTCGCGTCGCTCCGGCTCGAGTCCGACGGCGCTGCGGGCGACGGCGCTGCGGACGACCCCGGTGTGGGCGGTCCCGTGCAGATCACCGCCGACGACCGCGTGAACTGGTTCCCGCACCTGTCCCCGGACGGCGCGCACATGCTCTACCTGTCGTACGGCCCCGGCGTGCAGGGGCACCCCGCCGACCACCGGGTCGAGCTGCGGCTGCTGCCCGGGGTCCTGGCCCGGGGCGCGCGGATCGCCGTCGTGCCCGAGACCCTCGTCGCGCTCGACGGCGGCCAGGGGACCGTCAACGTGCCGCCGTGGTCGCCCGACTCGCGCTGGTTCGCGTACTGCGACTACCCCGTCACCTGAGCGCGTCGGGCCGCTCCGCGGGAGTGTCCGCGCAGACCCGCACCGCACGACGCAACGTCGGCGACTGCTCGCAGCGGTGTCGCCGTGCGGGCAGCCGCCGACGTTGCGTTCCGCGGAAGGGGCGGGCGGGGGCCGGAGGGGCGGGTCAGCCGGCGTCGCCGTAGGTGCGACGGAGGTGCTCCGCGTACCCACCGGGGGTCCGGCCGGCGAAGCGTCCGCTCGTGACCACCGGGAGCTCGGTCGTCGCCCGGACGTCGAGCCCGAGTGCCCGTGCCCGGTCCACCAGTCGGACGTCCTCGTGCTCGGGCACGGGGTCGAAGCCGCCCAACGCGGTGTCGGCGTCCGCCCGCACGCCGAGGTTCGCGCCGTGCACGTGCCCGAGGGTCGCCCCGGGCGGGTGTGCCGCCCGCCAGCGGTCGAGCACCGCGGGGTCGAGGTCGTCCGGGTCGGGGACGACCGCGCCGACGAGCAGGTGCGCTCCGGCGAGCAGGGCGTCCACCTGCTGCACGAGCCAGTCCGGGTGGACGCGCGAGTCGGCGTCGGTGTGCGCGAACCAGTGCCGGCCGGGCGGGGTCGCCCGGGCGAGGGTCCTCGCGTGCGCGGTGCCGAGTGCCCGCGCGCGACCCACGCCGACGCGCGACGAGGTCCTGACGTACAGGCGACCCGTCCGCCACACGGGGTCCGCCTGCCGCGCCGTCCCGACGATGCCGGCCGTACCGTCCGTGCAGCCGTCGAGGACGAGCGTCACGGCGGCCCGGGTCGACGGGTGCGCGTCGTGGAGTGACGTGACGGCGGTCGCCAGTGCGTCGAGGGCGGCGCGGACGGAGGTCTCCTCGTCGTGCACCGGGACGACGACGTCGATGCGGGTGGCGCTCACCGGACGAGCCCCTCGGCCCGGGCGACCGAGGCGACGGCGGGTCCCGGCAGCACACTGAGCACGAAGTCCTCCTCGACGTGCCGGACGAGTGCGGGCCGCGGCCAGCGGGCGGCCAGCCGCGCGTCCACCGTGTCGCCGTCGGTCACCGCGTCGTCGTCCGGGTGGCGCCAGTGGCAGGCGACGAGCACGCCGTCGTCGTCGAGCGTCTCGAGCACCCGGTCGACGGTGCGGTCGAGGTCGTCCGGCGACAGGTAGTAGCCGACCTCCGAGAGCACCACCAGGTCCCACCGGCCGTCCGGCCACTCGGCGGGGAACGCGGCGGTCTCGAACCGGGCGCCCGGTGCCCGTCGCTCCGCCCGCTCGATCGCGGCGGCAGCGACGTCCGTGCCGAGGACCGCGTCCGCGCGCTCGGTGAGGGCCGCGGTGAGCACGCCGGTCGCGCAGCCGAGCTCGAGCGCCGACCGGAAGCGGGGGCGGGGGAGTGCGGCCAGGGTGACGGCGCGCTTCCGTTGCTCGTACCAGGAGCCGTCGAAGTCCCACCCCTCGGGCTTCCGCGCGTAGTGCGCGTCGAAGGAGTCCCCGGAGCGCGACCGCACCGGCGCGAACAGCCACTCCTCGACCCGCAGGTGGTGCGCCGCGTGACGGTCGTCGACGATCGCCTCGTCCCCGGGTGCTGCCGACAACGGCAGCGTCTGCGACGGGTAGGCGGCCAGCGCCCGGGCCTTCCGGTCACGGACGTCCGCGTCGAGGGTGAGCGTGCGGGCCCGGTCCCAGGGTGCGGTCGGAGCAGCCGGGTCGTCCCAGTGCCAGGCCCACACCGGGTACGCGAGCAGGTCGGTGCCCGGCGTCGCGTCGACCACCTGCTCCGCGACCTCGCCGGCGATCCGGTGGTCGCGGTGTCCGTCCCCGCGCCAGGGCGCGACGACGAGCGTCGGACGCGGCGCCCCGGCGAGACGGTGCTCGAGTGCGGCGCGCAGCACGTCGACGTGTTCCCGCACCGCGCCGTCGGGCACGTCGAGCTCGGTCGCGCCGGCCGTCGGGTGCAGCACGCGCAGCGCGGCCCGGAACTCGGCGGCGCGACGGGGCGCGAGCTCGGCGGGTGTCACCGTGGGGGAGTCCGGGTGCGAGCGCTCGCCGCGGGTGACGAGCAGCACGTGGACGGGGATGCCGGCGTCCGCGGCCGTCGCGATCAGGCCACCGGCGCCGAGGGTCTCGTCGTCGGGGTGCGGCGCGACGACGACCACCGAGCCGACACCGTGCAGGTCGACCGGCACCGCGGGCACCGAGCGGAGGAACGCCGTCCACGCCGCGGGATCGGTCCCGGGTTCGCGGTGGTCGAAGCTCACCACGCGACACCGCCGCGTTCGGTGACGATGCGTCCGACCCGGGCGAGGTCGCGCTCCCCGTGGTCCTGCAGCACGTAGAGCCCGAGGTCGGCGACCCGTGCGGCGACCGCGGGGTCACTCGTCAGCGGGGCGGGGCCGAGCGTCGCGACGACGCGCTGCGACACGGCGTCGACCGCGCGACGGACCCGCGACCGCGTGACCTGCGCCACGAGCGACCAGTCGGTGTCGTCGTCCGACCCGGCCGCGTCGATCCGGGCGGCGGCGGTCGCCAGGGCGTCCTCGGCATCGGCGAGGTCGAGGACTGTCGCGCCGAGCGCTGCCCGGAGCAGTTCGGCGTCGGGTCGGGCCGCCGCCGCGGACCGCAGCAGCCGGGCGAGCCCGACGGCTCCGCCCCACCAGCAGGCCGCGACGCCGATGCCGCCCCAGGCGAAGCCCGGGCGGGTGAGGTACCAGCCGGGTGCGCCGACCGCGGTCGCCCGGACGCCGGTGCAGTCGACCGGGCCGCTCGGGACGTCGGGCATCCCGCGCGCGACCCAGGCCTCGTCGTGCGCCGTGACACCGTCCTGTCGCAGGTCGACCGCGAACAGCTGCCGGTCGTCACCGACGTGCGCGGTGACGAGCGCGTGCGAGAGCGTCGACGCGAGCGAGCACCAGGGCTTCGTCCCGTCGAGTCGGACGGCGTCGGGACCGGCGGCGGGGTCAGGGGTCGCGGTGAGCGTCGTCCCCGGCGCCTCGGCCGCGAAGACGCCCCAGGTCGAGCCCTCCGGGGCGGCCGAACCGGCCTGGGCGAGGATGCCGAGCGCGTCGAGGTGCGGTTCGACGGTGCGGGCGAGCGCGACGTCGGCGGCGGCGACCGCGGCGAGGGCCGCGAACGCGCCGCCGGCGGATCCTGCGGACAGGGGCGGAGCGGTGTCGGCCACCCACCGTGCGAAGGCGAGCCGGTCCTGCGGGGACGAGCCGGTCCTCCCGGCCGCCGCCTCGACGTCCGCGGTGTCGACGTCCGTCACGGACGGGGGCCAGGCCGGGGATCGCAGCATGGTGCCGACGCTACGGGCGACCGCCCGGGCGGCTGCTCGGGAAGCGTCGACGAGCCTCGGGACCGGTGGGACGATCCACAGGACGAGGAGGGCTGGGCCACAGACGGCTCATAGGAACCACACCGATCCTCGATGACGTGACGATCTCCCAGCCCGCAGCAGCCCCCCGCCTCACCCGCGCCGACGGCACGCCGTTGCGCGTCCTCGTCGTGGACGACGAGGCCAGCCTCACCGACCTGCTGTCGATGGCGCTGCGCTACGAGGGCTGGGACGTCAGGAGCGCGAACGGCGGTCAGCAGGCCCTCGCCACCGCCCGTGAGTGGCAGCCCGACGCGATGGTGCTCGACGTGATGATGCCCGACCTCGACGGGTTGCAGGTGCTCGGTCGGCTCCGGCAGAACAACGACGACACCCCGGTGCTGTTCCTCACCGCGAAGGACTCCGTGGAGGACCGGGTCACCGGGTTGACCGCCGGCGGCGACGACTACGTGACCAAGCCGTTCTCCCTCGAGGAGGTCGTGGCGCGCCTCCGTGGGCTCATCCGTCGCTCGCAGATCTCGGTGTCGGAGGCCGGTGACTCCCGCATCGTCGTCGGCGACCTGGTGCTCGACGAGGAGTCGTACGAGGTGTCCCGCGCCGGTCGGTCCATCGAGCTCACGGCGACCGAGTTCGAGCTGCTCCGCTTCCTCATGCGCAACCCCCGGCGGGTGCTCTCCAAGGCGCAGATCCTGGACCGGGTGTGGTCGTACGACTTCGGCGGCAAGAGCTCCGTCGTGGAGATCTACATCTCCTACCTGCGCAAGAAGATCGACGCCGGCGAGACCCCGATGATCCACACGGTGCGCGGCGTCGGGTACGTCATCAAGCCGACCTCGTGACGCTCCGACGACGGCTCGTCCTGAGCATCGTCGCCATCGTCGTCGCGCTCAGCACGGTGATCGGGGCGGGCAGCATCATCGCGCTGTTCTCGATCCAGCGTGCGGCGATCGACGAGCAGCTCTCGTTCGCGACGACGCGCGCCCAGCGGTCGGTCGAGCAGCAGGGACCGGGCGGCCCCGGGCTCGAGATCGGTCGACCGAGCGGGCAGTCGGCCGGCACGTTGACGGCCTACTTCCTGAACGGCAACGCCGTCGTCGGCAGCGTGCTCGACAACGCCGGCGACGTCGACCGGCTGGCGTCCTCCGCCGTGCGGCCGCTCGGGGACGTCACCGTCGACGGCTCGGCCCAGACCGTCGACCTGGGCACCGACCTCGGCCGCTACCGGGTCACCGCGGTGTCGCTCGGGTCCGCGGTCCTCGTCGTCGGCCTGCCGATGGCGCCCGTGTACGAGAGCGTCTGGAAGCTCTTCGGCGTGGTGCTCGTGGTCACCGCCCTCGCCTTGCTCGCAGCGACCGGGGTCGCCGCGGTCGTGGTGCGCCGCTCCCTCCGCCCGCTCGAGCGCGTGGCCGAGACCGCGTCGTCCGTCGCCCGGATGCCGCTCGAACGGAGCGATGCACTCGACGGCGTCCGCGTCCCCGACACCGACCCACGGACGGAGGTCGGCCGGGTCGGGACCGCCTTCAACCGCATGCTCGGACACATCGCGGGCGCCATGCAGGCCCGGGAGCGCTCGGAGCAGAAGGTCCGGCAGTTCGTCGCCGACGCCTCGCACGAGCTCCGCACCCCGCTCGCGTCGGTCCGCGGGTACGCCGAGCTGACCCGACGGATGGGCGCGGACCTGCCGCCGGACGTCGTGTACGCCATGAGCCGGATCGAGTCGGAGTCGGAGCGCATGACGAGCATGGTCGAGGACCTGCTCCTGCTCGCCCGCCTCGACGAGGGCCGCGAGGTCCAGTTCGCCGACGTCGACCTGACCGGTCTGGTGCTCGACGCGGTCAACGACGCCCACGCCGCGTCGCCGGACCACGTCATCGCGGTGGACGTGCCGGACGAACCCGTGGTCGTGCCCGGTGACGCCGCCCGACTCCACCAGGTGGTCGTGAACCTCGTCACGAACGCCCGGACGCACACCCCGGAGGGCACCCGCATCACGGTCGGTATCGCACCCGGCGCCGACGGCGTCGACCTGACCGTGCGCGACGACGGGCAGGGCATCGACCCGGAGTTCCTGCCGAAGCTCTTCGAACGGTTCGCCCGGGCCGACAGCTCACGGTCGCGGAGCGCCGGGTCGACGGGCCTCGGCCTGGCCATCGTCGACGCGGTCGTGCAGGCGCACGGCGGCAGCGTGGCGGTCACGAGCCGACCCGGCGACACGGTGTTCACGGTGCACCTGCCGGCCACGCGGCCGGCGGTCGCGTCCGGCACGGTGACGCCGACCGCCTGACGGTCTGGAGGAACGTGGCGGCGCCGCCCCGCGCCTCCCGTCCGGCGCTTGGTCACCGTCGGATCCTGTGGTACCTTCGTCGAAGCCAAAGACCGCCGGTCGTCTGTGCGCTCGCGCACAGACCGAAGGTCCTCACTCGTGGGGCAGCCAGCGCAGGTGTTCAGATCCACTCCTCCCGTTCGCGGGGGAGCAGCTCCGAGCCTCTGCGCCGGAGCTTTTTTCGTGTGGTGACCAGGGGCTAGCCGGCAAGAACCCCAAGGAGAACCATGGCGAACAAGGAAGCTGCGGTCGCCGAGCTCACGGAAGCATTCCAGAGCTCGAACGCCGTTCTGCTCACCGAGTACCGCGGTCTCACGGTGGCGCAGCTCAAGGAGCTCCGCAACTCGATCCGTGAGCACGCCACGTACGCCGTGGTGAAGAACACGCTGACCAAGATCGCGGCGAACAACTCCGGCATCACCTCGTTCGACGACGAGCTCGCCGGTCCGTCCGCTCTCGCCTTCGTCCACGGTGACACCGTCGCCGTCGCGAAGTCGCTGCGTGCATTCGCCAAGGCGAACCCTCAGCTCGTGGTCAAGGGCGGTTACTTCGACGGTAACCCGCTCACCGCGACCGAGGTGGACAAGCTCGCTGACCTCGAGTCCCGCGAAGTGCTGCTCGGCAAGCTCGCCGGCGCCTTCAAGGCCTCGCTGTTCGGTGCTGCGTACCTGTTCCAGGCACCCCTCTCGCAGGCCGTCCGCACCGTGGACGCCCTTCGCGAGAAGCAGGAGTCCGCGGCCTGACCAGGCACGCGTTCATCAACCACACGTACTAGCTAGTAGTAGGAGAAAATCATGGCGAAGCTTTCGCAGGACGAGCTCATCGAGGCCTTCAAGGAGCTCACGCTCATCGAGCTCTCGGACTTCGTGAAGAAGTTCGAGGAGGTCTTCGAGGTCACCGCTGCTGCCCCCGTCGCGGTCGCCGCGGCCGGTGGCGCTGCTGCCCCCGCCGAGGAGGTCGAGGAGAAGACCGAGTTCGACGTCGTGCTCAAGTCGGCCGGTGACAAGAAGATCCAGGTCATCAAGGAGGTCCGTGGCCTCACGTCGCTCGGCCTGGGCGAGGCCAAGGCGCTCGTCGAGACCGCCGACGCCAAGATCCTCGAGGGTGTCAACAAGGAGACGGCCGACAAGGCGAAGGAGGCCCTCGAGGCCGCCGGCGCCACGATCGAGCTCGCGTAAGTACTGCGTACTGCTCTTCGCGAAGGCCGCTGCCCCTCGGGGCGGCGGCCTTCGTCGTGCGCGGGGCGCGCTGCCGGCGGTCGGGCGGGCGGTCCGGCGGGCGGTCCGCTTCGCGAGACTCGGCCTCGCGGACGCATTCGTGGTTCACCTGCCGCGAAGTTGTCCGCGGGGCTGAGTCTCGTCTCACAGCACCAGCCCGTGCGCCCGGAGGAGGCCCTGGAAACGATCCAGTCGTTCCAGGTGCCACCACGTCACGCGGATGACGGTCCGCACCTCGCTCCGCTGCCGGAGTCGGTCCTCCCGGCGCTTCTCCGCCCAGGCGACCTCACCCGGGTCTCGGCCCGCGAGCATCGTCGGGTCGGTGTACTTGACCTTCCCGTCGAACTCGATGACCGTCCCGCTGTCCGGGAGCCAGAAGTCGACGCGGTCGACGACGTGGTCGTGGCGGAACTCGTGCTGCGGTACCACCCGGTCGATGCCGCTCTCGACCAGCCGGACGGCCGTGTAGGACTCACCGGCGGTCTCGTGCCGAGCGTCGAGCGCCCGCAGCACGGTCTGCGCTCGTCGAGATCCACGCGCAGGGCCGGGCGGGAGCGCCGTGGCGAGCTCGGACGGCCTCAGCGTACCGGCGCGCACCGCCCCGTCGATCGCCACGGCAGCCACGTGCACGGGCAGCGAGGTCGCGACCGTCGATGCCGTGGTCACCAGGTCCGTGACCGGGACGCCGTCGAGGCGAGCCGGGGCCAGGCGCACCCGCGTGCCACCGGACGCGTGCAGGACGAGGCCGGCGCGGTGGAGGGTGCGCTCGGCCCCCGGTACCGTCACGTGGACGCGCTCGGGTGCCGGGCCGACCAGGGGCCAGCCGTGCACGAGTGCGGCGGACACGTGCGAGAACGCAGCTCCGGTGGGTACGGCCGGCGCGACCGCCCAGATGCGGACGAGGTGCCGGTCGGCTTCATCGAGCTCGACCCAGGACGTGCGAGGCAGGTACGTGCCGGCGCGGAGCCGGACGAGGAGGCCAGCGCGGTGCTGCCGGCGGAGGGTCCGCGCGCGTGAGTCGTCACCGTCGGCGCGCAGCAGGGTGGGTCGTTCTCGGTGGTGTCGCACACCTCCACTGTCGGGCTCCCACTGCGGAACAAGCGGCTCGGGAGGCGATCTGTGGGTCCTGCTGTGTTCGTGGGGACGTGTGGATGGAGCGGGAGACTCGCTCCTGCGGACACGTTCGTGGGTGATCGGGTGCGAAAGTGTCCGCGGGGCCGAGTCTCGGGGCGCGGGCGCGGTCGCAGGCGCGGCGCGGCGCGGCCGGGCGCGGGCGCGTCAGCGCAGGGTGCTGCGGCTGCGGCCGTAGGCCAGGTAGAGCACCGCGCCGGCGAGCATCCACAGGCCGAACGCGATCCAGGTGCCGGCGCCGAGGAAGACCGCGAGGAGCACGCAGCAGAGCGTGCCGAGGACCGGGACGACCGGGAACAGCGGGACCCGGTACGACCGCTCGAGCTCCGGGCGGGTGCGTCGGAGCACGATCACGGAGACGTTGACGAGGGCGAAGGCCACCAGGGTGCCGATGCTCGTCGCGTCGGCCAGCTCGCCGAGGGGGACGAGCGCTGCGCCGACGGCGACGACCACACCCACGATGAGCGTGTTCGGCACGGGGGTGCCCGTCCGGGGCGAGACCCGACCGAACACCGGCGGTACCATGCCGTCGCGCGCCATGGTCAGCAGGATGCGGGTCTGGCCGTAGAGCACCGTGAGCACCACGCTCGCGATGGCGATCACCGCACCGATCGAGAAGACGAGCGCGACGACCGGCTGCCCGGTGACGTCGACCACGATGCGGACGAGCGAGGCCTCGTCGGACGAGAACGACGTCCACGGGCGGGCACCGATCGCGGCGATCGCGACCAGGATGTACAGCGTCGTGACGATCACGATGGACCCGATGATCGCGCGGGGCAGGTCGCGGCGGGGGTCCTTCGCCTCCTCGCCGGCGGTCGATGCGGCGTCGAAGCCGATGTAGGAGAAGAACAACCGCGACGCGGCGGCGGTCACACCGGCGGCCCCCATCGGCGCGAGGGGCGCGAAGTTCTGGGACGAGAAGGCCGTGAACGCGACGACCACGAAGAACACGAGCAGGGCGATCTTCACCACGACCATGAGCGTGTTCACCCAGGCGCTCTCGCGGGCACCGGGCAGCAGCACGGCCATCGCGAGGAGGACGAGCACCGCCGCCGGCAGGTTCACCACACCACCGTCGCCGGGGGGAGCGGCGATCGCGGCCGGCAGGTGCAGCCCGAAGACGCGCAGGGTCTCGTCGACGTACTCGCTGGCGCCGACCGCGACCGCGGCGACCGAGACCGCGTACTCGAGCACGAGGCACCAGCCGCAGACCCAGGCGATGCCCTCGCCCATCGTGGCGTAGGTGTACGAGTAGCTCGACCCCGAGGTCGGCACGGCGCCGGCCATCTCGGCGTACGACAGCGCGGAGAGCAGTGCGGCCACGCCCGCGAGCACGAACGAGATCCAGACGGCCGGACCGGCGAGCGGCACGGCCGTCCCGAGCACGACGAGGATGCCGGTGCCGAGCGTCGCCCCGACGCTGATCATCGTCAGGTGCCAGACGCCGAGCGAGCGGCGGAGCGGCTCGCCGTCGACGCCCGCCGCGGCCTCGGCCTGCAGCTGCTCGATCGGCTTCCGGCGAGCGAGCTGGTGACGGAGGGACGTGGGGCGGGAGGGCGCGGACGTCATGGGACCTCGTGATCGGCGCGGGGAAGGGGACGGACGATGGTCGCACGGCCCCTGAACGGGGTCAAATACGCCCACGGCGGAGCCCGCCGCCCGTGTCCGCCGCCGGGGATACGTTGGTGCCATGAGCATGGGCCACGGGATGCGCGGGGGTGGGCCCCGCGGTGGCGGGCGGATCTCGAGCGGCGACGCCGCCGCGCAGCGGGCCGCCAACGCCGAGGCGCCACGGATCCCGCACCTGCTCCGGCGCATCGCGGGGCTGTTCGTGCCGCACCGCCGCGCGATCGTGGTGACCGTCGTGCTCGTGCTCGTCGGTGCGGCACTCTCGGTGATCCCGCCGCTCCTCACCCAGCAGGCGTTCGACCGGGGGCTCTTCCCGCCCTCGGGTCGCCCGGACCTGCCCGTGCTCCTCGAGCTCGTCGGCGCGATGATCGCGCTCTGGATCGCGAGCGCCGGCGTCGGGATCTGGCAGACGTACCTGACGGCGACGGTGGGCAACGAGGTCATGGGCGCCATGCGCATGCGGTTGTTCGCGCACCTGCAGCGGATGGAGCTCGCGTTCTTCACGAGGACGAAGACGGGCGTGATCCAGTCGCGCCTGCAGAACGACGTCGGCGGCGTCGCGAGCGTGCTCAACAACACGATCTCGTCGGTGCTCGGCAACACCGTCACGGTCATCGCGGCGGTCGTGGCGATGCTGCTGCTCAGCTGGCAGATGACCCTGGTGGCGGTCGTGCTCCTGCCGCTGCTCGTCATCGCCCAGCGCCGGGTCGGCCAGGTCCGCGCCCGGATCGCCGCGCAGACGCAGGAGTCGCTGTCGGACATGACCGCGATCACCCAGGAGGCCCTGAGCGTCTCCGGCATCCTGCTCGCCAAGAGCTTCACCCAGCAGCGCAGCGAGACCCGGCGCTACGGGGACGAGAACCGCAACCAGATCCAGCTGCAGGTCCGGCAGCAGATGTCCGGGCAGTGGTTCTTCGCCATCGTCCAGGTCTTCCTGTCGATCATCCCCGCGGTCATCTACGTGGTCGCGGCCCTCCTGATCGTCGGCGACGTCCCGATCACGGCCGGCACGATCGTCGCGTTCACCACGGTGCAGTCGCGCCTGCTCTTCCCGACCGTCGGACTGCTCCGCGTCGTGCTCGACCTGCAGACGTCCGGCGCGCTGTTCGCGCGGATCTTCGAGTACTTCGACCTGCGCCCGGCGATCACCGACGCCCCCGACGCGCAGCGTGTCGACGCGTCGCGCGTGGGGCACGTCGCGTTCGAGGACGTCTCCTTCACCTACCCGGACGGCGAACCGGACAAGCCGACGCTCCGCGGGGTCTCGTTCGAGCTCGAGCCCGGGCAGTTCGCCGCGTTCGTCGGGCCGTCGGGTGCGGGGAAGACGACCATCTCGTACCTGGTGCCGCGCCTGTACGAGGCGTCCTCGGGCACCGTGCGCTTCGCCGGAGCCGACGTGCGCGACCTGGAGCACGAGGACCTGATGCGCCACGTCGGCATCGTGAGCCAGGAGACGTACCTGTTCCACGCCTCCATCGGCGACAACCTGCGGTACGCGAAGCCGGACGCGACCGACGAGGAGCTCGAGCGCGCCGCACGCGCGGCGAACATCCACGAGACCATCGCCTCGTTCCCGGACGGGTACGACACCGTCGTGGGGGAGCGGGGCTACCGACTGTCCGGCGGCGAGAAGCAGCGCATCGCCATCGCCCGCGTGCTGCTGAAGGACCCACCCGTCCTGGTGCTCGACGAGGCCACGAGCGCGCTCGACTCGATCTCCGAGCACGTCGTGCAGACCGCGCTCGACACCGCGGCAGCCGGGCGCACCACCATCGCCATCGCGCACCGGTTGTCCACGATCCGCGAGGCCGACGTCATCTTCGTGCTCGACCACGGGCGGATCGTCGAGCGGGGCGACCACGACGAACTGCTCGCGCGCGGCGGTGTCTACGCCTCGCTGTTCCACCAGCAGGACCAGACGTCGACATCGTTCGTCGCAACCCAGCCGACGGCCGAGCCGGCCACCTAGACTCGGCCGCGTGCGTTACGCGAACTCCGTCGTCGACCTGGTCGGTGACACCCCGCTCGTCCGACTGAACCGTGTCACCGAGGGGATCCGGGCGACCGTCCTGGTGAAGGTGGAGTACCTCAACCCGGGCGGCTCGTCGAAGGACCGCATCGCCACGCGGATCATCGACGCGGCCGAGGCGTCCGGCGAGCTGGGACCCGGCGGCACCATCGTCGAGCCGACCTCCGGCAACACCGGTGTCGGCCTCGCGCTCGTCGCCCAGCAGCGCGGGTACCGCTGTGTCTTCGTGCTGCCGGACAAGGTCGGCGAGGACAAGCGCAACGTGCTCACGGCCTACGGCGCCGAGATCGTCGTGACGCCGACGGCGGTCCCGCCGGAGCACCCCGAGTCCTACTACTCGGTGTCCGACCGCCTGGTGCGAGAGATCCCCGGCGCCTACAAGCCGAACCAGTACGCGAACCCGAACGGTCCCCGGAGCCACTACGAGACGACCGGTCCGGAGATCTGGCGCGACACCGACGGTCGGCTCACGCACTTCGTCGCCGGCGTCGGCACCGGTGGCACCATCTCGGGCACCGGCCGCTTCCTGAAGGAGGCCTCCGACGGACGCGTCCGGATCGTCGGCGCCGACCCCGAGGGCTCCGTCTACTCGGGCGGCACCGGTCGGCCGTACCTGGTCGAGGGCGTCGGCGAGGACTTCTGGCCCGGCGCGTACGACGCCGGCGTCCCCGACGAGATCCTCGCCGTCACCGACGCCGAGTCCTTCGCGATGACCCGACGGCTGGCGCGCGAGGAAGGGCTGCTCGTCGGCGGGTCGAGCGGCATGGCCGTCGTCGCGGCGCTGCGGGCCGCACGCGACCTGACCGAGGACGACGTGGTCGTGGTGCTGCTGCCCGACGGCGGCCGTGGCTACCTCGGCAAGATCTTCAACGACCGGTGGATGCGCTCCTACGGCTTCGCCGAGACCGACGACGCCCGCACGGTCGGCTCCGTCGTCGCCGGCAAGGACGGCCGACTGCCCGACCTCGTGCACGCACACCCGTCCGACACCGTGCGCGACGTGGTGGAGATCATGTCCACGTACGGCGTCTCGCAGATGCCCGTGCTGAGCGCCGAACCGCCCGTCGTGATCGGCGAGGTCGTCGGTGCGGTCGCCGAGAAGGACCTGCTCGAGCAGGTCTTCACGGGCACCGCCGCGATGACCGACGCCGTGAGCGGCTTCGTCGGTGACCCACTGCCCCTCATCGGCATCGGTGAATCGCTGTCCGCAGCCCGCCGGGCGCTCGAGACGGTCGACGCGCTGCTCGTCGTCGACGACGGCAAGCCCGTCACCGTCCTGACCCGGCACGACCTGCTCACGTCGCTCTCCGAGTGACACCGGGCGCTCGCCCACACCGAGCGCCCGCCCGCACCGACACCGAGCGCCCGCCCGCACCGACACCGAGCGCCCGCCCGCACCGACAGCGAGCGCTCGCCCGCACCGACCCCACCCCGACCCCACGAGGAACCCCAGCGCATGACCGAGTTCGCCACCCGCGCCGTCCACGCCGGCCAGGACCCCGACGCCACGACCGGTGCCGTCATCCCGCCCATCCACGTCACGAGCACCTACGTGCAGGACGGCGTCGGGAACATGCGGAACGGCTACGAGTACTCCCGAGGCGGCAACCCCACGCGCGACGCGCTGCAGACCCTGCTCGCCGACCTCGACGGCGGCGTCGCGGCGTACTCGTTCGCATCGGGCCTGGCGGCCGAGGACGCCCTGCTCCGCGCGTACCTCGAGCCCGGCGCCCGCGTCGTGATGGGCAACGACGTGTACGGCGGGACGCACCGTCTGGTGAACCGCCTGCACGTGCCGTGGGGCGTGGAGCTCGTGGTCGTCGACATGAGCGACGTCGACCGGGTCCGTGCAGCGCTCGAGGGCGCCCCGGCGAAGACGGTGCTGTGGGTGGAGACCCCGACGAACCCGCTCATGAAGATCGCGGACATCGCGCTCCTCTCCGAGGTCGGTCACGCCGCAGGCGCCCTGGTCGTCGTCGACAACACGTTCGCGTCGCCGTACCTGCAGCAGCCGCTGTCGCTCGGCGCCGACGCCGTGTCGTACTCGACCACGAAGTACCTCGGCGGGCACTCCGACGTCGTCGGCGGCGCGGTCGTCCTGCGGGACCGCGAGTTCGCGGACCAGGTCGGTTTCCTGCAGTTCGGCGCGGGCGCGATCGCGTCGCCGTTCGACGCCTTCCTGACGACCCGGGGGATCAAGACGCTGCCGGTCCGGATGGAGCGGCACTCGTCGAACGCGCAGGCCGTGGCGGAGGCGCTCGTCTCGGCGCCCGGCGTCGAGCGGGTGTACTACCCCGGTCTCGCCGACCACCCCGGACACGAGGTCGCCGCGAAGCAGATGCGCGGCTTCGGCGGCATGCTCTCGGTCGCCCTGTCCGGCGGACCCGAGGCGGCGAAGCGCTTCGTCGAGTCCACCGAGGTCTTCACGCTCGCGGAGTCCCTGGGCGGCGTCGAGTCGCTCATCGGGTACCCGAGCGAGATGACGCACGCGTCGGTCAAGGGCACCGAGCTCGCCGTCCCGGAGAACGTCGTCCGCCTGTCGGTCGGCATCGAGGACCAGGGCGACCTGGTCGCGGACGTGCTGCAGGCACTGTCCCGGTGACCGCGGCCGGGTGACCGCGGCCTGCTGACGCAGACGTGACGGATCGTCGGTGCGCGCCCCTAGGCTGGCCCGGTGAGCAGTGTGGCGACGAGGTCGGGGATCCTCAGCGGGCGCTACGCGCTCGCGACCCTGGGGATGGTCGCCATCGTCGGGGTGGCCGCGTTCCAGAACCTCGCGATGACGACGGTGATGCCGGAGATCAGCCGCGACCTCGACGGGCAGACGCTCTACGCGCTCGCGTTCGCGGCCCCGCTCGCCGCCGGCGTGCCCGGGATGGTGCTCGCGGGGACCTGGACGGACCGCTCGGGCGGCCGCGTCGTCGCCTGGGTGTCGGCGCTCTTCTTCGCCGTCGGGACGGCCGTCGTGATGACCGCGCCGACGATGGAGGTCTTCCTGGCCGGTCGCCTGGTCGAGGGCTTCGGAGCCGGTGCGATCGACGTCGTGCTCTACGTGCTCGTCGCCCGCATCTTCCCCGCCGAGCTGCACGGTCCGGTCTTCGCCGGGTTCGCCGCGGCCTGGGTCGTCCCGGCACTCGTCGGCCCGGCGCTCGCCGGGGTCGTGACGGAGGTGTGGGGGTGGCACTGGGTCTTCGCCGGCGCCCTCGTCATCGCGGTCGTCGCGTTCGCCCTCCTCGTCCCGACGCTGGCACGCCTGCACGCGCCGCCGGTCGAGCGCCGACCCCCGTGGCAGGCGGGGCGCATCGCGTGGTCGGTCGCGGCGGCGCTCGCGATCCTGCTGCTCAACGTCGCGCCGGACCTCGGTCCGTGGGCACGGGTCGTGGCCGTCGTCATCGGCGTCGTCGGCGCCTGGGCGGCGCTGCGGCCCCTCCTGCCGGCCGGGACCTTCCGGGCGGTCGCGGGCCTGCCGTCCGTGGTGCTGTTGCGCGGCCTGGTCGCGGCGGCGTTCTTCGGCAGCGAGGCCTACGTGCCCTTCCTGCTGCAGGCACGGCACGGCCTCAGCGCCTCGGCGGCGGGGCTCGCGCTCACCGTGGCCGCCCTGAGCTGGGCCGGGGCGAGCTGGCTGCACGGTCGGCTCGGGGAGCAGCGGCTCACCGCGGCGCGGACCTTCGGCGCCGGACTCACGCTCGTCCTCGTCAGCCTGCTCGTCGCGCTCGCCGTCGCGGTGTGGGGGTTGCCGTGGTGGCTGCTCGTGGCCGGGTGGTTCGTCGGCGGCGCGGGCATGGGCGCGATGTACCCGCGGCTGTCGATGCTGACGCTCCGCTTCTCGGGCGAGGGCGACGACGGGTTCGCGAGCTCGGCCCTGACGATCGCCGACGCCTCGGGCAGCGTGGTCGGCCTCGCCGTCACGGGCCTGCTCTTCGTCGGCAGCGGGGGAGCCGACGGCGACTGGTCGTTCCCGCTCGTCTTCGTCGCGATGACCGCGATCGCACTCGTCGGGATCGTCGCGGTCCGGCGCCTCGGTCCCGTGCCCGCACCGCCCACCCCCGGCGCCGAGTGACCCGCCCCGCGGTAGCGTGGGGCACCGGATCGAGCGGAGGTCACCGGGTGCGCACCGTCGTCGTCGCCGTCCTCGTGGCGGCGTCCCTCGCCCTGACCGGGTGCCAGGGGCCGACGACCGCTGCGCCGACCCCGGTCCGCAGCACCGACCTCACCAGCTCCGACGGCGGGTTCGCCGACGACGCCGTGGTCGGCGCGGTGCTCGCGCCCGGGGACGACACGCTCGCCGCGGACCTCGAGCGCGGGCTCGACCGTGCCGGGTTCTCGCCGGACGTCCGGGTGGTGCCGTCCTCCGGTGCCGCGGCCGAGCAGGCCCGTGCCGTCGACGCGCTCGTCCGCGGTGGAGCGAAGGCGCTGCTCGTGCACGCCGTGGACGCCGACGCGCTCGCGGAGGCGGTGCAGACGGCGCACGACGCCGGTGTGGTCGTGGTGTCGGTCGGCGCGTCGGTCCCGGCGAGCGGGACCGGCGGTGACGGTGTCTCCGCCGACCACCGCGTGCCGGCGGCAGCGGATGCCGGGACGACCGCCCGGGCGGCGGTCGAGGTCGTCCGGTCGCTGCAGCGCGGCGAGCAGCCGGACACGGGGGACCGCCGCGGGCGCAGCGGCGCCGGGGACTGACGTCGGGACCCGGGCCGGCGAACCGTCGCGATCAGTGCGACCGGGCGCGGGGCCGGGGCCTGGATCGGGGCCGCGTGCCGGCTCGGCTCAGTGCCACCAGGCCGGGAACGACAGGGTGATCGTCTCGACCAGGGACCTCCGGGAGCGTCGGGGTCCGGCCAGCCACGCCTCGATCGCGCCGACGAAGCCCTGCGCCACGAACCCGGCTGCGACGTCGTCGAGCAGGGGCGGGCGTGACGCGGGGTCGAGCTCGCGGATGTGCTGCGCGCTCGACACCGTGAAGTGCTGGACGAGCAGGCGGTGGAGGGAGGCGTCCTCGGTGTCCGGCAACCCGCGGGCGTAGATGTCGCGGTGGGCCACGACGTGCTCGACGACGGCGTCGATGCCCCGGCGCGTGATGGCGGCGAGCTCGTCCTCGCCGGCCCCGCGGGCAGAGGCGGCCCGGCGGGCCTCGACGTCCTCCTCGCGGATGCGGTCGAGCTCGGGCGTCAGCACGTCGGCCAGGAGCGATCCGGGGGAGACGGCGTGCGAGTAGAACGTGGCGCGGTTGATGCCGGCTGCGCGCGTGACGTCGGCGACCGTGATGGCGGAGACCGGGCGGTCGGCTGCGAGTCGGAGGACCGCCTCGCGCAGTGCTGCCGTGGTGTGCACGATCCGGGCGTCGACCACGACACCACCCCCTCTTCGTTCCGTCCGCACGAGGCGGCTGTCGAGCAGTCCGACGTTACCGCACGGCGACCGCGCGGACTGGATGAGGAGCGCAGTGTGACGGGCGCGTTGCGGTCGGGGCGTCGCGAGAGCGCTCACGCAGCCCGTAGGATGGTTCCGGGGCCGAATCGATTCGAGTCGACCCGCCCCGGTCCTGCTCGGTCGGCCCTGACGTCCACCACGTCGACGGCGACCGCCCCGATCCCGTCTCTCCTGCACCCGACCCCCTGTGAAGGACCGCTCGTGACCGCGCCCGCCACCACCGGCTCGCTCCGCGTCGTGCTGCACCCCGGTGACTCGCTCACCCGGCGGCAGCGCCTCGTCTACGTCTTCGTGCTCGGCGCGCTCACCGCGCTCGGGCCGTTCACCATCGACCTGTACCTGCCGGCGTTCCCGTCGCTCGAGCGCGAGTTCGGCATCAGCGAGGGTGCGGTGCAGCTCACGCTCACCGCGACCACGCTCGGGTTCGCGGTCGGGCAGCTGCTCGTCGGGCCCTGGAGCGACAAGGTCGGCCGGCGTCTGCCGCTCATCATCGCCACCTCGGTGCACGTCGCGGCGTCGGTCGGCGCAGCGCTCGCGCCGAACGTCGAGGTGCTCGCGCTCTTCCGCGTCCTGCAGGGCATGGGGGCCGCGGCCGGCGGTGTCGTCGCGATGGCCACCGTGCGCGACCTGTTCGGCGGCAAGCCCCTCGTCCGGATGCTCTCGCGCCTGGCGATGGTGAACGGCCTCGCACCGATCCTCGCGCCGCTGATCGGCTCGCAGATGCTGCAGTTCGTCAGCTGGCGCGGCGTCTTCGTGTTCCTCGCGTGCTACGGCGCGGCCGTCGTCATCGCGTCGTCCCTGCTCATCGTCGAGACCCTGCCGCCGGCTCGGCGGAAGGAGGCCGGCCACTCGACGATCGGGCAGCGATACAAGGCCCTGCTCTCCGACCGGATCTTCGTCGGCGTCGCGCTCATCGGGGCGATGGTCTTCAGCGGGCTCTTCTCGTACCTGTCGGCGTCGCCGTTCCTGTTCCAGACGGTCTACGGCCTCGACGCGCAGCAGTACGGCCTGCTCTTCGCCGTGAACTCGATCGGCGTCGTCGTCGGCGTGCAGGTGTCCTCGCGCCTGGCGCAGCGGGTCGGCCCGCAGTGGATCCTCGCCTGCTCGACGGCGACGCTGTTCGTGTCCGCCGTCGCGATCGTCGTGCTCGACCAGCTCGGTGCGGGTCTGGTCGGGGTCCTCGTGCCGCTGTGGTTCTTCATCGCGGCCTGCGGGTTCACGTTCCCGCTCGTCCAGGTGATCGGTCTCGCCGCGCACGGGAAGGAGGCCGGCACCGCCGCGTCGCTCCTCGGCGCACTGAACTTCGGGGTCGCCGGGCTCGTCTCGCCGATCGTCGGGTGGCTCGGCATCACCGCGGCAACGCCCATGGCGAGCGTGATGGCCTGCACGGCGGCGGTCGCCGTCATCGTCCTCTGGGTGGTCGTCCGGCCGCGGACGGTGCCGGCGCTCTCGCACTGACGCGTCGCACAGCCGGACGTCGGCCCACGAGCGGACCGGAGGGTCGACGCGTCCGTATGCTGCGGACATGACCGACGCGGTGGAGCAGGCACGGGCAGCGGCAGCAGCGGCGCAGGCGGCGGCCGAGGAGGCACGTCGGCTTGCGGACGAGGCGGCTCGGCGGGCCGAGGAGCTCGCGGCGGCGCTCAGCCGGGCGGCCGACGCGAGCGCGGCACCGGAGGCGACCGGGGCGCCCGACGCGAGCACGGCCGCAGGCGGGACGACACCGGGGACAGCCACCGAGCCTCCGGGCCGCGCGCCGCTCGACGCGACCACCACGCCGGAGGCGACGATCGCGTCGACCACACCGCCGAGCGCACCGCAGTCCGGCCCCCTCGGGCCGGAGGCCGTCGACGCGATCCGCACCGGGTACGCCGTCGAGGGCACCGCCCTGGAGCTCGGTGCCCTCGTCAACGGCCGCCCGCTGCCCGACGTCCAGGTCCGGATCCCGCTCGGCATGCTCAACCGGCACGGCCTCGTGGCCGGTGCCACCGGCACGGGCAAGACCCGCACGCTCCAGTTGCTCGCGGAGCAGGTCGCCGCGAACGGCGTCCCGGTGTTCGCGGCCGACGTCAAGGGCGACCTGTCCGGACTCGCCGTGGCCGGGCAGCCGGACGAGAAGCTCCTCGCCCGCACCGAGGCGATCGGTCAGGACTGGCGCGGCGTCGCGAGTGCGGTGGAGTTCTACTCCCTCGGCGGGCAGGGCACCGGTGTGCCGATCCGGGCGACCGTCTCCGGGTTCGGCCCGCTCCTGCTGGCCAAGGTGCTCGGCCTCAACGCGACGCAGGAGTCCTCGCTCGGGTTGGTGTTCCACCACGCCGAACGCGCCGGACTGCCGCTCGTCGACCTGTCGGACCTGCGCGCCGTGCTGACCTACCTGGTGAGCGACCAGGGCAAGGTGGAGCTCGCGGAGCTCGGCGGGTTGTCGAAGCAGACCGCCGGTGTGATCCTGCGCGAGCTGGTGACCTTCGCCGACCAGGGTGCGGACCGCTTCTTCGGAGCACCCGAGATCGACACCCGTGCGTTCCTGCGCACCGCCCCGGACGGCCGCGGGATCGTGAGCCTGCTCGAGGTGCCGGGCGTGCAGGACCGGCCCGAGGTGTTCTCGACGTTCCTGATGTGGCTGCTCGCCGACCTGTTCAACGAACTCCCCGAGGTCGGCGACACCGACCGGCCGGCGCTCGTGTTCTTCTTCGACGAGGCACACCTGCTCTTCTCGGGGTCGTCGAAGGACTTCCGCGAGCAGGTCGTCCGCACCGTGCGGCTCATCCGTTCGAAGGGTGTCGGCATCGTGTTCGTCACGCAGACGCCGAAGGACCTGCCCGACGACGTGCTCGCACAGCTCGGCTCGCGGGTGCAGCACCAGCTCCGTGCCCACACGCCGGACGACGCGAAGGCACTGCGGGCGACCGTGTCGACGTACCCGACGAGTGACTACGACCTGGGGGAGGTCCTGACCTCGCTGGCGACCGGCGAGGCGGTCGTGACGGTGATGAACGAGGACGGCGCACCCACGCCGGTGGCGTGGACCCGTCTGCGCGCGCCGCAGGGATCGATGGACGCGCTGCCGTCGGACGTCCTGGAGGCGCTGGTCGCCTCGTCCCCGCTCCTCGCCCGGTACGGCACCACCGTCGACCCCGAGTCGGCGCGTGAGCTCCTGGCCGCCCGCATGGAGTCCGCCGCCGCGGACGCCGCCGCAGCGCAGGCGCAGGCGGACGCCGAGCAGGAGGCTGCGCGCGCCGCCACGGCGGCGGCGAAGGAGGCGGCCGCGCAGGCTGCGCGGGACGAGCGCGAGCGGAAGGCCGCACAGGCGGAGTACGAGCGGACGCAGCGCGAGTTCGAACGCGCGGAGCGGGCAGCGGCGGGTCGCCGGTCGCGATCGACGTCGACACGGACGTCGCGCTCGGCCGGGCGCACTGCGGACGACCCGCTCGGCGGACTGCTCGGGAACGGCCTCGGGCAGACCATCGCGAAGGAGGTCGTCCGGGGCATCTTCTCGACGCTCCGCCGCCGCCGCTGAGCTGCTGCCGGCGCGGTGCCGCGCGTCGCCCCGGCCGGTCTCAGCGGGTCAGGAGGCCGACGGTCTCGACGGCGAGCAGGCCGGCGACGATGCACGCGGTCGCCGCGCCCACCGCGAGCACGCCCCCGCGGCGCTCGTACCAGGTGCGGCTCGTGGGCCAGCGGCGCGTGGCCTCGCGGACGTGGACCGGTCGGCGCTCGTGCTCGACCGGCACGCCCAGCACCTCGACCACGCGGTCGAGGGCGTCGTCGCCCCAGACGTCGCCGCGCAGCCGGAAGAGGTGCGTGCCGTCGGCGTCGAACGCGAGGAGCTCCCGCGTGGTGCGGTCGGGCGACGCGCCGTACGTCGGGGTGACGACCAGCCGGTCGATCCGCTCGCGGGCGATGCGACGGTTCGGGGTGAGGACCGCGTTCAGGGCGACGACGTCCGCGTCGATGCCGAAGAAGGCCTGACCGAGTCGGACGAAGAGGACCCCGACCAGCACGGCGACGGCGACGACGAGCCCGGCGACGAGGGCCCACCAGCGTTCCGGCAGCGAGGCCCAGACGAGCGCGACGGCGAGGGGGACGGCGGAGCAGACCACGCTGAGGACGGTCGACCGGACGAGGGAGCGCCGCGGGCGGAGGACCACGTCGTGGACCGGCGTCCGCAGACGCCCGGCAGCTGACACCGTCGCTTCCCCCACCTGGGTCTCCTCACCCCTCGGGCGCACGGGCAGGCCGAGTCGCCACCCCGCGGGCGACGCCCCTGCCGCCCGCTGCACCGTGTCCGACCCGTCCCGGGGTCGTCCGTCTGCACAGGATAGGGCGAAGCGGGGGCGGAGGACAGCCCGTTCCACCCCCGTTGGGCGTTTCCCGGCCAGGACGGGCCGAGCGGGGTGCGATCGTGTCCCGCGAGTGGGGGACTCCACAGGCCGCAGCCGGGGCCGCGCCGGTCGGGAGCCGTGCCGACGGGGACGTGCGCCACCCGGGAACGACGAAGGGCGCGTCCTGCTGGACGCGCCCTTCGGTACTGCTGGCGGAGAATGGGGGATTCGAACCCCCGAGGGCTTGCACCCAACACGCTTTCCAAGCGTGCGCCATAGGCCACTAGGCGAATTCTCCTCGTGCCACCTCGCGGTGACGACACCCCATGGTACAGGTTCGCGGGGGTGGTCACGACCACGTCCGTCCACGGCCCCGTCGGCTCCCAGAGCGCACGGTGTGCCCGCGACTAGCCTGGAGGGGTGTCGACCCGCATCTACATCACGTCAGCAGAAGGACACACGGGCAAGAGCACCGTCGCGCTCGGTGTCCTCGAGACCCTCGCACGCTCCGTCGGACGCGTCGGCGTGTTCCGACCGGTCGCACGGTCGGTGGCCGAGCCGGACTACGTGCTCGAGCTCCTGCTGCAGCACAGCGCGGTGGGGCTCTCCTACGACGAGGCCGTCGGCGTGACGTACGACGACGTGCACGCCGACCCGGACGCCGCCCTCGGCACGATCCTGAACCGGTTCGCCCAGGTCGAGCGGCAGTGCGACGCCGTCGTGGTGCTCGGGTCCGACTACACCGACGTCGGCAGTCCGACCGAGCTGTCGTTCAACGCCAAGGTCGCGGCGAACCTCGGCGCGCCCGTGCTGCTCGTGCTCGGCGGTCGGGACTCCTCGGAGCGTGGCGTCCGCACGCCCGAGGCGATGGCGCAGGTCGCGGACGTCACCACGAGCGAACTCCGGGCGGCGCACGCTCAACTGCTCGGCGTCGTCGTGAACCGTGCGGACCCGGACGCCCTGGCCGCGATCGTCCGGAGCGTGGAGCACGCCGTGCGCGACGACCACCCGGACACCCCCGTGTGGGCCATCCCGGAGGACCGGGTGCTCGTGGCGCCGACGGTGCGCGCCCTGCTCGAGGCGACGGGCGCCACGCTCGTCCGCGGTGACGAGGCGCTGCTCGACCGGGAGGCCCTCGGCACGGTGGTCGCCGGCATGAGCATGGAGAACGTGCTGCCGCGGCTCATCGAGGGCGGGATCGTCGTCGTGCCGGGGGACCGCAGTGACGTGCTCCTCGCGACCGTGCTCGCGAACCAGTCCGAGACCTTCCCGAGCCTGGCGGGCGTGATCCTCAACGGCGGGTTCGAGACCTCGCCGCAGATCACCCGGCTGCTCGAGGGCCTGTCGAGCTCGCTGCCGATCGCCCGGAACGACCTCGGCACGTACGACACCGCGCTCCGCATCACCCACACCCGGGGGCGCCTCGCCGCGGACTCACCCCGCAAGGCCGACCTGGCACTGGCGCTCTTCGAGCAGCACGTCGACGCCGACGCACTGCGCGACCGCCTGCAGCTCACCCCGTCCGGGGTCGTCACGCCGCTCATGTTCGAGCACGGGCTGCTCGACCGCGCGCGTGGGTACGGCAAGCGGATCGTGCTGCCCGAGGGCGACGACGACCGCATCCTGCACGCGGCGTCGACGCTGCTCGCGCGACAGGTGTGCGAGCTCACGATCCTCGGCGAGCCGACGTCGATCCGGGCACGCGCCATCGAGCTCGGCCTCGACCTCGACGGTGCACAGCTCGTCAGCCCGTTCGACCCCGAGCTGCGCGAGCGCTTCGCCGAGGAGTACACGCGGCTCCGAGCGCACAAGGGCATGTCGATGGAGCTCGCGCGCGACACCGTCACCGACGTGTCCTACTTCGGCACGCTCATGGTGCAGCTCGGACTCGCCGACGGCATGGTGTCCGGGGCGAAGCACACCACCGCGCACACCATCCGACCGTCCTTCGAGATCATCAAGACCCGGCCGGACACCTCGATCGTCTCGAGCGTGTTCCTCATGGCGCTCGCCGACCGCGTGCTCGTCTACGGTGACTGCGCGGTCATCCCCGACCCGAGCAGCGAGCAGCTCGCCGACATCGCGATCTCGTCGGCGGAGACGGCCACGCAGTTCGGCATCGACCCGCGCGTCGCGATGCTGAGCTACTCGACCGGCGACAGCGGCACCGGTGCGGACGTCGACAAGGTGCGTGCCGGGACGGCCTTCGTCCGGGAGCGCCGCCCGGACCTGCTCGTCGAGGGACCCATCCAGTACGACGCCGCCGCCGATCCGACGGTCGCCCGCACGAAGATGCCGGACTCGCCCGTGGCGGGCCGGGCGACGGTGTTCATCTTCCCCGACCTCAACACCGGCAACAACACGTACAAGGCCGTGCAGCGCTCGGCGGGTGCGGTCGCGATCGGACCCGTCCTCCAGGGCCTGCGCAAGCCGATCAACGACCTGTCCCGCGGTGCGCTCGTCAGCGACATCGTGAACACGGTCGCCATCACGGCCATCCAGGCCGGCACCGCGACCGACGCGGCCTGACCGACCATCGCCGACCGCGACCAGCCCACCCGCCCGCACCGCGCCTCCAGACCGTCCCGAGAAAGGCACCCCACCGTGACCGCAGCCCTCGTCGTCAACTCCGGATCGAGTTCGTTCAAGTACCAGCTCATCGAACTCGAGGGCGAGCGCACGCTCGCCTCCGGGCTCGTCGAGCGCATCGGGGAGTCATCGGGGGCGTGGAAGCACACCAACGCGCTGACGGGGGAGTCGTCGTCGAACGACGCGGCGTCCGTGCCCGACCACGCGGCCGGCTTCCAGGCGATGATCGACGCCTTCGCCAAGGTCGGGCCGTCGTTCGACGAGCACCCGCCGGCGGTCGTCGGACACCGCGTCGTGCACGGGGGGACCACCTTCGACGCGGCCACCGTCGTCACCGACGAGGTCGAGCAGCAGATCGAGGACCTGAACAGCCTCGCGCCGCTGCACAACCCCGCGAACCTCGAGGGCATCCGCGCGGCGAAGCAGGTGTTCTCGGACGTGCCGCACGTCGCCGTCTTCGACACCGCGTTCCACCAGACCATGCCGCCGCACGCCTACACGTACGCGATCCCGGCCGACCTCGCCGAGCGGTACCGGATCCGCCGGTACGGCATGCACGGGACGAGCCACAAGTACGTGTCCGAGCAGACCGCGGAGTTCCTCGGCCGCCCGCTGGCCGAGCTGAAGACGATCGTGCTGCACCTCGGCAACGGGGCGTCGGTGGCGGCGATCGACGGCGGGCGGTCGATCGAGACGTCGATGGGGCTCACGCCGCTCGAGGGCCTCGTGATGGGCACGCGCTCCGGCGACCTCGACCCGGCGGTGCTCATCCACCTGCACCGCGAGGCCGGCATGTCCTTCGACGACCTCGACACGATGCTCAACAAGCAGTCCGGTCTGCTCGGCCTCACGGGCAACGGCGACATGCGCGACGTGCAGGACGCGGCGCTCGGTGGCGACGACGAGGCCGAGGCGGCGCTCGCCGTGTACCGGCACCGCATCCGCCGCTACGTCGGGGCCTACACGGCGCAGCTCGGCGGGCTGGACGCCGTCGTGTTCACCGCCGGGGTAGGGGAGAACAACGCGCTGCTGCGGCGGCGCGTGCTCGCCGGGCTCGAGCACCTGGGCATCGAGGTCGACGCCGACCGGAACGAGCTGCACTCGAAGGAGGCCCGGCTGATCTCGACCGACGCGTCGCGGGTCGCGGTGCTCGTCGTGCCGACGAACGAGGAGCTCGAGATCGCCCGGCAGTCGGCGGCGGTCGCGCTGTAGGGCTGTCGGGCTGGTGGGCCGTCGGGCCGTCGGGCTGGTGGGCCGTCGGGCCGTCGGGCTGGTGGCACGGCGCGGCGCAGCGTGGCGCCTGGTGCTGCGCCGTCGCCGAGACGCCGCCAGCTCGTCGAGACGCCGCCAGCTCGTCGAGACGCCGCCACTTCCGACGGCGTCTCGCTCGGTGGACGGCGTCTCGCGCTGACGCCGGCGTCTCGCGCTGACGCCAGCGTCCCGCCCGCGTCAGCTCAGGGCGTGCAGGGCGGCCGGGATCGGGGTGTTGCCGCTCGTCACCTCGAACTGCACCCCGACGGCGGTGTCGTCGAGCAGTGCGTGCAGGACGAGGGCGGCGACGTCCGCACGGGGGATCGACCCGCGGGGGACCGTCCGGCCGACGTGCACCGTGCCCTGCGGCGGGGTGTCGAGCAGTGCTCCCGGCCGGATGATCGTCCAGGCCAGGTTCCGCATCCGGATGTTCGCATCGGCCTCCGACTTCGCCCGGAGGTACACCTGGAAGACGTCCGCCTCCGTCCGGGCAGGGACCACGGCACGCTCGCGGTCGTAGGCGTCGGCACCCATCGCCGACACCATCACGTACCGCTGGATCCCGATCCGCTCCGCCGCGTCCGCCAGGGTGATCGCCGCGTCGCGGTCGACGGACTCCTTGCGGTCGGCGCCGCTGTTCGGCCCGGCACCCGCGGCGAAGACCACGGCGTCGACGCCACGGAGGCGCAGCGCCAGCTCGTCGTCGTTCACCTGCTCCAGGTCGACGACCAGGGCCGTCGCGCCCTGCTGCTCGACGTCGGTCACGTGGGCAGGGTTGCGGATGATCGCGACGGCGTCGTGGCCCGCGTCGGTGATCAGGCGGGCGAGGAGCAGTGCGATCTGGCCGTGTCCTCCGGCGATGGCGATCTTCATGTGTCCGATACTGCCCGGAGCATCCGGTAGACTTCCGGAGGCTCCTCACGTGACGCCATCCAGGCCAACTCCCCCAGGGCGGAAACGCAGCAAGGGTAACCGGGCTCTGGCGGGTGCGTGAGGAGTCTTCTTCGTTCCGGGGCGAGGACGCAGCCGGAGCGACCGGGGCTGTGTCGTCCTGTGCGTGAGGAGTCTTCTTCGTTCCGGGGCGAGGACGCAGCCGGAGCGACCGGGGCTGTGTCGTCCTGTGCGTGCGGAGTCTTCTTCGTTCCGGGGCTGTGTCGTCCGGTGCACGGGAAGTCTTCGCCGTTCTCCGGCAGATCCGCGATGGTTCCGGTACGCCGAGCGGACTCGCCGACGAAATCTCGTGCAACCTCGTGCGCGGTTCCTGTTCATGTGTAAAGATCACCCTCAGGAACCCCCAACCAGGGTTCCGACCCTCTCCCGTCTCACCAGCGGGGGAGTCCGAGGATCAGGTGGCAGGCGAGCCTGCCAGGAAACGGGACACGCATGCGCAGGCACGTGTCGCTCCGGGGTACCCCTGTGCCCGCAGGAGCGGTCAACTGGACACGATGGATCACCGGCGACGGGAACCGGGCTCGACGACGAGCTCCCGGTGACCGGAGCCTCCTCCTGCGCGGCGGTGTCGTCGCCACGGTGACGGCATTGCTCGCCGCCACCGTGGCGATCCAACCGGCTGCAGCGGCGCAGACGGACGTCGCCGAGGCCGAGGGCTTCCTGCTCAGCGGTTCCGGCATCGTCGACGTCGACGCGCTCGCCCAGCTCCGCGGTGCCTACTCCGCGAGCAGCGCGAGCACGGTCGGCGGGACGACGAACCAGCCGCTCGACCTCACCGCGCTGAACAGCTTGGGCGTCCGACTGTCGAACAACGTCGACCTGCTCGGCGCGAACGGCATCCTGACGCTCGGTGTCGACGGGCAGTTCGCGACGACCTCGCAGACGGGCGCCCGCGGTTCCTCCGGCCTCGTCGGCAACGACGGGGCGATCGGCGTCGGGAGCGGCACCGGGGCCGGTGCGTCGACGCTGAACCTGAACCCGCTGCTGACCCGGGTCCGCGCGGACTCGACCGTGCTGTCGAACGCGCAGCTGCAGGTGGGCGCGCTCGCCTCGACGATCAGCGCCACACGTGGTGCGACGGTGAGCACCGCGAGCGACTACCGCATCGCCGGCGCGAACCTGCAGCTCACCAGCCCCGCGGTGTCCCGACTCGCGACGACCCTGCGGGCGAACGTCGCGCCGCTGTCCGCCTCGGTGAACACCGCGCTGAGCGGAGCGGTGACGACCGACGCGGTCACGGGGGCGTTGGGATCGCTGCTCTCGCCGCTGGTGTCCGTTCGGAACACGAGCGTCCAGACGACCGCGAACCTCGATCTCGGGCCGACCATCGACGGGGTCCTCGCGCAGCCGATCACGGACGGTGCGGTGACCATCACCCCGTCGACCGGTTCGATCACCGTCGACCTCGACACGTTGACGCGGCTCAACGACCAGCCGGCGAACACCCCCGTGCTCACCGATGCGGCGGTCGCCGCGATCAACAGCAGCATCACGAACATCCTCGGGACACGGCTCCCTGCCACCCTGAGCACCGCCGTCACGAACGCGGTCGACGCCGCACGGGTGCGCGTCCAGGTCAGTGCCACGCTCCGCGCGGCCGGGGCGGTCAACCTGCCGATCAACGTGACCGTCGACTCGACCATCGGTGCGCTCGCCGTGTCGGGCGCGGCCACGCCGCAGGTCTCCGTGTCGACGGGAACGATCCTCGGGATCAACGTCGCCCCCGTGCTCGGGACGCTCGTCAGCGGCACCGTCGTCCCGGCCCTCCAGACCGCGGTGCGGCCGCTGGCGAACTCCGCCGCCCTCACCCAGCTCAGCACCACGCTCACCACCACCACGACCGCCGTCGCGACGGCGCTCTCGCCCGTCGTGCTCCTGCTCCGTCAGGTGGTCGACCTGACGGTGAACGCGCAGGACGACCCCCGCTTCCGCGACCCTCGCGGGTACGACCCAGGGGCGCAGAGCGTGACCGCCCTGCGCCTCACGGTGCTGCCGGGACTGAACGCCGCGACGGTCGACCTCGCCACCTCCACGGTGCGCGCCACGGCGTTCCTGGCCCCGACGATCACCGCACCCACGGCAGGGCAGCAGTTCAGCGTCCCGACCGACACCTCCACCCGCTCGGTGACGGTGCGCGGGACCGGTGAACCCGGTGCCGGCATCGCGCTCGCCGCGGGCGGTGGCCTGACCGCCCCCGCGACGGTCGCCCCCGACGGCACCTGGACCGCCACACTCGCGGACGTCCCGGTCGGGGACCGGACCGTCACCGCGACGCAGACGGTCGGCGGCGCCGCCGCTGGCACCGCGACGCAGGCCTTCTCGGTCGTCGCGCAGCGTCCGCTGGTCATCGACACGCCCACTGCCGGGCAGCAGTTCACCACGACCGGGACCACGACCCCGGTGACCCTCACCGGCACGTCCACCGCGAACGCGCGGATCGACGTGACGATCGGCGACGACGTCACGGCGAGCGGCACGGCGGACGGCAACGGCGTCTGGAGCGTCCCTGTCGACGCGGTCCCGGTCGGGCTGCAGACGGCCAGCGTGACGCAGACCGTCGGCGACACCACCTCGGCCGCGGTGACGCGGGACTTCGAGGTCGTCGCCGCTCGGACGCTGACCATCGACACTCCGGCCCCCGATGCGGTCCTGCCGCTCGTCGGGGACACCCGCGCCGTCGTGCTCACCGGTGCTGCCGAGGGCGGTGCCCGCGTCGACGTGACGCTCGGCGACGGTCTGACCGCCACCACCACGGCGAACACGAACGGCACCTGGACCGCCACGGTCGAGGACGTCCCCGCGGGCGACTACACGGCCACGGCGACCCAGACCGTCGACGGCACGACGAGCGCTCCGGTGACCCGTGACTTCTCGGTCACCGCCGTTCCCGGCATCACCATCGAGGAGCCGACCGACGGAGCCGTCCTGACGGTCGCCGACGCCACGTCGACCACCCCGGTCACGGTGACCGGCACCGCTGCGCCGAACGCGTCCGTCGCGGTCGACCTCGGCGGCTCCTTCACGGCGATCACCGAGGCGGACGACGACGGCGACTGGACCGCCACCTTCCCGGGGGTCCCGGTCGGTGAGCGCACGATCACCGCGACGCAGACGGTCGCCGGCACCACCTCGGCGCCCGTCACCTCGGCCTTCGAGATCGCCGTCGGTGCCCCGCTGACGATCGCGACCCCTGCGGACGGCGCCACCGTGCCCGTCCTCGACGCCGACTCGACCGCCGACCTCGACGTCACCGGGACCGCCGAGCCCCGGGCCCGGGTGTCGGTGTCGCTCGGCGGCGGCCTCACGGCCACGACGACGGCCGACGGAGACGGTGACTGGAGGACGACGGTCGAGGACGTGCCCGTCGGTCGGTACACCCTGACCGCGACGCAGACCGTGAACGGCACGACGTCGCCGGCCCAGCAGCGGATCGTCTCGGTCGTCCCCGCGGCAGCGCTGCAGGTGACCGCACCGGTGCAGGGCGCGACGACCGTGGTCGCGAACGACGACGACACGGTCGACGTCGACGTGACCGGGACGGCGCAGCCCGGTGCCGAGATCGACGTCGTGCTCGACGAGCGAGCACCCGTCACGACCACGGTGGACGACGACGGCACCTGGTCGGTGGCCCTGCCGGACGTCGGGACCGGCGGTCACACCGTGACGGTCACCCAGACCGTCGGTGGACAGACCTCGCCGGCGATCGAGCGGGACATCTCGATCGAGGTCGGCGACGACCTCGAGATCACCGCTCCCACCGAGGGGCAGGAGATCCCCGCCACGAGCACCGGCGACGCGTCGGTCGTGGTCCGCGGGACCGCGGAGCCGGGTGCGACCGTCTCCGTCAGCATCGACGGGGCAGCACCCGTCGCCGTCGTGACCGGCCCCGCGGGCAACTGGGTCCTCGACCCGGTGCAGCTCGGGACCGGCCAGCACACCGTCGAGGCCGTGCAGACCGTGAACGGCACGACCGGTACCACCGAGACGCGGGACTTCACCGTCGTCCCGGGCACCGCCATCACCATCGACAGCCCGGCCGCCGGCTCGCGCTTCGTCGTGGTCGACGGGGACGCCACCGCCACGGTGACGATCAGCGGTGTCGCCGAACCCGGCGCAGCCGTGACGGTGACGGTCGGTGACCTCGAGCTCTCGACCACCGCAGGCGACGGCGACGGGACCTGGTCGGTCGACGCAGCGGGGCTCGCCCCCGGTGACTACACGATCGACGCGGCACAGTCGCTGAACGGCGCGAACACGGACGCCCTGCCCGTGGGCTTCCTGGTCGACGCTGCGGCGCCCCTCGCCGTCACGGCTCCCGGCACGGCGGCGATCACGGTCGCCGGTGACGACGTGACCCGTGACGTGACGGTCACCGGCACCGGGCACCCCGGCGCGGCGATCGTCGCGACGATCGACGGCGAGGAGCCCGGAGCGACGACCACGGTCGCCGCCGACGGGAGCTGGTCCGTCACCTTCGAGGACGTCGGCGTCGGGACGCACCCGGTGTCGGTCACGCAGACGCTGCCCGGCCGGGTCTCCAGCCCGGCGACGTCCGACCCCGTGACCCGCGACGTCACGCTCGTCGCCGCGGACGACGTGCTCATCACGTCGCCCGAGGACGGCGCGGTCCTGCTCGTCCCGGACGATGACACCACGCGTGACGTGACGGTGTCCGGCACGGCAGAGCCGAACGCACCGGTGACGATCCGCGTCGGCGACGCCGAGGCCTCCACGACCGCGGACGACGGCGGCGACTGGACGGTCACCGTCGGCGGCGTCGGCGTGGGCGAGCAGACGGTCACGGCGACGCAGACGGTCGGCGGCACCACCGCCTCCAGTGCGGAGCAGACGCTCACGGTGCGCGCAGGCCGACCGCTCGCACTCACCAGCCCCGACGACGGTGACGTCATCACGGTCGCCGACGCGACCGGTACGGCCGACGTCGTGGCGGCCGGTACGGCCGAGCCGGGCGCTCCGGTGACCGTCACGCTCTCCACCGGGGAACAGGCGACCGTCGAGGCGGACGACGACGGACGGTGGACCCACACGTTCACCGACGTGCCGACCGGTGACCACACCGTCCGGGCGACGCAGGTCGTCGGCGGGATCACCTCGGCACCCGTCAGCGCCGGAGTGTCGGTGCGCGCCGGGGCGCCGCTGACCGTCACCACGCCGGCCGGCGCCACGGCCGTCACGGTCGCGGACGACGACGCCACCACCGACGTGGACTTCGCCGGCACCGGCGCGCCGGGGGCGACGGTCACCGTCGACCTCGGTGACGGCGGCACCGCCGAGACGGTCGTCGGCGACGACGGCACCTGGGCGACCACCGTCGAGGACGTCCCGGTGGGGTCCTGGACGGCGGCGGTCACGCAGTCGGTGAACGGCACCACGAGCGCCCCCGTCACGCGACCGGTCTCGGTCGTCGCCGCGGCGGAGCTCGTCGTCCGGCAGCCGGAGGGCACCGTCACCGTCGCGGACGTCGCCGCCACGACGACCGTCACGGTCGCCGGTGACGCCGAGCCCGGCGCCACCGTGACGGTGACCGTCGACGACCGAGACCCGGTCGACGTGCCGGTGGGCGACGACGGCACGTGGAGCGTCGACGTCGACGACGTCGCGGTCGGTGAGCACGTCGTGTCGGCGACGCAGACCGTCGCCGGCTCGACCTCGACCACGCCGGTCGAGCGTCCCTTCGAGGTCGTCGCGGCAGCGCCGGTCGTCATCACCGCCCCCGCGGACGGGGACGAGGTGCGGGTCGCCGACGAGGACGCCACGACGACGGTCACGGTGCGCGGCACCGCGGAGCCCGGCGCCACCGTGGTGGTCGACCTCGGCGGCGGGCGTGATGCCACGACCGAGGCCGACGAGGACGGCGACTGGGCGGTCGACGTCCCCGGTGTCCCCGCGGGCACCACGACCGTCAGCGTCACCCAGCAGGTCGGCGGCACCACGTCGCAGCCGGTCACGGTCGCCATCGAGGTCGTGGTCGCGGCACCGCTGACGATCGCCACCCCGGCCGACGGGTCCACCGTCACGGTCGCACAGGACGACTCCCTCGCGACGATCGTCGCGAACGGGGCGGCCGAGCCCGGTGCCGAGGTCCGCGTGACCCTGGACGACGGCGACGAGCAGACCGTGACGGCGACCGACGCCGGCACCTGGAGCGTCCGGTTCGACGGCGTCGCGACGGGTGAGCACACCGTCCGGGCGACGCAGACGGTCGACGGGTCCACCTCGGGTCCGGTCGTCAACACGTTCACGGTCGAGGCCGGTGCGCCCCTGACGGTCAGCACGCCGACCGACGACCAGGTCGTCACGGTGCCGGCGTCCGACCCGACGGTCGACCTGCCCGTGGCGGGCACCGGCGAGCCCGGTGGCACGGTCACCGTGGTGGTCGACGACGGCGACCCGATCGAGGTGCCCGTCCGTGACGACGGCACCTGGGACACGGTCGTACCGGGCGTCGGTCCCGGCGACCACACGGTGACCGTCGGCCAGGAGGTCGGTGGCACCACCTCCGACCCCGTCGTGGTGGACGTGACCGTGGACGTCGCCGACGAGGACGCCGTCGTCATCACGACGCCGGCGGCCGGCAGCACCGTCCGGATCGTCGGTGACACCACGCCGGTCCGGGTCGTGGGCACGGCAGCGCCCGGCGCAACGGTGTCGGTCACGATCGACGACGGCACCGCCGTCGCGACCACGGCCGACGACGAGGGCGACTGGACGGTCACCGTGCCGGACGTCGCGCTCGGCGGCCACACCGCCTCCGCCACGCAGACCGTGGACGGCCGGACCACTGCAGCACCCGACGTCGCCTTCACCGTCGCCGCCGTGGCCCCGCTGCAGGTGACCGCCCCCGTGGACGGCCAGGTGTTCCCGACGGACCAGGACACGGTCTCCGTGCCGGTCAGCGGGACCGCCGAGCCGGGCGCCACCGTGACGGTCGACATCGACGGCACCACGGTGTCGACGACGGCCGGTGCGGACGGCTCCTGGACGGTGACCGTGCCGGACGTCCCGGTCGGCGACCACACCGTGTCGGCGACGCAGACGGTCGGCGGGGCCACCTCGGCCCCGGTGACCAGCGGCATCAGCGTGGTCGCCGCGCAGGAGGACGACGTCGTCATCACGGACCCGACCCCGGGTCGCCTCTTCGAGGCCCCCGGGCTCGACAGCACGACCACCGTGCCCGTCTCCGGGACTGCCGCAGCCGACGCCGCGGTCGAGGTCCGGCTCTCGACCGGGCAGGTCCGGACGACGACGGCCGGCGGCGACGGTCGCTGGAGCGTCACCTTCGAGGAGGTCCCGGCCGGTGACTGGACGCTGCAGGCGACGCAGACCGTGGACGGGGGCACCTCCGACTCGCAGGTCGTGCCGATCGTCGTCCGGGTCGCGGACCCCCTGACGGTCACCTCGCCCCTGCCCGGGGCCCGGCAGACGGCCGGTGCCGACGGCACCGCCACCTGGCAGGTCACCGGGACGGCGGACCCGGGTGCGACCGTCACGGTCCGCAGCGACGCGGGAGACCCCGTCGTGACGACTGCGGCTGCCGACGGCTCCTGGTCGGTGTCCGTGGAGCTCGGGGTCGGCTCGCACACCTTCACGGTGACCCAGACCGTCGAGGGTGCCACGTCCGCCGCCCAGACCGTGCCCGTGGTGGTGGTCGCCGCCCAGCCGGGTGAGCCGGGGCAGCCGGGTGAGCCGGGGCAGCCCGGTGAGCCCGGTGAGCCCGGTGAGCCCGGGCAGCCGGGGGAGCCTGGGGAGCCGGGGCAGCCCGGTGAGCCTGGAGAGCCGGGGCAGCCCGGTGAGCCTGGAGAGCCGGGTCAGCCTGGTGAGCCTGGTGAGCCTGGAGAGCCTGGGGAGCCGGGTCAGCCCGGTGAGCCGGGTGAGCCTGGGCAGCCCGGTGAACCTGGTGAGCCCGGTGAACCTGGTGAGCCCGGAGAGCCTGGAGAGCCTGGTCAGCCTGGTCAGCCTGGTCAGCCTGGTCAGCCTGGTCAGCCTGGTCAGCCTGGTCAGCCCGGTGAGCCCGGTGAGCCCGGTGAGCCCGGTGAGCCCGGTGAGCCTGGTCAGCCTGGTCAGCCCGGGGAGCCCGGGGAGCCCGGTGAGCCCGGGGAGCCGGGTCAGCCTGGTCAGCCCGGGGAGCCTGGAGAGCCGGGTCAGCCTGGTCAGCCCGGGGAGCCTGGAGAGCCGGGTCAGCCCGGTGAACCGGGCCAGCCGGGCCAGCCGGGCCTGCCGGGTGGCTCCGGGAACGGAGCCGGCACCGGTACCGGAGTGATCGGTACCGGCAACGGATCGGGTCTCGCTGCCGGCAACGGATCGGGTCTCGCTGCCGGCAACGGTTCCCTCGGCAACGGATCCGGCAACGGCAACGGATCCGGCAACGGCAACGGCAACGGCAACGGCAACGGCACCGGCACCGGCACGGGATCCGGATCCGGATCCGGCAACGGTTCCGGTCGCGACCTCGCCTTCACCGGTGCGGACGTCGCCCCGCTCGCGGGTGCCGCCGGCGGCCTGGTGGTCCTCGGATTCCTGCTGCTCGGTCTCTCCCGACTGGCACGCCGTATCCGCCGCGGGCGCGCCTGACCGTCCGCCCACACCGACCGCACCGCGCCTCTCGTCCGTCGTCACGACGGCCGGGAGGCGCGGTGTCGTCCCGCCCCTCGTCGCCCCCTCCACAGGTGGTCGCCGAGGGCGTCGCGCTGTCGGCCGTCCCGGCTACCCTTGGTCCGTGGTCACCGCCCTGTATCGCCGTTACCGGCCCGAGAACTTCGCCGAGCTGATCGGTCAGTCGCAGGTCACCGACCCGCTGCGGACCGCCCTGCGGACGAACCGTGTGAACCACGCCTACCTGTTCAGCGGGCCGCGCGGGTGCGGCAAGACGACCTCGGCGCGCATCCTCGCCCGGTGCCTGAACTGCGAACAGGGCCCGACGGACACGCCGTGCGGCGTCTGCCCGAGCTGCGTGGAGCTCGCCCGGGGTGGCGGGGGATCGCTCGACGTCATCGAGATCGACGCAGCGAGCCACAACGGCGTCGACGACGCGCGCGACCTGCGCGACCGCGCCGTGTTCGCACCGGCGCGCGACCGCTACAAGATCTTCATCCTCGACGAAGCGCACATGGTGACGCCGCAGGGCTTCAACGCCCTGCTCAAGCTGGTCGAGGAACCGCCGGAGCACGTGAAGTTCATCTTCGCGACCACCGAGCCGGAGAAGGTCATCGGCACCATCCGCTCCCGGACCCACCACTACCCGTTCCGGCTCGTTCCGCCGGCCACGATGCTCGAGTACGTCGAGCAGCTGTGCGAGCAGGAGTCGGTCTCCGTCGCACCGGGTGTCCTCCCGCTCGTCGTCCGTGCCGGTGGGGGGTCGGTGCGAGACACGCTGTCGCTGCTCGACCAGCTCATGGCCGGCAGCGAGGACGGCGCGATCGCCTACGAACGCGCGGTCGCCCTGCTCGGCTACACCGACGCTGCGTTGCTCGACGACGTCGTGGACGCGCTGGCGGTGGCCGACCCCGCCTCGGCCTTCGCCGCGGTCGACCGCGTGGTGCAGACCGGGCAGGACCCGCGTCGCTTCGTCGAGGACCTGCTCGAGCGACTCCGTGACCTGATCGTCGTCGCGGCGACGAACGAGAGCGCCGCAGCCGTGCTGCGCGGGATCTCTCCCGAGGAACTCGACACCATGACCCGGCAGGCCGGTGTCTTCGGTGCGACGGCCCTGTCGCGGTCCGCCGACATCGCCAACCGCGCGCTCACCGAGATGACCGGTGCGACGTCGCCCCGACTGCACCTCGAGCTGATGACGGCGCGCATGCTCGTGCCCGAGGTCGACGACACCCAGCGCGGTGCACTCGCCCGCGTCGAGCGGCTCGAGCGTCGCGTCGGTGTCGGCGACGCCGGCGGGCACCAGGCTGCGGCCGTGGTCGAACGCCCGCAGGGTGCACAGCAGTCCTCCGCGGGCGCTCCGGTTCCGCGCACGGGAGCGGGCAGCGCTCCGGCGCAGGCCGGCTCCTCGCCGGCGACCCCGGCTGCGCAGCCCGCTGCGTCGACCGCGGCCCCGACCCGAGCAGCGGCCCCGACCCGACCAGACCAGGAGCCGGCCGACCAGGCTCCGACGACCGCGCGTGGCGCGGAGCCGCGGGACCCCGGTGCGGCCGTGCGCGATGCCGCTGCCTCCTGGGCGGCCGTGGCGACGCCCCCGAGCCAGGGTCCGGCCGACGGCCCGACCGATCGGTCTGCGGGCCGACCGGCGGAGCAGAGCGCGTCGAGTGCGACGACGACGGCACACCCGACCGAGCAGCACCAGCACGATCCGTCGGGCACCGCGAACGCGTCGTCCACCGGGCAGGGGACGGCCGTCGGCGACGAGGCGGTCGTCCGACCGGTCGCCGCCGTCGGCTTCCAGCAGCTCCGCGACGCCTGGCCCCAGGTCGTCGAGCACGTCCAGCGCGCCCGGCGTTCGGCCTGGTCCGTGGTGGTCACGGCCCAGGTGACGGCCCTGCGCGAGGACGTGCTGACGCTCACCTTCCCCAGCCAGCAGGACGTGGCGTCGTTCAAGGAGATGTCCGACCCCGCGACGAGCGTCAGCGAACTGCTCCGCTCGGCGATCATCGACGTCCTCGGCCTGCGGGTGAAGTTCGTCGCCCGTGGGCCGGGACAGCAGCGCTCGGCCGGTGCTCCCGCGTCGGAGCCGGGTCGGCAGGCGTCGCAGCAGCAGCCGACGCGACCGCACGTGACGTCGGAGGACACCAGCCAGCAGCAGGCCGCGCGCCAGCAGTCCGCACCGCCGCAGCCAACGACTGCCGAAGAGCCGACGCAGCAGCAGCAGCCGACTGCGCCGCAGCAGCCGAGCCAGCAGCAGCAGCCGAGCCAGCAGCAGCAGGCGAGCCAGCAGCAGCAGCAGGCAAGCCCGCAGCAGGCGAGCCCGCAGCAGGCGAACCAACAGCAGGGCGTATCTCAGCAGCCGACCACACGGCAGCAGCCGGCCACGCCCAGCGCTCCGGTGACCGACTGGGCCGTCGCCACGATCCCGGCGACCGACCCGACCGCCGGCGCCGTGCCCGAGCACCTCGAGCCGGGCTGGTCGGCACCGTTCGGGACGACCGACACCGGGGAACCGGTCGTGCCCGTCGCACCGGTCTCCGACCCCGCCGCCGACGCGGCCCTCGCTGCACAGCTCCGTCCGGCCTCCGCGCTCGGCGGTGCCGGAACACGCCCAGCCCGTGCTGCTGCACCGAGCGACCCGACACCCGACGCACCGGGAGCGCCGGCACCGGCCGCAGCCGCAGCGCCCGCACCGGCCGCAGCCGTAGCGCCCGCATCGGCAGCGCCCGCCGCGCCGGGTACCGCGGCCGCCGCACCCTCCGGTGGGCCGGACGTCCCGGTCGACGACTACCCGCTCGACGACGAGCCCTACGACGACGGTGCTCCCTTCCCCGATCCGGGAGCGCACGCGTCCTCGGGCGCACCGAGCCAGCGACCGACGCGGGCACCAGCACCGGCGCCGACCGGCCCGGCACAGGCCGCACCCGCACCGGCCGCGCCCGAGCAGGCAGCACCTGCGCAGACAGCACCGACCCAGGAGGCGGCTGCGCAGCCAGCTCCGGCACGGACCGCTGCACCCCAGGTCCGTCGGACGCCGGTCGCTGGTCGGTACGGCGAGGCGGTCGTCCGTGAGATCCTCGGCGCGCAGTTCATCGAGGAGACCGCCCTGCACGAGGAAGGCGCCTGATGTACGACGGGATCGTCCAGGACCTGATCGACGAGTTCGGTCGGCTGCCGGGCATCGGCCCGAAGTCGGCACAGCGCATCGCGTTCCACATCCTGCAGACCGAGTCGTTCGACCCGGCGCGACTGTCCGAGCTCCTGGCCGAGGTCAAGGAGAAGGTGCGCTTCTGCGAGGTCTGCGGCAACGTCACCGAGAACGTGCGGTGCAGCATCTGCCGTGACCCCCGTCGGTCGCCGTCGGTGATCTGCGTCGTGGAGGAGGCGAAGGACGTCGCCGCCATCGAGCGCACCCGCGAGTTCCGTGGGCTCTACCACGTGCTCGGCGGAGCGATCAGCCCGATCGACGGTGTCGGTCCGGACGACCTGCGGATCCAGCAGCTGATGACGCGGCTGGCCGACGGCACCGTGGACGAGGTCATCATCGCCACCGACCCGAACCTCGAGGGCGAGGCGACGGCGACCTACCTCAGCCGACTGCTCGTCCCGATGGGCATCCGCACCACGCGACTCGCGTCCGGGCTGCCGGTGGGTGGTGACCTCGAGTACGCCGACGAGGTGACCCTCGGCCGCGCCTTCGAGGGCCGACGCGTGGTCGGTCACTGACGGACGTGCGCGCAGGATCGTTGCGTCGAGCCCGCCTCACACGCAACATCCGCGGAACACCCTCTACGATTGACAGACCGCGCGACCGTCGCGGAACCGTCGTCCCCGGGAGTACCAGCCAGTGGCCCTGATCGTGCAGAAGTTCGGTGGATCGTCCGTCGCGGACGCCGAGAGCATCAAGCGCGTGGCGAAGCGGATCGTCCAGACGAAGAAGGCGGGCAACGACGTCGTCGTGGCCGTCTCGGCGATGGGCGACACCACCGACGAGCTCGTCGACCTCGCGCACTCCGTGACGCCGATCCCCGCCGGTCGTGAGCTCGACATGCTGCTCACCGCGGGGGAGCGCATCTCGATGGCGCTGCTCGCGATGGCGATCAAGAGCCTCGGGGTCGAGGCATCGTCGTACACGGGCAGCCAGGCCGGCATGCTCACGGACGCCCAGCACGGCAAGGCCCGCATCGTCGACGTCACCCCGAAGCGGGTGCGCGAGGCGCTCGACGCCGGGCACGTCGCGATCGTGGCCGGGTTCCAGGGGTTCAACCGCACGACGGGCGAGATCACCACGCTCGGTCGCGGTGGGTCGGACACCACCGCCGTCGCGCTCGCCGCCGCGCTCGACGCCGACGTCTGCGAGATCTACACCGACGTCGACGGCATCTTCACCGCGGACCCCCGCGTGGTGCCGAAGGCCAAGAAGGTCGACCGGATCACGAGCGAGGAGATGCTCGAGCTCGCCGCCTCCGGCGCCAAGGTCCTGTACATCCGTGCCGTCGAGTACGCCCGTCGGCACGGCGTCACCCTGCACGTCCGCTCCTCGTTCAGCAACGCCGAGGGCACCATCGTCTACAACCCTGCAGAGGGGGAAACCGTGGAAGAACCGATCATCACCGGCATCGCCGGAGACCTCTCCGAGGGGAAGATCACCGTCGTCGGCGTGCCCGACACCCCCGGCAAGGCCGCCGAGATCTTCACGATCGTGGCCCGCGCCGGCGCCAACATCGACATGATCGTGCAGAACGTGTCCGAGGCGGTCACGGGCCGCACGGACATCTCGTTCACGCTGCCGAAGGACCAGGGCCAGGGCGTCCTGACCGCGCTCGAGGTCGCCAAGGCCGACATCGGCTACTCGGGCATCCAGTACGACGACCAGATCGGCAAGCTCGCACTGGTCGGTGCCGGCATGCGGACCAACGCCGGTGTCTCGGCGGCGCTCTTCCGCGCCCTGCACGAGGCGTCCATCAACATCGAGATGATCTCCACCTCGGAGATCCGCATCTCGGTCGTCACGCGCGCCGACACCCTGAACGAGGCCATGCGCGTCGTGCACCAGGCCTTCGGGCTGGACGCCGACCAGGAAGCCGTCGTCTACGCCGGCACCGGGCGCTGAGCCCCGCGCCGACACGACCCACGAGCAGGAGCACCACATGAGCACCACCGTCGCCGTCGTCGGCGCCACCGGCCAGGTCGGCGCCGTGATGCGTCGCCTCCTCGAGGAGCGCGCGTTCCCGGCCGACCACGTCCGGTTCTTCGCGAGTGCCCGGTCCGCCGGTTCGACGCTGTCGTTCCGCGGCGAGGAGATCGTCGTCGAGGACTCCGAGACCGCCGATCCGTCGGGCATCGACATCGCGCTGTTCTCGGCCGGTGCCACGGCGTCACGCGCCCTCGCGCCGAAGTTCGCGGCGGCGGGTGCGGTGGTCGTCGACAACTCGAGCGCCTGGCGGATGGACCCCGAGGTGCCGCTGGTCGTGAGCGAGGTCAACCCGCACGCGATCGACGACGCCCCGAAGGGCATCGTCGCCAACCCGAACTGCACGACGATGGCGATCATGCCGGTCCTCAAGGTGCTGGACACCGAAGCCGGGCTGCGCCGTCTCGTCGCGACCACCTACCAGGCCGTGTCCGGGTCGGGCCTCGCCGGAGTCGAGGAGCTCCTCGGCCAGGCGCGCGCGGCGCTCGAGCAGGACACCGCGGCGCTCACCCACGACGGTTCGGCGGTGACCTTCCCGGAGCCGGTCAAGTACGTCCGACCGATCGCCTTCGACGTCGTCCCGCTCGCGGGCAGCATCGTCGAGGACGGCATGGGGGAGACCGACGAGGAGCAGAAGCTCCGCAACGAGAGCCGCAAGATCCTCGAGCTGCCCGACCTGCTCGTCGCCGGGACCTGCGTGCGCGTCCCCGTGTTCACCGGGCACTCGATCTCCGTGCACGCCGAGTTCGCGCAGCCGCTCTCGCCCGAGCGGGCGACGGAGCTCCTCGCCACGGCCCCGGGCGTCGAGCTCGCGGACGTCCCGACTCCGCTGCAGGCAGCCGGTCAGGACCCGTCCTTCGTCGGCCGCATCCGCGCGGACCAGTCCGCGCCCGACGGCCACGGCCTGGTCCTCTTCGTCAGCAACGACAACCTGCGGAAGGGCGCTGCGCTCAACGCGGTGCAGATCGCCGAGACGATCCTCGAACGGCGCGCGGTCGCCGCCTAGCGAGCACCGTCGCCGACGCGACACGTGACGGACGGGAGGCCCGTGGCGACACCGCCACGGGCCTCCCGTCCGTCGTCCCGACCGTCAGGAACGGGACCGAGTGCGACGTCGTCGGTGCAGCAGCACGCCGGTCCCGGCGGTGAGGAGCGCGAGCGCGACGGCGAGGGGGCCGGTCACCTCGGTGCCGGTCCAGGCGAGGCGCCCCTGCGGCGCGGCGTCGACGGTCCGGGCGGTCGTCGCCGGTCCTGGCGACGGTCCGTCCGCGCCGGGCTCGCCGGTCTGGTCGGCCTCACCGGGGGTCCCGGTGCCGCCCGTGCCTCCGGCACCGTCTCCCGGAGACGGTGCGTCACCCGGATCGGTGCCCTCGCCGTCACCGGGGTCGGGGTCCGGACCGTCGCCGGCGCCGGTCCCTGCGGACACGACGACCTCGACGGGGACGGGCGGCGCGAGCTGCCCGGCGGGGGTCGAGGCGAACAGTTCGAGGGTGTACGTGCCCTCGGTGAGCGCATCGATCGGCGAGCAGGACCAGTGTCCGGCGTCGTCCGCACCTCGATCGGCGGCATCGGTCTCACAGACCACCGTCCCGTCACGGACGACGACGACGTGCGCGCCGGGCGTGGCGGTGCCCGAGAGGGCGGAACCGGGTGCCAGGTCGGTGTGGTCGAGCGTCGGTGCGACGACGGGGCCCTCGGTGACGAGTTCGATGTCGGACCCCGCGGTGCCGAGCGCCAGGAGCGCGCCGTTCGCCTGCAGGCCGAGCTCGAGGCCGTTCGCCGGTGAGGACGGGTCGTCGGCGGTGAACCGGACGACGTGGGGCGCGGGGCTCGTGGTGCGGACCTGGAGGCAGCCGGAGGGGACGGCGGCGTCGGCCAGCACGGCGAAGGGCAGCCCGGGGCCGTTGAGGGCGGACAGGCACATCGACCCGACGACGAGCGGACCGGTGGTGCCGGGCGCGGGGTAGTGCGCGGTGTCGGCGGCGACCGGGCGGGTGTCGAGCACGGGCTGGCCGTCGTGGTCGGCGACGGCGACGAAGCCGGTGGTGCCGACGACGTGGAAGGTGCCCTCCAGCGTCGCAGCGGGCGCAGCCCGTGGCTCGGGCTGCGGCGAGGGGAGCGTGTCGGCCAGGGCGGCAGGGCCGAGCAGGAGCGGGGCGATCGCGGCCGCGGGCAGGAGCGGGAGGGCGAGACGGGCGCGCCGGCGGTGGTTCACGGTGGGGCCTCCGGGAGGGGACGGTCGATCGGGACCGTGAAATGGTGCCACATCCGGAATGTCGTACTTCACTAGCAGGTGCGATGGGTACGACCAGCGCCCCGCATCCGGACGATGCCCCCGGGCGACCCAGCGGCAGTGGGTAGGATCGTCGTGTGGCAGTGAAGCAGGTGGACCCGATCGACGTCGTCCTGATCGGGGGAGGGATCATGAGCGCCACGCTCGGCGCCATCATCCACCGCCTCGAACCCACGTGGAAGGTCCGCGTGTACGAGCGGCTCGGCTCGGTCGCGCAGGAGTCCTCGAACCCGTGGAACAACGCCGGGACCGGTCACTCCGCGCTGTGCGAGCTGAACTACACGCCGGAGATGCCGGACGGACACGTCGACATCGCCAAGGCCGTGACCGTCAACGAGCAGTTCCAGGTCTCGCGGCAGTTCTGGGCGCACCTGGTCGAGACCGGCGCGCTCCCGCAGCCGTCCAACTTCATCAACCCGACCCCGCACATCTCCTTCGTGTGGGGCGAGGACAACGTCGAGTACATGCGCAAGCGGTACGAGGCGCTCAAGGGTCACCCGCTCTTCGCGGGCATCGAGTACTCGGACGACCCGGCGCAGATCCGCCGGTGGGCGCCCGCGCTCATCCCGGGGCGCAAGAAGGACCAGCCGGTCGCTGCGACGTACTCGGCCGCCGGCTCGGACGTCGACTTCGGTTCGTTGACGCAGCAGCTCTTCGACGAGCTCGAGATCGCCGGTGTCGAGTTCGAGCCGTCGCACCAGGTGCAGAAGATCACGCGGTCGAAGGTCTCCGAGGGGTGGGCGCTCGACGTCCGCAACGAGATCGGTCGGTCGACGCAGCGCATCGCGGCGAAGTTCGTCTTCGTCGGCGCCGGCGGCGGGGCCCTGCGCCTGCTGCAGAAGTCGGGCATCCCGGAGATCCGCGGGTACGGCGGGTTCCCCGTGTCCGGCGAGTTCCTGCGCACCGACGACCCCGAGGTCGTGCAGAAGCACGCGGCGAAGGTGTACGGCAAGGCGAGCGTCGGCGCTCCGCCGATGTCGGTGCCGCACCTCGACACCCGGATCGTCGAGGGCAGGGCGTCGCTGATGTTCGGCCCCTACGCCGGGTTCAGCCCGAAGTTCCTCAAGCAGGGCTCGTTGCTCGACCTGTTCCGGTCGATCCGACCGCACAACCTGCGACCGATGCTGAGCGTGGCGTTCTCGAACTTCGACCTGGTCCGTTACCTGGTCGGGCAGCTCCTGGCGTCGAAGCAGACGAAGTTCGACGCCCTCCGCGACTTCATGCCGACCGCCGAACCGGAGAACTGGCACCGCATCACCGCCGGGCAGCGCGTGCAGGTCATCAAGCCGGACCCGGACAAGGGCGGGGTGCTGCAGTTCGGCACCGAGGTCATCACCTCGGCCGACGGCTCGATCGCCGGCCTGCTCGGCGCGAGCCCCGGTGCGTCCACCGCGGTGCCGATCATGCTGACGATGCTGCAGCGGTGCTTCCCGGACCGGTGGGACGCCTGGGCCCCGATGGTGCGGACGATGGTGCCCACCTACGGCAAGGACCTCGGCGCCGACCCGCAGCTCGCCGACGAGACCCTCGAGCACACCGCGAAGGTCCTCGGTCTGCACCACTGAGCCCCGCCGCTCGGGCGACTTGCCCCTGGTTCGAACGTGTGTTCGAATGAGGGCATGCGGTGGAGCGGGCAGTCGATCGGAGCGGAGCGCGGTGACGCCCTGCCGGGGCTCGAGTCGAACAGCGGGTTGGTGCGCAGCGTCACCACACCGGAGTTCGCCGGGGTCACCTTCCACGAGGTCCTGGCGAAGAGTGCCCTGAACCGTGTGCCGGCTGCCGACGGCAGCGGCACCTACGGGTGGACGATCAACCCGTACCGCGGCTGCAGTCACGCGTGCGTCTACTGCTTCGCGCGGCCCACGCACACGTACCTGGAGTTCGACGGGGGCGCCGACTTCGACCAGCAGATCGTCGTGAAGACCAACGTCGCGGACGTCCTGCGCCGTGAGCTCCGGAAGCCGTCGTGGGACCGGCACCCCGTTGCGCTCGGCACCAACACCGACCCGTACCAGCGTGCCGAGGGGCGCTACCGGTTGATGCCCGGGGTCATCCGCGCGCTGGCTGATTCGGGCACCCCGTTCAGCATCCTGACGAAGGGGACGCTGCTGCGGCGTGACCTGCCCACGTTGGTCGACGCGGCACGGAGCGTCCCGGTCGACCTGGCGATGTCGATCGCCGTGTACGACGACGAGCTGCAGCAGCAGGTCGAGCCCGGGACCCCGACGACCGCCGCCCGGTTGGCGACCGTCCGGGCGATCCGCGACGCGGGGCTCGAGTGCTCGGTGTTCCTCATGCCGGTGCTCCCGTTCATCACGGACACGCGCGCGCACCTCGACGAAGCGATCGGTCGCGCGGCCGAGGCCGGCGCCTCGAGCGTCATGTACTCCGCACTGCACCTGCGTCCTGGCGTGAAGCCGTGGTGGGCGGCCTGGCTGCAGCGGACCCGTCCCGACCTCGTCGCGCGCTACCGCTCGATGTACCTCGACAACACCTACGCGCCCGCGGACTACCGCCGGTGGCTCGCGGACCGGGTGCGTCCGATCCTGGCCGCGCACGGTCTCGGACTCGGCCGGGTGGACCCGGCGACCGGTTCCATGGGGTTCAGCGACCGGCAGGCGCACCTCGTACCCGGCGAGCGGGCCGCGGCGGCGACCGCTCCGCGTGCACCGCGTCCGGGGTCGGGCGACACCGGACCGCGCGCCCTGGTCGGGTCGGTCATCACGAACGGGGGCATCACGAACGGGTACCGCGTCCCGGTGTCGCTCGACGAGCAGTCCCGCCCGACCTCGTCGCCGCTCAAGCGTGCCGACCCTGGCTTCGACCGACGCGGTGTCGGGACGACCGTGATCGGAGGCCCGTCCGGACCGACCCTGTTCTGAGGAGCGTCCACCTTCCGCGTTCGGGGGACACCCTGTGTCGGTGATCGGCGGTAGCATCGAGCGGGTCGCCGGATCGCGCTCGTTTCGGGGTACACGACCGGCCCCCGGACGGTCGCGTCACACGGCGACCGGACGACTCTCGGAAGGACCATCGACCCGTGCTCGGCATCCCCACGCACCTCGCTCCGCGAGTGAACGCGTGGTCGACCGTGCGCGCCTTCCACGCAGCGGCGATCGGATCGGTCGTCGCCGCCGCCGTGACCCTGCTGCTGTACCGACTGGCCGAGCCCGACGTGCGGGTCGCCGGGGCCGTGCTCGCGCTCCTCCCCATGCTCGCGATGATCGGCGTGCACGTGCAGTTCGGCACCTGGCGCTCGGCCGTGGCCTTCCTCGTCACCGGCGGGGTCTGCACGTGGTGGTTCACCACGATCGTGCAGCGCGAGGTGCCCGCCGGCTGGGTGACGAGCTACCTGGTGTCGCTCGCGGTGATCCCGCTCGTGCTCGTGGGCGGGGCCGGTGCGGTCGCGAGTCGCGTCGTCGTCTGGTCGTTCGGCGGGTTCCTGGTCGGTCGGCTCGCGACCGGGATCGCGGTGCTGCAGGCGGACGGGCCGCCCCGACCACTCATCCTCGCCTGGGTCACCCTGGGCTTCGTCGTCGCCCTCGTGCTCTTCACCAGCCGGAACACCGCGCGGTCCGAGCGCGTCCAGCCCGAGCTGCTCCGGTCCGCGCGCGAGGAGCACGTGTCCGCCTACCGGGCCGGGGTCGAGGCCGAGGCCGCGGCGATCCTGCACGACACGGTGCTCAACCACCTCGGTGCCATCGCGCTCGCTCCCGACGGCCCCATGGACGCGCAGCTCGCGCGCACGGTCGAAGCCGACGTCGCGATGCTGACCGGGAAGCAGTGGCTCGCGTCGTCCGACCCGACGTCCGAGCCGGACCCGGCCCTTGCCGGTGCCGCGTTCGACGCGATGGTGGACGAGCACCGGGCGGCGGGGCTCGCGGTCGCGGTCACCGGTGATCCGGCTGCCCTGGCGCGGCTCGACCCGTCGGCGGCGACGGCGCTGCTCCGAGCCGTCGGGCAGTGCCTGGCGAACGTCCGCAAGCACGCGGGGACCGACGAGGCCGAGGTCAGCGTCTTCGACGACGGCTCGTCGTGCACGGTGATGGTGGTCGACGACGGCCGCGGGTTCGACGAGCAGGAGACCGGCAGCGACCGGATGGGGCTGCGCGGCTCGGTGCGGGAACGCATCGGCCGCGTCGGCGGTGACGTCCAGGTGTGGTCGTCGCCGGGATCCGGGACGAGCGTCATGATGACCGTGCCCTACACGAGCGGGGACGCGGCTCGCGTCGACGGAGCACACACCGGCGGCGCACACACGGGTGGCGCACACACAGGTGGCGCACACACGGGTGGCGCGCACACCGGCGGCGCACGGACCGGCGGCGCGGCGTCGTACGCCGTCACGGGTGAGTCCGACCGCGGAGCCGCCCGGTGAGTCGCGTCGACGCGGTGCGGGCCGCAGTCCGGGGCGCTCGGACCGCACAGCAGTGGGACCCGCTCGGCGCGATGGGTTCCCGCCCCCTCGCCGTCCTGCTCGGTGCGGCCGGCGTGCTGTGGGCGCTGCTCGTGTCGGTGTTCGACCGCGACGTGGTCGGCAGCCCGACGCTCAGCGCCCTCACGGTGCTGCTCCTGGGCGCGTCGGGCGCGGTCGTGATCGCGTCGTCGTCGCCCTTCCGGGCGCCGTTCCCGCGCTGGGCGTACGTGCTCCACGTCGTGCTGCTCGGCGCAGCGTCGGCCGCGAGCGTCGCGGCGCAGTGGGGGCCGGACCGCAACGCGCTCAACGACTTCATGTGCCTGCTCACCGCCACCGGGATCGTGACGGTCGCGCCCTACCGGCCGTGGCGGGACCTGGCGGTCGGCGGGCTCGTCCTGGCAGCGGTCGACGCAGCTGCCTGGGGCACCGCCGCCGCCGTGTTCCCGCACCAGGTACCGGTGTCCGTCGCCGCCTTCCTCGCCGCCGCGCCGACGCTGGTCCTCACCGCGGCGTCCGTCGTGTTCGCGTGGACCTTCGGCGGCCTGGCGGAGCGCGTGCAGATCCGTGCGGGCTCGTACTCGGTGGCGCGCGCCGAGCGGGACGGCATCGCCGCGCGCGTGCAGCAGGACCGCTCCGTCATCCTCGCGCGCGACGTCGCCCCGTTCTTCGCCGAACTCCGGACGCGTGAGGTGATCACCGACGCCGACCGCGCACGCGCCCGTTCCATCGCGGACGGCATCCGGCAGGCCATGGTCGCGGACGCCGACCGGACGTGGCTCGAGTACGCGGTCGCCGTCGAGGGCGGGTCCGCCGAGTCGGTGGACGACCCGGACGGCCTCATCGCGACGCTCGACACCGACCAGCGGACCGTCGTCCGGACGTTCCTCCGTGCGGCGCTCGGCGCAGCGACGGTGGACCCCGCGCGGTTCCGTGCCACGGTCCGCCGTTCGCGCGAGCCCGGTGCCCCACCCGACCGCGTCGAGGTCCGCACGGAGCTCGCGGTCGACGACTCGGACGTCGGCATCCACCGCACGTTCGACCCCTACTTCGCGGTGCTCCGCGTGACCTTCCCCGACCTCGACGTCGCCGTCCGACCATCGTCCCTCGCACTAAGGTTCTCCTATGACCAGCACTGACCCGAACCGGACCACGGAGGGCGTGCCACCGCTCCCGCAGCCCGGAACCCGACGCGTGCGGCTGGCGATCCTCGACGACCACGAGGTGCTGCTCGACAGCCTGTCGAGCTGGATCGCCGTGAACGCCTTCGACTTCGACCTCGCCCTCACCGCCCACACGTGGCTCGAGATGGTGCACAGCGAGAACTTCCCGACGGACCTCGTCTTCCTCGACTTCCAGCTCAAGGAGCCGGTGTCGATCGAGGCCCGCGTGCGCACCTGTCGTGCTGCCGGGGCGAAGGTCATCGTGCTCTCGAGCGTCGACAGCCGCGAGTCCCGCGACCGTGCCCTGGCTGCCGGTGCGGCCGCGTTCCTGTCGAAGTCGCTGCCGATGCGCGAGGTCATGGACGTCGCGCGCGAGGTCATGGGTGTCTCGCGGGAGACCCCGGCGCAGCGCGACTGGCGCCCGCTGCCGACCGGCGCGAGCGCGCACCAGCGCCCGAAGCTCAGTGCGGGCGAGGAAGAGGCACTGCGCCTGTACGTGTCCGGCTACTCGACGAACGAGGTCGCCGCGCAGATGAACGTGCAGTACGAGACCGCCAAGACCTACCTCCGCCGCGTCCGCGAGAAGTACAGCAAGGTCGGCCGTCCCGCGTCGAAGAAGTCGGACCTCATCCGTCGTGCCGCCGAGGACGGGTTCCTCGCGTAGTGGCGAAGCTCTACTTCCGGTACGGCGCGATGAACAGCGGCAAGAGCACCGGGCTGCTGCAGGCCGCGTACAACTACGAGGAACGCGGGCAACGCGTGCTGCTGGCGAAGCCGTCGGTGGACACCAAGGGCGACCGTGAGATCGTCTCCCGACTCGGCGTCACACGCTCCGTGGACGTCGTCTTCGCGCCCCACGACGACGTCCGGCACGCGGTCGCCGACGCCGGTGCCACCGACCCCGAGTCGGATCGCCTCGACGGCATGGTGCGTCCGGTGAGCTGCGTGCTCGTCGACGAGGCGCAGTTCCTCACCCCGCGCCAGGTCGACGACCTGCTCCGCGTCGCCGTGCTCGACGAGGTCCCCGTGCTCGCCTACGGCATCCGCACGGACTTCCGCACCGAGGCGTTCCCCGGCAGCGCGCGACTGCTCGAGGTCGCGCACTCGCTCGAGGAGCTCAAGACCATCTGCCGGTGCGGTCGCAAGGCCGTGTTCAACGCGCGCAAGGTCGACGGCCGCTTCGTCTTCGACGGGTCCCAGGTCGCGATCGACGGGGTCGACGTCACCTACGAGTCGCTCTGCGCGAACTGTTACCTCAGCGAGTCGGGCGGGCGGCTCGACGGCGAGCTCGCCCACTGATCCGACCCACGTCCGCCAGGTGGGCCACCGCCGGACGGGAGGCACGGTGCGGCGCCGCCCCGCGCCTCCAGGCCGGCCCGTGGCGCGGAATGCGCGCACGCCGGCGACGGTTGTCGTCCCCATGAGCGACGCCACCGTGCACCTGTCCGTCCTCGACCTGGCCACCCGCGAGTACGGCCAGTCGAACACCGAGGCCCTGCAGGGGTCGATCGACATGGCCGTGCACGCCGAGCAGCTCGGCTACGAGCGTGTCTGGGTCGCCGAGCACCACGGCATGCCGGGCATCACCTCCTCCGCGCCCGCCGTGCTGCTCAGCGCCGTCGGTGCCGCGACGTCACGCATCCGGATCGGTTCCGGCGGTGTGATGCTCCCGAACCACGCGCCGCTCGTGATCGCCGAGCAGTTCGGTACGTTGCGCGCACTGTACGGCGACCGCGTCGACCTCGGCATCGGGCGCGCCCCGGGGACCGACGGCGCGACGGCGATGGCGCTGCGCCGCACCGACCGGCTCGACGTCGACGACTTCCCCCAGCAGCTCGCCGACCTGATCGGGTTCTTCACCGGCATGGACGCGTCGAACCCGCTGTCGCGCATCCGCGCGGTCCCGGGCTTCGGCGACGTGCCGGAGTTCTGGCTGCTCGGCTCCTCGGGCTACAGCGCCCAGGTCGCCGGCGCGCTCGGGGTGTCGTTCGCCTTCGCGCACCACTTCGCGTCGGACAACACCGAGGCGGCGCTCGCGCTGTACCGCGACTCGTTCCGCCCGTCGCGCTTCCGGCAGACCCCGAACGCCCTCATCGGTGTGCAGGTCGTCACCGACGAGGACCCTGCGATCGTCGAGGAGCAGAGCGCTCCGGGGATGATCTCGTTCATCCGGATGCGACAGGGCGCCAAGCCCGAACCGGTGTCGATGGACGAGGCCCGCGCGTACGAGTTCTCGGACCTCGAGCGCCGGTTCATCGCCGCGCGGACGGAGCGGCAGGCCTACGGTGACCGCGAGCACGTCGCCACGAAGATCAACGAGCTCGTCGCGTCCACCGGTGCCGACGGGGTGATCGTCGCGCCCGGTGCCGCCCAGGCGCGCTACCGGCACCAGGCGCTCGACGTGGTGGCGTCCCTGCAGGCCGAGGGCCGCCTGGTGCCGGCGGGGGCGACGGTCTAGCGGACGGGCGCCCACTGCGGGCGTCCGGCCGTGGGAGCCGTCAGGCCAGCAGCCCGAGGCGCGTCGCGGCGGTGATCGCGGCGACGCGCGTCCCGACGTCGAGCTTCCGGTAGACGTTGTAGACGTGCCGCTTCACCGTGCCGACGGCGAGCCCGAGTTCGGTGGCGATCTCGGCGTTGGACCGCGCATCGGCGACGAGACGGAGCACCTCGAGCTCGCGGTCGCTGAGCGGTGAGCCGGCGCGGGCGTCGGTGACCAGGTCGACCGGGAACGTCACGGGACCCGCACCCCTGCGGGTCGCTCGGACGATCCGGTCGACGAGCTCCCGGCTCGGGGTGTCCTTCGTCACGAAGTCCACGGCTCCGGCGTCGAGCAGCGCGCGGCGGAGGACGGCGTCACGGTGCATCGTCAGGACGACGACGCTGATGTGCGGGTGTCGGCGGCGGACGGTGGCGATGGTGGTCCGCGCCGGTGGCCCGTCGAGATCGACGTCGAGCAGGAGCACGTCGATCGCGGCCGCCTCGGGGGAGTCCAGCACGTCGGACGGGCGCTCCCCGTGGGCGACGACCCGGATCGTCGGGACCGCTGCCAGGATCGTGGCGAGCCCCTCGCGGAAGAGTCGGTGGTCGTCGACGATCGCGACGTGGGTGACGGCGGTCACATGGCTCCCCTCGGGACGGTCAGCCGGACGACGGTGCCCGAGCCCGGGGCGCTCTCGACGTCCAGTCGGGCGCCGAGCACACCGGCCCGCTCACGCATGGTGCGCTGCCCGAGGCGGCCCTCGGCGACGGCGTCGGGAGCGAACCCGGGGCCGTCGTCCCGCACCGTCACGACCACCGTCCCCGGCGACCACGCGAACTCGACGGACGCCGCGGACCCGGGCGCGTGCTTCCGCCGGTTGGTCAGCGCTTCGAGGAGGATCGTCAGCGCCTCCTCGGCCTTCCAGTTCGGCAGGGTGCCGGCGACGCCCGTCGTCGTGATCACCAGGCGGTCGTCCCCCGGGAACAGGTCGTCCACGTGCCGCCGCAGGGCGTCGTCCAGCCGGTCCTGGCCGACCCTGGCGTGCAGGGAGAGCGCGAGGTCCTGCACGTCGGTCAGTGCTCCTCGGAGCAGCCGCGCCGCGGACTCGAGCTGCGCGGTCCGCTCTGCCTCCGCGGGGTCGGTGAGCAGCACCAGGTCGAGGCGCTGCAGTCCCGCGAGCACCCCGTGTGCGACACGGTCGTGCAGGTCGCGGGCGATCTGCTCCCGCGAGTCGAGGTTCGTCGAGGTCACCCGTTGCCGGAGTGCCTCCGTGTACGCGATCGCCCCTGCGGGGAACCGACTCCAGACGCCCGCGTGCAGTGCCCGGGTGGCGCGGAGGACCTCGTCCGTGGTGCGCGCTCCGACCTCGTCGACGAAGACCGGCAGGTAGGCGTCGAACAGCATCTCGGCCGCCAGCATGGCGCCGGCGGGGTGCTGTGCACGCTCGGCGTGCAGGACGCCGGTCGCGAGGTGCTCGGGGTCGAGGTACCGGTCGCTCACGACGCTCGCGGCCCCGTCGCCGGTCGCGTAACGCTCGTGGGCTTCGCTGATCATGGACGTCACGTTGTCCAGGAGGCTCTGTGCGAGGACCGGGTCGTCGGCGAGCTCGGGAAAGTGCGCGCCGATCTCCGCGAGGACGGTGGCGAGCGGAGCGGGGATCGTCATGACGGTTGCGAGCGTAGCGGCCCCGGTCTCGTCGACGTGCTCGACGGCCGGGCGTTGTGTCGCCGGACACAGGCGGGGAGGAGCGTCCCGGGAAAGCAGCAGGGCCCCGATCCGAGTGGATCAGGGCCCTGCTGTTCTACTGTCTCAACACAGTGTCGGGGTGACAGGATTTGAACCTGCGACCTCCTCGTCCCGAACGAGGCGCGCTACCAAGCTGCGCCACACCCCGCGGTGTGGTTGCTCCGAACCGGAGCGACCAGGAAAGTCTACCGGACGTTCGAGGGTGCTCACGACCATTCGCGGTACACCCGGGCGCGTCGCGGCCGCTCGGGTCAGGAGGTCTTCGCGGTGAGGGTCACGACCACGGCCTCGGGGCGGCAGGAGAACCGCACCGGAGCGTAGATCGACGTGCCGATGCCCGCCGAGACCTCGAGCCACGACCAGTGTCCACGGTGCTGCCACCGGTGCAGACCGCTGACGTACTGCCGGGGCAGGTCGGAGTTCGTGACGAGTGCGCCGACCCCGGGCACCTGCACCTGACCACCGTGCGTGTGCCCGGCGAAGACGATGTCCGCACCCTGGTCGACGAAGGCGTCGAGGACGCGCCGGTACGGGGCGTGGGTGATGCCGATCGCGACGGGGGAGGGGCCGTCCTCGTCCTCGGTCCACGGCACGGCGCTGCGCATCTCGTCGACGTTGGTCGGCAGCAGGTCGAGGCGGTCCCAGTCGCGGTGGGCGTCCGAGGTGCCGAACAGTTCGAAGCGCGACCCGCGGAGCTCGATCGCGTGGGCCTGGTCGTTGACGTCGAGCCACCCGAGCGACTCGAAGAACGCGGTCTGCCGATCGATGTCGAGCTCGACCGGACGGCGACCGGTGGGGTGGCTGCTCGGGCCGGTGAAGTACTTGAACGGGTTCCGCGGCGAGGGGCCGTAGAAGTCGTTCGAGCCGTGCGCGAAGGCGCCCGGGACACCGCGGAACGGTTCGAGTGCGTACTCGACGGCGGTGTTGGCCGTGGGGTGCCCGAGGTTGTCGCCCGTGTTCACGACGAAGTCCGGCTCGACCAGGCTCAGGTCGCGGAGCCACTGCTGCTTGTCGGCCTGCCAGGGCGCCATGTGGATGTCGGAGAGGTGCAGGACGGTGACGTCCCGGGACCCCGGCGGCAGCACCGGGACGGTCTCCCAGCGGATGCCGAAGCGGCGACGTTCGACGAGGGAACCCCACGCCGCCGTCGCCGCTCCGACGGCCGCGCCCGCTGCGATCACTCCCAGCGCGGCGCGACCGCGACTCACTTGCAGTCCTTCGGTGCCTTGCCGTCCTTGTTGCCGAACAGCTGCAGGGTGACGGGCGCGTCCTTCCCGACCGCGGTGCCCTCGCCCGGGTCGACCGCCGCGACGGTGCACTTGTTGCCGTCGTCGCCCTTCGCGTACTCGCCGGACAGGGCGACCTTCGTGAAGCCGGACTCCTGCAGGACGTTGCGGGCATCCCCGACGCTCTTGCCGGTGACCTGGGGCACCGTCGTCTGGCTGCCGTCGGTCGTGTACACGGTCACGCTGGATCCGGTCGACAGGAGCGACCCCGGACCCGGAGAGGTCGACGAGACCGTGCCCGGCGTGCCACCGCCCGGCTGCGCGCCGCCGTCCACGTAGGTGAAGCCGGCCCCGGCGAGCGTCGCGCGGGCCGCGTCCGCGGTCTTGCCACGGACGTCCGGCACGTTGACGCTGTTCCCACGCAGCGCCGTCTGCGACGGCGTCGGGAACGGGTCGGCCGGGTGCAGCTGGTTGATCGGCATCATCGCCTGCTGCCACACGTGCGCACGCTGCGACGCGTACGAGCCGTAGCCACCCGGGCTGTAGTAGTGACGCAGGTTGTTCTTCGCGCCGTCGGTGTTGCCCTGCCAGTAGGCGGTCGCGACCTTCGAGCTCGCGCCGACGAGCCAGATCTGGTCGGCGTCGTCGGTGGTACCCGTCTTCGCGAACAGCTGCGTGCCGTCCGGGGTCTGGGCGCCCTGGGCTGTGCCGTACTGGATCGTGCCACGCATCGCGAACGCAGCGGTCGCGGCGACGCTCGGGTCGAGCACCTGCTTGCACTGCTTCGGCTGGCCGCCGAGCTCCTTGCCGGAGGCGTCGGTGACCTGGTCGATCGCGATCGGGGCGCAGTAGGTCCCGCCGTTGGCGATGGTCGCGTAGGCCGAAGCCATCGTCAGCGGGGCGATGTTGTTGGTCCCGAGGATGGACGACGGGTACGCGTTCAGCTCCGTCTTCTCGTCGGCGGAGTGCACACCGAGGTCCTGGGCCGTCTGCCGGATGTCGCACAGGTCGAGCTTCGCGGCCATCGACGCGAACGCGGCGTTCACGGACAGGGCGGTCGCACGGGCTACGGTGAACTGGCCCCGCTCACCCGCCGAGTCGTTCTTCGGAGCCCACGGGGACGTGATCGTCGAGCCGCACTGCGTCCACTGGGACGTGTTGTGCGGGGTGCCGTTGACGCTCTCGTTCAGGCCGTGCCCGGCCTTGAGCCAGTCGAGCAGCGTGAACACCTTGTAGGTCGAGCCGACCTGGAAGCCGATCGAACCGCCGTACTCCTTGTCGACGCTGTAGTTGATCGACGTCGCCGTCGGCGGGGACTGCAGGGACTGGTCGTAGTCCTTGTTCTGCGCCATCGTGAGGATGCGACCCGTCGATGCCTCGACCGAGTTGAGCGCGCTGCCGAGCTGCAGCCGCGACTCGGTGTTCGGGTCGTAGGTGTTCAGCAGGTCCTTCTGCTGCCCGTTCAGGTTGATGTCGAGCGACGTCTGGATCTTGTACCCGCCGTTGCGCCACGCCTGGTCGCGCTCCTTCTGGGTCCCGCCCAGCTGCGACATCTGCTTGACGACCTTGACCGCGTAGTCGCAGAAGAACTGCGCGCCGTTGCCGGCCGCCGACTGGCAGCCCTGGTTCGGCTCGGTCAGGTGCACGTAGTCCGCGGGGTTCGAGGCGATCGCCTGGTCGAACTCGTCCTTGGTCAGGTGCTTCTGCGCGTACATCGACTTGAGGATGACGTCGCGGCGAGCCTTGTTCGCCTCGTAGTTCTTCTCGTTCGCCAGGTTGCGCGTGTTCGGGGACTGCACGATCGCGAGGATCGAGGCCGCCTCGGCCGGCGTGAGGTCGGTCGCCGACTTGTTGAAGTAGTGCTGTGCGGCGGCCTGCACGCCGTACGTCTGGTCGCCGAAGTAGGCGATGTTGAGGTACCCGGTCAGGATCTCCTTGTGCGAGTACTTCTTCGCCAGGCCGATGGCGAGCTTCATCTCCTCGAGCTTGCGGGGGATGGTCTGCTCGACGGCGTCGTTGTACGCCTTCTGGCGCTCTTCCTCGGACGGGAGCTCGAGGGCCTGCTGCATCTTGATGTTGCGGACGAGCTGCATCGTCAGGGTCGAGCCACCGCCGGACTCGCCGAGGCCGCCGGCGATGCTGCCGACGCCGGCGCGGACGAGCGAGGTCATGTCGACGCCACCGTGGTCCCAGAAGCGCTTGTCCTCGCCGTCGATCGCGGCGTTCTTCAGCTGGTCGCTGATCTGGTCGTACTTGAGCTCCTCGCGGTTCTGGTCGTAGACCGTCGCGAGCTTGACCGGTTGCCCGTTCGCGTAGGCGTAGATCTCGTTGCGCTGCGGGAGGTCACCGATCTCGATGTACTCCGGCAGGGACTCGAACACGCCGATGGTCGAGGTCGTCGTGACGCCGGCGACGGCGATCGCCGGGGTGACCCCGATCGTGACCAGCAGACCAGCGAGCGCACTGAAACCGACGAAACCGACGAAGGCGCCGATCGCGGAGACGGGCTTGGTCCGCGAGGCAGACTTCTGGGCAGACATAGGATGCAGCCTAAACGACGCCCACGACTGAAAGGCTGGCAAGGAACCGCATGACTCAGTGGGAGTACTTCACCGCTCCGTTGTTCATCCACAACACGGCCGCGATCCTCAACAACTTCGGTTCCGAGGGGTGGGAGCTGGTCCAGGTCGTCAGCGGCCCCGAGGGTGGGCTCGTCGCCTACCTGAAGCGCCCGAAGGCCGACGCGTGAGCACCGCCGACCGCCTCGCGGAGCTCGGCCTGACGATCCCGGAGGTGGCTGCGCCCGTCGCCGCCTACGTGCCGGCCGTCCTCACCGGGCAGTACGTGTACACGGCCGGGCAGCTGCCCTTCGTCGACGGGGCGCTGTCGGTCACGGGCAAGGTCGGTGCCGCGGTCGACGCGGACGCCGCCACCGCCCAGGCGCGCGTGGCCGCGCTCAACGCCCTCGCCGCGGTGCAGTCGGTCGCGGGCTCGCTGGACCGGGTCGCCCGGGTCGTCAAGGTGACGGTGTTCGTCGCGTCGGACCCGTCCTTCACCGGGCAGCCGGCGGTCGCCAACGGCGCGTCGACGCTCGTCGGCGAGGTGTTCGGGGACGCCGGCGTCCACGCGCGCAGCGCGGTGGGCGTGGCCGTGCTCCCGCTGGACGCACCGGTCGAGGTCGAGCTGGTGGTGGAGCTCACCGACTGACGGACCGTCAGCGACGCAGCTGACGCGAGCCGCGCCTCCAGACCGGTCGGGAGGCGCGGCTCGCGTCGTTCCGGCTACATGAGCTCTGCGATGGTCGCCATGATCGTCGGGTCGGCGAGTGTCGTCGTGTCGCCGATGCGACGGCCCTCGGCCGCGTCGCGCAGCAGGCGACGCATGATCTTGCCCGAGCGGGTCTTCGGCAGCTCCGGGACCACGACGACCTGCCGGGGCTTCGCGATCGCACCGATGCGCTTGCCGACCCAGTCGCGGAGTTCCTTCGCGACCGCGTCGCGGTCGGCACCCTCGGCCGCCTCGGCGGTCAGGATGACGAACGCGACGACGGCCTGGCCGGTCGTCTCGTCCGCGGCACCGACGACGGCGGCCTCGGCGACGCCCTCGTGCCCCACCAGCGCCGACTCGATCTCGGCGGTGGAGAGCCGGTGGCCGGAGACGTTCATGACGTCGTCGACGCGACCCTGCACCCAGATGTCGCCCTGGCCGTCCAGCCGCGCGCCGTCGCCGGCGAAGTAGCGGCCGGGGAAGCGGCTCCAGTAGGTCTCGACGAAGCGGTCGGGGTCGTTCCAGATGCCACGGGCCATCGACGGCCACGGCTCCGTGATCGTCAGGTAGCCGCTCTCGCCGGGGTCGGCGCGGTGGCCCTCCTCGTCGACGATCTCGGCGACGATGCCCGGCAGCGGGGTCTGTGCGGCTCCGGGCTTCAGCTTCGTCACGCCGGGCAGCGCCGAGATCATGATCGCGCCGGTCTCGGTCTGCCACCAGGTGTCGACGATCGGCGTCCGGTCGTGGCCGATGACCTGCCGGTACCACTGCCACGCCTCGGGGTTGATCGGCTCCCCGACGCTGCCGAGCAGGCGGAGGGACTCGAGGCTCCGCGCCTCGGGGATCTGCCGGCCGGCCTTCATCGCGGCGCGGACGGCGGTCGGCGCGGTGTAGAGGACGGTGACGCCGTAGCTGTCGACGATGTCCCACCAGCGGCCGGGCTGCGGCTCGTCCGGGGTGCCCTCGTAGAGCACCTGCGTGACGCCGTTCGCGAGCGGGCCGTAGACGACGTAGGAGTGCCCGGTGATCCAGCCGATGTCGGCGGTGCACCAGTAGACGTCCTTCTCCGGGTGCATGTCGAAGACGTTCCGGTGCGTGTAGGCGGCCTGTGTCAGGTAGCCGCCGGAGGTGTGCACGATCCCCTTCGGCTTCCCGGTGGTGCCCGAGGTGTAGAGCACGAACAGGGGCGTCTCGGCGGGGAACGCCCGCGCCTCGTGCTCGGGGGCTGCCTTCGCGAGCTCGTCGTGCCACCACAGGTCGCGGTCGTTCCAGGCGATGTCGTTGCCGCCGCGCCTGACCACGAGCACGTGCTCGACGGAGTCGGTGCCCTCGCCGGCCAGTGCCTCGTCCACCGCGGGCTTCAGCGGGGAGACCGCGCCGCGCCGCCAGCCCCCGTCGGCGGTGACGACGAGCTTCGCGCCGGCGTCCTCGATGCGGGCGCGCAGGCTCTCGGCGCTGAAGCCGCCGAAGACGACCGAGTGGACGGCGCCGATCCGGGCGACGGCGAGCATCGTGACGACCGCCTCCGGGATCAGCGGCAGGTAGACGACCACGCGGTCGCCCTGCGCGACGCCGAGGTCGGTGAGCATGTTCGCGGCGCGTTGCACCTCGGCGGTGAGTTCCGCGTAGGTGATCCGACGCGTGTCGCCGGGTGCACCCTCGAAGTGGATCGCGACCCGGTCGCCGTTGCCTGCGCGGACGTGCCGGTCGAGACAGTTCTCGGCCACGTTGAGGGTGCCGTCGTCGAACCACTTCGCGAACGGCGCGCCCGACCAGTCGAGTGTCCGGGTGAACGGTGTGCGCCAGTCGAGCAGGGTCCGGGCCTGGTCCGCCCAGAACGCCTCGCGGTCGGCGGCGGCCGCCTCGTGCAGGTCCTCCCGCGCGACGGCGTCCGCGACGAAGTCCGCCGGCGGAGCGAAGGTCGGGCCGTCCTCGTGGCGTTCGTCGGCCTGGGTCGGTGTGGACATCGGTGTCCTCTCGCATCGTTGCGGCTGGGGTGCAGTCGGAGACTACCCCCGGTGCGGGACCGTGCTGCGGGGCCCCGCGGACATTCCGGCCGAGGGGTTGCCGAGCACGGGTCGTCATGGGGTACAGTGGTTCCTGCCGGACTCGTTTCCGGTGGCACCGGGCCGGATTCCCCCCAATCCACCGATGTCAAGGCGGCACCGGTTCCCCCCAACAGGTGCCGCCTCTTCTTTTTCCCCGACGCCTGTTGCGCAGCGTGTCCGGGTGGCACGGCTCGATCGGCGTCCTGGTGCCGAAGAGTGGACAGACTTGTCCACGTCCTCGTTGCAGGGCCGCTCGCGACGGCGTCCGCTCGGAGGGTGCCCGGGCGACCGGCCGCCCGGCCCGGTGCCGTCGGTTCCGCACGGTCGCCTGCGGACACCGAACGGGGTACGGCTTTGCGTAACGGGGTACAACACGGCACCTCGAGGGTGTCGAGCGGGAGCCGTCCACACGACATACCGATTCCTGACGTGGCCGCCGCCGACCGACCTAGCGTCGACCGCATGCACCGCCACCGAGCCGACGCCCCCGGGGCCGATCACGACGCCACCGGTCCCGGCGTCCCTGCTGAGCCGGGCGGCGTGCCGTTCCTGCCGGGCGCCGCGCGTGCTCGGCGGCGCAGGGCCCTCGATCCGTCGGTGTTCGAGGAGCTCGCGGCCCTGGTCGCGGACGCGGAGACGACCGACGTGCTCGTCGTCGGCGGGCAGGGCACCTGGATCGACCGGGGTCGCGGCCTCGAACGCGTCCGCCCGGAGCTCCCGGAGCGGCGTGCGCGCGCGCTCGCCGCCGAGCTCGTCGCCCTCGGCGGCCGCCACGTCGACGAGACCACGCCGTGCGCCGACGTGCGGCACGGCGACGGGGTGCGCGTGCACGTCGTCCTCGCGCCGGTGTCCGTCGGCGGCACCGCGCTGTCCGTCCGGCTGCCGCGGCCGGAGCGCCCGACGCTCGCCGGCCTGGAACGCCTCGGTGCCTTCCGGGTCGTCCCCCGGGCCGTGCTCGAGGACGCGGTCGCCCGGAGGCGCAACGTCCTGGTCACGGGCGCCACCGGCAGCGGGAAGACGACCGTGCTCGCGGCGATGCTCGGCGCGGTGCCGCACGACGAGCGGATCGTCACGGTCGAGGACACCGCGGAGCTCCGGGTCGAGCACCCGCACGTCGTCACGCTCGAGGCGAGACAGGCGACCGCCGAGGGCACCGGTGCGCTCGGGCTCGACCGGCTCGTGCGCGAGGCACTCCGGATGCGCCCGGACCGGTTGGTGGTGGGGGAGTGCCGGGGTGCCGAGGTCCGTGAGCTCCTCGGGGCCCTGAACACCGGGCACGACGGCGGGGCCGGCACCCTGCACGCGAACGGTCTCGCCGACGTCGGAGCGCGGCTCGAGGCCCTCGGGGCGCTGGCCGGGCTCGGCCCGCAGGCGCTCGCGCGACAGGTCGTCAGCGCGGTCGACCTCGTCGTGCACGTCGAGCGGCGGTCGTCGTGGCGGGGGATCACGGCGGTCGGGACGTGCGGGATCGACCGCGACGGGCGGCTCGAGGTCCGCCCGGTCGGGCGCGCCGGCCCGTGAGTCCCCGCCGCCGTCGGGTCGGTCCGGACGCTGCTGGAGCCGCGCGCGTGCTGGACCGGGTCGCGGTGCTCGTCGGTGCGGGTGTGCCACCACCGCGGGCCTGGGCCCTCGTGGGTGGCGTGCCCGAGCCCGACGCTCCCGCCTGGCAGGACGTCCGTCTCGTCCTGCAGGTGGCGGAGCGGACCGGGGCGCCCTCTGCCGGTGCCCTGCGTGCCCTGGCCGCGGCGATGCGTCGGACAGCCGCGGCCGACCGTGCCGTCCGGGTCGCCCTCTCCGGACCGCGCACGAGTGTTCGGGTCGTGCTGGCGCTGCCGCTCCTCGGGCTCGGACTCGGTTCGGTGTGGGGTGCGGACGCGTTCGTCGTGCTCCTCACCCGGCCGGTCGGCTGGATCTGCTGCGCAGCGGCGGCCGGACTCGTGCTCGTCGGGCAGCGCTGGACCCGACGGCTGGTCGACGCCGTGACGCCGGACGGGCACGTGCCGGGCATCCTGCTCGACGCGTGGGCGGTGGCGCTGACCGGTGGTGGGTCGTGGCAGTCGGCGGAAGCAGCCGTGCGTGGAGCCCTCGGAGCAACCGCCGGTGACGGGGTCGAGGCGGCGCGACTGCACGAGGTGCTGGTCCTGAGTCGTCGCGCCGGGGTGCCCGCCGCGGAGCTGCTGCGCGCCGCTGCCGAGGACGCCCGGGACGACGCCGCTGCGGCGGGCCTCGCTGCGGCGGAGCGACTGGCCGTCCGGCTCGTGCTGCCGCTCGGCGTGTGCGTCCTGCCGGCGTTCGTCCTGGTGGGCGTCGTGCCGGTCGTGGTCGGGGTCCTCTCCTCCACCGTCGGTGGTCTCCGCTGAACCGTCCACAGACCGACCCGCCGAGCGTCGGACGGTGCCCCCCGGTGGGCGAACGTGGGACCACCACAGAGAGAGGGGAACCCCATGACCGACTCGACACCTCCGCAGCCGACACGGGTACCGGCGCCGTCACCGGGACACGCGTCGGGCGTGGCCCGGGGGTGGGCCGCGAGCGTGCACGTCCCCGCTCGTCCCGGTGCCGGACGTCGTCGGTGCCGCCCCGGGGACGACCACGGGTCGGCCACCGCCGAGTACGCCGTCGTCATCCTCGCCGCGGTGGCGTTCGCCGGTGTGCTCGTCGCCGTGATGCGCTCGGGCGAGGTCCAGCAGATCCTGACCGACCTCGTCCGCGGGGCACTGGTCCCGTGACCGGGCTCCGTCCGTCCGCGTCCGACCGCGGCAGTGTGACCGTGGAGTTCGCCGTCGGGCTCCCGGTCGTCGCCCTCGTCCTGGTCTCCCTGGTCGCCGGCGTGGTCCTGGTCGACCGTGCCGGGCGGCTCGGGTCGGTCGCCGGCACGGCGGCACGGGCGCTCGGGCGCGACGACGAGCGGACGGCCGCCGCGGCACTCGCCACCGTGCCCGGTTCCACCTCACGGGTCCGCCACGAGGACGGTCTGGTGTGCGTGGACGTGCAGGGGACCCCGGCCGGTCCCTTCGCGGTCCTGCCGCTCCGCGCGACCGGCTGCGCGGCAGGAGGGGGCGGATGACGCGGCCGTCGGGACCCGACCGGCGCGTGCGGCCGACCGGGACCGTCGCGGTCCGCAGGGCACCGGACCGCGGTTCGGTGACCGTCGCCCTCGTCGCCGTGCTGGCGCTCGCGCTGCTCGTCGGCTCCGCGGCGCTCGCCGGTGCTCGGACGCGCGTGCTGCTCGAACGGACGCGCACCGCCGCCGACGCCGCAGTGCTCGCCGCCGCTGCGGTGCTCGTGCACCGTCTTCCCGGCGCCCCCTGCGCCGTCGCCGGACGCGTGGCACGCGCCAACGGTGCCGCACTCGACGCCTGCGCCACCGCGGGCTCCGCCGCCCGGGTCCGGACGGTGGCGGGCTCCGGACCGTTCGCCGTGAGCGCAGTGGCCGTCGCCGGGCCGCCACGCGGGCTGCCCGACCAGTGTGTGTATGGTGTGCACGTCGGCCCCCGGTCACCGTTGTCCCGGTCGACCCGGACACCGTTGCGGTCCTGGGCCGGCGCGCACCATCGATCAAGGAGTCACGTGCCAGGCACGAAGAAGCTCGTGATCGTCGAGAGCCCTGCGAAGGCGAAGACGATCGCGCAATACCTCGGCGACGGATACGAGGTCCAGGCGTCCGTCGGACACATCCGCGACCTCGTCGAGCCCAAGAACCTGCCGGCTGAGCTCAAGAAGGGCTCCCTCGGGAAGTTCTCGGTCGACGTCGACAACGGCTTCGAGCCCTACTACGTCGTCTCCGACGCGAAGAAGAAGACCGTCACCGAGTTGAAGCGCGCCCTGAAGGACGCCGACGAGCTCTTCCTCGCAACAGATGAGGACCGCGAGGGCGAGGCGATCGCGTGGCACCTCCTGCAGGTGCTCAAGCCGAAGGTGCCGGTCAAGCGCATGGTGTTCCACGAGATCACCAAGGAGGCCATCCAGCGTGCGAAGGAGGCCACCCGTGAGCTCGACACCGCCCTGGTCGACGCGCAGGAGACCCGCCGCATCCTCGACCGTCTCTACGGGTACGAGGTCTCGCCGGTGCTGTGGCGCAAGGTCGGCCCCGGGCTGTCCGCCGGTCGTGTGCAGTCGGCGGCGACGCGACTCGTCGTCGACCGGGAGCGCGAGCGCCTGGCGTTCGTGTCGGCGAACTACTGGGACCTGACGGCTCGGTTCGAGAAGGTCGGCGACACCGCCTTCGCGGCGCGCCTCGCCCGACTGCAGGGCACCCGTGTCGCCTCGGGTCGCGACTTCGACGACCGCGGCTCGCTCAAGGGCGAGGCCGTCCGCCTGGACGAGGCCTCGGCCGCGGCGCTCACCACCGTGCTCGAGCGGGCCGGCGACGCCGTCGTCCGCAGCGTCGAGTCGAAGCCGTACACCCGTCGGCCCGCCGCACCGTTCACGACGTCGACCCTGCAGCAGGAGGCGGCTCGCAAGCTCCGCTTCTCCGCTCGGCAGACGATGAGCGTCGCGCAGTCGCTGTACGAGAACGGCCACATCACCTACATGCGTACGGACTCCTCGTCGCTGTCGCAGCAGGCGATCACCGCCGCGCGCAAGCAGGCCTCGGCGCTGTACGGGCCGGAGACGATCCCCGACAAGCCACGCAGCTACGCCGGCAAGAGCAAGAACGCGCAGGAGGCCCACGAGGCCATCCGCCCCGCCGGCGACACGTTCCGCACCCCGTCCGAGATGAACGGCGTGCTGCGGGGCAACGACTGGAAGCTCTACGACCTCATCTGGAAGCGGACGGTCGCCTCGCAGATGGCCGACGCCAAGGGGTCGACCGCGTCGGTCGTCCTCGGCATCACGTCGACCGACAGCGTCGCAGGGGTCGCCTCGACGGCGAACGGGACGGACGCCGAGTTCACCGCGTCGGGCACCGTGATCACCTTCCGCGGCTTCCTCAACGCCTACGAGGAAGGCCGCGACGAGGAGCGCCACGGCGGGGGCGAGAACGGCGATGCCAAGCTCCCGCAGATGGCCGAGGGCGACCACCTCGGCGTCACCGAGGTCGAGGCCAAGGGCCACGACACGTCGGCTCCGCCGCGCTACACCGAGGCGAGCCTCGTGAAGACGCTCGAGGAGCTCGGCATCGGTCGTCCGTCGACCTACGCCGCCATCATCTCGACGATCATGGACCGCGGGTACGTCACGCAGCGCGGCAGTGCCCTCGTCCCGAACTGGATCGCGTTCAGCGTGGTCCGGCTCCTCGAGGACCACTTCGGCGACCTCGTGCAGTACGACTTCACCGCCGGCATGGAAGAGGACCTCGACCGCATCGCGAGCGGCGACGCCGACCGCACCGACTGGCTCAAGGGCTTCTACTTCGGCGGCGACGACCACCGCGGGCTCCGGACCGTCATCGACAACCTGGGCGAGATCGACGCGCGCGACATCAACTCCGTCGAGCTCGCGCCGGGTCTGACCCTGCGGATCGGGCGGTACGGCCCCTACATCGAGGTGCCGAGCGACGACCCCGAGAAGCCCCGCCGCGTCAACGTGCCCGAGGACCTGGCGCCCGACGAGCTGACGACCGACAAGGCCCGCGAGCTCGTCGAGGCACCCGTCGTGGGCGACCGCGTGGTGGGCATCAACCCCGAGACGGGCAAGGAGGTCCTGGCGAAGGACGGTCGCTTCGGGCCGTACGTCACCGAGCGCACCCCCGAGCCCGAACCGACCGTCGACCCGTCGACGGGCGAGGTCACCGAGCCGGCCGCCGATGCAGCACCCGCAGCCGCGGATCAGGCGACCACCACCGCGAAGGGCGCGAAGGCCCCCGCGAAGAAGACGACGAAGAAGGCCGCGGCGCCGAAGGAACGCACCGCGTCGCTCTTCAAGTCGATGGACCCGCAGACCGTGGACCTCGAGACCGCGCTCAAGCTCCTCGACCTGCCCCGCGTCGTCGGCAAGGACCCGGAGTCCGGCGACGACATCACGGCGCAGAACGGTCGCTACGGCCCGTACATCAAGAAGGGCACGGACACCCGCACGCTGCCGAGCGAGGACGCGATCTTCGAGATCGACCTGCCCGGTGCGGTGGAGCTCTTCGCGCAGCCCAAGTACGGCGGCCGACGCGCTGCCACGGCCGCGCTCAAGGAGTTCGAGGCGGACCCCGTGTCCGGGAAGCCCATCAAGGTGAAGGACGGCCGCTTCGGTCCGTACGTCACCGACGGTGAGACGAACGCGACGATCCCGCGCGGCGAGGACGTCGAGACCGTCGACCACGCCCGTGCCGTGCAGCTGCTCGCGGACAAGCGTGCCAAGGGGCCGGTGAAGAAGAAGGCGCCGGCGCGGAAGACCGCGGCCAAGAAGAAGTGACCGGGCGCTTCATCACCCTCGAGGGCGGCGACGGCGCGGGCAAGACCACCCAGGCCGAGTTCCTCAGCAGATGGCTCGAGGAGCACGGTCGGACGGTCGTCCGCACGCGTGAGCCCGGCGGCACGGAGCTCGGGCAGCGCATCCGCGAGATGGTGCTGCACGAGCGCGGGCACGTCTCGGCGCGCGCCGAGGCCCTCCTCTACGCCGCGGACCGGGCGCACCACGTCGAGACGGTCGTCCGCCCCGCGCTCGCCCGGGGGGAGGTCGTCCTGCAGGACCGGTACATCGACTCGTCGGTGGCCTACCAGGGCGTTGCACGGGGTCTGGGTGCCGAGCGCATCCGCTCGGTGTCCGACTGGGCGGCCGACGGCCTGCTCCCGGACCTGACGGTGCTGCTCGACCTCGACGTCACGGTCGGGCGGAGCCGGGTCGCGGCAGCTCGGGGCGACGTCTTCGACCGGCTGGAGTCCGAGGCGGCGTCGTTCCACGAGACCGTCCGACGGGCCTTCCTGGACGCTGCTGCTGCGGAGCCGGAACGCTTCCTCGTCGTGGACGCCGGGCAGCCTGCCGACACGGTCCAGCGCGCGGTCCGGGCCGCGGTCGGTGCCGTCGTCGGGATCGCGGACGAGGACGGTCCGGTGTGACGGTGGCTGCTGACAGGATGTCCTCGTGAGCGTGTGGGACGGCCTGACCGGACAGGACGACGCCGTCGCGGCCCTGCGCAGTGCGGCCGAGGCTCCCGAGGGGACCGGCGGCATGACCCACTCGTGGTTGATCACCGGGCCGCCCGGGTCCGGCCGGTCGAACGTCGCCACCGCCTTCGCTGCCGCCCTGGTCGGTGCCGGAGCGGACGACGACCACGCCCTGCGACAGATCACCGCGCGCACGCACCCCGACGTGTCGGTGCTCACCACACAACGCGTCATCATCACGATCGACGAGATCCGTCAGCTGGTGACGTCGTCGTACTACTCGCCCTCGGTCGGTCGGTACCGCGTGGTGATCATCGAGGACGCCGACCGCATGACGGAGCGCACCTCCAACCTGCTGCTCAAGGCACTCGAGGAGCCGCCGGAGCGGACGGTGTGGATCCTGTGCGCGCCGAGCGAGGCGGACCTGCTGCCGACGATCCGGTCCCGCGTGCGCTCGGTGCGGCTCCGGGTGCCCGACGTCGCGTCCGTCGCGGAGCTCATCGTGGCCCGGACCGGGGTCGACCGGGCCCTCGCGACCGATGCCGCGCGGCAGGCGCAGAGCCACATCGGGATGGCGCAGCGACTGGCGACGAGCGAGGACGCCCGCGCACGCCGTCGCCGGACGCTCGAGACCGTGCTCGGGGTGCGCTCGGTCGGCGACGCCGTGATGGCCGCCGCCGAGCTCCTGGCGGTCGCCGACGAGGACGCCAAGGCGATCACGCAGCAGCGGGACGGCGAGGAGCGTGACGCTGCCCTGCGATCGCTCGGCGTGGAGCCGGGCGGCACGGTGCCACCGGCGCTGCGGTCGCAGCTGCGGGCGCTGGAGGAGGACCAGAAGCGCCGGGCGACCCGCAGCCTGCGCGACGGACTCGACCGGATCCTCGTCGACGTCTCGTCGCTGTACCGCGACCTGCTCCTGCTCGGCCTCGGTGCGCCGGCAGAGCCGGTGAACCTGTCGATGCGCGACCAGCTGGACCGGGCGCTCGAGGTGGTGCCGCCGTCCGCGGCGCTCGAGGTGCTCGACGCGGTGTCGCTCGCCCGCTCGCGGATCGCGGCGAACGTCGCGGCACTGCTCGCGCTCGAGGCGCTGCTCGTGACCGTGGCGCGCGCGACCCGCTGACCCGCGTCAGCCGATGGCCCGCTGACCCGCGCGACCCGGACCGCCGTGACACCGGCCCCCTGGCGACCGGGGTCGCGGGGCGGGCGTGCGCCGAGCCTCCCGGCCGGTCAGCCTCCACCCACCGGACCCTGCGCGATCCCGCAGCCGATCGCCCCGACCACCGTGAGAAGATCGCGACATGCCCGAAGCCGCACCCGGACTGCGTGAGCGCAAGCGCCGCGCCACCCGTCTCGCGATCCAGCAGGCCGCCCTGCGGATCGCACTCGACTCCGGCTGGCCCGCCGTCACCGTCGACGAGATCGCCCGACGAGCGGACGTGTCCCCGCGGACGTTCTTCAACTACTTCCCGAGCAAGGAACAGGCGCTCCTCGGGGACGACCCGACGCTGCCGACGGGACCGGCGCTCGACACCTTCCGCGCCGGGGGACCGAGCGGCGAGCTCCTGTCCGACCTCGGCACCCTGCTCGTGCACGCGACGGGCGAGCTGGTGGAGGAACGCGGGCTGCTCGCGGAACGGCAGCAGGTGCTCCGCGCCGCTCCGGAGCTGTTCACGCGGCGGATGGCCTCGATGAAGGAGTTCCAGGCCGAGATCGAGGAGGCCGTGGCGGGGCGGCTCGCGGACACGGAGCCGGACCTGGCGTCGGACCCGGACGCGCTGCGGCGCCGCGCCCGGCTCGCCTCGGTGGTGGCGCTGGCAGCGCTCCGACACGCCTGGTGGGAGTGGTCCGACGGGGCCACCGAGACGCAGCTGACCGAGGAGCTCCAGCGGTCGTTCGACGAGCTCGGCGCGCTCGTTTCGCGTTCGCTCGTCTGAACCTGTATAGTCATTGCTCGTGCCGCTCCGGGAACGGAGCGTCCGCCGCCTTAGCTCAGTCGGCAGAGCGATTCACTCGTAATGAATAGGTCGTCGGTTCGATTCCGACAGGCGGCTCGACACCGGAACCCCCGGTCGGACAGTGTCCGACCGGGGGTTCCGTCGTTGCCGAGCGGTCCGGCTAGGGCAGGTAGTAGGTCGGGTTCGGCAGCTTGATGCTCCGGTCCGACGACCCGCCGAGCAGGTCGCTGTACTGGTCGCCGAGGTTCGCGACCACGTCGTACCCGCCGCCGGCGGGGGACTCGATGTGCGCTCGGGTCTGCGCCTTGTACTCGACCGTCGTGCACTTCGCGGCGGCGCAGGTGACGTACGACGGCTGCTGGGAGCTGCCGGTGCCGGTCCACTTCGTGTAGTAGGTCCGGTTCCCGTCGGTGGTCGCGGCGAACTGCGGGTAACCGACGGCGTGCAGGTTCGCGATGGTGGCGTCCTGCTGCGCCTCGTTCCGACCGGTCACGCCGATGACGGTGCAGCCCGCCTGCTGCGCGGCGGCGACGAGCGTCGGCATGCCCGGCGTCGCGGGGAAGCGCTGGTCCTGCACCCACTCGTCCTGCAGTGCGGGATCGAACACGAAGTGCATCGCGGCGACCTCCATGTCGTAGGTCCACAGCGTCGTGTCGTCGGCGTCCAGGACGATCGCCGGGTTGCGGTGCTGCTGCCGGGCGACGGCGCACTGCCGGGCGATCGCGGGGGCCTGCCGTGCCACGAGCCGGGCAGTCTCGCGGACGTAGGGGGAGTCGGTGCGGTTCGCGAGTCCGGTGCCAGGGTCGCCGTAGTAGGTGGCGATGGTCTTCTTGACGGAGTCGATGTTCGGGATGCCCGCGCCGCCCTGCGTGGCGCCGGAGGAGCCGTCGGCGGCCATCGTGAAGTGGGTCCTCGGGGCGAGGCGGGGTTCGCGGACGCCGGGCAGGTCCGCCGAGGGCAGGGAGTACGTGGGGTTCGGCAGCTTCAGCGTCCGGTCGGCGTACCCGCCCTGCAGGTCGCTCCACTGGTCACCGACGTTCAGTGCGATGTCGTAGCCGAGGTCCTGCTCGATGTGCTTCCGGGTGAGTGCCTTGTACTCGACGGTGGTGCACTTCGCGGCTGCGCAGGTGATCCAGGACGGCTGCTGGGACGCGCCGGTCCCGGTCCACTTCGTGAAGAAGTGGTCCTCGGAGAAGGCCGTGTAGCCCACCTTCGCCAGGTTCTGCACGGTCGCCGTCTTCTGGTCGTCGTTGCGGCCGGTCAGGCCGAACACGGTGAAGCCCATCGCCTGCGCGCGGTTCACGAAGCCGACCATGGACGGGGTCGCGGGGAAGCGTTGGTCCTGCACCCACTCGTCCTGGCGCGCGGGGTCGAAGACGAAGTGCATGTCCGCGACCTCCATGTCGTAGGTCCACAGCGTGGTGTCGTCGGCGTCGAGGACGATCGCCGGGCGCTGCCCGTGCCGGACGGCGCGGTCGTGGATGCGGCGGAGCTGGCGCGTCTCGCGGTCGACGATCGACCGCACCTCGCGGACGTAGGGGGAGTCGGTTCGGTTCGCGAGTCCGGTGCCGGGGTCGCCGTAGTAGGTGGCGATGGTCTTCTTGACGGAGTCGATGTTCGGGATGCCCTCGCCGCCCTCGGTGGCGCCGGAGGAGCCGTCCGCGGCCATCGTGAAGTGCGTCCTCGGGGCGAGCGAGGAGTCGGGGCCGTGAGCGGGCGGCGTCCAGCCGTGCGCGTCGGCCGGCGCCGCGGTGAGGACGGTGGACACGACGAGGAGTGCCGCGCTCGTGGCGACGGCGGTGCGGAGGGATCGGCGCATGGAGACCTGGTGACCTTCGAGTCGGGGACCGCCCCCGATCGGGGGACAGCAGCACGCTAGTTGTCGATCAGCCGAGTGGTCCATGTGGGTCCGTTCAGGTGCGCGCCGCGTCGACGCCCGGCGACCGGCTGGTAGACAGGTGGCATGACGGTTCGCTGGGGAGTCATCGGCACGGGCGGCATCGCCCACTCGTTCGTGGCGGACTGCACCGCCGCAGGGATCGACTTCGTCGCGGTGGGGAGCCGCACCCGCGAGTCCGCCGAGGCCTTCGCCGCCGAGCACGGCATCGCCCGCGCGCACGGCTCCTACGCGGACCTGGTCGCCGACCCGGACGTCGACGCCGTCTACGTCGCCACACCGCACTCGCGTCACGCCGAGGACGCCCTGCTCGCGATCGCCGCCGGCAAGCACGTCCTGGTCGAGAAGGCGTTCACCATCACCGCGGCCGAGGCGCGTCGGGTGGTCGACGCCGCCCGCCGCGCCGACGTCGCCGTGACCGAGGCGATGTGGACCCGCTTCCTGCCGCAGATGCGGATGATCCGCGAGCTCGTGGCCGAGGGGCGCATCGGACGCCCGCGCCTGGTCGAGGCCACCCACCACCAGGCCCTGCCCAGCGATCCCCGCCACCGGCTGAACGACCCGGCGCTCGGCGGCGGCGCGATCCTCGACCTCGGCGTGTACCCGATCTCGTTCGCGGTGGACGTGCTCGGTGTGCCGACCGCGGTCACGGCCGCGGGCACGCTGAGCGACCAGGGCGTCGACACCCAGATGGGCCTGGTGCTCACCCACGAGGGCGGTGCCCAGTCGATGATCCACTTCAGCCTGGACCTGCGGAGCCCGAACACCGCGTCGATCATCGGCGAGGACGGGCGCATCGACCTCGACGACACCTGGTACACGCCCACCACGTGGCGGCTCCGTGACCGCGACGGCACGGTCCTCGAGGAGTTCGACTCGCGCGAGGAGCTCGCCGGCTACGCCCACGAGGCGCGTGCGTTCGAGGCGATGGTCACCTCCGGGACGCACGAGGGCGGCCCGATGGACCCCGAGGAGACGATCGCGATCACGGCCGTCATGGACGAGGCCCGCCGGCAGGTGGGCGTCCGCTACGCGGCCGACGACGACGGATCGGACGCGCCGTCGGCCGACTGACGTCCGCCGGCGGGTGCGCCGGTGACCGATCCGGTCTGGAGGCTCCTCCCGCGGTTCCGTAGGATCGGTCGCGATGTCCGACCAGCAGCCCACGTCGAAGTCCGTCCCGGCACGCCTCCGCGGCGCCGTCGGGTCCCTGCGCCGCTCCGCGGCTCGCCGACCGGTCCCGTGGATCGCCGGTGGTCTCGTCGGTGTCCTCCTGCTGGGCTCGGGCGCCTCGGTCGCCGTGGCTGCCGCGACGATGTCGTCCCGCCCGTCCGCGGCGCCCCGGTCGGCCGCCGCGACGACCGCGCCGTCGGACACGCCCCGGAGCTCCGCGACGCCGAGTGCGACGCCCACGGACGAGTCCCGCTCGGTGCCGGACGACGCCGCCGGCCCGTCGGCCCTGCGGACCTGCACGATCGACGCCGCGGCCTCGGCAGCCGGCCTCGGGTCCTTCGAGGGCTTCGTCATGGACGCGGAGTCCGGGGAGACGCTGTTCTCGCGGAACGGGGAGGAGGCGGCACAGACCGGCAGCGTGATGAAGACGCTGACGAGCGCCACGGCCCTCGCGGTCCTCGGCGGCGACCACCGCATCCTGACCACGGTGACGAAGGAGGCCGACGGCACCGTCGCGCTCGTCGGTCACGGCGATGCGACGCTCTCGGCCGGCAACGGCACGGTGTACCCGGGCGCGCCGACCCTCGCGCAGCTCGCGCAGCAGGTGAAGGCGGCCCTCGGTGACGCCCCGGTGACGACGATCGTCGCCGACGACAGCTACTGGGACGACGCCGACGCGTGGGACCCGACCTGGCCGGAGAGCGAGCGCACCATCGGGTACCAGCCCCGGGTCACCGCGCTCATGGTCGACGGCGACCGGGCGAACCCGGCCGCTGCGACCTCGCCCCGCTCCACCGACCCGGTCGGTCGCGCCGGAGCAGCCTTCCGCACGGCACTGGCGAACGCGGGCGTCGCAGGAGCCGGGAACGCGCAGGTGGTGCAGCGCGCGACCACGAGCACGGACCAGATCGCCTCGGTCTCCTCGCAGCCGGTGTCGACGTTGATCGGGCAGATGATCCCGAACTCCGACAACACCCTGGCCGAGATGCTGGCGCGCGTCTCGTCGAAGGAGTCCGGTGCAGGCGGGTCGGCGGCGTCGCTGACCGGCGTCTACCAGGAGGCACTCGCCGGCTACGGCGTCGATCCCGCGGGCATCACGATCAAGGACGGCTCGGGGGAGAGCGCGGCGAACGCGGTGTCGCCGTCCTTCGTCGCCCACCTCATGGTCGCGGTCGCCGCGGGGGATAAGGGCCTCGGCGTGCTGTCCGGGGCGCTCCCCGTCGCCGGCGTGTCCGGCACCCTGTCGAGCCGGTTCACGGGGGAGAACGCGGTGGCGCGCGGCAAGGTGCACGCGAAGACCGGGTGGATCGACAGCGCGAACACGCTCGGCGGGTACATCGACGCGGCGGACGGCCGACGCCTCACCTTCGCGTTCTACGCGATCGGGTCCCCGCGTGCCGCGGCACTGCCGGCGCTCGACGCCGTCACCGCGGCGACGTACCGGTGCGGTGGGAGCCTGACCTCGTCCTGACGTCCACGCAGCCGCAGGGTGCCGGGTGCAGGATGGGTGCATGGCCAGGGCACTGCTCGTCGTCGACGTCCAGAACGACTTCACGGAGGGCGGCGCGCTCGGTGTGACCGGGGGCGCGGCCGTCGCGGAGCGCATCAGCGCGTTCCTCCGTCGGCACGCGGACGAGTACGACCTCATCGTCGGCTCCCGCGACTGGCACCACGGCGACGACGACAACGGCGGACACTTCGCCGGACCCGAGGGGCCGGACTTCGTGGACACGTGGCCGGTGCACTGCGTCGGTGGCACGCCCGGTGCGGCGTACCACCCGGACCTCGACACGAGCGTCATCGACGTCGACGTGTTCAAGGGGCGGGGCCGGCCGGACTACTCGGCGTTCCAGGCGAGCACGGACGACGGCACCGCGCTGCCGGACCTCCTCGCCGACCGTCGGGTGACGACGGTGGACATCGTCGGCATCGCCACCGACCACTGCGTGCGCGCCACGGCGCTCGACGCGCGGGCCGCCGGGTACGACGTCGCCGTCTACGACGACCTCGTGGCCGGGGTGGACCCGGACCGCAGCGCACGGGCCCTGGACGAGATCAGCGCGGTCGGCGGGCACGTCGACCACAGCGACATGGACGAGGGGCTCGCGAACCCCGGAGGAGCAGTACTGTGACCGCACCCACCACCACGACCAGCGGACCCACCCCGGCCGGCCCGACCACCACCGTCTCGGACGACCACGTCACCGTCGCCGACGTCCCCACCGGACTCTTCATCGGCGGCTCCTGGCGCGCCGCGAGCGGCGGCGCGACCTTCCCCGTCCGCGACCCCAGCACGGGCGAGGTCCTCGCCGAGGTCGCCGACGCGACGCCCGAGGACGGCATCGCCGCCCTCGACGCCGCCGTGGCCGCGCAGGAGGCCTGGGCCTCGACCGCGCCGCGGCGACGGTCGGACATCCTCCGCCGGGCGTTCGACCTGGCCCACGAGCACGAGGACGACCTCGCCGCCCTGATGACGCTCGAGATGGGCAAGCCCCTCGCCGAGTCCCGGGGCGAGGTCGCCTACGGCAGCGAGTTCCTCCGGTGGTTCTCGGAGGAGGCCGTCCGCATCTCGGGTGACTACCGCACCAACCCGGAGGGCACCGGACGCGGCATCGTGCTCCGACGCCCCGTCGGTCCCGTCTACGCGATCACGCCGTGGAACTTCCCCCTCGCGATGGCGACGCGGAAGATCGGCCCGGCGCTCGCGGCCGGCTGCACGGTCGTGCTGAAGCCGGCGGACCTCACGCCGCTCACGACGCTCTTCCTGGTCGAGTTGTTCCGCCGCGCCGGGCTGCCCGACGGCGTGCTCAACGTGGTGCCCTCGCGCGATGCGAAGGCGCTGTCGGAGCCGATCATCGCCGACCGCCGGCTCCGCAAGCTCACCTTCACCGGTTCGACGCCGGTCGGGTCGGCACTCCTCAAGCAGGCCGCCGACAACGTCCTCAAGACGAGCATGGAGCTCGGCGGCAACGCTCCGCTCCTCGTCTTCGACGACGCCGACCTCGACGAGGCGGTCACGGCGGCGATGCAGGCGAAGTTCCGCAACGTCGGCGAGGCCTGCACGGCGGCGAACCGCTTCTTCGTGCAGGAGGGCATCGCCGAGGCCTTCACCGCGGCGCTCACCGCGAAGGTCGACGGACTGCGGATCGGCCGGGGCACCGAGGACGGGACCACCATCGGTCCGCTGATCGACGACCGCGCCGTGGACAAGGCCGCCGGGCTCGTCGACGACGCCGTGCAGCGGGGTGCCCGGCTCGTGACCGGCGGGGAGCGGGTCGATCGTCCGGGCACGTTCTACGCACCGACGGTGCTCGACGAGGTCCCGCCGGGGTCGGACATCCTCACCACCGAGATCTTCGGGCCGGTCGTGTCGATCACGCGCTTCGCCACCGAGGAGGAGGGCATCCGCCTCGCGAACGACACCGAGTACGGGCTCGTCGCGTACGCGTTCACGACCGACCTCCGGCGCGGTCAGCGGCTCGCCGAGCGTCTCGAGACGGGCATGCTCGGGCTGAACACGGGCGTCGTGTCGAACGCGGCGTTCCCGTTCGGCGGGGTCAAGTCCTCGGGGCTCGGCCGCGAGGGTTCGCACGAGGGCCTCGAGGAGTACCTGGAGTCGGTCTACGTCCTCACGCCGGATCCCTTCGCCGCCTGACCCCCTCCGCACGACGCAACGTCGGCGGTTCCCCGCAACGGTACAGCCCTGCGAGGAACCGCCGACGTTGCGTTCCGCGGGATCGACGTCAGACGAGCAGCTGGTGCTTCGCGAGGTCGCGGTAGAGCGGGGTGGACTGCACGAGCTCCGAGTGCGTGCCCGTGCCGACGACACGGCCGTGCTCGAGCACGACGATGACGTCGGAGTCGACGACGGTCGACAGCCGGTGCGCGATGACGAGCAGCGTCCGGTCGGCCGCGACGGCGTCGATCGCGAGCCGCATCTTCTGCTCGTTCACCCCGTCGAGCGAGGACGTCGACTCGTCGAGCAGCAGGATCGGGGGAGCGGCGAGCAGCGCCCGGGCGATCGCGAGCCGTTGCCGCTCACCGCCGGACAGCATGACGCCGTCCTCACCGACCTGGGCGTCGAGCCCGCGGGGGTCGCGGTGCAGCACGTCGCCGAGGTTGACGGCCTCGAGCACCCGGACGCACTCGGACGCGGACGCGTCGGGGGAGCCGAGCAGCAGGTTCGCCCGGATGGTGCCGGCGAGCACGGGGGCGTCCTGCTCGACGTACCCGATCTGCGCGCGGAGCTCGGCGCGGTCGAGCCCGCGGACGTCGACGCCGCCGAGCCGGATCACGCCCGAGGTCGGGTCGTAGAAGCGCTCGATGAGCGCGAGCGTCGTGGACTTGCCGGCCCCGGAGGGGCCGACCAGCGCCACCCGCGCGCCGCGGGGCACGCGGAACGACACGTCGTCCAGCACCACGTCCTCGGCGGAGGGTGCGCCGTCGACCGCACCCGAGCCTCCCGACCGGTCCGTCGCGCCGCCCGCGCCCGACGCGCCGCCCGCGCCCGACGCTCCGTCCGCGCCCGACGCATCCGCAGCCCGCGCGTAGCGGAACGTCACGTGCTCGAACGCGATCGCGTCGTCGGTCTCCGTCGCCGCGGCGACCCGGACGGCACCGTCGTCCTGGTCCTCCGTCGGCAGGTGCAGGATCTCCTCGATGCGGCCGAGGGCGCCGAGTGCCTGCGCGACCGCGACGGCCGCGCCGAGGGCCTGCCCGAGCGGCATGACCATCATGAAGAGCAGCAGGATGAAGGTGATCAGCGTGGCGATGGTGATCTGCCCCGCGGCGACCTGTGCACCCCCGACCCCGAGCACGGCGATGAACGCGACCTGCATCACGATGCTCGCGACCGGCACCACGAACGCCGACATCTTCGCGATGTCCAGGCCGCGGCGGTAGGCCTCGGTGGCGTGGCCGTCGACCTCGGCGACCTCGCGGCCGGTGGCCCCGGCGGCTCGGATCGTGCGGACGGCACCGATGCCCCGCTCGACCGCCGCGGTCAGGTCGCCGACCTTCTCCTGGGCACGCTTCGACGCGACGCGGATGCGTCGGCTGAGCCCGCCGACGACGACGATCGCGACGAGGACGATGACGACGGTGATGCCGAGGAGCAGGGGGTCGATGACCGCCATCGCGATGATCGCGCCGACGAACGTCAGGGCGCCACCGATCGACTCGATGAGTCCCTGCGTGAGCACGGCGCGCAGGAGCGTCGTGTCGCTGCCGACGCGGGACACGAGGTCGCCGGTGCGGCGGGTGTCGAACTCCGAGATCGGCAGGTTGAGGATCCGCGCGATGAGCTTGCGGCGGGTGGAGAGCACCACGCCCTCGCCGGCGCGCTGGAGCAGGAAGTGCTGCACGCCGTTCAGCACGCCCGAGACGAGCACGAGGGCGACGAGCGCCCAGACCAGGATCGAGAGCGTCTCGCCGTGCTGCACGGCGGTGACGACCTGGTTGACGAGCAACGGCTGCGCGAGCGAGGCGCCGGCTCCGAGGACGCTCAGCACGATGATCAGGGCCATCGCGGGCTTGTTCTCGAACAGGTAGGTCAGCAGGCGGCCGAAGCTCGCCCGTGGGCCCTCGGACGGCTTGCGGCGTGCGGAGAAGAGGCTCATCGTTCCTGGTTCCTGCCGCCCGTGCGGGGTGTGCTGGCGGCCGTCGTCCATCTTCGCACCGTCCCGTGGGAGCGTGGTGCGCGGCGTCGTGTTGGTCGTCTCGCCGTTGAACGACATCCCCGCTGTCGGACGACGTCGGGGGTGTCGTCCCACAGCGGCAGCACGCGCAGGCGACATCGCGCGCGCGACCCTGGACGCGACGGACGGGAGGCGCGGGGGCCGGCCCGCCCCCCCCCACCCCTAC